>NZ_PZKC01000004.1 GCF_003034845.1 Pseudothauera lacus | reverse complement strand
CAGCGGCCAAGCCTGCAGCGGCCAAGCCTGCAGCGGCCAAGCCTGCAGCGGCCAAGCCTGCAGCGGCCAAGCCTGCAGCGGCCAAGCCTGCAGCGGCCAAGCCTGCAGCGGCCAAGCCTGCAACCGCCAAACCCGCAGCCGCCAAACCCGCAGCCGCCAAGCCGGGGTCGTCGCAGGCCTGAGCGGGCCTGCGCTGCCTCAGGCGGCGAAGAAGCGTCCGGCGATGTCTGCGTTCAGCGCCACGCCGGTTTGCCGGGCGCGCTGGAGCAGCGTCCAGTAGTAGCGGTAGGAGGCGCGGTCGTGGAGACGGCCGCCGTGGCGGATCGGGCCCCAGTCGGCATCCTGTGCGGCGCTGAGGATGGCGGCGGCGTCCTCGACTTCCGAGAAGTCGGGCTGCATGGCGGCGACGATGGGGCGGATCTGGTTGGGGTGGATGCTCCACATGCGCAGGAAGCCGAAGCTGCGCGCACGTTCGGCATCGGCGCGGATCACCGCGATGTCGTTGAGTTCGGTGGTGACGTTGTGCGCGGGCACGGCGCCGTTGGCCAGGGCTGCGGCGGCGATCTCGGTCTTGGCGCGGACCACCAGCGGGTGTTCGAACTGTCCGGGACTCTTCATCGCGCTGGCGGGGATGGCGCCGTGGTGGTCGGAGACGAAGTCCATGAGGCCGAAGTCGAGCGATTCGACGCCGTCCAGTGCGGCGATCTGCCAGGCTTCGCGCAGTGCGCCGTGGGTTTCGATGAGCACATGCACGGGCAGTTTGCGGCCGCTTCCGGCGGCGCCCTCGATACGCCGCAGGGCGGCGATCTGGGTGGCCGTATCGGCGGCCGAGCGTACCTTCGGCAGGGTGATGAAGGCCAGCCGGTGGCCGGCACCATGCACGAGGATTTCCAGGTCGGCTTCCCAGTGCGGGTGGGTGATGTCGTGAATGCGCGCGCCGACGCGGCCGTGGCGGTTCTCGGCGTCATTGACCACCTCGACCACCATGCGCGCGTGTTCGGCCTCGGCACCGGCGGCGGCGCCGTCCTCGCAGTCGCAGGTGATGTCGAACACCGGGCCGAGTTCGTTCTGCACGGCAAGGGCCTTGCGCATCAGCTTTTCGGCGCCGGCGTAGTGGTCGACGGCGGGCATGGCGGGGAAGGGCTGTTCGCCCGTGAAGAGGACCTCGGCGGGGTGCAGGGGCATGCGCGTTTCCTGGTCGGAAATGAAAAAAGCCACGGGATTCTACCCCGTGGCTTGTTGCGGGTGGGGCGCCGCAGCGCCGCCCGGCGGGCTTACTTGAGCATGTCGGCGACGGCCGCGCGCTCGTCTTCCAGTTCCTTCAGGGTGAGGTCGATCTTGCCCTGCGAGTAGGCGTCGATCTCCAGACCCTGGATGATCTTGTACTGGCCATCCTTGCATTCGCAGGGGAAGCCGAAGACCACGCCTTCGGGGATGCCGTAGGAGCCGTCGGAGGGCACGCCCATGGTGACCCAGTCGCTGGAGCCAAGGACCCAGTCACGGACGTGGTCGATGGCGGCGTTGGCGGCCGAGGCGGCGGAGGACAGGCCGCGCGCTTCGATGATGGCGGCGCCGCGCTTGCCGACGGTGGGCAGGAAGACGTCGTTGTTCCAGGCGTGATCGTTGATCAGTGCCTTGACGCTGTCACCGTTGGATTCGCAGAAGCGGTAGTCGGCGTACATGGACGGGGAGTGGTTGCCCCACACCACCATCTTCTTCAGCGAGGACACCGCACGGCCGGACTTGGCCGCCAGTTGCGACAGCGCGCGGTTGTGGTCCAGGCGCAGCATGCCGTGGTAGTTGGCCGGGTTGGTGCGGCCAACCTTGATGGCGGCAGCGCGGGCGATGTAGGCGTTGGTGTTGCAGGGGTTGCCGACCACCAGCACGCGCACGTCTTCCTTGGCGTTCTCGGCGATGGCCTTGCCCTGCACGGTGAAGATGGCGCCGTTGGCGGTGAGCAGGTCGGCACGCTCCATGCCGGGGCCGCGCGGACGGGCACCGACCAGCAGGCAGACGTCGGCGTCCTTGAAGGCAACGTTGGGGTCATCGGTGGCGATCATGCCGGCGAGCAGCGGGAAGGCGCAGTCTTCCAGCTCCATCATCACGCCTTTGACGGCCTTCTGGGCCTGCGGCAGGTCGAGCAGTTGCAGGATCACCGGCTGGTCCTTGCCCAGCATTTCGCCACTGGCGATGCGGAACAGCAGGCTGTAGCCGATCTGGCCGGCGGCGCCGGTCACGGCGACGCGCATGGGGGCTTTGCTCATGTAGATACTCCCTCTGGTTAAGACGGTATGATGGATTCGCGGGTGCGCCTCGAAAAGCTCGCTACCGGCGCGCGCGGCGCACGCTGTCGCGACCGGTTGTGGGCAGCCTGGCGATGGTAGAAGCAAGCGTTCCAACTGTCAATTCGTATGATATGTCTTATATAAGACATAAGACATGACGTGGACGAGTTGGAATTTTTGTGTTGAAATACGTCGATGAGCCAGGAATCGCCCACCTTCAGCCCGCTTTACCGCCAGATCAAGAGCCTGATTCTGCAGGCCCTTGAGAGCGGTGAATGGCGCCCCGGGCAGGTCATCCCCAGTGAGCAGGAGCTCGCCGCGCGCTTCAATGTGTCGCAGGGGACGGTGCGCAAGGCCATCGACGAAATGGCCGCCGACAACCTGCTGGTGCGCAAGCAGGGCAAGGGCACCTATGTGGCCTCGCACAACGACCCGCGTGCGCTGTTCCGTTTCCTGCGCCTGGTGCCGATGGATGGCGACCTGTCGCATCCGCAGAGTCTGCCACTGGATTGCTGGCGTGCCAAGGCCGGTCAGGAGGCTTCGCGCATGCTCGGCATCGAGCCCGGCGCGCCGATCATCATCCTGCGCCGTCTGCTGAAGTTCGGCGAGAAGCCGGTGGTGGTCGATGAGATCTATCTTTCCGGCGAGATCTTCCATGGCCTCTCCATGGAGGTGCTGCAGGGCTGGAGCGGCTCGCTCTACAGCCTCTTCGAGACGCGTTACGGCCTGCGCATGATCCGCGCCCAGGAGCGCATCCGCGCGGTGGCGGCCGATCGCTCCACCGCCGAGGCGCTGAAGGTTGTCGAAGGCACGCCGCTGCTGTCGGTGGAGCGCGTCACCTATACCTATGGCGACAAGCCGGTGGAGTGGCGGCGCGGGCTGTATTCGACGGCCGAGCACTATTATCTGAACGAGTTGAATTGAGTCGAAGCGGTTGTTGCGGGGGTTATCGCCCTGCGGGGCGGATATAATCCCGGTCTTTTGGGAGTAGCGGCGGAACGTTCCGTCGCGCATGATGAGGGGAAACTTCATGTCAGAAGTGACTGTGCGCAAACAGAGGCCGAAGCATCTGGCCATACACGAAATCCGGTTGCCGCTGCCGGGCTTCGTTTCGATCCTTCACCGGATCAGCGGGGTAGGGCTGTTCCTGCTGCTGCCTTTCCTGCTTTACCTCTTCGACCTCAGTCTGTCGCAGGACGGTTTTGCCACCTTCAGTGAAGTGGTTGCCCATCCGCTGGCGAAGCTGATCCTGCTGGGTCTGCTGTGGGCCTATCTGCACCACTTCTGTGCCGGCATCCGCTTCCTGCTGCTCGACCTGCACAAGGGCATCGACCTGCAGCCGGCGCGCAATTCCGCCCGCCTCGTCCTGATCGTGAGCCTTGCGCTCACCGCTGTCATCGGAGTCGCACTATGGTAAATCGCATCCTCGTCGGCGCCCACTACGGCCTCAAGGACTGGATCGTCCAGCGCGCAACGGCCGTCTACATGGCCGTGTATACCCTTGTCTTCGCCGCCTGTGCGCTCGCCCTGCCGGAATTCAGCTTCGAATCCTGGTCCGCGCTGTTCGGCAATGGCGTGTTCAAGTTCCTCACCTTCCTGTTCTTCCTGGCGCTGTTCTATCACGCCTGGATCGGGGTGCGTGACCTCTGGATGGACTACGTCAAGCCGGTCGGCGTGCGCCTGACCCTGCATGTGGTTACGATCTTCCTGCTCGTCGGCTACGCCGGCTGGGCTGCCCAGATTCTGTGGAGGCTGTAAGCGTGAACGTCGCCAAGCGTACTTTTGATGCGGTCATCGTCGGTGCCGGTGGCGCCGGCCTGCGCGCCGCGCTGCAACTTTCCGAAGCCGGCCTGAAGACCGCCGTGCTCACCAAGGTCTTCCCGACCCGCTCGCATACCGTGGCAGCGCAGGGCGGGGTGGCTGCTTCCCTGGGCAACTCCACCGAGGACAACTGGCACTGGCACATGTACGACACCGTGAAGGGGTCGGACTGGCTGGGCGACCAGGATGCCATCGAGTTCATGTGCAAGAAGGCCAATGAAGTGGTCGTCGAGCTCGAACATTACGGCATGCCCTTCGACCGTACCGACAACGGCAAGATCTACCAGCGTCCGTTCGGCGGTCACTCGATGAACTACGGCCAGGCCCCGGTGATGCGCTCCTGCGCCGCCGCCGACCGTACCGGCCACGCCATGCTGCACGCGCTGTACCAGCGCAACGTGCGCGCCAACACCCAGTTCTTCGTCGAATGGATGGCGCTGGACCTGATCCGCGACGCCGACGGCGACGTGCTCGGCGTGACCGCGCTGGAAATGGAAACCGGTGAGATCTCCATCTTCCACGCCAAGGCGACCATCTTCGCCACCGGCGGTTCGGGCCGCATCTACTACAGCTCCACCAACGCCTTCATCAACACCGGTGACGGCGTGGGCATGGCGGCGCGTGCCGGCATCCCCCTGGAAGACATGGAGTTCTGGCAGTTCCACCCCACTGGCGTGGCCGGCGCGGGCGTGCTGATCACCGAAGGGGTGCGCGGCGAAGGCGGCATCCTGCGCAACGCCTCCGGCGAGCGCTTCATGGAACGCTACGCCCCGAACCTGAAGGATCTGGCCTCGCGCGACGTGGTTTCGCGTGCGATGACCACGGAGATCAACGAAGGGCGCGGCTGTGGTCCGGACAAGGATCACGTGCTGCTCGACATCACCCACCTGTCGCCCGAGAACATCATGAAGCGCCTGCCCGGCATTCGTGAGATCTCCATCCAGTTCGCCGGTGTGGACCCGATCAAGGCACCGATTCCGGTGGTGCCGACCTGCCACTACCAGATGGGCGGCATTCCGACCAACTACAAGGGCCAGGTCGTGGTGCCGAAGGACGGCAATCCGAACGCCCCGGTGTCCGGCTTCTACGCCGCCGGCGAATGCGCCTGCGCCTCGGTGCACGGCGCCAACCGCCTGGGCACCAACTCGCTGCTCGACCTGCTGGTGTTCGGCAAGTCCGCTGGCGAGACCGTGGTCGAGGACTTCCAGTCCGGTCAGCTCAAGCTCAAGCCGCTGCCGTCCGACGCCGCCGACGTGTCGCTGGCGCGCATCGCCCGCCTCGAAGGCCAGACCAATGGCGAGAGCGTGCATGAAGTGGGCCTGGAAATGCGCCGCACCATGCAGAAACATGCCGGCGTGTTCCGCTTCGACAACCTGCTCAAGGAAGGCGTGCAGAAGATCGCCGAAGTGGCCGAGCGCGCCAAGCACACCGAGATCAAGGACAAGTCCAAGGTGTGGAACACCGCGCGCGTCGAGGCGCTGGAACTGGACAACCTGATCGAAGTCGCGCGCGCCACCATGGTGTCCGCCGAAGCCCGCAAGGAGTCCCGTGGCGCCCACGTGCGCGACGACGCGCCGGATACCGCCGAGAACCCCAACGGCCGCGACGACGCCAACTGGCTCAAGCACACCCTGTGGTACAGCGAAGGCAACCGTCTGGACTACAAGCCGGTGAACCTGAAGCCGCTGTCCGACGACGTGGAACCCATCGCGCTCGCCAAGCGCACCTACTGAGCGCGGGAGTACAAGAGATATGAGCAAGCGTACCGTTCAATTCAAGATCTACCGCTACGATCCCGATCGCGACGAAAAGCCGTACATGCAGGACATCAGCGTTGAGCTGGAGGCTTCCGACAAGAAGCTGCTCGACGCCCTGGTGCGCCTGAAGTCCGTGGATGATTCGCTGTCCTTCCGCCGCTCCTGCCGTGAAGGCGTGTGCGGCTCGGACGCGATGAACATCAACGGCAAGAACGGCCTGGCCTGCCTCACCGACATCGACGGCCTGCCGCAGCCCATCGTGCTGCGTCCGCTGCCCGGCCTGCCGGTGATCCGCGACCTGATCGTGGACATGACGCAGTTCTTCAAGCAGTACCACTCGATCAAGCCCTACCTGGTCAACAACGACCCGGCACCGGAGCGTGAGCGCCTGCAGACGCCGGAGGACCGCGAGGAACTCAACGGCCTCTACGAGTGCATCCTGTGTGCGTGCTGCTCGACCTCCTGCCCGTCGTTCTGGTGGAACCCCGACAAGTTCGTCGGCCCCGCCGGTCTGCTGGCAGCCTACCGCTTCATCGCCGACACGCGCGACCAGGCCACCAACGAGCGCCTCGACAACCTCGAGGACCCGTACCGTCTGTTCCGCTGCCACACCATCATGAACTGCGTCGACGTCTGTCCGAAGGGTCTCAACCCGACCCGTGCCATCGGCAAGATCAAGGACGCCATGGTCAGGCGGGCTGTATGACGATCGATCGGGGGCGCGTACGCTGGCAGTGCAGGCGGGCTCTGCTGGAGCTCGACCTGGTGTTTGCGCGCTTCCTCGATCGCCACTTCGATCGTCTCAGTGACGATCAACTGGCGGACCTCGACGACCTGCTGCGCTGCGACGACTACGACATCTGGGGGATGGTCAATGGCAGCAAGCCGTGTGAGGAACAACGCTGGAAGGAAATGATCGCTCTGTTGCGCGAACCCTGACGCAACGGAAGTGATCATCGACAGGGAGTCAGGCCTGCCGGCAACAGGGCGGGCAAGCAGATAGTTAAACGGGCAAGGAAGAGGGACAAAACCTATGAGCACTGAACGCATTGCAACCCTGAACGTGGATGGCAAGACCGTCGAATTTCCGGTGATGACCGGGACCCATGGGCAGGATGTCATCGACATCCGTACCCTCGGCGCCAAGACGGGTCTGTTCACCTATGATTCGGGCTTCCTGTCGACGGCCAGCTGCAAGTCCGCGATCACCTTCATCGACGGTGACAAGGGCGAACTGCTGTACCGCGGCTATCCGATCGAGCAGCTTGCCGACAAGTGCAGCTTCCTCGAAGTGGCCTACCTGCTGAAGAACGGCGAGCTGCCCAATGCAGCTCAGAAGAAGGAGTTCGAGACCACCATCAAGAACCACACGATGGTGCACGACCAGCTTACCCGCTTCTTCAACGGCTTCCGCCGCGATGCCCATCCGATGGCCATCATGGTCGGCGTGGTCGGCGCCCTGTCGGCCTTCTACCACGAGGCGATGGACTTCTCCGATCAGGAGCATCGCAACATCTCGATCAACCGCCTGATCGCCAAGCTGCCCACCATCGTCGCGATGGCCTACAAGTACAACACCGGGCAGCCTTTCATGTATCCGCGCAACGACCTCGGCTACACCGCCAACTTCATGCACATGATGTTCGGCACGCCGTGCGAGGAGTACAAGCCCAACCCGGTGCTGGTGCGCGCGCTGGACGTGATCTTCACCCTGCACGCCGATCACGAGCAGAACGCCTCCACCTCCACGGTGCGTCTGGCCGGCTCCTCCGGCGCCAACCCCTTCGCCTGCATCTCCGCCGGCATCGCCTGCCTGTGGGGTCCGGCGCACGGTGGCGCCAACGAGGCCTGCCTCAACATGCTCGAAGAGATCGGTGACGTCTCGCGCGTCAATGAGTACATCGCCCGCGCCAAGGACAAGAACGACAGCTTCAAGCTGATGGGCTTCGGCCACCGCGTGTACAAGAACTTTGACCCGCGCGCCAAGCTGATGCGCAAGATCTGCCACGAAGTGCTGGGCGAACTGGGCCTGGAGAACGACCGCCTGTTCAAGCTCGCCATGGAGCTGGAAAAGATCGCGCTGGAAGATCCGTACTTCGTCGAGAAGAAGCTCTACCCCAACGTCGACTTCTACTCCGGCATCGTGCAGAAGGCCCTGGGCATCCCGACCTCCATGTTCACCTGCATCTTCGCGCTGGCGCGCACGGTGGGCTGGATCACCCAGTGGGAAGAAATGATCACCGATCCGGAATACAAGATCGGCCGTCCGCGCCAGTTGTACATCGGCGCCGCGTGCCGCGACGTTCCGGACCTGGGACAACGTCCGTAAGAGACGATGGAGAGGGGAGGGGGCCTCACACCGAGATAGCCGCCTGGATCGGGGTGGCCGCGCCTGCGCGGTCATCCCGTTTTTCCATCGGCGTGCCATCGCATGGCAGGCTGCCGCCGCATTGCCCTGAGCAGGGAAACAAAATCACCACAGGTGGCTTTCATCATGATGAAGCAACATCTATCCACTTCGCATCTGTTCGGCAGCAACGCGCCGTTCATCGAAGAGCTCTACGAGAACTATCTCGCCGATCCGGCCTCGGTGCCGGAGAACTGGCGCGGCTATTTCGACCAGTTGCAGAGCCAGGCCGGTGCCGCGGTGCGCGACGTCGCCCACGGACCGGTGATCGCCGCGTTCGAACAGATGGCCAAGCGCGGCCCGGTGCGCACCGTCGCCGCCGGTGACGACGACAAGCGCCAGGTCAGCACGCTGCAGCTGATCAATGCCTACCGCTTCCTCGGCAACCGCTGGGCCAACCTCGATCCGCTCAAGCGTACCGAGCGCCCGCAGATCGCCGAGCTGGAGCCGTCCTACTACGGCTTCACCGAAGCCGACCTCAACAAGCAGTTCAACGTCGGCTCCTTCCACGGCTTCTCCACCGATCACGCCACCCTGCGCGAGATCCTCGAAGCCCTGCGCCAGACCTACTGCGGTTCGATCGGTTCGGAGTACATGTACATCTCCGACATCCAGCAGAAGCGCTGGATCCAGAGCCGCCTGGAGAGCATCCGCGGCACCCCGCGCTTCTCGGTGGAAATGAAGAAGCGCATCCTCGAGCGCGCCACCGCCGCCGAGACCCTGGAGAAGTACCTCCACACCAAGTACGTCGGCCAGAAGCGTTTCTCGCTCGAAGGCGGTGAGTCGACCATCGTTGCGATGGATGAGCTGATCCGCGTCGCCGGTGGCCTGGGGGCGCAGGAGATCGTCATCGGCATGGCCCACCGCGGCCGTCTCAACGTGCTGGTGAACACCCTTGGCAAGTCGCCGTCGATGCTCTTCGCCGAGTTCGAAGGCCGCGCCGGTGGCAACCTCTCCGCCGGAGACGTGAAGTACCACATGGGCTTCTCGTCCGATGTGATGAGCCCGGGCGGCCCGGTGCACCTCACCCTGGCGTTCAACCCCTCCCACCTGGAGATCATCAACCCGGTGGTCGAAGGTTCGGTGTTCGCCCGTCAGGTGCGCCGCAAGGACAGCGAGAAGAACCAGGTGGTGCCGGTGCTGATCCACGGCGACTCCGCCGTTGCCGGCCAGGGCGTGAACCAGGAGATGCTCAACTTCTCCCAGACCCGCGGCTACGGTACCGGCGGCACGGTGCATATCGTCATCAACAACCAGATCGGTTTCACCACCTCCGACCCGCGCGACTACCGCTCCGGGCTGTACTGCACCGAGATCTTCAAGATGGTCGAGGCGCCGATCTTCCACGTCAATGGCGACGACCCGGAAGCGGTGGCCTTCGTTACCGCGCTGGCGGTGGAGTTCCGCCAGCAGTTCAAGAAGGACGTGGTGGTCGATATCGTCTGCTACCGCAAGCTCGGCCACAACGAGCAGGACGAGCCGATGGTCACCCAGCCGCTGATGTATCGCAAGATCGCCCAGCATCCGGGTACCCGCAAGCTCTACGCCGAACGCCTGGTCGCCGAAGGCTCGCTGGCTGCCGACGATCCCGAGCAGATGATCAAGGAGTACCGCGAGCATCTGGACAAGGGCGAACTGCTCTACAACCCGGTACTCTCCGGTCACAACCGCCAGTTCTCGGTGGACTGGACGCCCTTCCTCAACCAGCCCTACACCGACGAAGGCGAAACCGCCATTCCGCTGCAGGAGATCAAGCGGCTGTCGGAGCGTCTGACCACGCTGCCGGAAGGTTTCGCGCTGCACTCGCGGGTCAAGAAGATCGTCGATGACCGTGCGGCGATGGGTCGTGGTGAGGCGCCGATCGACTGGGGCATGGGCGAGAACCTTGCCTACGCCAGCCTGCTGGCGCAGGGCTACGGCGTGCGCATTTCCGGCGAGGACGTCGGCCGTGGCACCTTCTTCCACCGCCATGCGGTGTTCCATGACCAGAAGCGCGAACACTGGTCCGAAGGCAGCTACAAGCCACTGGCACACATCCAGGACGGTCAGGCGCTGTTCCAGTGCTTCGACTCGGTGCTTTCCGAAGAGGCCGTGCTGGCCTTCGAATACGGCTACGCGACCACCGAGCCCAACGAGCTGGTGGTGTGGGAAGCGCAGTTCGGCGACTTCGTGAACGGCGCCCAGGTCGTCCTCGACCAGTTCATCAGCTCCGGTGAGGCCAAGTGGGGCCGTCTGTGCGGTCTCACCCTGATGCTGCCGCACGGCTACGAAGGGCAGGGGCCGGAGCACTCCTCCGCGCGTCTGGAGCGCTTCATGAACATGGCGGCGGAAAACAACTGGCAGGTCTGCGTGCCCACCACGCCCAGCCAGATCTTCCACCTCCTGCGTCGCCAGATGATCCGCAAGGTGCGCAAGCCGCTGGTGATCATTACCCCGAAGTCGCTGCTGCGCCACAAGGAGGCGATCTCGTCGATGGACGAGCTGGCCTACGGCCAGTTCCGCACCGTCATCGGCGAAACCGAGCAGCTCGACCCCAAGAAGGTCAAGCGCGTGGTGCTGTGCCAGGGCAAGATCTACTACGAACTGCTCGCCCATCGCCGCGAGCAGGGCATCAAGGACACCGCGCTGGTGCGCATCGAGCAGCTCTACCCCTTCCCGGCGGAAGAGTTTGCGAAGGCCATCAACGAGTTCCCCAATGCCAAGGAAATCGTCTGGTGCCAGGAAGAGCCGCGCAACCAGGGGGCCTGGTACTGGCTGGCCTCGCGTCAGCACCTGGTCAATGTGCTCGGCCCGAAGCGCAAGCTGCTGCTGGTCAGCCGCCCGGCTGCGGCCTCGCCGGCGGTGGGCTACTACGCCAAGCACAACCAGCAGCAGAAGGAAGTCATCGAGCACGCTTTCGGCCCGATCACCGACACCACGCCGCAGAACCCCAATCAATAAAGACACACACCGGGAGAGATACACATGCTGATCGAAGTCAAGGTACCGCAACTGTCCGAGTCCGTCTCCGAAGCCACGCTGGTGTCGTGGCACAAGAAGGAGGGCGACGCCGTTTCGCGTGATGAGAACCTCATCGACATCGAGACCGACAAGGTCGTGCTGGAAACCCCCGCGCCGGCCGACGGCGTGCTGGTGAAGATCATCAAGGTCGATGGCGACACCGTCACCTCCGGTGAGCTGATTGCCCAGATCGACACCGAAGCCAAGGCCGCCAGTGGCGCCGCCAAGCCCGCCGAGCCGGTGCAGGCGGTGACCCCGCCGCCGGCGGCTGCCCCCGCTGCGGCTGCCGCAGCCGGCACCGCCAGCCCGGCGGCCCGCAAGATCCTCGACGAGAAGGGCATTGCCGCCGGCGACGTTGCCGGCAGCGGTCGTGGCGGTCGCGTCACCAAGGAAGACGCCGTTGCCGCACAGCCCAAGGCTGCCGCTGCCCCGGCGGTGATCGCCGCGGTCGGCGACCGTGCCGAAGAGCGCGTGCCGATGACCCGCCTGCGCGCCCGCATCGCCGAGCGCCTGCTGCAGTCGAAGAACGAGAACGCCATCCTGACCACCTTCAACGAGGTGAACATGGCGCCGGTGATGGCGCTGCGCAAGCAGTACGGCGAGAAGTTCGAGAAGGCGCACGGCGTGCGTCTGGGCTTCATGGGTTTCTTCGTCAAGGCCGCGGTGGCCGCGCTGAAGAAGTTCCCCATCCTCAACGCCTCGGTCGACGGCAATGACATCGTCTACCACGGCTACATCGACATCGGCATCGCGGTCGGTTCCCCGCGCGGCCTGGTGGTGCCCATCCTGCGCAACGCCGAGTCGATGTCGGTCGCCGAGATCGAACTGAAGATCGCCGAATTCGGCCAGAAGGCCAAGGATGGCAAGCTGTCGATGGAAGAGCTTTCCGGCGGCACCTTCTCGATCTCCAACGGTGGCGTGTTCGGCTCGATGATGTCCACCCCGATCATCAACCCGCCGCAGTCGGCGATCCTCGGCATCCATGCCACCAAGGATCGTCCGGTGGTGGAGAACGGCCAGATCGTCATCCGCCCGATCAACTACCTGGCGATGTCCTACGACCACCGCATCATCGACGGCCGCGAAGCCGTGCTGGGGCTGGTGACCATGAAGGAAGCGCTGGAAGATCCGGCCCGCCTGATCCTCGACGTCTGATAACGCCGGCGGGGCGCGCAGGCACGGGAGTGCGCTCCCGTGGGGGGGCGCGCCCCGTGAGTCCTTTTAGGGAGAGAGTTCAATGTCCAAGCAATTCGACGTCCTCGTCGTCGGCGGTGGCCCCGGTGGCTATGTCGCGGCCATCCGTGCGGCCCAGCTCGGTTTCAAGACCGCGTGCTGCGAATCCAATCCGTATGCCGATCCGAAGGGCGAGCCCCGCCTCGGCGGTACCTGCCTGAACGTTGGCTGCATTCCGTCGAAGGCGCTGCTGCATACCTCGCACGTCTTCGAGGAAGCCGCTCACGGCTTCGAGGCCCAGGGCATCAGCGTCGGCACGCCGAAGATCGACGTGGCCAAGATGATCGGCCGCAAGAACGGCATCGTCGACCAGCTCACCGGCGGCATCAAGGGGCTGTTCAAGAAGAACAAGGTCACCCAGCTCAACGGTCACGGCAGCTTCGTCAAGCAGGTCGCCGACGGCTGGGAGATGAAGGTCGGCGAGGAGACCGTGGTCGCCAAGCAGGTCATCGTCGCCACCGGCTCCAAGGCGCGCCATCTGGAAGGCATTCCGGTCGACAACAAGCTGGTCTGCGACAACGTCGGCGCGCTGGACATCGATGCCGTGCCGAAGAAGCTGGCGATCATCGGTGCCGGCGTGATCGGCCTCGAGATGGGCTCGGTGTGGCGCCGCCTGGGTGCGGACGTCACCATTCTGGAGGCCATGCCCGAGTTTCTCGCCGCTGCCGACCAGGACATCGCCAAGGAGGCGTTCAAGCTTCTCACCAAGCAGGGTCTGAAGATCAACCTGGGTGTGAAGATCGGCGACGTCAAGGTGGGCAAGAAGAGCGTGTCGCTGGCCTACACCGACAAGGACGGCGCCGAGCAGAAGCTGGATGCCGACCGCCTGATCGTCTCGGTGGGTCGCGTGCCCAACACCGACGGCCTGAACGCCGCAGCCGTGGGCCTGAAGCTCAATGAGCGCGGCATGATCGAGGTGGACGACCATTGCCGCACCAACCTGCCCGGCGTGTGGGCGGTGGGCGACGTGGTGCGCGGCCCGATGCTGGCGCACAAGGCCATGGAAGAGGCGGTGATGGTTGCCGAGGTGATGGCGGGCCAGGCCGGCCACTGCAACTTCGACACCGTGCCGTGGATCATCTACACCGCGCCGGAAATCGCCTGGGTCGGCAAGACCGAACAGCAGCTGAAGGCTGAAGGCGTGGCCTACAAGGCCGGCAAGATCCCCTTCGCCTTCAACGGCCGCGCCATGGGCATGGCCGCACCGGAAGGCTTCGTGAAGATGCTCGCCGACGCCAAGACCGATCGCATCCTCGGTGTGCACATCATCGGCGCCTCGGCCTCCGAGCTGGTCGCCGAAGCCGTGGTGACGATGGAGTTCGGCGGTGCCTCGGAAGACCTGGCGCGCATCTGCCACGGTCACCCGACCATGTCGGAAGCGGTGCACGAAGCCGCGCTGGCCTGCGACAAGCGCCCGCTGCACGCCTGATTCGCCCTTCGCGAACTGGCCGGGGAGAAGTTCCGGATGCCTGGGGCATCAGGGAGCTTCTCCCTTTTTCGTCCCTGACAGCCCATCATAGCCAACCATGCCCCACCGTATCCTGAACGTTCCCGAACGCGGCATGCTCGACGCCTACGAGGCGCAGCTCGCCGCGCGCGGTTTCCAGTCCGATCCCGCGCAGCGCGCCGCGGCGCAGCGCCTGCAGCAGCTGTATGCCGAGCTGCTGGGCTTCAAGGCGGCACGGCGCAGCCGTCTGCACAAGATCTTCGTGCGTCCGCAGATGCCGCGCAGCGTCTATTTCTGGGGTGGAGTGGGGCGCGGCAAGAGCTTCCTGATGGACTGCTTCTTCGACGCCGTACCGTACCGGCGCAAGCGTCGGGTGCACTTCCATGCCTTCATGCAGGAAGTGCAGAACGACCTCAAGAACCACAATCACGAACCCGATCCGCTGCAGAAGGTCGCCGACCGCATCGCCGCCGAGGCGCGCCTGCTGTGCTTCGATGAGTTCCACGTCTCCGACATCGCCGATGCGATGATCCTCGGGCGCCTGCTCGAAGCGCTCTTCGCCCGCGGCGTGATCCTGGTGATGACCACCAACTACCCGCCCGACGGTCTCTACCCGAACGGGCTGATGCGGATCAATTTCCTGCCGACGATAGAGATGATCAAGCGTCGCTTCGACGTCATCGAGGTCGACGACGGTACCGATTACCGCCTGCGCACGCTGGAGAAGATCGAGATCTACCTGGTGCCGCACGACGATGCCGCGCAGGCCAAGATGCTCGACGATTTCCGTCGCCTTGCCGGCGGCGAGGGCGAGGGCGGCGACATCGAGGTGCTTGAACGCCGCCTGCCGGTGGTGCGCCGTGCGCCGGGGGTAATCTGGTTCGATTTCGCCACCCTGTGTGGTGGCCCGCGTTCACAGAACGACTATCTGGAGATCGCCCGCGAGCACCACACCGTGCTGCTCTCCGCGGTGCCGAAGATGAGTGCCGGGCAGGCTTCCGAAGCGCGCCGCTTCACCTGGCTGATCGACGTCCTCTACGACCACCGCGTCAAGCTGGTGATGAGCGCCGCCGTGGACGCCCCCGAGCTGTACGTCGAGGGCCACAACGCGCACGAGTTCGTGCGCACCGTCAGCCGCCTGATCGAGATGCGCACGCGCGACTACCTGGCCGAACCCCACCGCGTGGATTGAGGCCCGTTCAGGCCTTGACGTCGATGTTCTGCCCCAGATGGGGCGGGTTGGCGGGGGCCGGCGGCTGGGGCAGGGCGGCGAGCAGCTGCGCCGCGCTGGCGGCCTGCTGGTCGAGCGCCTTGCGCAGCACGCGCAGGCTCACCGCGTCACCGGTACGTGCCTGGCTGAGGTCGCTGGCAATGCTGGCGATGGTCGATACATCCATGACGGACTCCGGCTGAAACGGTTGTCAGGGCAGGGTGCTGGCGCTCAGCGCGCCAGGCGGAAGCGGCCCACGGTGTTCTCCAGTGCTTCGCCGAGGGCGTGCAGTTCGTCCGCGCGGGCGAGCGAATCGCTCGTTGCGGTGTGGTTCTGTTCGCTCATCTGGGCAATGCGCTCGATGCTCTGGGCAATGTCGGTACTCGCCGAGCGTTGCTCGCGCAGCGCGGCATTGATCGATGCCACCGCCTCGCGCACGTGGTGCGAGCCTTCTTCCAGCGATGCCACCGCCTCGCGTGCGCGGCCGGCGCTCTCCGCGCCCTTGTCGGCCAGTTCGCGGCCCTCGTCCATGCTGGCCACGGCCTGGTGGGTGCTGGCCTGCACGCGCTGGATCATTGCGGTGATTTCGTGGGTGGATTGCGCCGTGCGTTCGGCGAGCTTGCGCACCTCATCGGCGACCACGGCAAAACCGCGGCCCTGTTCGCCGGCGCGCGCAGCTTCGATGGCGGCGTTGAGGGCGAGCAGGTTGGTCTGCTCGGCAACGCCCTGGATGACCTTGACAATGTCGGAGATGCCCTCGGCGCTGGCGCCGAGGTCGGCCATCACTTCGGTCGAGGCGGCCATGCGCTCGGCGATCTTGCCGATCGTGGAGGCCGCTTCGTTGATCACCGCGACGCTGCTCTGCACGTGTTCGGTGGTGTTCTCGGTGAGGCGGTCGGCATCGTCGGCATGCTCGGAGACCTGCGAGATGCTTACCGTCATCTCCTCCACGGCAGCGGCAATCGCGCTGCCGGCCTCGCTCTGCTGCAGCGAGGCGTCGGCAATCTGCTTTTCGTTGGCGCGCAGGGTCTCGATGGCGCTGGCAACGCTGTGGGCATGACGGCGGATCTCGCCGATGGTGCCGATGAGGCCCTCCTGCATGGAGCGCATCGCACCGAGCAGGCTGTCATTGTCGCCGTCGCGCACTTCCACCGCCTGGTCGAGCTGGCCGGCAGCGATGCGGCGGGCAACCTCGGCGGCGTAGGAGGGTTCGCCACCGAGCTGGCGGATGAGGTCGCGGATGACGTACAGCGAGGCGCCGACGCAGGCCACCAGGGCGATGGCGGCAAGCACCAGGGCAATGGTGTAGGCGCGCTCGAGTCCTGCCACCACCTCATCCTTGACCTCCGCGGAGAGGCCGCCGAGGTACTCGATCTGTTCCATCAGCGCACCGCGCATCTCGCGCCAGGTCGGGGTTTCGTCGCGGTTGAGGACCTGGCGCGCGCCATCGAGATCGCCGGCGCGCACGTGCTGCAGCACGCGTGCCTGGTGTGCCGGCCAGCGTGCATGAATGTCGGTAATCTTCGCCGTGGTGGCACTGCCGCCCTTGAGCACGTGGGCGCTGGCCTTGACACGCTCGATGACCTCGTTGAAGCCCGCCTGGGCGCGCTCGAAGTTGGTGTAGGCCTGCGGATTGGCCGGATCGAGGAGGATGTTGCGCAGCGCCTGGCCCATCTGCAGGCCCTGCGCATAGGCGTTGGTGACGTCGCGTTCGACCGCCAGTTCATCGTCGATGAAGTCGAGCAGTTTCTGCTCGCCACGCTGCATCTGCCACAACGAGCCGGCAATGGCGGCAATGAACAGGCCGCAGGTGACAATGACCAGGAAGCTGAGTTGGGCGCGGACTGAAGTGCGTCGGGTGGTGGCCATGAGATGGATCCTCGTCGTTTCTTATTGGGTGCCGGTCGATCTCCCTGCGCCTCTCCCTCCAGAGCATGCTGCGGGACGACCCTTACTGCTTTAACGGCAGTCTGACCATAACTTTAGCCCCAGATCGATACGGCTGGCATTAAGTATTTCCTGAATTGAGCAGCAGGGTGTCGATCGGCACCCGCAAACCCCCGGAAATGAGCCCGAATGGGGGGCTTGATTCACAGTTTGATCTATGCCCACAGATATAGACTGTGATGCATCCGGCAGTGTCTTTGCCGGAGCGCTGCGGCGGCGACGCCGTTTTACACCAGGGTGAGCGATCAAATGAAGAACAACCAGCCCGTGACCACGACCGAGGTGCCCTTTCCGCGTGGGCAGTACCTGGTCTCGCGTACCGACCTGAAGGGGCGCATCGTCGATGCCAACGATGCCTTCATCACTCTGAGCGGCTTCACCCGCGAGGAGCTGATCGGCCAGAGCCACAACATCGTCCGCCATCCGGACATGCCGCCGGCGGCCTTCGAGGACATGTGGCGGACCCTGAAGTCCGGCAAGCCGTGGCGGGGAATGGTCAAGAACCGCTGCAAGAACGGCGATTACTACTGGGTCAATGCCCTTGTCGTGCCGGTCACGCGCAACGGCCAGGGCGAGGGCTACATGTCGGTGCGCGCCGAACCCAGCCGCCAGCAGGTGGCGCAGGCGGAAGCCCTGTATGCGGCGATGCGCGCCGGCAAGGCAAGCATGCCGAGGGCCAGGCGCTCGTTCGCCGACCTCTCCCTGCGCACCCGCCTGGTCGCCGTGGTGGCGCTGGCGGCGCTGGCGGTGGCGGTGGTGCTGTGGCAGGGGCTGGCCGGGATGGCGCAGGCGAACCGCGCGCTGCATGAGGTCTATGAAGCCAAGCTGGTGCCCGCCAACCTTGCCAACGAGGTGGTCTACCTGCTCGGCGACAACCGTTCGCAGATCGCCCTCGCGCTGCAGCATGAGCCCAGCAACCCCTTTGTCAACATGCACGATCACCCGGTGGGGCTGCACGTCGAGGCGACCCTGCGCAACCGCGAACGCATCAACGAACTCATCCGCCGCATCGAGGCGATGCCGCTGAGTGTGCGCGAGCGTGAGCTGATGGCGGTGTTTGGCGAGGTGCGCGAGCGTTTTTCCCGCGAAGGGGTGAATGCCGCCCGCGAAGCCATTGCGCGCGACAACTATCTGCTCGCCAACCAGCTGCTGCTGCAGAAGATCAATCCCATCTACGGCGAGATGATCGCCGCCTCGCGGGCCCTCATGGGCGAGCTGGAAAGCTCGGCGGCAGCGAGCTTTGCCGCCGCCGAGGCGCGCTACGACGCGACGCTGCGTAACAATCTCCTGATCGGTGGGGGGATGATCGCGGCGGTGCTGCTGATCGCCTTCTTCACCATCTCGCGCATGGGCAAGGATCTGCAGGCCTTGCGCACTTCGCTCGGGCGCATTGCCGAAGGCGACCTCAGCGAGGAATTCACCGGCTGCCGCGGCGACGAACTCGGCGCCCTGGCATGTACGCTGGCGGTGACGCAGACGCGCATGAAGGTGATGCTCGACCGCGTGCTGCGGGCCAGCCAGATGATCGAGGCGCAGGTGACCACGGTGCGCGCCGACATGGCCCAGGTGGCCGAGCAGTCCAGCCGCCAGCAGACCCAGGTGGAAAGCGTTGCCGCGGCCACCGAGGAGTTCAGCGAGTCGGTGCAGGAGGTCTCTGCCAGTGTCCAGAACGCCGCCAACTCCGCTGCCGAGTCGCGTGCGCTGGTAAAGACCACCAGCGCCTCGATCGAGCACAGCATGGCGGCCACCGGCAAGGTGGTGGGGGTGGTGCAGGAGGCCAGCGGCGCCATCCATGAACTGGAGGAAAGCGTTGCCAGCATCGGCGACATCACCCGCAGCATTCAGGAGATTGCCGAGCAGACCAACCTGCTTGCCCTCAACGCCGCCATCGAGGCTGCGCGCGCCGGCGAAATGGGGCGCGGCTTTGCCGTCGTCGCCGACGAGGTGCGCAAGCTGGCCGAGCGCACCGCATCGAGCACCTCCACCATCACCGGGCGCGTGGCGCAGATCCAGAGCGTCACCACCCGCGCGGTGGGTTCGATGAATACCGCGGTGAGCGAGGTGGAGTCCGGCATGGCGCTGATGCAGCACAGTGCCGATGGCCTGGAGGAGGTGGTGGTGGTCAGCGACCGCGTTGCCGAGGAGGCCGGGCACATCGCCGAGGCGGCCAACCAGCAGGCCACGGCGAGTACCGAGGTGGCGCGCAGCATGGAGGAGGTGGCGGCGATGGTGGAGCGCAATGTTGCCGCTGCCGCGCAGGCCTCCCAGGCCTGTGACGCCCTGGCCCAGGGCGCCCAGGGGCTGCGCGCGCTGGTCGGCGAGTTCAAGGTGTAGAAGCGGCAAGGGCTCCCCGCGGTGGTAGGATGGCGCCTGCGCTTTCCTGCCCCGCACCGCCATGGGTCTGCCGATCCACGCTGAACTTCTGTCCGTTCCGTCCGTTTCGCCCACGGCCCCGCTGATTTCCGGTGAGGTCGATGGCTGACGTCGACCACGCCTTTGCCCCCGACGGTCCGCTCGCCCAGGCCATTCCGGCGTTTGCCGCGCGACCGCAGCAGATCGACATGGCGCAGCGCATTGCCGCGGCCTTGCGCGACAACCGCGTGCTGGTTGCCGAAGCCGGCACCGGCACCGGCAAGACCTTCGCCTACCTCGTTCCGGCATTGCTCGGTGGCGGCAAGGTGATCATCTCCACCGGCACCAAGACGCTGCAGGATCAGCTTTTCAACCGTGATCTGCCGGTGGTGCGCGCCGCCCTCAAGGTGCCGGTCAGCATCGCCCTGTTGAAGGGGCGGGCAAATTACGTGTGCCCCTACCACCTCGCCCGCAATGCCGCCGACGGGCGCTTCCAGAGCGCCCAGGATGCCGCCGACCTGCGCGCCATCGCGCGCTTCGCGCAGACTACGCAGAGCGGCGACAAGGCCGAATGCACGGTCGTGCGCGAGGACTCCGCGGCCTGGCTGGCGGCGACCTCGACGCGCGACAACTGCCTCGGGCAGGAATGCCCGGAGGTCAAGGACTGCTTCGTGATGGCCGCCCGCCGCGCGGCGATGGATGCCGACGTGGTGGTGGTCAATCACCATCTCTTCTTCGCCGACGTGATGCTCCGCGACGAGGGCATGGGCGAACTGCTGCCGGCCTGCAACGCGGTGATCTTCGATGAAGCCCACCAGTTGCCGGAGACCGCCAGCCTGTTCTTCGGCGAGAGCGTGTCCACCGGGCAGGTGCTCGATCTGGCGCGCGACACGCGCTCCGAGACGGTCGCTGCCGCACCCGACTGCCGCGCCCTGATCGACGCCACGCGCACCCTGGAGAAGGCTGCCCGCGACCTGCGCCTGGCCTTTGGCGCGGAGTCTGCGCGCCTTGCCGCGGCGCAGGCGGAAAGCGAACCCGAGTTCCTGCCGCGCGTCGATGCGTTGATGGCGAGTGTCGAAGAACTGCACGCCGTGCTCGAAACCCAGGCTGAACGCTCCGAAGGGCTGGCCAACTGCCTGCGGCGCAGCGAGGAGATGCGCCAGCGCCTGGCGCAGTGGCGCACCCCCGCCGACAGCGAACTGATCCGCTGGGTCGAGGTGTTCAGCCAGTCGCTGGCCCTCAATGCCACCCCGCTGCACGTCTCGGCGGTGTTCCGCCGCCAGCTCGAGGGCCATCTGCGCGCCTGGGTGTTCACTTCCGCAACGCTGGCGGTGGGGCAGGATTTCGGCCACTACTGCCGCGAGCTCGGCCTCGCCTGGCTGGAGCCGGAGCCGCTCACCGCAGTGTGGGGCAGCCCCTTCGACTACGCCGAGCAGGCGCTGCTCTATGCCCCCCAGGGCATGCCCAATCCGAACGCTCCCGACTACAGCGAGGCCGTCGCCCGCCGGGCGCTGCCGCTGATCCGCGCCGCGCGCGGGCGTACCTTCGTGCTGTGCACCTCGCTGCGGGCAATGCGTCGCATCCATGAACTGCTCGTCGATGGCCTCAACGCCGCCGGCGAGACGCTGCCCGTGCTGCTGCAGGGGGAGGGCTCGCGCAGCGAGCTGCTGGAGCGTTTCCGCCGCCTTGGCAATGCCGTGCTGGTGGCCAGCCAGAGTTTCTGGGAAGGCGTGGACGTCCCGGGTGACGCCCTTTCGCTGGTGGTCATCGACAAGCTGCCCTTTGCGCCGCCCGACGATCCGGTGCTCGCGGCGCGTGTCGAGCATATGCAGAAGAGCGGTCAGAATCCCTTCATGCACTATCAGCTGCCGCGCACGGTGATCAGCATGAAGCAGGGGGCCGGGCGCCTCATCCGCAGCGAGCGCGACCGCGGCGTGCTGTGCATCTGCGATCCGCGCATGATCGACAAGCCCTATGGCAAGGTGGTGTGGCGCAGCCTGCCGCCGATGCGGCGCTCGCGGGTGGAAGCCGAAGCGGTGGACTTCCTCGCCGCGCTGCCGCCGCCGCGCTGACCGCGGTCAAGTTCAACCGCCGCGCGGCTGTAGTATCCTGCAGCACTTTCCAGGCAGCACAGACAGGCGATGAACGTATTTGGCTTTGCCGGCTGGTCCGGCGCCGGCAAGACCACGCTGGTGGAGAAGCTCATTCCGCTGTTCACCCGGCGCGGTCTTTCGGTGTCGGTGATCAAGCATGCCCACCATGGTTTCGATCTCGACAAGCCGGGCAAGGACTCCTGGCGCCACCGCAAAGCCGGCGCCACCCAGGTGCTGATGCTGTCCAATGACCGCTGGGTGCTGATGCACGAGTTGCGCGGCGCGCCCGAGCCGACGCTGGAGGAGCAGTTGCGCGTGCTGCAACCGACCGACCTGGTGCTCATCGAAGGCTACAAGGCCGCCGCGGTGCCCAAGATCGAGGTTCACCGCGCCGTCAATGGCAAGCCCCTGCTGTACCCGGACAACCCCCACATCGTCGCGGTGGCCAGCGACGTGCCGCTGCCCGACTCGCCGCTGCCGCGCCTCGACCTCGACGATACCCCGGCGGTGGCTGCTTTCATCCTCGATTACCTGGAGTGCAGATGAACGACAACCTGCTGTCCTTCGATGACGCGCTGGCCCGCCTGCTTGCCGCGGTGCGGCCGCTGCGCGAGATCGAACTCGTCGATACCCTCGCCGCCGGCGGTCGTGTGCTGGCCAGCGCGCAGCATTCGCCGATCAGTCTGCCGCCGCTCGACAATGCGGCGATGGATGGCTATGCCGTGCGCAGCGCCGATATCGCCGCACCCGGCACCGAGCTGCCGGTGAGCCAGCGCATCGCCGCCGGCAGCGTCGGCAGCGCGCTGCAACCCGGTACCGCGGCGCGCATCTTCACCGGCGCGGCACTGCCCGCGGGCGCCGATGCGGTGGTGATGCAGGAGCGCTGCAGCCATCACGGCGAGCATGTGCGCGTCGATCATTGCCCGGCGGTGGGCGAGCACGTGCGCCGCGCTGGCGAGGACATCGCCGCCGGCCGTCAGCTGCTGCCTGCCGGGGTGCGTCTGCGGGCGCCCGAAGTGGCGCTGGCGGCGGCGGTCGGCCTGGCCCAGTTGCCGGTGCTGCGGCGCCTGCGGGTGGCGCTGATGTGTACCGGCAACGAACTGGTGATGCCCGGCGACCCCCTGCCGCCGGGCGGCATCTATAACTCCAACCGCTTCCTGCTGCGCAGCCTGCTCAACGCCCTGGGTTGCGAGTGTACCGACTTCGGCATCGTCCCCGACAGGCTCGACGCCACCCGTGAGGCCCTGCGCCGGGCGGCCGAGGGCCACGACCTGATCCTCACCAGCGGTGGCGTTTCGGTGGGCGAGGAGGATCACGTCAAACCCGCCGTGGAGGCCGAAGGAGCGCTGGCGCTGTGGAAGATCGCCATGAAACCGGGCAAGCCGCTGGCCTTCGGCAACGTCCATGCGGCCGCATTCATTGGCTTGCCGGGCAATCCGGTGTCCAGTTTCGTGACCTTCCTGGTGATGGTGCGCCCCTTCATCCTCGCCAGCCAGGGGGTTGCCGAGGCGGTGCCGCAGCGCCTGCGCCTGCACGCCGATTTCGAGTGGACGCGTCCCGACCGCCGCCGCGAATTCCTGCGCGCGCGCGTCAACGCCGAAGGCACGGTGAACCTGTTCGACAGACAGGGCGCTGCGGCACTGCAGTCTACGGTGTGGGCCAATGGCCTGGTCGATGTTGCGCCGGGCACGGAGATCCGCCGCGGCGATGTGGTCGATTTCCTGCCCTATGGCGAACTGCTGGGCTGAGGCCCGTTGTGGAAGCTTGCCGGAGTGATCATGGCTGAAGTGAAGATTCTCTATTTTGCCGGCCTGCGTGAGGCCCTCGGTTGCCCCGGTGAACGCCTCGCGCTCCCTGCCGGCGTGGATACCGTCGGTGCGCTGCGCACCCATCTCGCCGCGCGCGGCGAACGCTGGGCGGCGCTGGATGCCGGACGCAACGTCCGCGCGGCGGTGAATCAGCGCATGGCGGCGGCGGATACGCCGCTCGACGGCGCCGATGAAGTGGCCTTCTTTCCCCCGGTGACCGGAGGCTGAGCGATGACGGTGAGTGTGCAGGAAGCTGATTTCGACGTCGGCGCCGAGCTTGCGGCGCTCTCCGCCGGGCGCCGCGATGTCGGCGCGCTGGCGAGCTTCGTCGGCCTGGTGCGCGACGACGGCGGCGCCGACGGGGTGTCGGCAATGACCCTGGAGCACTACCCGGGCATGACCGAGGCGGCGCTGCAGGAGATTGTCGACGAGGCGGCGCAACGCTGGACGCTGCTCGCCGTTCGGGTCATCCACCGCCATGGTCGCCTGCTGCCGGGCGAGCGCATCGTCTTCGTCGGCGTCGCCGCCGCCCACCGCGGCGAGAGCTTCGCCGCGTGCGAGTTCATCATGGACTATCTGAAGACCCGCGCGCCTTTCTGGAAGTACGAGGAAGGCGCCCAGGGCGGGCGCTGGGTGGATGCGCGCGACAGCGACGGCAGCGCCGCGGCGCGCTGGGAGCAGGGCTGGGACGAAGTCGAAGGGCGCCGCTGAGTGCATGAAAAACGGCGCCCGTGGGCGCCGTGTGCTTTTTCAGCGGGAATGATATCCGCGCTTACTTGCGGCCCTTGGGGGCATTGAAGGTGCTGAAGGCCTGAAAGGCTTCGGAGGATGCGCGGGTCATCTGCTCGAAGGCCGCACGGGTGGTGTCCATGGCGGTCTGGATGGCGGTCATGGCGTTCTGGTCGGTGATCGGCATGCCCTTGAACATCTTCTGCATGGCGTCGAAAACGTCATTGCTGCCGGTGGTCAGCTGTTCGCCGACCAGCTTGCCGACTTCGTTCTGGGTGCGGGCGGTGATTTCGGCGATCTCGCGGGCGCAGGCCAGCATCTTCTCGGTGGTGTGCTGGGCAAACTGGGTACGCAGATCCATCAGGTCCTTGGGGTCCTTGACCGCGGACATGGCCTTGGCATTCTGCACGCCATCCTCGAACAGGGTCTTGGCGGTAGTGACCTGCAGCTCCATGATGCGCTGCGAGTTCTCGATGGAAAGCTGCGCCAGGCGCATCGCTGCTTCGAGGTTCTTCTTTTGCAGTTCGTTCATCTGGTCTTGCTTGGTTGCCATGTGATTATCTCCACAAGCGCGGTTGATGGTTAGCGAGGCAATATGGACTCCGTCCGGGATGGCCCGTCGCCTGCAGGCGACACGCCACCTCTCCCTCCAGCCTCTTCGACTAACATAGCACACGGCGATGCCGTGCTGTTGTCGACCAGGCGGTCGGGAGATCTGCGCGCTGGGGAATGTTGCGTTGCAGCAACAGTGGGCGGCGTCCGGCCTCCTATTCGCGCTCCAGATCCTGCAGGCGGGCCAGGGCGCTGGCCGGGTCGGCGAAGATCTGCGGGTTGATGTCGTGGCCGGAGAGCGCGTCGGTCAGGCGGGCGCGCTGGAAGGTGCTGGTGGTATAGCGGGTAACGCTGGAATAGAAGCGCTCGACCACGCCGCGCACCATCTCGGCATAGGGTTCCCAGAGTTCCGGGGTGATGGAGAAGTTGTCGTAATTGACAATCGCCGGCACGCGCTCTTCCAGCGGAGCCAGGTAGCGTTCGATGAGTTGCCCGATGTGGGCAATCTGTTCGCGGCTGCGGATCACCAGCCCTTCGAAGTTCACGTAGAACACGCCGTGGTTGGCATCGTAGAAGAGGCGCTGTTCGAGCGGCAGGGCGAGCAGGCTGGCGCGCAGTTCCATCGCTTCGTCACGGAAGATGCGCTCGTCCATGGTCGCCAGTTGCGGCGAGATGGCCGGACGGAAATCCATGTGGGCGAGGATGTCGCGTTCGAGGTCGATGCCCGGGGCGATCTCGGTGAGTTCGAGGCCTTCTTCGCCGAGGCGGAACACGCAGCGCTCGGTGATGTAGAGCACCGGCTGCCGGCGGCGGCGGGCGTAGTCGCCGCTGAAGGTGCGGTGTTCCACCGCTGCGACGAACTTGCGCGTGCCGCCTTCGCGCTCGATGGCGAGCTGGCCGTCCTTCAGCGCCAGCTGCAGGTCGCCGGCGGTGAAGGTGCCGACAAAGACCACCTTCTTGGCGTTCTGGCTGATGTTGATGAAGCCACCCGCGCCGGCCAGGCGCGGACCGAAGCGGCTGACATTGAGGTTGCCCTCGCGGTCGGCCTGGGCGAGGCCGAGGAAGGCGACGTCGAGCCCGCCGCCGTCGTAGAAATCGAACTGGTAGGGCTGGTCGATGATGGCGTCGGTGTTCACCGCGGCGCCAAAGTTGAGCCCGGAGGCGGGGACGCCGCCGATCACCCCGGGCTCGGCGGTGAGGGTGAGAAGGTCGATGATCTTCTCTTCGGCAGCCACCGCCGCCACCCCCTCGGGCATGCCGATGCCCAGATTCACCACGCTGTTGGCGGCCAGTTCCAGCGCGGCGCGGCGGGCGATGATCTTGCGTTCGCTCATCGGCATCGGCGCCAGCGCCGAGGTGGGAATGCGGATTTCGCCGGAGAAGGCGGGGTTGTACTGTTCGACGAAGGTCTGCATGTGGTGCTCGGGGCGCTCGGCGACCACCACGCAATCCACCAGCACGCCGGGAATCTTCACCTGGCGCGGGCTGAGGCTGCCGCGTTCGGCAACGCGCTCGACCTGCACGATGACGATGCCGCCGGAGTTGTGTGCAGCCATGGCGATGGCCAGCGCCTCCAGGGTGAGTGCTTCCTTCTCCATGGTGACGTTGCCGTCGGTATCGGCGGTGGTGCCGCGGATGATGCCGACGTTGATCGGCAGGGCCTTGTAGAACAGGTATTCCTCGCCGCCGATCTCCATCAGGCTGACCAGTTCTTCGGTGGTGCGGGCGTTGATCCTGCCGCCACCGTGGCGCGGATCGACGAAGGTCCCCAGACCGACGCGCGACAGCGTGCCGGGCTTGCCCGCGGCGATGTCGCGGAACAGATGGGTGATCACCCCCTGCGGCAGGTTGTAGGCCTCGATGCGGTCTTCGATGGCGAGTTTCTGCAGCGCCGGCACCAGCCCCCAGTGGCCGCCGATGACCCGGCGCACCAGGCCTTCGTGACCGAGGTGGTTGAGCCCGCGGCCCTTGCCGTCGCCCTGGCCGGCGGCGTAGATCAGGGTGAGGTCGCGCGGGCGCTCGAAGGGGCCGGGGTTGGGGTCGAGGTACAGCGCCTCCAGCGCGCAGGCGATGCCTTCTGCAAAGCCGATGCCGACGAAGCCGCTGGTGGCCACGGTGTCGCCCGGGCGGATCAGGCGCACCGCATCGGCGGCGCTCACCACCTTGCTGCGGCGCGGCAGGCCGCCGCTGGCGAGAACCGGGTGGCTGACCTGGGGAAAGCGGGGGGGCGTCGTCATCGCGGGGTCTCCTGGGCGGGGCGGCGTTACAGCCACTCCGGACTGTCTTCGAGAGCGATCAGGGTGCAGCCCAGTTGCGCGGCCAGCCCGGGCAGGCGGCGGCAGGGGGCGTGTTCGGGCAGGTCGCTGCAGCGCCCGGCGATGACCAGATCGACGCCGTGGGCCTTGACGCAGGCATGAAAGGCATCGTGCAGGGTTTCGTGCCCGGCAACCCAGGCCACTGCGGGGTCGATCTGCAGGCGGGCAAGCAGGCCATCGACGAGGATGCTGGCGCAGGGGTCGTCGGGTGCCCCCTCCACCGGCAGGTGCAGCACGCTCACGCGCTCGCCACGGCTGCGCGCCAGAGCGAGCAGGCGGCGGTGGAAGGCATCGGTGGTGGTGGCAAAATCGGTCGCCAGCAGGACGTGGCGGAAGGGCCGCGCAGCGGCGGACTCCGCGAGCCTCAGCGCCGGCGCGTTCATGCCGGGCGGACGTCTGCGGTGGGCAGCGTCGGATCAGTGGTCATCGGTCTCCTCCTTGTGCATTTGCGCCCGGTGCGGGCGGGCTGCGGCTCTGCGTCCGCTGCCGGGCACGGGTTGCAATTACCGTGCGCGCTTATGCAAGTTGCTGATTAAAAAGTAAAACCGTAATTGATTGGACTATTCTTGAGTACAATCGTCTCGGAATTGAGACAAGAGGGGGCGGGAGAGCCGGAATCACAGAGGATTGCAGCATGTCCATGAACGTAGACTAGTCTCTGTTTTGAGACTTTAGCCCGTGTGCGGTCATCTTCTTGTACAGCGTGGCGCGCCCGATGCCGAGCCGGCGCGCGGCTTCCGGCACCTTGCCGGCGCACGCGGCGAGCGCATCGAGGATCAGCCCGCGCTCGAACTCCGCCAATGCCGCGTCCAGCGGGCGGGGGGCTGGCGTGTCCGCCGCGGCGGGCAGGGTCGGGACCAGGATATGGGCGAAGTTGGCGGCGCTGAGGCGTGCTTCGTCTGAGAGCATGGACACCTGCTCCAGCACGTTGCGCAATTCGCGGATGTTGCCGCGCCAGGCGCAGCGGCGGAACAGCGCCACGGCATCGGCGTCGAGCTCGCGCTGTGGCAGACCGGTGCGCCGTGCACTGTCCTCCAGAATGTGCTCGCACAGCGCCTCGATGTCGGCCAGACGTTCGCGCAGTGGCGGCAGGTTGAGCGGCAGCACGTTGAGGCGGTAGAAGAGGTCGGCGCGGAAACGCCCGTCGGCCACGCGTGCGGCCAGATCCACGCTGGTGGCGGCGATGATGCGCACGTCCACCTGGATCACGCGGTCGGAACCCAGCGGCTCCACCTCCTGCTCCTGCAGCACGCGCAGCAGCTTGGCCTGCAGCGGCAGCGGCATGTCGCCCACTTCGTCGAGGAACAGCGTGCCGCCGTCGGCGGCCTGGAACTTGCCCAGCCGACCCTTGCGGTCGGCGCCGGTGTAGGCGCCCGCGGTGGTGCCGAAGAACTCGGCTTCCAGCAGGGATTCGGGGATGGCGGCGACGTTCACGCCGATGAAGGGGCGGTCGGCGCGCGGCGAGGCGGCATGGATGGCGTGGGCGATCAGCTCCTTGCCGGTGCCGGTTTCGCCGAGCAGCAGCACCGGCGACTCCAGCGTCGCCGCGCGGCGCGCCTGGCGCTTGATCTCCATCGCCGCCGGGCTGGTGCCGACGAAGTTGGAGAAGGTGTACTTCGCCCGGCGTTCCTCGGCCAGACGCTTGCGGGTCTGGGCGAGCTCCTGCTGCAGGCGGCCCAGGCGCGCGTAGAACGGTTTGAGCGGCTGGAGCTGGTCGTAGAGCGCGAATCCCACCGCGCCGATCACCTGGCCGCTGTCGTCCTTGAGCGGGATGCGGGTGACCACGAAGGATTCGCTGCCCACCTCCAGGATGTCGAGCAGGATGGGCTGGCCGCTCCTCACCACCTCGCGCATCAGCGAACTGGGGATGATCTCCTCGACCTCGCGGCCGATCGCCTCCTCGGCGTGCGCCAGGCCGAAGCGCTGCGCATAGCGCTCGTTGATCCACACGATGCGCGCCGCGCCGTCCACCACGATGGTGCCCTCGCACAGGCTGTCGAAGCTCTCGAACAGCGACTGCATCGCCCGGCGGCGGATGTCCTCGTAGTCGAAGGGCGCGCTGCGCGGCATCGCGGGCGGCCCCTTACAGCAGTTCCAGCACGCGCTCGGGCGGGCGGGCCATCACGGCGCGCCCGCCCACCACCACGATGGGACGCTCGATCAGGATGGGGTGGGCGAGCATGGCCTCCAGCCAGTCCTGGTCGCTCATCGCGCGGCCGGCGTATTTGGTCTTGACGATGGCTTCGCCCTTGCGCACCAATTCCTCGGCGCGCAGGCCCAGCTTGGCGAGCAGGGCGGTCAGCGTGGCGCGGTCGGGCGGGGTCTTGAGGTACTCGATCACTTCGGTCGTGATGCCCTTTTCGGCCAGGATGGCGCAGGCGGAGCGGCTCTTGGAGCAGCGCGGGTTGTGGTAGATGCGGACAGGGGCGGTCATGGTCGGCTCATTCCTCGGCAGATGTGCAATGGCGGGTCAGGAAGGTATCGGCTGTCAGGATGGGACAGGGCAGGGGGCCGTCGAGGACCAGCAGGTCGCGGTCCCCGCTAACCAGGCAGTCTGCGCGGCCGGCGACTGCCAGTTGCAGGAAGGGTTCATCGAAACAGTCGCGGCATGGCGGTGTTGCGGGCGGCGGCGAAGGGATGCGGACGGTCTCGCACCACGGCAGGTAGTCGGCCAGCAGGTCCTGCTGTTCATCCGCGCTCAGGCGGAACTTCGGGTAGGCCAGTACGCGCATCAGTTCTGCGGTGGTGGGGCGGGAAACCAGCGCGATGAAGCGCCCGGCCTGCCAGGCATGACGCAGTGCGCTCAGGCGCCCGTTGGCGAACACCAGCGCGGAGAGCACCAGGTTGGTGTCCAGCACCACGCGCGGCGGCCTCATTGAGCGGCCCGGTCGCTTTCTTCGCGCGCCCAGCTCACGGCGTCCTGGATGTCCTGCTCGTCGAGTTCCAGCGCCGCCAGCTTGGCGCGCACGGCGTCGGCGCGCTGGATGCGCACCGGGGTGAGGATGATCTGCCCGTCACGCGTCTCGATGTCGAAATACTCCACCGGGCCGATGGCCTTGGTCACGCTCTTGGGCAGGGTGAGCTGGTTCTTTGCGGTCATCTTGGCGAGCATGTCCGCCTCCGGTAGATGGTAAGGATTCCTTACTATAGGTCTGTCGCCCCTGCCCGGGCAAGCGGGCGCAGTGCAAGCGGCCGAATCAGGCCGTGTGGCAGGTCAGCACCAGATCGGCGGCCGCCTCGCGCAGCGGGATCAGCGCCTGGTAGGCCGGGGATGCGTACCAGGCCTGCGCGGCTTCCAGCGTGGGGAAGCGGATCACCACCACGTCGGCGTGCGCGTGCTCGCCGGCCAGCACCGCGGCCAGGCTGCCGCGCATCACCAGTTCGGCATTCCAGGGCTGCAGCGTGGCCGGCACCTTGTTGCGGTACTCGGCCCACTTGTCCTCGTCCTTCACGGTGATGTGGCCAATCACGTAAGCGTTTGCCATGTGCTTCCTGCGCTTGGGAGCGTTGTCGGGAGCACACAGTGTAGCGACTAACGGGGCCTGGTGAAGGGTGCTTCCGAACTGCATTGCGCGCGATTCGGGCAGTGGTGGAGTGTCGTCCTCTTGAACGCACCGAAACCCGCCCCACATAGGAGGCAGTCAAATCTTCCGGGGAATGCCCGCCATGCGCTTCGAAAAACTCACTACCAAGTTCCAGCAGGCCATTGCCGATGCGCAGAGCATCGCGGTGGGCAACGACCAGCAGTTCATCGAGCCTCTGCACCTGCTGGCCGCGATGATCGGCCAGGACGACGGCAGTACCGTGTCGCTGTTGCAGCGCGCGGGGGTGAATGTGCCGCCGCTGAAGGCCGCGCTGCAGCGCGCCATCGAGCGCCTGCCCAAGGTGGAAGGCCACGGTGGCGAGGTGCAGGTGGGGCGCGACCTCAACAACCTGCTCAACCTCACCGACAAGGAAGCGCAGAAGCGTGGCGACCAGTTCATCGCCAGCGAGATGTTCCTGCTCGCGCTTGCCGACGAGGGTGGCAAGAGCGGGGGCGAGGCCGGCCGCCTGCTCAAGGAGCACGGCCTCACCCGCAAGGCGCTGGAAGCCGCGGTGCTGGCCGTGCGCGGCGGGCAGCATGTGGACAGCCAGGAGGCCGAAGGCCAGCGCGAGGCGCTGAAGAAGTACTGCATGGATCTGACCGAGCGCGCCCGCCAGGGCAAGCTCGACCCGGTGATCGGGCGCGACGACGAGATCCGCCGTGCCATCCAGATCCTGCAGCGCCGCACCAAGAACAACCCGGTGCTGATCGGCGAACCGGGCGTGGGCAAGACCGCCATCGTCGAAGGTCTGGCCCAGCGCATCGTCAATGACGAGGTGCCGGAAACCCTGAAGGGCAAGAAGGTGCTGTCGCTCGACATGGCCGCGCTGCTGGCCGGCGCCAAGTACCGCGGTGAGTTCGAGGAACGCCTGAAGGCGGTGCTGAAGGACATTGCCCAGGACGAAGGGCGCATCATCCTGTTCATCGACGAGATCCATACCATGGTGGGCGCCGGCAAGGCCGAAGGCGCAATGGACGCCGGCAACATGCTCAAGCCCGCGCTGGCGCGCGGCGAGCTGCACTGCATCGGCGCCACCACGCTGGACGAATACCGCAAGTACATCGAGAAGGACGCCGCGCTGGAGCGCCGCTTCCAGAAGGTGCTGGTGGACGAGCCCACGGTGGAATCGACCATCGCCATCCTGCGCGGCCTGCAGGAGAAGTACGAGATCCACCACGGCGTGGACATCACCGACCCGGCCATCGTTGCCGCCGCGGAACTCAGCCACCGCTACATCACCGACCGCTTCCTGCCCGACAAGGCCATCGACCTCATCGACGAGGCCGCCGCGCGCATCAAGATGGAGATCGACTCCAAGCCGGAGGTGATGGACAAGCTCGACCGCCGCATGATCCAGCTCAAGATCGAGCGCGAGGCGGTGAAGAAGGAAAAGGACGAAGCCTCGCAGAAGCGTTTGCAGCTGATCGAGGAAGAACTCGCCAAGCTGCAGCGCGAGTACAACGATCTGGAAGAGGTGTGGAAGGCGGAGAAGGCCAAGGTTGCCGGTTCTGCCCACATCAAGGAAGAGATCGACGCACTGCGCGCGCAGATGGCCGAGTTCCAGCGCAAGGGCCAGCTCGACAAGGTTGCCGAGCTGCAGTACGGCAAGCTGCCGCAACTGGAAGGCCAGCTCAGGATGGCCGAACAGGCCGGTGAAAGCGCCACCCCCAACAAGCTGCTGCGCACCCAGGTCGGCGCCGAGGAAATTGCCGAAGTCGTCTCGCGCGCCACCGGCATTCCGGTGAGCAAGATGATGCAGGGCGAGCGCGACAAGCTCTTGAAGATGGAAGAGCGCCTGCACGGCCGCGTGGTCGGGCAGGACGAGGCGGTGCGCCTGGTGTCGGATGCCATCCGCCGCTCGCGCGCCGGGCTCTCCGACGAGAACCGTCCCTACGGCTCCTTCCTGTTCCTCGGCCCCACCGGCGTGGGCAAGACCGAGCTGTGCAAGACGCTGGCGGAGTTCCTCTTCGATTCGGAAGAGCACCTCATCCGCATCGACATGAGCGAGTTCATGGAGAAGCACTCGGTGGCCCGCCTGATCGGCGCGCCCCCGGGCTACGTTGGCTACGAGGAAGGCGGCTATCTCACCGAGCAGGTGCGCCGCAAGCCCTACAGTGTGATTCTCTTCGACGAGGTCGAAAAGGCCCACCCGGACGTCTTCAACGTGCTGCTGCAGGTGCTCGACGACGGCCGCATGACCGACGGGCAGGGCCGCACCGTGGACTTCAAGAACACCGTCATCGTCATGACCAGCAACCTGGGCAGCCAGATGATCCAGCAGATGGCCGGCGACGACTACGGCGTGATCAAGCTCGCGGTGATGGCCGAGGTGAAGACCTACTTCCGCCCCGAGTTCATCAACCGCATCGACGAACTGGTGGTGTTCCACGCGCTCGACGAAAAGCACATTGCCGGCATTGCCCGCATCCAGCTGCAGTACCTGGAAAAGCGCCTGGCACGTCTGGAGATGAGCATGGAGGTGAGCGACGCGGCGCTGGCGGAAATCGCCGAGGCGGGCTTCGATCCGGTGTTCGGCGCGCGGCCGCTGAAGCGCGCCATCCAGGAGCGCATCGAAAACCCGCTCGCCAAGGCCATCCTGGAGGGGCAGTTTGCCGCCAAGGATCGCATCAGGGTCGATGCGGCAGGCGGAAAGCTGAGCTTTACGCGGGGCGGATAAGCACGCTGCCGGTGCAGCGCCCCCGGCTGCGGCCGGGGTTTCCTTTTCCGCGCGGCCGTCCGCTACGCGGTTTTCCCCGCCTGCAGCCAGCGATGTTCCACCTTGTGCATGGCCACGTCGGCGACCGTCTTCAGGGTCGCGAACAGCGCCAGTGCTGCCCCGCCGCCGAGGACGGCACCAAAGATGATGGTCAGGTGCATCGGAATCACCCGCAGGTAAGGCAGGAACATCAGCGTGCCGATGTTCGGCTTGCGCTGCAGGTCGGCTTGCACGTGCTCGCGGTGCGAACCGCGGTGGCTGAGCCAGAAACCCACGCCCAGAGCGAGGTAGATCAGCATGTCGAGCCCTCCGGTGTGGCCGATGTGCATCATGCTGACCTCGCCGGTATTGGTGTTGGTCACTGGTACATGGCCGCTCGGGTCCGCCGCGGCGGCGAAGGCGAGCAGGAAGAACAGGTAGAAGAAATGGAAGCCGCCATAGTGCAGGGCGAAGAAGTTGGCGGTCTGGCGCTGCGTCTGCACCGTCGGGGCGACGGCGCGGTTGTTGACCTTGAAGCCCTCGGTGCAGAAGTCCTGCAGCGCCAGGATGCGCCGGCGCGCATAGAAACCGATGATCACGCTCTGCATCCAGTAGGGCCAGAGCAGCTGGCCCAGCCCCCAGTCCGCCCAGAGTGCGGCGATGATGGTGGCAATGTTGGTGGCGATGATGGGAAACAGGCTGCGGTCGTGGGTCATGGCAATGCCTCGGTAACTGTGAGTGTTCGCACTGTGAGGCGTCACCCGGCTGAGGGCTGGCCAGGGTTGTCCAGATGCCGGGTCAGATAGCGGTAGTCCTCGCCCAGTTCGAAGAAGTCGCGGTAGGGCTGCAGGCCCACTCTGGCATATGCGGCCAGGGCGTGTGAGTTGCCAAGGGCGGTGGCCACGCCGACCAGCTTGACGCCTTCCCGGCGCAGGCGTTCGAACAGCAACTCAAGGGCCAGCGGCCCAAGGCCCTGTCCCCGCATGCCCGCTTCGCCGATCACGATGTCGATATCGACCAGATCCGCCGGCAGATCGTCCAGACCCGCGTCGGCCAGCTCCCTGCGTGTGGGTATCTGCCAGCACAGCAGACCCACCGCTACGCCGTCGACGTGAATGAGCGCGGCATGGTCGGCAGGATGCCCGGCCAGTGCCGCCTGCACTTGCGCCGACTCGCCCCACCAGCGTGACACCTCAGGGTCGCGGAGCCAGCGTTCGATGAGCGGCATGTCGTGCGTGGGGCGGAAGGGCTGGAGTTCTATGCTGGGCATCTGGGGCCTCCGGGGGGCGGCTGCTCTGAGAGGTCTGTCCAAACTCATTATCCGGCGGTGTGCTCATCGATGAATCCGGAAACCCGTGCGGCGGCCTGCAAGGGCAAGGCCTGAAGGAGAAAGTGCGGCGCGCTGAGTTCGACCACCTGTGTCTGTGGTGCATGGCTCATCACCAGTTCAGACGAGGCACGTGGCACGACGCGATCATCGGCGGCGCGCAGATAGAGAACGGGAATGCGCACCCTGGCCAGCGCATCGGTCATGTCAGCCGCCAGCACGGTGCCGAGCCGCTTGCGCACCACCGCAGGCGATACCGATGCGAGGGTGCTGGCAAGGGCGTCCACACCTGCGGGCGACTTGAAGCGGCCAAGCACGAAGCAGGCGATCAGACCGACCGGCAGCAGAGAAACCGGCAGGATGGAGATGAATGGGCGCAAGGCTGCCAGCATGGGCTGGGGGTTGCGGGCGAACGAACAGCACAGGATCAGTCCACGCATGTGCGGTGGAGGACGCGCCGCGATGGAGATGCCGATTGGGCCGGAAAACGATTCTGCGAGCAGGAAGAAGGGTTCGTCAGCGGGCAGGAAGCTGCGCGCCACGGATTCCAGCTCGGCGTAGTCGAGCGTCCTGTCGCTTGGGTAGGAGGCTGTAATGACCTTGATGTCCGGTCCGCATGCCGTAGCGAAATCCCTGAGCAGCAGGCCTGTTCCATCAAGACCGGGGAGCAAGACCAAGGTGACCATGGGTGTGTCCGGTTGCTGGCTTGGGCTGCCGCCCGTGCGTGGATCAATGCGTCCTGAGGCTGCAGCAGGCGCCGTTGTCAGCACCTGACGATACCGCAACATGAATCCATGGTGCCAGCGCCGTGGAGTTCGTTGCTTCTGCGTCAGAAGCCGTAGCTGGCGTGCACGCCTGCGTACCAGCTGCGGGTGGGGCCGGGTTCGTAGTAGCGGCCGTTGCCGTCGCCGACGATCGCCGCGGCGACGTGCTTGCGGTCGAAGACGTTGTCCAGGCGCAGCATCTGGCCGAAGCTCCAGCCGCCGTGCTGCTGTTCGGCGGTCAGGCGCAGGTTGACCAGGGTGTGGGCCGGTGCGGCGCGTGCGGTGTTGCTGTCTTCCACGTAGACCTTGCTGCGGTAGTTGGCTTCCACTGCGGCGCTGAGCCCGTCGCGCGGCGTCCAGGCGAGTTCGGCGTAGGCGCTGGTGGCGGGGATGCCGGGGATGCGCTTGCCTGCGGGGATGGTGGTGCCGCGGCTGTCGAAGGCCTGGTCGTAGGTGGCGCGCAGGCGGGTGAGGGCGAAGCGGCCGCGCCACTGCGGGTTGAACTCGGTATCCAGCGCAAGCTCCACGCCCTGGCGCAGGGTGCGGGCGGCGTTGTGGAACACGGTGCGCCCGCCCACGGCGGCCAGCACCACCAGTTCGTCTGCGGTGGTGATGCGGAACAGCGCGGCGTTGAGGCGGGTGGAGGCGCCGATGAAGGCCTTGGCGCCGATTTCCAGTTGCTTGCTGCGCGAGGGCTGCAGGTCGAAGTTGAAGCCGTCGGTGCCGGTGGTGCCGGAGTAGGACAGTTCGTTGAGCGTGGGGGTCTCGAAGCCGCGCGCCACGCTGGCGTAGAGGTTGAGCGCCGGGTCGGGGCGCCACACGATGCCCAGCGCCGGGGTGCTGCGGCGGAAGCTCACGCTGCCGCTGTCGTCCGGGTTGGTGGCGGTGATGTAGCGGTCATCGACGTCGAACCTCACCCGGCTGTGGCGCAGGCCCGCCTGCAGCACCCACTTTTCGGTTTCCCAGCTGGCCTGCACGTAGGGGTCCAGGCTGGTGACGGTGTCCACTTCCTTGCGCCGCAGCGCGCCCTTGACCCCCAGCGTGGTGCCGACGAAGTTCTCGTAGCCACGGCGCTTGTCGCGCGCACGGTCGTAGTCGGCGCCGCCGGTCAGGGTGAGGACGCCGCTGCCCAGGTCCAGGGTGTGGATCCAGCGTGCGTTGAGGCCGTGGAAATCGCGCTCGAAGTCGATCACCCCGCCGGAATGGCGCGGGTTGGCCTGCACCGCGGTGGGGATGGACTGGAACTGCACCACGCTGCGCTGCCCGCCATAGACGGTGATCTGCAGGCGGCCGGCGCCGATGCGCTGGTCCCAGGTGGCGCCGGCCTGGCGGTGCGAGATGTCCTTGCGGGCGTTGAAGAGGCGCGCCGGGTCTTCCACTGCGCGCGGATCGCGCCGCCAGCTGTCCCAGCTCAGGCCCTGCGGGTCTTTGGTGCCGTCCTGGCGCAGCGCGTTGGCCACCAGGCTGAGCTTGCCGTCCTCGTTGGGGCGCAGGGTGAGCTTGGCGAAGGCCTGGTCGCGGGTGGTGGCGCTGTGGTCGCGGTAGCCGTCGGTGTCGAAGCGCGAGGCGTCCAGCACGTAGCCGATACCGCGCGCCTCGCCTTCCGCGCCCAGACCGGCCTTGCGCGTGCCCCAGGACCCGGCGGTGTAGTGGCCGCTCAGGCTGGGTGCGCCCTGGCCGTCGCGCGAGAAGAGCTGGATCACGCCGCCGGCGTGGTTGCCGTAGGTGGTGGCGAAGGGGCCGCGCAGCACCTCGATGCGTTCGGCGGTATCCAGGTTGAAGGTGGCGGCCTGGCCCTGGCCGTCCGGGTTGCTGGCCGGGATGCCGTCGGCGACCAGCTTCACGCCGCGCACCCCGAAGGCGGCGCGCGCGCCGAAGCCACGCACCGAGATCTGCAGGTCCTGAGCGTAGTTCTGGCGGTTCTGCACCACCAGCCCGGGCACCCCGGCGAGTGCTTCGGAGACATTCACGCCCAGCTTGCCGGCGCGCTGCGCGGACAGCTCGATGAGGTCCACCGAGTAGGGCAGGTCGAAGCTCTCGGCCTCCGCGCGGCTGCCGCTGACCACCACCGGATTGAGGGTGGGGTCGGCCGGTTGTGCCTGCGCTGCGGCGGGGGCTGCCAGCAGTGTGGCAAGCAGCATGGCAGGCGACGGGCGGGTCAGTGGGGACATGGGGGATGGCAAGGGTTATGCGCCGGTATGATGAAGCACGCCCGGCGAGGTTCCGTGCAGTGTGCCGCAAAGGGCGTAGCCATGCGCTTGTCGCTGATTTTTCCAATGCGCTAACATGGCCGATTGCCGGTGCCGCGCTTCCTGTCTTGCGCGCGCCGCTCGGGGAGGGGCATGGAAGATCAAGGTGGCGCGAGCGTGCGCCTGCATCAGCTCGGCTTGTACGTCGACAACCATCTGCACGACCGCTATCTGGCGCCGCCGCTGACGGTGGTGGTGGCGACGCTGCTGACCCTGTGGGTGCCGTGGTGGCAGGCTCTGCTGTGGGCGGCGGTGGAGCTGGTGGTGATTGCCGTCTACGTCAATGTCTATCTGCGTTTTCGCCGTGCTGCGGCGGTGGCGCAGGATGAGGTGCGCTGGGCGCGGCGGATTGCGCTGGCGCACGGCGCGCACATGGCGATGTGGTCGTCCATCGTGGTGTGGGCCTACCAGCCCGGCAATCTGGCCAACCTGATGTTCGTCATGCTGGTGCATGTGGGCCTGATCTCGCTGACCGTGGTGATGAGCAATCCGCACCGGCGCCTGCTGTTTTCCGACCTGATCGCGCCCGCGCTGGCGCTGGTGGGGCCGCCGCTGCTCGATGGCACGCTGTTCAGCCTCGGGCTGACAGTACTGGGGGGGCTGTACATTGCGCTGATGCTGATGGTGGGTCTGAAGATCCACGCCAGCACCACTGAGGCGCTGGTCCTGCGCCAGCGCAACGACGCGCTCATCGAGGAGCTGGAACAGCAGGTCAGGCGCGATGCCCTGACCGGTCTGGCCAACCGGCGCTGCTTCATCGACAGCGGCCAGGCCGAGCTGCAGCGCGCGGTGCGTTATCGCCATGCGCTGGCCCTGTTGATGGTCGATATCGATCACTTCAAGCCGATCAACGACAGCTATGGTCATCTTGCCGGCGACGAGGTGCTCAAGGCGGTGGCGGCGGTGTGTGCGGCGACGGTGCGCAGCAATGACTGCCTGGCGCGCCTGGGGGGCGAGGAGTTCGCCGTGCTGATGCCGGAGACGGCGCTCGACGAGGCTTGCGCGGCGGCCGAACGCCTGCGCGCGGCAGTGGCCCGGTTGTGCTGCGAGCTGCCCGAAGGGGTGGTAAAGCCGACGGTGAGCATCGGCGTGGCGATCACCGCAGATGGCGACGAGACCCTTTCGTCGCTGATGCGCCGCGGTGACCGCGCGATGTACGCGGCCAAGGCGCAGGGGCGCAACTGTGTGGTTGTCGCGCCTGCGCTGGACTGAAGCTTGATGATTCCCCTTGCGGCGAAGGGGGAGCTTTGCGCCGCCTGGCCTCGATCAACGGCCACCGGGAGCGAACGCGAGGATGCTGTGCGTTGATGTGCGCAGGTGAGTGCTGCCGTTTGGCATGATTCGCTGTATGCGGTGATACACTTTGTCAGGAAACGGGAATATTCATTTAGCGTAATCGGGTGTGCCGCAGGCGTCTCGTGTGTCGTTGCCGGGCCCTGGATGGACGCCGCCGACGACAGCTTCTTGGGGAAGGAAATGCAGGATACTCAGTCAGTGAATCCGTACGCGGCGCCGGCCGTGGACGTGGGGGGCGCCGCAGCCGGCGACGAGCGTGCAAGCGAGTTCCGCCTTCGCTTGTTTTCTGCGCAAGGGCGTATTGGCCGGGTGCGCTACCTTGGCTATTCCATTGGCCTGACTCTGCTGCTTTACCTCGTGGGCGCACTCGTCGTCGGCCTGGCTTATATGGTGCTGGGACAGGACGGCGGTAATGCGCTGGCGGGTCTTGCTGTCATCGTGGGCTACGTTCTGCTGCTGGTGATCCAGATCATGCTCACCATCAAGCGGGCGCACGACTTCGACAGTACCGGCTGGATGTCGCTGCTGTTGTTCGTGCCGCTGATCAACTTGCTGTTTCTGTTCGTTCCCGGTACCAAAGGCAGCAACCGCTTCGGTCAGCGTACTGCGCCGAACAGCATCGGCGTGATCCTGCTGGCCTGCATTCTGCCGCTGGTGTTCGTCGTCGGCGTGCTCGCGGCCGTCGCCATTCCCGCCTATCAGGATTACGTGCAGCGTGCCAACGCTGCCGCTCAGGCCGAACAGCTCAACTGAGCCTGTAAATGGCAGTCCGCCAGGGCGGCTGTCCACGTCCCCGCTTGAGCAGACTGACTACGATCAGCATCATCAGCGCACGCTGCGAAGCGGTACCGCCCTGAGTCCGCAGCGCCGCCAGTCGGGATCGGCGGTGGCCGGGAGCATGGCTGATGCTGGTGCCGGCACTTGTCTAACTCGGGTGTTTGCGTGGAGACAGCGTGCCCATGCGCCTGTAGTGCCTTGTGCATGGCACTGCCTGCGCGCCGGGGGACGCCGGGCGCTTTGAACTTCAGCGCCGCGCCCGCGGTCTGCCGGACAGGGGAGCCGCCTGGAGCGGCCAGCGCAGTGCCGGATCGGCAAGGAGGGGGCGATGACGGGGGTTCTCGGACGGGGCGTGATGACGCTGTTGCTGGCGGCCGGCGCGGCGCTGGCGTGGGCACAGACGGAGGTGGGGCGTTTCGAATCGTCGGCAGGGCCGTTGCGCGTCGTCGAACTGGCGCGCGGGCTGGATACGCCGTGGGGGCTGGCCTTCCTGCCCGATGGGCGCATGCTGGTCAGCGAGCGTCCGGGGCGGCTGCGCATTGTCGCGGCCGACGGCAGCCTGTCGGCGCCGCTCGCAGGCGTGCCGGCAGTGCATGCGCGTTCGCAGGGTGGCTTGCTGGACGTCGTGCTGGGGCCCGATTTCGAACGTGACCGGCGCATCTACTTCGCCTATGCCGAGCCGCACGGGCGTGGGGCGCGCACTGCGGTGGCGCGTGCGGTGCTTGATGCCGATGCGTTGCGCCTGAGCGCGGTGGAGCGCATCTTCGCCCAGAGCGAAAGCCCCGGCGGCGGACACCACTGGGGGGCGCGGCTGGTGTTCGGCAACGATGGCATGCTCTACGTCACTCTCGGGGACCGCTTCAATCACCGTCAGCGCGCGCAGGATCTCGACAGCCACCTCGGCAAGGTGGTGCGCATCGCCCCCGACGGCAGCGTGCCGGCGGACAATCCCTTTGTGGGCCGGGCGGGGGTGCTGGCGGAGATCTGGTCGTACGGCCATCGCAACGTCCAGGGCGCGGCGCTGCATCCGCGCAGCGGGCAACTGTGGACCCACGAGCACGGTCCGCAGGGCGGCGACGAGGTCAACCTCACGCTTGCCGGTCACAACTATGGCTGGCCGGTGATCACCCATGGCCGCGAGTACGTTACCGGGTGGCGCATCGGCGAAGGCAGTGCGCGTGACGACGTGACGCCGCCGCTGCTGCAATGGACGCCGTCGATTGCGCCCTCCGGGATGGCCTTCTACACCGGCAGCGAGTTTCCCGTCTGGCAGGGCAGCCTGTTCGTCGGCGCGCTGCGTGGGGCGATGCTGGTACGCCTGAGCCTCGACGGCGAGAAGGTGGTCGGCGAGGAGCGTCTGCTGGGCGAGCTCGGTCACCGCATCCGCGATGTGCGCCAGGGCCCGGACGGCCGTCTCTACCTGCTCGACGAGAGCGCCGGCCGTATACTCCGCGTGCAGCGCCCGTGATTGCTGCGCCTATGCGGCCAGAATTGGCCTTCTTCCCGCGGGCGCGCTACACTTTCTATCTAAAGATATAGAGCGGCGTGCCGATGCAGTGTCGGCTGGCACAGCTTGCCGCGATCTGCCGGCTGGTGTGCGGTGGCGCGGAGCACAGGAGGAGACGACATGAGCGCGGACTTCGAGGCGCAAGCCAAGGCCTTTGCCGACCAGATCGAGGCCGAACTGGCCGATGGCCGGCTCAACTTTCCGGTGTCGATGGAGGTGTCGCTGCGCATCAAGCGCCTTGCCGACGATCCCGCGACGACGCTGGACCAGATCACCACCGTAGTGCAGGCCGAACCGGTGCTCAGTGCCAAGACGCTGCGCATGGCCAATACCGTGGCGCTCAATCCCTATGGCGCGCAGATCGACACGGTGCGCGACGCGGTGCGTCGCATCGGCCTGCTGAGCCTGCGCAGCCTGGCTTTTGCGGTGGCTTCCGAGCAGCTTGCCGCCGATCACCGCTCGCCCAACATGCGCACCCTGGCGGCCGGGCTGTGGATGCGCTCGGTGGACATTGCCGCATGGAGCTTCGCGCTGGCGCGGCAGACCCGGGTGGCCAATCCCGATGCGGCGATGCTCGCCGGCATGATGACCCACATCGGCCAGTTCTTCCTCATCGCACGGGCGTCCGACTACCCGGAGATGGAGCGCAACATAGACCGTTTCGCGCTCTTCGTCGAGGGCTGGCAGCAGCGTGTCGGCGTTGCCGTGCTGGAGGCTTTCGACCTGCCGGAGAACATCTGCGACAGCTTCGATCCGGCGCAAGCTTATTACGGCCAGTGGCCGCCCACCGATCTCCATCAGCTGGTGCATCTGGCCGCGCAGGTGTCCGAGCAGCCCAACCCCTTCGACGGCCTGCTCGGGCGCACGGTCCGGCGCGGGCGCGCGGCGGTGGTGGACATGGGCGTCGACGAGGCCGCGCTGGGCACCCTGCTCGACGCCTCGCATGCCGAACGCGATCTCATCCTCAGCGCGGTGCGCGGCTGAGGGCGCGACGATCATGGACGACAGCAGCGCTGCCGGAGAGCACCCGCGCGCCGGACTCGGCCTGAGTTTTGCCGAGGACGAGCACGGTGTCCTGCTGGCGGCCTGCAAGCCTGACCCGCTTGCCGAAGCGATCGATGAAGCGTGGCTGCATGCGCGTCTGGCCGAGCAGGGCTATGGCAGCCTGCGCTTCCAGCCCGAAGCGATCACCCTGCTGCTGGGCTGCTACAACGCCGGTGAGGCGGTCGAGGCGCTGAAGCTCGGCGAGCGCGTCGATGCGCGCGCCGAGGTGGGTATTTCCGGCGATGGGCTGTATGCCACGCTGACCATCCATCCACCGCAGGGCGGCCAGCGCCTGAGCCGTTCGCAGGTCCTCGAACGCCTGACCGAGATCGGCGTCAGCGAAGGGGTGCTGCTCGACGCCATCGCTACCGCGGTGGACGCCGGTGAGGCTGAAGCGGCGGTCATCGCGCGCGGGCGGGCGCCGCGGCACGGTGACGACGGCCGCCTGGTGTCGGCGCTGCCCGAGGTGCGCAGCCGGGTGCCGCGCCTGACCGAGAGCGGGCAGGTCGATTACCGCGACCTGGGCGAGATCCAGGTGGTGCATCCCGGCCAGGTGCTGATGCGCCGGCTGCCGCCCACGGCCGGTGAGAACGGGATCAATGTGCGTGGGCAGGTGCTGCCCGCCCGTCCCGGCAAGGACGTCATGTTCGCCGCGCAACTGCAGGGCGCTCAGTGCCAGCCCGACGACCCCGACGTACTGGTGGCCACCGTTGCCGGCCAGCCGGTGGTGGTCAAGGGCGGGGTGATCGTCGAGCCGGTGTTCGCGGTGGCGGCGGTCAACATGGCCAGCGGCAACATCCGCTTCGACGGCAGCGTCAAGGTGGGCGGTGACGTCGCCGCCGGCATGCGCATCGAAGCCAGTGGCGACATCGAGATCGGCGGTACCGCCGAACCATGCACGCTCGTTGCCGGCGGCAACATCGTCGTCAAGGGGGGCGTGCTCGGCGGGCTGGGGCGCAAGGAACTGGCCGACAGCGTGATCCGCTGCGCCGGCTGCTTCTCGGCCAACTATGCCCAGCAGGCGCGCATCGAGGCCGGCGACTCGATCTTCATCGATGACATGGCGATGCAGTGCGAGCTCTCCGCCGGCAAGCACATCCGCGTCGGCGATCAGCGGCGCGGGCACATCATCGGCGGGCGGGCGCTGGCCATGCTGTCGATCACCGGCAAGGTGCTGGGCTCGCCCAACCGCATTGCCACGGCTTTCGAGATCGGTGTCAGCCCCGACACCAACCGGCGCATCCAGCAGCTGGCGAGCGCGCGCGACGAGCGCGAGCAGCAGTTGCTCGACATCAGCCGCCTGCTGGTCTTTGCCGATCGCAACCCCACCCGCGTCGATCCGCGCATGGTGGAGCGCGCCTGCGCCACGGCCACCCGTCTGAACGATGAAATCAAGGCCCTGCGTGAGGAAGAGCAGCAGCTCAATGCGCTGATCGAACTCTCCAGTCAGGCCCGCGTGCTTGCCGAGCAGCGCATCCACGAAGGCGTGAGCGTGCTCTACGGCGTCCAGCGCTACCGCGTGAATGGCGAGCACGGCCCCGGAGTGATCATGCCCGGAGAGGGCGGTCTGGTGCTCGGTGACGGCGATTCTGCGGAGACTACGGCCTGACAAGTGCAGGATGGCGCTGATATCATCGCGTCATTTTCGCGCCTGGGGGCGCATCCAGAGGGTCGGGCAGATGGCTGAAGCCGTGTATACGCTGGTTTTCCAGGGCGAGTTGCTGGAAGGGTTCGAACGCGAGCAGGTGATGCAGTCGTTTGCCGAACTCTTCGGGCTCAAGGTCGAGGACGTTGCCCGCGTCTTCGGCAGTTCGCGCGTGGTGCTCAAGCGCAATCTCCGTGAAAGCGCGGCCCACGCCTATCGTGAGCGCCTCGCCGGCATCGGCATGGCTGTGCGCCTGGACGAAAGCGCAGCGCCTGCTGCTGCGCCGGCGGCTGCGGCGGTGTCCAGCCACGCCCCCACCGTGCTCGCGCTGGAAACACCGGCCGCGCCACCCGCGCCGGCTGCAGCGCCGGCGCCTGCACAGGCCGCGGCAGCAGAGCGCGAGGATGCCGGGGTGCGTCAGGTGCCGTTCGAGTTCTCTGGCCAGGGTTTCGAGTTCTTCCGCATCTGGATCGTCAACCTCCTCCTCACCATCGTCACCCTGGGCATCTATTCGGCCTGGGCCAAGGTGCGCACCCAGCGCTACTTCTATGGCAACACCCGTCTCGATGGTGCCAGTTTCGAATATCTCGCCAGTCCGCTGAGCATCCTCAAGGGGCGCCTGGTCGCCTTTGCGATGCTGCTGGTGTACCTGCTCGCCAGCGAGTTCGTACCCTTGCTGGAGGCGCTGCTGATGTTGTGCTTCATCGCCATCATGCCGTGGGTCATCGTCCGCGGCCTCGCCTTCCGCAACCACTACTCGGCGTGGCGCGGTGTGCGTTTCGGCTTTGACGGCCGCGTCGGCGAGTCCTACAAGGTCTTCCTGTTGTGGCCGCTGCTCGGCATGCTGACGCTGGGCCTGCTGTTTCCGTACGCCTTCTACCGCCAGCAGCGCTTCATCATCGAGAACACCCGTTACGGTGTCGTGCCGTTCACCTTCGGCGCGGGTGCGGGCAGCTTCTACAAGCTCTTCGGCATCGTCATCGGCTTCGTCCTGCTCGGTGCGATCATTGCCGGCGTGCTCGGTTCGCTGATCTTTGCTCCGCTCTCCATCATCCTCATGATCGGCGTCTATCTGGTGGCGATGGCGTTGTTCGCAGTCCGCCTCACCAACCTGCGCTTCAACAATACCGCCATCGACTGCCACGCCACCGCTGCCGGTTACACCCTCGGCTCCTACACCGCGCTGATGCTCACCAACACCGTGGCCATCGTGCTCACCCTCGGGCTCTTCTATCCGTGGGCGAAGGTGCGCAGCGCGCGCTATGCGGCAGCCCACATCGCCCTCGATGCCGATGGCGATCTCGACCGCTTCGCCGCCGACCAGAGTGCCGCGGTGAGCGCGGTGGGTGGCGAGATCGGCGATCTCTTCGACGTCGACATGGGCTTCTGATGAGCATCGCCGGGCACTTCCTTGCCGGCAGCAGTTCGCGCCGGGTCGCCGCTTCCCTGCAGTGCGAGGACGGGCAGGTGAGGGTGCTGGGCGAGGATGGGGCAGTGCTGGCGGCGGCGCTGTGCGGCGCCGTGGAGATTTCCTCGCGGCTGGGCAATACTCCGCGCTTCGTCCGCTTTGCCGACGGCACGGCCTTCGAGACCGCCGACAACGACGCTGTCGACCGCCTGTTGCCGGCGCACGGGGCAGGGCTGTTGCACCACCTCGAATCGCGCCTGCGCTACGTGCTGATCGGCGTGCTGGTGACGGTGGTCTTCGTCTGGGCGAGTGTGCAGTGGGGGGTGCCGATGGCCGCACGCACCATCGCCGCGATGCTGCCGGCCAGCGTCCATGTGCATGCCGACCGCCTGGTGCTGGAACTGATCGACCGTCAGATGATGACGCCGAGCGCCCTCGACCCTGCCGAACAGCAGCGCCTGCAGGCCCTCTTCGCGCCTTTTGCCGCAGCGGTCGATGACGAGCGCCCGATCCGTGTGCTGTTCCGTCTTGCCGGCGAGGACATTGGCGCCAATGCGCTGGCCCTGCCCGGCGGCACCATCGTGTTTACCGACCAGCTGGTCGCGCTGGCGCGCAACGACGACGAACTGCTCGGCGTGCTCGCCCATGAGATCGGCCACGTCGCCCACCGCCATGCGATGAGGCGTTCCATACAGGCATCGATGATGGGGGTGCTGGCGGCAATCGTGGTCGGCGACATCTCCGCGGTATCGTCAGCGGTCACCGCGCTGCCGCTGATCCTCACAGAGCTGGGCTATTCACGCGCCTTCGAGCGCGAGGCCGATTCCTACGCGGTGGACATGATGCGCCGGCACGGCATCGATCCGCGCCATCTGGCCAACATCCTGCAGCGCCTCGACCCTTCGCAGGGCGGGGGGGGCAGCTACCTGTCCACCCACCCCCCGACACCCGAGCGCGTGCGCGCCATCCACGAGCGCGCCGCGCAGTAGGTCCGCCTCAGCGCGTGATCGGCTTGTAGCGGATGCGCTTCGGGCGGGCAGCATCCTCGCCCAGGCGCTTCCTCTTGTCTTCCTCGTATTCCTGGTAGTTGCCGGCGAAGAAGGTCCATTGCGAATCGCCTTCGGCGGCCAGGATGTGGGTGCAGATGCGGTCGAGGAACCAGCGGTCGTGCGAGATGATCAGCGCGCAGCCGGCGAATTCCAGCAGCGCGTCTTCGAGCGCACGCAGGGTCTCCACGTCGAGGTCGTTGGACGGTTCGTCGAGCAGCAGCACGTTGCCGCCCTGGATCAGGGTCTTGGCCAGGTGCAGGCGCCCGCGCTCGCCGCCGGAGAGGTTGCCGACGATCTTCTGCTGGTCGCCGCCCTTGAAGTTGAAGCGGCCGATGTAGGCGCGGCTGGGCATCTCGAAGCGGCCCACGGTGAGCACGTCGGCGCCGTCGGCGATGGCTTCGAACACCGTCTTGTCGTTGGCCAGGCCCTCGCGGCTCTGGTCCACCGCGGCGAGCTTGACCGTGGAACCGATCACCACCTCGCCGGCGTCCGGCGTGTCGCGCCCTTCGATCATCTTGAACAGCGTCGACTTGCCGGCGCCGTTGGGGCCGATGACGCCGACGATGGCGCCCGGCGGGATGGCGAAGTTTACGTTGTCCATCAGCAGCTTGTCGCCGAAGGCCTTGGACACGTTGTGGAACTCGATGACCTTGTCGCCCAGGCGCTCGCCGGGCGGGATGAAGATCTCCTGGGTCTCGTTGCGGCGCTGGTATTCGACGCTGGCCATCTCCTCGTAGCGCGCCAGACGGGCCTTGGACTTGGCCTGGCGGGCCTTGGGGTTGGAGCGCGCCCATTCCAGCTCGGTCTTCATCGCCTTCATGTGGGCGGCTTCCTGCTTGGCTTCCTGCGCCAGGCGGTCGCCCTTCTGTTCCAGCCAGGAGGAGTAGTTGCCCTTCCAGGGGATGCCGTGGCCGCGGTCCAGTTCGAGGATCCACTCGGCGGCGTTGTCGAGGAAGTAGCGGTCGTGGGTGACGGCCACCACGGTACCGGGGAAGCGGGTGAGGAACTGTTCCAGCCAGTCGACCGATTCGGCGTCGAGGTGGTTGGTGGGCTCGTCGAGCAGCAGCATGTCGGGGCGCGACAGCAGCAGCTTGCACAGCGCCACGCGGCGCTTTTCGCCGCCGGAGAGATTGCCGATGACGGCGTCCCAGGGCGGCAGGCGCAGCGCGTCGGCGGCGATCTCCATCTGCGTTTCGATGTCGCCGCCGGCGGTGGACAGGATGTTCTCGTACTTCGCCTGCTCCTCGGCGAGCTTGTCGAAGTCGGCGTCCGGTTCGGCGTAGGCGGCGTAGATCTCTTCGAGCTTCTGGCGCGCTTCGACGATCTCGCCGAGGCCGGATTCGACCTCTTCCTTCACCGTTTTTGCTGCATCCAGTTCGGGCTCCTGGGCGAGGTAGCCGATGCGCACGCCGGGCTGCCATTGCACCTCACCGTCGTACTCCTTGTCCACGCCGGCCATGATGCGCAGCACGGTGGACTTGCCCGAGCCGTTGAGGCCGAGGAGGCCGATCTTGGCGCCGGGGAAGAAGGAAAGGGAGATGTCCTTGATGATCTGGCGCTTCGGGGGAACGATCTTGTTCACCCGCAGCATCGACATTACGTATTGAGCCATGAGGAGTCGTCGGGCCGGGTTGCAAAGTGGGCAAGGATACCATTGCCGCAGGGCACGGTCGCAGAGTCTCCGCGGCCGTCGCCGAGGGGCGCTGTGGCCTACCGGGGGTGGAGGCGGCGGGTGAAGTCGGCGACCGGCTCGGGGCGGCCAAAGAGGTAGCCCTGGAACTGGTCGCAGTGGTGGCGGGCGAGGAAGTCGCGCTGGTAGTCGTTCTCCACGCCTTCGGCGACCACCTGCTGGCCGAGGCTGTGGGCGAGGGCGATGACGGCTGCGGCAATGGTGCCTTCGGCGCCGTCGCTGCGGATGTCGTTGACGAAGCTGCGGTCGATCTTCAGTACGTCGACCTCGAAGAGCTTCAGGTAGGCCAGCGAGGAGTAACCCGAGCCGAAGTCGTCGATTGCCAGTCGTACCCCCATTGCGCGCAGGCGGGCGAGCACCTCGATGGTGTGGTCGACGTCGCGCATCAGCATGGTTTCGGTGAGTTCGAGTTCCAGCATGCCGGCGGGCAGGCGATGGCTGCTGAGGGCATCGTGGACGAGGGCGACGAGATCCTGTTGGGCGAGCTGCTGGGCGGAAAGGTTGACCGCCACCGGCGGCGGCTGCAGTCCGGCGTCCAGCCATGCGCGCATCTGCCGGCAGGCGCTGCGCAGCACCCATTCACCGATCGGCACGATGAGGCCGGACTCCTCGGCTGCGGGAACGAAACGCCCCGGGGCGAGCAGGCCGAGCTCGGGGTGACGCCAGCGCAGCAGCGCCTCGGCGCCTGCGAGCTGTCCGCTGCGGCCGTCCACCTTGGGCTGGTAGAACAGCACCAGCTCGTCGCGGTCGAGGGCGCCGCGGAGCTGGTTCTCAAGCAGCAGCTCGCCCAGCGAGGCGGTGTTGAGTTCGGCGGAATAGAACTGGAAGGCGTTGCGGCCGTCGGCCTTGGCGCCGTACATGGCGGCGTCGGCGTTGCGCAGCAGCATCGAGGCGCTCTGGCCGTCTTCCGGATAGAGGGCAATGCCGATGCTGGCGGTGACGGTGAGTTCGTGTTCGCCGAGGCGGTAGGGCTCACCGAGGGCGGCCAGCAGCTTGCGCGCCAGGACGGCGGCATCCTGGGCGTTGTCGAGTTCGGGCAGCACGACGACGAACTCGTCGCCGCCGTGGCGGGCCACGGTGTCGGTTTCGCGCACGGCACGCTGGCAGCGGCGGGCGACCTGGGTGAGCAGGGCGTCGCCGACTTCATGGCCGAGGGTGTCGTTGATCGGCTTGAAGCGGTCGAGGTCGATGAACAGCACGGCGGCGTGGCGCTCGCGGCGGCGCGACTGCAGGATGGCCTGGTCGAGGCGGTCCTGCAGCAGGGTGCGGTTGGGTAGATTGGTGAGGGCGTCGTGGTGGGCGAGGTGGTGGATGCGTGCTTCGGCGGCCTTGCGGTCGGTGATGTCCGAGAAGATGCCGATGTAGTGCGAGGGAGTGTCGCCGCTGCTGTTGGGAACGGCGGTGATCGACAGCCATTCGGGGAAGATCTCGCCGTCGCGGCGGCGATTCCAGATCTCGCCCTGCCACTGCCCGTCGCGGTTGAGGGTTGCCCACATGTCGCGGTAGAAGGCTTCGTCCTGGCGTCCGGAACCGAGCACCGCCGGTGTCTGCCCGCCGACCTCCTCGAGGGTGTAGCCGGTGATGAAGGTGAAGGCGGGATTGACGGCGATGATGCGCGCGTCGGCATCGGTGATGGTCATGCCCTCGCTGGCATTGGTGAACACCGTGGCGTAGAGGTTGAGTTCCTCCTGGGTGCGCCTGAGGGTGTCGAAGCGTTCCTTGAGGTCGTGGTTGGCACGCGCCAGCTCGCGCGAGGCGCGTTGCAGGCGCTGCATGGCCAGGGCGACGTAGCCGGCCATTACCAGTGCCAGCACGTAAAGTACCAGGCGGTAGTTGTGGGCAGTGGCGGCGGCGTGTTCGTAGGCGGTGGCGTAGTGCAGGCTGACGCGCTCGCCGAGGGCGGCGCTGGGAGCGCCGAGGATCTCGCGCGTCAGCGTGTCGACGGCGGGCTTGCGCTCGATGATCACGCGCGCGTGCAGGAGCAGGTTGCGCAGGCGTTCGCGACGTGCCTCTGCCATCTCCGGCAGCGTTGCCTCCAGGGCTTCGAGCTGGCGCCACAGGGCGGTGTCGAACTCCGCATTGCTGCTGTGAGCGTGGGTGAGGATGCCGCGCACCAGGATGCCTACCGGGCGACTGTCGGCGAGAGTCACCTGCGGGTCGGCAATGTAGCGGTTGGTGGCTTCGGGCAGGAAGGCCAGGGAGTTGCGCAGCACCGCGTTCTCGCGCTTGAACAGTTCGATGCGGCGCGTCTTCTCGGTCTGCACCGCGCGCAACTGGTCGATGTCCTCGCGCAGACGATCGAGGCTCGTGGCGGGCAGGAAATCGGGCAACTGTTCCAGCGCATGAGTGGCGCGCAGCACCTCGGCGGCGGTGGCGACGATGGTGTCGAAGTCGGTCTGCAGGCCGACGCGGTTGGCCAGCACGGCGGCATTGAGTTCGGCATCCGCCTGACGCAGCAGACGCAGTTCGCGCTCGTACTGCTGGTGGGCGCGGGCGTTGATGGCATCGGCCTTGAAGAACAGCCAGCTCAGCAGGATCGCTACTGCGGCGACGCCTGCCAGCAGCCACAGCAACCTGGAAGGACGGTTGGCGAGCATCTGGGTGGCCGCGCTGGGCTGGGCGAGCGGGAGGCGGGCGGTCATCGTGCACCTCCGCCGCCGGGGGCCTTGCCGGTCAGCGTGTGCAGGAAGGCGACGATCAGGCGTACGTCCTCGTCGGAGAGGGTGCGTCCGAGCTGGTAGCGCCCCATGATGGAGACGGCGTCCTCCAGGGTGTCGGCACCGGCGTCGTGGAAGTAGGGCGCGGTGAGGGCGACGTTGCGCAGGCTTGGCACCTTGAAGACGTGACGGTCGGCTTCGTCGCCAGTGACGTTGAAGCGTCCGAGGTCGGCGGTGGTGATGTTGCCGCGGTCGGCAAAGTAGTCGCCGAGGACGCCAAAACGCTGGAAGAAATTGCCGCCGATATTGACGCCCTGGTGGCAACTGGAGCAGCCGAGGTTCTTGAAGCGCGCGTAGCCTTCGCGCTCCTCGGCGTTGAGGGCCTTGGTGTCGCCGCGCAGGTAGCGGTCGAAGGGGGCGTCGGGGGTGGTCAGGGTACGCTCGAAGCGGGCAATGGCGTCGGAGATGGTTTCCGGGGTGATGCCCTGCGGATAGGCGTTGGCAAAGGCCGCGCGATAGTCCTCGCGCCGCGACAGCTTGGCGATCACCTCGCTCCAGGTGGAGGCCATCTCGATGGGGTTGTGGATGGGGCCGGCGACCTGGGCTTCGAGGGTCGGCGCACGGCCGTCCCAGAACTGCATGAAGCTGAACGCGGCGTTGAGGACGGTCGGCGTGTTGATCACGCCGATGGCGCCATCCACGCCCGGCGAGAACGGCAGGCCGTCCACGCCGCCGTTGTCCAGGCGGTGACAGGACGCACAGGAAATGCTGTTGTCGCGCGACAGCATGCGTTCGTGAAAGAGCATTTCGCCGAGGCGGACGCGGGCGTCACCGGACTCGGGGGGGCGGGCGGGGAGCGGCGCAATGGGCTCGTGGCGCAGTACCGCGTCGGCCACCGGCACGACCGCTGCCGTGTCAGGCAGCGGCGGCGGCGCATCCCGCCAGGTCAGGATGACCAGCGTGGTGGCAAAGGCCGAGAGCAGGCCAATGATGGCCAGATGGGGCGTCCTGCGGTTCACGGGTCGATGCTAGCCTGAGGGTGACTGCCGGAATTGAGGTGCATCAAGGAAATCGCGTGGGGGGGGCGAATTCTAACGATTTTGTTGCACCACAGGTTTGCAGGACGCCCCAATTCGGGTCGTCCTGCGGCCTGCCTCTCAACCCTGCAATGCAGGGGTCTTGCCGTCATCGGGATGGGGATGGGGGAGCTTGCGTTCCGGCATGTAGGCGGCGATCTGGCAGGCGATGGAGGCCAGGTAGGGGATGCACTGCAGGGCGAGGATGCCAACCCACAGGCGGGTTTCGAGCTGGGTGCCGTCCTGCGCCCACAGCATCGCAGCGATACCCAGCAGCAGGGCCACCAGCATGCCGATCTCTTCACGGATGGGGCCGAAGAAGGCCAGCGCGCCCTTGGCCTTCCAGCCCTTGGGGGTGACCACGAAGGTGCCGTGCTTCTTCCACAGCCCGGCGAATACGCCGCGCGCAATGGCGTGCGCCAGCCCTACCGAGAGGATGGAGGCGCCGAGGATGTCGCGCCACGGGCAGTCCATGGTGCGCCGGTAGAGGATGGGGCCGAGCGCGGCCTTGAAGGCCATGAAGGCCAGCACCGGCAGCGCCAGCGCGGTCACCGGCAGGCCGAAGGCCTGCGGGAAGAGCAGCATGCCCAGGGTCCATGCCAGGCTGGCGAAGGCGAACACCAGTTGCAGGGCGTCGCCCAGCCAGGCGAACCAGCCGGTGAGGAAGTGGTAGCGCTGGGCGAGGTTGAGCCGGCTGCGCCCGACCATGTGCGGGATGTGGTGCTTGAGGATCTGCATCGCACCGAAGGCCCAGCGGAAGCGCTGGCTCTTGATCGCGGCGAAGTCCGAGGGGGTGAGGCCGCGGCCGTAGATGTGGTCCACGTAGCGGGTGTCGTAGCCCTTCTCGATCAGGCGCAGGCCCAGTTCGGTGTCTTCGCAGATGCACCACTCGGACCAGCCGCCGACCTCTTCCAGCGCCAGACGGCGCACCAGGGTCATGGTGCCGTGCTGGATCAGCGCGTTGCGCTCGTTGCGGTGGTGCATGCCGATACGGAAGAAGCCGTCGAACTCCCAGTTGCACATGCGCCGGAAAGGCTGGGTCTCCCAGTCGCGGTGGGCCTGCGGGGCCTGCACCACGGCGACGTCGGGTTTGTCGAAATGCGGGATCAGGCCGGCCAGCCAGTCCGGATCGACGACGTAGTCGGCATCCACCACGCCGACCACTTCGGCGCGCGGGTCGGTGACTTCCAGTCCGTAGTTCAGTGCGCCGGCCTTGAAGCCGGGCCAGTCCATCAGGTGGAAGAAGCGGAAGCGCGGACCGAGCTCGGCGCAGCGCGCTTCCAGCGGTTTCCACTTGGCCTCGTCGCGGGTGTTGTTGTCGAGGATGAGTACCTCGAAATTCTCGTAGTTGAGTTGCGCCAGACTGTCGATGGTGGCGATCACCATCTCCGGCGGTTCGTTGTGGCAGGCCAGGTGGATGGAGACGAAGGGCTGCTGTTCCGGCGCGTGCGGCGGCAAGGGCATGAAGCGGCGCTGCCAGCGGCGCTTGAACAGCACTTCGCCGAACTCGAAGCCGTGCGACAGCAGCACGGCGGCGGTGAGCACGGTGGCGGCGAGCAGCAGCGTCAGGCCGACGAGATCGCGCTGGCTGAGGTAGTAGTCGACGGGGACGTTGAGGCCGATGATCAGCGTAGACACGCAGGCCTGGATCAGCGCTGCCAGGAAGAGCCGCCCGAAAAGGCTCCAGCCGGGCAGGAAGAAGGCCGCCAGGGCCATCGGCAGGAAGGCCAGTACTGCGGCGTTGGCCGCCTTGCGTTGCCAGTGCGGATCGCGCACGACCATGCCTTCGAAGACGCTCTTGGGCTGGCGTTCGGCGTTGTAGAGGCCCCAGTAGGGGCCGGCCCAGCCTTCGACCTCGACCTTCCAGGGCTGATCGATGGCCTCCATGATGAAGTAGTCCAGGCGTGGGGTGCGCGGATGGGTCAGGAAGTCATGGATGAAGCGGGTCTGGCTGACCTGCGAGGCTTCCGCCGAGCTTGAGCCATCGAAGTTGTCGATGCGCGGGCCGCGGCTGGGCCAGCCGATTTCGCCGATCACGATGCGCTTGCCCGGGAAGCGCCGGGCGAGCTCGTCGTAGCGCATCAGGGCGTACTCCACCGCATTCTCGGCGGGGATGCCCTCGTGGTAGGGCAGCAGGTGGACGGTGATGAAGTCGACGTGTGCGGCCAGTTCCGGGTGCTTCAGCCAGACATGCCACGGCTCGGCGGTTGACACCGGTTGCAGCAGGGCCTGGCGGGCGCGGTCGAGGTAGGGGATGAGCGTGTCGACATCGAGCTCGCCGCGCAGCAGCACTTCGTTGCCGACCATCACCCGCTCGATGTGGCGCATGCTGCGGGCGGCTTCGATCAGCGCCGCCAGTTCCAGCTCGTTGTCTTCGAGACTGGCCGAGATCCACGCGCCGGCGGTCACCAGCAGGTCGAGTTCGCCGCTAACGCGCAGTTGGGCCGGCATGTCGCGCACGCTGTAGGTGCGGATCGCGTCCGTGGTGGTGGCGAGCAGGCGGAGATCGGCGGCGATGGCGCTGTCGTCGGGATACTCCCCGCGCAGCGGACTCTGGTCGCGCTGGAAGGCGGTGTAGGCGTAACCCTTGATGCGCTGGGTGTTGCCGGCCAGCTCATCGACATGGTTGAGCTGCTGCCAGAACAGGTACTGGAGGGCACCGACCGCGGCGGCGATGAGACAGGCGACGGTGATGCGGTAGAGCATTGCTGCGGTGCTTCTCATGGGGTCTCTGCAGGGGTGCGGCTGAGCAACAGGTGAGGGGCTGTGTGCCCTTGGGGCGGGTTGTTCTGGTATCAGACTTTCGACATAGTGCGCCGGAGGCTGGAGCGCGCCCGCAGTCTACGCCATTCCGCGCCTCGTGGTACGCTGCTTCGGCATTGATTTGAAACAGGAAGTTGGTCGGCGGCGAGGCCCTTGACGGGCAAGGGAAATATCGTGACAAATGGTAATGTTTTGCCCAAATGTGTCGCCCTGAAACGGGCGCTGGCCGTTCTCGCCAGTGCCGCACTGGCCTTCCTGCTGCGCTACGCGGTGCTGGAGGCAGGGTTGTTGCCGCGCGACTGCGGCGGCAGCCTGGCCGAAGGGGTGGACGGTCTGTGCGCTGTGAAGTGGCTGCTGGTGCAATCCTTCATCGATCAGCGCCTGGGCTGGCTGAGCCTGGCATGCGCGCTGCTCGCCGTGCTTGCCGCCATCGGCGCGCATGGCCGCCCCGTGCCGGCTGCCGCCCGCGTGTTGGCGTGGCTGGCCATCCATGCAGGCGTCTGGGGGCTGGTGCTGTACAGCTTCGAGCCCGCTGCGGTGGGCTTCATGCTGGCGCTGCTGTTGTTGTCACGCGCCGCGCCGGCGCAGCGCGGGGGCGGCGAGGGCGAGGGCGCAGAGCAGCCAGGCGCAGGCCTGCGGGTTGAGCGGCTCGGTTGACCAGCGCAGCAGCGCGGCGGCGGCGATCACCGCAGCACAGATGCGCTCCTCGCGGCCGTTGTCGGCCAGCCACCAGGCGGCGATGCCGGCGTAAAGGGCCGGCAGGGCATACAGCCAGAGCGGGAAGTCGCGGTAACGCGGATCGAACGCGAGCAGCAGTGCGGCCACTGCGGCAGCAAAGAGCAGCGCTGCACGCAGCACGCTGAAGGCGCGCAGGGCGGCGGTGGCGGGATGTTGCATTGCCGACCACAAGTTGGCGAAGGCCGGTGCCCGGCCCGTGCCTGACCAGTGCGCCAGTGTCACCGGCAGCAGCGCGCCGAGCAGCGCCACGGTGCCCAGCACGGCCCATTCGAGGCCGCTGCGGTAGGCCTGCAGGGCGTGTTCGCCGTGCAGCACGACAATCATGCCGCCTGCCGCGCCGCCACTGGCAGCGGCCAGGCGGCGGGTTGCACCGCTTGTGGCCAGCCCGCATTTCTCACACAGGCACGTCACGAGGGTGCCGAGGCGCCGCGAGCGAGTACGGCGTGCCACGGCGAGCGTATCGGCACCCGCAGTAGCGACGGTGTGAGACATGGGGGCTAGCACCAGGCAGAGCAGGGCGCCGACGACTGCGGCGAATGCAGGGGCGAGGACGCTGTTGCGTTCGGCGACCGCGCCGGCGAGCGGAAACTTGGCTTCCAGTTGTGCCGTGAGCATGCCCCAGTGGCCACCGACGGTGCCTTCGAGGCGGCGCTTCCAGGGTTGGTCGATGGCCTCGATGAGGTTGTAATGCCAGCCTTCGAGGTGGGCGCGGTGTACGAACTCGCGGATGAAGCGCGCCTGGTTGACCTGTGCAGGCCGTGCCGCCTGACGCTGGCGGCCGGCGCTGGGCCAGCCGGTCTCGCCGATCATCACCGGTTTGTCGAAGGCCGCGCGGACCTCCGCGAGCACGCTGCCGACGTGATCGACGGCGTCGTCGATGCCTACCGGGTGATCCTCCCAGAAGGGCAGGATGTGCACGGTGACGCGATCCACCGCAGCGGCAAGTTCGCGGTTCTGCAGCCAGAATTCCCAGACGTCGGCGTAGGTCACCGGCACCTGCGCGCGTGTGCGGGCGTCATCGAGCAAGGCACGCATTTCCGCCGCCGTGCGCTCGCGGCGCAGCAGTACCTCGTTGCCGACGATGAGTACATCGACCACGTCAGGATGGGCATTGGCGAGCGCGATGGCGGTATCGAGCTGGGCGGCGTTGCGTGCCGCATCGGCGCCGATCCACGCCCCGAGCAGCACCTTCAGGCCATGTTCGCGGGCTACTTCGGGAACCTGCTCCAGCCCCTGGTCGACCGAGTAGGTGCGCACGCAGGCACTGATGCGCGCCAGTTCGGCGAGGTCGGCGGCGATCTGCGCGCGTGAAATGCGCAGGTCGGCATCGAAGGGTGTCTGGCCGGGGAGACGGAAGGGGGCGTAGGAGACGCACTGCAGCCGTTCGCCATCCTCCAGGTGAAGGTCGTGCATGGCGACCGGACGCATCTGCCAGCCCAGATAGGCAAGCAGGCCAAGCAGGGCAAGGAGATTGAGGGTCAGCAGGGCGCGCCAGTGCGCGCCGGGCGAGTCTGTCGTGGGTTGCACCGTTGATCGGCCGGTCAGTGTGAGGCCGCGATTCTACGCCCGGCGGCGGTCGTCACGCACGACGACGACAGGGATCAACAGACCAGCCCGGGCTCCAGCCGTGAGGGTGGAGCCCGGCAAGGGATGCGCAGCCGGGCAGGGCAGGGTCGAGGGCGCTGCCGGTGTTCCGCCGCTGGCCGGCGTGCGCCGTCTCAGCGCAGGCCGGCGTTGAGCATAGGCTCGCTGTAGGTACGGTCAACGTGGGGGATGTGCTTGACCAGCCAGTCCTTGAGGAACTGCGTGGTCTCCGTGGTGATCTCGGCCTGACCGGACTGGAACTTGGCGTACAGCCCGGTACAGGTGGCAATCAGGTTGTCGTGCTCGGCCTTGTGAGCTGCGCTGTTGGCGTAGCCGCACTTGCCGAAGTTCTCCTCTTCGGAGAGGAAGTGGGCTTGAACCGTGCTCAGCAACTGCTCCAGCTTTGCGCGGGTCTGGGCGCGGTCGCCACCTTGCACCGCGGCGTGGAGGGCATTGAGGCCGTCGAAGATGGCCTGGTGCTCCTTGTCGTGGGTGTCAACGTTGGTGGCGAACTGTTCTTTGGTCCATGTGATGAGACTCATGCGGGGAAGCTCCATTCGGGCGCGTCGATGAGGACGGCAATGTTGGTCGGAATCGTGCCGTGGCCACAGCGGCAGCCATCGTAAAGCAATCCGTAAAATGCAAATGGCATTGAAAAGATTTGCTTACGAATTTCTGCGGAATTCCCCCGGGGCCTGTTCTCATCCGCCAGCGCGAATGAGAACAGGCCCTAATGTCATTGTGCGCAGGTGCTGGTGCGCTCAGGGGTGCGCCTTGAGTTTGCCAGCACCTGGAAGTGCTGCGCTTCAGTACTCCCCCATCGGCACGCAGGCGCAGAACAGGTTGCGGTCGCCATACACGTCGTCGATGCGCCCGACGCTCGGCCAGAACTTGTTCTCGGCCACCCAGGGCAGCGGGAAGGCGGCTTCCTCGCGGCTGTAGGCGTGGTTCCATGCGGCGGCGGAGACCTCGAACTGGGTGTGCGGGGCGTTCTTCAGCGGGTTGTCCTCGGCCGGCAGCTCGCCGCGTTCGATGCGGGCGATTTCCTCGCGGATCGCCACCATCGCGGCGATGAAGCGGTCCAGCTCGGCCAGGTCTTCCGACTCGGTCGGCTCCACCATGATGGTGCCGGGTACCGGGAAGGACATGGTCGGGGCGTGGAAGCCGTAGTCCATCAGGCGCTTGGCGATGTCCACCTCGCTCACCCCGGTGGCCGCCTTGAGCGGGCGGATGTCGAGGATGCACTCGTGCGCCACCCGGCCCTTGCCGCCGGTGTACAGCACCGGGTAGTGCGGCGCGAGCTTCGTCGCCACGTAGTTGGCGTTGAGGATGGCCACCTCGGTGGCGCGCTTGAGGCCTTCGCCGCCCATCATGGCGATGTACATCCATGAGATCGGCAGAATGCTGGCCGAGCCGAACGGTGCGGCGGACACCGCGCCCTGGCCCTTGTTGGCGCGATCCGGGGCGCCGGTGGGCGACACCACGTGGTCGGCCATGAAGGGGGCAAGATGCGCCTTCAGGCCGATCGGGCCCATGCCCGGGCCGCCGCCGCCGTGCGGGATGCAGAAGGTCTTGTGCAGGTTCATGTGCGAGACGTCCGCGCCGATGGTGGCCGGCGAGGTGAGGCCGACCTGGGCGTTGAGGTTGGCGCCGTCCATGTACACCTGGCCGCCGTGGGCGTGCACCGCGGCGCAGATTTCGCGGATGTTCTCCTCGAACACGCCATGCGTGGACGGGTAGGTGATCATCAGCGCGGCCAGGCGCTCGCCATGCTGCGCGGCCTTGGCCTTGAGGTCGTCGAGGTCGACGTTGCCGTTGTCGTCGCAATTGACCGCCACCACCTCCATGCCGCACATCTGTGCGGTGGCCGGGTTGGTGCCGTGGGCGGACTTGGGGATCAGGCAGACGGTGCGCTGGGCTTCGCCGCGCGCGGCGTGGTAGCGCAGGATGGCCACCAGGCCGGCGTATTCACCCTGCGCGCCGGAGTTGGGCTGCATGCAGATGGCGTCGAAGCCGGTAACCGCCTTGAGGTAGTCGGCCAGCCCGTCGATCATCTCGATGTAGCCCTGGGCCTGCTCGCGCGGCGCGAAGGGGTGCAGGTTGGCGAACGCCGGCCAGGTTACCGGGATCATCTCGCTGGTGGCGTTGAGCTTCATGGTGCAACTGCCCAGCGAGATCATCGAATGGTCGAGCGCGAGGTCGCGGTTCTGCAGCTTCTTGAGGTAGCGCAGCATCTCGTGCTCGGTGTGGTGGGTGTTGAACACCGGGTGGGCGAGGATGGCGTCGCTGCGCAGCAGGCCGGCGGGCAGGGCGCCGCCAGCGGCGACCACCGCGGCATCCAGCGCGGCGAGGTCGCTGCCGGCGCCGAAGAGCGCCAGCAGGGCGGCAACGTCGTCCGCGGTGGTGGTTTCGTCCATTGCCACGCCGACCGTCTCGCCGGAGGCCTGGCGCAGGTTGAAGCCGGCCGCTTCCGCGGCGACGAGCAGTTGCGCGGTGCGTGCACCGGTATGCACCAGCACGGTGTCGAAGAAGTGCCTGCTGAGCACCTTGATGCCGGCCTGGCGCAGGCCTTCGGCGAAGATCGCCGCCAGGCGGTGGATGCGCGCGGCGATGGTCTTCAGGCCCTGCGGGCCGTGATAGACGGCGTAGAGGCCGGCCATGTTGGCCAGCAGCACTTGGGATGTGCAGATGTTGGAGTTGGCCTTCTCGCGGCGGATGTGCTGCTCGCGGGTCTGCAGCGTCATGCGCAGCGCGGTCTTGCCGTGGCGGTCCTTGGAGACGCCGATGATGCGCCCCGGCATGGCGCGCACGTAGGCCTCGCGGGTGGCGAAGAAGGCGGCGTGCGGGCCGCCGAAGCCCATCGGCACGCCGAAGCGCTGGGCCGAGCCGAGCGCGATGTCCGCGCCCATCTTGCCGGGCGACTTGAGCAGCAGCAGGGCCATCAGGTCGCAGGCCACCGCGCTGATCGCGCCCTTGGCCTTCAGCGCGGCGAGCGGGGCGGCGAGGTCGCGCACCTCGCCATTCACGTCCGGGTATTGCAGCAGGGCGCCGAACACGTCATGGCTGGCGGCCTCGACCGCCGGCCCCAGGATCAACTCGAAGCCGAAGTAGTGCGCGCGGGTGCGCAGCACGTCCAGGGTCTGCGGGAAGCAGGCTTCATCGACGAAGAAGGCGTTCGACTTGGCCTTCGACACGCGGCGCGCCATTGCCATGGCTTCGGCGGCGGCGGTGGCTTCGTCCAGCAGCGAGGCGTTGGCCAGTTCCAGGCCGGTGAGGTCGATCACCATCTGCTGGAAGTTGAGCAGGGCCTCCAGGCGACCCTGGGCGATCTCGGCCTGGTAGGGCGTGTAGGCGGTGTACCAGCCCGGGTTTTCCATGACGTTGCGCAGGATTACCGCCGGGGTGTGGGTGCCGTAGTAGCCCAGGCCGATGAAGGACTTCTTCACCACGTTCTTCGCCGCGATGGCGGCCAGCGCGGCGAGCGCCTCGTGTTCCGGGCGGCTGCCGGCCAGCGCCAGCGGCTTCTCCAGACGGATCGCCGCGGGCACGGTCTGGTCGATCAGCGCGTCCAGGCTGGGCGTACCGAGTGCGGCCAGCATGGTGGCGATCTCGGCCGGGTTGGGGCCGATGTGGCGTTCGAGGAAGGCGTCGCGCTGTTCGAGGCGGGCGAGCGGGGCGGTGAGGAAATCCTGCATGGTCGTGGTCCGGGCCGTGGGGTCGGGAATAGGTCGGCGCCTGCAAACTGTTCGCCCTGAGCTTGTCGAAGGGCGTTTCCGGTGCAGGCTGCTATCGGGCTTCGACTGGCTCAGCCCGAACGGTGGAGGGCGTATCTCAGGCGATCGCGGCGGCGTAGCCGGCGGCATCCAGCAGACCGCCGAGGTCGGCGCCGGCGGCCGGGCGCAGCTTGAACAGCCAGGCGGCGTAGGCGTCGGCGTTGACGCTTTCCGGCGCGTCAATCGCGGCCTGATTGCAGTCGATGATCTCGCCGGCCACCGGGGCATAGATGTCGGACGCGGCCTTCACCGACTCGATCACCGCGCAGGCTTCACCGGCGGCGACCACGCGGCCGGCTTCCGGCAGTTCCAGGAAGACCACGTCGCCGAGCGCTTCCTGAGCGTGGTCGGTGACGCCGATGGTCAGCGTGCCGTCGGCTTCGACGCGGATCCATTCGTGGGACGGGGTGTACTTCAGGTCGGCAGGCATGTTGCTCATGGCGGGCTTCCTTTGTGGGACGGTTTCAGGGATGTTCGAAAGGGTTCAGCAGGCCGATCCCGCAGCCCTCGAAGTCGCGGGTGTTGCGGGTGACCAGGGTCAGGTTGTGGGCCTGGGCGGTGGCGGCGATGAGCATGTCCGGCTGACTGCGGACAATGCCAAGGCGGGCGAACTGCCCGCGCAGTGTGCCGGCCCGGCGGGCGATGTCCTCGGTTACGGGCAGCACGGTGCAGCGCTCCGCGAGGAACTGCTCGTAGCCGGTCAACAGGGCGTAACGCTCCTTGCGCACCAGACCGAAGACGGATTCATCGACCGAAACCGCCGAAAGTGCGTAACGGGCCTGTCCAGAGAGCCAGGCCACGACACCGGCGTTGGGGCGCGGACGCATCAATTCGCTGACGATGTTGGTGTCGACCAGGTACTTCATGCCAGCCGGTCGTCCTCTTCGAGCATCTCGTCGAAGGCGTTCGGGCGCATTGCGGCAAAGCGGTCGGGCTCCGGAATCGGGTCCTCATCACCGCCAGCAAGCGCACGCAGGATGGCGAACTCCTCCAGCAGGGTGCGCTGGGGTTTCTGCTGGCTGGCTTTCCAGTTCTGGAAGGCTTCCAGTTCGTCAGCCGGAATCACCGCGGCCACCGGGCGGTTGCGGTTGTAGATGAGCTGCGGCTCTTCGGCGGCGAGGCGCAGCACTTCGGAGAGGTGCTGCTTGGCTTGGGCGACGTTCCAGTTCATGGCTGTGTCCTCATGTCCATCTTCATGTTCATTATAGACATGATGGATGGTCCTGCTCGCCGCTCAGACCAGCGCCTTGCCGTTGCGCACGAAGGGCAGTTTCACCGTGCGGGCGGCGAGCGCCTTGCCGCGTACCTCCACCTGCACGCTTTCACCGGGTTCGGTGCCGGCGGGCAGGCGCGCGAAGGCAATGGACTTTTCCAGCGAGGGCGAGAAGCTGCCGCTGGTGGTTTCACCCTCGCCGCGCGCGCTGGCCACCTTCATGTGGGCGCGCAGTACGCCTTTGTCTTCCAGGATCAGGCCGAGGAAGGCCTTCGCTTCGGTATGGGTTTCCAGCATGGTGCGGCCGACGAAATCGCGGCCTTCGTCGCGCAGGTCCACGGTCCACGCCAGTCCGGCATCCAGCGGGCAGACCTGCTCGTCCATGTCCTGGCCGTAGAGGTTCATGCCGGCTTCCAGGCGCAGCGTGTCGCGCGCGCCCAGGCCGCAGGGGCGCACGCCGGCGGCGAGCAGTGCCTCCCACATGGCCGCGGCCCGCGCCGCGGGGACGGCGACCTCGATGCCGTCTTCGCCGGTGTAACCGGTGCGGCCGACGAACAGGTCGCCCAGGCGCACGGCGGAGAAGGGGGCGGGAATGCCGCTGGCGGTGTTCAGTTCGGGGATGGCCTGCGCTGCACGCGCCAGTGCGTTGGGGCCTTGCACGGCGATCATGGCGAGGTCGCGGCGCGCCTCCAGGGTGACGTTGGCGCCACTGGCGGCGATGCGCTGGCGCATCCAGGCGACGTCCTTGTCTGCGGTGCCGGCGTTGACCACGATGCGGTATTCCGCCTCGGACATGCGGTACACGATCAGGTCGTCGATGACTCCGCCGGTTTCGTTGAGCATGCAGCTGTAGAGCGCCTTGCCGGGCGTCTTCAGACGTGCGACGTCGTTGGCCAGCAGACCGCGCAGGAAATCGGTGGTGCCCGCGCCGGAGAGGTCCAGGCCAAGCATGTGGGAGACATCGAACATGCCGGCGTCGCGGCGCACCGCGTGATGCTCCTCGATCTGCGAGCCGTAGTTCACCGGCATCTCCCAGCCGGCGAAATCCACCATGCGTGCGCCGGCGGCGAGGTGGGCGGAGTACAGCGCGGTGCGCTTGGCGGGGGCGGTCTGCGGGGTGCTCATGGCGGGCTCCGGAAAGGTGAACGAAAAAGGGCGAGGCCGGCCGCCTTGGCCCGCTTCGCCCCATCTGTCCCTTCTACCTGAGAGATTCCGGCGGATGCGCCGGGTGCCCCTTCGGTGGATGCGCCGGCGCATCCTGCGCCCGCATCGCTCTCCAGACTTGAATTGCCGTGCGCGGTCCTTTTGCCTGAGCGGTTCCGGGGGGTTACGCCTTCGGCGACTCGACTGGGAGTGCTCTCCCGCGCGACCGGCGGACGATAGCACTCCCGGGGGGGCGGAGCAAGCACCGGGCGGTATCAGCCCGTGCCGTCGTGCACGCGCTATGCTCTCGCCTTCGCTTTCCGATCCTTCCGCAGCCCGCATGCGTCCTTCACGTTCCCGCTTCGTCGACATCCGCGGTTTCTCCTGCCATCTGCGCGAATGGGGCGCGGCGGGCGCGCCGCGCCTGTTCATGCTGCACGGCTGGATGGACGTCTCGGCCTCCTTCCAGTTCGTCGTCGATGCGCTGGCCGACGATTGGCACGTCATCGCGCCCGACTGGCGCGGCTTCGGGCGCAGCGCGTGGTGTGGCGATGCGTACTGGTTTGCCGATTACCTCGGTGATCTCGATGCGCTGCTGCGTGCCTTGTCGCCTGAACAGCCGGCGCGTCTGGTCGGGCACAGCATGGGCGGCAATGTCGCCTGCCTGTATGCCGGGGTGCGCCCCGCGCGGGTGGCCGCGGTGGTGGCGCTGGACGCCTTCGGGCTGGCTGACCGCGCGGCGGAAGAGGCCCCCGGGCGCTACGAGAAGTGGCTCGACGAGCTGGCGCGGCCGCAGGCCTTCCGCAGCTATGCCAGCTTCGACGAACTTGCCGCCCGCCTGATGCGCGACAACCCCCGCCTGCCCGCCGATCGTGCGGCCTGGCTGGCCCGCCATCTGGGTGAGGACGACGGTGCCGGCGGCGTGCGCCTGGCTGGCGATCCGGCCCACAAGCGCGTCAACGCGGTGCTCTATCGCCGCGCCGAAGCCGAAGCCTGCTGGCGCCGGGTGCGCGCGCCGGTGCTGTGGGTGGAGCCGGAGAGCGACGAACTGCGTCGTCGGCTGGGCGTGGATGCGCACGCGCATGCTGCCGCCAAGGCCTGCTTCCGCGACTTTCGCGAAATCGTGCTGCCGCATTGCGGCCACAACCTGCACCACGACCGTCCGGCTGATGTGGCGCGGGCAATCGAAGGTTTTTTCAGTAGATGAAGCGTGGCGCCAGCGACGTCAGGTTCAGTTCGGCGAGGATGGCTTCGGCGCGTGCGCGGGCGTTGCCGCGCGGCTGGCCGCTGCGGCGGGCGATGATCAGTTCGTTCTTCATCGAGTGTTCCCAGCCCACCAGCTCGGTCACCGTGAGGCTGTAGCCGTGCGCTTCGAGCAGCAGGCAGCGCAGCACGTTGGTGAGCTGACTGCCGAATTCGCGGGTATGGATGGGGTGGCGCCAGATCTCCGCCAGCGGGGTGCGCGACAGTGATGCGGACTTGTGCTGGCGCAGTGCGGCGGCGACTTCGGCCTGGCAGCAGGGCACCAGTACGATGGACTGCGCCTGCTTGTGCAGGGCGAAGCGGATGGCGTCGTCGGTGGCGGTGTTGCAGGCGTGCAGCGCGGTGACGATGTCCACCTGCGCGGGCAACTGTGCGGAGGTGATCGACTCTTCCACCGACAGGTCGTGGAAGCGCATCCGCGCGAAGCCCAGGCGGTCGGCCAGTGCGCGCGAGCTCTTCACCAGCTCGGCGCGGCTCTCGATGCCGATCACCTTGCCCTGCGCGCGCGCCTTGAGGAAGAGATCGTAGAGGATGAAGCCGAGATAGGACTTGCCGGCGCCATGGTCGACCAGCACCGCATCGGCGCTGCGCGCGAAGCTCTCTTCGAGCAGGGGTTCGATGAAGTTGTAGAGGTGATAGACCTGCTTGAGCTTGCGCCGGCTGTCCTGGTTGAGCTTGCCGTCGCGGGTGAGGATGTGCAGGGCCTTGAGCAGTTCGATGGACTGTTCGGGGCGGATTTCCGGGGCGGCGGGCATGGCTGGTGGCGGCTTGGGGGTGCGGGGGAGGGCGCTCATTCTACCGGGTGGCGCGGTGCCGTGCCGGCAGAGGCGTTAGAATGCGCGTCATGAACGCCGACCTGCATTGCCACTCCACCGTTTCCGACGGCCTGCTGAGCCCTGCGGAGGTGGTCCGGCGCGCCTGTGCCAACGGTGTCGACCTGCTTGCGCTGACCGATCACGATGAAGTCGGCGGTGTCGATGAGGCCGCTGCGGAGGCCGCACAGCACGGGCTGGCCTTCGTGCCCGGGGTGGAGATCTCGGTCTCCTTCGCTGGGGAGACCATCCACATCGTCGGTCTCGGCATCGATCACCGCAACGCCGCGCTGCTTGCCGGTCTGGCGCAAGTGCGCGGCGGGCGCGATGCGCGCGCCGTGCGCATGGGCGAGGAGCTCGCCCGCATCGGCATTCGCGGCGCACTCGAAGGTGCGCGCGCCTTTGCCGGCAACCCGGCACTGGTGAGCCGTTCGCACTTTGCCCGTTTCCTCGTCACCAGCGGCGTGATGCCCGACGTCAAGACCGTCTTCGACCACTACCTGGTGCGCGGCAAGCCCGGCTTCGTCGAGCATCAGTGGGCGCAGCTGGAGGAGGCGGTGGGCTGGATCCGTGGCGCCGGCGGCATTGCCGTGGTCGCCCATCCGGCGCGCTACCGGCTCTCCGGCGACAACATGCGCCGTCTCTTCGACCGCTTTCAGGACGCCGGCGGTGAAGCTGTGGAGGTGGTCTCCGGCGCCCATACGGCGGAGGAGGCCGCCCGCTTCGCCAGCGAGGCGCGCCGCCGTGGCCTGCTGGCGTCGCGCGCCTCCGATTTTCACGGCGAAAGGGAGAGCGCAGTTGACCTCGGGCGCTGCAATCCGCTGCCACCCGACCTCGTGCCGGTGTGGTCGCGCCTGCCGCACTGACGCTGCCGCTGCGCCCGTGCGCACCATAACTACAACAGATTCGAGATCATGGCCCAGTTCTTCGCACTGCACCCCGAGCAACCCCAGCCACGGCTGATCCGTCAGGCCGCGGAGATCATGCGTGGCGGCGGCCTTGTCGCCCTGCCCACCGATTCGGCCTATGCCCTCGCCGCGCTGGCCGGAGACGGCAGCGTGCTGGCGCGCATCCGCCGCATCCGCGACGTCGACGAGCGCCACCATTTCACCCTGATGTGCCGCGACCTCTCCGAGATCGCCACCTTCGCCCGTGTGGACAACGCCCAGTTCCGCCTCCTCAAGGCCACCACGCCGGGGCCCTATACCTTCATCCTGGAGGGCACCAAGGAGTTGCCGCGCCGCGTGCTTCACCCCAAGCGCAAGACCATCGGCCTGCGCGTGCCCGCCCACCCGGTGGTGTCTGCGCTGCTCGAAGAACTCGACGAGCCCATGCTCACCTCCACCCTGCTGCTGCCCGGCGAGGCGCTGCCGCTGACCGACGCCGAAGAGATTCGCGAGCGCCTGGAAAAGCAGGTCGACCTGGTCATCGAGGCCGGCTACTGCGGCCCGGAAGCCACCACCGTGATCGATCTCAGCAGCGGGGCGCCGCAACTCGTGCGTGCCGGACGCGGCGACCTGGCACCCTTCGGGCTGGAAGCGGACTGAGCCGCGGGGGGCTTCATCCCGCTCTGCTAGAATGCCCGCTTTCCGAGCCGAACATCCATGGATTCGCTGATCCCCACGCTGGCCATCTGGGCCCTCCCGGTCCTGCTGGCGATTACCCTGCATGAAGCCGCGCATGGCTACGTCGCGCGCCATTTCGGTGATCCCACCGCGCATCTGGCCGGACGCATCACGCTCAACCCCTTCAAGCACATCGACCCGGTGGGCACCATTCTGGTCCCCATCGCCATCCTCACCCTGAGCACCCTTTTCGGTGGCGGCGGCATCCTCTTCGGCTGGGCCAAACCGGTGCCGGTGGATTTCGGCCGCCTGCGCAACCCCAAGGGCGACATGCTGTGGGTGGCTGCGGCCGGGCCCTTCGTGAACCTGCTGATGGCGCTGGGCTGGGCGCTGGTGTTCAAGATTGCCAGCAGCTCGCCGGAGAACGCCTATACCCTGCCGCTGGAACTGATGGCCGAGGCCGGCATGATCATCAACGCCGTGCTGATGTTCCTCAACCTGCTGCCGATTCCGCCGCTCGACGGCGGGCGCATTGCGGTGAGCCTGCTGCCGGGCCGGCTGGCCTGGCAGTTCTCCCGTCTCGAACCCTACGGGTTCCCCATTCTCCTCGTGCTGCTGTTCACCGGCGTGCTGGGGTCCATCCTCGGGCCGCTGATCGCCGGGTTCCGCTTCGTCCTTGCAACGACTTTCGGGTTCTATCTCTAAGCCATGTACGCAGAACGCGTTCTCTCCGGCATGCGGCCTACCGGCCGCCTGCATCTGGGCCACTACCACGGCGTCCTCAAGAACTGGGTGAAACTGCAGGAGGAATACCCCTGCCTGTTCTTCGTCGCCGACTGGCACGCCCTGACCACCGCCTACGACAGCCCGCAGGTTATCGAGGAGAGCATCTGGGACATGCTCATCGACTGGCTGGCGGCCGGCGTCGACCCCGCCCAGGCCACGCTGTTCATTCAGTCGCGGGTGCCGGAGCACGCCGAACTGCACCTGCTGCTCTCCATGATGTGCCCGCTGGGCTGGCTGGAGCGCGTGCCGACTTACAAGGATCAGCAGGAAAAGCTGTCGGAAAAGGACCTGTCCACCTACGGCTTCCTCGGCTATCCGCTGCTGCAGTCGGCCGACATCCTGATCTACCGCGCCGACAAGGTGCCGGTGGGCGAGGACCAGATCCCTCACATCGAATTCACCCGCGAAATCGCGCGGCGCTTCAACCACCTCTACGGCCGTGAGCCCGGCTTCGAGGACAAGGCGCGCGATGCGGTCAAGAAGCTTGGCTCCAAGCGAGCCCGCCTGTACGAGGAGTTGCGCGTACGCTTCCAGCAGGAAGGCGACGAGGCTGCAGTGGAACAGGCCCACGCCATGCTCGAAGAAGCGCAGAACCTCAGCCTTGGCGACCGCGAACGTCTGTACGGCTACCTCGAAGGCAGCGGCAAGATGATCCTGGTGGAGCCGGAATCCATGCTCACCGAGGCTTCGCGCATGCCCGGCCTGGACGGCCAGAAGATGTCCAAGAGCTACGGCAACACCATCTTCCTGCGCGAGGACGACGAATCGGTCACCAAGAAGATCCGCACCATGCAGACCGACCCCGCACGGGTGCGGCGCACCGATCCGGGCGACCCGGAGAAGTGCCCGGTGTGGCAGTTCCACGTCATCTACTCCGACGACGGCACGCGCGACTGGGTGCAGCAAGGCTGTCGCAGCGCCGGCATCGGCTGCATCGAATGCAAGCAGCCGGTGATCGAGGCGGTGGTCAAGGAGCAGGGCGAAATGCGTGAGCGTGCCCAGCCCTACGTCGACGACCCCAGTCTGGTGCGCAACATCATCGCCGACGGCTGCGAGCGCGCGCGCAAGCTGGCCCAGGACACCATGCGCGACGTGCGCGAGGCCATGGGCCTCAGCTACGGCTGAAGCACGCCTCCGCATGAACATGCCGCTCGACCTCGCGCCGGCCGAGACGCCCAGCGAGGCCGCGGCCGTCGCGCGCCTCTACGGCCAGCCCATGCTGGAGCTGCCGCGCGACCTCTACATCCCTCCCGATGCGCTGGAAGTCTTCCTCGAAGCCTTCGAAGGCCCGCTGGACCTGCTGCTCTACCTGATCCGCAAGTCCAACGTCGACATCCTCGACATCCCCATGGCGCCGCTGACGGTGCAATACCTGGCCTATGTCGAGGCCATGCGCGCCACCAACCTGGAGCTGGCCGCCGACTACCTGCTGATGGCGGCGATGCTGCTGGAGATCAAGTCGCGCATGCTGCTGCCGCGCCCGCCGCGCGAAGCCGAGGGCGAGGAGGGCGACCCGCGCGCCGAACTGGTGCGCCGCCTGGTCGAGTACGAACAGATGAAGCAGGCCGCCGCCCGCCTCGATGCGCTGCCGCGCGTGGAACGCGATTTCGAATGGGTCAGCGTGTTCGTTGCCGAGAAGGTTGTCGAGCGTCTGCCCGAGCTCACCCTGCACGACCTGCAGCACGCCTGGCTGAAGATCATGCGCAAGGCCCGCCTCAACCAGCATCACCGCGTCGAGCGCGAGGAACTCTCCGTGCGCGAGCACATGAGCGAGATTCTGCGCCGCCTCGGCGGCGGCGACTTCGTCGTCTTCGACGCCCTCTTCGATCCGGCGCTGGGTCCTGCCGGACTGGTGGTGAGCTTCCTGGCGATGCTCGAACTGGTCAAGGAAAAGCTCGTCGAAGTCACCCAGAACGACGCCTTTGCGCCCATCTACGTGAAACTGGCCGATGCAAGCACCGAGCACGCCTGAAGAATTCAAGCGCGTCATCGAGACCGCGCTGCTCGCCGCCGCCGCCCCCATGCCGGTGACCACGCTGCGCCGCCTCTTCGAAGAAGACCCCGGCGCCGACTTTGTCCGCCGCCTGCTCGACGAACTGCGCGGCGACTGGGACGGCCGCGGCGTCGAACTGGTGCAGAGCGCCAGCGGCTGGCGCTTCCAGACCCGCCCCGAATACCAGCCCTACCTCGACCGGCTGAAGGAAGAAAAGCCGCCGAAATACTCCCGCGCCGTGCTGGAAACGCTCGCCATCATCGCCTACCGCCAGCCCGTCACACGCGGCGACATCGAGGACATCCGCGGCGTCGCGGTGTCGCCCAACGTGCTGAAGACGCTCGAATCGCGCGGCTGGATCGACGAAGTCGGCCACCGCGACACCCCCGGCCGCCCCGCACTGTTCGCCACCACCCGGCGTTTCCTCGACGACCTCGGGCTGCGCAGCCTCACCGAACTGCCCGCGCTCACCGAGATCGAGCGCATCATGGACCTGGTGGAACTGCCGGGGCTGGGCGCGGCTGCCGACGCCGGTCCGGCGGAAGAGGGCGAATCCTGAACCGCGCGCCACAGCACCTGTATCCTCCCGGTCCGTCCGCTGCACGGCGGCTATAATCCGCTCATCGATGGCCATCCCGCACGGGTCGGCCGACAAATCAATCCTTCAGGAAGCGAATTCCCTTGTCCACACCGCGCAAGAGCCGCAGTCCGCTGCGACCCCCGACCCAGAAGAAGGCGCATGCCGAGCCGGCGGCGCCGGTACGACGTCCGCGTCCTGTCGATGAATCCGCCGAACAGGCGGTGCGCGGCGAGCCTGCGCGTGCTGCACGGGGGCGCGCACCGGCAGGGCGCGGCAAAGCGGCTGAGCCGCAGATCGAACCCGAGCGCCTGCAGAAGGTGCTTGCCGCGGCCGGGGTTGGCTCGCGGCGCGAGATCGAGGGCATGATCGAGGCCGGGCGTATCGAGGTGAATGGCACCCCGGCGACGCTGGGGCTGAAGATCGGTCCGGGTGACCGCGTCAAGGTCAACGGCAAGCTGGTGCCGCTGCGCTTTGCCCAGCGCGCGCCGCGCGTGCTGCTCTATCACAAGCCGGAAGGCGAGATCGTCTCGCGCGAGGATCCGGATGGTCGTCCGACGGTGTTTGAGCGCCTGCCCATCCTGCGCCGCGGGCGCTGGATCGCGGTGGGGCGGCTGGACTTCAATACCTCGGGGTTGCTGTTGTTTACCAACGACGGCGAGCTCGCCAACAAACTGATGCATCCGCGCTACGAGCTCGAGCGTGAGTACGCCGTGCGCCTGCTCGGCTCGCTCGGCGACGAGCAGGTGGCCTCGCTGCGCGCGGGCATACAGCTCGAGGACGGCGAGGCGCGTTTCAACAGCCTGGTTGATGCGGGCGGGGAAGGGGTCAACCACTGGTACCGGGTGACACTTTCCGAAGGCCGCAACCGCGAGGTGCGACGCATGTTCGAGGCCGTCGGGCTGACCGTGAGCCGGCTGATCCGCGTGCGCTACGGCGCGGTGGAGCTGCCTTCGCGGCTCAAGCGCGGAATGTGGATGGAGATGAGCGACGAGGATGCCTGCCGGCTTGCCGGCCTGCCGCCGCCGGTGGTGAAGCCGGGCGAGCGCAAGCGCGAGGCGCGGGTGCACCGCACCACGCCGCGCGCTTGAGCGCAGCCTCCGGCCGTGCCGCCGGGCCGCCGCCGCAGCCTGCGCGCGGTCGGCGGTGGCAAGACCCGTCATGAGCTGTCGCCCGCTTCCGGCGGCGGGGGCAGATCGGTTATCATCGCGCTTTCCCGCAGTTGCATTCCCATGACCAAATACGTCTTCGTTACTGGCGGTGTCGTGTCCTCCCTGGGCAAGGGCATCGCAGCGGCCTCCCTGGGGGCCATCCTGGAATCCCGCGGCATCAAGGTCACGCACCTCAAGCTGGATCCCTACATCAACGTCGATCCGGGCACCATGAGCCCGTTTCAGCACGGCGAGGTCTTCGTGACCGAGGACGGCGCTGAAACCGACCTCGACCTCGGCCATTACGAGCGCTTCACCAGCGCCAAGATGAGCAAGCGCAACAACTTCACCACCGGCCAGATCTACGAGGCGGTGATCAAGAAGGAGCGCCGCGGCGAGTACCTCGGCAAGACGGTGCAGGTCATTCCGCACATCACTGACGAGATCAAGACCTATGTCAAGCGCGGCGCCGAAGGCGCCGACGTGGCCATCGTCGAGGTTGGCGGCACGGTGGGCGACATCGAGTCGCTGCCCTTCCTGGAGGCCATCCGCCAGATGGGCATCGAGGAAGGCCGCAACGCCACCTGCTTCATCCATCTCACGCTGCTGCCCTACATCCCCACGGCTGGCGAGCTGAAGACCAAGCCCACCCAGCATTCGGTGAAGGAGCTGCGCGAGATCGGCATCCAGCCCGACATCCTGCTGTGCCGTGCCGACCGCTCGATCCCGGCCGACGAGCGCCGCAAGATCGCGCTGTTCTGCAACGTGATGCCGGAGGCGGTGATCGAGTGCCTGGATGCGGATTCGATCTACAAGATCCCCGCGGCGCTGCACGACCAGATGCTTGACGAGATCGTCTGTCACAAGCTCGGCATCCTCGCACGCGCGGCCGACCTGGCGGTGTGGGACAAGCTCATCCACGCGCTGGAAAACCCCGAGCACCAGGTCGATGTCGCCTTTGTCGGCAAGTACGTCGATCTCACCGAGTCCTACAAGTCGCTGATCGAGGCACTCAACCACGCCGGCATGCATACGCGTGCGAAGGTCAACATCCACTATCTCGATTCCGAGGATATCGAGCGGGACGGTTGTGCGGTGCTGGCGAAGATGGATGCCATCCTGGTCCCGGGCGGCTTCGGCAAGCGCGGCACCGAGGGCAAGATCGCGGCGATCCGCTATGCGCGCGAGAACAAGGTGCCCTATCTGGGCATCTGCCTCGGCATGCAGCTCGCGGTGGTGGAGTTCGCCCGCGACGTGGCCGGCATGGCGGGCGCGCATTCGACCGAATTCGAGAAGGACAGCCCCTATCCGGTGATCGGCCTGATCACCGAATGGAAGGATCGCAGCGGCAGGATCGAGAAGCGCAGCGAGGATTCCGACCTCGGCGGCACCATGCGCCTGGGCGGGCAGACCTGCCACCTCAGGGACGGTTCGCTGGCACGTGAGATCTACGGTGCCGCCGACATCGTCGAGCGCCATCGCCACCGTTACGAAGTGAACAACACCCTGCTGACGCAACTCGAAGACAAGGGGCTGGTGGTCTCCGGCCGTGCGCCGGTCACCGACCTGTGCGAGATGGTGGAACTGCCGCGCGACGTGCATCCGTGGTTCGTCGGCTGCCAGTTCCATCCGGAATTCACCTCCAATCCGCGCAAGGGCCATCCGCTGTTCACCGCCTACGTGAAGGCGGCGCTGGCGCGCAAGGCGGGCTGAGGAGTCTGACGATGAAGCTGTGCGGTTTCGAGACCGGCCTGGACCGGCCGCTGTTCCTCATTGCCGGGCCCTGCGTGGCCGAGTCCGAGCAGATGTGCCTGGACATCGCCGGGCAGATGAAGGAGATCTGCGCCGAGCTGGGCATCCCGTACATCTTCAAGGCCTCCTACGACAAGGCCAACCGCAGCTCGGGCAGGAGCTTCCGCGGCCACGGCATGGATGCCGGGCTGAAGATGCTTGCAGCGGTGAAGAGCCAGCTCGGCCTGCCGGTGCTCACCGACGTGCACACCGTGGAAGAGATTCCCGCAGTGGCGGCGGTGGTGGACGTGCTGCAGACGCCTGCCTTCCTGTGCCGGCAGACCGATTTCATCCATGCGGTGGCCGCCTCCGGCAAGCCGGTGAACATCAAGAAGGGGCAGTTTCTCGCTCCGGGCGACATGAAGAACGTCGTCGACAAGGCCAAGGAGGCCAACGGCGGGGCGGACACCATCATGGTGTGCGAGCGCGGCGCTTCCTTCGGCTACAACAACCTGGTGTCGGACATGCGCTCGCTGGCGATCATGCGCGACACCGGCTGCCCGGTGGTGTTCGACGCCACCCATTCGGTGCAGTTGCCGGGCGGGCAGGGCACCGCTTCGGGCGGACAGCGCGAGTTCGTGCCGGTGCTGGCGCGTGCCGCGGTGGCCGCGGGGGTGGCGGGCCTCTTCATGGAAACCCACCCGGACCCCGCCAAGGCGCTGTCCGACGGCCCCAATGCCTGGCCGCTGCCGAAGATGAAGGCGCTGCTCGCCGTGCTGCGCGACCTCGACCGGCTGGTCAAGGCCAGCGGCTTCACCGAACTGCAGGCATGAGCAAGCCTGCCTACCTGGTGGTCGATGCCCGTGTGCATGATGCTGAACGCATTTTGCGTTATCGTGAACTCGCCGAGATCGCCGTTGCGCGTTTCGGCGGCCGCTATCTCGCCCGCGGCGGCGCCACCGAGACGCTGGAAGGTGGATGGGCGCCGCAGCGTCTGGTGATCGTCGCCTTTCCGTCGATGGAGGTCGCGCGCAGCTTCCACGACTCGCCGGAGTATCGCGCGGCGCGTGCGGCGCGTGCCGGCATTGCCGACTTCGACATACTGCTGACCGAGGGGCTGGAAGAGGCCCCCGCGGACAGCGTTTGATTTACCCCACTTTCGATCGATACAGGAAGAACCATGAGTGCAATCGTTGATGTGATCGCCCGCGAGATTCTCGATTCCCGCGGCAATCCCACCGTCGAAGCCGACGTGCTGCTGGAGTCCGGCGTGATGGGCCGCGCTGCGGTGCCGTCCGGTGCCTCCACCGGTTCGCGCGAGGCCATCGAGCTGCGCGACGGCGACGGCGGCCGCTACCTCGGCAAGGGTGTGCTGCGCGCGGTGGAGAACGTGAACACCGAGATTTCCGAAGCCATCATCGGCCTCGACGCCGAAGAGCAGGCCTTCATCGACCGCAGCCTGATCGAGCTCGACGGCACCGAGAACAAGTCCCGCCTGGGCGCCAACGCCATGCTGGCGGTCTCCATGGCGGTGGCCAAGGCTGCTTCCGAAGAGGCCGGCCTGCCGCTGTACCGCTACTTCGGTGGTTCCGGCCCGATGACCATGCCGGTGCCGATGATGAACGTGATCAACGGCGGCGCACATGCCAACAACAGCCTGGACATCCAGGAATGCATGATCATGCCGGTCTCCATGACCAGCTTCCGCGAAGCCCTGCGTTGCGGCGCGGAGATCTTCCATCACCTGAAGAAGCTCACCGACAAGAAGGGCTACCCCACCACCGTGGGTGACGAGGGTGGTTTCGCGCCCAATGTGTCCGGCACTGAAGAGGCGCTGAACATGATCCAGGACGCCATTGCCGCCGCCGGCTACGAGCCCGGCCGTGACGTGCTGCTGGCACTGGACTGCGCGGCCAGCGAGTTCTATAAGAACGGCAAGTACGAACTGGTGGGCGAAGGCCTGAGCCTGACCGCCGAAGGCTTCACCGACTATCTGGCCACGCTGGCCGACAAGTTCCCCATCGTCTCCATCGAAGACGGCATGGCCGAAGGCGACTGGGCCGGCTGGAAGACCCTGAGCGACCGTCTGGGCAAGAAGGTGCAGCTGGTGGGCGACGACCTCTTCGTCACCAACACCAGGATCCTTGAGCAAGGCATCGAGCAGGGCATCGCCAACTCCATCCTCATCAAGATCAACCAGATCGGCACTCTCACCGAGACCTTTGCCGCGGTCGAGATGGCCAAGCGCGCCGGCTACACCTCGGTGATCTCCCACCGCTCGGGTGAAACCGACGACGCCACCATCGCCGACATCGCGGTGGGCCTCAACGCCATGCAGATCAAGACCGGTTCGCTGTCGCGCTCGGACCGCATCTCCAAGTACAACCAGCTGCTGCGCATCGAGGAAGACCTCGGCGATACCGCCAGCTACCCGGGCCGCAAGGCCTTCTTCAACCTGCGCGCGCGCTGAGCCCGCAGTAAGCCCGGCACGGGGCCGCTGCGGCGGCCGCGTGCGGTGGCCAAGGGCAAGGGCGTGCCATGCCCGTCTCACACCTGGTGCTGACCTCTGACATGCGCTGGATTCCCATCGCCCTTGCCGTGCTCCTCCTTGCCCTGCAGTACCCGCTCTGGGTTGGCAAGGGCGGTTGGCTGCGGGCCTGGGAGGTCGATGCGCAGCTGCAGGCGCAGCGCGAGGTCAATCTTCGCCTGGAGCAGCGCAACGCCGGCCTCGCCGCCGAGGTCGAGGACCTCAAGTCCGGCAACGAGGCCGCCGAGGAGCGCGCACGCTTCGAGCTCGGGGTGACGCGGCCGGGCGAAATCTATGTCCACGTGCCCCGCGCCGCGCCGGCGCCGCAAGAGGGCGGCGCTACAGCAGCTCGGTAATCTGCTCGCGCCGTTCGAGCTCGTCCTCGAAGGCGCACAGCTCCGCCCCCAGTGCGTCGCGTGCCGACACCATGCCGAGCGGGCGGCCGCCCTCGACCACCGGCACGTGACGGAAGCCGTTGTCGTACATCAGGTGCAGGGCGTGCCCGAGGGCGCGCTGGGCACTGACGCAGAGCGGGTCCGGGGTCATCACTTCGCCCACCGTGGTGGTGTCGGGGTCGCGTCCGGCAGCGAGCACGCGCCCGAGCGCATCGCGTTCGGTGAAAATTCCGCGCAGCTTCCCCTGGTCATCCACCACCATCACCGCGCCCACCCGCCGTTCGGTCATTCTCCGGCAGATCTCGCGTACGCCGCTGTCTGCGCTGCAGGTGAGAATCTGCTGTCCTTCGATGACTTCGCTGATCAGTCTTGTCGGCATCTCTCCGTCCTCCTCCGTTGAAGTTGCGCTTGCAGCGGGAGGCCTGAGACGCCGCCCGCTTCAGTTGCTCAGCAGGCTGCGCGCACCGTCGATGCGCTGGGCGAAATAGGGATTGTCGAGGCGGTCGATGCGGATGCTGCCGCGGCTCGACGGGGCGTGGATGAAGCGGCCATCGCCGATATATACACCCATGTGGGAGTGGCGGCGGTTGAGGGTGTTGAAGAACACCAGATCGCCGGGGTGCAGTTCCCCGACGTTGATCGGCCGGGTGCTGGCAGCGATCTGTGCGGCATTGTGGGGCAGGCGCTGTCCGCTGACCTGCTCGACGATGTAGCTCACCATGCCGCTGCAGTCCATGCCGGCTTCGGGGTTGCGGCCGCCGAAGCGGTAGCCGACATCGAGCAGGCCGAGTGCGAAGAGCACTACTTCCTGGCGCTGTGCTTCGTGGTGGACGGAAAAGTAGTTCGTTGCCGCGGGAGCGGGGCGCGCTGCGGGGGCGCTGCCGGCGGGCGGCGGCGCCGGGCGCGGCGTCGCGCAGGCTGCCAGGATGACGCTGACAGCCAGCACGGCAAGGCGCTGGGCGACGGGAGGCGGATTCATGCCGACAAAGATAAACCAGCGTTGGCCAGTGGTCTAGCAGTCTGTCGGACTTGAGACTGATCTGCTGCGCCAGTGGGAGAAGCGGTCCATATCCGACCGTTCTCTCGTTGCATAGAACCACTATGCGCCTCGACAACGGCCGAATCTGGCCTCGCTTTCCCACTTGGCTCGCGACGATCGCTCAAGCCCGACAGGCTGCTAGCGCGCATTCCTCATGCCGACCCGCAGTTGGGGGAGGGGAGAGAAAACGCGGGCTGGCGTGAAGTGCCGCAATGTCGCCTGCAGCGCGCCGCGAGGGCGGCGATCAATCGATGAGTTCGATGCGCCCGTTGATATTTACGCCGATCAGGCTTTGGCCCGCTTCCATCGGTGCCGGGGCGGCGGACATGGCCATCTCGGCACTCATCCGTGCCATCACCGGGGGAGGGTGGTAGCCGCCTTCGGTGATGCTGAGGTGGGCGATGTGGTACTTGCGGCCCAGGGTGCCGGCGACCAGGCGGGCGCGTTCCTCGAAGGCGCGGATGGCCTCCACGGTGGCCTCGTCGGCGGCCTGGCGGCGGGTTTCGGGTGCCGGCTGCATGGCGATCTGCGACACCGCGAGGGTGTCCTGCAGCTTGCCGAGGAGTTCCGACATGGCGGCGATGTTGCGGCTCTCCAGGCGGATCTCGGATCGCATCCGCCAGCCTTCGATGCTCCGGCTGTTGCGCGCGTAGACCGGCCAGGTCTGCGTGCTGCCGCTCTGGACGCGTACGTCGCCGTAGGTCTTGGCAATCTCCAGGGCGGCGGCGATGGCGCGGTTGACCTGGGTGGCGACGGCGGCGGGGGTGGTCGCGGTGGCTTCGTGGTAGGCGGTGGCGGTGGCCAGATCGTTGGCGGCGGCGCGCTGGGCTTCGGCGGCCAGTTCGACGGTGGCCGGCCGGGGTGCCTCACTGGCCCCGGCAAGGGGGACGGCGCAGGCGAGGATGAGGGTGAGCAGGGCACGGCGCGGCAGGGTCATCACGGATACTCCGACGTGGATCAAGGGCGTTTTATACCGCAACTGCGCCGCCCTTGCCGGTGGCGGACTGTAAAGGGGTGTGAAAGCGCCGCTCAGCGCGACCGCAACGGGTCGATGTGGCGCAGTTCGCCGGCGTAGCGCCGGGCGTTGTCGACGTAGTGGGCGGCATTGGCGCGGATGCCGGCGATGTCGGCATCGCTCAGTTCGCGGATGATGCGTCCCGGCGAGCCGACTACCAGCGAGCGGTCGGGGATCACCTTGCCTTCGGGAATCAGGGCGTTGGCGCCGATGATGCAGTGTTTGCCGATCACGGCGTTGTTGAGGATCACCGCGTTGATGCCGATCAGGCTGCCGTCGCCGACGGTGCAGCCGTGCAGCATGACCATGTGGCCGATGGTGACGTCGCGGCCGATGCTCAGCGGCACGCCATCGTCGTTGTGGAGGATGGAGCCGTCCTGGATGTTGGTGTTGTCGCCGATGGTGATGGGGTCGTTGTCGCCGCGGATCACCACGTTGTACCAGATGTTGACGTTGTCGCCGGCGACCACGCGGCCGATCACCGTGGCGTTGTCGGCCACCCAGCAGCCAGCGCCGAATTGCGGCTCCTTGTCGCCCAGTGCGTAGATTGGCATGCGGAGGTCTCTCTGTCTTGTTTTGTGTGGCCGGCTCGCGCCGACGGAAGGGGCGCAATCATAGCAATTGCTGCGCTGCATGGAAACTTTCCGTTACGTCAAAAGCCGCAGTTGCATCAAACACTTCCGTGCCGTGCCGGGTGCGGTGCTAAGCTCTGCCCTCCGATCGCCCCGTCCCGTCGCGCAGTACCGCTCATGCTCAGTTACCGTCACGCCTTCCACGCCGGCAATCACGCCGACGTGCTCAAGCACTTCCTGCTCGTCGAACTGCTCGACTACTACAACCGCAAGGACAAGCCGTGGACCTACATCGACACCCACGCCGGGGCCGGCTGCTATGCCCTGAACGGTGAGCAGGCGGGGCGCAACGCGGAGCACCTGGGCGGGATGACGCGCCTGTGGAACAGGGCGGAGCTGCCCGCCGACCTGGGTCCCTATGTTGACGCGGTGCGCCAGTTCAATCCGCACGGGCGGTTGAACTTCTACCCCGGCTCGCCGGCGCTGGCGATGACCCGCCTGCGCGCGCAGGACCGCATGCGCCTGTTCGAGCTGCATCCGGCCGACGTCGAACTGCTGCAGAACACCTTTGCCGCCGAGCAGGCGCGGGTTACCGTCAAGCGCGCCGACGGTTTCAATGCCTTGCGCGGGCTGCTGCCGCCGCCGAGCCGGCGCGCGGTGGTGCTGATCGACCCGCCGTATGAGGTCAAGGATGACTACCGCCGCGTGGTCGATTGCCTGCGCGACGCCCTGAAGCGCTTTCCGTCGGGCTGTTACGCGTTGTGGTATCCGCTGCTGGCGCGCAGCGAGGCACGCCAGTTGCCCGAGCGCCTGGCCGAACTGGGAGCGGAGAGCTGGCTGGATGTGCGTCTGGTGGTGAAGGCGCCGGCGCGCGACGGTTTCGGCATGTTCGGCAGCGGCATGTTCGTGATCAACCCGCCGTGGGTGCTGCCCGAGCGCCTGGAGCGGGTGATGCCGTGGCTGGTGCGTGAGTTGGGCGAGGACGGCAGCGCCGGTTTCGATCTCGAGCACCACATCGCATGACGCCCGCCGACGACCCCCTGATCGCGCTGCGCGAGGCCTTGCGCGCGTTTGCCGCCGAGCGTGACTGGCAGCCCTTTCACACCCCCAAGAATCTCGCCATGGCGATGGCCGGCGAATGCGGCGAGGTGCTGGAGCACTTCCAGTGGCTGACCGCCGAGCAGTCCGCCGCGCTGCCGGCCGAGGTGCGTGCGGAAGTGGCCCTCGAACTGGCCGATGTGCTGCTCTACCTGGTGCGTCTCGCCGATGTGCTGGAGGTCGACCTGGCGGCCGCCGCACGGCGCAAGCTGGCGCTCAACGCCGAGCGCTACCCGGTAGAGGCAGCGCGCGGACGGGCGGCCAAGTACGACCGCTTGTGAAAGAAGTGTTTCAGTTGGGTTAAACGTATATTTCTGAAACAATACGCGCTTCGTCAAACAGCGAGTGCGCGTGTGGAATTTCAGCACATCAACGAGATCGAGCGGGCCACCCAGAAGGGGCGTTCGGAGCTTTTCCGGCTGGGCATGGGGCTCATCTTCCTGGTCGGGGTGATGTTGTATGCCGCCATGCGCGGCGACGGGCAGACCAGCCTGATCCTGATCATCGCCGCCGTGGTCGGTGGCTACATGGCGATGAACATCGGCGCCAACGACGTTGCCAACAACGTCGGTCCGGCGGTCGGTTCGAAGGCCCTGACGCTGGGCGGGGCGCTGGTCATCGCGGCGATCTTCGAAGCGGCCGGGGCGCTGATTGCCGGCGGTGAGGTGGTCAGCACCATCCGCAGCGGCATCATCGATCCGGCGCGCATCCCCGATACCGACACCTTCATGTGGGTGATGCTGGCGGCACTGCTGGCCGGGGCGCTGTGGCTGAACATCGCCACCGCGGTGGGCGCACCGGTGTCCACTACCCACTCCATCGTCGGTGCAGTGCTCGGCGCGGGCATCGCCGCCAGCGGTTTCGACGTGGTGAACTGGCCGGTGATGGGCTCGATCGCCATGAGCTGGGTGGTTTCGCCGCTGATGGGCGGGCTGGTTGCCGCCGGCTTTCTCTACCTGATCAAGCACAGCATCACCTACAAGGCCGACATGGTCGCCGCGGCGCGCAAGATGGTGCCGCTGCTGGTGGCTCTGATGGCCTGGGCGTTTGCCACCTACCTGCTGCTGAAGGGGATCAGCAAGCTGTGGAAGGTCAGCTTCGGCGGTGCAATGCTGCTCGGACTGGTCTTCGCGGTGTTGATCTACCTGATTGTCAAACCCATCGTGGACCGCCGCTCGCGACAGATCGCCAACACCAAGCAGAGCGTCAACCAGATGCTCACCGTGCCGCTGATCTTTGCCGCGGCCCTGCTCAGCTTTGCCCATGGCTCCAACGACGTCGCCAACGCCGTGGGGCCGCTGGCGGCAATCGTCGACATCGTCACCAAGGGCGGTGGCGAGGTCGGGCGGGCAGCGCCGATCCCGGTGTGGGTGATGATGGTCGGCGCGCTGGGCATAGCGCTCGGGCTGGCCCTCTACGGCCCCAAGCTGATCCGCACGGTGGGCAGCGAGATCACCGAGCTTGACCAGATGCGCGCCTACTGTATCGCCATGGCAGCGACGCTGACGGTGATCGTTGCCAGCCAGCTCGGCCTGCCGGTGAGCTCCACCCACATCGCCGTCGGCGGTGTGTTCGGTGTCGGCTTCCTGCGTGAATACCTGAAACGCAACTACGACCGCATGGTGGCGGAAATCAAGGCCCACCACCCGGAGGGCAATCAGGCTGCGCTGGATGCCTATCTGGCGCGTTTCGCCAAGGCCTCGGTGCAGCAGAAGGGTGAGATGCTCGCCGAGCTGAAGCGCAAGTCCAAGCTCCAGGAAGATCCGCTCAATCTCTCCAAGAGCGAGCGCAAGGGCTTGCGCAAGGTGTACAAGCACGAACTGGTGAAGCGCTCGCAACTGCTGCGCATCGCCGCCGCCTGGGTGATCACCGTGCCGGCTTCGGCGACCATTGCGGCGATGCTGTTCTTCATGATCCGGGGCATGATGCTGCCTGCCTGATGTAACGAGCGGGCTGTATCATCCCCCCATGAATGCCTTTGAAGTCATCTCCCTGCTGCTCATGGGCGCGCTGGTGTGGCTGTGGTTCGACAGTCTGCAGGCGCGCGAGGCCGGTGTGCGCGGCGCGCAGGCGGCGTGCCGGCGCGAGGGCGTGCAATTGCTCGACGACACGGTGGCTTTCCGCAGCCTGCGCCTGGCGCGCAACGACCATGGCCACATGGCCCTGCAGCGGGTCTATGAGTTTGAGTACTCAGGCAGCGGCAACGACCGCTACCGCGGTTCGGTGATGCTGCTCGGGCGCGAGATCACCATGCTGGATATCACTGCGCACCGCCGCGCGGCCTTGCACTGAGCGCTGCGCTCAGGCAATGAACACCGGGTCGGAGAACACCAGTGTGCCGTCCTTGCGCATCATCAGGTTGTTGGCGTTGAGGATGTCGGGCAGCACCTGATACTCCTCGACGAAGTCCGACAGCGCCTTGAGCGCCTGCTGCAGGCTGTCACCGACATCGAGCGGATGGGTGGTCATGTGATAGAGCGCGATGCGCCCCATGTCCATGCCCAGCCGGTTCCATTGCTGGCAGGCCGACCAGTAGAACTCCATCAGCCGCGTGGCCAGATCGGCCGCGGCGGTATGTTCCTGCAGGGGATACAGGCGCTCCATCTCGATGAGGTGGAAGGGGTAGCCCGAGGAGGCGCGCCCGATGATGCCGTGGTCGGCGTGGATCAGCGGGAAGTGCTTGCCGCGCGGGCGGTCCTCGGCGGTGTACAGGAAATAGTCGGCGGGCGAGCTGATGATCTTGTACACCCGCTCGCCGTCGCCCTTGTCGACGACGATGGAGTATTCGCCGCGACCGATCTCCTGCTTGCCGGCCAGCAGCGGGTGCTCGGGAACAGGATCCGGCAGGATCAGCTGTTCCCGGCCCAGGCGGGCGCGGGCTTCGGCAAGGTCGATCATCGCGGCGCTGCTCCGCACTCAGCCCATGATGTTGTAGCCGGCGTCAACGAAGTGCACGCCGCCGCTGATCAGGCGTCCGGCATCGGAAACCAGGAAGGCGGTCAGCGCGCCGATGTCCTCCGGCGTCACCAGGCTGTGCATCGGCGCGCGCTCCACTGCGGCGGCCATGAGGCCGTCGAAGCCGGCGATGCCGGAGGCCGCGCGGGTCATCAGCGGGCCAGGGGAGACGGCATTGACGCGGATGTTCTTCTCGCCCAGTTCGGCGGCCAGATAGCGCGTTGCGGCCTCCAGCGCGGCCTTGCACAGGCCCATCACGCCGTAGTTGGGGATGACCTTCTCGGAGCCGAGGTAGGTCATGGTCACCAGCGAGCCGCCGCCGGCCTTCACCAGCAGGGGCTCGGCGTGCTTGGCCAGACGCACGAAGGAGTGGGTGGAGACGTCCATGGCCAGTGCGAAACCGTCAGGCGAGGTGTCGACCACGCGGCCGTGGAGGTCGTCGCGCTTGGCGAAGGCCATGCTGTGGATGGCGAAGTCGAGCTTGCCATGGCGTTCCTCGATGCGGGCGAAGACATCGCTCATGGTCTCCGGGCGGGTGACGTCGAGCAGATAGACGTCCTCGACGCCGAGACGCTGGATGATCGGTTCGATGAAGGCGCGCGTCTTGTCGTTCTGGTAGGTGATCACCAGCTTTGCGCCTGCCTGGGCACACGCTTCGGCGACGCCGGTGGAGATCGACTTTTCGTTGGCGATGCCGGTGATCAGACCGACTTTGCCTTCCATGTTGATGATCGGGGTCATGCGGACTCCAGAGGCGGTTGAGGGGCTTGCGGGGCGAATGAAAGCACACGCGGGTTACAGGGCCGGGAAATGCGCCCGGGCGTGACTTGCGTTGCTGTTCATGCGAACGATTAGAGTATATTCTGCATTGCAGCATTGGCAAAACAGGCGGCTTCAAGCCGCCCCCTTCAGAGCGCAAGATGAGCAAGAACGCTTATGTTTTCATGGACTTCGACGGCGTCACCCACCCTTGGGGCGAGGTGGAGGATTTCCGTTGCCTGCCCCTGATCGAGAGCGTGGTGCGTGAGTTCGACGAGGTGCGCATCGTCATCGCCTCCGACTGGCGCATGCTGTTCTCGCTCTCCAAACTGGTGGCACGCTTCGCCGAGGACATCCGTCCGCGCGTGGTGGGGGCGACGCCGCACGTGATTCCCAAGAAGGGCACCGAACTGCACGGCCTGCGCGAACGCGAGGCGATGCTGTGGCTGGGTCAGCACGAAGCCGACGTCGCCAGCGCGGCGTGGTGTGCGCTGGACGATGCGCCGGGCAACTGGCTGACCCGTTCGCGCCTGGTGCTGACCGATTTCAAGCGCGGCTTCAACGAGGAGGATGCGGAGGTGCTGCGCCGCATGCTGACCGCCTTCCGCGCCGGGGTGCCGCACATCGAGCCGCCCAAGTCGGCGCTGCGCTGGGGCTGAGGGCCGGGTTCGTTCAGTCCCGGGTCTGGCCCGCGTGGCGCAGGATGTGTGCCGCGCAGGAGACTCCCGAACGGACTGCCGCCTCCAGCGTGGCGGGGTAGTCGGAGTCGGTATAGTCGCCGGCCAGCCACAGTCCGGGCAGCGGCGTGCGTCCGCCGGATGGCCGCAGCAGGCCGGGGCGGCAGGCGAAGGTGGCGCGTTTCTCGGTGATGACCTGCGACCACTCGGGCGTCGGCAGGCGGCGCCCGAGCACTTCTTCAAGCTGTTTGTGCACCGCCAGCACCAGTTCATCGCGGCCCAGTGCTTCATGGGCGCCGCGAGCGCTGATCACCGCGGCGAGCAGACCGTTGCGGCCGCCGAACTGCGCGCGGTCGAAAACCCACTGGGCAGGGCCACCGCTGACGCCGATCATCGGGTGAGGCAGGCGCACGCCGTCGCCGAGGGCGAGATAGACAGTGGCGATGGGTTCGCTGGGGAGGGCGTCGATCTGTGCGGCAAGGCGCTCGCAGTGGCCGGCGCTGGCAAGGAGGGGGGCTGCGTGGTGGGGGGCGGTGGCGATCACCAGCTGGTCGTAGCCGGCGCGCCCGGGGTCGCCGTCGAGAAAGAAACGCCGGCCTTCGCGGCGGATGGCGTCGATGGCGTTGCCGGTGCGCAGCTTGCCGCGGCGTACGGCGAGATAGCGCGCGGCGGGGACCGGGAAGAGTTCGGAGAGATCGACGCGCGGGATCAGCACTTCGCTGGCGCTGGCATCGGCGCCCAGGCTGTCGCGCAGGACGTTCACGAAGATCTGCGCGGAGGCTTCGGCGAGCGGGGTGTTGAGGGCCGCCACGCACAGCGGCTCCCAGATCAGCTTCTGCAGGGCTTCGCTCTGGCGTTGTGCGCGCAACAGGCCGGCTACCGTCTGCGCGGGGTCTGCGCGCCAGCCGCCGTGGCGCAGCGCATGCATGAAGCGCAGCATCGCCAGGCGGTCTGCCCAGCGCAGGCCGCGGGCGCGCAGCAGGCCGACGGCCAGATGCAGGGGAGCGGGCAGCGGCGCGGCCTGGAGGTGGAGATGGCCGGGGTTGTGGAGCAGCAGTGGGAGGTGCTGGAGGGTCTTCGGGGAGACCCCGGTGAGGCGCAGCAGGCGGGTCAGTTCGGTATACGCGCCGAGCAGGATGTGCTGGCCGTTGTCGACTCGCCAGCCGTCCTTGGCAACCACCCGGGCGCGCCCGCCGAGGGTGTGGGAGCGCTCGAAGACGGTAACCTGCACGCCCCGGCGCGCGAGCTCGACGGCGCAGGCGAGGCCTGCATAGCCGGCACCGATGATGGCGACCTGGTGCAGCACGGCGTTCAGCCCTTGATCCAGGTCCGCCAGGCCAGCCAGAGCTTGCGCAGTGGCGTCAGCGAGGTGCGGCGGTCGAGGACGAGGAAGCCGTCGCGGGCAATCTCGTCGAGCAGGGTGCGATAGATTGCCGCCATCACCAGGCCGGGGCGCTGGGCCTTGCGGTCGGCGGCGGGCAGATGGGCAAAGGCCTGCTCGTAGAACTGCTGCGCGCGTTCGGCCTGAAAGGCCATCAGGGCGCGGAAGCGCTCGCTGTAGCGGGCTTCGAGGATGTCCGCAGCGGGGACCTCGAAACGCTGCAGGTCTTCGATGGGCAGGTAGATGCGCCCGCGACGGGCGTCCTCGCCGACGTCGCGGATGATGTTGGTGAGCTGGAAGGCCATGCCCAGATCATGGGCGTACTTCAGCGTGGCGCGATCGCTGTAGCCGAAGATCTCTGCGGCCAGCAGGCCGACCACGCTGGCGACGCGGTAGCAGTACAGCTGCAGGCCCTTGAAGTCGAGATAGCGCGTCTGCTGCAGATCCATCGCCATGCCGTCGATGATCTCCAGCAACTGCTCGCGCGGCAGGTCGAAACGGCGGATCACCTCCTGCAGGGCCAGGCCCACCGGATGGGTGGGGGTGCCGTCGAAGACGCGCGCCACCTCCTGGCGCCACCATTCGAGCTTGGTCTGCGCCAGGGAAAGGTCGTGGCATTCGTCGACGACGTCGTCGACCTCGCGGCAGAAGGCGTACAGCGCGGTGATCGCCTGGCGGCGCTCGGCGGGCAGGAAGAGAAAGCTGTAGTAGAAGCTGGAGCCGCTGCTGGCGGCCTTGTCCTGACAGTAGGCGTGCGGATTCATGTGTGTCTGCGGTAGTTCAGGGCGCGCCAGGCGAGTACCGGCCAGTCGCCACGGCCAAGGGTGGGGCGGCGGCGGAAGACGTCGCCGCCGGCACGTTCGATGCCTTCGAGGATGCGCAGGCCGCCGAGCACCATCAGACGCAGCTCCCAGCCGATGCGCCCGCGCAGTTGCAGGGCCAGCGGGGCGCCGGCGCACATCATCGCGCGGGCGCGTTGCACCTCGAAGTCGATCAGCGCACGCCAGGCGGCATCCACGGTGCCGGCAAGCACCTGCCCGGCACTGACGCCGAAGCGCGCCATGTCTTCGGCGGGGAGGTAGATGCGCCCCTTGGCGCGGTCGATACCGACATCCTGCCAGAAGTTGATCAGTTGCAGGCTGGTGCAGATGCGGTCGGAGAGGGCGAGGCGGTGTTCGTCCGCGGCATCATAGAGATGCAGCAGCAGGCGGCCGACCGGGTTGGCCGAGCGCCGGCAGTAATCGGTGAGTTCGGCGAAGTCGGCGTAGCGCGTCTTGACCACGTCCTGGGCGAAGGCGTCGAGGAGGTCGTGGAAGGGCTGCAGGGGGAGGCGGTGGCGGTCGATGGTGCGCGCCAGGCGGGCGAACATCGGCGCCAGGGCGGGGTCGGCACAGGGCTGGCCGGCGGCGATGGCGTCGAGTCCGGCACGGTAGGCGGCGAGCCCGGCGAGGCGTTCGGCGCTGCCGGCCGTGCCTTCGTCGGCGATGTCGTCGGCACCGCGCGCGAAGGCGTAGATGGCTTCCACCGGCTCACGCAGGTGCGCGGGCAGGAGCAGGGAAGCGACGGGGAAGTTCTCGTAGTGGTCGACGGGCATGCAGGCAGGCGCGTTAAGGGGCGAGGCTTGGCCCGCCGCGGCGTCCGGAGTATAAGCGAAAGCGCGCCCGGGCACTTTTGCCGTCATCGGCGCTCAACGGCTCATGCTGCAGGTACGCGCACTTCGCAAAGCTTTCCATGGTTCCGCCGGGCAGGCCCTGTTCGGCGGGGTGGAACTCGACCTCGCCGCCGGCGAGTGCGTTGCCATCGTCGGCGAGTCCGGCGCCGGAAAATCCACCCTGCTCAACTGTCTGGCCGGCCTCGAACCCGTCGACGGCGGCAGCATCCGTCTCGCCGGACAGGAACTGAGTGGTCTCGATGATGACGCCTGGTGCGCGCTGCGGCGCCGGCGCTATGGCTTCGTCTTCCAGGCCTTTCACATCCTCCCTCATCTCAATGTCGCGCATAACGTCGCCCTGCCGCTGTGGCTGCTCGATGCCGACGAGCGTGCTGCGCACGGCGCGGCGCTGCACATGCTTGAACAGGTGGGCCTCGGTGGGCGTGGCGAGGCCTGGCCGGCGCAGCTTTCCGGTGGCGAACTGCAGCGGGTGGCGATCGCGCGGGCGCTGGTGCATGGGCCGGCGCTGGTGCTTGCCGACGAACCCACCGGCAATCTCGATCCGGCGCGTGCGGGGGCGGTGCTCGACGTGCTGCTCGGTCGCGTACGCGAGGCCGGCGCGGCGATGCTGCTGGTGACGCACTCGGCGAACGCGGCGGCGCGTGCGGACCGCGTGCTGCGCCTTACCGGCGACGGCCTGGTTGCCGCGGAGGCGCCGTGATGGGCGGTGCCCTGCGCCATGTGTTCATCGCCAGCCTGCGCCGGCGGCGCCTGGCCACCGTACTGTCGCTGCTTGCCATCGCCCTCGGGGTGGCCCTCGGGCTGGCGGTGCAGCTCATTCACAATGCAGCGCTGGCGGAATTCGAGCGCGGTGTCCGGATTCTCGCCGGTGAGGCCGACCTGCAGGTCAGCGGTGCGCGCGGTGGTTTCGACGATGCCCTGTTCCTGCAGCTTGCCGCGCATCCCGGGGTGGCGGAGGCCAGCCCGGTGGTGGAGGTGCACGCCGCGTTGCCGGGGCGCGAAGGCAGCCTGCGGGTGCTCGGTGTCGATGTCTTCCGCCTCGCCGGCGTGCAGCCGGCGCTGCTGCCGGCAGCCGATGGCGAGGCCGGCATGCTGGCGGCGCTGGCGCCGGGGCGCATTTTCCTCAGCCCCGCGGCGGCGGCCTGGCTGGCACTTGAAGCCGGCGACGCGCTGGCGGTGCAGAGCGGTGTGCACGAGCACACGCTGACGGTCTCCGGCAGCGTGCCGGCGGCAGGTGCCGGACAGGTGCTGGCAGTGATGGACATCGCCGCCGCGCAGCAGCTCTTCGAGCGTATCGGGGTGCTGACACGGGTCGACCTGCGTCTGGCGGAGGGTGCATCGCCAGTCCAGCTGCGCCGTGAACTGACCGCACTGCTGCCCGCCGGGGTGTTCGTCGAGGTCCCGCAGCTGGCGCTGAGCGAAGCCGCGACGATGTCGCGTGCCTACCGTGTCAATCTCAGCATGCTGGCCCTCATTGCCTTGCTCACCGGGGGCTTCCTGGTGTTCTCCACGCAGTTGCTGGCGGTGGCGCGGCGCCGTCAGGAGTTCGCCTTCCTGCGCGCGCTGGGGCTGCCGCGCGGCATGCTGTATCGCGGTCTGCTGCTCGAGGGGGCCGTCCTGGGGCTGGCAGGCGGCGTGCTCGGCGCGCTGCTCGGCCATGTGCTGGCAGTGCTGGCGCTGCGTCTGGTAGGGGGCGACCTGGGGGCAGGATACTTCGATGGCATGCGGCCGGCGCTGCACTTCGACGCGCTGTTGACGCTGTCCTTTGTCGCCCTTGGCGTGGGCGCGGGGCTGGCCGGCAGCTGGCTGCCGGCGCGTAGTGCCGCGACCCTGCCGGCCGCGCGCGCACTGCGTGCCGGCGACGACGCCCTGCTGCACATGCGACCGCGCTGGCAGGGTGTGGTGGTCTGTGCGCTGGGCGCGCTGCTGAGCGCTGCGCTGCCCCCGTTCGCTGGCATGCCGCTGGGGGGCTATCTGGCCGTGGCCTGCATCCTTGCCACTGCGGTGCTGCTGCTGCCGCAGGCGACCCGCCTGGTGATGCGGCTGCCGGGGTCGCCACGGGCGTTGCTGTGGCGGCTGGCCCGCGCCCGTTCGCATGCCGCGCCGGGGCAGGCGGTGGTCGCCGCAGTCGGGGTGCTGGCGAGCGTTGCGCTGGCCTCGGCAATGGCGATCATGGTGAGCTCCTTCCGCACTTCCGTGGATGACTGGCTGACGCGCATGCTGCCAGCCGATCTGTACGTCCAGGCTTCGCCCTCGGCGGCCAGCGGTTTTCTCGATCAGGACGCGCTGCGGCGCATCGCCGCCCTGCCCGGGGTGGCGCAGGTGCAGCCCATCCGCGCCGAGCAGGTCCGCCTGCGCAGCGGCGGGGCGCCGCTGACGCTGCTGGCGCGCGAGGTCGGCGGTGGCTGGGGGCTGCCGCTGGTGGCGGGCAGCCTCAGCACAGGCGAGGCCGAACTGCCGCCGGCGTGGGTGTCGGAGGCGGTGGTCGATGTGCATGGCCTGGCCACCGGGGCGCTCATCGAGCTGCCGCTGGGCGGGCAGTGGCACGCCTTCCGGGTTGCCGGGGTGTGGCGTGATTACGCCCGCCAGCATGGCGCGGTGGTCATTGAGCTGGAGACCTACCGCGCCATCAGTGGAGACCGGCGCGCCAACGATGCAGCCCTTGTCGTGCACCCAGGCGTCGACGTCGCGGTGGTGGCCACGGCCCTGGCCGACGCCTTCGGCGAAAACATGCTGCGGGTGGCGACCCCGGGTGAGATCCGCGCCCTGAGTTTGCGCATCTTCGACCGCAGCTTCGTGGTCACCTATCTGATGGAGGCGGTTGCGGTGCTCATCGGCCTGTGCGGGGTGGCGACCACCTTCGCCGCGCTGGCCACCGCCCGTCGGCGCGAGTTTGGCATGCTCCGCCACCTTGGTCTCACCCGTGCGCAGATCGGCCGCCTGCTGGCGCTGGAGGGCGCCCTCGCAACCGCGCTCGGGGTGGCCGGTGGCCTCCTCGCCGGGGGGGCGGTGGCGTGGGTGCTGGTCGAGGTGGTCAATCGCCAGAGCTTCCACTGGAGCATGGACATCAGCGTGCCCTTCGCCATGCTGGCGGTCTTTGCGGCGGCGTTGATCGTCCTTGCCGCACTTGCGGCGCGCATTGCCGGCGCGCAGGCGATGCGCCAGTCCGCAGTGCAGGCGGTGCGGGAGGACTGGTGAAGGTGGGGTGCCTGCGCATGACCGCATTCTGGCGCCTGGTACTGGCGATGCTCGGTGCCGCGGTGCCCGTGGCGCTGCCGGCGGCGGAACCCGCTGAAGGCGCTGCCTATGCGCCGGTGCTGCCGGGGCGGCAACTGGTGTTGCCCGCCGACGGCGGTGCGCACGATGCTCACCGCACCGAATGGTGGTACGTCACCGGTTGGGTGGAGGACGAGCAGCGCCGCGCGCGCGGTTTCCAGATCACCTTCTTCCGCGTGCGCACGCTGATCGGCGAGGACAACCCCAGTCGCTTCGCCCCCTCACAGTTGCTGCTCGCCCACGCCGCGCTCGCCGATCCCGCCCACGGCCGCCTGCGCCATGCCGAGCGCGCCGCCCGCGCGCTGCCGCCGCTGGCCGGCTACGCCGACACCCACACCGAGGTGTGGATCGGCGACTGGTCGCTGCGCTGGGACGGGGAGCGCTACCTCAGCCGTGCGTTCGGGGAGGACTTCGCCTTCGAACTGGCCTTCCGGCCCACCGTCGCGCCGCTTTTCAACGGTGACCAGGGCTTCAGTCAGAAGGCCGCCGATCCCGCGCACGCCAGCTACTACTACAGTCGCCCGCAGCTTGCCGTAGACGGCACCGTGCACGTCGCCGGCGAGGAGCTGGCGGTGAGCGGCAGCGGCTGGCTGGACCACGAGTGGTCTTCCGCCATCATGCCGCCGGGCGCCCAGGGCTGGGACTGGCTGGGCATCAATCTGGCCGATGGCGGTGCGCTGATGGCCTTCCAGATGCGCGCCGAAGACGGCCACGCGCTGTGGGCGGCGGGGACCTTGCGTGCGAGCGACGGCGTGCAGCACAGGCTCGGCGCCGACGAGGTGCGCTTCCAGCCATTGCGCTACTGGCGCTCGCCGCGCACCGGCAACCGTTACCCGGTGGCCTGGCGGGTGGAGATCGCCGCCGCTCAGGGCCGTGCCGCGCGCGTCGTCGAGGTCGAACCGCTGATGGACGACCAGGAACTCGACAGCCGACGCTCCACCGGTGCGGTGTACTGGGAGGGCGCGGTACGCCTGCTGGAGGAGGGCCGGGAGATCGGCCGGGGTTATCTGGAGATGACCGGTTACGGTGAGCGGCTGCGCATGTGAGTGCTTCGCTGCACGGGGTCAAGACTGCGGCAGTTCCAACCAGTCGGTGACCTCGACGGTGCAGATGACTTCGATCATGGGGGCGTGGCTGGATCGTTGTTCGGCGCGACACGGCAGGCCTGCTTTCCTCAGGGTGCCGTTCAGGTGGTCAAGCGGCGTTCCCGGCGTCCGGTACCCCCTCGGCAGGCTGGGGGGGCTGCTTGCCGTGCAATGGAAGTGGTTGGGCCAGCCATAGACCACCTTCTCTCTGCGCCACTGTTCTGGCAGGGCCAAGAGGGGGGCGGATACCTCCGGCGGTGTGCTGCCGGGCACCGCCAGCCAGTTGCTGGCCGACCTTGTCCAGGCGCAGAACTGCTCCTGTGACGGAGGCTGAGGCTTGAGGACTTCGGCGATGGCTTGGGTCAGTGCCGCAGGGTTTCCGCCGACAGCGTTGTTTCGGGCAAGCAGGCGCTCGCGCGCGGCACCCTCGTCGGCAAGTTCATAGATGATGTCGTAGACATTGGGGGCGCCGTAGCTTGGAACGAATCGTCCCCCGGGGGGCAGGATGTGGAAACTGTCTACGTGAGTGGCGTAGAAGGCCGCGAGCTTCACACAGTCGTCGAGTTGCCGAGCATCCGGAAGTCCGAGTGAGCGATCCGTGAAAGGAAAGTCGATGTCATCGAAGCGCGAACGACTTACCGGATACAGAACGGTGCCGATGTTGGAAAGAAGGTTGAGGATGTGCGGCGTGTTCGGCAGCAGCTGCCTTTCAAGAAGAAACTGCGCATAGCGCAGGTCGCAGTGACGGTTGGCAACGAAGTAATCGTAGGACGAGTAGTTGCCGTGCTGTGTCCTGTAGACGTTGCTGATCGTCGGCGCGGTGGGCGTCTGCAGGAAGGTCGGCGCAGGTGTGGGCGCATTGCGACGACTTCGCCGCGGGGCCGATGTGTGTTGTGTGTCGGCGATTGCGGGGTGTTCATCGATACCGGCGCTGAACAGCATGTAGCGGTGATGAGGCAGAACCAGATCGTGTTTGAGAAATTCGACAGGGATGTCGCGAACGCCGCTGATCAGCATGACGTCCAGCGCGGTGAGCGCGTTGGTGAGGGCAGGGGGGATGAAGTGCTCAAGCTGGCTGCGCAGCGTTTCGGGGAGTTTCTCTACCTCCAGTGCGAGGGGGCGGATGGCATGACGTTCCGCGGAGCTCAGTGCGCGGTCGATGAAACGATGGGTGTCTCCTGCGTACACCAGGCTTTCGATGGTCAGTCCGGCCTGCACGGCGGCGTCGGCCTCCTGGCGACAGGCGTTCATCAGCGCCTTGAGTCGATTGTCATCAAGTTGCGACTCCAGCGTTCGGCGGTGATCGAAGGTGACCGTGTGCTGGAAGATCCATGTGTTGCGCTGGTGGGAGTCAACGCAGATGACCCTGGCTGTTTTGGCGGCGCTGCGGATCTCATGGGCCTTCAGCGTGACTTGCTCGCCGCCTGTGCACGGGCTCCGGAGCGAGCATTTGGTGTAGCGCACACTCGCCAGGCTGTCATGCGGGGAGCCGGTTACCGTGATGCTGAACGATGGGCCGAGAAGAACGGTGGCAAGCGTGAGCAGCGCCAGGATGGCGAGGTGCGTGGCAAGGCCAGTCGTGTGGCGATGCAGATTGATTGCCGCCCACAGGCCGAGAGAGAGAGCAAGGGTGAGTGCAAGCTCTGCGCTGCCGTACAGCCTGATGTACCCGTTGGCGCCGAACGATGGTTCGCCCAGTTCGCCATAGGTGGCCCGGACGACTAATCCGTAGGTTGCCGCCAGGGCAGCGAGGCCAAAGAGATGCAGGGCGGCCAGTGCTGCGCCAGAAACGGGGCGGTGCGTCCCCTTCCGAACTCCGCCCAGAGCCAGCCCAATAGTGCCGACGAGTCCGGCCGCGATCGACAAGGCGGCAGCCGTGGGAAGAAAGTCTGTGTTCTCCCCGCTAAGACTAATGCGCAGGAGCATGAGGCCAAAGGCGGAGGACAGGAAGAGCCAGAGTGCGATCGACCTGGGGGGTCTGGGCACTTCAGGCGCCTTCTGCTGCGGCGGGGCGTATATCGACATGCAGGATTCGTTGTCCGTCGGAATGGATCACAGATGCCAGCTTCCGAGCAGGGGCTCGTTTCCTCAGGCCAAGCAGGATGGCGCTGGAGATCTCGTGAGCATATTACATTACGACAAGTGAGAATGTCGGGTGCCAACGGAACAGCGGGTCAAGTATCTCCCCAGCCGTGATTCGCGGTCATGCGCTGCGCGAAGTCGCTCCGCGAGCGGCGCAGATTCGTCGCGCTGGACTGGCCCGACGTGGCTTGGCTGCATCAGGATGAAGGCAGGGTAGTGAGGGAGGTTGCGGGCTTCCTGGCGGCCGTGATGCGTCTGCTTCGCTCAGCGCTGCTCAGGCGGTCAATGCAGGCTGCCTCGGGGGATGGCTCTGGTGCCGGTGGCCTGTCGCGGCCATGCATGAGGGCTAATGAAGCAATGTGTCACTAGCCTTGAAACCCTTGTGGCTGCAGGTGGTGCCCGGCAAGGGACTCGAACCCTCACGCCTTGCGGCACGGGAACCTAAATCCCGCGTGTCTACCAATTTCACCAACCGGGCCTGTCGCCGCCTTGGGTGGGCGGACAGGCCGCCCCCGTGTGGGCGGGCGGATTATACACGTTTGGCGTTCGCTGCCGTTTCAGCGCAGGTACTGGGCCTTGATGCGTGCGACGCTGCCGTCGGCGTGGAGGGCGTCGAGCGCGCCCTGCAGGCGGGCGATGAGGGCGGGGTCGGTGTCCTTGTGGCAGGCGAAGCCCATCATGCCTTCCTGTACGGTGAATACGGGGCCGTAGGCGGCGGTGACGATGCCGCTTTCCTTCATGTTCCACAGCGCCGTGTCGAGGCCGTAGGCGATGGCGTCGAAGCGGCCGCCGGCGAGCATGCGTACGAGGTTGCGCGCCGAGTCGGTGCGCACCAGAGTGGCGCGGGAGCCGGCGGCGAGCAGTGCCTGCTCGCCGATGTCGTCGCGGACGACGCCGATGGTGAGCTTGTCGAGATCGGCGAGGGTGCTGATGGCGGGGGCGCTGGCGCGCGGGGCGATGATGGTCAGGCGGGTGTCCACCAGCGGTTCGATGAAGGTGAACAGTTCGCGCCGCTGCGGGGTGATGGTCATCGAGAACAGACAGGTGCCGGCTTGTTCCTGGGTCATGCGGTAGGCGCGTGCCCAGGGCAGGATGCGGATGTCGCCGGCGTTGCGGGGGACGCCGAGGCGTTGCCACATCTGCACCAGCACGTCGACGGCAATGCCGCGCGGGACGCCCTTGTCGCTGTAGTTGTAGGGGGCGTATTCCTCGCTCAGCCACTGCAGGGTGGCGAGCCCGTCGGCGCGGGCGTGGCTGCCCGGGAGTGCCGCCAGGAACAGCGCAGCGGTGCAGTACAGGGTGTGTAGCATGCGTGGTGCGATGATGGCCATGGCGCGCTCCGGAGGGGCGTGAGGGTCAGCGTTGCTTGAGGATGACCAGGGTGAGATCGTCGTACAGGGTCTGGGTGGCGATGTGGGCCTTGACGTCGAGGATGATGGCGTCCTTGACGGCTTCGGCGCTTTCGTGGCGGTGTTCGGCGACGCGTGCGGTGAGGCGTTCGAGGCTGTAGAGCTTGTGGTTCTCGTCGGCGGCCTCGGTGATGCCGTCGGTGTACAGCACGACGAGGTCGTCGGCATGAAGGTCGAGGACGATCTGGTTGACGAACTCGCCGACCTCTTCGACGAGGCCGATGGGGAAGCCGAGGTTGTCGGTGTCGATGATCTCGATGCTGCCGCTGGCGCGCACGATGATCACCGATTCGTGCTGGCCGCTGATGCGCAGGCGTCCGCGGGCGCCGCCGGGGTCGTCGTGCAGGGCGTGGTAGTCGAGCAGGGCGAGGGTGAGGTTCTTGCCGCAGCCCATGCGCTGGACGTTGTTGTAGATGGTGCTGTTGAGCACTTCCATGACGCGCACGATGTCTTCTTCGCGGCTGGTCAGGGTGGTGCGCACGGCGCTTTGCGTCATCAGCATCACCACCCCGCTTTCGAGCCCGTGGCCGGTGACGTCGCCGATGCCGATGCGCACGCCGCCGGAGTGACGCAGGATGTCGTAGTAGTCGCCGCCGACCTCGCTGGCCGGTTCCATGTAGGTGGCGATGTCCAGCCCTTCGATGGCGTCGAGCTCTTCGCGCGAGGGCAGCAGGATCTGCTGGATGCGGCGCGAGACGTCGAGCTCCGCGCCGAGGCGGGTGTTTTCGTCGCGCGCGCGGTCGCGCTGCTCGAGGCCGCGCTGGAACGCGCCCATGAGGCGGTCGAGGCTGCCGACGATGTGGCCGAGTTCGTCATCGCGGTGGCCACGCAGTTGCGGGCGTGGCCAGTTGCCCGGGTGGGCGGGGTCGATGCGCGAGATGGCGCCGTGCAGGGCGAGCAGCGGGCGGGTGATCATGAAGTAGAAGATCAGTACCACCAGCGCGGCGATGGCTACGGCCTTGATCAGGCCGATGACGACCAGCATGCGGGCGCGCTCCATGAAGCTGGCGGCGATGGCGTCGGCGGCAAGCTTGACTTCGATGCTGCCTACCAGTTCGTTGCCGGGCGGCGCGCCGCGGTGTTCGAGATCGATCAGGTAGTCGGTGATGTCGCCGAACAGGCGCATGGCAAGGCCGTCGCTGGCGGGTGGGGCTTCGGCAGCGCGGCGCACCAGCAGGCGGCCGAAGTTGTCGCGCAGCTCGACGAGGCGCACTTCGCGGCGGGCGAAGAGGCCGTCGGCAACCTGGGTGGCGAGTTCGTCGTTGAACTGGAAGGCGGCTTCGGCGGCCGAGCCGCTTACCAGGTTCAGGGCACTGTCGGTCTGGGTACGGATTTCGGCGCGCATGCTCTGCCAGTCGGCATAGAGTTCGACAGCGCTGGCGAGCAGGCCGAGAACGAGGGCGACTATCAGCGTGGTGGCGGCCTGACGGAAGGTCAGGCTGCGGGTGATGGCGACGCGGGCGGGGGCGGAGGCGGAGGCGGAGGCGGAGGCGTTGTCCGGGGTGTCGCTCAAGGCCGTGTCCGTCAGTCGAAGACCAGTTCCAGGCTGGGCATCAGGCGCTTCAGGTTGTTGAGCGACTTGCCTTGCCAGGGGATGGTGCTGGAACCGCGGATGGTCAGCGCGCAGTCCTTGCGGTTGCGCGCGCTGATGACGAACTTGGAGAGGGTGGCGATGCCCGAGCTGTTGAGGAACTCCAGCGTGCTGAGGTCTACGGTGAGGGCGCTGCGGCCGTCGAGGGCGTCTTCGAGCAGTTGCGAGATCGGTGCGTACTCGGTGAGGCCGCCAAGCCGCAGGGAACCGCACAGGCGCACGCAGCCGGCCGCGCTGTCGAACTCGGCCTGATAGCCATCACCTGCAAGTGCATTCATTAGGCAGTGCTCCATCATAATTTCAGTGTTACCTGGGTGGTCACCCGGCAGGCGCCGCCATCGAGGGGTTCGAAGCGCCAGGCCAGTTCCGCGCCGTAGTCGTTGATCATGGTGAGGTAGCCGAGGCCGGCGCTGCGCTCGGAGACCGCGTTGTGTTCGAGCTGCTGCAGGTAGAGCTCGCCGGGGTCGGCGGCGCGCAGGTGCTCGATGAAGACCTTGAACTCTTCCGTGGCGGCCCTGCCGATGGCGTTGCTCTCGTGGAAGGTGATCAGTTCGGCGTCGAGCGAGAGCTGGATGGTGATCGGCTCGGGGGTTTCGGCGTCGTGAAACTTCATCGCATTCTCGAGCAGCTCGTTGGCGACGAAGCTGACCGCACCGCGGATCTGTGCCTGACGCGGCGCGCTCGCCGGGGTGCTGTCGTCGAGCGGGAAGAAGGTGGTCACGTAGTCGCCGAGAAAGTCCGCCGACAGGCCGTTGTTGCGCCAGCGCTGGCGCAGGGGTACGCGGCCCGGCCAGAAGCTGAGATTGAGGGTCTCGCTGTCACGGTCGGGGTGCAGTTCGCGCATCTGTCCGAAGTCTTCGGTCATCGGTGTCCTTCCTGCCGGGCGGTCATGTGAGGGCGATCTGGTTGCGGCCGCGTTGCTTGGCCAGGTAGAGCAGGCGGTCGGCCTCGGCGAAGAGGGTGCCGGGGTCGCTGCCGTCGGGAATGCAGGCTGCCACGCCGATGCTCATGGTGAGCTGCCAGTAGGGCGAGGCTTCGTGGGGAATGGCGGCCCGGCGCAGGGCCTCCTGCAGGCCTTCGGCGAGCTGGCGGGCGCCGCAGGCGTCGGTGTTGGGAAGCACGATGACGAATTCCTCGCCGCCGTAGCGCGCGGCCAGATCGCCATCGCGACGCAGGGCCGCGGTGAGGATGGCTGCCAGTTGTTGCAGGCAGAGGTCGCCGTGCTGGTGGCCGTAGAGGTCGTTGTAGTTCTTGAAGTAGTCGACGTCGCAGACCAGCATGGCCAGCGACTGACGGCTGCGGCGCGCGCGCGCCCATTCGCTGTCGATGGTCTCGTCGAGCTTGCGGCGGTTGGCGAGCCCGGTGAGCGAATCGATGCGGGCGGTGTGCTCGGCCTCGATGTAGCGTCCCAGCCACTGCAGGTCGATCTGGTCGGAGTGCTCGGTGATGGTCTGCAGCACTACCTCCAGATCGCGGCTCTTCTGCGTGATGGTGGTGACCAGGTCGCGTAGCTGGCGCTCTACCGCGAGGCGCTCGCGGACTTCGCTCTGGAGCTGGCGATTGGCCATCTCGAGCTGCGACTCGATGGCGTCGCCGTGCTCGATGGCGGTGGTCAGGGCGATCTCCAGATCGCTGCGTTCCTGCTGCAGCTGGTCGACCATCGCCTGCAGCTCGGCAAGCGTCTGCTCGATGTCGAGTACCTTGACGTAGGGGCTCTGACCTGACATTGCCTGCCTGTGCTCGGTGGGCCTGCGGGGACGAGAAGGCGCCCGGGCTGGCCGCCTTGGCCCCCGGAGCGCATGAACGGAATATTTTTCCGAAAGGATTCTCCATGACACGGCGCTTTGTCGCAAGCGCCAAATGCGCCGTGCGCCGCATGCCGGGTGCTTCAGCCGGATTGCTTGATTGCCAGCAGGGCCTGGTTGCGCAGGGTGCGCAGCAGCTGCAGTTCCTTGTCGCCGATGACGATGTCGCCGGCCTGGGGTTTGTCGGCATAGATCAGCGCCACCGGATTGCCCTTCACGGTGAGCGGGAAGAGGACGAAGGTCTTCGCCGTCGAGGCGCGGCGGAACCACTCCGGGATGCGTTCGACGATGCTGGGGTCGTCGATGTCGCTGATCAGGATGTCCACGCCGCGGGCGGTGGCGGCGTGGAAGATGTCGGGGCTGAACTTCAGCGAAAAGCGGAAGTCGCGTGCCAGTTCGTCCACCTCGGGGCCGAGTCCGAAGCGCCCCTGCATGGTGCCGCTGCGGGCGTCCCTGATGCACAGCAGGACGCGCTGGAAGCCCATCGCGCGGTACATGGTCTCGAGGATGATGCGCAGGATGTCGTTGAGCCTGAAGTCCGACACCAGGGTGTTGCTGATGTCCTGGATGCCGGCGGTGAGTACGGCCTGGGCGTCCACGACCTGCCGGTCGGAGCCCGGGTAATGGCCGCTGTCGAGGCCGGCGTCGGCTTCGCTGCGTAGTACGGCAGCGTCCGGCAGGGCGTCGGTGGCGGCGCGCTCTGCGCTGCCGTAGCTGCGCAACTGCTGGCCGAACTGGGTGTGGGCGAGGTTGATGCGGATGATGCGGGCGAAGTCGGTGATTTCCTCGATCGCATGTTGCACGAGGGTGTCGAGCGTCTTGCCGCCGACGGCGAGGGCGTCGGCATAACGCGCGGCGATGCGGGCGATCTCGCGTTCGCGCTCGACGCCACTGCAGCTGGCGAGTGCGCTGCCGAGGTCGTTGGCGTAGGCCGACAGGGTGCGCAGGCGCTCTGCGGGGGTGTGGGCCTTGCGCACGGTGCCGGCGGGAAGTTTTTCCATGCTGCCGACGATGAGGGCGGGGAAGCCCCAGCTGTGGGCGATGCCGATGCCCAGCTGCTCGAAGCCGATGCCCAGCACGCGCTGCGCGGCGGCGCCTTCGCTGCAGCTCTGGCGGGCGACGAGGGCACGGATTTCTTCGCATTCCTCGGGAAAGTAGAACTGTGCGAGCAGGCGGCCGAGATTGTGGAAGACGCCGCAGATGAAGGCTTGCTCGCCGTCGCGCGCATTGAGGTGGAGGGCGATGTTCTTGGCGAGGATGCCGGCAAGGTTGGCGCGCAGGAATTCTTCCTTGAGCTGGGCGGCATTGGCCTTGTTCTGCAGGTGCTCGAAGAGCAGTACGGTGACCGCGATGTTGCGCACGGCGTCGAAGCCCAGCACGATCACCGCGCGCGAGATGGTGCTGATGGCGCCGCCACCGGCCTGACGGTAATGTACTGAATTGACCAGGCGGAGGATCTTGTTGGTGAGCGAGAAGTCACGCAGGATGGACAGCGACAGGCGGCTGATGCTTTCCGATTCGTCAGCGGCGATGCGGTTGATGGTGCTCACCGATTCCGACAGCGCCGGAAAGTCGCTCTTGTGGCGCATGCGCCGGAGCAGGAAGGCTACCGTGCTCTGACTGGCCTCCGCCGCGGTGCCGTCATCGTCGTCGCTGGGGGCGAGGTAGCGCCCCAGCGCCTGGATCAGTTCGTCCATGTCGCGATAGCGGTCGAGCGGCTCGCGCGCCACCGCGCGCAGGGCAATCGCCGCCAGGCGCTCGTCGATGGGCGGCTCGGCGGGCAGGGCGACGTCCTCGTTGGCGACCCGGTGCATGATCGCGTGGATGTCCTGGCCGGCGAAGATGCGTTGCCCGCTGAGCAGCTCGATGAGTATCAGGCCGGCCGCAAAGACATCGTTGCGGGCGCTGACTTCACGGCGGCTGACGTACTCCGGGGCCATGTAGGAGGGGGTGCCGGAGAGCTCGCGGGCGCCGGGGTCGGGGCTGTCTACACGGCGGGCGATGCCGAAGTCCATTACCCGTGGTGTGCCGTCGGCGTCGAGGAGGACGTTACTGGGTTTGAGGTCGCGGTGGATGATCCCCTCGCCATGGGCATGGCCCACCGCGGCGGCGATGGCGGCGAGCAGCTCTGCGGCGCGCCGGCCGGGCAGTGGTGCCTCGCGCTCCATCAGCGTGGCGAGACTTTCGCCGGGGACGTATTCGAACACCAGATAGGGGTCGCCGTCTTCCTCGCCGGCCTCGAAGATCGGCACGATGCCGGGGTGGCGCAGGCGGCTGACGATGCGCGCCTCGGCCAGCAGGTCGGCGTTGTGGCGCGCGTCGGCGGCGTCGAAATGCAGGGTCTTGAGCGCGACTTCGCGCTGCAGGTGGGGATCGAAAGCGAGATAGACCACGCTCTGGGTGCCGCGTCCCAGTTCCCTGATGATATCGAAGCGGCCGATGCGGGCGCTCATGGTGCCTTCCCTGCTCTTGTACGTGTCTCCCGTCTGCCAAGCTATTACAAAAGCTCAGGGGCGTCCAGCGCCTGGGGGCGCCGCTGCCATCGTGCATTGCACAATCGTCCTTCCGGGCAGCTAGCCCGCATTCCTCACCCTGTCCCTACTGCGGGTGCCGATACGCTCGCCGTGGCACGCCGTACTCGCTCGCGCCGCCTCGGCGTAGTGTCAGCTACGCCTTCGGCGTCGTTCGCTCCGTGCGGCGCACCACGGCGGCGCCTCGGCCCCCTCGTGACGTGCCAGGGTGAGAAATACGGGCTAGAATTCCGCGCCCGCGCAGGCCCTTGCGCGCCACCGATCCGTATGGAAGCCGTGATGAAGAAAATCGAGACCGCCTTCGAGCATCTGCTGTTCTCCAGCCGCTGGCTGATGGCGCCCGTCTATCTGGGCCTGATCCTGGCGATGGGGGTGCTGCTGGTGAAGTTCGCCAAGGAGGTCTGGCTCCTGCTGGCCGAGATAATGACCGCGAGCGGTGCGGAAATGATCATCGGCGTGCTGACCCTGGTCGACATCGCCCTGATCATGAACCTGCTGATCATCATCATCTTCAGCGGCTACGAGAACTTCGTCTCCAAGATGGAGGATCTGCATTCCCACAAGGATCGTCCGGACTGGATGGGCCACATCGGCTTCGCCGACCTGAAGATCAAGCTGATCGGTTCCATCGTGGCGATTTCCGGGATCGAGCTGCTGAAAGGCTTCATGAACGTCGACAACCTCAGCGACCGCGAACTTGCCTGGATGCTCGGCATCCACCTCACCTTCATCGTTTCCGGGCTGCTCTACGCGGTGATGGACCGCCTGCAGCGCGGCGGCACGCCGCACTGAGAAGGCCTGACCCTGGCCGGCGCAGCGCGCCGGAGGGTGATCCTCAGACCTGCAGGCGTTCGAGCAGCTCCTGCTCCATGCGCAGTACCTGGGCATCCTGGGTGAGGGCGCTGCCGGTGAGCAGGAAGGTGTCCTCGACGCGTTGGCCGAGGGTGGCGATCTTCGCCGCCTGCACGTTGATGTGATAGCGCGCGAGGATTTCGGCAATGCCGAACAGCAGGCCGGGGCGGTCCGCGGCGATTACCGAGAGGATGTAGTGCCGTCCGGCCTCGTCGGCGCGCACGCTGACCTGGGGAGTGATCGGGAAGTGCTTGACCTGGCGTGACAGGCGGCCCGCGGAGGGGCGTTCGATGGGGCCGCCGCCGGGGGTGTTGAGGCGGGCGGCGAGTTCGTGCTCGATGATCGGCACGAGGTCGCGGTAGCTTCCGGCGCGGCTGGGGTCCTGCAGCATGAAGCTGTCGAGGGCGTAGCCGTGGCGGGTGGTGTGTACCTTGGCGTCGAGGATGCTGAAGCCGAGGCGGCCGAAGAAGCCCGTGAGGCGCACGAACAGATCGGGCTGGTCGCGGGTGAAGACCATCACCTGCACGCCGTCCTCATCTTCCGCGACGCGCGCCTTTACCACCGCCTCGGCAGCATCCGGGCGGTGGTAAAGGACGCGTGAATGCCAGGCGATCTCGTCCGGCGAGTGACGCATGAAATATACCGCGTCGAGTTGCGCCCACAGCTCATCCTCGACTCCCGGGCGCAAGCCGTGGAAACGCAGCAGGCGGCGGGCGTCGTCGAGGCGGTCGTCGAGGCCCAGGGCCTGTTGGGGGGTGGCGCCGCGCAGCAGGCGCTGGGTGGCAAAATAGAGGTCTTCGAGGAGTTTGCCCTTCCAGCCGTTCCACACCGTCGGGCTGGTGCCACGGATGTCGGCGTGGGTGAGCAGGTAGAGGGCGGTCAGGCGGCGCTCGCTGCCCACCAGATCGGCAAAGCGGCGGATCACCTCGGGGTCTGTGGTGTCCTCCTTCTGTGCCACCTGGCTCATGCTCAGGTGATGCTCGACCAGCCAGACCACCAGATCGCGGTCGGCTGCCGCGAAGCCATGCTGTTCGCAGAACTCGCGGGCATCTTCCATGCCCAGGCGGGAGTGATCGCCGCCGCGACCCTTGGCGATGTCGTGGAAGAGGGCAGCAACGTAGAGCAGCCAGTGATCCTCGAAACCGAGGATCAGCCGCGTCATCAGCGGATATTCGTGAGCATGTTCGCCCATGGTGAAGCGGCGCATGTTGCGCAGTACCATGAGGATGTGCTGATCCACGGTGTAGACGTGGAAGAGGTCGTGCTGCATCTGGCCGACGATGCGCCGCCAGGGAGCCAGGTAGCGGCCGAGAATGCCGTACTGGTTCATGCGCCGGAACTCATGCACGATGCCGCGCTTCTGCTGCAGGATGGCGACGAACAGCGCCCGGTGAGCGGGGTTGGCGCGATAGGCGGCGTTGATCAGCTTGCGCGCCAGCCACAGTGCGCGCAGGGTGCGCGCGGTCATGCCTTTGAGTTCCGAGCGCTGCTGCAGGATCAGGAAGCATTCCAGCAGCGCCGCGGGATGCTGTTCGAAGACGTTTTCGTGGCGGATGTCGAGCAGCTCGCGCACGGCCTGGAAGCGCGCATTGATGGTGATCGCCGGGCCCTGCTGGTCGGGGAAGATCTCGGCGCCGTAGTTCTGCAGCAGGATGGTGTTGAGCTGGGTGACTTTCTTGGCCACCAGGTAGTAGCGCTGCATCAGCATTTCGGAAGCCCTGCGCGCGGCGCCTGGCTCGATGCCCATGATGCGCGCCAGGCGTTCCTGGTGGTCGAACAACAGGCGATCTTCGGCACGTCCGGCGAGGTAGTGCAGGCGCACCCGCAGGTGCTGCAGGAAGCGCTCGACGCTGCGCAGTTCGCTGGCCTCCTCGCCGGTGATGAGGCGGCGGCGGGCGAGTTCGCGCCAGTTGCGGCCGAGTCCGGCGGCGCGGGCAATCCAGCCGAGCATCTGCAGATCGCGCAGGCCCCCCGGACTTTCCTTGCAGTTCGGTTCCAGGCTGTAGGGGGTGTCGTTGAAGCGCGCGTAGCGTTGCGCCTGTTCGAGTTCCTTGGCCTTGAAGAAGGCGCGCACATCGAGCTGCTCGCGATGACGGCGGGCGAAATCCTCATACAGCGCGCGGTTGCCGGTGAGCAGGCGGGCTTCGAGGAGATTGGTCTGGACGGTGATGTCCTCCGCGGCGGCGCTGAGGCATTCGTCTACGGTGCGTACGCTGTGGCCGATCTCCAGGCCGACGTCCCAAAGGGCGCCGACGAGGGTGGACAGGCGCGCCTGGAGGTCGGCATCGGCGCTTTCCGGCAGCAGGATCAGCAGATCGACGTCCGAGCACGGAAAGAGCTCGCCACGCCCGTAGCCGCCGACCGCGGCGAGGGTGGCCTGTGGGGGCATCTCGCAAGCCCGCCAGAGGCCGATGATGGCCTCGTCGACGAGATGGGCGCGCCCCTTGAGTACCGTGGCGGTGCGGGGGTGGGCTTCGTAGGCGGCGCGCAGTGCCGCTGCGCCGCTGCTCAGGCTCTGCCGGGTGGCGGCGATGAGCGCGCGCAGCGGATCGTCGGCGTGCCCAGTCACGATGCGCTGGTGTGGCCCAGACGGTCGGCGACGAGTGCCGGCGGGGGCAGGCAGAGGGGCGAGACGGTGAGTACCTCGACTCCGCTGGGGGTGACCAGCACGGTATGCTCCCACTGTGCCGACAGGCTGCGATCCTTGGTGACGATGGTCCAGCCGTCGGGCAACTCGGAGATCGCCGCCTTGCCGGCATTGATCATCGGCTCGATGGTGAAGATCATCCCCGCCTCCAGGGTCACGCCGGTGCCGGCCTTGCCGTAGTGCAGCACCTGCGGCTCTTCGTGAAAGTTCCTGCCGATGCCGTGGCCGCAGAACTCGCGTACCACCGAGAAGCCATTGCCTTCGGCGTGCTTCTGGATGGCGTGGCCGATGTCGCCGAGGCGGGCGCCGGGACGCACTTCGGCGATGCCCAGCCACATGCATTCGAAGGTTACCTGGCACAGCCGGCGGGGCAGGATGCCGGCGTCGCCGACGATGAACATGCGGCTGGTGTCGCCGTGGTAGCCGTCCTTGATGACGGTGATGTCGAGGTTGACGATGTCGCCCTTCTTGAGGGCCTTCTCGGCCGGCACGCCATGGCAGACCTGATGGTTGATCGAGGTGCAGATGGACTTCGGATAGGGTGTGTAGCCGGGCGGGGCGTAGTTCAGCGGTGCGGGGATGGTGCCCTGCACATTGACCATGTAGTCGTGACAGAGGCGATCCAGCTCCGCAGTGGTGACGCCGGGCTTGACGAAGGGGGTGATGTAGTCGAGCACCTCGGCGGCGAGGCGGCAGGCGACGCGCATCTTGGCGATGTCTTCGGGGGTCTTGAGGGTGATGCTCATCTGTGCGGGGCGCCGTAGCAAAGTCCCAAGGCTAGCGCATGCGCGCGTCGCGGGCAAATGTGTGGGGGCTGAGGCGCGCGTGACATGCGCCTTGAGTGCGGTAAGACGGCAGTGTTATCATCTCTGGCTTGTCTGTCCGTAAGGGCAGGCAAAATCCACACGCCCGGCTGAGTACCGAAGGGTCCGCCGGTAATCGTGGTGCGCGGGTTCGCGTGCCGCGGGGTGGTCAGGCTGGTTGCGCAATGGTGCGTGGCCGGCCGGGCCGGGCGGCGGTTCAACCCTTATCCGGAGTTACACAATGACTGTCACGATGCGTCAGATGCTCGAAGCGGGCGTCCACTTTGGTCACCAGACCCGTTTCTGGAATCCGCGCATGGCCCCCTACATCTTCGGCCAGCGCAACAAGATCCACATCGTCAACCTCGAAAAGACCATGGCCAAGTATCTCGAAGCCATGGCCTTCGTGCGCAAGCTGGCCGCCAATCGCGGCAACATCCTGTTTGTCGGCACCAAGCGCCAGGCGCGCGAGATCGTCGCCGAGGAAGCCCGTCGCGCCGGCATGCCCTACGTCGATGAGCGCTGGCTGGGCGGCATGCTGACCAACTTCAAGACCGTCAAGCAGTCGATCAAGCGCCTGAAGGAAATGGAAGCGATGATCGAGGATGGCTCCATCGAGCGCCTCTCCAAGAAGGAAGCGCTGATGGCTTCCCGCGAGCTGGAGAAGCTGCAGAAGTCCATCGGCGGCATCAAGGACATGGGCGGCCTGCCCGATGCGCTGTTCGTGATCGACGTCGGCTACCACAAGATCGCCATCACCGAAGCCCAGAAGCTGGGTATCCCGGTCGTCGCCGTGGTCGATACCAACCACTCGCCGGAAGGCATCGATTACGTCATTCCCGGCAATGACGACTCCTCCCGTGCGATCCGCCTGTACGCCCGCGGCGTTGCCGACGCGGTGCTGGAAGGCCGCAGCCAGTCCCTGCAGGACATCGTTGCCGCCGGCGCCGACGAGTTCGTCGAAGTCGAGGAAAGCGCTGCCGACGAGCAGGCCTGAGCGTCATCTTGAGTCGGCGCCCGCGCTGCGGGCGCCTCACCGATTGAATCGATTGTCAGGAGTTAGCATGGCGGAAATCACCGCAAGCATGGTCAAGGAACTGCGCGAGAAGACCGACGCGCCGATGATGGAGTGCAAGAAGGCGCTCACCGAAGCCGCTGGCGACATGGCCAAGGCCGAGGAAATCCTCCGCGTCAAGCTGGGCAACAAGGCCAGCAAGGCCGCCTCCCGTGTCACCGCAGAAGGCATCGTAGGCACCTTCCTGGCTGCCGACGGCAAGCTGGCGGCGATGGTCGAGCTCAACTGCGAGACCGACTTCGTGGCCAAGAACGACGACTTCATCGCCCTTGCCGGCAAGCTTGCCGAGCTGGTGGCGCAGCAGAACCCCGCTGACGTCGAAGCGCTTTCCGCCCTCGATCTCGGTGGCCAGAGCGTCGAGCAGGTGCGCAGCGAGCTGATCGGCAAGATCGGCGAGAACATGACCATCCGCCGCTTTGCCCGCATTGCGGCGCAGGGCCAGGTGGCCAACTATGTTCACGCCGGCGCCAAGATCGGCGTGCTGGTCGACCTGGTCGGTGGCGACGAACAACTGGCCAAGGATCTGGCCATGCACATCGCCGCTTCCAAGCCGAAGAGCCTTGACTCCACCGGCGTGTCCGCCGAGCTGATCGACGCCGAGCGCCGCATTGCCATCGAGAAGGCACGCGAAGCCGGCAAGCCCGAAGCGATGCTGGAGAAGATCGCCGAAGGCACCGTGCAGAAGTTCCTCAAGGAAGTGACCCTGCTCGGCCAGCCCTTCGTCAAGGACGACAAGCAGACCGTCGAGGCGCTGCTGAAGGCGCGTGGCGCCTCGGTTGCCAGCTTCGTGCTGTACGTGGTCGGCGAAGGTATCGAGAAGAAGACCAACGACTTCGCCGCCGAAGTGGCCGCCCAGGCTGCCGCCGCGGCGCAGAAGTAAGAGGGTCGCATGATGACTGCCGCTGCCTACAAGCGCATTCTCCTCAAGCTCTCCGGTGAGGCCCTGATGGGCGACGATGCCTATGGCATCAACGAAGAGGTCGTCAGTCGCATCGTCGGCGAGATCGGCGACGTCGTGCGGCTGGGCGTGCAGGTGGGTGTGGTGATCGGTGGCGGCAACATCTTCCGCGGCATGAAGGGCGCGGCCACCGGCATGGATCGTGCCACCGCCGACTACATGGGCATGCTCGCCACGGTGATGAATGCCATGGCGCTGGCCGATGCGATGCGTCGCAACGAGCTCGAGGCGCGCGTGCAGTCGGCGCTGCGCATCGACCAGGTGGTCGAGCCCTACATCCGCGGACGTGCCATCCGCCACCTCGAAGAGGGGCGGGTGGTGATCTTCGCTGCCGGTACCGGCAACCCCTTCTTCACCACCGATACTGCTGCCGCGCTGCGCGGCTCGGAGATCGGTGCGCAGATCGTGCTCAAGGCCACCAAGGTGGACGGCGTGTATACCGCCGACCCGAAGAAGGACCCGGAGGCCCAGCGCTACCACCGCATCAGCTTCGACGAGGCCATCGGCCGCAGTCTGGCGGTGATGGACGCCACTGCCTTTGCGCTGTGCCGTGACCAGAAGCTGCCGATCAACGTGTTCTCGATCTTCAAGCCCGGCGCGCTGCGGCGCGTGGTGATGGGCGAGGACGAGGGCACCCTGGTTCATTCCTGAGGATTCGCGCATGATTTCCGAACTCAAGAACACCACCGAACAGAAGATGCACAAGTCGATTGAGGCGCTCAAGGCCGATCTGGCCAAGGTGCGTACCGGTCGTGCCCATACCGGCCTGCTTGACCACGTGATGGTGGAGTACTACGGCTCCATGGTGCCGGTCAATCAGGTCGCCAACGTCACCCTCATCGACGCGCGCACCATCGGTGTGCAGCCGTGGGAAAAGAACATGGTCTCGAAGGTCGAAAAGGCCATTCGTGACTGCGACCTCGGCCTCAATCCGGCCGCCCAGGGCGAGCTCATCCGCGTGCCGATGCCGGCGCTCACCGAAGAGCGCCGCCGTGACCTGACCAAGGTCGTCCGCCAGGAAGGCGAGGGCGCCAAGGTGGCGGTGCGCAACCTGCGCCGCGACGCCAATCAGCAACTCAAGGATGCGGTCAAGGAGAAGCTCATTTCGGAGGACGACGAGCGCCGCGCCGAAGACGACATCCAGAAGCTCACCGATCGCGCCGTCGCCGAGATCGACAAGCTGCTCGCGCAGAAGGAACAGGAACTGATGCAGATCTGATCGCCACGGCGATCGAGACTGCAGCTTTCCTGGCGCGCACCGCGTACCGCCGATGACGGAATCCAGCTTCGTCAGCTCGACCCGGGTGATTCCGGAGGTGGGCGGCGTGCCGCGCCACATCGCCATCATCATGGATGGCAACGGGCGTTGGGCGCGCAAGCGCCTGATGCCGCGGGTCGCCGGCCACAGCCGGGGCGTCGAGGCGGTGCGCGCGGTGATCCGCGCCTGCATGGAGCGCGGGGTCGGCTATCTGACCCTGTTTGCCTTCAGCTCGGAGAACTGGCGGCGCCCGGCCGACGAAGTCTCCTTCCTGATGCAGTTGTTCATGCGTTCGCTGCAAAAGGAGGTCGATCGCCTGCACCAGAATGGCATCCGCTTCCGCGTCGTCGGCGATCTCGCCCGCTTCGACACCAAGCTCGTCGACATGATCCGCAACGCCGAAGCACTGACGGCCGCCAACGAGCGTCTCACCCTGACCGTGGCGGCCAATTACGGCGGGCGCTGGGACATCATGCAGGCGGTCAACCGCCTGCATGCACGGGATCCCCAGCGTGCCGGGGCGTACACCGAGGAGGATCTCGCCGCGGAGCTGGCCATGGCCTATGCCCCGGAGCCCGATCTCTTCATCCGCACCGGGGGCGAGCAGCGCATCAGCAACTTCCTGCTCTGGCAACTGGCCTATGCCGAGCTGCATTTCACCGACACCCTGTGGCCCGATTTCGACGCCGCCGCGCTCGATCTGGCGATTGCGTCCTACCGCAAGCGCGAGCGCCGTTTCGGGCGTACCAGCGAGCAGGTTCAACAGGCTGCGCTGGGGTCGGGCAAGCATGCTTAAGACCCGCATCATCACCGCCCTGTTGCTGCTCGGCGGCCTGCTTGCTGCCGTCTTCCTGCTGCCAGCGCTGGGCTGGCTGCTGTTCTGTGCCGTGCTCGGCGCCCTCGCAGCCTGGGAGTGGGGCGGGCTGAGCCGCTTTGCCACGCCGCTGCGGGCGGTGTATGCGCTCGCCATTGCGGCCACCTGCCTGCTGCTCGGCGGCATGGCCGGGCTCGGCGGCAACACCGGCATGCCCGCCGTGCTGTGGCTGCCTTACGCCCTCGCAGCCTTGTTCTGGCTGCTCTGCGTGCCTTTCTGGTTGCGTGCGAAATGGCAGCTGGGGCGCGGCGCCGCTGCGGTGGTGGTGGGCATCGTCGTGCTCGTGCCCCCGGCGCTGGCGCTGGCCCATCTGCGCGAGCTGGGGCCGTGGCTGCTGCTCGCCGCGCTGGCGGTGTGCTGGGTCGCGGACATCGCTGCCTATTTCGCCGGGCGTCGCTTCGGGCGCCGCAAGCTGGCTCCCGCGATCAGTCCCGGAAAAACCTGGGAAGGCGCCTGGGGTGCGGTTGCCGGCGTGCTGGTCTACGGGCTGAGCGCGCTGTGGCTGCTCTTCGCACCCGCCGCGTCAGGGCTGCTGGCGGTTGTGCCGGCCCTGCTGCTGCTCACCGCGCTGAGTATCATCGGCGACCTTTTCGAGTCCCTGCTCAAGCGTCAGGCCGGCATCAAGGACAGCGGCAGCCTGCTGCCCGGTCACGGTGGCATCCTCGACCGCATCGACAGCCTTACTTCCACCTTGCCGCTGCTCGGCCTTGCGGCGCTCTGGTTTGCCCGCTGAAATGAACACCCCGCGACAGCGCATTACCGTGCTCGGTGCGACCGGTTCCATCGGTACGTCCACCCTCGACGTCATCGCCCGCCATCCCGAGCGCTTCGAGGTCTTCGCGCTCAGCGCCCAGCGCCAGATGGATGCGCTGTTCGCCCAGTGCCTGCGTTTTGCTCCGCGTTATGCGGTGCTTGGCGACGAGGCTGTGGCGCTGCAGTTGCGCCAGCGTCTGGGTGAGGCCGGCAGTGCCACCGAGGTGCTTGGCGGGGCGGCTGCGCTGGAGGATATTGCGGCTGCAGGCGAAGTCGACACCGTGATGGCCGCCATCGTCGGTGCTGCCGGATTGCCGCCGGCGCTGGCCGCGGCACGTGCAGGCAAGAAGGTGCTGCTCGCCAACAAGGAGGCGCTGGTGCTGGCCGGTGGGCTGTTCATGGACGCGGTGGCTGGCGCGGGTGCCTTGCTGCTGCCCATCGACAGCGAGCACAACGCGGTCTTCCAGGCCCTGCCGGCGGACTATCGGCGTGATCCGGCCGTGGCGGGGGTGCGCAGGGTTCTGCTGACTGCTTCCGGGGGGCCCTTCCGCACGCGTGCACTGCACGAACTCGATGGGGTCACGCCCGAGCAGGCCTGCGCCCACCCGAAGTGGGTGATGGGGCGCAAGATTTCGGTGGACTCGGCGACGATGATGAACAAGGGGCTGGAGGTCATCGAGGCCCACTGGCTGTTCGGCGTGGATGCAGATGCCATCGAGGTGGTCGTGCATCCGCAGAGCGTGATCCACTCGCTGGTCGATTACGTTGACGGCTCGGTGCTCGCGCAACTCGGCAATCCCGACATGCGCACGCCCATTGCCCATGCCCTGGCGTGGCCGCAGCGTATCGATTCCGGGGTGCGTGCGCTTGATCTGTTCGAGATCGCCCGCCTCGATTTCGAGCGCCCCGACTATCAGCGCTTTCCCTGCCTGGCGCTGGCCTATGGCGCGCTGCGCAGCGGCGGCTGCGCGCCGGCGGTGCTCAACGCCGCCAACGAGGAGGCTGTGGCCGCCTTCCTCGATCACGGCCTGCCTTACCGGCAGATTCCCGCGGTTATCGCCGCGACGCTGGAACGCGTGTGCGATCTGCCGGTCGACAGCGTGGAGGCCATCCTGGCCGCCGATGTACAGGCGCGTGCCGTGGCCCGCGCGGAGATCCACAAGCGCCGATGAATCTGCTCAACTACCTGATTCCCTTTGCCGCCGCCCTCGGGCTGCTGATCCTGGTCCATGAACTCGGGCATTACCTGGTGGCGCGCTGGTGTGGTGTCAAGGTCCTGCGCTTCTCGATCGGTTTCGGCAAGCCGCTGCTGGCCTGGCGGGCCGGGCGCGACCGCACCGAGTGGGCGCTGGCAGCCTTTCCGCTCGGCGGCTACGTAAAGATGCTCGACGAGCGTGAGGGCGAGGTGGCAGCGCAGGAGCTGCACCGCGCCTTCAACCGTCAGTCGGTGTATCGGCGCTTCGCCATCGTTGCTGCCGGGCCGCTGGCCAATTTCCTGCTTGCCATCGTGCTCTACTGGGCATTGTTTGTCGGCGGCGTGGAGGAGTTGCGCCCGCGCCTGGCCCTCGTCGATGGCCCCAGCATTGCGGCCAGCGCCGGGGTGCGCGATGGCGACCTGGTCACTGCGGTCGACGCAGAGAAGGTGCATAGCTGGCAGGAGTTGCGCTGGGTGCTGCTGCGTCACGCCCTCGATGCACGCCGCATCACCCTGCAGGTCACCACGCTCGAAGGCGAGGTGGCGCAGCGTCATTTCGATCTTGCCGGCATCGCCATCGATGCCGACGAGGACCTCGTCGTCCGCCTCGGCATGCGGCCATGGCGGGCGCCCATCGCGCCGCGGGTCGGCGACCTCGTTGCCGGCGGCGCGGCGGCGCGCGCCGGCGTGCAGAGCGGTGACCTCTTTCTCGAGCTGGGTGGCGAAGCCCTCGATTCCTGGGGCGAACTGGTCGAGCGCGTGCGTGCGGCTCCGGGGGTGCCCTTGAGTGCGCTGATCGAGCGCGATGGCGCGCGTATCGCGCTCAGCGTGGTGCCCGATGCAGCCAGCGAAAACGGCGAGACCGTCGGGCGCATTGGCGTGGCGGTGGCGCGCAGCACAGGCGAGGGCGCCGAGGCGATGTTTGCGGTGGTGCGTTACGGCCCGCTGCAGGGCTTCGCCAAGGCGTTGCAGCAGACCTGGGAGACCAGCGTGCTCAGCCTGCGCATGATTGGTCGCATGTTTACCGGTGAGGTGTCCTGGAAGAACCTCTCCGGGCCGGTCACCATCGCCGACTACGCGGGGCAGACGGCGCAGCTCGGCTGGGGGCAGTACCTCAAGTTCGTGGCCCTGATCAGCATCAGTCTGGGGGTCCTCAACCTGCTCCCCATCCCGGTTCTGGACGGTGGTCATTTGATGTACTATACGGTCGAAATCATCAAAGGCGGCCCCGTTCCGGAGCGCGTCATGGAGATCGGTCAGCAAATTGGTCTGGTATTGCTCGCCTTGCTCATGGCATTCGCCTTCTACAACGACATCTCTCGTCTACTTTCCGGCTGATACCCGATGAATCGCAAGCTCCTTTCCGGGCTGATCATGGCCCTGTTCACCTCTGCGCCGGTTCTGGCCTTCGACCCTTTCGTGGTACGCGACATCCGCGTCGAAGGCATCCAGCGCACCGAGGCGGGCACGGTGTTCAACTATCTGCCGGTACGGGTGGGCGACACCTTTACCGAAGAGCAGGCTGCCGAAGCCATCCGCGGCCTGTTCGCCACCGGTTTCTTCCGCGATGTGCGCATCGAGGTCGAGAGCGACGTACTGGTGGTGATGCTCGACGAGCGTCCGGCGATCGCCCGCATCGATTTCGTCGGCGTCAAGGAGTTCGACAAGGACGCGCTGAAGAAAGGGCTGCGTGAGGTCGGTCTCGCCGAGGCACGCATCTTCGACCGTGCGCTGGTCGAGCGTGCCGAACAGGAGCTCAAGCGCCAGTACCTGTCGCGCGGCAAGTACTCGGCGGTGATCACCACCACGGTGACGCCACTGGAGCGCAACCGCGTGGCGGTGAACTTCACCGTTGACGAAGGCAGTGTGGCCAAGATCCGCCAGATCAGCATCGTCGGCGCGAGTGCCTTCGATGAGTCCGATCTCGTAGATCTGTTTCAACTGCGTACGCCCGGCTGGCTGACCTGGTATACCAAGAACGACCAGTACTCGCGGCAGAAGCTCTCGGCCGACCTGGAGACCCTGCGTTCGTGGTATCTCGATCGCGGTTACCTCGACTTCAACATCGATTCCACCCAGGTTTCCATAACTCCGGACAAGCGTGACATCTACATCACCGTGAGCATCACCGAAGGTGAAAAGTACACCATCTCCGCAGTGCGCTATACCGGGGAGTTGGTGCTCGACGAGGCGCAGTACCGCGCGGTAACGCAGATTCGCCCGGGCGAGGTGTTTTCGCGCGAGAGGCTTACCGAGACCACCAAGGCCATTACCGAGTTGCTCGGCAACGAGGGCTACGCCTTTGCCAATGTCAACGCCGCCCCCGAGGTGGACAAGGACAAGCGCGAGGTTGCCTTCACCATCATCGTCGATCCCGGTCGCCGGGTGTATGTGCGCCGTATCAATGTCGGTGGCAACACCAAGACCCGTGACGAGGTGGTTCGCCGCGAGATGCGTCAGATGGAAGGCGCCTGGTACGATGGCGAGGCCATCAACCGCTCGCGCAGCCGCGTCGACCGTCTCGGCTTCTTCGACGAAGTCAACGTCGAGACACCGCCGGTGCCTGGCACCACTGACCAGGTCGATGTCGACTTTACCGTCAAGGAACGCCCCACCGGCAACCTGATGCTGGGCGCGGGCTTCTCCAGCGCGGAGAAGGTCACCCTGTCGGCCTCGGTGTCGCAGCAGAACCTGTTCGGCAGCGGCAATGCGATGACCATCGGCCTGAATACCAGCAAGTCCAGTCGTACCTATGCGCTGTCGTTTACCAATCCCTACTACACCGTCGACGGTGTCAGCCTGGGCTGGGACATCTATCACCGCACCTACGATGCCGGTGACGCGTATTACTCGATCTCGCCTTACAAGACTGTGTCCACCGGCGCCGGCCTGCGCATCGGCTATCCGATCGCCGAAGACGACATGATCAATTTCGGCATCGGCGTCGATCGCACCGAAATTACGACCTATGGCAGTATCAACAGCAACCCCTCGTCGATCCAGTATCGCAACTTCGCCCGCCAGTACGGTTGTGCGAATGCCATCACCAACAACTGCACCTTCTCGGTGGACAGCCTGACGCTGACTGCAGGGTGGGCGCGCGATGGCCGCGACAGCTTCCTCTATCCGCGTCAGGGCGTATATCAGAACCTTTACGCCGAGTTGGCGACCCCGGTCGGTGACCTGCAGTTCTTCAAGGCCGGTTATCAGTACCAGCACTGGTTCCCGATCGGGCGCGACTACGCCCTCATGCTCAATGGCGAGATCGGCTGGGCAAAGGGCCTGGGCGGCAAGCCGATGCCGTTCTACAAGAACTTCTATGTTGGCGGCCTGGGCTCGGTGCGCGGCTTCGAACAGAGTTCCATTGGTCCCAAGGACAATGAGGGCGATGCCATGGGCGGCACCCGCAAGCTGGTCGCCAATGCCGAGTTCTACTTCCCCTTGCCGGGTTCCGGTCAGGACCGCTCCTTCCGCATCTCGACCTTCCTCGATGCCGGCTATGTCTGGGGCGAGGATCTCAACGGTCGTCAACAGAAACTGCGTTTCGGCGATCTGCGCGCCAGTACCGGCTTGGCCGTGTCGTGGAACTCGCCGGTCGGTCCGCTGAAGTTCAGCCTCGGCTTCCCGATCAAGAAGGGCAATGACGATGAGCCCGAGCGCTTCCAGTTTCAACTCGGTTCGATATTCTGACCGGTGCATGGGCCCGGTTCAGGTGGAGGTTTAAGTGAGAGTCCGTACCCTGTCCATTCTTGCTGCGCTGATGCTGGGCGTGAGCGCGCCGGCCGTGTTCGCACAGTCGAAGATCGGTTTCGTCGATTCCGACCGCGTGATGCGCGAGGCCGCGCCGGCCTTGCGTGCCACCGAGCGCTTGGAGCGCGAGTTCGAGCGTCGTGACCAGGAACTGCAGCGCATGGCCGCGGATCTGCAGGCCCTGCAGGACGAACTCGAGCGCAGTGGTCTGACCATGTCGGAGAGCGACCGCCGCAACAAGGAGCGCGCCTTCAACGATCTCAACCGCGACTTCCAGCGCAAGCAGCGCGAGTTCCGCGAAGACCTCAACCAGCGCCGCAACGAGGAGCTGGCGCTGGTGCTCGACAAGGCCAATGCGGCGGTGAAGAAGATCGCCGAGGATCAACGCTTCGACATCATCCTGCAGGACGCGGTTTATGCCAGCCCCCGTATCGACATCACCGACGCGGTGATCCGCGAATTGGCCGGCGCACGCTGAGCGATCGGCAACGCGATGTTCCGCCTCGATGAACTGGTTCACCGCCTTGGCGGCGAGTTGATCGGCGATGGTGCGCTGCAGGTTGCGCGGGTGGCGACGCTGGATCAGGCCGGGGAGGGCGATCTGGCCTTTCTGGCCAATCGCAAGTATCTCGCCCGTCTCGCCCAGTGCCGGGCCTCGGCCGTCATCGTCGCGCCCGATGCGCGCGGGCTCACTGCGCTGCCGCGCATCGTCACCGCCGATCCCTACGTTTATTTCGCCCGTGTCGCGCAGCTGTTCAATCCGCCCGTGCTGCCCGCTGCGGGCGTCCATCCGGCTGCGTGTGTCGAGGCAGCCGTGCCCGCCTCGGCCAGCGTGGCTGCTGGCGCGACCATCGCTGCCGGCGCTAGCATCGGCGAGAACGTGGTCATCGGTCCGGGCTGCCACATCGGGCGCAATGTCGTGATCGGCGACGATACGGGGCTTGAAGCCGGGGTTTGCATCTATCACGACTGCGTGCTGGGCGCACGCTGCCTGGTTCATGCCGGGGTGGTGATCGGCGCCGATGGCTTCGGCTTCGCGCGCGAGCGTGACGGCAGCTGGGTGAAGATCCCGCAGAGCGGGCGGGTGGTGATCGGTGACGACGTTGAAATCGGCGCCAACACCACCATCGATCGCGGCGCGCTCGACGACACCGTGATCGGCGATGGCGTCAAGCTCGACAACCAGATCCAGATCGCCCACAACGTGCGCATCGGAGCCCACACTGCGGTGGCCGGTTGCGTGGGCATAGCCGGCAGCACGGTGATCGGCGCGCGCTGCATGATAGGCGGCCAGGCCGGCATCATCGGTCATCTGCACATCGTCGACGATGTGGTGATCTCCGCTGGTACGCTGGTGACCAAATCCATCCACCGTGCAGGGGTGTATACCGCCAACCTGCCGGTACAACCGCACGCCGACTGGGTGAGGAATTTCGCCCACCTGCGCCATCTCGATGCCCTGACGGACAGGCTGCGTGCGCTCGAACAACGTCTCGACAAGGCAAGCAGCGCCGACTAGTCATGGAAATCAACGAAATCCTGCAATACCTCCCGCACCGTTATCCCTTCCTGCTCGTTGACCGGGTGCTTGAGCTGGAAGAGGGCAAGCGCATCCTGGCGCTCAAGAACGTCACCATGAACGAGCCCTTCTTCCCCGGCCACTTCCCCAACCATCCGGTGATGCCCGGTGTGCTGATCGTCGAGGCGATGGCCCAGGCCGCGGCGCTGCTGTCCTTCAAGACCATGGGGGTGAAGCCGGACGAGAACTCGGTGGTGCTGTTTGCCGGCATCGACAACGTGCGCTTCAAGCGCCAGGTGGTGCCGGGCGACCAGCTCATGTTCGACGTCGAGATCCTGCAGGGCAAGCGCAACATCTACAAGTACAAGGGCGTGGCCCGCGTCGGTGACCAGATCGCCACCGAGGCCGAGCTGATGTGCGCGCTCAAGACCAAGTCATGATCCATCCGACCGCTATCGTCCATCCCGGCGCCCGTCTCGGGGCCGGCGTCGACATCGGCCCCTACGCCATCGTCGGCGAACACGTCGAGATCGGCGACAACACCCGCATCGGCCCCCACGTGGTCATCGAGGGGCACACCCGCATCGGGCGCGACAACGAGATCTTCCAGTTCTGCTCGATCGGCGCACAACCGCAGGACAAGAAGTACGACGCCGAGCCGACCCGTCTGGAGATCGGCGACCGCAACACCATCCGCGAGTTCTGCTCCTTCAACGTTGGCACCAGCCAGGACGCCGGGGTGACCCGCATCGGCAACGACAACTGGGTGATGGCCTACGTGCACGTGGCGCACGACTGCCAGGTCGGCAATCACACCATCTTCGCCAACAACGCCACCCTGGCCGGCCACGTGCATGTGGGCGACTGGGCGATCCTCGGCGGTTTCACCGGTGTGCATCAGTTCGTCCGTGTCGGCGCGCACAGCTTCTGCGGGGTCGGCACCGTGCTGTTGCAGGATCTGCCGCCTTTCGTCACGGTGTCCGGCAATCCGGCCCAGCCGCATGGCATCAACAGCGAGGGCCTGAAGCGCCGGGGCTACTCGTCCGAGGGCATCATGGCGATCAAGCGTGCCTACCGCGCGCTCTACCGCAGCGGACTGAAGCTCGACGAGGCGCGCGAGCGCATTGCTGCGATGGCTGCCGAACACCCCGAGGTCGAACCCTTCGCGACCTTCATCTCCACCAGCGGGCGCGGCATCGTACGCTGAGCAGCGCCACCCGGCCCGAAACCCGAACCCGTACCACCTCCTCGCCGATGCCGCTCAGAATCGCGATGGTCGCCGGAGAAGCTTCCGGCGATCTGCTCGCCAGCCATCTCATCCGTGCCATACGCCGTCATCACCCGGATGCCGAGTTCTTTGGCATCGGCGGCCCCAAGATGCAGGCCGAAGGCTTCGACGCACTGTGGCCGTGCGAACTGCTTGCCGTTCATGGCTATGTCGATGCCTTGAAGCGCTACCGCGAGTTGTCGGGCATCCGCAAGGCGTTGCTGGCGATCATCCGCGCCCAGCGCCCGGCCGCCTTCATCGGTGTTGACGCACCGGATTTCAATCTCTGGCTGGAAGGGCGGGTCAAGGATGGCGGTACGCCCGCGATTCATTTCGTCAGCCCGTCGATCTGGGCCTGGCGAGGCGGGCGTATCCGCAAGATCGCACGCTCGGTCTCGCACATGCTGTGCCTGTTTCCCTTCGAACCGGCGCTCTATGAAAAGGCTGGAGTGCCGGTGAGCTATGTCGGGCATCCGCTCGCCGATGTCTTTCCTCTCCATCCGGATCGCAGCGGCGCCCGCGAAAAGCTCAACCTCGCGCTTGGCATCCGGGTGGTGGCGATGCTCCCCGGCAGCCGCCAGTCGGAGGTGCGCAATCTTGCCGACACCTTCATCGCCACCGCACGACTGCTGCATCGGCGGCATCCGGAGGCGGTCTTCCTGGTGCCGCTGGCGACACGCGAGACCCGCCAGTTGTTCGAGGCCGCCGTGCACCGCAACGATGCCCGCGAGTTGCCCATCCGCATGCTCTTCGGCCACGCGGTGGAGGCCATGACGGCTGCGGACGTGGTACTGGTGGCCAGTGGCACCGCGAGCCTGGAGGCGGCCCTGCTGAAGCGTCCGATGGTGATCAGCTATCGCATCGGCAAGTGGCAGTACCGCCTGATGAAGCGTATGGCCTACCTGCCCTGGGTGGGTCTGCCCAACATCCTGTGCAATGACTCGCTGGTTCCCGAACTGCTGCAGGACGACGCCACTGCCGACAAGCTTGCCGCCGCTGTGGACCGCTGGCTGGGCGACCCGGTGGCCTGCCGGCGTGTCGCCCAGCGCTTCGCCGAACTTCACCTCAGCCTCCGGCAGAACACCGCCGAGCGCGCCGCTGCAGCCATCCTGCCCTACCTCGGTGACGGAGTGCGGTCGTGAGCGCGCCTGCCGGCGCGCTGCTGTGCGGTGTCGATGAGGCGGGGCGGGGGCCGCTGTGCGGTCCGGTGGTCGCTGCAGCGGTGATCCTCGATCCGCAGCGCCCGATTGCCGGGCTGGGGGACTCCAAGAAGCTCTCCGCGAAGACCCGCGAACGCCTTGCCCTGCTCATCCGCGAACAGGCCCTGGCGTGGGCGGTGGCCGAGGCCACGGTAGAGGAGATCGACCGTCTCAACATCCTCCATGCCACCATGCTGGCCATGCGTCGCGCCGTCGACGCGCTGGCGCTTCGTCCCGACGAGGTGCTGGTCGATGGCAACCGCTGTCCGCAGTTGAGCGTGCCGGTGCGCGCCATCGTCAAGGGCGACGCGCTCGAAGCGGCGATCTCGGCGGCCTCCATCCTTGCCAAGACCAGTCGTGATGCCGCCATGCTGGCGCTCGATGTGTGCCATCCGCAGTATGGGCTGGCCGCCCACAAGGGCTATCCCACCGCTGCCCACCTGGCAGCGCTGCGGCGTCATGGCGTGGCGGACTTCTATCGCCGCAGCTTCGCACCGGTGCGCGAGCTGCTTGCCAATCCGCCCCTGTGGGTGGATGAGGAAGGGCGGTGAAGCTGATCTCCTCGCGCGACAACCCTGCCGTGCGCCGCCTGCACGGGCTGGCACATTCGGCGCGTGAGCGCCGTGAACACGGCTGCACGGTGCTCGATGGCGCCCATCTGGTGGGCGCCGCCCTCGATGCGGGGTGGGCGCTGCAAGAGCTGGTGCTCAGCGAAGAGGGCGCCACGTGCGCGGAAAACCGTGTCCTGCTCGAACGCGCGGCGACGGTGCCCGCGCTGCTGCTGCGCGACAAGCTGTTCGCCCATGTCAGTCCGGTCGACACCCCGTCCGGCATCCTCGCCGTGGTGGCAGTGCCACCGTCCCCGCCGGCGGCGCCGTTGAGTGCTACCGTGGTGGTCCTCGACGGCGTTCAGGACAGTGGCAATCTTGGCACCATCCTGCGTACCGCCGCGGCCGCCGGTGTCGGCGACGTGTTGCTTGCTGCCGGCTGCGCGCAGGCTTGGTCGCCCCGTGTGCTGCGTGCCGGCATGGGGGCCCACTTCGCGCTCCGCATCCACGAACGCTGCGACCTCGCTGCCGCGCTTGCGGGCTTTCCGGGGGCAGTGGTGGCCACCGCGTTGGGGGCCGGCAGTATCGATCTCTATGCGGCCGAACTCGGCGGCGCGGTGGCCTGGCTGTTCGGCGCCGAGGGGCGCGGGGTGTCGCCGGAAGTGCTGGCGCTGGCCGATACGCGGGTGTCGATTCCGATGGCGGCGGGCGTCGAGTCGCTCAACGTCGCTGCCGCTGCAGCGATCTGCCTCTTCGAGCAGCGTCGACAGGTGCGACTGCGGGCAAACCCCGCTTGACAGTGCTGCGCAGGGGCGCAGAATCCTCTGTCTTATGCAATACTGGCTCGTTATCGAGCGCGTCCGCGCCTGGCTATCCTGACCACTGAGGAGTTTTCGTTCCGCAGCAAGGCGTTCCACACCGAGGAGACAAGATGACCGCGATTTTTGCCAAGACCCGCAAAGGGCAGGAAGAAATCGAACAGCGCAGCGGGGGACTGGGCCCGCGGCCCAGGCGCGTGCTGATCCTGATCGACGGCAAGCGCCCGCTGGACGAAGTGCGGGCGATGATGCCCGATCCGCGCCTCGACGAGGCGCTCGCGCAACTGCAGGAAGAGGGCTACATCGAGCGTATCGGTGGCAGCGATGCACCTCCGCCAGCGGCGGTGGACGAGGCCGTCGCCGCGCCGGCAGGGCCGGTCGATCCTGCGCAGATGGACAAGGCGCGCAACTTCATGCTCAATGCCCTGCGCACCTTCAATGGCCCCTATGGCAATCTCGGCCTGATGAAGCGCATCAATGAAAGCCGCACGCCTGCCGATCTGCGCGGCTTGCTCGAGGATTGGCTGGCGACGCTGAATCTCACCAAGATGGGGCAACTGCGCTCCGAAGAGCTCAAGGGGCGCCTGCTCGCCGTGCTATGAGGGCAGTTCGAGCGCTCCGGCGACGGCGGCGAGCGAACGGCTGAGCAGGTCGGGCGGGTTCATGGGCGGTCCGTGGAGGCGACGGGGGCGGGCAATGTTGCGCAAAGGGCGGGCCGCTGTCAAACCGCCACTGCCGTCATTTGCTAACATCGGCAAGTTGCCCACTTCCGCACCGGATCCCCATGCTGCTGGTCATCTCCCCCGCCAAGGCGCTCGATTACGAGACGCCGCCCGTCACCGCCCATCACAGCCAGCCGGCCTTCCTCGACGAAGCCGCCGCCCTGATCGATATCCTGCGTCCGCTGGCGCCGCAGGACGTGGCCGCGCTGATGGATCTTTCCGATCAGCTCGCTACCCTCAACGTTGCCCGCTACGCGCAGTGGTCGCGCCCTTTCGATACCCGCAATGCCAAGCAGGCGGTGCTGGCCTTCAATGGCGACGTCTATGAAGGGCTGGATGCAGCCAGCCTGAGCGAGGACGACCTGCTGTGGGCGCAGGATCATCTGCGCATCCTCTCCGGCCTCTACGGCGTGCTGCGCCCGCTCGACCTGATGCAGGCCTACCGCCTGGAAATGGGTACCCGGCTGGCCAATCCGCGTGGCCGCAACCTCTATGCCTGGTGGGGTGAGCTCATCACCCGTGCGTTGCAGGGCGAGCTTGCCGCCCAGCGCGAACGCGGCGAACTGCCGGTGCTGGTCAATCTGGCCTCCGAGGAGTATTTCAAGGCGGTGAAGGCCGACAAGCTCGGCGCGCGCGTGCTCACCCCGGTGTTCGAGGACTGGAAGGGCGGGCGCTACCGCGTCATCAGCTTCTATGCCAAGCGTGCACGCGGACTGATGTGCCGTCACGTGGTGACCCGGCGGGCGGGCGACATCGACGCCCTGAAGGACTTCGCCAGCGAAGGCTACGCCTATGCTGCCGAGGCCTCCGGCGACGATACCCTGGTCTTCCGCCGGCGCGTGGAGTGAGCGTGAAGATCAGCCACAACTTCGACGCCGGTGCCATCGAGGTCGTCGACCTTGCCGACCCGCAGGACATCCGCCTGCGCCTGCGTGCCGACAACGCCGCGGATTTTCGCCAGTGGTTCCATTTTCGTCTTCAGGACGCTGCCGGCGTGGCGCTGCGCATGGTCTTCGAGAATGCCGCGCAGGCGGCTTATCCGGACTGGAACGGCTACCGCTGCGTGGCCTCCTACGATCGCCGCAACTGGTTCCGCATCGCCGCCACGCGCTACGAGGACGGCCGCCTGGTGGTCGAGCACACCCCGGAACGCAACAGCGTCTACTACGCCTACTTCGAGCCCTATTCGCACGAGCGCCATCTCGACCTGCTGGGTTGGGCGGAGATGTCGCCGTTTGCCCAGGTGCGCAGCCTCGGCAGTACCGTCGAGGGACGTGACATCGACATGGTGATGGTCGGCCGCCCCGGGCCGACGCGCCAGCCGGTATGGATCATTGCCCGCCAGCATCCCGGCGAGACGATGGCGGAGTGGTTTGTCGAAGGCCTCCTCGAACGTCTGCTCGACGCCGCCGATCCGGTGGCGCGCAAGGTGCGCGAGCATGCCGTGCTCCACATCGTGCCGAACATGAACCCCGATGGCGCGATCCGCGGCAACCTGCGCACCAATGCCGCCGGGCGCAACCTCAATCGCGAATGGCGCGATCCCGACCCCTTGGCTGCCCCGGAAGTGGCCGTGGTTCGCCAGACGATGATGGATTCCGGCTGTGCACTGTTCCTGGACATCCATGGTGACGAGGAGATGCCCTACGTGTTCTTCTCCTCGGCCGCCGAGGTGCCCGCCTTCACGGCTGAACTGGCCCGCCGGCAGGCGCTATTCGTCGATGCCCTGCTTGCCGCCAGCCCGGACTTCCAGACCGAGCACGGTTATCTGCCCGGGCGCTTCGGCGAGGAGCTGCTGAGCCTGGCGAGCAAGTGGGTGGCCAACCACTTCGGCTGCGTGTCGCTGACCCTGGAGATGCCCTTCAAGGACAACGCCAATCTGCCCGACGGCCAGTGTGGCTGGAGCGCGGCGCGCAGCAAGCGGCTCGGCGGGGCGATGCTGAATGCCGTGTTGCGCCATCTGCAGGGCGGGTGAGCGTCCGGAGGCGTGAGATTTGTCCGTAAGCGGGTTCATGTGCACTCGCAACATTCGGCAGGGCTGATATCATCAAACCTTTGTGCCGCCTGTGGCGGTGAGCCTTCGGGGAAGTAGCGTGGATCTTGCAACACTCATCGGTCTGCTCGGATCGCTGGGCATCGTCGTCGCGGCGATCGTGCTTGGTGCCTCGGCGCTGATCTTCATCAATCCGCCGTCCTTGCTGATCGTCGCCGGCGGCAGCCTCTTTGTCGTGCTGTCGAAGTTCAGCCTGCAGCAGTTCCTCGGTGCCTTCAAGGTCGCCGGCAAGGCCTTCGCCTTCCGCCTGCCGCCCACCGAGGCGCTCATCGAGGAGGTCCTCGACGTTGCCCAGGTGGCGCGCAAGGAAGGCCTGCTGGCGCTGGAGAACCGCGAGATCTCGGTGCCCTTCTTCAAACAGGGCATTCAGCTGATGATCGACGGCCAGCCGCCCGAGATGGTACGCAGCATTCTTGAGAAGGAGCGCCTGCTGACTCTCGATCGCCACCGCTGGGGCGCCAAGGTGTTTACCGCGATGGGCGACGTGGCCCCGGCGATGGGCATGATCGGCACCCTCATCGGCCTGGTGCAGATGCTCTCCAATATGGACGACCCCAAGTCCATCGGCCCGGCGATGGCGGTGGCCCTGCTGACCACGCTGTATGGCGCGATGATGGCGACCATGGTGTTTCTGCCGATGGCCGACAAGCTCAACCTGCGCATGACCGAAGAGGCACGCATGAACGCGCTCCTCATCGATGCCCTGATGGCGATCCAGAACGGCACCAACCCGCGCGTCATCGATCAGCTGCTGAGCAGCTATCTGCCGCCGGCGAAGCGCAAGGCCGACGAGTAAGGCACGGCGATGGATCTGCCCGAAGAGGAAAAAGCCGGCATGCCGGCATGGGTGATGACCTTTGCCGACCTGATGTCCTTGCTGATGTGCTTTTTCGTCCTGCTGCTGTCGTTTGCGGAGATGGACGCCATCAAGTTCAAGGAGATTGCCACCCAGATGGCCAAGGCCTTCGGGGTGCAGCGCGAGGTGCCGGCAATCGAGATCCCGATGGGCACCAGCCCGATCTTCGACAAGTTCTCCCCCGGCACGCCGCAGCCCACGCCGGTCGACAGCGTGCGACAGCAGACCACCCGCGAGGAGCCCCGCCTGCGCACCTTCACCGCCGATGCCGCGACTGAGGCACGGGTGCGCGAAGCGGCCGAGCAGCAGGTGGCGAAGACGGCGCAGACCCTGCGCGAGACCCTCCAGCAGGAACTCGCCGGTGGCATGCTGCAGCTTGAACAGGAGCGCAAGCGCATCGTCATCCGCATCGAGGAGCGCGGCTCCTTCCCCTCCGGCTCGGCCGAGCTGAGTGCCGATTTCGCCGCCATGATCGGACGCATCGGCCAGTCGTTGGCCGAAATTCCCGGCGAGATCGCCGTCGAAGGGCACACCGACGACGTCCCCATCAGCACTGCGCGCTTCCGCTCCAACTGGGATCTCTCCGCCGCGCGCGCCTCCTCGGTGGCCAACGCCCTGCTCGACAGCCGCTCGGTGGCCCCGGCGCGCCTGCGCGTGCACGGTTTTGCCGAAACCCGTCCGCTGGTCGATAACAGCACTGCGGCACAGCGTGCGCTGAACCGGCGGGTAGAGATCGTCGTCGATCTCGCCGGTCCCATGGAGTCTTTCGAAACCCGCGCCCATGAGCTCATCGGTCGCGGCATGGAAGAGATGGTGCAGTACATGGGCTGGCAGACCGACTGAGATACGCCGCCCTCTGGCAATGCGCCGCGGGCCCCGCTCAGTTGCCGCTCTTGCGCATTGCCGCGGCGAGGCGGCTGAACTCGGCACCGAAGTGATGGATCATGTGGCGGAACTCGGCATAGTGCTGTTCGCCGAGCGCGGCACTGGCGGCACCGCCGTCGGCCCACATCACCCCTACCGGGCGGTCCTGCAGGTGCAGGGTGCCGAGCAGGAAGCCGCCCTCGGGAGCGAGCGCCTTGAGCACTTCCGGCAGTTGTCCACGCGCGGCGGGCAGCTTTGCCGGCGTCACCCACAGGCTGCCGCCGCTGCGGCTGACGATGCGGGCGAGGAGGTTCTCGTCGCCGGCGGCGACGCTGAGCTTGCGCGCTTCCACGGCGCCACCCCAGCCGTGGGCGAAGAAACAGTTCAGCTGCGTAGCCCGCGGTGGTTTCAGGAACAGCAGGCAGCGCTGCAGGCCGAGGCCCTTTTCGAGCGTCTGTCCGGTGGCCAGCAGGAAGGCGCGCATGTCGGGGTAGCGCCCGTGCTGGCAGTTCTGCGAAAAGGCTTCGACGATGTCGACATCGGGGGCAGGTGCCGGTGCACTGGCGCCGGGTGCGACGGGCACGGCAGGCGGAGTCGTGCCGGTGGCCGCGTCGGAGGACGCGAAGCCGCTGTAACTGATCACTTCGCGCGCGCCCGGGGCAGCATTCTGGGGTGCTGCCGCAGGGTGTGCAGGCGGGCGGGCGATTTCCTGCGCGGGCGCGGGGTTTGCTGCGGGCTGCGCCTGTGTGTCCGCTGCTGCCGGGCGTGAGCGCGCACGCAGGCTGCGCGGCGGTGCCGGGGGCCAGAACAATTGCTGCGCCGGGGTGAAGCACAGGCTGGCGAACTCGGGCGAGCGGCTGGCACGCACCGCGGTCTGATGCACGCCGGCAATGACGCGGTCGAGGGGCTGGTTGAGATGGGCGGAGACCACGCGCATCAGCAGCAGGGTGCGGCGGCTGTACCAGCCGTCGGTGGCCGACCACGCGAGCATGTGCGCGAGCACGCTTACCGTGGTGCGCTGGCGCAGCCAGCGCGCCACCTTGACCGGCAGCTCGGGGGCCATCGAGGCGGCCCAGGCACAGGCCGCGGAGGCGGCCAGCATGTGGCTGTCCGGGGTGATCGCGCGCAGCAGCATGGCGTCGGCAGGCAGACCGATGTCGCGCGCTACGGCGGCATTGAGTTCATCGATCGAGCAGCCCAGCAGTTCGCGTTCGACGAGCGCACGGTGTTCGCCCGCGCGTGCGCGGCGCTCGATCTGCAGATGGACCTCGGGTGCGACCAGCGGCAGCTTCCAGCGCGCCAGGCCGAGCAGCAGGGCGACCCACTGCAGGTATTCGCCATTGCCGCCGGGATTGGGCCACTCCCAGCTCTCCACCAGCGCGGCGGCCAGGCGGCTGGTGGCGATGGCCTGCAGGCAGGCGCGGTGGGCCGGACGCCCGGCGTCGAAAGGGCGCTTCATGCGCGTGCGCACCAGACTCTGTACCTTGTCGGTGCCGAGAACGTTGAGGGCGTGCTGCAGGCCCTGCACCTCGCCGTCTATGCGCGGCAGGCGGGCAGCCATGACTACGGCATCGAGCGCCAGCGGCAGGTCGGCATTGAGCACGCGGTAGACCTGCTGCAGCGTCGCCGAAGGCAGCAGCAGGGTGTCGCGCGCTTCGCCGGTGCTCAGCACCGGTATCTGCGCCTGGTAGAGATGGCCGCGCCAGTACTCGAGTCCGTGCTTCTCGGGGGCCATCGCAGGAGGCTCAGCGCAGCACGTTGAGGATGCCGTCGAGGCCGCTGTGGTCGAGGCGGCAGTCGGCGGCCTCGCGCACTACCGGCTTGGCGCGGTAGGCCACGCTGAACCCGGCGGCGCCGAGCATGGGCAGGTCGTTGGCACCGTCGCCGGCGGCGATGGCCTGGCTGAGATCGACGCCGTGACGGGCGCAGGCCCCGGCGAGATGGGCGGCCTTGGCGGCGGCATCGACGACCGGACCGCTGATGCGGCCGCTGAGGGTGCCGTTGTCGACCTCCAGTTCGTTGGCCCAGGCCTCGTCGAAACCGAGGCGGGTCTTCAGGCGGTCGGTGAAGTAGGTGAAGCCGCCGGATACCAGCACGGTATAGAAGCCGGCCGCCTTCAGTTCGCGCAGCAGGCGTTCGGCGCCGGGGTTGAGCTGCAGGCGCTCCTCGTAGACCTGGGCGAGGGCGTCCACCGGCAGGCCGCGGAGGAGGGCGACGCGGCGGGTGAGCGATTCGGCGAAGTCGATTTCGCCGCGCATCGCCGCTTCGGTAATGGCGGCCACTTCGCCCTTTACTCCGCAGAGGTCGGCGATCTCGTCGATGCACTCGATGTTGATCAGCGTCGAGTCCATGTCGGTGACGAAGAGGCGGAAGTCGTCCAGCCGTCGCCCGCCCGGCACCCAGGTGTGGTCGAGGTGCTCGCGGGTGCACAGCGGCTCGATGTCGTCATGTGCAACGGCGTCCACCAGACGGAAGGCGTGCGGGGCGAGCTGGACGATGCTGCTCGCCGCACTCAGTGCGGCCAGGGTCTTCAACGTGAGCGCATCGACGCGCGCGCCCTGGATGACCAGATTCATTCGGGCTGACCCCGCTGTGGCAGTACCTCGCGCAGCACATCATGGGCGTTGCGCAGCATGTCGACGGTGGTCTCCCAGCCCACGCAGGCGTCGGTCACCGAACAGCCATAGCGCAGCTGCGAGAGGTCGGCGGGGATGGACTGGTTGCCGGCCTCGATGAAGCTCTCGATCATCAACCCGACCACCGAGCGGTTGCCCTCGCGGATCTGGTGGATGACGTCCTTCATCACCAGTGGCTGGAACTCCGGCTTCTTCCAGGAATTGGCATGCGAGCAATCGACCACCACGTTGACCGGCATCCTGGCCTTTGCCAGCGCCTGCTCGGCGAGCGAAATCGACACCGTGTCGTAGTTCGGCCGGCCGCCGCCGCCGCGCAGCACGACATGGCCGAGGCGGTTGCCGCGGGTGCGCAGGATGGCCGACTGGCCCTTGCCGCTGATGCCGAGAAAACTGTGCGGGCGCGAGGCGGAGATGATGGCGTTGATGGCCACTTCGAGGTCGCCGTCGGTGGCGTTCTTGAAGCCCACCGGGGTGGACAGGCCGGAGGACATCTCGCGGTGGGTCTGCGATTCGGAGGTGCGCGCGCCGATCGCCGTCCATGCGATGAGGTCGCCGTAGTACTGCGGGGCGATCGGGTCGAGGGCCTCGGTGGCGGTGGGCAGGCCGATTTCGCAGACGTCGCGCAGGAAGCGGCGGGCCTTTTCCATGCCTTCGTCGATGCGGAAGGAGTCGTTCATGTAGGGGTCGTTGATGAAGCCCTTCCAGCCGGTCGCGGTGCGCGGCTTCTCGAAATACACCCGCATCACCAGCACCATGGTGTCGGATACCTCGTCGGCGAGCGCCTTCAGCCGGCGCGCGTAGTCCAGCCCGGCGACGGGATCATGGATGGAGCACGGGCCGACCACCACGAAGAGGCGCTTGTCCTTGCGGTCGAGGATGTCGCTGAGTGCCTGGCGTCCGGCCAGCACGGTGGCGGCGGCGCGCTCGGTGAGCGGCACGCGCGCCTTGATCTCCTCCGGAGAGGGCATGTGATCGACGGCGACGATGTTGAGATTCTCGGTCTGGGCGACGGACATGGGGCGCTCCGCAGTGCAGCATTAAAATGCCGATTGTACCTTGAACGCTCCATCTGCCGCAGGTTTGCGGCCGCGTCGGCGGGCTTTCCGGTGACGCCCCCGAACGGGTAATCCACGCTCGGCCGAGGGTTTTTTGTCGACTACATCCAAGGTAATATCAGACAGACTCCATTCGTCCGTCCCCGCTGCGATGTGGGTGCGGCTCTACAAGGTTTTCCAGCATGAAGCGCGTATTGTCGATGCTGCTCGCACTGGCTGCCCTGGCGCTGCCGCCGGCAGCTGCGCAGAGCCTGGCCGTCCCTCAGGCGGTGGCGCTGCCGCCGCTCGCCGCGGAGGCGGTGGTGCTCACCGTGGCAGGGCCTGCCGGCGAGCGCCGGTACTCCCTGGCGGAGCTTGAGGCGCTGGGTACCTTCGGTGTGCACACCTCGACTTTCTGGCCTGTCGATGACGGCCACTATGTCGGCCCCACGCTGGCCGCCGTGCTTGCCGATGCCGGCCTCGGTGAGGCCGCGGCGGTGCGGGTGGTGGCGATGGACGGTTTCTCGCAGATCCTCCCGCGCAGCGACTGGGAGCGCTGGCCGGTGCTGCTCGCTACGCGGCGTGACGATCAGCCCATGCGGCGGCGCGACAAGGGGCCGCTGCGCATCATCTATCCGCGCGACATGGACGCCGCGCTGCAGGACACCCGTTACCGGCTGCGCTGGGTGTGGCTGGTGACGCGCATCGAGGCTGCGGCGCCTTGAGCCGCGCCTTGCGCTTCCTGCAGCGACGGCTGTCGCTGCTGTGGGCCTTCGTGCTGCTCTTCGTTGCCGGCAGCGTTGCCCACCTGTGGGTCAACGTCACGCAGGTGGAAGATGCCCTGCCGCTGGCCTCGTTGCACAAGGAGCGCGACTTCTCCGCGCTGCTCGGCGACGTTTCGCGGCTGGAGGGCGACCTGCGGCTGTATCTTGCCGCACCACAGGACGAGCACTACGAGCGTTTGTTGCTGGCGCTCGATCTCGCCGTGCTGCGCCAGCGCGACAACCGCATCATCTATCTCGGTACCGGAGTGCCCGGGGTGACCGAGATGCATGCCTTGCTCGGCGAGGCGCTTGCCGAACTCGATGTGGCAGTGGCCGACGGGGCGCCCGCGGCGACCGCGCTGCATGCGCCGCTGGCGGCGCTCATTGCCGTGCGTGAGCGTCTGCAGATTCTCAACGACACCGTCTTCCAGCTTTCCATGACCCAGGCGTCGGTGCAGCGCAGCAAGCTCGTCCGCCTGCGCGACACCGTGTCGGCGATGATCGTCCTGCTTGGCGCCCTCGGTGTGGCGCTGGCGCTGTCCTTGCTCCGCCAGCGCCGCAGCATCGCCGCCCTGCAGCTTCGCGACCGCGCCCTGCAGGCCGCCGAAGAGCAGCAGCGTGAACTGCGCGAACGCCTCGAGCGCGTTGCCGACAACGTCCCGGGAATGATCTTCCAGTACCGCCGCGGTGCCGACGGACACCCCAGCCTGCCCTACGCCAGCCACGGCGTGCATGAGATCTTCGGCGTCTCCGCCGAAGCCGCGGCGCAGGACAGCAGCGTGTTGCTCGACGCCATCCATGTCGACGACCGCGAGCGTGTGATCGGCGCCTTCGACGAGTCCGCCCGTAGCTTGCTCCCCTGTCTGGTGGAGTTCCGTGTCGTGCGCGACGGTATCGAGTTGTGGATGGCCAGCCATGCGACGCCCCAGCGCCAGGCCGATGGCGGCACCTTGTGGCATGGCTATACCTACGACGTCACCCGCCGCCGCCTCGCCGAGGAGGAGATCAAGCACCTCGCCTTCTACGACGCGCTCACCGGCCTGCCCAACCGCCGCCTGCTCATCGACCGCCTCCGCCATGCCATGCTGATGGCGGCGCGCAACCACCAGGGTGGCGCCCTGCTGTTCATCGATCTGGACAACTTCAAGACCCTCAACGACACCCGCGGACATGCCTGTGGCGACCTTCTGCTGCAGCAGGTCGCCCGCCGCCTGCTCGATGCCGTGCGCGCCGGCGACACCGTCGCCCGTCTCGGCGGTGACGAGTTCGTGGTGATGCTGGAGAACATCGGTAGTGCGCGCGAGACCGCGGCGCAGCACGCCGAGCAGGTCGGCGAGAAGGTGCTGGCGGCGCTGACCCAACCCTATCTCCTCAACGGCAAGGACTATCACGGCACGCCGAGCATCGGCGTCGCCCTCTTCGACGACTGCGAAGGCGGTCTCGAAGAACTGCTCAAGCGTGCCGATCTGGCCATGTATCAGGCCAAGGGAGCCGGGCGCAACACGCTGCGCTTCTTTGATCCGGCGATGCAGAGCCTGCTGGCGGCGCAATCCGCCCTTGAGGCGGAAATGCGCCAGGGGCTGCGCGCCGGCGATTTCGTCCTCCACTACCAGCCCCAGCTCGACAACGGCGGGCGGCTGGCCGGGGTGGAGGCGCTGGTGCGCTGGCAGCACCCGCAGCGTGGCCTCATTGCGCCGGGTGAGTTCATCGGTCTGGCCGAGAGCAGCGGCCTCATCCAGCCCCTCGGCCAGTGGGTGCTGGAAGCCGCCTGCGAGCAGATCGCGCGCTGGCAGCGCGACCCCGAGCTGCGCCGCCTCAGTGTGGCGGTCAACGTCAGTGCGCGCCAGTTCCGCCATCCCGACTTCGTCAGTCGCGTCATCGGCGCCATCGAACGCACCGCCATCCCTGCCGACCGCCTCAAGCTGGAGCTGACCGAGAGCCTGCTGCTCGACAACGTCGAGGAGATCATTGCCCGCATGAACGTGCTCAAGGCGCGCGGGGTGTGCTTCGCCCTCGACGATTTCGGCACCGGCTATTCCTCCCTGGCCTACCTCAAGCGCCTGCCGCTCGACCAGTTGAAGATCGACCGTTCCTTCGTGCGTGACGTGCTTACCGACCCCAACGATGCCGCCATTGCACGCACCATCATTGCGCTTGGCCAGACCCTGGGCCTGCACGTGCTTGCCGAAGGGGTGGAAACCCGTGACCAGCACGAATTCCTCGTCGCCCATGGCTGCGATGCCTTCCAGGGCTATCTGTTCGGCCATCCCCAGCACCCCGACGTGCTGAACACGGTGGCGCCGGCGCATTGACGCACTCCGGCAGGAGGGGGTGAATGCTGCGATAATGCAGCCCCATCCGTGCTTCACCCATTCAGGTACCCATGCCCATCCAGTGGTTCCCCGGTCACATGACCTCGGCGCGCAAGAAGGCCGCCGAAACCATGGCGCGCACCGATGTGGTCATCGAGGTGCTCGATGCCCGCATTCCCGAGGCCAGCTGCAACCCGATGATCCGCGAGCTGCGCGAGTTCCGTCAGCGTCCGTGCCTGAAGATCCTCAACAAGACCGATCTCGCCGATCCCGAGGCGACGCGCGCGTGGCTGGCGTATTACGAGCGCCAGCCCGGCGTGAAGGCGGTGGCGCTGTCGTGCAAGAAACCCGCCGACGTTGCCCGCGTGCCGCGTCTGGCGCAGGCCCTGGCGCCACACCGCAATGACGGTACCAAGCCCCTGCGGCTGATGATCATGGGCATCCCCAACGTCGGCAAGTCGACGCTGATGAACGCGCTGCTCAACCGCCGTGTTGCCAAGGTCGGCGACGAGCCGGCGGTGACCAAGTCGCAGCAGACCTTCGATCTTGGCGAGCACATGACGGTGACCGATACGCCGGGCATGATGTGGCCGAAGATTGCCTACGATGCCGACGGTTTCATGCTCGCCGCCTGCCATGCGATCGGGCGCAATGCGGTGATCGACGAAGAGGTTGCCGCCTTTCTCGGCAACGTCCTGCTGACGCGCTACGGCGCAGCGGTGGTGGAGCGCTTCAAGCTCAAGGCGCTGCCTGCCGACGGACATGCGCTGGTCGAAGAGGTGGCGCGGCGGCGCGGTTGCCTGATCAAGGGCGGTGGCCTCGATCTGGAAAAGGCTGCCGGTCTGCTGCTCACCGAGTTCCGCGCCGGCATGATCGGTCGCATCAGCTTGGAAACCCCGGAGAGCCGGGCCGCGATGCTGGCCGGTACCCCGCCGCTGGCGAGCGGCGATGAGGGCGATGAGGGCGACGATGTCTGAGCAGGGCGAATTCGAAGGCCGCCTGGTGGAGCTGGAAAGCAAACTCGCCTTTGCCGAGGATCTGCTCGACACCCTCAACATGACGGTGTTTCGCCAGCAGCGCGAAATCGACCGTCTGCAGCAGCACCTCGCACGCCTGCAGGAGCAGCTGCGCAACGCCAGCGCGCCCGCGCAACCCCTCAGCCTGCGCGACGAGATTCCCCCGCACTACTGACTGTCGGCGGGCTCCACGGCGGTATCGGGGGCCGCGCCGTCGGCCAGCAGCGGTGCGTGCAGGCGGGCGAAGTCGCGCGGGGCGACGTACTGCAGCAATTCCTTGCCGCGACTGTCAACGATCACTTCGAGTCCGCGCTCGGGGTAGAGGAAGTGCTCAAGGTTCTCCGCACTGCGCAGCCGCACGGCGGGTTCGCCGAAACGCTGCAGGACGGTCGCGGTGTCGAGGTCGGCGGTAGGGATGAAACCGATGGCGCGGATCGGCGTCTGCAGGGCAAGGGCGAAGTCATCCGGGTGCAGGGTGGCCTTGCGCGTCGTGCTCTCCATGTAGCTGCTGCGTGGCGCACGCTCGCGCATCGCGTCAACGGCTTCCTGCGCCAGCTCCGCGGTGAATACCATCTTGCCGGTGATGAAGCCGGCGCGGGCCTCGGCGTTGAAGGCCTCGAGCGAACTCGTGCCGTCCTTCGGGGTGATCACGGCGATCTCGGTGTCGCCGCCGTAGCGCGTGTGTACGTCGCCGAGGGTCGATACCCCGAGGGTGAAGCCGAACACCGTGCTGTGGCCGTTGGCGTCAACCTCGATCTGCCATGGCAGGGTGGCGCGTTCGCTTTCCTGCTGGGGTTCGGCAAAGGGCAGATAGGCCAGCGGTGCGATGATCAGTAGGGCGACGGCGGCAAGGACGATGGGGATCGGTTTCATCCGGGGGGCTTCTCCTCGGTGGCTCAACGGGTGGCCTGCGCGCCGGACGGCGGGCGGGTGCGGTAGAACTGCAGCGGCGCGCCTTCGGTCTGGCGCAGCACGCTCTTCTTGATGCGGCCGACGACATGCATCTCGCAGGGCTTGCAGTCGAAGCGCAGGGTCAGGCGTTCGCTGCCGTTGACCAGTACCAGCGGTTCGGCACGGATGGTGCCGGCCACCCCGGTAACGCCGGCGGTCTGCTTGGGACACAGGCTGAGGCTGTAGCGCACGCAATGTTTGGTAATCATCAGGCTGGCTTCGCCGAGTTCCTCGTGACTCTCGTAGGCCGCTTCGATGACCTGCACGCCGTGGCGGGCGTAGAAGTCGCGCGCCTTGTGGTTGAAGACGTTGGCCAGATAGCTCAGGCTGTCATCCGGATAGGGTGCCGGCGGCGCCACCGCAGCGGCGCGCGGCAGGCGCTGGCGGGCCGCGGCACGTGCCGCTTCGAGCGCTTCGATCGCCTCGCGGCGCAGGGCGTTGATCGCTGCGGCGGGCAGGAACCAGGGGCGCGGCAGCTCGATGGTGATGTGCGCGGCAGTAAAGATCGTGCCGCCCAGCTTGCCGAGTTGCTCGCGCAGCGCAGCCTCGGCGCGCGCGGCGTCCTTGGCCGCTTCGAAGGCCTGCGCCAGGACGGCGCCGGCGCGGTGGCCGTCTTCGTCCTCGACGTCCAGTGCCAGCCCGTCGGTGCACTCGCGCAGGGTCATCGACAGGGCGATGCGGCGCTCGGCGGATTTCTTCTCCAGCAGGCGGTCCCAGGCCATGTCGGTGTTGCGCGACAGCTCGGTGCCGGCGCGCAGGTCCTTCAGGCGTGCCATGCCGTCGGCCGGCCACACGCGCCAGCGCGCCAGCTGCGCTGCACTGCCCGGCTGCGCCGGGCGTTCGACCTTGTTGGCGCGAAAGCCCACCAGGTTGCGCTGCAGGTCGAAATAGGTGAGGCCGTCGCCGTTGGCCAACTGCACCGCGCTTTCCAGTTCGAAGCTGTCGCGCGCCGTGACCAGCACGTGGCCCACCGGCAGACCGGCCCAGGTCGGCGCGTCGAAGGCGCCGATGTCGTCCTTGCGGCCATTGACGAAGTAATCGGTGGCACCGCGGTTGTAGTTGCGCTGCGGGTCGGGCGTGAAGGTGTAGCTGCAGCGCCCGCTGGAGGCGCGCGCCAGATCGGGACAGGCGGCGAGGATGTCGTCGAGCAGCAGGCGGTAGTGGGCGGTGATGTTCTTCACGTAGCCCATGTCCTTGTAGCGCCCCTCGATCTTGAAGCTGCGCACGCCGGCGTCGACCAGCGCGGCGAGGTTGGCCGACTGGTCGTTGTCCTTCATCGACAGCACGTGTTGCTGGTGGGCGACGATGCGCCCGGCCTGGTCGGTGACGTTGTAGGGCAGGCGGCAGGCTTGCGAACAGTCGCCGCGGTTGGCGCTGCGTCCGGTGTGGGCGTGGCTGATGTAGCACTGGCCGCTGTAGGCCACGCACAGCGCGCCGTGGATGAAGAATTCGATGACGCAGCGCGTCGGGTCGGTGGCGGCGCGGATGGCGCGGATCTGTTCCAGGGTGAGTTCGCGCGCCAGCACGATCTGCGAGAAACCGACGTCCTGCAGGAAGCGCGCCTTTTCCGGTGTGCGGATGTCGGTCTGCGTGCTGGCATGCAGCTGGATGGGCGGCAGGTCGAGTTCCAGCAGACCCATGTCCTGCACGATCAGCGCATCCACGCCCATCTCGTACAGCGCCCAGGCGGTGCGCCGCGCTTCTTCGAGCTCGTCGTCGCGCAGGATGGTGTTCAGCGTGACGAAGATGCGCGCATCGAAACGGTGGGCGTGGCGCACCAGGCTCTCGATGTCGGCCAGGGCGTTGCCCGCACCGGCGCGTGCGCCGAAGGCCGGGCCGCCGATGTACACCGCGTCGGCGCCGTGATTGACGGCTTCGATGCCAATGGCGGCGGAACGTGCCGGGGCAAGCAGTTCGAGCTCGCGGCCGGAGGGAGGGGTGATGGACATGTGCGCAGCGGCTGAGGGTCAGGGCGCAATGATACCGGTTCGGGTGGCCGGGCAGCGCGCGTTCGCAAGGGGAGGGGACGCTGTGCATGGTATGGACCTCTGCGCCGGGGTTCAGATCTGCGTGGCCTGGGCGTCGGCAGTGACCACGTAGCGCAGCGGCCCGCCGGCGCGCACGGCGTTGAACGGCCAGCAGGTCACCAGGGTAAGCTGGCGCCCGTGCGGGGGCTGGCGCAGCGGGCGCAGATCGGTGTGATCGACGACCTCGCGGTGATTGACGAAGTAGCGCAGCACCTCGCCATTGGCGCTCTGCAACTCCAGCTCGCTGCCGTCTTCCAGCCGTTCGAGGAAGGCGAAGTGGGTGTCGCGGTGGGCGCCGAGGACGGTGTTGCCCGGCTCGCCGGGGCTGGCGGTGCCCCACACGTGTCCGGGGCCGAAGGCGATGGTGCGGCCGTCGGCGCCGGCGAGCACGTACAGATCGACGTCCTGTTCGGGTGCGCGCAGGCGTGCCACCGGCCAGGTGTCGGCCCACGGCCACGGCTTGGCGCGTTCCTCGCCGGCCAGCGTGCGCGTCCACGCCTGGGCAATCAGCGCCTGGGCGAGCCAGGCCTTGGCATGGATGTAGCCTGCATGGCCGAACTGCCATACCGTGGCGAGCACGGCGGCGGCGAAGGCGGCGCGCAGCAGGCGCTGGCGCCACGCCGGTGACGTACCGTGGCGGCTGGCGCCCAGGCATCGCGGTGCCGGCCAGGCGCACTCGACGCCGAGAAAGTCCTCGCTGGTGCAGCGGCGGCAGAGGCTTGTGCTTTTCATGGTGTTCTCCCGGAAGCGGATCAGGAAGGCCTTCACAGCGCGGCGGCGGCTTGCGGACGGCGGCGCTGCAGCGCCCACAGCAGGGCGCAGGCAAGGAGGGCGAGGGTGCCAAGGAGGAGGTTCAGGCGGGCGTCGGTGGCGCCCATCGGCAGCTGGCCGAAGACTGCTTCGTGTTCCCAGCCGTGGGGCAGGTTGGTGGGCATGGCGCCGCCTTGCAGGGCGCTGTCGGCGGGGCGCACGGGCGTGCGGTCGACCGCCACCAGGCTGGTGTAGCGGCTGGTCAGGCGGTGGGCGAGGGCAACGGCGATGACTTCCTGGCGCACTTCGTCCTCGGCGGCGCCGGCACGCAGGCTGTCCATCAGCGCGTCGATGCGCTGGCGTGCCCACAGGGCGCCGAGACCACTGCCGGTATTGGCCTGGCGGAGGTCCACCGCGGACTGCCAGCGCACCTCGCGCCCCCAGCCGCTGACCTGCACCTCACCGTCCGCCTTCTTCAGTGCGACGGCCACCACCAGCGGTTCGCCGGCATACAGGTCGGGCAGCTTGCGCGGCCACTGGTCGGCCTCGGTGCCCTCCGGCCAGCGTATTTCGATCCCTTTCAGCAGCGGCGTTTCGAGGCGGGCGAAGAGTTCCGACATGCGCGCCTGAACCTCGTCGACATTGCCGATGTAGGTGAAGGTGCCCCGCCCGGCAGCGGCGGCCTTGCGCATGAAGTGGCTGTTGGGGGCGGAGCCGATGCCAACGGTGAACAGGCGGGCGTCGCCGAGGCGCTCCTCGATGAGGCGGAAGAGGGCTTCCTCGTTGCCCACCGCGCCGTCGGTGAGGAAGATCACCTGGCGCACGCGCGCCGGGTCCTCGCCGCGGTCGAGGGCGGCGCTCAGCGCCGGGGCCATCTCGGTGCCGCCGCGGGCCTGCAGGCTGCGCACCCAGCGGGTGGCCTGTTCGATGCGTTCGGGGGTGGCGTCGCGCACACCGTCGTAGAGGGCACTGGTGATGGAGTTGAATTCGATGACGTTGAAGCGGTCCTGCGGCCCCAGGCGGCGCAGGGCGAGGGCAAGGGCCTCGCGGGCCTGGACGATGGAGGTGCCCTCCATCGAACCCGAGGTGTCGATGATGAACACCACGTCGCGCGGCAGCGGACGTTCGCCGGCCGGAAGCTGCGGCGGCACCAGCATCAGCAGGGCGTGATCAAGCTTTTCGCCGCGCTCGACGAACAGCGCAACGCGCGGGGCCTGGCCGGCGGCCAGCGTCCACGTGAGCACGAAGTCGCGGTTGGCCGGGGTGGCGCCGGCGGCCAGTTCCACGACCCGGCGGCTGGGCGTCGGGGCGCTGCTGCGGATGGCATGGTAAGGGCTGTCGAGGGCGGCCACGGGGACGCCGGCATCGAGCTCGACACGCAGCCGTACCGGGTTGATGAGGCCAGCGGACGGGTGCAGTACCGGCGGGCTGATGCGTCCGGCGTCGGCCACCTGGTCGGTGCCCCGGGTGCGGCCACGATCCTCGCCAGTCAGCGCATCGCCGGGGATGTAGCGCGGGCCGACGACCATCGGGAAGCGCAGGCTGTAGCGTCCGCTGCCGTCGATGATTTGATAGTCGAGGGTTTGCTGGTATTCGATCTCCACCTTCACTTCGGCACCGGGGGGGATGTTGGCGACGCTGGTGGTGAACAGGTTGGGGCGCTCCTGTTCCACCAGTGCGGCGCGCTGGCCGCGCTCGCGGGCCTGTTCGAAAGTGGCGCGGGCCTCCTCGCGTTCGCGGATCTCTCCTTCAACGATGCGTTCGCCGATGCGCAGGCGCATGCGATCGACGGCGGCGTTGTCGGGCAGCGGAAAGACGTAGATGCCTTCCTGCCAGGCTTCGCCGGGGTTGCGGAAGGTCTGCACCACGCGTGCCCGGGCCAGCGGGCCGCTGACGCGGATGTCTACCTCGGTGTCGAGCACCGGTACGGCGTGGGTGCTGCCGTCGGCGGCGCGCAGCAGCAGGGTGCCCTGGCCGGCGGCGGCAGCGGGCATTGCCACGGTGGTGTCGCCGGCGGCGTGCGCGGGGCTGGCGAGGAAGAGGACCAGAGCCCCCAGGGCGAGGGCGATGCCCAGTCCGCCGAGGAGGATGTGTGCCACCAGCGTGGCGATTTCCATGGCGTGATGCCGTGGCCGTTGTGCTGCGGCAGTGATCGTGTTCATCAGTGTTCTCCCTGTATGCAATGAGCGTTGTGCCAGTGATTGCATTACAGCGCCCGATGCGGTCGCCAGCGGGGGCGAAAAGGGGAGAAGTGCGGGCGAAAAGTGGCATAAAAATGGCGTTTGCGCGGCGCCGCAGGAGGTCGCAGATCTTTGCAGATCGGCGACAAGGCCATGACCGGAATGTGTATATAATCCGCTCATATACAATATGAATCGCCTGCCGCATGCTGCCCGGCTCTGCCCGGGCGGCAGCGCATCCAACCCCGAGAGGAGCGTGTCGTGCCCATCCGCTGGACCAGCGATCTGAACACCGGTATCGACGTCATCGACAAGCAGCACATGCGCATCGTCGACTACATCAACGAACTCGAAGAGGCCAGCGCGGCGTCCGACCGCGCAGCCATCGGCCGGGTCATCGACGGCATGATGGACTACACGCTGTCGCACTTCGCCTTCGAGGAGAGCGTGCAGGAAGAGGCCGGCTATCCTTTCTGCAAGGCCCACAAGCGCGTTCATGAGCTCTTCGTGCGGCGGGTCAATCTCTACGCCGAACGCTTTGGCGATGGTGAGGATGTCGCCGTCGAGCTCCACGAACTGCTCAAGAACTGGCTGCTCAGCCACATCCGCCGCGACGATGCCGATTACGCCGGGGCGGTGCGCGCCCACCTGCAGAGCCATGCGCCTGTCGACCCGCCCCCGGCGCCGGCGGGAGGCTGGTTCAGGCGTCTGTTCGGGCGCGCCGCGAACTGAGCGGGCGCGCTACCATTGGCGCTTTGCCGAAGTTCCGGGGCTGCACATGAAACGCCGCATTGCCATCGTCGAGGATGAAGCCGCCATCCGTGCCAATTACGCCGAGGCGCTCACCCGCCAGGGCTATGAGGTTGCCGCCCACGCCGACCGCGCGCAAGCGATGGCCGCCTTCCGGGTGCGCCTGCCCGACCTCGCGGTGATCGATGTCGGCCTTGGCGACGAGCCCGAAGGCGGCTTTACCCTGTGCAGCGAGCTGCGCGCGCTCTCCCGACGCCTGCCGATCATCTTCCTTTCTGCGCGCGACAGTGATTTCGATGTCGTCTCCGGCCTGCGCCTGGGCGCCGATGACTATCTCACCAAGGACATCTCCATGCCCCACCTGCTGGCGCGCATTGCGGCCCTGTTTCGCCGCATCGACGCGCTTGCCGAGGCGAAGCCGCAGGAAGACTGCCTTGAGCGCGGCGCCTTGCGCCTGGACGTGATGCGGCTGGCGGCGCAGTGGCGCGGGGAGGCGGTGGATCTCACCCTTACCGAGTTCTGGATGGTGCATACGCTGGCCAGGACCCCCGGCCACGTCAAGAGCCGCGACCAGCTCATGCACGATGCCCGTCTGGTTGACGACGGCACCATCACCTCGCACGTCAAGCGCATCCGCCGCAAGTTCGCGGCGGTCGATGACGCTTTCGACGCCATCGAAAGCGTCTACGGCATGGGCTACCGCTGGAAGGACGCATGAGCACGCCGGCGCATCCGCGCCTCAGCCTGCGCAGCAAGCTGGCGCTGCTGTCGCTGCTCCTGCTGGCACTGCCGTGGGTGGGCTACCGATACGTCGTCGAGATGGAAGCCTTCATGGTGGATGGCCAGCAGCAGGCCGTCATCGCCACCGCGCGCGCGGTGGCCACGGCGCTGCACGAACGTCCGCAACTGCTCGGGCTGCGCGAATGGGAGCCGTCTTCGGCGGTGGCTGCGGGAGATTCGCTGTTGCCCGGGGAGGAGATCATCGACGTCATGCGCACGCCGCTCGCCGCGCTGATCACCCCGCAGCGCAGTCTCGCCGAGCTGGAGGCCATACTCCGCGGGGTGCAGCGCAGCACCTCGCGCATCAGCGTGGTCAGCCGCGATCTGCGTGTGCTGGCACTGGCCGGCCAGCTCCCCGCGGCCGATGAGGCGCCGGAGGAGGGCGCGGGCTACTGGCTGGCAACCTGGCGGCGCTGGGTCGCGCGCATCGCCCAGGCGCCCGGTGAGGTGGTCGGCGATGACTGGGAGATCATCCGTGGGCGCGAGGTGCACGACGCGCTGATGGGTATCCCCGCCGCTGCCCTGCGCGGCAGTGGCGACGGCAAGGCCTTGCGGGTTTCCGCCGCCCACCCGATCTGGGAGCGTGATCGTGTCATCGGTGCGGTGGTAGTGGAGGAGGACGCCCGCTCCATCGCCTCGCTGCGCCAGCATGCGCTGGAGCGCCTGGTGCTGCTCACGGTGATCGGCTTCGGTCTCGTCGCCTTGCCGGTGCTGGCCTTTGCCTCCCATCTGTCGTCGCGTATCCGTCGCCTGCGCGACGAAGCCGAGCACGCCATCGATGGACAAGGGCGCATCACCACGCTGGTCACCGCCTCGCGCGCGGGCGACGAGGTCGGCGACCTGTCGCGCAGCTTTTCCGCGCTCCTCGAACGCCTCAGCGGCCATCATGCCTATCTCGAGAACATGGCCAGCCGTCTCTCCCACGAACTGCGCACCCCCATCGCCGTGGTGCGCTCGTCGCTGGAGAACCTCGATGCCGCGCAGCTGCCGGAGGATGCCCGCACCTATATGGAGCGCGCCCAGGGCGGGCTTGACCGCCTTTCGCGCATCCTCTCGCGGATGAGCGAGGCGACCCGCCTCGAACAGGCGCTGGCAAGCACTGCCAGCGAGCGTTTCGACCTGCGCGCGGTGCTTGCAGAATGCGTCAATGGTTATCGCGCCGTGCATCCGGCGCAGGTCTTCGAGGCCGAGCTGCCGCCCTATCCGGTGTGGGTGCGCGGTGCGCCCGATCTCGCTGCGCAGATGCTCGACAAGCTCGTCGACAATGCCGTCGATTTCACTGTCGCGGGGGCGCCGATCCGTGTCGTCCTGCAGTTCCAGACCACCACCTGCACGCTGGCGGTGATCAACCGCGGCCCCTTGCTGCCGGACGCCCTCCAGGGGCGGATGTTCGAGGCCATGGTGTCGGTGCGCAAGGCCGATGGCAGTGGCGCCGATCCTCATCTGGGTCTCGGCCTCTACGTCGCCCGCATGATCGCCGCCTTCCACGGCGGCAGCCTCAGTGCCACCAATCTGCCCGGCGGCGACGGCGTCTGCATCAGCGCGACGCTGCGCCTGGCGTGAGCAGGGCGCTTTCTTCGCGGGGGTGTTGCATCGCTGTGGGAAGGGCGGTATAGTTCGCCCCCGTCGCGCAACGCACGGCACGGAGCAAGGCTCCACAGGCAGCACGATACGCGGGAATAGCTCAGTTGGTAGAGCGCAACCTTGCCAAGGTTGAGGTCGCGAGTTCGAGACTCGTTTCCCGCTCCAGACATTCGCTGATGAGGCCTCGATGCCTCATCGGCAGCACGAAAAAGGAGCCGCAAGGCTCCTTTTTCGTTGTCGGGGGCGTCGCCGCCATTCTTGCGGTTATCATATTGCGCCGTACCGGCGGCAGTTGTCCTGCCCCGGGCGACACCTTGTGGAGCAATCGTGAGACTTCTGCTCATCTCCCTGCTGTTCATCCTCGCGCCTGCCTGCCATGCTGCAGGCGCTTATCAGGCGCGTGGTGGCGACATCATCTTTCACACCTCGCGTTCGGCACAGAGCCTGGCGGTGCAGAAGGCCACGGCATCGCCCTACAGCCACATGGGCATGGTGTTCATCCGCGACGGCCAGGCGCTGGTGCTGGAGGCCGTCGAACCGGTGAAGTTCACGCCGCTGGCCGACTGGGTGCGCAGGGGCGAGGGCGGGCGCTTCGTGGTCAGGCGCCTTGTCGATGCCGGACAGGTGCTCACGGCAGCGGCGCTGCAGCGCCTGCTTGCCGAAGGCGAGGCCCTGCTGGGGCGTCCTTACGACCTCTACTTCGAGTGGTCGGACGAGCGCGTGTATTGCTCCGAGCTGGTCTGGAAGGTCTATCAGCGCGCGCTCGGCATCGAGATCGGCGCCCTGCAGACGATCAGCGAATTCGACCTGTCCCATCCGGCCGTCCAGGCCAAGATCCGCGAACGCTGGCCAGGCCAGCCGCCCGCCGACGAGCAGGTCATTTCTCCCGCCGCGATGTTCGCCAGCGATCGCCTGGTAACTGTTTACGAGAACTGAGGCGATGCGTCAGACACTGATTCTGTGGCCTGTACTGGCCCTAGGGCCTGTTCTCATTCGCGCTGGCGGTCGCGCTTGCACCAAATGGCTCGCAGATCAAGGCGCGCCGACGCAGCAAGACTGGCCGTCTTGCAAGGAGGCGCAACGCCGAGATGCGGGCCATTTGGTGCGAGCCCTTCGGGTGGGCCAGTCTGGCCGCGCCGGCGGCGTTGCGCTCGTTGTCAAGGGAGCGGCCATTGACTGCCTCGCGCGCCTTGCCGGCACAGCCAGACTGGCCCACGCGATCCGCCAGCGCGAATGAGAACAGGCCCTAGCCTCGCTGGCCATCGACATCATGGACCGCAACCTGTACGAACGCGCCAATGACTGCCGCTGGTGGGCACTGACGAGCCTGTTCGCAACCCAGCTGGCGCACTGCCGCGCCGACTCCGCGGGGGTCGGCGCGCGCATCACCGCGGTCCTGGAGGCGATCAACGCGCTCTACACGGTGTACGACAACCTCGTCGTCTTCGACGCCGCCGGCGTCGCGCTGGCGGTCTCCAACCCCGAGTATGGCGACTGTCTGGGCCAGACCGTGAACGAGGAATGGGTGCGCCGCTGCCTGAACCTCACCGATACCCAGAGCTACGTGGTGTCGGCCTTCGCCCCCACCCCGCTGTACCGCAACCGCCACACCTACGTCTATGCCGCAGCGATCCCCGGCAACGACGGGCGGGCCTGCGGCGGCATCGGCATCGTCTTCGATGCCGAACCCCAGTTCACCGCCATGCTGCACGACGCCCTGCCGCGCAGCGCCGATGGCGAGGTGCTGGCAGGCAGCTTCGCGGTATTCGCCGACCGCCAGCGCATGGTGATCGCCAGCACCGACGCACGCTTCCCGGTCGGCAGCACGCTGCCGGTGGGCGACGGCCTGCTGCGTCTCGACAACGGTGCGCACACGGCCGACATCCAGCTCATCGGCGACAGCTACCACGCCATCGGCGTGTCCATGTCGGCCGGCTACCGCGAGTACAAATCCGCTGCCGACGCCTACCGCAACGACCTCGCCGCGCTGGTCTTCGTACCGCTGGAGAGCCCCGCGGCAGCGGCAACGGCAACCGCTCCCCAGGACAGCGTACGCCTGCCGCGTCTGCGCCAGAACGCCGCAACGGTGGCCAGCACGGAGATCGCCACCTTCTTCATCGGCGACGAATGGCTGGGCATCGCGGCCAGCCGCGTGCTCGAAGCCGTCGACGCCGTCGGCATCACCCCGGTGCCGGGCCTGCCCGCCCATGTCAGCGGGGTGTTCATGTTCCGCGAGCGCCCGGTACTCGTGCTCGACCTCAAGGACCACCTGCGCCTGCGCCGCCCGGTCGATGCCGGCAGTTACCGCCAGGTCGTGGTGGTGCGCGGACGCGACGAGGCGCCCTTCGGCATCCTCGTCCACCGCCTCGGGGAAATCCCGGAGGTCGCCAACGACCACATCGACCCGGTCAACCAGCTCTACCAGAGCAACGCCGCCCTGGCCGAGTTCGTCGTACGCCCCGAACACGGCGACGAGGCCATCCTCATCGTCCTCTCCCCCGAGCGCATCGTCGCCCGCCTGCTCGGCGGGCAGGCGCTGAGCGCCGAACACGGCAGCATGGCCCTGCAGGTGTTGCAGAGACAGGCGGGCTGATTCAGCAGCACTCCTCCTCGATGCGTTCGAGCAGCGCGAGGGCCTCGTCGTCGCCGTGGGTTTCGAACAGTTCGCGGATCATGTTGATGTAGCTATGTACCAGGAAGAGTTCGTCACAACGCTGGCTGCTGCGTCCTTCCAGCTTGTCGCGGAACTTGTCCCAGAAGGCATTGCTCTGCCCGGGCTGGTCGATGTGGCGGCGCACGTACTGCATCAGCAGACGGGCGTTGCCGTCGCAGTCGATGCCGCAGAAGCTGACGTAGCGGTCCGGCTTGTCGAGGGCCTGGGCGAAGGGGTTGGCGGCCACGGCTGCGGCGTAGGGATTGTCGGACATCGGGGCACTCCGGGCAGAAGGGGTGATGGCGCCATTGTCGCCGCCTGCCGCCGCGCTGTCTGTCAGCCAGCCGACAAACCGCCGGCGCCGGCACGCCGACGCAGCGCTGCCGGATCGAGGATGATCAGCGCACGCCGGCCGTCACGCGCCAGCACACCACTGCGCACCAATCCGGTGAGCAGGGAAGACACCGTCTGCCGCGTGGTGCCGAGCATGCGGGCGATGTCCTCGCTGCGCAGGGCGAGGGGCAGACGCAGCCCCGCGGGCAGGGCCGGATCGATAGCTGCGGCCTGTTCGAGGAGGTAGTGCGCCAGGCGCGCGGGCACGTCGCGGAAGGCGAGATTCTCGATGATGTCGATGGAGCCGGCGAGCAGCCGCGCAAGCACGCGGATGACCACCGGGGTGAGCTGCGGCTCGGCCAGCAGGCGGGCCTGGAAGCTGCGCGTGTCGGCCACCTGCACGCAGCAGTCGGTGACCGCCTCGACCCAGGCACGGCTGTGGGTGGAGAAGATCTCCCCGGGTTCGAGAAAGGCCAGGGTGAGCTCCTTGCCCTCGCCGGCGAGGAAGACCCGCGCGCGCCCGCTCTGCAGCACGAAGACGCGGTCGCCGGCCCGTCCCGGCGTACAGATGAAGCTCCCGCGCGGGTGGTGGCGCAGCTGAGCGCAGGGGAGCAGGTCGCTGGGTGCGGGATGCACGGGTTCAGCCCTCCCCACAACCCACGCCCGGCTTGTCGAAGACGTGTACAGGCTGCCTGTTCATTGTTAGCAGGCGAATGACGCGGTCACCAAACCGGGGGATGGGGGCAGCTCCGCCGCGCACCACCGCACCGGCACGGTGCAGATCGAGGCAGGCCGGCACACGACGCTGCCCGGCAGGGAACGAAGGCGACGCAGCGAGGGGCAAGGAAAGATCGGACATGGATCTGCAGGAGTGGGGCGGCTCATCAAGCCAAGCAATAGCCGGGCCAGCAGAAAGTCAGAAAAGTGTCATTTATGGCATTTTTTTTATTAATTGCAAATATGCAACCAACCCCAATGACCCACCCACACTGGGTTAAACTCCACCCGACGCGTTCAACTACACGGGAGAGCAATCTTGACCATGCCCCGGCTTTCCATCCACTTCAGCGCCGATCCGGCACCGGCCGCACTGTTCGCCCTCGCCGGGCAAGCTCTTGCCGGCGGTGCACGGGCCCTTGCCATCCTCGCTGCCGACGGCAACGACTGTCGCGCGGATGATTTCGACGACTGGTTGCGCAGGCTCGACGTGCCGGTGTGCGGCGGCGTCTTCCCGCAGCTCATCCACGAACGCCGCAACCAGCCGCTCGGCTATCTGGTGATCGGCTTCAGCACCGCGCTGACGGTGGTGGACCTGCCCGGCCTCTCCGACCCCGATGCCGACTACTATGAATCGGTGGAAGCGCTTTTCGATGGCACGGAACCGCCGCACAGCCTGCTGGTGCTGGTTGACGGCATGGCCACCCGCATCGGCGCACTGCTCGACGGCATCTACGATGTCCTGGGCAGCGAACCGGGCTATTTCGGCGGCGGCGCCGGCAGCCTCAGCTTCGTACGCAAGCCCTGCCTGTTCTCCAACCAGGGCATGCTCACCGATCATGCCCAGCTGGTCAGCCTGCCGTGGCCCCTGGACCTCGCCGTCGAGCACGGCTGGCAGCGCTTCGCCGGCCCCTTCGTGGTCACCGCGGCACAAGGCAACATCGTCACCCACCTCGACTTCAAGCCCGCCTTCGAGGTTTACCGGCAGCACGTCGAGGCCGACAGCGGCCAGCGTTTCGACAGCGGCAACTTCTTCAGCATCGCCAAGGCCTACCCCTTCGGCATGGAGCGTCCGGATGGCAGCCTGGTGGTGCGCGACCCCATCACCCGCACCGACAGCGGCGTCACCTGCGTCGGCGAGGTGCCCGCCAACAGCGTGGTGCACCTGCTGCGCGGCCAGCCGGAGGCGCTCATCGACGCTGCCGCGCGTTGCGGCAAGCAGCTCGCCGCCGGCAACGACGCAGTAATGGTGGTGGATTGCATCAGCCGCGTGCTCTTCCTGCAGGACGCCTTCACCCGCGAGCTGGAGGCCGTGCAACAGGCCGTCGGTGCACGTCCGCTGTTCGGCATGCTCACCCTGGGCGAGATCGCCAACGGCGGCAGCACCTGCCTGGAGTTCTACAACAAGACCCTGGTGCTCGCCTCGCCACGGGCCTGAGCATGCCGATGCCGCCGCTTGCCAACCAGAGCCTCGCGCTCGTCGCGCTGCAGTACGAGCTGGCCCTGCTGATCGGGCAGGAGCTGCGCCTCGGGCCAATGCTGCGCCGCTTCTTCCCGCCGGCGCTGAAGCTGCTCGGCTGCCGCGCGGCGCACGTCTGGCTGGACGAGAAGGACGGTGAGGAGCCGGTGCATCGCTTTGCCTACCCTTTGCGCGAGAGCACGCTGCTGGCCAGCGACCCCACCCTGCTGGCGGCGATGAGGCACTACGCCGCCGACCGCCAGCCCAGCGCCTGCGTAACCGGCCCCGACCACAGCCATACCCATTTCATGGCCCTGCCGGGGATCGGCCTGTGCGCACTGGTCCGCCCAGGCCGCCCCATCGACGACAGCATCATCGCCGCCCTCGAACCGATCTTCGCGCGCCTGGCGACAGCCTGCCGGGCGTGCATCAATCACGAAAGCACCGAGCAGCTGCGTGCCCTCGCCGCCGAGAACGAAGTGCGCCTGCGCACCGTACTGGAAACAGTCGGCGAGGTGATCTTCCAGACCGACTGGGCCGGCCGCATGCACTTCGTCAACACCGCCTGGGGCCGTATTACCGGCTTTACCCACAGCGACACGGTCGGCCAGCCCCTGGAGAGCTTCTTCCACGCCGAGGACGCCGCAGCGGCGCTCCCCCTGCTCGACGCAGTCAGGCAGGGGGAGCGCAGCACGACGCGCTTCGAGACCCGCCTGCGCACCGCGGGTACGCAGCGCCCGTGGGTCAGCGTGCAGGTCAGGCGGCGCGACAACATCGGCGCCCTCGACAGTGGCCTCATCGGCACCATGACCGACATCAGCGAACAACGCCAGATGATCGACGAACTGGTTCAGGCGCGCGCCAGCGCTGAAGCCGCCAGCGAAGCCAAGAGCGCCTTCGTCGCCAACATGAGCCACGAGATCCGCACACCGATGAACGGCATCATCGGCCTCGCCCAGCTCACCCTCGAAGAAACCCTGCCCGATGCCGTGCGCCGCAACCTGCAGATGATCCTGGGTTCGGCCGAACACCTGCTCACCATCATCAACGACATCCTCGACTTCTCCAAGATCGAGGCCGGCCGCCTGGAGTTCGCCGACGACAGCTTCGATCTTGCCGCGCTGCTGCGCAGCAGCCTCGCCAGCTTCGACCTCGCCGCGCAGCGCAAGGGCCTGCAGCTGGCGCTGGAGCTCGACCCGCGGCTGCCCCCCCAAGTCCGCGGCGACCCCGCACGGCTGCGTCAGGTACTGATGAACCTGCTCGGCAACGCGGTCAAGTTCACCGCCCGCGGCAGCGTGCGCCTGCTCGGCGAGCTTGGCGAGATCGCCGCCGGACACTGTGCGCTGCGCTTCACCGTCGTCGACACCGGCATCGGCATCGCCGCCGACAAACAGGCCCACATCTTCGAGCCCTTTGCCCAGGCCGACGCCTCGATCAACCGCGCCTACGGCGGCACCGGTCTGGGACTGACCATCTCGCGCCGCCTGGTGGAGATGATGGGCGGCACCCTCGACTTCGACAGCACCCCCGGACAGGGCAGCCGCTTCAGCTTCTGCGCCCGCTTCGCCCTCGCCGAGAGAGGCAGCGCGGCCTTGCCGGCCACCGTCAGCCCGCCTCCCGCGACAACGCCGGCAGCGCCGGCAACGCGTACGCGCAGCCTGAACATCCTGGTGGCCGAGGACAACGAGATCAACCGCCGCCTGATGGACAGCCTGCTGCGCAAGCTCGGCCACCAGGTCAGCTTTGCCCACGACGGCACGGCCGCAGTGCAGGCCTTCAAGGACGGGCCCTTCGATCTGGTCCTGATGGACATGCAGATGCCGGTACTCGACGGCATCGCCGCCACCCGCGCCATCCGCAGCCACGAACAGGACAGCGGCGCCACACCCACCCCCATCGTCGCACTCACCGCCAATGCCATGCAGGGTGACCGCGAACGTTGCCTGGCCGCAGGCATGGACGACTACCTCGCCAAACCGCTGCGCCGCGCCGAACTGGAACGCGTGCTCGACGCCATTGCCGGCCCGGCAGACTGAATGCCCCGCCAGCGGCGGCTGGCGCGCATCGGAGAAGATGCCAAATCTGCATTAATATGCCAATATTCGGCCCCGGCATCATATTTGGCATTTCCAGCAAAATGACCCGCAAGACCCCTTCCGCAGACTATTGCAGCACCACCCAGGCCGCGCGCCAGCTCGGCCTTTCCCTGGGCACCGTCCAGCAGATGGTGGAAAGCGGGGTCCTCGAAGGCTGGAAGACCGCCGGCGGCCATCGGCGCATCCTGCAGTCCTCGGTGGACCGCTTCATCGCCCAGTCGCAGACCGGCACACGCAACGGCAGCGCAGCGCGCCCGCACGGGCAAGCGCTGAAGATCCTCGTCGCCGAGGACGACACCGTCCTGCAGAAGCTCTACCGCCACTCCATCGATGCCTGGCAGCTCCCCGTCAGGCTCGACATCGTCTCCAGCGGCTTCGACGTCCTGCTCGCCATCGGCCGCGACACCCCCGACCTGCTGATCACCGACCTGCGCATGCCGGGCATGGACGGCTTCGAGATGATCCGCCGCATCCGCGACAACCGCCTCGCCGCCGACACCCACATCATCGTCGTCTCCGGCCTGTCAGCGGCAGAGATCGCCGAACACGGCGGCCTTCCCGAAAACATCACCGTGTTCGGCAAGCCGGTACCGATGCGCGAACTCAACGGCTACGTGCTGGCGATGGTGGCGCAACAGCGCCACGCGCGCAGTTGATCCTCGGGCAGAAAAGCCACGCTTATTCTTGACTACTCTCATTTTTGCCAGCTTTGCTGCTTTGCTACCATGCAGACAGGTGGCAAGCCCTGATCAAGAATGCTTCACATCCGCCGTTAACGCCGGTAACGATCTGCCCGGCGGGCAAGGAACGATATGCGCCGACTTCAAGACCTCCCCATCTGGCTGCGCCTGGCAGCCGCGATCTGGCTGATGCTGATCCTGGCCTGGAACACCATGATCATCTGGGAGACGCGGGTCAGCCGCAACACCGCCATCGAGCAGGCCAAGGACTTCGCCAGCACGGTCAATGAGATGACCATGGCGGGGCTGACCGGGATGATGATCACCGGCACCGTGGACCAGCGCGACGTCTTCCTCGACCAGATCAAGGAACTCTCCTCGGTGCGTGACCTGAAGGTGCTGCGCGGCGAGGCCACGGCACGGCTGTACGGCCCCGGCACCGCAACCGAGACCGCTACCGACGAGGCCGAACGCGGCGTGCTCGCCGGCGGCGAGGCGGTGATCCGCGTCGAGCGTGATGCGCACTACGGCGAGCATCTGCGCGTGGTGCTGCCCTCACGCGCCTCGGCCAACTATCTCGGCAAGGACTGCCTGGTCTGCCACATGGTCCCCGAAGGCACCGTGCTCGGCGCGGTGAGCATGCGCATCTCGCTGGACAAGGTCAATGAAGCGGTCGATGACTTCCGCAACCAGATCTTCCTCTTCGCGGTGATGGTGTCGATACCGCTGCTCGGCTTCGTCGTCCTCTTCATCCGCTCCTTCGTCACCCGCCCGCTCTCCGAACTGAGCGCCAGCCTTTCCGAGATCGCCCGCGGCGAAGGTGACCTCAGCCGCCGCCTGAAGGTCGGCGGTCACGACGAGATCGGCTCCACCGCCGGCACCTTCAACCAGATGATGAGCACCATCGGCGGGTTGGTGAAGCAGGTCGGGGAATCGGCCGCAGCGGTAAGCGAATCGACTCGCGGCCTGTCGGCGAGCGCCGCACGCCTGGCGCAGAGCACTCACCGCCAGAACGAGCAGTCGGTGAGCGCCGCCGCCGCGGTCGACGAGATGCTCGGCAACATCACCCACATCGCCTCCAGCACCGAGGACGTCCGCGAACGCTCGCGCGAGAGCCTGGCGCGCTCGCAGGAGGGCCAGCGCAGCCTGGCGCAACTGGTCGGCGAGGTCACCGAGGTGCAGCAGGCGGTGCGCCACATGGCCGATTCGGTGGGCGAGTTCGTCGAATCGACGAAGGCGATCACCACCATGACCCGCGAGGTGCGCGAGATCGCCGAGCAGACCAACCTGCTCGCCCTCAATGCCGCCATCGAGGCCGCGCGTGCCGGCGAACAGGGCCGCGGCTTTGCCGTGGTCGCCGACGAGGTGCGCAAGCTGGCGGAGAAGTCGGCGCGCTCGGCGAGCGAGATCGACGGCATCACCCAGCAGATCACCCGCCAGTCGCAGTCGGTGCAGACCTCCATCCACCGCGGTCTGGAGCATCTCGATTCGAGCCGCAAGGCCGCCGAGGAGGTCTCCGGGGTGCTGGAGGCGGCCAACGCCTCGGTCAGCGAGGTCGGCGAGGGACTCGACAACATCGCCAGCGCCACCGCCGAGCAACGCCGCGCCAGCGAGCAGGTCACGCGCAGCATCGACGCCATCGCCACCATGGCGCAGGAGAACGAACGCGCCATCCAGGACACTGTCGCCGCCGCCCAGGAACTCGAACGCCTGGCATCGGGGCTGCAGGAATCGGTGGCGCGCTTCCGGCTGTAGGTGCATGGGGCGGCAGGTGCTCAAGGCCTCGCAGAGGGCCGCAATGACGCCCGCACGGGTCCTGCAGGGACTGTTGCTGGCCATTGCCATCGCCGTGCTGGCGGGCGCCTGTACCCCCGCCGAGCGCCCTGCGCTGCGGGTAGCCTCCCATGTCTGGCCGGGCTACGAGCTGATGTTCATGGCCCGCCACGAAGGCTGGCTGGACAGCAAGGCCGTGGAGCTCGTCGCCACCGGTTCGGCGACCGAATCCATGCAGTTGCTGGCCAGCGGCGAGGTTGACGGCGCCGCCCTGACCTTTGACGAAGTCCTGCGCCTGCAGGCCAAGGGCACGGATCTCGCGGTGGTGCTGATCTTCAACATCTCCTCCGGCGCCGACATGCTGATCGGCAAGGCCGGGGTCGATTCGCTCGCTGCACTCGACGGCAAACGTATCGGCGTGGAGGACTCCGCCCTCGGCGCACTGATGCTGCACAAGGCACTGCAGGCCGCGGAGCTGCCGCACGGGGCGATCACCGCAGTGCCGATGACGATCGACGCGCAGCATGGCGCCTGGCACGACGGCAGCATCGACGCCGTCGTCACCTACGAACCGCTGGCATCGACACTGCTCGTCGCGGGAGGCGAGCTGCTCTTCGACAGCAGCCAGATCCCCGACACCATCTACGACGTGCTCGCCATCCGTCCGGCAGCGCTGCAGCGGCGCACCGGGCGGGCCGCGCTGCGCGCGCTGCTTGGGGCACATTTCCGCGCCCTCGACCATCTGCGCAGCAACCCCGCCGACGCCGGCTACCGGCTGGCGATCAGGCTGGGCGGCGACGGCCCCACCGCCTTGCGCACCTTCCGCGGCCTGCACTTGCCCGACGTCCATACCAACCACCGCCTCCTTGCGCACGGCGCCCCGCGCCTGCACGCGGTGGCGGCGGAACTGCTTGCCGTCAAGCGCGAGATCGGCGCCATCGCCACCAGCGCCGCGCCAGTACCGCAGATCAGCGCCGAATACCTCCCTCCTCCCAACGGCCAGCGCACACGATGACGGCAAGATCAGCGGAAAGCGACGAATACCCACCGTGTGGCGCGAGCAGTGCGCTGCTTGCCGCTTTCCTGCGAGCGCTCGCCACGCTCTGCATACTGATCTCCGCCCTCCCTGCCCACACCGCCCACAGCATCGTCATCGGCGTTCTTGCCCACCGCCCGGCACACGAGGTCGCGCAGCGCTGGCACCCGCTGGCCGCCTACCTGCAGGAAGAGCTCGGCAAAGGCATTACGGTGCGCGTCATCGCCCTGCCCTACGACGAGCTGGAGGCAGCCCTGGCGCGACAGCAGATCGACTTCGCGCTCACCAACCCGAGCCACTTCATCGCCCTGCGCAACCGCAATCCGCTCTCCGGCGCGCTCGTCACCCTGGTGCCGCGCGCCCAGGGCAGCGGCGCACTCAACAGCTTCGGCGGGGTGATCATCGTCCACCCGCAGCGTGAGGATCTGCGCACACTCGGCGATCTCGTTGACGTACACATCGCTGCGGTGGGTCCGTTCTCGCTGGGCGGCTACCAGGCTCAGGCCGCCCGCATGGTCGACAGCGGCCTGCCACTTCCTGCTGCCGGTCGCCTCAGCTTTGTCGGCACCCCCCATGACCGCGTCGTCGACGCGGTGCTTGGCGGGCACGCCGATGCCGGCTTCGTGCGCAGCGGCGTGATCGAGGGCATGATTGCCGAAGGTCGCTTGAGTGCGGGTGCCGTGCGTGTTCTCGCAGCCGAAACCCTGCCCGGCTACCCCCATCAGCTGTCGACCCGCCTCTACCCCGAGTGGCCGCTGTTCGCCGCCCCGCACGTCAATCCCGATACCGCCCGCCGGGTCGCCGCCGCGCTGCTGCTGCTGGATGCCGATTCGCCAGTCGCACAGGCACTCGACATCCACGGCTTCAGCGCGGCGGCGGACTACGAAGCCGTGGAACGACTGCTGCGCAGCCTGCGCCTGCCGCCTTTCGACGGTGCCCCCCAGTTCACCTGGCATGACGTCTGGCAACGCTACCTGCCGTGGCTGCTTGCCTTTGCCCTCAGCCTCGCCCTGCTCAGCGCTGCGGGCTTCCGTACCGCGCTCCTCAAACGCCGCCACGAGCAGACCCAGCGCCACCTCGCGGCCACCCTCAACGCCATCCCCGACCTGCTCTTCGAGGTCGACGGCGACGAGCGCTTCATCGGCGTACACACCGCAGACCCCGGCCAGCTCTACGCCCCCGCGGAGCGCTTCCTTGGCTGCACGGTGGCGGAGACGCTCCCCGCCGAGGTTGCTGCCGTTGCCAGACAGGCCATTCAGGAGGCACGCCTGCGCGGGCGCAGCCAGGGCCACCGCTACGCCCTGTCAACCGCCAACGGCCTGCGCCACTTCGAACTCTGCGTCGCCCGCAAGGAGGGCTCCGCATCCACGTCGCCGTCCTTCGTCTGCATCGCGCGCGACATCAGCGAGGCCCACCAGACCACCGAAGCCCTGCGCCGGGAGCGCGACCTCTTCTCCACCGGCCCGGTGGTGGTGCTGAACTGGGCACCCGACCTCAGCGGCCGGGTACTCGCGGTATCGAGCAACGTCGGGGCAGTGCTCGGCTACAGTGCTGCCGAACTGTGTGCGGCGAACGTGCGCTACACCGACCTCATACACCCCGACGACGTCATCGCAGTAACCCAAGAACTGCAAGCATGCATGAACGCCGGGCCGGATCACTTCGAGCAGTCCTACCGCCTGCGCACCGGCAGCGGCGAATACCGCTGGTTCCACGACGCCACCCGCATCAGCCGCAACCGCGATGGCGCGGTGGATGCGATCCGTGGCTACCTCTTCGACCAGACCTGGCTGAAGACGCTGGAGCTTGAGCGCGACGCCCAGGCCGCGGCGCTGGCCAAGTCGAATGCCGAACTCGAACAGTTCGCCTACGTTGCCTCCCACGATCTGCGCCAGCCATTGCGCATGATCACCAGCTATGCGCAACTGCTCGAACAGGAACTGGGCACCACGCTGTCGGGCGACACCCGCAGGATGCTCGACTTCGTCGCCGAGGGCGCCACGCGCATGGACGAGATGCTGGTCTCCCTGCTGGAGTATTCCCGCGTTGGCCGCAGCGGGGCACCGCTGAGCGACTTCCCGGTCCGCGAGGCGCTTGAAGAGGCGATCCGCTTCCTTGAGCCGGCCATCGCGGAAAGCGCGGCCGCGGTCGAGATCAGCGGCGAATGGCCGCACCTGCATGCCTGCCGCAACGAACTCGTGCGCCTGTTTCAGAACCTCCTCGGCAATGCCATCAAGTACCGGCGCGCGGGCGAAGCGCCGGAGGTCCATATCGACGCCAGTGCGCATCCGCAGGGCTGGCTGTTCAGCGTCAGCGACAACGGCATCGGCATCGAACCCGCTCAGCGCGAGCGCCTCTTCCGTGTCTTTCAGCGCCTGCATACACGGACGGAGTACGAGGGCAACGGCATCGGCCTGGCGATCAGCCGCAAGATCGTCGAACGCCACGGAGGTCGCATCTGGATTGAAGCCGGACCCGGCGGCCGAGGCAGCCGTTTCCTTTTCATCCTCGCCCCGAGGGCAAACCCCACGCCGAATTAGGGCGCATTCGCATTCTCAATGACAACCGCAAGCCACTCTGCGAAGCACCATTCAGGTGCAGCAGCCCGTCAGACAAGACTTTAGTTGTAGTAAGATGGCTCCGTGACAACAGCTTTGCAGTAATTCTGTCTCCGCCCAGCCCCCGCGGAACTTCCCCCCGATTCGACGCCCGATCAATCAGCGCGAAACGGCTTGCGGGGATGGTTTTGCGCTCCTGGCCGGACTGTCCATCGCACCGTGCGCTGCACCCTTCAAGAGGGCGAGCACAGGTGCGGCATGAAGCAGAACCTTCCGATCACGCAGGTGGAGTACCCGGTCCGCGAGGACTGCTCGATCATTTCCCATACCGATGCGAAGGGCCGCATCACCTATGTCAACGACGACTTCGTTGACTACGCCGGCTTCAGCCGCGAAGAGCTCATCGGTCAGCCACACAATATCGTCCGCCATCCGGACATGCCCACGGAAGCTTTCCGCGACATGTGGGCAACACTCAAGGAAGGACGCGCCTGGCAAGGCGTGGTCAAGAACCGCCGCAAGAACGGTGACCACTACTGGGTCAAGGCCACCGCCACGCCGTTGACCGACGGCGGCTACATGAGCGTGCGGATGAAACCGACGACGGCCGAAGTCAGCGCCGCCGAAGCGCTCTACGCCGCCATGCGGGAAGGCAGCGGCCACCGCCTGCGGCGCGGCTACGTCATCGCCCCAGGGGTTTCCGGCGCATTGCAGGAACTCGGACGGCGCTTCGGCGATCTGTCGCTGCGTGCCAAGGTGCTCCTCCCCACCCTCGCCGGAGGTCTGCTGATCGGCGCTGTCGCCACCGTCAACATGCTGATCCTGAAGGACGAGGTGCTCGCCGAGGCCGGCGAGAACACCGCCGCGGCGATGATCGAGGGCGCCCGCAACGCCCGCCAGTTCTACGTCAGGGCCATTGTTCCGAAGGCCGCGGCACAAGGGCTGCAGCTCACCCACGACTACGACGGCGATCCGCACGGCATCCCGCTGCCGGCGAGCATGATGCGTGCGCTCGCGGAGATGGGCGGCGATGGCGGTGCCACTGCACTGCGTCTGTACAGCGACGCGCCGTTTGCCTTCCGCAACGACGCCCTCGCCCGTATCGACGACTTCGGCCGCGCCGCCCTCGCGCAACTGCGCAGCAATCCGGCCGCCACCTACACGCGCGTGGACACCCTGCATGGACGCCCGGTGCTGCGTCTGGCACGGGCCGACGTGATGACCGAGGCCAACTGTGTTGACTGTCACAATGCCCACCCCGACTCGCCGCGGCGCGACTGGAAGATCGGCGACGTACGCGGCGTCATCGAGGCCAGCGTTCCGCTGGACAGCCTGGCCGCACGCATCCACGGTCCGGCGTTGCGCACCCTTGCCACCTCACTGCTGCTGAGCGCGGCGCTGTTCGGACTGCTGTGGTTCATCGTCGGCCAGCAGAACCGCCGTCTGCAGCGCGTCTGCGAGGTAACGCGGCAGATCGCCGGCGGCGAACTGCGCACCCACGTCCCGCCCGGCAAGGGCGACGAGATCGGCAGCGTATTCAACAACCTGCAGATCATGCGCAACCGCCTGTACGAGATCGCCTTCGAGATGAACCACGGCGCCGGACGGCTGGCGAGCGCCGCCAGCGACCTGGTCGACGCCAGCAGCAGCACCGCCTCCGGCGCGGTGCGGCAATCGAGCGCTGCGGCGACGATGGCGGCCACCATCGAGCAGCTCTCGGTATCGATTGACCACCTTGAAGAGAGTGCGGTGACCGCCCATGAATCGACTTCGGCAGCCGGCGATGCCGCGCACGCGGGAGCCCGGGTGGTCCACGACGCTGCCGGACAGATCTCGCGCATTGCCGAGGCTGTCAGCCACGCTGCCGACAGCCTCGGCGCCCTCAAGGGCATCTCCATCGAGATCAGCAACATTGTCGCGACCATCAAGGAGATCGCCGAGCAGACCAACCTGCTCGCCCTCAACGCCGCCATCGAGGCCGCACGTGCGGGCGAATCCGGCCGCGGCTTCGCCGTCGTCGCTGACGAGGTACGCAAACTCGCCGAGCGTACGGCGGCAGCCACCGTGGTGATAGGCGACATGGTGGCGCAGATCCAGGCGCGCACCGGCAACGCCGTCGGCGAGATGGAAACCGGTGTCACCCGCGTCGATGAAGGCGTGCACGCAGCGCATGGCGCGGGCCGTTCGGTGGCGGACATCCAGCACCGCACCGAGGAGGCAGTCGAGGCCGTGCGCCAGATCCGCGCCACCCTCAAGGAGCAGTCCACTGCCGCGCGCGAAGTCGCGCGCACCGTCGAGGAGATCGCGCAGATGGCCGAACGCAACGCTGCCAGCTCCGAACAGAGCCACGGCGCCAGCCTTCAGGTCAGCGAGATTGCCCGCACGGTCGAGCGCCTCGCTGGCCAGTTCAAGGTCTGAACGGCGCTTGCCAGGCGCCGACACTCTCCGCCATGATCAACCACCGCGCTCTCGGAAGGAGCTGACGATATCGATGACCGCTTCCACTGCTTCAGTACCCGCCTCTCCCGCAGCGGCTCGCATCCTGCTGGTCGAGGACGAATTCGTCATCCGCCGCACGCTCGCCCGCGGCATGGTTAGGGCAGGCTTCGAGGTCTGGGAGGCCGAGGACGCCCTGTCCGCAATGGATGCGGTCGGCGGGCAGGCGCCCTTTGACCTCGCCATCCTCGACGTCAGCCTGCCAGGCATGAGCGGCATCAAGTTCGCCGAGTGGCTGCGGAGCAACGCCAGCACGCCCTTCATCATGCTCTCCGGCAACGCCGACGACACCGTCGTGCAGGCCGCCATCCACTGTGGCGCGCTGTCCTACCTGCTCAAGCCGATCGAGGTCGGACAGATCGTCCCGGTGATACGCGGAGCCCTCGCGCGCGGCGAAGACATCCGCCAGTTGCGCGAAAACCAGCGCCAGATCGAGCACGCCCTGCAGAGCGACCGCTGCACCAGCATGGCCATTGGCGTGCTCATGCAGCGCCATGCCCTGGACGAGCGAGAAGCCTTCGAGCGCCTGCGCCTGGACGCCCGCCGCCATCGCGTTGCGATCAGCACCCATGCCCGCCGCCTGCTTGAGAGCGCCAGCCGCCGCAGGGCAGACAGCAAGGAGGAGAAGGAGGGCAGATGAAGGCGGCGAGCACGAATCTGGACATCCTGCTCGTCGATGACGAGCAGGCCGACGCCTTCCTGGTCCGCAAGATCCTCCGTGACGCGCAGTTCGCCGCCACGGTAGCGCACTGCAGCGACGGCATCGAGGCCCTCGACGCACTGCGCCGCCGCCGCAACGCCTCTGCGGCATTGCCGGACCTGATCCTCCTCGACCTCAACATGCCACGCATGGACGGTCACGAATTCCTCGCTGCGCTCGCCCGCGAGGAGGGCTGCGGGCAGATCCCGGTAGTCGTCCTCAGCACCTCGTCCGCCGAACTCGACATGGACCGCGCCAGCGCCGGCGGCGCCCGCGGTTACCTGACCAAGCAGGCCGACCTGCGCCTGTTCTCTTCCGCCCTGCTGGCACTGGTAAGGCAATACCTGCAACAGGCCGAACTGCCCCCGCGGGCGCGGCCGCCGGCGACCCCGCCACGTAACACACGAATACTGCTGGTCGACGACGAAGCCGCCGACGCGGAACTGGTTGCCATCGCCCTGCGCAAGGCCTGGCAGGGGGAGTTCGAACTTGTCCGCAGCGAAACCCTGGGCGGGGTCTCCGCCCAGCTCGGCGACCGTCTCCCCGATCTGGTGCTGCTCGACCTCGGCCTGCCCGACGCCTCCGGGCTGCACAGCATCGAGCGCATGCGTGCGCTGGTCGGCCGCACCCCCATCGTCGTCCTCACCGGCAACGACGATTCCGACTTTGCCCTTGAGGCCCTCGCCGCCGGCGCCCAGGACTACCTGTTCAAGAGCCGCCTCGTCGCCGCCGACCTGGTGCGGGCGATGCGCCATGCCATCGCCCGCAGCCAGCTCGAAGAGCGCCTTGCCGAATCCGAGGAGCGCATGGCCCTGGCGCTCGCCGGCGCCGAGCTGGGCATGTGGGACTGGGACATCACCCGCCGGCAGATCACGGTGGACACCCGCTGGGCGGCAATGCTCGGGGAAAGCGCCGGCGTACTCGCGGTGGACGCCCAGGGCTGGCTCACCCGAGCCCACCCCGAAGACCTCGGCGCGGCGCTGAATGCCCTCAACAGCCATTTCCGCGGCCTCAGCCCGGGGTTCCGCTTCACCCACCGCCTGCGCCACCTTGGCGGCGGCTGGGTATGGACCCTGGCCGCGGGCAAGGTCCTGCAACGCGACGGCTGCGGCCGGCCGCTGCGCGCAGTGGGCATCATGCAGGACATCGGCGAGAGCAAGCGCATGGAGGCCGACCTGCTGCGCCTGGCCACCACCGACGCGCTCACCACGCTGAGCAACCGCCGCGTCTTCGTGCAGCGCCTGGCCCACGAACTGGCGCGCATCCGCCGCCACTGGCAGGCACCGTCGGCCCTGATGATGCTCGACCTCGACCACTTCAAGCGCATCAACGACCGCTGGGGACACCAGTTCGGCGATCGCGCGCTCTGCCACTTCAGCACCATCCTGCGCAGTTGCCTGCGTGAATGCGACCTGCCCGCCCGCCTCGGCGGCGAGGAGTTCGCCGTACTGCTCCCAGGCACCGACGCCCAGGCCGCGATGACCGTTGCCCGCCGCATCAGGGAACAGCTTGCGCAACAGCCGCTGGCGGCCGAGGATGAGACAGTCGGGATCAGGGTCAGCATCGGCGTCACCACCCTGACCGCAGCCGACCCGCAGCCCGAAGCCTGCATGTCGCGGGCCGATGCGGCCCTTTACCGGGCCAAGCAGCACGGGCGCAATCGCGAGGAATTCATCGAAGATGACCGTGAACACAAGCTTGCCTGAGCACTTGCCGGCCGCCATCGATTACGCTGGCCTGCTCGATACCCTCGCCGAAGGAGTGGTGGTCATCGACAGTGGCGGACGCATCGTGGACGCCAACCCCGCAGCCGAGAGCATCCTCGGCCGCATGGGCAGCACGCTGGTCCACCGCAGCACGCAGGATCCGCACTGGAACGCCATCCACGAGGACGGCACGCCCTTTGCGATCGAAGACCATCCCGCGCTTGCCGCCCTGCGTCTGTGCCGCCCCCAGCGCGGTACGCTGATGGGTGTAACCGCCCTCGACGGCCGCCGCCGCTGGCTGCAGGTCAATGCCGACCCCCTGCTCGACGGGCAGGGTCGGGCCATCGGCGCAATGGCGTCCTTCGCCGACATCTCCACGGTCAAGCGCGCCGAACACATGCTGCGCGCAATCGCCAGCCTGCAATCGGGTTTCATCAGCGCACGCGACATGCGCAAACGCTTCGCCGGTTTGCTCGACGACTGCCTGCAGCTCACCGACTCGGCCTTCGGATTCATCGGCGAAGTCCTGCACAGGGATGATGGCACCCCTTACCTGCGCACCTACGCCCTCACCAACATCGCCTGGAGCGCGGAGACCCGCGCGCTCTATGACGCCAAGGCCGCCGATGGCTTCATCTTCGAACGTCTCGACACGCTCTTCGGCGCCGTACTCACCGGCCGTCAGACGGTGATCGCCAATGATCCCGCCAACGATCCACGCGCCGGCGGCCTGCCCCCCGGCCATCCGCCCCTGCACGCCTTCATCGGCCTGCCCATCGTCGACCACGGCGAGATCATCGCCATGCTGGGCCTGGCCAACCGCCCAGGCGGTTACGACAGCGCACTGGCGGATTTCCTCAGCCCCCTGCTCGGGGCTGCCGGCAAGGTCCTCGCCGCCGACCGCGCACGCAGTGCAGAGAAGTCGCTGCGCGCCAGCCTGCTCGAGCAGAGCCGCAACCTCGCACGCTCCAACGCCGACCTCGAACAGTTCGCCTACGTCGTCTCGCACGATCTGCGCCAGCCCCTGCGCATGATGCACAGCAATCTGCAGATGATCGAGGAAGACCTCCACGACACGCTGGGCGACGAGCACCGCGAGAGCATGCGCTACATCCGCGAGGGCGCACAGCGCATGGACCAGATGCTGGTCGGCCTGCTCGAATACTCGCGCGTCGGCCGCCAGTCCGGCCCTCACGTAGCGGTCAGCAGCCGCGCCGCAGTGGACGAAGCCTTGCGCTATCTGCGCCCCCTGCTCGATGCCAGCGGCGCGCAGGTCGACATCGCCGGCGAATGGCCCATCGTCCTTGCCGGCGAGGCCGAACTGGTGCGCCTGTTCCAGAACCTGCTCGACAACGCCATCAAGTACCAGCCGCGTGGCCAGGCACCGCACATCGTCGTCAGTGCCGCCAGCGAAGACACGCAATGGTGCTTCAGCGTGCGCGACAACGGCATCGGCATCGACTCCGCCGAGCAGGCGGCACGGCTGTTCAGGATATTCCAGCGCCTGCACGGACGCGGCCACTACCAGGGCGACGGCGTCGGGCTTGCCGTCTGCCGGCGTATCGTCGAGCATTTCGGTGGCCACATCGCCCTGCACTCGGCCGGCGAGGGTCAGGGCTGCGAAGTGCGCTTCACCCTGCCCCACCCGGGCGCCGGAAGCACTCCCCATTCCGGGGAGCAATGACAGCGGGAATCCACCGTCCTACTTCATAGGGAATATGCGCGATGCTAGACTGGCGCGGTGATCCTGCGGGCGACCCTGCGCCCTGAGTACCTGGCGATGAAAGTACTGGCCGCTCTGCTGCTCATCCTCGCGACACAACTAGCCAGCGCCGAACCACTGCGTTTTGCGCCGCTGCCGGTGCGCGACGGCGAAACCCTGCTGCGTGAGACCCTGCCCCTGCTGCGCTGGCTGGAGCAGCGCACCGGGCGTGCGCTGGTCATCGTCCAGCCCGCCGACCACCAGCAACTGATGGCCGGCTTCATCCGCGGCGACATCGATCTGGCCGTGCTCGGCCCCCTGCCCTACGTCATGCTGCGCGAACGTTTCGCCGCGGCCGAGCCCCTGGTGCACTGGCTGGAGGTCGACGGCCAGCCGCATTACCGCTGCGCGCTGGTCAGCTTTGCCGGTGACAACATCGCCCTGTCCACCCTGCGCCGCCAGCGCATCGCCCTGACCCAGCCCCTGTCGACCTGTGGCCCGCTGCTCACCGATGCGCTGCTGCGCCGCGATGCCGGCTTCGGCCTCGCCGCTACCCGCGCGGAGTACGTCGGCGGCCACGACAGCGTGGCCCTGGCGGTGATCGCCGGCGAGTTTGCCGCCGGCGGCATGCGCGAATCGATCGCCCACGAATACGCCCACCTCGGCCTGCGCATCGACGCATTGAGCGCGCCCGTGCCGGGCTTCGCCCTGGTGGCGAACAGCGAACGCGTCGATGCCGCGCTGCTCAGCGTGCTGCGCGAGGTACTCAGCGCCGCCTCGGCAACCGACCGCCGGCACTGGGGCCCCACCTACCGCCACGGCGCACGGCCGGCCAGCGATGCCGGCTACGAGCACATCCGCCACCTGATCGCCGACGCCCCGCCCGAGGTGCGCCCCTGATGCGCCCCGCCGGCCTGCGCACCCACTTGCTGCGCGCCGCGGTGGTGCCGCTGCTCGCGCTGGCCGGCATCGCCCTGCTGTGGTCCTTTCTCGACCACAACCACCGGCGCGAGACGCGCATGATGGCCGAGCAGTACGCCAGCAACCTCAGCGTAGCCTATGCCGCGGCGGTGAACCTGCACCGCCTCAACGCCGAAGCCCATTACGAAGCCTATGTCACCACCCCGGCGGTGCTCGACCTGCTGCGCCAGGCCAACGAAGTCGATGCCAACGCCCTGCCGGTGGTGCGCGGACGCCTCTACCGCCAGTTGCTGCCGGTGTATCGCAAGCTGCGGGCCCAGGGCCTGCGCCAATTGCACTTCCACACCTCGCGCAGCGAAAGCCTGCTGCGCTTTCACCGCCCCGAGCGTGCCGGCGACTCCATCGCCGATGTGCGTCCGGCGGTACGCATGGCCAACGAGCGCCTGCGTGCGGTAAGCGGCTTCGAAGGCGGCCGCGTGCTGCCCGGCTTCCGCTACATCTTCCCCATCGTCGTCGACCGCCGGCACTACGGCAGCGTCGAGTTCTCACTGCCCTTCGAGGAGATCCACCGCGAGCTCGACCGCCTGCTGCCGGGCAGCGAGATCGCCCTGATGCTCAGTCGCGCGGTCACCGTCGATCTGGTCTTCGCCGAGCACCGCAACCTGTTTTCGCCTTCGCCCCTGCACCCCGAACTGCTCATCGAGCATCCTGACGTCTCGCGCCTCAGCGGTCGCTTGGCAGACACCGCAAACGCCAGCGCGCTGATGGAGCAACTGAGCCGGCACCACGCCGTGCACGCCGCTATCAGCGCCGGCAGCCACCTTGCCCTGCCTCTGATCATCGACGGCCAGGGCTATCTCGTCAGCCTCCACGCCATCCGCGACATCGCCGGCGAGCGTGCCGGTTTCATCGTTGCCCATACCCAGGCCCCGCAGCTGCTTGCCGCACGCGCCAGCATGCGCGGCGAACTGGCCATCGGCAGCCTGCTCATCCTGCTTTGCGCCTTCGCCGCCCAGCGCCTGCTGCAGCAGCGCCGCGAACTGCGCCTGCAGCGCTCACGCCTGCAGGCCATCACCGAGCACATGGACCAGGGCCTCTACGTGCTCGATGCCGAAGGCCGCGCCACCTACATCAACGGTGCCGCCAGCCGCATGCTCGGCTACACCGCGGAAGAGTTGCGCGGCGAGATCATTCACGACCTGATCCACAACCACGCCCTCTCCGACCACATGCCGCTGGCGCAATGCCCGGCCTTCAACGCCACACGCCAGCTGGAGAGCTTCCGCGGCATCGAGTGGTTCGTCGGGCGCGACAAGCGCCTCTTCCCGGCCGAGCTGAGCTGCCGGCCGCTGATCGAGGATGGCGTGCACATCGGCTCGGTGAATCTCTTCACCGACATCACCGAACGCAAGGCGCGCGAGGATGAACTGGTGCACCAGGCCACCACCGACCCGCTCACCGGGCTGGCCAACCGGCGCCGCTTCATGCTCGAGGCCGAGCATGAGCTCGCCCGCGTGCAACGCTACAACCATGGCGAATCGACGCTGCTGATGATCGACCTCGATCACTTCAAGGACATCAACGACAAGCACGGCCACAGCGCCGGCGACGCCGTGCTGCTGCACCTCGCCGACCTGCTGCGCCACAACCTGCGTGCCCTCGATCTGGCCGGACGCTACGGTGGCGAGGAGTTCGTCATCCTGCTGCCAAGCACTTCGGCCGACGAAGGCTGGCGCCTGGCCGAGCGCCTGCGTCTTGCCCTGGCCAACTCGCCGACCGATTTCGAGGGCCTCAGCATTGCCGTCACCATGAGCATCGGCCTGACCACCCTGCGGGCCGGCGACCGCAGCATGGCGGCGGTCATCGAACGCGCCGATGAGGCCCTCTACAGCGCCAAGGAAGGTGGCCGCAACCGTGTCGAAATGCTCGCTGCGGCGCAACCGGCGGGCACCAATCAGCTCCCGAAGAAGCCATAATGGCGCCATGGCAATACGTCCTTGGATATAGGAGCAAGCCTTGAGTGAAAGCCCCGCGGTAACTGAACACTCATCCGCTACCGAGGCCCGGCGCAAGCTGCTGGTGGTCGATGACGTGAAGTCCTCGCGCATGTTGATCCGCGGCGTGCTCGGCAAGCAGGGCTTCACCGTGCTCGAGGCCGCCGACGGCGCAGAAGGCGTCGCGGTGTTCGAGCGCGAACGCCCCGATGTCGTGCTGATGGACGTGCAGATGCCGGTGATGGACGGCTTCGAGGCCAGCCGGCGCATCCGCGAACTCGACCGCGACGAGGGCACTCCGATCATCATGCTCACCGGCGCCGAGGACATCCAGTCCATCGAACGCGCCTTCGAAGCCGGCGCCACCGACTTCATCACCAAGCCCTTCAGCTGGCCGCTGCTCACCCAGCGCATCCGCTACGCCATCCGCAGCGGGCAACTGATGCGCGAGGTACGCCACAACCGCCTGCGCGAAGCCGCCGCGCAGCGCATCGCCCAGCTCGGCTTCTGGAACTGGCAACCGGAAGCGGACGACTTTGCCTGGTCGGCGGAGGTTGCCGAGATGCTCGGCTGTCCGCTGCACAGCATCGCCACCCTGGAGGGCTTTCTCAAGCTCGTCCAGAGCGACGACCGCGAGCGCACCCGCAAGGCCTTCCAGAGCGCTGCGGCGAGCAACCTGCGGGTGGACCTCGAACTGCGCCTGAGCGGCTGCAACGGCGAGCGCGTGGTGCGCCTGATCGGCGAGCGCGGCGTCGAGGGGCGCGACCTCCACACCTTTTACGGCGCCATCCAGAACGTCACCGAGAACCGCCGCACGGAAGCCCTGGTGGACTACCTCGCGCTCCATGACGAACTCACCGGTCTGGCCAACCGCCGCCTGTTCAGCCAGGCCATCCGCCAGCATCTGGAGAAGTTCCGTACCGAAGGCAGCGGCTGCCTGCTGGTGGCCTGGATAGATCTGAGCCGCTTCCACCGCCACAACGACGCCCTCGGCGAGGCCGGCGGCGACGCTCTCCTCGCCCAGGTCGCCCAGCGTCTGCGCATGCTGGCGGTCGATGGGCTGGTGGCGCGCGTCGGCGGCGACGAGTTCGCCGCACTGCTGCACGGCAGCGACCCGGAAGCCCTCGACCCCCACTTGGAACATATCCTCGACGGCCTCGACCACCCCTTCCGCGTCCTTGACCAGGAGACCTTCCTCGGCTTCAGTGCGGGCGTGGCGCGCTTCCCGGAACACAGCGCGGAGGCCGAACAACTGCTCACCCTGGCCCAGGAGGCGCAACGCATCGCCCGTGCCCAGGGGCGCCGCCTCGTTCATTGCGGCGAGATCACCGCGCAGATGCGCAACGACACCCTGAGCGTCGAACGCGACCTGCGCCGCGCCCTGCAGCAGAAGGAGTTCCATCTCGTCTATCAGCCGCAGATGGACCTGCGCCTGGGCCGCGTGGTGGGCGTCGAAGCCCTGCTGCGCTGGCGCCATCCGGAGCGCGGCATCGTTTCGCCGGTGGAGTTCATCCCCATCCTCGAAGAATCCGGCATGATCGACGCCGTTGGCGCCTGGGTGCTCGACGAAGCCTGCAGTCAGGCGCGTCACTGGGAACTCGCCGGCACACCCTTGCGCGTCGGCATCAATCTCTCGCCGCGACAGTTCCACGATACCGGCCTGTTCGACAGCATCATCACCGCCACCCGCAAATGGGGCGTGGCCCCCAAACACATCGAACTCGAAATTACCGAAAGCCTGGCCATGCAGGACCCCAGCCGCGCCATCGAACTGCTCGCGCGCCTGCGCGGCATGGGCTACAAGATCGCCATCGACGACTTCGGCATCGGCTATTCTTCGCTCGAATACCTGTTGCGCTTTCCGCTCGACACCATCAAGGTCGATCGCGCCTTCGTCCGCAACGTCACCGAATCGCGTGCCGACCGCGCCATCGTGCGGGCGATCACCGTCATCGCCCAGACCATAGGGATCAGCACCATCGCCGAAGGCATCGAGACCCTGCGTCAGTGCGACTTCATCGAAGCCCTCGGTGTCAACGAGATCCAGGGCTACCTGATCGGCAAACCGATGTCGCCGGCCGATATCGAACGCCTCATCACCACCTTCGTGCGCCCCGGCAAGGGCAACTGAGCGCGTTCAGGCCGCGGCGGCGCGAAAGCCCAGCGCGTTATACGCCCCAACGGTCTGCGCCGCGCAGGCCTGCAACTGGGCGAACTGAGCGCCGGCAGCCCCGAGGTCGCCGGCCTTGCCGCTGTGCTCCAGCGCTGCGGCAAGGGCCGCCAGCCCGGCGGCGCCGAGATTGCCGGCGCTGCCCTTGAGCGCATGCGCCTCGGCCGCCACGGCGGCGGCATCGGCTGCACCCAACGCAGCATCCATGGCGGCAAGCTGGCCATCGAGCTGGTAAAGAAAATGGCCGACGATCTCATCGAGATCCTCCGCCAGCGCATCGCGCAGTTCGGCAATGCAGGCTTCGTCGATGCGGGCCAGGGCGGCCCCTTCCTGCGCGCGCTGTCCCGCGCCTGACGCGGACCTGTCCTCACTCATCATGCCACCTCCCGCAATGGACGGGCCATGCCGGCACGACCGTCATCCGCCCCCCCGGCACGCCACCTCAACAGGATCACTTGACCTCCCCTTCAGCAGCCCGACGGCCCGCGCGCAGCCCGCGCGCACGACCGATCTCCTCGATCAGGCGGGCAGCACTGAAGGGCTTCACCACCACGCCGTCGGCACCCTGGCTGATCAGGCGGGTAACGGTGTCGCGGTCGGATTGCCCGGTAACCGCCACCGCGGTAAGGGCGGGAAACTCTCCGCGCAGCACACCCAGCGCAGCAATCCCGTCCATGCCCGGCAGCACCACGTCGATGCACACCACTTCAGGCTGATGGCGGCGGACCAGTTCCAGTCCCTGTTCCGCACTCGGAGCCTCGCCGACCACTTCCAGCCCGGCATGGCGCAACATCGCCCGCAGGGTCATGCGCACCACGGAGTTGTCCTCGATGATGACCACGGTCACGCGCCGCACCTTGCTGCCCTTCACCCGCTCCCCCTCCCGCTGCCGCGCATCTGGCCCCTGTAGGACGGATTATCGCCCACCCGGCGAAGGCGCGCGAGCGCTCATGTCCCGCTCACCTTTCCCTCACCCTCTCCACCCGCCTGCAGGCGGTGGTAGAGCACGACCAGGATGGCCGAACAAGGCTCAACGCGAAGAAGCGAAACCACAGCGGACAAGACAGGATTCACCAGCACTACCACCCGAGGGAGAACCTCAACAAGCCACCGCGACGGACAGTGGTAACTGAGTGCGGTATATAAGCAAAAAGCCATAAATACCAAGTCGTTGTTTTGACTTGCTATTCATGGCTCTTTAGCAGGATTGGCGGAGACGAAGGGATTCGAACCCTTGAGACAGGTTTTGCCCGTCTGCTCCCTTAGCAGGGGAGTGCCTTCGACCTCTCGGCCACGTCTCCGTCAGGAAGGCGCGATCATAGCGACTTCGCGCCTGCCGGTCAAACGCTGTCAGGCTGCGGCTTCGAGGCCGAAGGCCTTGTGCAGTGCACGCACGGCGAGTTCGAGGTACTTGTCCTCGATGGCCACCGATATCTTGATCTCCGAGGTCGAGATCATCTGGATGTTGATGCCTTCCTCGGCCAGGGTGCGGAACATCAGCGAGGCCACGCCCGGGTGCGAGCGCATGCCCACGCCGACGATGGAAACCTTGCACATCGTGCTGTCGCTCTCGATGGCCTTGGCGCCAATGTGCGCCTTGACCCCGTCGAGCACCTTCTGCGCCTTGGCGAGGTCGCCGCGGGCCACGGTGAAGGAGAAATCGGTCGTACCGTCATGGCCGATGTTCTGGATGATCATGTCCACATCGATGTTGGCATCGGCGATCGGGCCGAGGATCTGGTAGGCGATGCCGGGCCTGTCGGGCGCGCCGACGACGGTGAGCTTGGCTTCATCGCGGGCAAAGGCGATGCCGGAGATGACGGGTTGTTCCATGTGCTTGTCTTCCTCAACAGTGATGAGCGTGCCCGCGCCGCCTTCCTCGAAACTGGACAGGACGCGGAGCTTGACCTTGTACTTGCCGGCGAACTCGACCGAGCGGATCTGCAGCACCTTGGAGCCGAGACTGGCCAGTTCGAGCATCTCCTCGAAGGTGATGGTGTCGAGCTTGCGCGCTTCGGGGACGATGCGCGGGTCGGTGGTGTAGACGCCATCGACGTCGGTATAGATCTGGCATTCGTCGGCCTTCAGCGCCGCAGCCAGCGCCACCCCGGTGGTATCGGAGCCGCCGCGGCCCAGGGTGGTGATGTTGCCGTGCTCATCGACCCCCTGGAAACCGGCCACCACCACCACGTTGCCCTCGTCGAGGTCGCGACGGATGGGCGCTTCGTCGATGTTGAGGATGCGCGCCTTGGTGTGCGCCGAATCGGTGAGGATGCGCACCTGGCCGCCAGTGTAGCTCTTGGCCTTCTCGCCAATGTCCTGCAGGGCCATGCACAGCAGGCCGATGGTGACCTGCTCGCCGGTCGACACCACCACGTCGAGTTCGCGCGGATCGGGGTTGGCGGCCACTTCCTTGGTGAGGGCGATGAGGCGGTTGGTCTCGCCGCTCATGGCCGACACCACGACGACCACCTGGTGGCCTTCGGCACGGAATTTCGCCACTTTGCGGGCAACGTTCCTGATGCGCTCCGGGCTGCCTACCGAGGTACCGCCGTACTTCTGAACTATCAGTGCCATCGTCGTATCCAAGTGCCTGTGGATAAAAGACGCAATTCTAGCGAAAGCCGGGTAACTTTGGCAGTCGCCCGCACTCCATGAAGGCAATGAACGAAAAATAACTGTTGCGGTTAACCACAATTACCCGCTTATCCTTCTTGTATGTTTCGGGCATCTTGTTCTATACTACGTGTATCCTACCACTTAAGTTGTAGGACCCCACCAACGTCAGTCGTTGCTGTCTGCCACGCCTGACCCAACTCGACAGGAAGATGCAATGAAGAGCACTGACAAACTCGATGTTCGCGAAATCCGCCGCAAGCTCGGCATGAACCAGTCCCAGTTCTGGTCCAAGATCGGCGTCACCCAGAGCGGCGGCTCCCGTTACGAAAGCGGTCGCAACATCCCGCGCCCGGTCCAGGCCCTCCTCCGCCTGGTGCATGTCGAGCAGATCGACATCAACAAGGTCCGCAAGGAAGACGTGGAAGTGGCCGAGTTCCTCAAGGCCAGCAATCCCGACCTGTTCAAGACCCTGAAGAAGGAAGCGCGCGCCAAGCGCAAGGACCGCGCCTGAATCCCGGGCCGCCCTGCGCGGCCCGCTTCCGGCTCAAGGGCTGACCGTTACGGTCAGCCCTTTTTTTCTGATCTGCGCGGCCACCGCTTCCAGTTCCGCGCCGCTCAGCGCGCTGATGCGCGAAGCTTCCGGCTGCATCGACGGCCGTGCCACGCCGTACAGCAATACGCCGCGCAACAACCCGATGCCAGCCCCTTCCAGGAGCGCCAGGTAGGCATCCACAAAGGTCTGGTCCGGGGCCTCGCCGTCCCAGCGGAAGAAACAGGTCTGCACCCAGGTCGGACAGCGCCGCGCACATTCGGCAAGATTGCGCATCACCCGCTGGGGCTGCAGGCGCACGCCATTGACGCGGGCGAAATCCTCACTGCGCCCGCCATCGACCTTGAACCACACTTCACCGCCGATTTCGCCGAAGCGGGTAATTGCATCCCGCACGCCCGCACGGCCGAGCAGGCTGCCGTTGGTGATCAGCCGCAAGGGCACGGCGGCAAGCCCGTGACGCACCCGCAGGCGGTGCACGCAGTCGATGATCTCGCCCAGCCCCGCAGCGCTGGTCGGCTCGCCATTGCCCGAAAAGGCGATGTCGCGCACCGTGCGCAGACCTTCCGGCACGTGGCGGACGAGGTAGTCGCCACTCACCAGGGCGGTGAGAAAACCGTCCAGTTCGGCCTCCAGCGCGGCGATGTCGATGCGCGGGGCGGCGCCACGGACAAGGTCGGGCACCTGACAGTAGGCGCAATGCCAGTTGCAGGCATTGTTGGGATTGAGGTTGATCCCCACCGAGACCCCCCCGGCACGGCGCGACAGCACCGGATAGACGTAGCGCATGCCCGCAAAGTCGCGGTCATGGTCATCCACGCGCAGCAGAGGAGAGGCGGAAGTCATTGTCGGGGAAGGAAAAACAGCTTCGGCGCGAACGGCCGCGGTGATATAATCCGCGCCCTTTGACGCCGAGATTGATCATGCGCATCACCCGCCGCCTGGAATTCGATGCCGGACACCGGATTCCCGACCACGCCAGCCAGTGCCGCCATCTGCATGGCCACCGCTACGCGCTGGAGGTGACGCTCTCGGGCGACATCATCGACGCCGCCGGAGAAGCGGTCAACGGCATGGTGATGGATTTTGCCGACGTCAAGGCCATCGCCAGCCGGCATGTGGTGGATGTGTGGGATCACGCTTTCCTGGTCTATCGCGGTGACACCGTGGTGGTCGATCTGCTCGCCCGCATCCCGGACCACAAGACCGTCGTACTCGACGTCGTGCCGACGGCGGAGAACCTCGCCCGCCTCGCCTTCCGCATTCTCGACCCTCTCTACCGCGACAGCTACGGCAACCAGCTGCGCCTGGAGCGCGTACGCCTGTACGAAACCCCCAACTGCTGGGCCGACGCGTTACGCGAGGATCACAGCCCGGCACCGTAAACGGCGACGCGGGCGACAGGCCGCTGCGGCCTGCCGCCCGCGCATTGAGCGTGCGTCAGTTGCTGCCCGAGAGCAGTGCCTTCCAGCCCGCCACGGCATAGATCAGGATGGTGGTAACGGCCAGGCCGACACCGAACACCAGCGCGATCAGGAACCAGTCGGCCGGACCACCGGCATCGGTGAAGCCGGACGACGACACCTTGGCCATCAGCACCAGCGCCAGTGCGCCACCGACCAGACCAACGAGTTCGGCACGCACCAGACGGCGGCTGACGATCTTGCGCTCCTTGAGCAGCACCGCGACAAAAGCCGCGATACCGAGCACGGCGGCAAGAATCAGCACCCACAGCAAGGGCCCCAGCATTTCCTGGAAGACCGCGAGGAAGATCCACGGATCGAGTTCTTTCATGTCGTTCTCCGGTCAGGCACGGCCACGCAGCATGGCCAGGTAGGTCGGTTTCAGGGCCATGGTCTTCATCACCCAGCTCACCCACAGCTCTTCGAGCGGGGCGACGATACCGGGGAAGGACGGGGTGAGATTGTCCTGATAGTCGAACTCGATCAGCATGGCGCGGCCCAGGCGGGTGATCAGCGGGCAGGAGGTGTAGCCGTTGTACACCGAATCCGAGGTCTTGCCTTCGATGCTGGCGACCAGATGATCGACGGCCACCGGCACCTGCCACTTCACGCTCGCCGCGGTCTTGCCTTTCGGCACCCCGGCGATGTCGCCGACGCCGAAGACGTTGGGGTAACGCTTGTGTCGCATCGTGCTGCGATCGACGTCCATCCAGCCATCGGCGGCCCAGGGGCCTTCCTGCCACGGCAGCGGGCTGTTGCGCACGGCTTGCGGCGCGCGCATCGGCGGAATGACGTTGATGAAGTCGTAGGGCTGTTCGACCGGACCGTCGGGCGTGCGGAAGGTGGCAACGCGCCGGCCGAGGTCGATCTCTTGCAGCACACGGTCGTAATTGACCTTGACGCCACGCTCCTGGAACAGCATGCGCACCTTCTCATGGACGATGGGCACGCTGAACAGCGCCTTGTTGTGGGCGTTGTAGATGATCTCCGCCTTGCCGCGGTTACCGCGGCGGCGCAGATGGTCGTCGGATATGAAGGTGTACTTGAGCGGCGCGCCGGCACACTTCATTTCGGTCGCCGGACGGCTGAACACGCCAACCCCGCCGCGGTCGGCGAAGTTCGACAGCGCCTCCCAGGTCGCCGCCGCAGCAGCCGGGCTGTGGTAGATGCTGCCCATGCCGTTCTTGCCGATCTGGGCGACATCCATGCCGGGGATGGAATCGTAGTCAAGGATCAGGCCGGTGGCGACGACCAGGTAATCGTAGTCGAAGGCCTTGCCGCTTTCGGTAACGACGCGGTTGCCTTCAGGATCGAACTCGGCGACCCGCTCCTCGACCAGTTCGACACCTGCGGGAAGATATTCCCGGGTGGTGCTGACCACGTAGGACGAGGGCTTGATGCCCGCGGCGACGAGCGTGAAGCCGGGCTGGTAGAGGTGTTCCTTGCGCGCGTCGATGACGATGATCCTGGCACCGTCAAGCTGCTCGGCCAGACGCGACGCGGCCGCCAGACCGGCGGCCCCGGCTCCGGCCACGACGATGCGTGCCGAAGTCTTGACCTTCGCGGCAGCGTGCGCACTTTGCGGACGCAGCAGCACCGCACCGGCGCCTGCGGCGCCCAGCATCAGGAATTTACGCCGGTCTACGGGGATCTGCCCCACGTCTTCCGGCAGGGCCGGGGTTCCTCGCTTACGGATCATGCTCGCCTCCTCCTGGCTGTGGTCAGGGCGCATGCGCAACGGTGGCGCCTACCCTTTTGGACAAATCACTTACGCGGCTGATCATATCATAATAGGCTTATATGTTGATTATTTCACGCAGTCAACGCCTTTCACCCCGCTCAGGCTACGCCCTGCGGGGTGCGGATTCAATAACGGACGGTGTCAGCCGGCGTCGCCGCGATACAGTCCGTCCCGTCCCAACGCGGCATCGAAGCGCGGCCGCACCAGGCGTCTGAAAGCCATCTCGGTGACAAAGGACTCGCGCGAACGCGCTGCCAACTGCGCGTGGCGCCAGCGCTCCTCGGCCACAGTCGATACCGTCCGCCCCTTGATACGGTGGCCGGGGAAGATCAGCGTCTCGCCGGGCAGCGGAAAGATGCGCTGGGTGAGGCTGTCGTACAGACGTGCAGGGTCGGACTCGCTGTTGCCCACCGCACAGCCGCCGACGTCAAAGACATCGCCACAGAACAAGCGGTCACGCCACAGGTAGCTCACACAGGAAGGTGTATGGCCCGGCGTGGCAAGCACGCGCAGGACCTCGTTGCCAAACACCAGGATCTCCCCATGGGCCAGCATGCGCGCCTCGCCGGCACAGTGGCGACCGCCGCCGGCCACCCATTCGGCCGCGGTCAGGCGGGCCAGTTCGGCGCATTCGGCCGCCACCGTGGCGTCCTGGTGGATGTGGGTACGGGCGACGAAGCGCAGTGCCAGACCGCGCTCGTCGAGCAGGGCACGCACCAGCGCCCCCTGCCCGGCGGGCGGATCAATGACCACTGCCTGCTGGGCGAGCAGATCGCCGACGAGGTAGCCCAGCGCGGTGCTCGCAGTGTCTTCAAGGACGCGGAAATACATCGCCGTTACCCCTGCGGGATACCCAGCCGCCACCCCGCAAGGGCCACCGCGAGAACGCAGGCGGTGGCCGAGAACAGCAGACGGAACGGCCAATACACCGGTCGATAGCCAACACCACTGACATAGCCGGCGCTCATTGCCCAGAACATCAGCATCGCCGCGCCGTGGTCGGCGCTGCCGTCGGCTGCGGCCAGCGCCTGCGGATAGACGGTGACACCAAAGGTAATCACCAGCGCCACCAGCAGGGTCAGCGGATTGCTGCGCGTCTGCGGCGCGGTGCGCTCAAGCGCCCGGCTGCCCATCGCCCGGCCCTCCGCCCTCACCGCGACCGGCCAGCGCGGCTCGGGCTTCTTCGTTGTCTATCCACAGGGCGTTGAGGATGGCCAGCAGCACGGCAAACCCCACACCCAGAACCCAGGCGAAATACCACATCGTTCGTTCTCCCTCAGTAGGCGGCGTGTTCGTTCTCGCGGATGTAGGCCGCGGTGACCTTGCCGGACATGACCTTGTAGGCCCAGCTGGTATAGACAACGATGATCGGCATGAAAATCATCGTCGCCCAGAACATGATGGTCAGGGTGAGATGGCTGGACACCGCGTCCCACACCGTGAGGCTGGCATTGGGAACGGTGGAGGACGGCATCACGAAGGGGAACATCGACACGCCGGCGGTACCGATGATGCCGACGATGGCCAGCGACGAAGCGACGAAGGCAGTCAGCGTCCGCCCGCGCATGGCCAGCAGCAGCGCAGCGATCGCGCCGAGATAGGCCAGCGCCGGCACCAGCAGGGTGAGCGGCATGCTGCGGTAGTTGGCCATCCACGCCCCGGCCTCGCGCACCACTTCCTTGCCAAGCGGATTGGGCAGCGCCGCGAAATCGACCACGCTGGCATAGGCATAGCCGGGGATGTACTGCACCCACAGGCCGGCCGCGGTGAAGGTGACGAGCAGCACCATGCCGGCAAGCATCATCGCCATGCGGCTGCGCTGGTACACCTCGCCCTCGGTGCGGTGCATCAGGTAGATCGCGCCGTGGAAGATGATCATCGCACTCGACACCACCCCGCACAGCAGCGCGAAGGGATTCAGCAGTCCCCAGAAGGAGCCGGTGTAGTAAGGCACCAGAGTGTCGTCGAAGTGGAAGGGCACCCCCTGCAGCAGGTTGCCGAAGGCCACGCCGAAGATCACCGGCGGCACGAATCCGCCCACGAACAGCCCCCAGTCCCAGGTGCTGCGCCAGGTGGCATTGTGGATCTTGCTGCGATAGTCAAAACCGACCGGGCGGAAGAAGAGCGCCCACAGCACCGCCAGCATGGCCCAGTAGAAGCCGGAGAAAGCGGTGGCATAGACGATCGGCCAGGCGGCGAAGATGGCGCCGCCACCGGTGATGAACCACACCTGATTGCCGTCCCAGTGCGGGCCGACGGTGTTGATGACGATGCGGCGCTCAACATCGCCCTTGCCGACGAAGGGCAGCAGCGAGCCCACCCCCATGTCGTGACCGTCCATGATGGCGAAGCCGACCAGCAGTACGCCAACCAGCAGCCACCAGATGATTTTCAGCGTTGGATAATCGATGATCATGATCTGCGTTCCCCTCAGGCCTTGGCGCCGGCGTGCCCGCCGTTGCCGTGACCGACTTCATTGAGATAGCGCCCGGTACCGAGACTGCCCGGCCCCTGCCGCGCGAAGCGCACCATCAGGTACATCTCCACCACCAGCAGAAGGGTGTAGAAGCCGACGAAACCAGCAAGCGAACCGTAGAGGCTCTCCACGCTCAGCGTGGACACCGACAGGTGGGTGGGCAGCACGCCGTAGATGGTCCACGGCTGGCGACCGTACTCGGCGACGAACCAGCCCAGTTCGGAAGCGATCCACGGCATCGGCAGGAACCACAGCGCCCAGCGCAGCAGGCCACGCCGTTCGGCGAAATCACCCTTCACCGAATGCCACAGCGCCAGGCCGAAGAGCACCAGCATGGCAAAGCCGAGCGCCACCATGATGCGGAAGCTCCAGAACAGCGGCGCCACCTTGGGGATGGTGTCGCGCGCGGCGCGATCCATCAGCTCGGGGGTTACCTCGTCCATCGACGAGACGTACTTCTTCAGCAGCAGACCGAAGCCGAGGTCATCCTTGACGCGCTCGAAGCGCTCGCGCAGATCGGCATTGCCCGGGTCCGCACGCAGCGCTTCGAGCAGGCGCACGGCCTCTACCCCGACCTCGACGCGCTCGCGGTTGCGCACCACGATGTCGCGGATGCCGGGCATTTCCTGGTCAAACGAGCGCGTGCCGATGATGCCCATCACCCATGGTATGTGCAGGGCGTAGTCGTTCTTCATCTGCGCCTCGTTGGGGATGGCAATGACGTTGAAGCTCGCCGGCGCCGGTTCGGTCTCCCACATCGCCTCCATCGCCGCGAGCTTGGTCTGCTGGGCCTCGCTGACGACGTAGCCGGACTCGTCGCCGAGCACGATCACCGAGCACACCGACGCAAAGCCGAAGGCCGCGGCAATGGAGAAGGAGCGCCGCGCGAACTCCAGGTCACGTCCCTTGAGCAGATACCAGGCGGAGATCGACAGCACGAACATCGCGCCGGTGACATAGCCCGCCGATACCGTATGGACGAACTTGGCCTGCGCGTCGGGATTGAACAGCACCGCCCAGAAGTCCACCAGCTCCATGCGCATGGTCTCGTAGCTGAACTCCGCCCCCACCGGATGCTGCATCCAGCCGTTGGCGACGAGAATCCACAGCGCAGAGAGATTGGTACCCACCGCCATCAGGATGGTCACCATCAGATGCTGCTTGCGCGACAGGCGGTCCCAGCCGAAGAAGAACAGGCCGATGAAGGTCGATTCGAGGAAGAACGCCATCAGCCCCTCGATCGCCAGCGGTGCCCCGAAGATGTCGCCGACGTAGTGCGAGTAATAGGCCCAGTTGGTACCGAACTGGAACTCCAGGGTGATGCCGGTGGTGACGCCGAGGGCAAAGTTGATGCCGAACAGCTTGCCCCAGAAGCGGGTCATGTCCTTGTAGACGACCTTGCCGGTCATCACGTAGGCGCTCTCCATGATCACCAGCAGCCAGACCATGCCGAGGGTGAGTGGAACAAACAGGAAGTGGTACATCGCGGTGGCTGCGAACTGCAGCCGCGACAGGTCAACGAGTTCTTCTGTGACCATCGATCTCTCCGTCAGGGATGGGGGTGCCCCCGGCCTCACCCGCCGAGGCGTGCGCGGCCATGGCATGCCCATCCACGCTGACCTTGTGGTCACGGATGAAGGCCCACCACAGGCCGGTGAGCAGCACCAGCTTGATGAGGATGACCACCACGATTTCGCGCAGCAGTCTGTGGTCCGTCGGACTCATTGTTGGCTCCGGGGTTGATGCTTGTGACGCACGGCCATGCTCGACGCTGAATCACCAGTGCATGCCAGCCGTGCCACACCCCCTATTCAATTGCCGTGCCAGTTCCCCACGGCACTGCCAAACCCATGTATTACTGCATGTTTCAGAGGCGAAACGGTAATAAGGTTTGACTGCCGCACTGCCACGGCGACAGAATGTGGCAGCACCACTGCCATCGACTGCCAGAGGCGACAGCCATGTCCACCGACACCCGCCCCCTGCCGGAGCTCGTCTCCTTTCTCGAGACCCTCGCCGAGCCGCACATCCTGTGCGACCGCCACTACCGCATCATCGCCGCCAACCACGCCTACCGCAGCACCTGTGCAACCGGGCGCAGCGTCGTCGGACGCACCTGCTACGAGGTCTCTCACCACTACAACCTGCCCTGCGACCAGGCCGGCGAATCCTGCCCGCTGGCGCGCAGCCTGAAGTCCGGCCAGCGCGAGCGCGTGCTCCACCTGCACCACACCCCGCGCGGTGAGGAATACGTGAACATCGAACTCTCGCCGATCCGCGACGCGAGCGGCGAGGTGGCCTGGTTCATCGAAAAGATGGAGCCGCTCAACGTCGCCCGCGGCATCTCCGACAATCGTGGACTGGTCGGTCGCGCCCCGGCCTTTCAGCGCATGCTCGAACTGGTCGCCCGCGCCGCCCCCTCCGACGCCAGCATCCTGCTGCAGGGTGAATCGGGCACCGGCAAGGAACTGGTCGCCAACGCCATCCACGAGGCCAGCCTGCGCGCCGAACATCCTTTCGTCGCCGTGGACTGCTCGGGACTGCCGGAGACGCTCTTCGAAAGCGAAGTCTTCGGCCACGAGCGCGGCGCCTTCACCGGCGCCAGCGCACGCAAGCCCGGCCTCATCGAGGCGGCCAGCGGTGGCACCCTGTTCCTCGACGAACTCGGCGACATCCCCCTCGGCATGCAGGTCAAGCTGCTGCGCCTGCTGGAAACCGGCACCTACCGCCGGGTCGGCTCCACGGAACTGCGCCGTGCCGACATCCGCCTCGTCTCGGCCACCCACCGCCCGCTGCAGGAGATGATCGCGCGCGGCACCTTCCGCCAGGATCTCTACTACCGCATCAACACCTTCCCGATCACCGTCCCGGCCCTGCGCGAGCGTCCGAGCGACATCCCCCTGCTGGTTGACTCCCTGCTCGGCCGCGTCGCCCCGACACGCAAGCTGCGCATCTCCGCCGCCGCGATGCGGGTATTGATGGCCTATGCCTTTCCGGGCAACGTGCGCGAACTGCGCAACGTCCTCGAACGCGCCAGCCTGATGTGCGACGGCGACGAGATCGGCCCCGAGCACCTCGCCGAAGAACTCCACGTCCCGCCCCCCGCGGCGACCCTGCCGGCACCTGCCACCACCGGCAACTGGCAGGACATCGAGCGCGACAGCTTCCTCCACGCCGTGCGCACCCACCGCGGCAGCCGGCGCGATCTCGCCACCCGCCTCGGCCTCAGCGAACGCACCCTGTACCGCAAGCTGAAGCAGTTCGGCATTGGCTGAATGAACCGGGCAAGGGCCATGCACGCAGCAAGCACTGCCATGGACCGCCAGTTTTTCTGCCACCGCCCTGCCTCCTCTGGCAGCAACGGCAGAGCAGCGACAATCCGCCAAGGTCTCAACCTTCCGTATTAGTTCTTTTGTTTCAGCGTCTTGCGGAAACAACCGGACATCCGGAGAAAGCTGGCACGCTCCTTGAGTACACCTGTGTCAGAAGCGGGAGTCGCAAAGCCCTGCGGTTGCTGTAACGTCACCTCGACGTTCCCCCCAACCCCACAGCAACCGTTACCGGTATCTCCTCCCTCCAGACTCCCGCTTCATTTTTCAGGGCGGGCATCGCCGATGCCCGTTTTTTTTTGAATTCTCCCTGGAGGATGGTGCCATGTCCGACCATGCCTGCGAACGCCGCCGCCTGCTGCTCGCCACCTCCGGAGCCGGCGTCGTTGCCGCCGCGGCTACCGCCGTGCCGTTCGTCGCCAGCCTTACCCCTTCCGCGCGCGCACGCGCTGCCGGCGCCCCTGTGGAAGCGGATGTCGGCAAGTTGCAACCCGGCGAGATGATGACCATCGAGTGGCGCGGCAAGCCGGTGTGGGTGCTGCGCCGCACGGCCGAGATGCTCGCCGCCCTAGAAGGCCACGAAGACCGCCTCGCCGACCCGGCCTCGAGCGCTTCGCTGCAACCTGACTACACCGTCAACCGCGCCCGCGCGATCAATCCCGAATACCTCGTGGTGATCGGCATCTGCACCCACCTCGGGTGCTCGCCCACCGAACGCATCCGCCCAGGCGCCAGCAGCGGTCTCGGCGAGGACTGGCCGGGCGGTTTTCTGTGCCCCTGCCACGGTTCCATCTTCGATCTCGCCGGCCGCGTTTTCAAGAACCAGCCCGCACCGACAAATCTGGAAATACCCCCACACACCTGGCTCAGTGCCACCAGCCTGCTGATCGGCGACGACGGCAGCGGCACCGGCTGACCAAGGGGGAGACAACGCAGTACTTCACGTAGGAGAGGAGGAGGAAAACCATGAGAACCGTCATCCGGCAAGCCGTCAGGCTGGTGCTGGGCGCAGCGCTGTGCGTGCTGGGCAGCGCCGCACTGGCAGCCACTGCCGACCACACCAAATTCAAGGAACTGCAGGGCCCCTTCAGCAGCGGCGAGGAGGTCACCCGCGCCTGCCTGTCCTGTCACACCGAAGCCGCCAAGCAGGTCATGGCCACGCGCCACTGGACCTGGGAGTACGAGAACCCGCTCGACGGCACACGCCTGGGCAAGCGCACGATGATCAACGCCTTCTGCATCGGCGACCGTCCCAACCAGGCCTTCTGCCAGTCCTGTCACGTCGGCTACGGCTGGCAGGACGACAGCTTCGACTTCACCGCCGAGGAAAAGGTCGATTGCCTGGCCTGCCACAACACCGGCGGCTACCGCAAGCTCGCCGGCCTCGCCGGCCACCCCGCCTACGAACGCATGGAGTATCCCCCCAAGTCGGGCAAGTTCGTCGACGCCACCGACCTCGAGTGGGTAGCCCAGCACGTCGGCGCGACCTCGCGCGAGACCTGCGGCAGTTGCCACTACGCCGGCGGCGGCGGTGACGGCGTCAAGCACGGCGACCTCGATTCATCGCTCAACGCGCCACCGCGCGAACTCGACGTGCACATGGCCGCCGACGGACTCAACTTCGCCTGCAGCGAATGCCACAAGGCCGAGGAGCACGTCGTCCCCGGCAGCCGTATCGCGATGACCGCCGCCGACCCCCACGGCCCCATCCGCCGCGGCCAGCATAGCGACCGCAACCCCGCCACCTGCCAGTCCTGCCACGGCGACAAGCCGCACAAGCAGAGTTTCCTGCACGCCGAACGTCTCAACGCGCACACCGACACGCTGGCCTGCCAGACCTGCCACATCCCGGCCTTCTCGCGTGGCGGCGTGCCCACCAAGATGGCCTGGGACTGGTCGGAGGCCGGGCGCATGAACGCCGATGGCAAGCCCTTCCAGCTCAAGGACGATGACGGCCACGTCATCTACGACAGCAAGAAGGGCAGCTTCATCCTCGGCGAAAACGTGGTGCCGCACTACCAGTGGTTCAACGGCGAAATCACCTATTCCACCCTCGATACGGTGATCGACCCCAGCGCGCCGGTGCCCATCAACACCTTCCATGGCGACGCCCGCGATCCGCGTGCACGCATCTGGCCGTTCAAGCTCTTCCACGGCCGCCAGCCCTACGATGTCGAGCACCGCCAGCTCCTCGTGCCGCACGTCGCCACCCACGCTCTGGAAGGCAGCGACACCGCCTTCTGGCTCAACTTCGACTGGCCGAAGGCCCTGCAGGCCGGCGCCGAAGCAAATAACCGCCAGTTCAGCGGCAACTTCGATTTCGTCGACACCCGCATGCTGTGGCCGATCACCCATATGGTGGCGCCCGCCGAGCAGGCCGTGGCCTGCCAGGAATGCCACAGCGCCAGCGGCCGCCTCGCCGGCGTACCGGGGATCTACGTGCCGGGCCAGGACGGCAACCAGTTGGTACGCACCCTCGGCTGGCTGGCCGTCATCGGCGCCCTCCTCGGCGTGCTGGTGCATGCCACCATCCGCATCCTCACCCACAAGCGGGGGAACTGAACATGAGCGAACAGCACACCGTCCATCGCTTCTACGTATACAAGCGCTATGAGCGCTTCTGGCACTGGTCGCAGGCCGCGCTGGTGATCTTCATGATGCTCACCGGCTTCGAGATCGCCGGCACCTACGAGATCTTCGGCTTCCAGCGCGCCGTCGAGCTGCACACTCTGGCGGCGTGGTCGCTGCTCATCCTGTGGGCATTCACCATCTTCTGGCAGTTCACTACCGGGGAATGGCGGCAGTACATCCCCACCCTGCAGAAGGTGGACGCGATGATCCGCTACTACGCCTGGGGGATTTTCCGCGGCGCACCCCACCCCTACCGCAAGACCCCGCAGAAAAAGCACAACCCGCTGCAGCGCCTGGCCTATCTCGCCCTGCTGTCGATGGTTTCGCCGATCATCTGGGGTTCGGGACTGTTCTACCTGTTCTACGCCTACTGGAAGGACTTCGGCATCGACCGCTGGCTGACCCTGGAGATCGTCGCCACCGTGCACACCATCGGCGCCTTCATGATGCTGGTGTTCTTCATCGCCCACGTCTATCTGACCACCACCGGCCACACCATCTTCGCCCATGTGAAGGCGATGATCACCGGCTGGGAGGAAGAGCACGAGCCCCCCGCTGCCGCACAAAGCGAGCACAAGCCCCGCTGAGGCACCCCACACGGGAGCACCGGCCCGCTCAGGCGGGCCGGTCGCTGTCGGGCATGTCGTAACGGTCGGCGACGTAGGCCGGCCCCTTCATCACCATCACCACGAAGCACACCAGGGCGACGGTCAGCACCGCCGTCCACCACAGCACCACCATCGCCGCCGACCAGATGTCGGCCATCTGCAGGGCACGCAAGGCTTCCGCAGAAAGATCGCCCCCCCAGCGCCAGCGCCCGATGAGCGCCGGCAGCACGCACAGCGCGGTGCCCGCCAGGGTCACCAGAGGCAGGCGACGCAGCACCACGCGTTCAAGTCCGGCGGGCTCGCGCCGCGAGCCCGGCAAGGTCTTCCAGGGTTTGTGCATGATCGTGCTCCTGCGCTCCGGCGCCACCACGACGCCGCTCACACTCTGACCATAGCGCGTCGGCGCGGTTTCCGCAGCACACACAGTGGGAGTCGACGCCCGGCAAGCGTATCGGCACCCGCAGTAGTGACGGTGTGAGAGATGCGGGCTAGACTGCGGCAGCGATCGTCGCCATCCGCGCACCGCCGCAGCAGCCCGTGATTACCGCCCAACGAGGAGCCCACCATGATTGAACACCGCAAACTCAAGGCACTGCCGCTCGCGCTGCTCAGCGCCTTCGTGCTCAGCGCCTGCGTTTCCAACCCCTTCAAGGCCGACAGCGCCGAAGGTGGCGACAGCGCGGCCAAGCCGGCCAGCACGAGCACGTCTTCGAGCTCCGCGCGCAGCAGCGCCAGCGCCATTCCGCCCGGCATGAACGCCGCCGGCGAGGTCGTCGACTCATCCCAGATCGAGGCCGGGCACGGCCAGCAGGTGAAGGGCATCAATGACTGGGAAGGCGAGATCACCGGCAAGCCGTTCCCGGGCAGCAAGTTCACCCAACTCAAGATCGGCATGCCGATGCGCCAGGTCATGGATCTCATCGGCCAGCCCTCCGACCAGGGCTCCTATGTCACCGCCAAGGCCTGGATTCCCTTCTACTTCGGCTCCGACCGCTACCGCCACGAACTGATCTACAAGGGCCAGGGACGGCTGATCTTCTCCGGTGGCTCGGTGGGCGACTGGAGCAGCGGCCATCTCACCTGGATCATCTACAACAAGAACGAGCCGGCCTATCGCTGAGCCCTGCAGCACAGCAAAAAAAACGGCGGGAGTTCCCGCCGTTCTTCCATTCCCACGCGCCCTCCTGCACCCGCTACAGCGCGTAGCGCCGCAGGCGCAACGCGAATTCCTCGAGCTGGCGGATGCCGCTGCGCTCGGCGCGCGCGATCCAGTCGCGCAACTGCGCCAGCAGCTGCTCGCGCGAGGCGTTCGAGCGCGCCCAGATCGCCGCCAGCTCCTCGCGCATCGCCATCACCGTGGCCAGCGCCTTGCTGTCGCGGAGGATCTCCGCAAAGCGCAGCTTCTCACCCTCGGCAAGGCCGCGCTCCTCGCCGCTGAGAACCCAGCGGCGCAGGGCGCGGGCATCGAAGCTGCCCGCATGGCGCTGGCGTAGTTGCTCGATCTCCTCGCTGCAGATGCGCTTCAGCGACGCCATGTAGCGGGTCATGACATCGTAGCGGTGGGTGATCACTGCCTGCAGGGTATCGAAATCGGGCTCCGTCTTGGCAGCGTCGAAGCGCGGCTTGGGTATTACCCGCCGCGGCGTCGCCAGGCCCAGGATGGCGAGGATGCGGATGTACATCCAGCCGATGTCGAACTCGTACCACTTCGCCGACAGTTTTGCCGAGGTGGCGAAACTGTGGTGATTGTTGTGCAGCTCCTCGCCGCCGATGAGGATGCCCCAGGGCAGCAGGTTGGTGGACGCATCGGCGCAGTCGTAGTTGCGATAGCCCCAGAAATGCCCCAGGCCATTGACCACGCCGGCCGCCCAGAAGGGAATCCACACCATCTGCACCGCCCAGATGGTCAGCCCGATGGGGCCGAAGAGCACAAGGTCGACGATCATCATGATCGACACCCCGAGGACGGAGTGGCGATAGACATTGCGCTCCAACCAGTCGTCGGGCGTGCCATGGCCATAGCGCGCCAGGGTCTCGGTGTTCTTTGCCTCGGCGCGGTAGAGCTCCGCGCCCTCCAGCAGGACCTTCAGCAGGCCGCGGGTCTGCGGGCTGTGGGGGTCGTCGACGGTCTCGCATTTGGCGTGATGCTTGCGGTGGATCGCCGCCCACTCCTTGGTCACCATGCCGGTGGTCAGCCACAGCCAGAGGCGGAAGAAATGGCTCGGCAGCGGATGCAGCTCAAGGGCACGGTGGGCCTGGTGGCGATGCAGGAAGATGGTCACCGAGGCAATGGTGACGTGAGTCAGTCCGAGGGCGACGAGGACATAGCCCCACCACGGGAGTTCGATCAGGCCTGGGTACATGGATTGCTTGCCTCGCTACAGCGGAAACAGGGTGTTCAGGGTTGGGGCGGCGCTGTCGCAGTGACTGCGCCCGGGGGCGAAAGTTCTGCCGCCGACGGCAACAGGCGGACTTCACGCTGGGGATAGGGAATCTCGATGCCGGCCTGCCTGAAGCGCCGCCACACCTCGAGATTGATCGCCGAACTGATGCCCAGCGTGCCTTCCTGGGGGTCGCCAATCCAGCATCCGAGGCGCAGATTGATGCCGTTGTCACCAAAGCCGGTGAGAAAGGCCTGCGGCGGCGGGTCGCTGAGCACGCGCGGCTGTTCGGCGGCAACAGCGACGAGTATCGCCATGGCCTGTTCGACATCGGCGCCATAGGCGATCTGGAAGAGCAGCGGCATCGCCACCTTGCTGTCGCTGAAGGTCTCGTTCTGCACCACCGAGCCCACCAGGGTCTCGTTGGGAACCAGCGCCTCGATGCCGCTCGGCGCCCGCAGCACCGTGTAGCGGGTCGTGATCTGGCGCACCACGCCGCGTTCGTTGCCCACCGAGATCATGTTGCCGATGCGGATCGAGCGGTCGAGCAGGATGATGAAACCGGAGACGTAGTTGGCGGCAATCTTCTGCAGGCCAAAACCGAGGCCGACGCCAAGCGCCCCGCCGAACACCGACAGGGTGGTGAGGTCGATGCCGACCATCGGCAGCGCCACCAGGATGGCAACCAGCACCAGCGCCGCCTTGACCACCCGCAGCAGCACCAGGCGGACGTTCTGATCGACCCCCGCGGCGGCGGTGAGACGGCGCTCCAGCTCCCCGGCCAGCCACAGCGCCAGCACCAGACTGAGCGCCACCAGAGCCACGCCCTGCATCAGCATCCACAAGGACAGCCGTTGCCCGCCGACACTGACCGCCAGCGCATCGAGGGCGGCGACCACCCCCGGCAGCCAGCCAAGGATGTGCAGCGCCACCACCCCCCAAGCCAGCGCCGCAAAGAGACGTTCGAAAGCCGCCACCCAGGAACCGCGCCCGACGGCCTGGCGCACCGCGTACACCACCACCCGGATCACCGCCAGCGACAGCAGCAGCGGCACGGCGAGGTTGAGCAGGCTGACGTTGTGGAAGTTGTCGAGCACCGCGCGCGCGGCGACCACCAGAATCAGCGCGCTGAGCGGGAAGACGATGCGCAGCAGGCCGTGACGGCCGAAGCGGCGCACCTCGCTCTGCCCGGCGCGATCGCCACTGCGCACCCGCAGCGCAGTGCGCGCCGCGATGACCCAGGCGGCACCGAGGGCGAGGCCAAGCACGGCGACCTGCCACCACACGGCGACATCGCCAAAATCGGCAATCACCGCGCGGACGAGCGCGGCGAACTCGGGAGCGGGCATTTTCAGGGGTTCCAGGGCAGGCGCTGCACCGCCGTGGCCTTGGCGCGGTGCTGCTGCCAATTGTGCCGGTAAAGCTGCGCCAGCGCACAGTGCTCGCGCAGCACGAGGATGTTCTCGGCGTTGCGCTTCGCCGCCGACCAGGTGAAGTTGTAGGAGCCGGTGACCACCGTGCAGCCAGGCCCGTCGGCATCGACGATCAGCACCTTGTTGTGGGCGGCGGCATAGTCGGTTTCCAGAGCCACCGCAATGCCCGCCTCCAGCAGCGTCGGCAAGGCGTTGCGGCCGCGCTGGTGCATGCCGGCGTCAGCCAGCACCTCCACCGTCACTCCACGCCGGTGGGCGTCCACCAGGGCTGCGGCAAGCGGCCGGCTGGTGAAGATGTAGGCGTGCACCTGGATGCTCCGGCGGGCAGCACCGATGACCCCGACCAGCACCGCCTCGGGGTCGTCGGCAGGCGCAAAGGCCACCTCCACGCTGCCCTGTGCCGGCAGCACCGTGCTTGCCGCAGCGAGCGGTGCCGTGCATGCCAGCGCCAGGGCCAGCAGACGTTCAGGGCGCCGGCGCATCCGCCGGTCCGCTGAGGCGTTCGAACACCGCGGCAAAGAAGCCATCGGTGTCGTGCGCGGCGGGGGACAGGTGCAGACGCTCACCGGCGTCGATGGCGATACCCTGGGCGGCGAGCACCTCGCCCGCGGCAACGGCACGAAACTGCGGGTGAGCGGCGAGGAAGGCGTCGGCGATGGCGTCGTTCTCCTCTTCGAGCAGGCTGCAGGTGGCGTACACCAGGCGTCCGCCCGGGCGCACCAGACGCGCTGCGGCAGCAAGGATGCTGCCCTGCTTGACGACCATCTCGGCGACCGACCCGGGGCTCTGGCGCCACTTCAGGTCGGGGTTGCGGCGCAGGGTACCAAGGCCGCTGCACGGTGCATCGACGAGCACGCGATCGGCCTTGCCGGCCAGGCGCTTGAGCTTGGCGTCATGCTCGTGGGCGATCAGCACCGGATGGACGTTGCTCAGCCCGGCACGCGCCATGCGCGGCTTGAGGCGCGCCAGGCGGCGCTCGGAGACGTCGAAGGCATACAGGCGGCCAGTGGAGCGCATCATCGCTCCCAACTGCAGGGTCTTGCCCCCCGCGCCGGCACAGAAATCCACCACCATCTCGCCACGGCGCGGCTGCACCAGGCAGCCGAGCAGTTGCGAGCCCTGGTCCTGGACCTCGAAACTGCCGTCGAGGAAGGCGGGATGCTTCTGCAGCGCAGGCTTGCCGCCGAGGCGGATGGCCTGCGGCGACAAGGCCCCCGGCGCGGCCTCGAAGCCGTCGGCGCGCAGGCGGGCGAGCAGCGCATCGCGGTCGCTCTTGAGCAGATTGACGCGCAGATCGAGCGGCGCCGGGCGGTTGAGACTGTGCGCAAGGGCGAGCAACGCCGCCTCGTCGCTGCCCGCCAGCAGGCGCTCGGCCAGCCAGTCGGGCAGGTCGGCGCGCTCGGCCACGGAGAGGTCCCCTTCGCCGCTGTCACGGGCCTTCAGCTCGGCCACCCAGTCACGCTCGGTGGTGGACGCCAGGCCCTCGAAGTTGCGCATCGGCCAACCTTCGCCGCGCGCCAGCCAGGCCAGCAGCAACTGGCGCGGGCCGGCTTCCGCTCCGGCGATGCGGCGCAGCCAGCGCAGGCGGCGCAACACCCCGTAGACCGACTCGGCGATGAAACCGCGGTCGCGATGACCGATCTCGCGATGCTCGCGGAAATGCTGCGACAGCACCGCGTCAGCGGGATGCTCGAAAGAGAGCACCGCCCCCAGCACCTGGGTGGCCTGAACCATCAACGGCCGGCTGACACCGGCGGGATTGCGCGCCGCCTCCTCGCTGACGGCGCCCTGGCGCCGTCCCTTTGCTGCTCTGGGTTTCATTGCGTCCTTCCTGTGGTGCGCATGTCGAAGCGCAGTTCGCTGGCCTGCTGATCAAGCACGTCGCCGTCGTCATCGACCATGCGGATGCGTACCGGCAGCATGTTGCGGTCAATGGCAAACCACACCTCGATGCTCATGCTGCCATCGTCCGCACTGGCCTTCAGGCGCCGGGTGCGAAGCTTGCCGAGCGGCACGGTGAGCTCTTCCTCGCCCTCCCAGCTCAGCGTGGAATCTGCCGCCTTGCGCCCGGTGACCACCTGCAACGGGGCAGGCAAGGGGCGGCTGCCGGCAATGGCGATCTGGTGCCAGAGGCTGAGCACGTCCTGGGTGGCCGCGCGCAAGGGCAGCTCGCGGCGGCGCTCCTTGCGGGTCAGCACCAGTTGCCCGGCAGCCCAGTCGAAGCTGGCCTGCTCGGCCGCGCGGCCCTCGCGGGTAACGGTGAAGCGCTGCGGCTGCAGCCCGTCGGCCAGTACCCTGCCCTCACTGCGTTGCACGTACTGCAGGCGCGCGATCAGCGCCGCCATGCCCACGGTGCGCACGCGGGTCTCGATGTGATAGGTGCTGCCATCGTGCGCCCAGCTGTGACGGGCCTCGCCGACCTGCGGGCCATTGCCCATGCTCAGGTTGTAGACGATCTCACCCCGCGCCGGCCAGCCCTGCGCAGCACCCGCAAAGGCCGGCTGCAGGATCGTGCAGAGCGCGGCACCGAGCCCCAGCAGCACATTGCGCCAGCCCTTCATCGGCCGCTCTCCAGTGCCGGCACGCGCAGCGCCGGCGCCGGTGCCGCCTCGTCGCGCAGGATGACGCGGTTGCCATCGATGCGCAGACGCCCGTCGACGAACCAGCGCACCGCCTGCGGATAGATGCGGTGTTCCTCGGCAAGCACGCGCGCCGCCAGGCTGTCCTCGCTGTCGCCGTCGAGCACCGGCACCGCGGCCTGGACGACCACAGGTCCGCAATCGAGCTCGGCGGTGACGAAATGCACCGTTGCACCATGAACGCGAACCCCCGCCTGCAGCGCCCGGCGATGGGTGTGGAGGCCGGGGAAGGCCGGCAGCAGCGAAGGATGGATGTTGAGCAACCGGCCTTCGTAATGCCGCACGAAGGCATCGGTGAGCACGCGCATGAAGCCCGCCAGCACCACCAGATCGGGCGCATGGGCGTCGATCGCAGCGGCCAGCGCGGTGTCGAATGCAGCGCGCTCGGGATAGGCCTGGTGGTCGACCACCGCGGTGGCGATGCCCTGCGCGGCGGCAAACTGCAGGCCCGCGGCATCGGGACGGTTGCTGATCACCGCAGCGATGCGCGCCCCGGGGATGGCGGCACGGACGATGGCTTCCATGTTGCTGCCGCGACCGGAAACGAGAATAACGATGGACTTCATGATCCTGTGGACGGAAAAGTGGGCCCGGCGCGCTCAGCGCACGGGCAGGAAGACGGCGGTGGCCATGTTCTGGACCACCCGCGTGACGGCGCGTTCGGTCTTTTCTTCGAGCACGTCGGAAAGCACTTCGAGCTGGCCGATGATGCGCCCGAACTCGCGCTCGAAACTCAGGTTGGTGACCTCGCCGATCTCGTTGGAGAGCAGCAGCGGCTGCCCGCTGGCGTCACGCGCGCTGGCCAGCTTCCACGCCGCGATCTCGACGTTGCGGGCAGCATTGTAGATGCGCTGGGCGTCGAGTTCATCAAGAAGATAGAACTCCACCTTGTTGCCGAAGGCGGTCTGCACCATGCTCGACAGCCCGACGATGAAGGCAGTGACGCGATCGCCGGGATACTCGGGCTGAAAGGCGATCTGCAGGGCATCGATGTCGCGCCGGTAGCCCAGCTCCTCGAAGCGCCAGCCATGATTGCCGTCGAAGATGCGCGCCACCGCCGTGTCCACCCCGTCGACGCCGATCTTGCGCCACTCGCGCGGATTGCGCCGGTAGAGCTTCTCCGCCAGCCGCCGCAGGCTCATGAAGATGCGCTGCTGGTGGGCTTCGGCAAAGCGGTCGATGTCGCTCTTGACCAGATGCTGGGGCGCGAACAGTGGCAGGCGCCCCTCACGCGGCGCCGTGCCCGGCGACGAACACCCGGCCAGCAGCAATATCCCTGCGCCGACCGCCCGCAGGCAATGCCGCCGCGCCGCGCTGTGGGAAGGACACGACAAGGAACGGAACAGGGGCATAGGCAGATTTTGCACCAAGACAATGGCGGCCCACATGATACCTGACGGGAATGCCCGCGCACTGCGCCCGGGAGGATCTGCGCGGCGCGGAGAGACGGGACGAGGTTCGCGGCGGCGGGCGCTTTCCGCGATAATCGGCATTTGCCTGAGGACAGCCATCGATGAGCGTCATCCACCGCCTGCCCGACCTGCTGGTCAACCAGATCGCCGCCGGTGAAGTCGTCGAGCGCCCGGCCTCGGTGCTCAAGGAGGTGCTGGAGAACGCCGTCGACGCGGGTTCGCGGGCCATCGAGGTACAGCTCGAGCAGGGCGGCGTGCGCCGTATCCGGGTCGCCGACGACGGCTGCGGCATCGACCGCGACGATCTCGCGCTGGCCCTCGAACGCCATGCGACGAGCAAGATCGCCACCCTCGACGATCTCGAACGCGTCGCCACCATGGGTTTTCGCGGCGAAGCACTGGCCGCCATCGCCGCCGTGGCGCGCACCACCATCACCAGCCGCGCGGCCGGCGCCAGCCACGCCTGGCGCATCGACGGCAGCGACCGCAGCCTGGCGCCCGCCGCACTCAACAACGGCACCGTGGTGGACGTCGCCGACCTCTATTTCAATACCCCGGCGCGGCGCAAATTCCTCAAGAGCGAGGGCACCGAGTTCGCCCATTGCGACGAGATGTTCCGCCGTGTCGCCCTCGCCCGCCCCGACCTCGCCCTGCAGCTGAGCCACAACGCCCGCGTCATCCACCGCCTGCCCCCGGGCACGCCGCTGGCCCGTGTCGGCGCGCTGATGGGCGACGACTTCGTCACCCACGCCCGCGAGGTGGAAGCCGAGTCGGGCGCGCTGCGTCTCACCGGCCTGGCCTCGCTGCCGGCCTATTCGCGCGCCAGCCGCGACGCCCAGTACTTCTTCGTCAATGGGCGCTTCGTGCGCGACAAGCTGCTCACCCACGCGGTACGTCAGGCCTACGCCGACATCCTCCACGGCGCCCGCCACCCGGCCTACGTGCTGTTCCTCAGCATCGACCCCGCAGGCGTGGACGTGAACGTGCACCCGGCAAAGATCGAAGTGCGCTTCCGCGACGCCCGCGCCGTGCACCAGTTCGTCTTTCACGCCCTCACCCGCGCCCTCGCCGAATCCGGCGCCGCCGCAGCCGGCACCCCTGCGCCGGGTGCAGCCGTCGACGCGGAAGAGACCGCCCCCGCAGCACAGCGCCCGGCCTTTGCGTCGCCCGCCTATCCGCCCGCCGCTGCGCGCCAGGGCCAGCTGGCGATGGAAGCGGCCAGCCAGGCCTATTACGGTTTCGTCGGCAGTGCGCGCGATACGCCGGCCACCGCGCCGGCCGATCGTCACATGCCCGCCACGCCGCCGGACGACACCCAGGGGCCGCCGCTGGGCTTCGCCCTCGGACAGCTGCATGGCGTCTACATCCTCGCGCAGAACCAGGCCGGGCTGGTGCTGGTGGACATGCACGCGGCCCACGAACGGATCCTCTATGAGCGTCTGAAGACCGTCCTCGACGGCCGCCCGGCAGTGCAGCGCCTGCTGATTCCGGCCGTCTTCGGGGTCGGCGCGCGCGACATGGCGGCGGCCGAAGAGCATGGCGAAGTCCTCGCCGGCATGGGTTTCGAGATTGCCCCCGCGGGCCCTCAGGAACTGGCCGTGCGCAGCGTACCGGCCTTGCTCGCCAATGCGCCGGTGGCCGAACTGGTGCGCAGCGTGCTGGAGGAACTGCGCGAGTTCCCGGCCTCCGAGGTGGTCACCGCGCGGCGCAACGAGCTGCTTGCCACCATGGCCTGCCATGGTGCGGTACGCGCCAACCGCCAGCTCACCGTAGCGGAGATGAACGCCCTGCTGCGCGAGATGGAAGCCACCGAACGCGCCGACCAGTGCAACCACGGCCGCCCGACGTGGACCCAGCTCAGCATGCAGGAGCTCGACCGCTTCTTCATGCGCGGCCAGTAGGCGCCGCGGGGGCAAGCCCCCGTGCCGACTTCAGAGGTGGCGATCGAGGCGCTGCAGCACTACCTCGCGCCCGAGCACCTCGACCACCGCGTCGATCGACGGCGTCTGCGGCACACCAAGCAGCGCCACACGCAGCGGAATCGCCACCTGCGGCATCTTCAGGCCGTGCTCGGCCATGGTGTCCTTGATCGCCTGACTGATCGCCGCCTTGTCCCAGGGCGCAGCGGCCAGCCGCGCGCGCAGGCTGGCAAGCGCCGCCCTCGCCGCCTCGGTGAGATGCTGGCCGAGCACTTCCGGCGCCGCGTGCACGTCGACGACGAAGAGCTCCACTGCATCGGCCAGCTCGTTGAGATTGCTCACCCTCTCCTTGTACAGCGCCACCACCGCTTCAAGCGCCGGGCCGGCCTCCGGGTTCACCCCGCGGCGCGCCAGGCGGCTGGCAACCTCGCCGGCCAGACGGGCGTTGTCGGCCTGCTTGATGTAGTGGGCATTGAGCCAGTTGAGCTTCTCGGTATTGAACTGCGCCGCCGACGGGGTGATGTGGTCGAGGTCGAACCACTCGACGAACTGTTCGCGGCTGAAGATCTCGTCGTCGCCGTGGCTCCAGCCCAGGCGCGCGAGGTAGTTGATCACCGCCTCGGGCAGGTAGCCATCCTCGTCGTACTGCATCACGCTCACCGCGCCGTGGCGCTTGGAGAGCTTGGTGCCGTCGTCGCCGAGGATCATCGACAGGTGACCGTACAGCGGCACCTCGGCGCCCAGCGCGCGCAGCACGTTGATCTGCCGCGGGGTGTTGTTCACGTGGTCGTCACCGCGCAGCACATGGGTGATGCGCATGTCCCAGTCATCGACCACCACGCAGAAGTTGTAGGTGGGGGTGCCGTCGGCGCGCGCAATGATGAAGTCGTCCATCTCCGCGTTGGCGATCTCGATGCGGCCCTTGACCTGGTCGTCCCAGGCCACCACGCCCTCGGTCGGGTTGCGGAAGCGCACCACCGGCTGCACGCCTGCGGGCGGTTCGGGCAGCACCTTGCCCGGCTCCGGACGCCAGCGCCCGTCGTAGCGCGGTTTTTCCTTCCTGGCTTCCTGCTCGGCGCGCAGCGCGTCGAGTTCTTCCCTGGAGGTGTAGCAGTGGTAGGCGGTGCCGGCAGCGAGCATCTGCCCGATCACCTCCTTGTAGCGCGCCATGCGCTGCATCTGATAGAAGGGCCCTTCGTCGGCCTCCAGCCCCAGCCACTGCATGCCGTCCAGGATGGCCTGCACCGCCTCGGGGGTGGAGCGCGCCACGTCGGTATCCTCGATGCGCAGGACGAACTGCCCGCCGTGGCGGCGCGCGTAGGCCCAGGCGAAGAGCGCGGTGCGTGCACCGCCGATGTGCAGGAAACCGGTGGGACTGGGGGCGAAGCGGGTACGGACGGTGGAAGACATCTGAAGGCGCCTGGAACGTGACAAGGAGGCGATTTTACGTCACCCCCCGACGGCAGGCATAGCCGCGCCGCCTCAGCGCCCGGCGTCGAGCCCGACGAAGCGGCTCATCTGCACCAGGATGCCGGCCGTCGCCCCCCAGATGAAGTAGCCCTGCCAGGGAATGGCGTAATACTCGCGCATGCGCCCTTGATACTCGATGCGGTGGCGTTCGCGGTTGGCCGGGTCGAGGACGAAGGACAAGGGCACCTCGAAGGCTTCGGCAACCTCGAAGTCGTCGAGTGCCAGTTCGAAGGGCGGATGCACCAGCCCGACCACCGGGGTGACGCGAAAACCCGTGCCGGTGTGGTAGTCGCCCAATTCGCCGAGCAGTTCGATGCGCTCGGGGTCAAGACCGATCTCCTCCTCGGTCTCGCGCAGCGCGGTCATCACCACCGAACTGTCGTGAGCCTCCACCCGCCCGCCGGGGAAACTGATCTGCCCGGGGTGATGGTGCAGGTGCTCGGTACGCCGGGTCAGCATCACCGTCAGGGCGTCGTCGCGCACCACCACGGGCACCAGCACCGCGGCGGGCCGCAGGGTGCGCCCCGGCTCATGCTCATGCACCGCTGCAGGCACCTCTGCACCAAGAAAACGCTCACGCAGCCACTGCGCACCGAGCGCAGCAGCCGGGGCTGGTTGAAAGGCGGAATTCACCACGGGCACGCGACAACAAGCCTCGGACAGGGCCACGGCCACAGCGGCCACGGCTCACCCCACTCTATGAACTGCGCCTGTCAGCGTCAAGTCCGGCCACCGCGGGCACTCAGCACGCCACCCCGCGATCGACCCGCGGACGCCCCACGCGATTGACGACGACATTGCGTCCGCGCCCGCCCTCGCACACCGTGACGGTACCCATCAGCAGCCCTCCGCCAGATTGCCGGGTGGTGCCGCTGGGCACATAGGAGACGTAGTTGCGCACCGGCGCATTGCCGACCACGGTGAGGCGGTCGGCACGTCCGGCAGCCACGGAAAGTATCGTTTCGCCCGGATCGCGCAGCGCGTTGGCGTTGCCATCGACAAAGACAATCCAGCCGCCGTGCCAGTGCGTTCCCGCCGTGCAGGCGAGTCCGTCGGTGCTTGTGCACAAGGTCACCCGCACACCGCGCCGGATGGACTCGGAACGCGCGTGCACCAGCGCGGCAAAGTACTCATTGGCCGCACTGCTCAGGCGGGCATCGCGCTGCAAGGCCCCCAGGGCCGGTAGCGCGATACCGGCCAGAACGGCCATCACCGCGATCACCAGCATCATTTCCACCAGACTGAAGCCCGTAACCACCGGCTGCCCCCGCCGGCAATCGATCCACGCATGCATGGCCGCCCCTCCAGTAATGACTATTGCATACTAGAAAAGCTGCGCCTCATGTCAATGGCATTGTCACGAATACCCGCAGGAAACGCGGAAGGCAAAAAACAAAAAGGCCAGCATCGCTGCTGACCTTTTGTGCTTCGCGCCGGGAAGAACCCAAAGACTTATGGTGGGCGGTACTGGGATCGAACCAGTGACCCCTGCCGTGTGAAGGCAGTGCTCTACCGCTGAGCTAACCGCCCCTCCGCGAAGAAGGGCGCATTCTAGTAGAGCCCTCAAGGCGAGTCAACACGGCAGGAAACCCTCCCCGACAACGGCAACGCAGCCCCCGGCAAGATCCGTGACTGGTACCAAAGGCCAGTACACAAGACGGCGCTGCTGCATTGAAATGCACCCGGAAACAACCCGAGACCCGCCGCCGATGCCCAAGACTGCGCTGCCGCGCTTCCACCTGCCGACCGCCGACGGCCTCTACCAGGCCATTCCCTTCGTCTTCGTCAGCGAGCGCATGCTCGCCGACATCCTCGCCGAACGCCGCGCCCTGCTCGACGCCCTGCCAACTGCGCAGCGCGCCCGCCAGCAGCAACTCTTCGCGCGCTACGACCCACAGCTCAGCGGCCAGGCCTTCCAGGACATCCTTACCTTGTTCGGGACCAGCGGCAGACGCTGACACCCGCTGTACTGTCGAGGGCGCCGCGGCGGCGGTCGCGGATTGCGGATTGCGGATTGCGGATTGCGGATTGCGGATTGCGGATTGCGGCACGGAGGATGCCAGACTGTCCGGCAGCCTCAGCGAACGGCGGTGCCGGGATGCCTTGCACCAGCAGGGCCGGCTTGGGCGTCTGCGCAGGCGTACGTCCCGCCGTCAGCGCCCGGTCGCAGGCGCATCCCTACACGACGATGACAAGGCAGCAACAGCCGCGACACAATCCAGGCTGCTGCGTGCACTAGGATGCCGGCACCACCCTCAGTAGCAACTTACCGGAGCTTCCATGAAATCCACCAGACTGCTGCCTTTCGCCCTCGCCATGCTGTGCACCGCAGCCCTTGCCCAGGAAGCGCCGCGTGGCGAACGCCCGCAAGGTGACGGCCCGCGCGGCATCGCGCGTTTCGACGCCAATGGCGACGGCGTACTGACCCGCGACGAACTCAAGGACAACCCGCGCATGCTGGAGCGCTTCGACGAACTTGACAGCAACGGCGACGGTCACATCACCGAGGAAGAACTGCGCGCCGGAATGCGCCCCCGCGGCCAGGAAGGCGGCCCACCGCCGCGCTGACCCCCCTTGCACGGGACCGTCATCACAACCCCCGCAAACGACGCCATCCGCCCCCTGCACGACCGAACGCCCGTCATTCTTGCCCCACAGAACTACTCCACATGGCTTGCCAGGGCAACCGAACCTGAACACCTCGACAGCGTCATTTCATCACCCCCTGTCGTCCCGGTTGCACTCTTCCCAGTCTCCAAGGCTGTCGGCAACGTCAAAAACGACAGCCCGGACCTGATAGCGCCTGTCGAGTAGCGAGCGACTGACCTCAAACCCACCGATTCCAGGCCATCCGCAACAAGGCCGCATTGGCCGCATGACGGTCGAACCGCACCGGGTCGACATCCTCGCCGGCCCATTGCAGCAGCGGGCACCCTTCCTCATCCAGCGGTCGCTGCGAAATCTGGTCCATGAAATCCATGTAACCAGGCGCTCCGCCCGCATCCTCAGGCGGACAGGCTCTCTCCCCCGCCGACACATAGGCGTAGCCGCGCTGGTCTCCGTCAAGAGACTCAACACGCTCGACCACAACACGATGCTGCCAGCTGTCGCCGAAATCGCAGAGATAGGAGAAGTGGTCGCCGGTAGTCGCTACGCGGTCCAACCGGACTCTGCGCTCATCGATGACGTCCCGCTCCGGGTCGTCATCCGGGTGCGGTGTTGCATAGGTCTTGCCGCCAATCTCGAACTCATGCAAATGGGCGTCGGTCCAGCCCATCGCGGTTTGGATGTAGTGGTGCAGCTTGCTCAGCGTGGTGTCGCCATCGACGAGCAGCCGACGCCAGACAAGCGGCTCAATGTCCTGAAGCTCGATGCGAAGGGTGTAGGCCTTCATGGCGGTTTTTCGCGACATCCGTCCTCCCTCTTTCCTCTCTACCGACGGCAAACTGATGCCTCATCCTGGCCGCTTTCGCAGCGGTTCGACCAGCGCGCGCAAGTCGTTATGGTCCAGCTCGTGCATCAGGGCAAGCAGTTCTCCGAGTTGCCCCTTGGGGAACCCCTCCCGCGCGAACCAGGCCAGGTAATGCCCGGGCAGGTCTGCAATGAGTCGGCCCTTGTACTTTCCAAAGGGCATCTCCCGGGTCACGAGCAACTCCAGCATTTCCGGGGTCACAGCGCATCCAGCAGCTTCATGAAGTTCCGCTTGCGCTTCCACTCCAGCCGGATTTCCGCCAGTTCGTCGCCGAACATGGCCAGCTGCTTGTGCGCCACGCGCAGCGCGCGAATCTTCTTGACGATGGCGAAGGCCTCCCCGTAGTGAGAACCGCGCGAGCCACCTTCGACCAGATGCGGCAGCAGGCGCTTGTAGAGCGCTATCGCCTCCTCGTGGTGCGTCTTGCCCCGCGCATCGGCCACCGATTGCCACAGGCCGACATCGACCTTGCCCCCGCTAAATGCATCCCACATGGCCCCGGCATCGCCCTCGCGCAGAAAAATGGAGACGATGTCACCCCGGCGGGGTTTGTCCCAGGGACTGCGGCGAACACGGCTATCGGCGGCTTCATCCTCGGCGACCTTCTGCCACAGGAAGTCGAGCGCCCGCTTGCGCAGCGCGGTCTCGCGTTCAATCAGGCCAGCGACTTCCATCAACTTGAAGAAGGGGCCGCAGCCAGGGACCTGCTCGAAGCGCTGCCAGGCGAGCCGCTCGACCTCCGCATGCTGCCCAAGCGCCAGCTGCAGTTCGATGGCAAAGCTCAAGAGGTCGTCATTGCGCTCATTCGGAAACGCCGCAATCCCCTGCTCCACCCAGCGCAGCGCCTCGTCCTTGCGGCCTTGCTCACGAAACAAGCCAGCCAGCGTCATGAAGCACGACGGGGACGACAGATTCTTCGCCTGGATGGCCACCAGCAGTTCGAAGTCATCCACACAGCGGGCGATATCCTTCATCGCCGACTCCACCTGGAAGCGTCGCGTACTCCAGTCGCTGCGATAGTGCTCGGGGCCCAGCGTCGGCAATGCACCCCACTCGCGCTCGACCCGCTGCCGATAGACGGCCAGCCCTTCTTCGCCCAGCGCTTCAGCGTAGTCCGGGAGCACCTCATGAAAGGTGTCCCATTGACCATCCATCTGAAAACTGTACAGGCGCTCTGCCAGGGCAACGGGGTCGGGATGCAGGGCGTTACAGGCAGCCAGATGCACTTTTCGCAGTTCAACAATCGCCGGCATCACCTCGCCGCCGGAATCGTCAATGTGTTGCAAGGCCTCTTCCGCGAGCGCGATAGCCTCCTCGATGACTTCGATGAGTTCCGGCTGGCCGTCGGCGATGCGCTGCGACATCAGTTCTGCAAGGTCTTCCAGGCGATTGGCGTAGTTACCCGCCTCGCGATACTCGATGAAGCCGTTGGTGCGGGTCGCCTGCTCGACCACCTTGCGCAGGTCGGAAAGCCCGGAGCTCTCAGCCACAGTTGCCGCCATCAACAGCTTCTCGCGCAGGGCTTCGTCGCGCCAGGATGCTTCGAGGATTAGCTTGCGCAGTGCGGCAACATCCAACCCCTGCAGGTAAGTCTCAATCCGTGCATCCTGAGATTGCCAATCATCCATCTGCCCCATCAATCCACCAGTGCCTTCAACAACGCATCCCGCGCATCCTGGTAGAACTCGATATCCAGCTTGGTCGCCATGTCGTCCGACAAGTCGAACAGCTGCCGCCGGCAGCTATCTTCACCAGCAAGGCGTGCCCCGAGCAATTCGTTCACGAACGATGATTTACCGGCCTTGAATCGCCCGACAACCGCAACCTTGTAGTCTTCCGGCAAGTCTTGTGTTTTCAGAATCTCGCCAAGTGCTTCGGACGCTCGCTGGCATTCTTTGCCAATCTGCGCCTGCGGCTCACTCGAGCGCCTTACAAGGGCGTCTCTGACTTGGCCAAGATGCATCGTCAGCGTTTGAATATCGGAACGTAATCTCTTCGGCGACTTCATTGACACCCCCTTTTTGCGAGCGATACTTTTCTACTGCTTCTTAATTCTTAATTTGCTGTCGATTCAAACCGCCACCCAGTTCTCCAGCTGCAGGCCGGGGTAGTCGCAGAAGTCGTCTTCGTTGTTGGTGACCAGCACCGCGCCGGCGGCAATGGCGTGGGCGGCGATGAGGCGGTCGAGTGCATCACGACGGCGGTCGCGGATGGCGGCACGCAGGATGCCGAACTGCTCAGCGGCGGCTTCGGTGAACGGCAGCACCGGGATGCGTTGCACCAGCAGGGCGAGCACTTTTTCGTCGTGGTCACGGTTGTGGTGCTGTATCTCCAGTCCGGCTCGCAGCTCGGCGTAGGTAACCACCGACATCAGCGCGTCACCCTGCTGCAAGGCGGCGAGGCGCTGCAACACCTGCGGCGGATGGCGCTGGATGAGGTGAATGCAGATGTTGGTGTCGAGCATGTAGGGCATGGCGTTCAGACCCCGCCCGGCGACCGTGGCGTCTCATCCGTCTCGGACTGCGTTTCGTTCTCGCTGAACACCCCACTCCACTCGCGCTCCTTTTGTTCGTGAAACTCCCGCCCTCCGGCCATGAAGTCCGGGCTGAAGGACGCAAAAATCGCCGGCACATCTGCCAGGGTTTCGCCCTCGACCGGGCGCAACACCAGGGTGTTGCCCACGCGCTCGATTTCGACCTCGGCGGCCGGGTCGAGAAAGGCCAGCTCCTTGGGAATGCGCACGGCCAGCGAGTTGCCACTCTTGAAGATGCGGGTGAGCATGATTCACTCCTAGATGTATATACCGGATATACAAGTTTAGAAGGTGAGTGGCCCTTTTGCCACCTGGGTGAGCAGGGGTTGCTCTACCTCCGCCAGCCGAACACAAACGTCATTCTTCACCCCTTCACCCGACTGTAGTTGGATCAGCACCACACCTTGCAACTGATGCTCGCAGGGTTTGATCGAGATGGAAAGGTTTGTAAACAGTGGTTTATGTAGTGGTTTTACGAGTTCCTACTGCAGCATGTCGCGGGACGCTGGCAGGGCTTCAGCCGAATCGTTCATCAACTCAACGGGATCATGAGCCAGTGGTAGGAAGTGCCTGACGCACCCACAGCACTGATCAGGCACTCGATGGGAAGGTTCACGGGCACCACACCCACGAACCGGGCAAGCCCCGTTGATCAGCCATCTCGGGCACCCGGCGCCAGGGCGCCAGGACTCTCGTGGGACAAGGAGTTTCGTCCACGCCAGTCGCACGGCGTCGACGTGGGACAATCTTGGGACAACTGGAACACGATTTTGCAAAAAAACAACGGCCTTTGCACTTCGCGCCGTGAACGAAAAAACCGCCATAAACGGCGGTTTTTTCTCGGGAATTTTTTGGTCGGGGAAAGAGGATTCGAACCTCCGGCCCCTGCGTCCCGAACGCAGTGCTCTACCAGGCTGAGCTATTCCCCGACACGGTCTTGCCGCCTTGCGAAGCCGATAAATATATCAGTGATTTCGCTCAACTGCAAAGTCCGATAATTGTAGCAGCGCGTCCCTGTAAATGGAAGGGGGCAGCGCATCGAGCGCGTCGATGGCGCGCTGGGCTTCGGCGCGCGCGTGGCGACGGCTCTCCTCCAGCGCACCGGTGGCGTGGATGGCGGCGAGCACGGCATGGAAGTCCTCGCGGCCGCCGTTCTCGATGGCCTTGCGCACTACCGCCGCCTGCTCGGCGCTGCCGTGCTGCATGACATGGATCAGCGGCAGGGTGGGCTTGCCTTCGGCGAGGTCGTCACCGAGGTGCTTGCCGGTGGCGGCTTCGTCGGATGAGTAGTCGAGCACGTCGTCGATGATCTGGAAGGCGGTGCCCAGATGCATGCCGAAGGCGGCGACCTGCGCTTCCTGCACGGCGTCGGCACCGCCGAGCATGGCACCAAGGCGGGCTGCGGCCTCGAAGAGCTTGGCGGTCTTGTAGCGGATCACCTGCAGGTAGCCGTCGATGCCGACATCGGCATCGTGGCAGTTGAGCAGTTGCAGGACTTCACCTTCGGCGATGACGTTGGTGGCGTCGGCGAGCACCTCCATGATGCGCATTTCGCCGACCCCGACCATCATCTGGAAGGCGCGCGAATAGAGGAAGTCGCCCACCAGCACGGAGGCGGCGTTGCCGAACAGGGCATTGGCGGTCTTGTTGCCGCGGCGCAGCTCGGACTCGTCGACGACATCGTCGTGGAGCAGCGTGGCGGTGTGGATGAACTCGACCACGGCTGCCAGCTCATGGTGGTGGGTGCCGCGATAGCCCATCGCTCCGGCGGTGTACAGCACCAGCGCCGGACGCAAGCGCTTGCCGCCGCTGTGGATGATGTACTCGGCCACCTGGCGGATCAGCACCACGTCCGAATGCAGACGCTGGCGGATCACCGCATCGACGGCCTGCATGTCGGCCGCAATGGGGGCGAAAAGCTGCTGGATGGACAAGGCGGATGCGCTCACGGAAAAAGCGGAGATGGTAGGAGGCGCGCGACCGCCCCGTCAAGCTTGCTCACGACCGCCCGCGCGGGGGGCGGACACGCTCCGGACGGTCGGTTATGACACAGTCCACGCCCCAGTCGAAGAGCGTTGCGGCGCGCTGCGCGTCATTGACGGTATACACCGCAAGGCGATAGCCCGCGGCGCGGACGGCGGCGGCCTGGTCACGTTCGAGCAGCGCGGCGTCTGCGTGCACGGCGATCACCCCCAGCTCTTCGCAGCGCGCCTGCCAGTCCTCGTCGAGGCGTTCGCACAGCAATGCGCGCGGCAGTGTCGGTGCCGCCTGTGTGGCAGCCGCGAGCGCGGCAACGGAGAACGACGACAGCAGCGGCGGCAGGACGCTGCCTGCCCACAGTCTGGCGGCATCCGCCGCCACCCGAGCGCCGGTGGCAACATCGTGGCCGCTGGCCGGCTTGATCTCGACGTTGGCGGCCAGGCCCAGCTCACGACAGCGCGCCGCAGCCTCGGCAAAGGTGGGCACACGTTCGCCGGCAAAAGCGGCAGCGTGGCGGCAACCGGCATCGGCACGGCGCACCGCGTCGAGCGTGAGCGCGGCGACGCGGCCGTCGCGGTCGGTAGTGCGGGTCAGGGTTTCGTCGTGGATCAGCACCGGCTGCTGGTCGGCGGTAAGCATGACGTCGAACTCGACGCCACCACAGCCGCAGGCTGCCGCGACTTCCAGGCCGGCAAGGGTGTTCTCCGGCGCCAGCGCGCCACCACAGCGGTGCGCCAGCACCCGCGGCCACAGCCATTGCGATGCCGCGTCGGGACTCATTGCAGCGGCGTTGCCGAGCGCATCACCGCAGTATCGAGTGCTTCCTTGGCGGGCTTGATGTCGGCCCACACCGCGCTGAGCTCTTCGTCGAGCACACGCCGCACCCAGTCGCGCCCGACGATCGCCGAAGCGCCCGAATCGGCGGTGGCCGGGCGGCTGCTGAGCTGCTCCACCGCCACCCGCACATTCTCCAGGTCGTCGGCAAGGAGTTCACCCTGGTGGGCGAGCAGGCCGGCGCGATTGAGGGGCAGGAAGCCGGCCTCGCGCTGCCAGGCGACCTGATTCTCGGGCTGCAGCCAGAAGGCCACGAAGCGCGCCATGGCGCGATACTCCGCAGGACGCTTGCCGGCCGCCACCCACAGGGCGGCGCCGTCGGCGAGGGTATTCTGCGGCACGCTGACGAAGTCGTCATGGAAGGGCAGACGCAGGACGCCGACGTCGAGCCCGGACTGGCGGCGGAACGCCGCCCAGCTCGACGACGACGCCGCGATCACCGCACAGTCACCGCTGGCAAAGCGGCGTTCGGCCTCGGCTGCAGGGCCGAAGATGTGCAGGTAGCGGGCGCGGTACCAGCTCGCCATCATCGCCACGTGCTTGATCTGCACCATGCCGTTGAAGGACGGCGCATCGCTGCGCCCGCGCCGCGCGGTGACCGGCACGTTGTGCCAGGCGCTGAGGTTCTCCACCATCACGCGACCGGGCTCGGCCACCGTGTAGGGACAGCCGTGACCGGCATCGAAGAGCTGGCCGAGGGCATGCTGGAGGTCGTTCCAGGAGTTCAGTGGCACGTCCGGGTTGAGACCGGCGCGCCGGAAGGCGTCGCGATTGACGTACAGCACCGGGGTGGAATAGCCCACCGGCAGGGCGAGCAGGCGCCCCTGGGCATCGACCGGCTTGCGCGACATCATCACCGGCGGGCGCATGGTCTGCAGGCCGATGCCGGCCTCGCGCATGAGCTGGTGGAGCGGACGGTAGCGCGCCGCACCGGCAAGGAAGCGGTCTTCCTGCTCGCCGCCGAGGATCAGCATGTGGGGCAGTCCGTCGCCACTGTCCCAGTCGCGCCGGCTGAGCACGATGCGGTAGTCGCTGCGTCCCTCGTTGTAGCGGTCAACGAGGTTCTGCAAGGCCTCGCCGGCCACTGCATCAAGGCCATGGACCAGCTCCAGCTCGGTCACCTGGCCGGCACGCTGGGCCAGGGGTTGCGCCCCGGCCACTGCGGGGACGATGATGGCCAGCAACACGCCGGCACCACGAACCAGTTTCAGTACGCCATCCACAACTCGCTTCATGTCGGTCATCTTGCAACTAAGGGTGTCAAGATTCTCGCTCATCTGACGTTACTGTTGGTGAACCCCGCAGCTGCGGACGCAGGCAAGGTGTCCGCAATGTTCTGCGAGAGCGGCCCGGCGGCTGCCTGCAGGCGGCATGCGCAGCGCACCGCAACACCCGCTCCGGCGCACAGGTGCAGCGGAACAGGGGCATCAGCGGGGACCGCCACGGGGTCACGGCGGTGATTGCAGGTCGAATTTGAAAGAAGTCGTAAGCAGATGGTTCTTGAGGAACATGAACAAGCGCTCGATTGAGGAACCCAGGATCATGTCTATGCCCGCAAGACGCCTGCTGCTCGTGCTGCTGCTGCCGCTGCTGCAGGGCTGCGAGCAGATGGCGGAGCTCCTCGAACTGCCCAATCCGCAGAAGGAAGCGGAAGCGGCCGAAGCCGAAGGGCGCGCCATCGGCGGCGCCTGCCGGCATGCCGGACGCGCGCTGGAGGACTGCTACACGCTCAACCCGAAGGCGCTGAAGTCGGCGGTATTCGCCGGCTGGCGGGAAATGAACGACTACATGATGGCCAACAACATCGCCGAGGTGCCCGCCCAACTCACGCCACCGGCGGTGATCACGGCGGTACCGGCGGAAGCCGATCACGCTCCGGGCATCATCCCCGGCCAGCCCTTCACCCCCATCCAGCCGCCGCGCTGAGCGGCGCCACATTCACGGCGCCGGATTGCCGTGGCGCAGGTGGATGGCATCGATCTCGGCAAGCAGTTCGTCATCCGGACGCAGCGCCCAGGCGGAGAGGTTCTCGTCGAGCTGGGCCAGCGTGGTCGCGCCGATGATGGTACTGGTGACGCAGCCGCGGTGATATGCCCAGGCCAGCGCCATGCGCGCCGGGCTGAGGCCGCGACGGCGCGCCAGATCGACGTAGGCCGCCACCGCCGGCTGCACGCCGGGTTTGCCGTAGCGCTGACCAAAGCCGGCAAAGGCGGTCAGCCGCCCCGCGGCCGCCGGATCGGCAAGATACTTGCCCGACAGATGGCCGAAGGCCAGCGGTGAATAGGCCAGCAGGCTCACCTGCTCGCGGTGGCAAACCTCCGCCAGGCCGTACTCGAAAACGCGGTTGAGGAGGTTGTAGGCGTTCTGGGTGGACAGCACCCGCGGCAAACCATGCTCGCGCGCCAGCCGGACGAACTCCATGACCCCCCAGGGGTGTTCGTTGGACAGCCCGACGTGGCGCACCTTGCCCTCCGCAACCAGTTCGGCCAGGGCCTCGAGCTGTGCGCGGATCGGCGTGCAGGCGCGCTCACGCGCCGGCTCGAACTGCCATTGGCCGAACATCGGCTGGTTGCGCTCGGGCCAGTGCAGCTGGTAGAGATCGATGTAGTCGGTGCGCAGGCGCCGCAGGCTGCCTTCGACGGCTGCGCGGATGTTGGCGCGGTCGAGCGCCGGCGGGCCGCCGCGGATCCATTCCAGGCTGCGTGCCGGCCCCGCCACCTTGGTGGCCAGCACGATGCGTTCGCGCGGCTGGTGCGCCAGCCACTGGCCGACGATGGTCTCGGTGGCGCCATAGGTCTCCGCGCGCGGCGGCACGGCATACATCTCCGCGGTATCGATGAAGTTGATGCCGCGCTCGACGGCCATGTCGAGCTGGCTGTGCGCCTGCGCGGCACTGTTCTGCTCACCGAAGGTCATCGTGCCCAGGCACACCGCCGAAACCTTCAGGGCGCTGTCGCCCAGCATTCTGTATTCCATTCCTCAACCTCCATCCATCAAAGAACGCGCTAGGAGCCCTGCCCGGCGCGGGCTTATCATCCGCGCTTTGGTCGCGATGATACGCCCGCCCGGGCGCCTCCCACACACTCCATGTCCACCCCCACCTCCCTCGGCCTGCAGGTCTCCGGCCTGCTTGGCCTGTGCCGCGCCGGCTTCGAAAAGGAACTCGCCGCCGAACTCGACGAACTGGCCGCCGACGCCGGACTGATCGGTCACGTACGTGCGCGCCCGAACTCCGGCCTGGTGATCTACGAGACCTACGAGGCGGTGCCGGCCGCACTCTTCGAAGGCATCGCCGACTGGCGACGGCCGGTGTTCGCGCGCCAGCTCATGCTGTGGTTCGGCCGCGTCGACGACCTCCCCGAGCGCGACCGCGCCACGCCGCTGCTCGATGCCGTGAAGGCGGCCGGACAGCGCTTCGGCGAACTGGTGCTGGAGACCCCGGACACCGACGAGGCCAAGCAACGCTCGGGATTCTGCCGCCGCTTCACCGAGCCGCTCGCCCGCGTGCTGGAGAAGACCGGTGCGCTGCGCACCGGCAAGGCCGGCCTGCCGGTGCTCCATGTCGTCTTCGAAAGCGCCACCACCGCCTGGCTGGCCGCTGCCATGCCGCAGCACAGCTCGCCGTGGCCGATGGGCATCCCGCGTCTGCGCATGCCCGGGGGCGCACCGAGCCGGTCCACGCTGAAGCTCGCCGAAGCCTTCATGACCCTGCTCAACGAAGCTGAGCGCGAGGCCACCCTGCGCGCAGGCCTGCGCGCCGTCGACCTGGGCGCCGCGCCCGGTGGCTGGACATGGCAGCTGGCCACCCGTGGCATGCACGTGATCGCCGTAGACAATGGCCCGCTGGCCGATTCCGTGCTCGCCACCGGGATGGTCGAGCATCTGCGCGCCGACGGCTTCACCTGGCGCCCGCAGCGTACCGTGGAGTGGATGGTGTGCGACATGGTCGACCAGCCTTCGCGGATCGCCTCGCTGGTTGCCGAATGGGTGGCCACCGGACGCTGCCGGCGCGCCATCTTCAACCTCAAGCTGCCGATGAAGCGCCGCCTCGACGCCGTCGAGCAATGCCGCACGCTGATCCGCAAGCGTCTGGCCAGCGTCGGCAGCTACGACCTGCGCATCAAGCATCTCTACCACGACCGCGAAGAGGTCACCGCCTATCTCGCCCTGCACAAGTAGGCGCCTGATGGGGGAGTGTATAATCGCGCCTTTCCAACGCGTCCGCCCAGCGGAACCAGAAAGGCGCCCATGAGCTTCGCCGAACTCGGCCTCATACCCGAACTGCAGAAGGCCGTAGCCGATGCCGGCTACACCGAACCCACCCCCATCCAGCGTCAGGCCATTCCCATCGTCATCGCCGGCCACGACGTCATGGGGGGCGCACAGACCGGTACCGGCAAGACCGCCGGCTTCACCCTGCCGCTGCTGCACCGCCTCGCCCGCCACGCCAACACCAGCACCTCGCCGGCGCGCCACCAGACCCGCGCGCTGATCCTCGCCCCCACCCGCGAGCTGGCGATGCAGGTGTATGAGTCGGTGAAGACCTACTCCAAGCACGTTCCCCTGCGCGCCGCGTGCATCTACGGCGGCGTGGACATGCGCGCGCAGATCCAGGAACTGCGCACCGGCATCGAGATCGTCATCGCCACGCCGGGGCGCCTGCTCGATCACGTGCAGCAGAAGACCATCAACCTCTCGCAGGTCGAGATGCTGGTCCTCGACGAAGCCGACCGCATGCTCGACATGGGCTTCATCCCCGACATCAAGCGCATCCTCGCGCTGCTGCCGGCGAGCCGCCAGAGCCTGCTGTTCTCGGCGACCTTCTCGGACGAGATCAAGAAACTCGCCGACCAGATGCTGAAGAACCCCCAGCTCATCGAGGTCGCCCGCCGCAACATGGTCTCCGAGACCATCACCCACGTCGTCCATCCGGTCTCCGCGGGCATGAAGCGCAATCTGCTCGCCCATCTGCTGCGCCACAACCCGGACACCCAGGCGCTGGTGTTCGTCGATACCAAGATCGTCTGCGGCCGCCTCGCCCACTTCCTCGAACGCCACGGCATCGCCGCCGACGCCATCCACGGCGACAAGAGCCAGCAGCAGCGCACCGAAACCCTCGAAGCCTTCAAGAGCGGCCGCCTGCGGGTGCTGGTGGCCACCGACGTCGCCGCCCGCGGCATCGACATCGACGAACTGCCCTACGTCATCAACTTCGAGCTGCCGCATACCGCCGAAGACTACGTGCACCGCATCGGCCGCACCGGCCGCGCCGGCCACAAGGGCAATGCGGTGTCGCTGGTGTGTACCGAGGAAAAGCACTGGCTGGCCGAGATCGAGAAGCTCATCAAGCTGAAGATTCCCCAGGAGGTGGTTCCCGGTTTCGACCCCGAAGCGGAGTTCTTCGAGGCCGGCAGCCGTGGCGGCCGCGGTCGCGGTCACCGCGACCTTGCCGAGCGCAGCATGCCGGCACGTGAACCGCGCAGCGAAGGGCGCAGCGAACGCAGTGAACGCAGCGAAGGGCGTACCAGCACCAGCGCGCGCGCGGGCAATGCACGGCGCGGTCAGCGCAGCACGGTGGCCGCCGACGGCTTCGACTTCAGCAAGCCCTACGAGCCCGCCAGCCCACCCGCCGCCACCGCGCCGCTCGCCACTCCGGCACCCAGCGAAGCGCCGCGCCCGCGCAACGGACAGCGCCCGGTGGCCTTCCTGCTTGGCGGTCTGGGACGGAAATAGGCCCTCCCGACCCGGCTATTCCGGGCTATTGCAAAAGGCATTTCAAGTATCGTTCACGTCAGCCGTTAAGACGTTGGTACTCATGGAATGCCTTTCGCGATGAATGTAGCCCCCGACCCGCAGGGCCGTGACAACCCGGAAGAACCTTTCGTGCCGGACTTTTCCGAAGGCGCGGAGACCGGGCTCTACCTGGCCTTGCTCGAACTCCTCGACGAAGGGCTGATCATCACCGGCGACGAGGTCATCCTCGAGGTCAACAGCGCCGCCTGCCGCCTCCTCGGGCGCGACTACCGCCAGCTCGCCGGCCAGCCTCTGGCCGACATCTTTCCCTCCGAACGCGCCTTCATCAACGCCCGCGCCCGCCTCTTCATCCAGGGCGAGATGCGCGGCTGCCTGCAACTGGCCACCCCGAGCGGACCCCGCAACCTGCGTTTTGTCGCCGCGGCGCGCCTGCGCCCAGGCATCCACGCCCTCATCATCAGCCCCGACCACGCCGCCGAGCTTCATCACGACGCCATCGACGATCCGGTGTGGCCGCGGCTGGCCGCCGCGCTCGAACAGCCGGTGCTGGTCATCGACCAGCACGAGCGCGTCGCCGCCGCCAACGCTGCCGCCCTGCGCACCCTCGACTGCGAGCGCAGCGCCCTCAGCGGCCAGCCGCTGGCAAGTTGCGCCGAGGTCGTCTGGCCGGCGCCCGACGCCGCCCAGCTGGCCACGCTGACGCTGGGCAACGGCAACACGCTGTCGGCCCGCGTGCTGCCCGGACCGCGCCCGCAGTGGCGGCTGCTGATCCTGCCGCCGGTGGCGGCGATCGCCCCTGCCGTTGGCGCAGCGCCAGCAACCGACAGCGGCGACTGCTTCCGCCGCATCTTCGCCGACAGCCCGCTGCCGACCCTGCTGTGCGAAGGCGAGGCGCTCCGCATCGTCGCCGCCAACGGTGCCGCCACGCGCCTCTATGGCTATGACGACGACACCCTGCGCGGCCTGCACGCCGCCGATCTGCGCGCCGCCGACACCTCCGGCCGCCCGCACAGCGCCAGCGGCATCTGGCGCCAGCGCCGCGCCGACGGCAGCGAATTCGATACCGAAGTGCTGTGCTATCCCCTGGAGTCCCCTGCCCACCCCGACCGCATGGTGCTGATGCACGACCTGCCGGAACAGCCGCTGCTGGCTTCGCGCCTGCGCCTGCCGGTGGATGTCTTCGACAACTCGGTGCAGGCCATCCTGGTATGCGATGCCGACAACCGCATCATCACCGTCAACAAGGCCTTCACCACCATCACCGGCTACACCCTCGACGAGGTACGCGGCAAGGATCCCGCCCTGCTCGGCGCCGGCACCGGCGATGACGGCTTCGCCGACGAGATGTGGCAGGCGCTGGAGCGCAGCGGCCAGTGGCAGGGCGAAATCTGGAACCGCCGCAAGAACGGCGAAATCTATCCGGAGTGGCTCAGCGTTGCCGCAGTGCGCAGCACAGGCGGGCGCGTGCTCCACTACATCGGCATGTTCTCCGACCTCACCTCGCGCCGCCAGGCCGAGGCGCGGGCCGACTACATCGCCACCCACGACACCCTCACCAGCCTGCCCAACCGGCGCCTCTTCGAACGCCGCTTCGACGAGGCCGCAGCGCGCGCGCGCAGCACCCACCGCAGCCTCGGCATGCTGCGCATCGATCTGGACGGCTTCAAGGCGGTCAACCGCGAACATGGCGACAACAGCGGCGACGCCATCCTGCAGCAGATCGCCCGCCGCCTCCAGCTCGCCCTGCCGCGCGGGGCCACGGTGGCGCGCGAGCGCAGCGACACCTTCCTGGTGCTGCTCCCCGAACTCGGGCGCAGCAATGAACTGAGCAGCGCCGCCGAAACCCTGCGCGCGACCATCGCCCAGCCCTTCGAGATCGATGGCCGCAGCCTGAGCGTGGCAGCGAGCATCGGCATCGCGGTCTTCCCCGAGGATGGCGGCAGCTTCGAGGTCATCGCGCGCAATGCCGAAGCCGCCCTCGCCCACGCCCGCCAGCTTGGCGGCAACCACCACCAGTTCTACACCGACGAGATGAGCACCGAGGTCCTCGAACGCATGGCCTTCGAGCTCAACCTCAGCCACGCCGTCGAGCGCGACCAGCTCGAAGTGCACTACCAGCCGCTGGTCGACGGGCGCAGCGGCGCACTGCGCGGCGGCGAGGCCCTGCTGCGCTGGCGCCATCCCGAGCTCGGGCTGATCCCCTTCCGCCGCCTCCTCGGTGCCGCCCGCGAAAGCGGCGTGATCGCCGAACTGGGCGACTGGGTGCTGCACGCGGCCTGCCGCGACGCCGCCCGCTGGCCGGCCGTAGACGGCCATCCGGCCCTGCTCACCATCAACATCGCCATCGAACAGATCATCCAGGGCAACCTGCCCGAGCGCGTCGCCGCAGCGCTGCGCGACAGCGGACTGCCGGCGGCGCAGCTGGAACTGGACATTGACGAGATCATCCTGAAGGAAGAGCACGGCCGCATCCACGCCGCCCTCAAGGCCCTCGCCGCAATGGGTGTGCGCCTGGCCATCGACGGCTACGGCCAGGGCCTCAGCTCCATCCCCCGTCTGCGCCGCCATCCGCTCCACGCCATCAAGCTCGACCCCGCGCTGGTGCGCGACGTCGGCGCCAGCGAGGATGCCGAAGCGGTGGTCGAGGCCATCGCCAGCATGGCCGGCGTGCTCGGTCTGGAGATACTCGGCCGCGGTGTCGAAGGCGAAGCCCAGCAGGCCTTCCTCTGCGCACTCGGCTGCAGCCTGCAGCAAGGGCCGCTGTTCGGCCGCCCGCTGGCTGCCGACGAATTCGTCGCCTACCTCGACGAACGCAGCGGCGGCTGAACGCCGCCCTCACCATCTTCGGCGGCCAGCGCGGCCAGTTCGGCGAGCGCCTCGGCCGACCAGGCGATCCAGCTTTCCTCATAGCGGATGCCGGCCTTGAGGATCAGGTGCATCACCCGCGCCTTGCGCGACAGCACCCGCCCGGGGGCAAAGTCCTCTGCCTCGATGGCCCGGTAGGCGCGCAGCTTGTCGCGGTGCACGGCCATGTGGCGGGCGATCTCGCGCTCCAGGCCGAGCGGACCGGCAATCGCCTCGGCACGCAGGCGCACCATCAGCTCGTCGCGCAGGGGTTGCAGGGGCGCCTCCTCGCCGGCCCAGCGCAGCAACTCCTCCCGCCCCGCAGCCAGCACTGCGTAACTGCGCTTGCGGCTGCGTCCGCCGGGCGCCGGGGGCGCCGAGGCAATCCATCCAGCAGCCTCCATGCGCGCCAGCTCGCGGTAGATCTGCTGGTGCGTGGCCTGCCAGAACTGGCCGATGGCCTTGTCGAAGCGGCGTGCCAGCTCGAAGCCGGTGGCAGGAGTTTCAAGCAGCGAGGTGAGCAGGACGTGGGCGAGCGACATGGGCAGAGTCTATGCCCGCGGCAGCCAGAAGTGCAACTTGTTGCATTGCTGCGAGGCCTGCACTAAATTGTGCAACCAGTTGCATAACAACATCACAGGAGACAGCCCGATGAGCGCCTACCCGCACCTGCTCAGCCCCCTCGACCTCGGCTTCACCACCCTGCCCAACCGCGTGCTGATGGGCTCCATGCATGTCGGCCTGGAGGAGGTGGACAACGGTTTCGAGCGCATGGCGACGTTCTACGCCGAGCGCGCGCGCGGCGGGGTCGGCCTCATCGTCACTGGCGGCATCGCCCCCAATGATGCCGGCCGCCCCTTCCCCGGCGGTGCAGTGCTCAAGGACAGCCACGAGGCCGCACGCCACCGGGTGGTCACCGACGCCGTGCACCGGGCCGGCGGGCGCATCGCCATGCAGATCCTCCATTTCGGCCGCTATGCCTACCACCCCGAACTGGTCGCGCCCAGCGCACTGCAGGCCCCCATCGCGCCCTTTGCCCCCCATGCGCTGAGCAGCGCGGAAGTCGAGGACACCATCGCCGACTTCGTGCGCTGTGCGGCGCTGGCACGCGAGGCCGGTTACGACGGCGTCGAGATCATGGGCTCCGAAGGCTACCTGATCAATGAGTTCATCTGCGCCACCACCAACCAGCGCGACGACGAATGGGGCGGCGACTACGGCCGGCGCATGCGCTTTGCGGTGGAGATCGTCCGCCGCGTGCGCGAACGCGTCGGCGCCGACTTCATCATCATCTACCGCCTGTCGATGCTCGACCTGGTCGAGGGCGGTTCAAGCTTCGACGAGGTGGTGCAGCTCGCCCGCGCCATCGAAGCGGCCGGTGCCACGCTGATCAACAGCGGCATCGGCTGGCACGAGGCACGCATCCCCACCATCGCCACCTGTGTGCCGCGCGCCGCCTTCAGCTGGGTCACCGCCAGGTTGCGCGGCGAGGTCGGCATTCCGCTGATCACCACCAACCGCATCAACACCCCGGAAGTGGCGGAGAAGCTGCTCGCCGAGGGGCATGCGGACATGGTGTCGATGGCCCGCCCGCTGCTCGCCGACCCCGACTTCGTCGCCAAGGCCGCCGCCGGCCGGGCCGACGAGATCAACACCTGCATCGCCTGCAACCAGGCCTGCCTGGACCACACCTTCAGCGGCAAGATCACCTCCTGCCTGGTCAATCCGCGCGCCTGCCACGAAACCGAGCTGCGCATCGAGCCCACCACCGTGAAGCGCCGCATTGCCGTCGTCGGCGCCGGCCCGGCGGGGCTGGCCTGCGCCACCACGGCCGCGCAGCGCGGCCACGCGGTGACCCTGTTCGAGGCCGCCGAACGCATCGGCGGCCAGTTCAACATCGCCATGCGCATCCCCGGCAAGGAGGAGTTCGCCGAAACCCTGCGCTACTTCGGTCGCCAGATCGAACGCAGCGGTGTCGATCTGCGTCTGGCCACCCGGGTGAGCGCCGCCGAGCTCGTCGGCCACTACGACGAGGTGGTGCTGGCCACCGGCGTGACCCCGCGCACGCCGCCCATCGAGGGTATCGACCACCCCAGCGTTCTGAGTTACCTCGACGTGCTGCGTGACGGCAAGCCGGTCGGCAAGCGGGTGGCCATCATCGGCGCCGGCGGCATCGGCTTCGACGTCGCCGAGTTCCTCACCCACGCCGGCACCAGCCCCAGCCTGGTGCCGGAGAAATTCTTCGCCGAGTGGGGCATCGACCCCGAATACCGCCAGCGCGGCGGCCTCACCGCAGCGCACAGCGAAGCCGTGCCGCGCGAAGTCTGGCTGCTGCAGCGCAAGCCCACCAAGCCCGGCAAGGACCTCGGCAAGACCACCGGCTGGATCCACCGCACCGCACTCAAGCAGCGCGGCGTGAAGATGCTCGCCGGGGTCGAGTACCTGCGCATCGACGACGCCGGCCTGCACATCCGCGTCGGCGGCGAGACCCGGCTGCTGCCCGTCGACAACGTCGTCATCTGCGCCGGCCAAGAGCCGCTGCGCGACCTGGAAGAGGCCCTCAGGGCCGCAGGCATGCCGGTGCACCTCATCGGCGGCGCCGATGTAGCTGCCGAACTGGACGCCAAGCGGGCGATCAAGCAGGGCACCGAGCTCGCCGCGTGCATCGAGACGCTGGCCGCCACGCCGCCGGCCGCAACGCCCCTGCCCGGCCAGCCGCTGCTGTCGACGCTGAAGCTGAGCATCGACGGGCAGGTCGCCATCGTTGCGCTGAACCGCCCCGACAAGGCCAACGCCATGAACATGGCGATGTGGCAGGAGCTGCGCCAGGTCATGCAGTGGGTGGACCGCACGGCGCAGCTGCGCGCGGTGGTGCTGCATGGCGAGGGCCGCCACTTCACCTCGGGCATCGACCTGGAGATGATGATGGGGCTGCTGCCACAGGTGCGCGATGCCTGCGAGGCGCGCACGCGCGAGAAGCTGCGTGATCTGATCCTCGACCTGCAGGACACCCTGAGCAGCCTCGAGCGCTGCCGCAAACCGGTGCTCGCCGCCATCCACGGCGCCTGCGTCGGCGGCGGGGTGGATCTGGTGTGCTGCGCCGACATGCGCTACTGCGCCGCGGATGCGCGCTTCTCGGTGCGCGAGATCGACCTCGGCATGGTCGCCGACGTCGGCACCCTGCAGCGCCTGCCGCGCCTCGTCGGCGAGGGCATGGCACGCGAACTGGCCTATACCGGGCGCGACTTCGGCGCCGAGGAGGCGCAGGCGATGCGGCTGGTGAACCGGGTCTTCGACAGCCCGCAGGCGCTGCTTGCCGGTGTCTGCCGGATCGCCCGGGAGATTGCCGCCAAGTCGCCGCTGTCGATCCGCGGCGTCAAGCAGGTGATGAACCACAGCCGCGACCATTCGGTGGCCGACGGGCTGGACTACGTCGCCAACTGGAACGCCGCGATGCTGCTCTCCGAGGATCTCAACGCGGCGATCCGCGCCGGCATGACCAGGCAGGTGCCGAAGTTCAGGGACTGACGGCTATGCCCACAGCGGCGGCTCGTCCATCAGGGCGATCTGCTCGCGCAGTTCGAGGATGCGGTCCTGCCAGTAGCGCTGCGTGTTGAACCACGGAAACGCCGCGGGAAAGGCGGGATCGTCCCAGCGCCGCGCCAGCCAGGCGCAGTAGTGGAGCAGGCGCAGGGTACGCAGGGCCTCGACCAGATGCAGCTCGCAGGTGGCGAAGTCGTGGAAGTCCTCGTAGCCGGCAAGCACGTCACCAAGCTGCCGGCTCATGTCCTCGCGGCTGCCGGAGAGCAGCATCCACAGGTCCTGCACGGCCGGCCCCATGCGCGCGTCGTCAAAATCGACGAACTGCGGCCCGCGCACCTCGCCGCCTTCGCTCCACAGCACATTGCCCATGTGGCAATCGCCATGCAGGCGGATCTGCGCCACCTTGCCGGCACGCTCGAAGCAGTGGCGCACGCCGTCAAGCGCCTGCGCCACGGTGCTCGTCCACGCCGGCAGCAGGTCGGCGGGAATGAAACCGTGGTCGAGCAGATAGGCGCGCGCCGCCTCGCCGAACTCGGCAATGCCCAGCGTCGGCCGCGCCTCGAAGCGGCGCAGCGCGCCGACCGCGTGGATGCGCCCGAGAAAGCGCCCCATCCACTCCAGCGTGTGCGCATCGGACAGTTCCGGGGCGCGCCCGCCAACGCGCGGGTAGAGGGCGAAACGCAGCTCCTCGTGATGCTGCAGCGTAGCCCCGGCAAACGCCAGCGGCGCCACCACCGGCAGCTCGCGCGCCGCCAGCTCGGCGACGAAGGCGTGCTCCTCGCCGATCGCCGCATCCGACCAGCGCCCGGCACGGTAGAACTTCGCCACCACCATGCTGCCGTCGTCAAGACCGATCTGGTAGACACGGTTCTCGTAGCTGTTGAGCGCCAGCATGCGGCCGTCGGTGCGCAGGCCGAGGCTGTCTACGGCATCGAGGATGCGCGCCGGGGTGAGCGTGGCAAATGGCGTCGTGCTGACCGTCTGCGGCGCCCGCGCTGCCGCTGACGGGTTCTTCCGCTTCCTCATGGCCTGCGCCTGGCCTGGCCGAGTTGCCCCGGCCTCACCCCCAGCGCAGCGCAGACACTGCCCGTCAGCGCCTTCAGGCGCGCATGGACGGCAGACATGGCATCGGCAAACCCCTCGCGCTCAAGGGAAACCCGGTGCAGCACCTCATCTGCATCTTCGCTGTCATCGTTGAAATCGTGGAAGTGGATGAGCACACGCCGGTCATCGAAGGCCATGTAATGGGCCATGGAGAGGTATTTGTAATGTTGCTCAGAGTGCTCGGCAGCGTCGTCATTGAGAATGGTCAGCGAGCCCGGAGAAGCGCGATAGCGCCGCAGCGCATCGACGGTGTTCTCCAGCATCTGCATGCCCACGGGCTCTGAACCGGAGAAGGTACGCGAACCGGTGGGCGCAGCGCTGTCGAAGATCTCGACTTCCACGGACCATGACAGGCAGTCGGACAGCAGACGCTCATCCACCGCCTCCTTGTGCTGTGCGACGAAGGCTCTCAGTGCTTCGACGTAGGCACCAAAGAATGCCTTGCCGCTGCTGTCGGCGAGGAAATCGAGCGATACCCTGGCCATGTCGACGGTAACCCCGTCATAGCTCACCCATGACTCGGCAAGCAGTGCATCGGCGGGAATCGGAGGCAGCTGCAACGGGCTGTTGGTGGCCCACAATCCCCAGAGCTTCTTCACGGTGATCGCGCGCAGGACGCCAAAGCTGCCACCTACCCGGTAGCGCGGATCAATCAGGGCCGCAGGCCCGGCGTTGTCAGTCATACGAATGGGATTCCAGTGCCGTCGCAAAGGCGCGATTATATGACACTGCAAACCACAGCCCGGGCGTCAATGGGGCACCCCGTCGAGCCTGCGGCCGCAGCTCAGTAGTCGAGCAGGCTGCGGCAGGTCTCACGGCGCCCGGAGAGGGCGGAGAAGCGCGCCAGGCGGTCGCGCACGAAATCGTCGCTGATCGCGCTGCTGGCGCACCACTCGCGCAGCTGCATGGCCTGGGAGACGAGTTGCAGGCGCAGCGAGATGCTGGCCAGGGTGTGGAAGGGGTAGGCACTGGTGTCGCGCCAGTTCTCGTCTTCCTCGTCCGCCGCGGCGGGCGCGTCAACGGATGCGGCCGCCGCCTCGACCGCTTCGCCGGCTGGCACGACCGGCGCAGCGGCCTCCTGGGCGACGGCCGCGGTGAAACAAAGCAGAAGCGTCAGGGGCAGGATGCGGAGCGTCTTCATGCCCCTGATAACGGCAGCGCCGGCGGCCGACTTGAGCGGCCGCCGGCATTGCCGCTCAGCTCTCCAGTGCCTTGACGTGGGTGATCACCTCGGCAATGGCCTGCTGCGCACTGCCGTACAGCATGCGGCAGTTGTCCTTGTAGAAGAGCGCGTTCTCGATGCCGGAGTAACCCGCACCCTTGCCGCGCTTGACCACGATGACGTTGTGCGCCATGTCCACATTGAGGATGGGCATGCCGTAGATCGGGCTGGACTTGTCGGTACGCGCCACCGGGTTCACCACGTCGTTGGCGCCGATAACCAGGGCGACGTCGGCCTGCGGGAACTCGGCGTTGATCTCCTCGAGGTCGAAGATCTTGTCGTAGGGCACCCCGGCTTCGGCGAGCAGCACGTTCATGTGGCCCGGCATCCGCCCGGCCACCGGATGGATGGCGAACACCACCTCCACCCCGCCCTCTTCCAGCAGTTGCGCCATCTCCCACACCTTGTGCTGGGCGCCGGCCACGGCCATGCCGTAGCCGGGGACGATGATGACCTTGCTGGCGTAGCGCATCACCGATGCCGCATCGAGCGCGGAGAACTCCCGCATGCTGCCTTCGATGGCCTCGCCACCGCCCGCGGCCGCACCGCTGATCGGGGTGAACAGCACGTTGGAGATCGGCCGGTTCATCGCCTTGGCCATCAGCTGGGTAAGCAGCGTACCCGAGGCACCGACGACGATGCCGGCGACGATCAGCGCGGGATTGCCCAGGACGTAGCCCTCAAAGCCCACTGCCAGACCGGTGAAGGCGTTCAGCAGCGAGATCACCACCGGCATGTCGGCACCGCCAATGGGGCTGGTGAGGATGACGCCGAGCACCAGGGCGAGGACGAAGAAGGCGACGATGAGTTCGCCCTTCACCTCGCCGGCGGCGACGATGACGCCACCCAGCCCCACCACCGCAAGCGCCAGCAGGATGTTGACGGCGTTCTGCGCCGGCAGTCGCCAGGCCGACTTCATGATCCCCTGCAGCTTGGCGAAGGCCACGCAGGAGCCGGAGAAGGCTACCGAGCCGATCAGCGCGCCAAGTACCGCGAGGGTGGTGACCACGGTGCCATGAACCTCGCCGCGGGCAAACTCCAGCGCCGCAATCGCCGCCGCAGCGCCACCGCCCATGCCGTTGTAGATGGCGACCATCTGCGGCATGTCGGTCATCTTCACCACCTTGCCGGACCACCACGCCAGGGCGCCGCCGGAGGCGATGGCGACGATCATCAGGCCAAAGTTCTGCATGCCCGGAGTGGCAAAGGTGACCAGGGTGGCGGCAATCATCGCCAGCCCGGCCCAGACGATGCCGCGCCGCGCGGTGACCGGGGAGCTCATTGCCTTGAGGCCAAGGATGAAGACCACGGCGACGGCAAAATAGGATGCATCGATGAACCACTTGGCGGTCATTGCGCGCCCTCCTTCGCTTTACCGGCCTTGTTGGCGCCGGGCTTGAACATTGCCAGCATGCGTTCGGTGACCACATAACCGCCGGCCGCATTGGCCGCGCCGAGGAACACCGCGACGAAACCGATCGCCAGTTGCAGCGGGCTGTCGGGGTCGGCATGGCCGAGCACCACCATGGCCCCGACCAGCACCACGCCGTGGACGAAGTTGGAGCCGCTCATCAGCGGCGTATGCAGGATCACCGGCACGCGCGAAATCACCTCGTAACCGGTGAACGCGGCCAGCATGAAGATATACAGTGCAGTAAAGCCTTCCATGTGCCTCTCTCCGCTTACAGTCCCAGCGCCTGCTTCACCGCGGCGTGGCGAAGCTCGCCGCCGTGGGTGAGGCAGCAGCCCGCCATCACCTCGTCCTCCCAGTCGAGCGCCAGGGCGCCGTCCTTGATGAAGGGCGAAATGAAGTTGAACAGGTTCCTGGCATACATCTCCGAGGCATGCACCGGCATGCGGCTGGCGATGTGGGTGGGGCCGATGACCAGCACGTCGCTGATCCATACCTTCTCGCCGGCCACCGTACCCTCGACGTTGCCGCCGCTCTCGGCGGCCATGTCGACAACCACCGCACCGGGCTTCATGCGCGCGATCATCTCGGCGCTGATGATCTTCGGCGCCGCCTTGCCGGGAATCGCCGCGGTGGTGATCAGTGCATCGCACTGCGCCACCGCCTTGGCCAGGCGTTCGGCCTGGCGGGCCTTCTCGTCGTCGCTGAGTTCGCGCGCGTAGCCCCCACTGCCGGCTGCGGAAACCCCGGTATCGACGAACTTGGCACCGAGGGACTCGACCTGCTCGCGGGTCTCCGGACGCACATCGTAGGCCTCCACCATGGCGCCGATGCGGCGCGCCGTGGCAATGGCCTGCAGGCCGGCGACGCCGGCGCCGATGACCAGCACCTTGGCCGGGCGGATGGTCCCGGCAGCGTAGGTCAGCATGGGGAAGAACTTCGGGCTGTGGTCGGCGGCGATCAGCGCGCACTCGTAGCCGGCTACCGCGGCCTGGCTGGAGAGCACGTCCATCGACTGCGAACGGGTGATGCGCGGCAGCAGTTCGAGCGCAAAGGCGGTGATCCCCCTTTCCATCAACTGACGGGCGCGCTCGGCACTGCTCCACGGCTGCAGCATGCCGAGCAGCACGCTGCCCGGCTTCATCGCCGCAATGCACTCGGTGCTCGGGGGCTGCACACACAGCAACACGTCGGCGGTGCCGAACACCGCCGCCGCATCGGCAGCCAGTTCGACACCGTCAAAGACGCTGTCAGGGAAATGCGCCGGCACGCCGGCGCCCTTCTGCAGTACGACCTGGGCACCCAGGGACTGGTACTTCTTGACGACCTCCGGCACGACCGACAAGCGTCGTTCACCGGCCAGGCTTTCGCCAGGCACGCCGATGATCAGGGGCATGGGGCTTCCTCCCGCACAATATGGGTCTATCGGTTGCGCGCCGCCCCTGCCATGTGTGCAACGTGCCGGCACTTCCCGGTGCCTGCCGTTGCTTAGTTATATGACTCCCTGCCGCGCACCAGAACAGTGCCCGACCAGCGCACGTCGGATAATACCGATATTCTTACCATACGCAACCGTATTGAGGGCAAACCCCTACTCAACGCATGGTCTTGAGAAATCAGCGCACCGCCGCAGCCTGCCGCGCGGCAACGGTGACCGGGGCCTCGACCAGCTTGATGATCGCCACGGTGATGTTGTCGCCGTAACCGTCGGAACGTTCGCGGGCGTTGTTGATCAGCACCTGCGCCGCTTCGCGGGCGCTGAGGGCGGCCACCGCGCCGCCGATCTCCTCGTCGGAGAAATAGCCCCACAGGCCGTCAGAGCACAGCACGAAGCTGTCCCCGGCAACCAGCGGGAGCTGGCGGCCATGGTCGACGCGGGGTTCGCGCTCGCTGCCGAGGCAGGAGAGCAGGACGTTGCGCTGCGGGTGGTTGAGCGCCGCGGCTTCGTCGAGGCGGCCCTTGCGTTGCAGCTCACCGACGAGCGAATGATCCTGGCTGCGCGAGACCAGTTCCGAGCCGCGGAAATGATAGAAGCGCGAATCGCCGCAATGCGCCCAGTCGGCGCGCCCGGGCTGGAGCATGAAGACCACGGCGGTGCTGTGCGGATCCTGCTCGCTGGTGAAGCGGGTAAGCTTGATCACCAGGTGGGCCTCGTTGATGATCGCTTCAAGGAGGTGGGCAGGGGTTTCGGACTGCGGGGCATAGGCCTCGAAGTTCTGCCGCGCCTTGAGCAGCACCTGCTCGGCGGCCATGGCGCCGCCGGTGTGCCCGCCCATGCCGTCGGCAAGCACCGCCATCATCGTCCCCGGGCGCGTCGGATGAGCGAACAGCGCGACGCGGTCCTGCTGTTCCTTGCGGTCTCCGGTGTGGCGGGCAACGCAGGTTTCGATGGTAAGCGGCATGTTCTCGGCAAGCGGCGTGAGAGCGGCTCATCATAGCAAGGCGGCGCGGCGCCTGCGCGCTCCCCGCAGAGGGGACGCGCAGTGTCGATCAGCGCGCGTGAAATAGATCACGCCCGGACACCGAAACCCGCCCCCTGGAAGACCCGCCGCACTACAGCTTTAGTTGTAACACGGAGTCAGAGCGGAAAGCCGTTCAGACGCGCATCAACGAGCTCGATCCAGTGTCTGACGGGGATCTGCGTCCCGCCCTGCAGGTGGGCGATGCAGCCGATGTTGGCCGAGGCGATCAGACGCGCCCCGCCTTCGCCGAGGGCGGCGAGCTTGTTGTCACGCAGAAGGGTGGACAGCTCAGGCTGCAGCAGTGAGTAGGTTCCCGCCGAGCCGCAGCACAGATGAGCGTCGCGCACCGGCGTGAGGACGAAGCCGGCGGCGGCGAGCAGTTCTTCGACCACGCCGCGCACCTTGAGGCCGTGCTGCAGCGTACAGGGGGCATGCCAGGCCACGGCGAGGGCCTCGCCACGGCGGCGGGCGAGCAGTTCGCGCAGGCTGGCGGCGGCAGCGGCGACCACCGCACTGATGTCCACGGTCAGCGCGCTGATGCGTGCGGCGCGCTCGGCATAGGCGGCATCGCCGGCGAGGAGGTGGCCGTAGTCCTTGACCTGCACGCCACAGCCCGAGGCGGTCATGACGATGGCCTCGATCTCGCCACGCTCGACCAGCGGCCACCAGGCGTCGATGTTGCGGCGCGCATCGGCATGACCGCCGGCCTGGTCGTTGAGGTGATGGCGCACTGCCCCGCAGCAGCCCGCGCCGGGTGCTTCCAGCAGCGAGATGCCGAGGGTGTCGAGAACGCGCGCAGCGGCCGCATTGATCGACGGCGCCATCGCCGGCTGCGCGCAACCGGCGAGCGCCAGCATGCGGCGCGGATGGCGCGGGCGCGGCCACGGGCCGGCAGGACGCGCCGCCGGCACCTTGGCCTTGAGGCTTTCCGGCAACACGGCGCGCACCGCCCGCCCGGCGCGCATCGCGGCAGAGAACAGGGGCGCGCGGGGAATGAACTCGCGCAGCAGCCAGCGCGTGGCGCGCTCGACGCCGCGGCGCGGCACACGCTCCTCGACAATGGCGCGGCCGATGTCGACCAGGCGGCCGTAGGCCACCCCGGACGGGCAGGTGGTCTCGCAGGCCCGGCAGGTCAGGCAGCGGTCGAGGTGCTGACGGGTCTTCTCGGTGACCGGCTGGCCTTCGAGGGCCTGCTTGATCAGGTAGATGCGCCCGCGCGGCCCGTCCAGCTCGTCGCCAAGGAGCTGATAGGTCGGGCAGGTGGCAGTGCAGAATCCGCAGTGCACGCACTTGCGCAGGATCTCGTCGGCTTCGCGCCCGGCCGCGCTGTCGCGGATGAAGTCGGCAAGCTGGGTCTGCATGGTCAGAATTCCTGGTAGAGCCGTCCGCGGTTGAACACGCCCGCGGGGTCGAAGGCCGCCTTCAGGCGGCGATGGATGGCGAGCGGGGGTGCGGCGAGCGGCTGGAAGACCTCGCTCTGGCGATCACCGCCGCGGAACAGCACGGCATGGCCGCCAAGCTCCGCGGCGCGCGCGCGCATGCGCTCCACCGGTGCCGCGGAGCGCAGCCAGCGCTGGGCGCCGCCCCACTCGATGAACTGCTCTCCGGGCAGCTTCAGCGCCGGCGCAGCGCTGGGGACGGAGAGGCGCCACAGCGCCGCGCCACCGACATCGAGGCCGAACCACGGCAGGGTCTGCTCACGGACGCCGAGCCAGAAGGCTGCAGCCTCCTGGGCGCCCACCTCCTCGCCGCCCAGGCTGGCGCAGGCGGCGCGCACGGCAGCCTGCGCCCCCGACAGACGCAGGCTGAGCACACCGTCGGCCCAGGCCGAGGCCGACAGCGGCAGGGCTTGACCGCCCCAGCGGTTGAGCTGCTCGATTGCCGCACTCTCGCCGAGTTCGAAACGCAGCGTGGTCTCCGCGAACGGGCGGGGCAGCACCTTCAGCGATACCTCGAGCAGCACGCCGAGGGTGCCCAGGCTGCCGGCAAGCAGGCGCGGCACGTCGTACCCGGCAACGTTCTTCATCACCTCGCCACCGAAGCGCAGCACTTCGCCGCGGCCGTCGAGCATGCGCACGCCGAGGACAAAATCGCGCAGGCCCCCCGCGCTGGCGCGCCGCGGCCCCGACAAGCCGGCGGCAACCATGCCGCCGACGGTGGCTCCGGAGCCGAAATGAGGCGGTTCGAAGGCCAGCATCTGCCCCGCGGCGGCAAGCTCCGCCTCCAGTTCGGCAAGCGCTGTGCCGGCGCGCACGGTGACCACCAGTTCGCTCGGCTCATGGCTGACGATGCCGCGCAGGGCGCCGGTATCGAGGCGTTCGCCAGTCACCGCGCGCCCATAGAAGTCCTTGCTGCCACCACCGCGGATGTGCAGCGTGTGCCCGCCCGCGGCGGCCGCACGGATGCGTTTCGACCACTCGGCGATGAGCCCGTCCATGCTTTCCTTCATTGCCTGTCCACCTGCTCTGCTAATCGATCGTCGTGCCGCGTCAGAAACGCGGCAGCTCGGGATGCGCCAGCTCGCCACCGCTGATCCGCATGCGGCCGTACTCGGCGCAGCGGTTGAGGGTGGGGATGGCCTTGCCGGGATTGAGCAGGCCGGGCGGATCGAAGGCCGCCTTGATGCGGAAGAACTGGCGCAGTTCGGCGCTGGCGAACTGCGCGCACATCTGGTTGATCTTCTCCACGCCGACGCCGTGCTCGCCGGTGATGGTGCCACCGAGGGCCACCGACAGTTCGAGGATCTCGGCGCCAAAGGTCTCCGCACGTTCGAGCTCGCCGGGCTGGTTGGCATCGAAGAGGATGAGCGGGTGGAGGTTGCCGTCACCGGCATGGAAGACGTTGATGCAGCGCAAACCGTAGCGCCCTTCCATGGCCTGGATGGCTTCCAGCATCTCGCCCAGGCGCTTGCGCGGGATGGTGCCGTCCATGCAGTAGTAGTCGGGCGACAGCCGCCCGGCAGCAGGAAAGGCGGCCTTGCGCCCGGCCCAGAACTTCAGGCGCTCGGCCTCCGAGGCGGAGACGCGGATCTCGGTGGCGCCACTGGCGGCGAGCACCTCGCGCACGCGGGCGATCTCTTCGGCCACCTCCTCGGCGGTGCCGTCGGACTCGCACAGCAGGATGGCCTTGGCGTCCAGCGGGTAGCCGGCATGGACGAACTCCTCGACCGCCGCAGTGGCGGGCTGGTCCATCATCTCCAGGCCGGCGGGAATGATGCCCGCGGCGATGATCGCCGCCACCGCATCACCGGCCTTGATGACGTCGTCGAAAGCGGCCAGCACGCACTGCGCCAGCTGCGGCCGCGGGGTGAGCTTCACCGTCACCTCGGTGGCCACCGCCAGCATGCCCTCGGAACCGGTAATCAGCGCCAGCAGGTCGTAGCCCGGGCTGTCCAGCGCATGACTGCCGAACTCGACGATCTCGCCATCGATGCTCACCCCACGCACGCGCAGCAGGTTGTGCACGGTGAGACCGTACTTCAGGCAATGCACCCCGCCGGCGTTCTCGGCGACGTTGCCACCGATGGTGCAGGCGATCTGTGACGACGGGTCGGGAGCGTAGTACAGCCCGTGCGCCGCCACCGCCTCGGAGATGGCCAGATTGCGCACGCCAGGCTGGACGACGGCGGTACGCGCGAGCGCATCGACGTGGAGGATGCGGTTGAAGCGCGCCAGCGACAGCAGCACCCCGCGCGCATGCGGCAGAGCACCGCCGGAGAGGCCGGTGCCGGCACCGCGCGCGACCACCGGCACGCCCAGTTCGCGGCAGGTCCGCAGCACTGCCACCACCTGCTCCTCGCTGGCCGGCAGCGCCACCGCCAGCGGCACCTGGCGATACACCGAGAGGCCATCGCACTCGTAGGGGCGCAGGTCCTCCACTTCGTACATCAGCGCCCCGACCGGCAGCACCCGCGCCAGGGCCTCGATCACGGCGACCTTGTCGATGGCGCTGAAATCGGCCTCGCGCTCGCCGACCACGGGCTGGTCGTCAGCCCTGCTCTGGGTTTCCAGCATGCTTGCAGATCCTTTGAGGGGCGGCGGAGAGAGCGCCGGCAGAGGTTGAAGAAGTCGCCCGGATGCTACGCCAGAGCAGCGCGCGGCGGACATTGGGGCAATCCACCATGGCGCCTTCAGGCGCGCAGCCAGCCCAGCCCGGATTCGGTATCGGCGCCACGCGGACGGTACTCCGCCCCCACCCAGCCGGCATAGCCAAGGCGATCGAGCTCGGCGAACAGCCAGGGGAAGTTGATCTCGCCGCTACCCGGTTCGCCGCGCCCCGGATTGTCGGCAAACTGGATGTGGCCGATGTGGGGCAGCAGGCGGGCGATGCTGCGGGCGAGATCGCCTTCCATGACCTGGGCGTGATAGATGTCGTACTGGATGAAGAGACGGTCGCGCGCCGCCGCGGCGACCAGTTCGGCTGCCAGCGTGCAGCGGTCGACGAAGAAGCCCGGGACGTCGCGCGTGTTGATCGCCTCGACCAGCACGTCAATGCCCCGTGGCGCGCATGCATCGACGGCATGGCGGAGATTGCCGATCAGGGTCGCACGCAGCGCCGCCGCGTCCGCTGCCGGCGGCGCCACCCCGGCCAGGCAGTTGAGCCGCGTGCAGCCGAGTGCGGCGGCGTATTCGAGTGCCCGTGCCACCCCGGCGCGGAACTCGTCCTCGCGCCCGGGCAGGCAGCCCAGCCCGCGCTCGCCCGCCGCCCAGTCACCGGCGGGAAAATTGAACAGCACCACCTCGACACCGGCGCCGCGCGCCGCGCGCGCCACCTCGTCAGCCGGCCAGTCGTAGGGGAACTGGCACTCCACGGCAGCAAAACCCGCCCGCGCGGCAGCCTCGAAACGCTCCAGAAAAGGACGCTCGGTAAACAGCATGGACAGATTGGCACTGAAGCGCGGCATGACGGACTCCGGACGCAGCGGCAAATGGACGAAGAGCGGATTGTGCCCGCCCGCGCCCGCGCCGGCCACTGCCACACAGGGCGATTTGCTACCATGCGCAGCTTCACCGGTGCACCGCCCGCCCCATGCCGCCCACCCTGCCGGAACGCCTGTTTCCCTTCCTCGCCTGGCCGCGGCAATGGTCGCCGGCCAGCGTGCGTGGCGACGTCGTTGCCGGCATCACCGTGGCCCTGGTGATGCTGCCGCAGGCGCTGGCTTACGCGCAGCTCGCCTCGCTGCCCCCCTACATCGGTCTCTACGCTGCCTTGCTGCCCGCCGTCGTCGGCGCGCTGTTCGGCTCCTGCGGACAGCTGTCTACCGGCCCGGTGGCGCTCACTGCCCTGCTCAGCGGCGCCAGCCTGCTGCCGCTGGCGCGCCCCGACACGCCCGAGTTCATCGCCCTCGCCGCGCTGCTGGCGCTGCTCGCCGGCCTCATTCAACTCGCCCTCGGCGCGCTGCGTCTGGGCTGGCTGCTCAATCTGCTCTCGCATCCGGTGCTGATGGGTTTCATCAACGCTGCGGCACTGATCATCTGCCTGTCGCAACTGCCGCCGCTGCTCGGCCTGGCAATGCCGCGCTCAGCCCACTTCCTCGCCGATCTCGCCGCAGCCTTTGGCGGCGCCGCCCGCCCACACCTGCTCTCGGCCCTGTTCGGCGGCGGCGCCCTGCTTGCCCTCATCGCCCTGCGCCGCATCGCGCCCGCACTGCCCGGCGTATTGCTGGTGAGCGTCGCGGCAACCGCGCTCTCCGCCGCGCTCGGCTTCGCCGCCGCCGGCGGCCGGGTGGTCGGTGAGATCCCCGCCGGACTGCCGACCCTCGCCCTGCCCGCGCTCGACCTGCACGCCGTGGTGGCGCTGCTCCCGGCGGCCTTCGTGATCGCGCTGGTGAGCTTCATGGAGGTCACCTCCAGCGCCCGCCTGATCAGCGCCCGCACCCGCCAGCGCTGGGACCACAACCAGGAGCTGATCGGCCAGGGCCTGGCCAAGCTCAGCGCCGCGCTGTGCGGCGCTCTGCCGGTCAGCGCATCGTTCTCGCGCTCGGCACTGAACCATGCCAGCGGTGCCCGCAGCGGTCTGTCGGCAGTGGTCTCGGCCGCCGTGATACTGCTCGCCCTGCTCTACCTCACTCCCCTGCTCCACCACCTGCCGATACCCGTGCTGGCCGCAGTGATTCTCCTCGCCGTCGCCAACCTGCTCGACTTCGGCGCCCTCAAGCGCGCCTGGCGCGCCAGCCGCGACGACGGCCTCGCCGCACTGCTGACCTTCGTCGCCACGCTGGCCTTCGCGCCCAACATCCAGAACGGCATCCTCACCGGGTTGCTGCTGTCACTGGCGCTGATGCTGTATCGCGGCATGAATCCGCGCATTGCCCTGCTCGGCCTGCACCCCGACGGCACCTACCGCGATCTGGAACGCTTCGCGCTCGCCCACCCGCATCCGAATCTGGTCATCCTGCGCTTCGACAGCCCGCTCACCTTCGTCACCGCCGCCACCTTCGAGGAAGGCATGCTGCGTGCCGCACGCGCGCAGGACGAGGTGCGCGTGGTACTGGTCTCGGCCGCCGGCATCAATGCCATCGACGCCAGCGGGCTGCACGCGCTGGGCGGCGTGCTTGAGCGTCTGCACGCACAGTCCTGCCGGCTCGCCTTCTGCGGCCTCAAGAAACAGGTCATCGACGTGCTCCAGCGCGACGGCCTGTGGGCGCGACTGGGTGAAGCCGCCAGCTACCGCACCGAACAGCAGGCCGTCGACGCCCTCCTGAAGACCCTGCCAGACGGGCAAAGCACCTGATTTTGCGTTGACTTTTGCTGCTCTGCTCCCTAGAATGCGCGATTCTTTGCAAAACCCATCAACTGGAGCAACACCATGTACGCGGTGATAAAAACCGGTGGCAAGCAGTATCGCGTCACCACCGGCGAAAAGATCAAGGTAGAACAGATACCGGCCGACGTGGGCTCCGAAATCACCATCGACCAGGTTCTCATGGTCGGCGAGGGCGAGTCGGTCAAGATCGGCACCCCGGTGGTTTCCGGCGCTACCGTCAAGGCTTCCGTGGTTTCCCACGGCCGTCACGACAAGATCATGATTTTCAAGATGCGCCGCCGCAAGCACTACCAGAAGCACCAGGGCCATCGCCAGAACTACACCGAAATCCGCATCGAAGCGATTTCGGCCTAAGTCAAGACCAGGAGGTAATTCGTCATGGCACACAAAAAAGCTGGCGGCAGTTCCCGTAACGGTCGCGACTCAGAATCCAAACGACTTGGCGTCAAGCGCTACGGCGGTCAACAGGTCCTCGCTGGCAACATCATTGTCCGCCAGCGCGGCACCGAGTACCACCCGGGCGAAAACGTCGGCATCGGCAAGGATCACACCCTTTTCGCACTGAAGGACGGCACCGTCCAATTCACCGTCAAGGGCCCGCAAAAGCGCCGCACCGTGGTCATCGTGCCCGCTGCCGCCTGATTCCGCCCCGCAGTCCGAAAAGCCCTATCCTTGCGGTAGGGCTTTTTTGTTTCCGGCCATCACGGGCAAGCACTCATGAAGCTCCCTGACCAAGCACGCATCGAGGCCAGCGCCGGCAACGGCGCAGTGCAGGCCTGCCGCCGTGGCGTCCACACCGAGGTCCATTCCGCATGAAATTCTTTGACGAAGCGCGCATCGAGGTCATCGCCGGCGACGGCGGCAATGGCATCGCCTCCTTCCGCCGCGAGAAGTTCGTCCCCCGCGGCGGCCCCGACGGTGGCGACGGCGGCCGCGGCGGCAGCGTGTTCGCAGTCGCCGACCGCAACCTCAACACCCTCATCGACTTCCGCTACACCCGCACCCACCGCGCCCAGCGCGGCGAAAACGGCGGCAACAAGGACTGCTACGGCAAGGGCGGCGAGGACATCGTGCTGCGCATGCCGGTGGGCACGGTGATCACCGACCAGGAGAGCGGCGAACTGATCGCCGACCTCGACGAGGACGGCAAGCGTGCACTGATCGCGCGCGGCGGCAAGGGCGGACTGGGCAACATCCACTTCAAGTCCAGCGTCAATCGCGCCCCGCGCAAGCGCACCATGGGCGAGGAAGGCGAACGCCGCTCGCTGCGCCTGGAGTTGAAGGTGCTGGCCGACGTCGGCCTGCTGGGGATGCCCAATGCCGGCAAATCCACCTTCATCCGCTCCGTATCGGCCGCCAAGCCGAAGGTCGCCGACTACCCCTTCACCACCCTCGCCCCCAATCTTGGCGTGGTGCGTACCGACGAGGGCCGCAGCTTCGTCATCGCCGACATCCCCGGACTCATCGAGGGCGCCGCCGAAGGCGCGGGCCTGGGCCACCAGTTCCTGCGCCACCTCGCCCGCACCCAGGTACTGCTGCATCTGGTGGACCTCGCCCCCTTCGATCCCGATGCCGATCCCGCGCGCGACGCCCTCGCCATCGTCGAGGAACTGCGCAAGTACGACGATGAGCTGTACGCCAAGCCACGCTGGCTGGCGCTCAACAAGCTCGACCTGATCGCGCCGGAAGAGCGCGCGCAGCGCGTTGCCGACTTTCTCGCCGCCTACGGCCCGGTCGACCGCCACTTCGAGATTTCCGCCCTCACCGGCGACGGCTGCAGGCCGCTGATCTTCGCCCTGCAGGACTTCATCGACACCGAACGGGCCCGCCTGGAGGCCGAACGCGCCGAACGCCGCGCCGCCTTCGAGGCCGCCCAGGCCGCCCTGCTTGCCGAACGCCTCCGCCCCATGGAGCCGCCGCTGGATGACGACGGCGACGACGACGATGGCGCATGCCACGACGACGAAGACGACTGCGACGACACCCTCCCCCGCGACTGAATCCGACACCCGCCATGAGAACCAAGATCCGCGACGCCCGCCGCCTGGTGGTGAAGGTCGGCAGCACCCTGGTGACCAACAACGGCACCGGGCTGGACAAGCAGGCGATGGCCGACTGGGCCCGCCAGATCGCCGCACTGCGCGCTGGCGGCCGGAAGATCGCCCTGGTCTCCTCCGGCGCCATTGCTGCCGGCATGCAGCGCCTCGGCTGGAGCAAGCGTCCGCACGAAATGCACCGCCTGCAGGCCGCCGCCGCAGTCGGCCAGATGGGCCTCGTCGAAGCCTATGAAGAAGCCTTCGCGCGCCATGGCCTGCACACCGCGCAGATCCTCCTCACCCACGAGGATCTCGCGGACCGCAAGCGCTACCTCAACGCCCGCTCGACCCTCAACACCCTGCTCGACCTCGGCGTGGTGCCGATCATCAACGAAAACGACACCATCGTCACCGACGAGATCAAGTTCGGCGACAACGACACCCTCGGCGCCCTGGTCGCCAACCTCATCGAAGCCGACGCGCTGATCATCCTCACCGACCAGAAGGGCCTGTACACCGCCGACCCGCGCCGCGATCCAGCCGCCGAACTGATCTCCGAAGGGCAGGCCGAGGACCGCCGCTTCGAGGCCATGGCCGGCGGTGCCGGCAGCGGCATCAGCAAGGGCGGCATGATCACCAAGGTACGCGCCGCCCAGCGCGCCGCCCGCAGCGGCGCCCACACCTGCATTGCCAGCGGCCACGAGAGCGACGCCCTCACCCGCCTCGGCGACGGCGAACAGCTCGGCACCCTGCTCTACGCCAGCAGCACCCCGCTGCAGGCCCGCAAGCAATGGCTGGCCGACCATCTCCAGCTCGCCGGCAGCCTGATCCTTGACGAAGGCGCCGCCGCCGCCCTGCACGCCGGACGCAGCCTGCTCGCCGTCGGCGTCATCGAAGTGCGGGGCGAATTCGAACGCGGTGCCGCGGTCTCCCTGCACGACGCCAGCGGCCAGGAACTCGGCCGCGGACTGATCAACTACAACAGCGCCGAAGCCCGCCGCATCGCACGCCAGCCGAGCAGCCGCATCGAGGCCATTCTCGGCTACATCGACGAGCCGGAGCTCATCCACCGTGATCACATGGTGGTGCGCGCGGCGGGCTGAGGGCCGGCATCTGACGGACGTCGAATTTCTTTACACCCCGGCCTCACCCCACCTTCACTCACGCTTCACTACAGACCAAGAATAGAATTTTTTCTTATTGTTTTCAAAGCATTGAGAAAGAGCACAAAAACCTGGCCCGCGAGTTGCTTATAGTTGGCCCAGAAAGACCCAGCTATTGAACGCCCCAGCCAAGGAGCTCAACCATGTTCAAGAAAACCGTGCTTGCCGCGCTGCTCGCAGCTCCGCTGTCCGCACTGGCACTGCCCACCACCTTCAGCGACGTTTCGCTGGGTGGCAGCAATACCGTCACTTTCGATCAGCTGCAGATCTCCGGTGGCGGCTCGACCATCGTCCTGACCGACTCCAACTTCAACGGTGCCCTGGATATCGGCGACACCTTCGTCGAGACCGGCCTGATCGCCGGTGTCGGTTTCACTGACACCTTCGGCAACCCGATCTCCGACACCGGCCTCAACGTCGCCGGCGGCTACGAGCTGTGGGCTGTATTCGATCCGCTGGTCGGCTTCGTCTCCGGCGCCACCTTCGGATCGGTCGGACCGCTGACCGTTCAGACCTTCACGGTCAACTTCACCATGCCCTCGAGTGTCAGCATCTTCTACGACACCTCCATCGGCGGCGGCTACAACGCCGGCACTTCCGATCTGATCGGCCTGGCCACCATGCCGACGGCCAGCAGCTTCTGCACGGTGACCCGTACCAGCGGGATCGGAACCCCGCAGGAAACCGGCAGCTGCGTCCTTGAGTTCCAGTTCGATGCCGCTGGCGTGACCGCCCCCGGCGTATGGACGCGCGACGGTGTTGATGTCGGCGATCTGTCCGGCGTGAATCTGCGTGTCGACATCAACGTCGACCGCTTCAGCCCGGCCTTCTTCAGCCCGTTCTACTCCGAGATCGGCGGCACGCAGGTGGTCAATATCGACCACAACGGCTCCGCCCAGTTCCTGCCTGAGCCCGGCAGCCTCGCCCTGGTCGGCCTTGGCCTCTTCGGCGCCGCCGCCCTGCGTCGCCGCAAGCAGCAGGCCTGATCAGCGTCAACGCAGTACCCAAGCCGCCGATGCATTGCATCGGCGGCTTTTTGCCGTCCTGGCCTTGATGGCGCATACTGGCAGAGCCTGCGGCTCCGGGAGAACATCATGCCAAGCATCAACATCGCCCGCACCATCGCCAGGGAGTTGCTGAGCTTCACCCCCTGCGCGCGCACACCGGAACCGGACCTGGTGATGGCCGATGCCGAGCAGGTGCAGGCGTATACCGAGGCCGGGCGCGAATGTGGGGTAATGGCACCGGTCTATCTGCACCATTGCAGCCAGGTCTGCGACGTCATCCGCCCCGGCGACACCGTGGTCGATCTGGCCTGCGGACCGGCGACGCAGCTCGCCCAGGTGGCACGCCTGAATCCCGACTGCCATTTCATCGGCGTCGACCTGTCGGCCGAGATGCTGCGCAAGGCGCGCGCCCATGTTGCCGATCTGCAGCTCGCCAATGTCGAGTTCCGCGACGGCGACATCAGCCGCCTGGAGATGTTCGGCAATGCCAGCGTGGACGCGGTGATGACCACCATGGCCCTGCACCATCTGCCGACCCGGCAGTTGCTCCTCGACACTTTTGCCGAGGTGGCACGCATCCTCAAGCCCGACGGCGGCGTTTATCTGGTCGATTTCGGTCACCTCAAGTCGGAGCGTTCGATCCGCGAATTCGCCTATCAGTACGCCGACCGACAGCCCGAGATCTTCACCATCGACTACCTCAATTCGCTGCGCGCAGCCTTTCCTGTGGCCGATTTCCGCGCCGCGGCGCAGGCCCTCGACGGCCGCGCACAGGTCTACACGACCTTGCTGGTTCCTTATATGGTGGCGCTCAAGAGCGCACCGCGACGCGCGCCCGACAGCGCCCTGCAGGCACGCCTGCGCGAACTCCACGACGCCATGCCGGCCTACCACCAGCGCGATTTCAAGGATCTGTCGACCTTCTTCCGGCTCGGCGGCCTGCGCAGCGCACATCTGCCGCGCTGAAGCCTCGCACTACGACTTCATCAACGCGTCAAGGCTCTGCCGCAGGGAGCGCGACCACGGCGGCGCCGACTCCCCGATGCGGCACAGGAAGGCAAAACTGTCCTGCGCCCCGGCACCGACACTGCGCTCGAAGGCCTCGGCAAGCTCGGCGGCCTGCCGCCGTATGCCTTCGTCGGCTGAGAAGCTGCGCCCATCGCGCACATACCAGCGGAAGATGACTGGTGTCATCTCCGGCTGCAGGTGCAGGCCGAGGCGGGTCACCGTCAGCCACATGCGCTGCATCGCCGCCCCGGCACGTACGTGGTCCTCGATGCCGGCCGGGGCCCTGCGCGCACGCATCAGCACGTGCGCAGAGCAGGCCAGCGCGGGAATGTAGTCGAGCTGGATACGCGGCGGCACGGTGCCAAGCAGGAAACGATTGAAGAAGCGCACCCGCGCCCAGCTCTGCATCACCCAGCGCATCAGCAGGCCAGTGGCACGATCGACGCCCACCGCACGCTCGGGAATGCGGTCCGCGCTGTAGCGCGCGCCCCACTCGATGATCTCGCGATGTACTGCGAAGGCCTCCGGGCAGGTCAGGCGGATGTGGGCGTTGTGCCACATCACCGCCGCCATCGCCCGCCGCGCGGCAAAACTCTCGAAGAACTCCAGCGCGTAGTCCTCGCCTACCGCCTGCTGCAGCGCCTCGCGCTGTGCCGCACTGAGCGGAGTGGTGCGCATCGGCCGGCGTTGCACCGCACGCTGCTCGATGAAGGGCAGCAGCGCGTGCGGCTGCACACCGGGTTCCGCGCTCAGCGCCACGTCATAGACCGGCGCCCGCTCCTCACTGCCCGGGCGCAAGGACCACTGCGCACGCAGCCCAAAGGCGCTCGCGGCGATCTCCAGGGTAGCCAGCAAGGCGCCATGAGCCATGTGACTGGCGTGGCCGTCGAAGTCATACAGGCACCAGTCGCGGGTGTCATGGCCATGGATGACGATGCCTCCGCCCGCCGGCAGCTCGAAACGCCAGGGCTGGGTGTTGTCGCCGCTGGGCGCCCAGCGCGCCAGATCGAGGATGCGGTGCAGGGTATCGTCCGTGTTCATCGTGCGGCCTCCGTGGCTTTCTTCATCCGGGCGAGCTGGCGGCGCGCCACCCACAGCCCGATGCGTTGCAGCAGATTGCGATTGCCACCCGGACGCCAGGTGGTCGCCAGACGGTTGCGGTAGGCGTCGAACTGATAGCCGCGCGGCGCCACCACCAGCCGCCCCCTGCGCAGCAGAATCTTCAGTACCTCGGTAGCGGTGAAGCCGGCACAGATCTGACATGCGGCGATCGTCGACGGCCCCCGCCGCTCGGCCAGATTGACCCGCGACGGGTCGGCCAGATAGGCACGCTGCAACATCGCCGGAGACAGGCCGAGGAGGAAACGGATGGCCATTTCCTCCTCGTCGCAACCGTCGAGGCGGAAATACTCCTCGAAGGACATCCCGCCCGGCATGAACACCAGTACCGCCGCACCCATCCCCAGCGGCGCCGCGGTCACCGCGGGTATGCCGCGCCTGTGGCAGGCGGCAAACACCGCGCGGCGCGCGGCGAAGGCGAAGAAGTCGAGCCCGTCAACATAGACATCCACACCATCGAGAAAGGCGTCGATGTTGTCATCGCCGACCCCTTCCGGAAACGCTCGCAGGGCGAGGCCGGGGTTGATGTCCAGCGCCATGCGCTGCAGTACCTCGACCTTCGGCTGGCCGAGCGAGGACACCAGCGCGCCGGCCTGGCGGTTGAAGTTGACCACATCGAAGCGGTCAAAGTCGGCAATGCTGAAGGCACCGATGCCCAGCCGCGCCAGCGTGAGCAGATGCACGCCACCGACTCCGCCCAGCCCGGCGATGGCCACCCGGCTGCGGCGCAGCGTCTGCTGCTCGTCAGCCGTTGTCCACCCGAGGTTGCGCGAGAACGCGGCATCGTAGTCGAAACCCTCTGTCACCCCTATTTCTCCTTCATGTCCTGCGGCCCGTGCAGCTATGATAGAAGCTCATGCGCAGAGTGAAACGGCATCTTGGCTTCCATTCTGAATCACACCCTGCAAGTCTTCTCCCTCGCCGCCCGAAATGCAAGCCGGCAGCGCCGTCGCGCGCTGCTCGCACTGCTCATCATCTGCGGCGGGGTGATCGCCTACCTGCTCGCCGGCGGCTTCATCCACTGGATACTGCTGAACATGCGCGAGATGACCATCCACTCGCAGCTCGGGCACGTCCAGGTCACCCGTCCGGGCTACTTCCAGGAGGGGCTCGGCGACCCCTACAACTACCTGCTCCCCGACGACACCACGGTGGCGGCGCGGGCAGCCGGCGACAGTGCACTCACGGTGGCGCCGCGGCTCGCCTTCAGCGGTCTGATCAGCCACGGCGACGACACCATCTCCTTCATCGGCGAAGGCATAGACCCCGCACTGGAAGCACCGATCTCCGCCGCCATCACCATTGTCGCCGGCCGTGACCTCACCGCCAGCCCGGGCAGCTCCGTCCTCCTTGGCGAGGGACTGGCCGCCAACCTGGGAGCGGGCCCCGGCGATACCGTGGTGCTGCTCGCCACCACCGCCAGCGGCGGCATCAACGCCGTCGAACTGCAGGTTGCCGGCATCTTCGCAACCATCACCAAGGAGTACGACGACACCGTACTGCGCACGCCGATTGCCGTCGCCCGCGAGCTGATCCGCGTGCAGGGGGCCACCAGCTGGGTGATCCTGCTCAATGACACCGCCGCCACCGACCGCAGCATCGAGCGCATGCGCGCACAGCTGCCTGCAGGAGAGTTCGAAGTCATCCCCTGGCATGCGCTGGCCGACTTCTACAACAAGACCGTCGAACTGTTTTCCAAGCAGGTCGGCGTGGTCCGCCTGCTGATCGCGCTGATCGTCATTCTCAGCATCTCCAACACCCTGTCGATGGCGGTCATCGAGCGCACCAGTGAAATCGGCACCTCGATGGCCCTCGGTGTGCGCCGGCGCGGCATCCTCGCGCTGTTCATCGTCGAAGGCATGCTGCTCGGCGTGGTCGGCGGCGTGATCGGCGTCGTGCTCGGTTACGCCCTCGGCGAAGTGGTATCGCTGATCGGCATTCCGATGCCGCCCCCACCCGGCATGGCGCGCGGCTACATCGGCGAGATCGCCATCTCCCCCGCTCTGGCGATGGACGGCTTCATCCTTGCCTTCTTCACCACCCTGCTGGCCGGCCTAGCCCCGGCGTGGAAGGCCTCGCGCATGAACATCGTTGACGCCCTGCGCCACCAGCGCTGACTGCCATGCTCTTCAAGCTCGCCCTGCGCAACATCTTCCGCCAGAAACTGCGTACCGCGATGACGCTGGCGGCAATCGTCTTCGGGGTCAGTGGGCTGATCCTCTCCGGGGGCTTCGTACATGACATCTTCCACCAGCTCGGCGAAGCCATCATCCACTCGCAGACCGGCCACGTGCAGGTCTTCCGCAAGGACTTCCTTGACCGCGGCACGCGCCAGCCCGACCGCTTCCTGATCGACCAGCCGGAGCGCCTGGCGGCCACCCTGGCCGAACACGAGGCGGTCGCCGAGGTCGCCGCGCGGCTGAACTTCGCCGGCCTGATCAACAACGGCCGCCGCGACCTGGCCATCATCGGCGAGGGCATCGAGCCCGACAAGGAGGCCCGCCTCGGCACCTATCTGCAGATCACCGCCGGACGCCAGCTCGAGGACGGCGACGAATTCGGCATGCTGCTCGGCCAGGGCGTCGCGCACGCCATGAACCTGCGCCCTGGCGACCAGGCGACACTGGTGATGACCACCGCCGATGGCGCCATGAACACTCTGGACTTCGACATCGTCGGCGTCTTCCAGAGCTTCTCGAAGGACTTCGACGCCCGTGCAGTGCGCATTCCGCTGGCGGCGGCGCAGACCCTGATGGACACCCCGGGCGCCAACGTACTGGTGGTGACCCTGCACCACACCGCCGACACCGACAGCGCCCACGCCGCGGTGCGGGCGCGCATCGACGCGGCAAGCATGGAGGCACGCAACTGGCGCGAGCTGTCCGACTTCTACGACAAGACCCTGCAGCTCTACGACCGCCAGTTCGGCGTGCTGCAGTGGATCATCCTTTTCATGGTGCTGCTGTCGGTGGCCAACAGCGTCAACATGAGCGCCTTCGAACGCCTGGGCGAGTTCGGCACCCTGCAGGCACTGGGCAACCGCAAGCGCGACGTGTTCCGCCTCATCGTGGTGGAGAACCTCGTCCTCGGTGCGCTCGGCGCCACCCTCGGGGTCGTGATCGGCATCACGCTGGCGCTCATCATTTCCGCCATTGGCATCCCCATGCCGCCGCCGCCCAATGCCAACGTCGGCTACACTGCGTTCATCCGCGTCATCCCCGCCACCGTGCTCACCGCCTTCCTGATCGGCTTTGCCGCCACCGTGCTGGCAGCGGTCTTTCCCGCCCGTCGCGTCTCGGCCACGCCGGTGGTGGAAGCCCTGCGCCAGACCAACTGAGTTGCCCACATGCTGCTCTTCGAACGCTTCAACCTCGGGCACGGCTTCCGCAAGTATTTCCGCATCGCCCCGGCCGTCGACGACACCCTGCGAGACCGCGTCTATCGCATCCGCCACGAGGTGTACTGCGAGGAACTGAAGTTCGAACCCGAACGCCCCGACCGCCGCGAGACCGACGAATTCGACGCGCGCAGCCTGCACTGCCTGCTCACCACCTCGCAGGCCCCGGAGCAGCCGGTCGGCTGTACCCGGCTGGTGCTCACCCGCAGCGCCGACGAACTGCTGCCCTTCGAGCACACCTGCGCGCACACACTCGACCGCCGCATCATCGACCCCGCGCGCCTGCCCCGGGAGCGTATTGCCGAGGTCTCCCGCCTCGCCGTGCGTGCCACCTACCGCCGCCGCCGCGGCGAAGCGCGCGACGCCGCCCCCATTCACGACGAGGATTTCGGCGCCGCCGACCGCCCGCGCTTCCCCTACATTCCCATCGGGCTCTACCTCGGTGCCGTGGCCTTGGCCGCACGCAGCGGCGTCGATACGCTCTTCGTCCTCACCGAACCGCGGCTGGCGGCGCATTTCGGCAAGCTCGGCGTGGAAATCCGCCAGATCGGCGGAGGTGTCGATCACCGCGGCCTGCGGGTGCCGTCGATGATGGACGTACACGCCATCATCAAGAACATGCGCTTCATCGTAAAGCCGATCTGGCGGGTGATCCAGGAAGAGATCGAACGCGGCTTCGAGGAAGGCGCCGGCAGTTCAGGGCTCTCCGACCCGCCCACCACCTCGCGCTGAGCCCTTGACGCCGGCGTCCGCCGCACCATCGGCATCTTCCGCCAGCGCATCGCCCAGCACGCCGGTCTGCGGGCGCGTCCCGACACGGTGCGCAGCACGCGACAGCGCATGTGCAGCCAGCGGCGCAGTAGCCAGCAGCACCAACAGGGCAAACATTGCCTCCAGCGCCGCCTCGCCGCTGGTTGCCGCGGCAACGCCGCCAAGCACCATCGCCGCCCCCAGCGCCCCCGCCTTGCTCGCCGCGTGCATGCGCGTATAGCAGTCGGGCAGGCGCAGCACGCCAATGGCGCCGATAAGACAGAACAGCGTGCCGGCGAGGATCAGCACACTCGCCAGCCAGGCCAGCGGCGACGCACTCATCGCCGCACCTCCGGCACATCCGCAGCGCGCCGCTCACCGCTCGCCAGTTCCCCGGCGAGACGCTCCGCCTCACCCTTGCGCGGCGCAAACATCAGCATGAAGGCCGTGGTACCGAGGAAGGACACCAATGCCAGCACCACCGCGGCATCGAGCAGCGCAGACTGCGCGGTATGCAGCGCCAGCAGCGCAACCACCGCCACCCCCAGCAGGGTCAGCGCATCGATGGCCACCACGCGGTCGGGCGCGGTAGGCCCGCGCAGCAGGCGCACCACGATCAGCGCCGCACTCGCGCCCTGCAGCACGAAGGCCAGCGGCAGCACCCAACCCGCACCGACGATCTCCACATTCATTGCACTTCCTCCCTTGCCGGCCGCCCCGCGTCCAGCCACGCCAGCAGGCGCGCCTCGATGCGCCGCACGCTGTCCTCCACCGCCGAGGCCCCATCGGTATCCAGCGCATGGACGTAGAGGACACCGCCTGCGGCATCGTAATCGAGAGCCAGGGTGCCCGGCGTCAGCGTCAGCAGACACCCCAGCAGGGTAGCCACGCGCTCGTCGCGACGCACCAGCCTGACCCGCAGCACTGCCGGGGCGATCGCCACCCTGCGCGCCAGCACCAGGCGGGCCACATCGAGGCTGGCCTTGAGGATCTCCAGCGCGAACCAGCCCACGAAGCACACCCCGAGCTCCAGCCTCACGACATACGCGCGCATCCCCAGCAAGCGCGAGGACAGGCGCAGCAGCACGTAGATCAGCACGAAGGCCAGCACCACCCCCGAAGGCGACAGCGCATCGGCGAAGGCAGCCAGGCCGACGGCAAGCAGCAGATGAACCGCCAGCATCTCAGCGCCCTCCCGCGGCAAACACCGCGCCTGCGTACGCCGACGGATCGGCAAGCTGCGCCGCGGCAGCCACCGCATACGCCATCACCGGCCCGGCCGCCAGGCCGATCGCCACGGTGATCGCCGCCAGTACCGCCACCGCGGCATAGGCCGGCGCACTGCCGGTTGCGCGGCGCAATGCGCCCTCACCCTGGGGGTGGGCCTTGAGGAAGGCCTCGTTCCAGATCTTGCTCATCGACAGCAAGGTGAACACCCCGGTGATCAGGGCCACCGCGGCGGCAATCCAGGCGCCGGTGTCGAGGCTGGCCTTGACCAGCACGAACTTCGCCCAGAACCCCGACAAGGGCGGAATGCCTGCGAGCGACAGCGCCGGGATGGCGAACAGGATTGCCAGCCAGGGCGCGTGGGCGTACAGCCCGCCCATCGCCGCGAGGCGCTCCGAGCCGGCAATGCGTGCCGCCAGCCCGCCGATGAAGAACAGGTTGGCCTTCACGACGATGTGATGGATGAGATAGAACACTGCCCCGGCCAGCGCCAGCGGCGTGGCGAGCGCGAGCCCCAGCACCATGTAGCCGACCTGGCTGACGATGTGGAAGGAGAGGATACGGCGCACTTCGGTCTGCGCCGCCGCGCCCAGCACCCCCACCAGCATGGTGAAGCAGGCCACCCACAGCAGCACCTCATGGGCCAGTCCGGCCTGCGGCCAGACCAGCGTGACGATGCGGATCAGCGCATACACCCCGACCTTGGTGAGCAGACCGGCGAACAGCGCCGACACCGGCGTCCACGCCACGTGGTAGGACGCCGGCAGCCAGCCGAACACCGGGAACAGCGCGGCCTTGATGGAGAAGGCCAGCAGCATCAGCACCACCGCCACGATACCGCCCGCGGGCACCTCCCCGGCTGCGGCGTGCACTGCCAGCTCGGCCATGTTGAGGGTGCCGGTGGCGCCGTAGAGCAGGCCTGCGGCAAGCAGGAAAAGCAGGGTCGCGAGCAGGTTGAGGAACACATACACCACCGTGCCCGACAGGCGCCGCGCCCCGCCGCCGAGGACCATCAGCGCGAAGGAGGCGATCAGCAGCACCTCGAACCAGACATAGAGATTGAACACGTCGCCGGTGATGAAGGCGCCGCAGACGCCGGTCAGCAGTCCCTGCACGAAGAGGTGGAAATCGCGCCCCACCGCCGGGTCGCCGGGGCGGCTCACGCCATACACCACTGTCGCCAGCCCGATCACCCCGGTGATCGCCACCATCGCCGCGGCCAGCCGGTCGATGACCAGCGAGATGCCGTAGGGCGCCTGCCACCCCCCCATCTGTCCGGCGAGGATGGCGCCGTCGGCAACCTTGCCGACCAGGGCCAGGCCAACCACGGTCAGCGCCGCCGCACCAAGCACGCTGAGCGCCGCCACCAGCGGCGGATTGCGCCGCCACAACATGCACAGCACGAGGGTAACGAGAGGAATCGCGATCGGCGCGACCAGCCAGGCGTTCATGCCCCCTCCTTGCCGTCGGCGGGCAGATCAGGCGCAGGCGCCTCGGCAACACGGGTGATGCGGTCGGTCTCGGTGCTGTCATGCTCTTCGCGGGTGCGCTTGAGCACTGCCAGCGCGAAGACGAACAGCGCAAAACCGATGACGATGGCGGTCAGCACCAGCGCCTGCGGCAGCGGATTGGCGGCCGCTTCCGGCACCACCCCGCCGGGCACGAAGGCAGCGGCCTGCCCACCGAGGCGGCCGGCAGTAAGCACGGCGAGGTTGATGGCGTTGCCAAGCACCACCACGCCCAGCACCACACGCACCAGATTGCGGTCGAGAAGCAGCCAGACACCGATGGCCACCAGCACGCCGACGGTCAGCGCAGCAATCAATTCCATGTCAGTCCTCCTCGCTTTCCAGCAGGCGGAACAGCATGTGCAGCACCGCACCCAGCACGGTCAGGAACACCCCGACGTCGAACAGCAGCGGCGTCCCCAGCGGCAGCCCCGCCGGCGCCGCCCACAGCCCGGTGAGGAAGGCCTCGCCGGCGAGCAGACCGAGCAGGCCGGCGCCCAGTGCACACGCCAGACCGGCGCCCACCAGCCAGGCCGGCGACACGCGCAGCAGACGGCGCACCAGCGGCACGCCGAAGCCCAGGGCCAGCAAGACCAGCCCGGTGGCCGCCACCAGCCCGCCGATGAAACCACCGCCGAGAAGGTTGTGGCCGCGCCACAGCAACACCAGCGAAACAAGCGTCAGCAGGGTCGCCAACGGCCGCATGCCCTGGCGCAGGAACACCGAATCGAAACCGGCACGGCCCTGCTGGCGGCTCATCGCCGGTCCGCGCCCCTCGCCCAGCAGCGTTGCCGCGGCAAGACCGGCGAGGCCGACGACGAGGATCTCGCCGAGCGTGTCGAGCGCTCGGAAATCGACCAGGATCACGTTCACCACGTTCGCCCCGTGTCCGCCGGGCAGGCTGTTGTGCATGAACCACGAGGCGATCCCGCCCGGCAGCGGCTGACTGACCGCAGCCAGCACCAGCAAGGTCGCCGCAACCCCGAACAGGCCGGCCACCACAGCGTGATAGCGCCGCACCAGCGGCGCGCGCGAACCCACCACCCGCATCGGCGGCATGCGCCGCAGCACCAGGGCGAGAAAGACCACGGTGAGGGTTTCCACCATCAACTGGGTCACCGCGACGTCGGGCGCGTTGGCAGCCAGGAAGAAAAGCGCCAGCCCCAGCCCCGACAGCCCCAGCGCCGCCACCAGAGCCAAGCGCCCACGCATCACCGCAGCCCCGGCCGCGCCGCACACGGCCAGCGCGCAGCCCGCCAGCCCGGCCGGCGACAAGGGCGCATAGGTATCCGCCGCAGCGAGCAGGCTGCCGGGCATGGCAATCACGGCGAGCACTGCCACGGCGGTGGCGACCAGCGCCAGCAGGCTCATGTGCAGGCGCAGGGAGCCGTGCTGGAAGTTGCCCGCGAGGGTGCCGGCAAAGACGAACAGGCGCTTCAGCATGCGATCCCAGATGAGGTCACCGCTGATCCGCCAGAACACCCGCAGACGCGCCAGACGCAGGCGCACCTGGTAACGGAAGACATAGGCCAGCGCCCCCAGCGAGACGGTCAGCGCGCTGGCCACCAGGGCCGGGGTGATGCCGCCCCAGAGATACAGGTTGACCTCCACCGGACCGCGCGCCACCGCCTGCACTGCGGCATTGACCAGCCACACCTCGGGCAGGTTGTTGAAAGCCCCGAGCGCAAAGCCCCCCAGCGCCAGCACCATCGGCCCCGCCCACATCGGCGCGCTGACCTCGTGCGGCACGCGCGGATAACGTCCCTTGCGGCCCAGGAAGGTGCGGATGAAGACCAGCCCGGCGGCGGTCAGCAGCAAGGCATTGGTGGCGATCATCACCCCGGTGCTCAGCCAGCCCAGCGGGCCGAGTTCGATCAGCCCGGTGTACTTGAACTCCTTCGCTATGAAGCCGAAGAACGGCGGCAGACCGGCGTTGGAGAAGGCCGCCAGGGCCACCGCCGCGCCGGTCAGCGGCATGAAGCGGATCAGCCCTCCGAGGCGCCCCAGTTCGCGGGTGCCGGTAGCGTGGTCGACCGCACCCACGGCCATGAACAGCGCGCCCTTGTAGAGCGAATGCGCAAGCAGGTAAATGACGAAGGCCTGCAGCCCGTAGGTCGTGTTGGTGCCGATCAGCATGGTGAGCTGGCCGAGCACGGTCACCGTGGTGTAGGCGAGGATGCGCTTCAGGTCAGTCTGGCGGATCGCCAGCACCGCCCCCACCAGCGCGGTCGCCGCCCCCACCACCACCAGCACCGTGCCCCAGCCCTCGGGCCCGCCGAACACGGGATTGAGGCGGGCCATCAGATACACCCCCGCCTTCACCATGGTCGCGGAGTGGAGGTAGGCCGATACCGGCGTCGGCGCCGCCATCGCATTGGGCAGCCAGAGATGGAAAGGCAGTTGCGCCGACTTGGTGAAGCAGCCGATGAGGATCAGCACGACGATGGCCGGATAGAGCACGTGGCCCTCGACCGCCGCGGCCTGCAGCGCGGAGAATTGCCAGCTGTCGCTGACCACGCCGAGCAGGATGAGCCCGGCGAGCAGCGCCAGCCCGCCGCCACCGGTGATCAACAGGGCCTGCAGTGCCGCACGGCGCGAATCGCTCTTCTCGTGCAGGAAGGCGATCAACAGGAAGGAGGCAACGCTGGTGAGCTCCCAGAACACGAACATGGCGATGAAGTCGTCGGCCAGCACCAGACCCAGCATCGCCGCCATGAAACCGAGCAGGTAGGCATAGAAGCGCCCGAGGTGATGGTGGTCGGACAGATAGGCGCCGGCGTAGAGCACGATCAGCGTGCCGATGCCGGAAACCAGCAGCGCGAAGAGGAGCGACAGGCCGTCGAGACGGAAGGCCAGCGTCACCTCCAGCGCCGGCACCCAGGCCAGCGCCTCGATGAGTTCGCCGCCACCGGCCACCACCGGCACCTGCAGCACGAACCAGACGAAAGCCGCCAGCGGCGCCGCGGCGAGCAGGAAACCGGCGCGGTCGTCGAGCACGCGCGACAGGGCCGGCGCCAGCAGCATCGCCAGCGCGATACCCAGAACCGCGTTCAGCACCCCTGCAAACTCCGGCAGTACATGGTCAATCGCCTCCCCTTACAAACGAAACGCCCGCAACGGGCGCCTGCTGTGTTCTTGAACCTGGAAACCTCAGTTGGACGTGCTCGAGTGTGCGTCTGGCGCGTCGTCTGGCAAGGCGCGACAAGGCAGCATGGCTAGCCCCTGCAAGGAGGAGCAACGCGGCCAGGCGGCGCGCCAGGCGTGCAATCGGGCGCGTAGCGGGCTCACAGCCGGGTGATCGCTGTCGAGGGCACCTACTCCAAGCCCTGTAAGGCGTCCGCGATCACTTAGAGCGATCAACTGAGGTTTCTGGTTTAAATGTATCTCATGGACAGGCGAAGCGCACTGCGGGTTCCCCTTATCGAAGCGCCCCTGTCTCCCAGCGTCCCCGCAGCGCTTCGATGCGGCGGCGGTTGACGCCGAAATCCTTGCGCCCCAGGCGGCTGGCGGAGCGCAGGTCGATCGCCGCGGCATCACCCGCGGCGTGGAACTCGAGGTCATCGACGAAGCCCAGCCAGGGCGTGCGTGCCTCGGCATGGATGTAGTCGTCGCGCGCGACGATCACGGTGATGCCCGGCGTCGTGCGCAGCAGCCCGGCCAGCGCCTGCATGGCCGCCGCCGGGGGCTGCCCGCGCAGCGCCAGGGGGGCAATGCGGGCGTAGTCGGCCTGCGGGTGGTCCGGATGGAGGGCAGTCTGGCTGCTTACGCTGTTGGGCGTTACCGCGGGCGCCTTCAGACGGCCATCGGCGACGCCCAGGTCGTGCGGGCGCTGCCCCGCGAAGAGGCCGAAGCGGGCACCGGCGAGCACCGCCACAACCGCCAGGAGACAGCCGAGGAGAAAAATCTTCATGCATACGCCCTCACGTGACGAGGCCCGCACGGGGCGGGCCTCGGGTACTGCGGCAGAGCCGGACGGCCGCTCAGCCGGCCAGCGCGGACCTGATCTGCTCCAGCGTGCTGGGATCGTCGATGGTGGTCAGATCGCCCGGATCGCGGCCTTCGGCCAGCGCCTGGATGGAACGGCGCAGCATCTTGCCGGAGCGGGTCTTGGGCAGTCCGGTGATGAAGTGCACGCGGCTGGGACGGGCAATGGCACCGAGCATGTTGTCGACGGTCTTCATCACCGCCTTCTCGAGCTCGGCACGCTTCTCGGCGCTATCCACGTCATCGGCATTCTTGACCACGGCGAAGGCCATCGGCATCTGTCCCTTGACCTCGTCGGCGACACCGACCACGGCCACTTCGGCAATCGCCGGGTGGGCCTGCACGGCCTCCTCGATCTCGCGGGTGCCAAGACGGTGGCCGGCGACGTTGATGACGTCGTCCATGCGACCGAGGATGGTGTGATAGCCGTCGGCATCCTTGATACCCCAGTCCGACGACGAGTACACCACCGGGTCGGTGAACAGGCTGAAGTAGGTGGACACGAAGCGCTCGTCCTGGCCCCACACCGTCGACAGGCAGCCCGGCGGCAGCGGCGGCACGATGCCGACGATGCCCTTCTCCTCGGCACCGCACTCGCTGCCATCCTCGCGGAAGATGCGCAGGTCGTAGCCGTACACCGGGAAGGCGGGCGAGCCGAGCTTGATGCGGCTCTCCTCGACGCCGCGGCAGATCGCCAGCATCGGCCAGCCGGTCTCGGTCTGCCAGTAGTTGTCGATCACCGGGATGCCGAGCTCGTCCATGATCCACTTGTGGCTGGTCTCGTCGAGCGGCTCACCGGCGAGGAACAGGTGCTTGAGGGAGGACAGGTCGTACTTCTTCAGGAAGGCCGGATCCTGCTTCTTCAGCACGCGCACCGCGGTGGGCGCGGAGAACATCACGTTGACCTTGTACTTCTCGACGATCTGCCACCAGATCCCGGCATCCGGACGCAGCGGCGTGCCTTCGTACATGATGGTGGCCATGCCGGCGACCAGCGGGCCATAGACGATGTAGCTGTGACCGACCACCCAGCCGATGTCGGAGGTGGAGAACATGGTCTCGCCCTTGCCGCCGGTGAAGATGTGCTTCATCGACGCGGCCAGCGCCACGGTGTAGCCACCGGTATCGCGCTGCACGCCCTTGGGCTTGCCGGTGGTGCCGGAGGTGTACAGGATGTAGCTGGGCTCGGAGGATTCCAGCCAGGTCACCGGTACCTGGGCGTCCATGTGCTTGGCGCGCAGGCTGGCGTAATCGACGTCGCGCCCCTCGACCCTGGGGAAACCCTTGTCGAGGCCGCGGTCGACCAACAGCACCTTGGCGGGCGGGAACTCTGCCAGCTTGCAGGCCTCATCCACCAGATGCTTGTAGGGCACCGGCTTGCCGTTGCGCATGCCGGCGTCCGAGCTCACCATCAGCACCGGCTTGGCGTCGTCGATGCGGGTGGCCAGCGAGCCGGCGGCAAAGCCGCCGAAGACCACCGAGTGGATGGCGCCGATGCGCGCGCAGGCGAGCATCGCAAAGGCGGCCTCGGCGATCATCGGCATGTAGATCAGCACGCGATCGCCGCGCTTCACCCCGAGTTCGAGGTAGATCGCCGCCATGCGCTCGACTTCGCGCTGCAGTTCGGCGAAGGAGTAGACCTTCTCTTCGTTGGTCTCGGTGGAGATATAGACCAGCGCGCGATCATTCGGGCGCTCGGCGGCGTGGCGGTCAACGGCGTTGAAGCACAGGTTGGTCTCGCCACCCTTGAACCACTTGACGAACGGCGGGCGCGAGAAATCGCAGACCTGTTCGGCCGGCTTGTTCCAATGCACCAGTTGGGCCTGCTCGGCCCAGAAACCGTCACGATCCTCGATGGAACGGCGGTGGAACTGCTTGTAATCGCTCATGCGCATCCTCTCCCTTCTGTGTTGTCCCCAAATACATGAAACGGGTGCGGTGCCGCAGGGCTCGGCCCGCACGATGTGGTCCGGCGGTCCGCACGCGGCCGCAGGCTCCTGTTATATCGATGTCCGGGTATATTCCTGGTCGTCGCCTTCGGTGGCCGGCTCGGGAACGTGCTTGCGCAGTTCGTCCAGCGGCATGCCGCAGCGCAGGTTCGATTCTATCAACTCGAACAGCGGCATGAGGGTAGCGACCACTTCGGGCAGGCGTACGGCGACCTCGTCGGCACCACCGGCCTTGAGCTGGAAGAGCGCGTGGTCGATGCTGACCACCTGCTTGAAGAACCTGTCGACGAAATCCTGGCCGACCTCGCCCTTGTCCGCGACCACGCGGTTGCCACCCGCCGCCCGCCCTTCCAGGGCGCGCTGCACGGCGATGCCGATGAGGTGGCTGACGGTGTGCATGCCGTCGACCGAAGAGCTCGCCACCCCGGCGGTGACGCTGATGCGGATGCGCTCGTCGCGGTAGGTCATCACCAGCTTGTCCATGGCCTTCTGCATGCGCAGCGCGAAGGCGATGCAGCCGATGACGTCGGTACTTGGCGACAGCACCGCGAACTGGTCCGGGGCGAGCTGGGCGATGGTGTCCTCCTGACGCACCTTGCTGCCGAGGATCTTGGACAGTTTGCGGGTCACCAGCTGGGCGACATGGCGACCGTGCCATTCGACGAGCTGCTCGTAGTGGTCGATCTCAATCACCATCGCGCTGATATCGACCTGATGCCGGCGTGCCAGAGCCATTTCCTGTTCCGCGTGCCAGTTCAGATAGGATTCATTGGCCAGTCCGGTGGCCGGATCGACCGGGCTTTGCGCAGCAAGCGCCGCCCGGCTTTCTTCCAGGTCACGACTGGTCTCGGCGAGCCGCGCCAGCGACTCGAGACGGGCCACCAGCTCGGTAGCGCCGATGCCCTTGGTGATGAAATCGTTTGCCCCCAGACGATGGGCGCGCTCGCGCGACTCGTCGTCCTCCTCGCCGGAGATCACCACCACCGGCAGGTCGTGCACCCGGGTCAGCCTGGAGCCACGGATGCGCTCGAGCAGGCCGTAGCCATCGAGCCGCGGCATGCCGATGTCGGTGATGACGATGCGGATGTCGGGGTCGATGACCAGCGCCTCCCAGCCCGCCTCGCCGTCGGTCTCCTCGCGCACCAGGAAGCGCCCGCGCAGGTTGCGGATCAGCGACGCCCGCACCATGCGCGAATCGTCGACGATCAGCACCTTGGGCAGGGGCAGGTTCTGTGCTTCTTGCTCGCTCATGCGCGGCGGAACTCCCGGTCGATCAGGCAATGCGGACCACCGTGCGCCCCTTGACCTCGCCACGGATGTAGGCGTCAAAGGCGGACGGCAGTTCGTCGAGCGTAAGGGTACGCGTCACCGCAGCGAGGTGACGCGGTTTGAGGTCGGTGGCCAGACGCTCCCAGACCCGCTGACGGGTGGGGAAGCCCATGTAACCCGAATCGATGCCGAGCAGGCTGACCCCGCGCAGGATGAAGGGGAACACGGTGGTGTTGAGGTTGAAGCTGGCGGCATTGCCGATGCTCGCCACCGTGCCGGCCTGCTGCATGGTGGCCAGTACCCAGTGCAGGATCTGTCCGCCGACGTTGTCCACCGCACCGGCCCAGCGCGCCCCTTCGAGCGGGCGCACCTTGTCGAAGTCGATGCTCGAACGCAGCATGATCTCTGCCGCCCCGAGGCCCTTCAGGTAGTCGCTCTCGGCGGCCTTGCCGGTCAGCGCAACGACGTGATAGCCCAGCCGGGCGAGCATGTCGATGGCCAGCCCGCCGACGCCCCCGGTGGCCCCGGTGACCAGCACCGGGCCGTTTGCCGGCGCCAGGCCGTTATCCTCCATGCGCACCACGCCGAGCGCCGCGGTGAAGCCCGCGGTTCCCAGCGCCATGGCCTCGAAGAGATCCAGCCCTGCCGGCAGGGGCACTACCCAGGCCGCCGGTACGCGCGCATATTCGGCATAACCGCCGTGATGCGAGACGCCGATATCGAAGCTGGTGGCGATCACCGCATCGCCGGGGCGGAAGCGCGCGTCGGCGCTGTCGACCACCTCGCCGGCCATGTCGATGCCGCCCACACAGGGAAAGCGGCGGATGATCTTGCCGGCACCAGTGGCGGCCAGGGCATCCTTGTAGTTGATGCTGGAATAGCGCACCCGGATCAGCACCTCGCCGGCATCGAGCTGGTCGACGGTCAACGGCTGCAGCGCGCAGACGACCTTGCGCTGGTCATCCTGTTCGATCAGCAGGGCCTTGAATGAGGGCGTCACGACGAATCTCCCGGAGCCGCGCGCATGCACAAGGCAATACGCTTTTCGGCGAAGAATATCCGAGGATTATAGCGAAATCGCGCGTCAGCTCCGCGCCGACACGCAATTTCCGCGTTCTGCCATTTGCATTCCCGACGCAGCGGTCGATAATCGACTCATCAACACCACAGGTGCAGCCCATGGCCCTGCTCGACAAAGCACTGGATTCCGTCGACGCCTACGTCGCCCACTTCTCCGCCCGCCCCCTGCCGGTGCTGCGCCGCACCGTCGTCGAGCTGGCCGAGATGCAGGGCGAGATGGACAAGCTCAGCGGCAAGCGCATCGCCGCCACGGTGCTGCGCGACCCGCTGATGACCATCCGTCTGCTCACCTACCTGCAGACCCATCGCCGGCAGGCCCAGAACCACGACATCACCACCATCGACCGCGCCATCATGATGATGGGGCTGGAGCCCTTCTTCCGCATCTTCGCCGAACTGCCCACCGTCGAAGACACCCTCGCCGCCCACCCCAAGGCCCTCCTCGGCGTGCTCAAGGTCATCGGCCGCGCACGCCGTGCGGCGCATTTCGCGCGCGACTGGGCCATCGTCCGCCACGACCTCGACGTGGACGAGATCACCGTCGCCACACTGCTGCTGGAAACCGCCGACATCGTCTGCTGGATCTGCGCCCCGGCCCTCACCGCCGAGGTCTATGAACTGCAGCGCCGCGATCGCAACCTGCGCAGCGTGGTCGCCCAGCGTGCGGTGTTCGGCGCCACCGCCAAGGAAATCCAGACCGCCCTGGTGCACGCCTGGAAGCTGCCCGAACTGCTGATCGACCTGATGAACGAGAACAAGGCCGACAACCCGCGCGTGCGCAACGTCCTGCTGGCCGCCGATTTCGCCCGCCACGTCGCCCACGGCTGGGACGACGCCGCGCTGCCCGATGACATTGCCGCCATCGAACGCCTCATCCACCTCGGCCGCGAACAGCTGCTCGCCCGCCTCGGCGCCCCCGCCGAGGTCATTCCGCGCTTTGTCGGCGGCTGAACGCCCTCTCAGCCGCAGAACACCAGATTAGTGAAATCGATCAGCAGTTCCGGCTGCTGATAGGCGACGAAGAGCGCGCCGAGCACCGCCAGCGCCACCAGCACCAGGGCAAGGCGCAGCAGCACGCGCACGGAGCGCCTCATGAGGCCGCCCCGGCGCGCACCAGCGCGCGCTCGCGCACCGGCAGGCAGAGCAGCGCCGCCACTACCGAGAGGCCGATCGACAGCCACCAGGCCTGCTCATAGCTGCCGGAAGCGTCGAAGATGCGCCCGCCCAGCCAGGCCCCCAGGAAGCCGCCGATCTGGTGGCCGAGAAAGACGATGCCGTACAGCATGCCGACGAACTTGAGACCGAAGATCTGCGCCACCAGGCCGTTGGTGAGCGGCACCGTGCCCAGCCACAGCAAGCCCATGATGGCGGCAAAGGCATACAGCACCACGGGGCTCAGCGGCAGGAAGAGAATGGCCAGGATGGCGACCACGCGCAGCGCATAGATCCACGCCAGCAGCCATTTCTTGCTGTACAGCCCGCCCAGCCAGCCAGACAGGAAGGAGCCGGCGATGTTGAACAGGCCGATCAGCGCCACCGCGGTCATGCCGATGTTGGCCGAGAGCCCGCCATCGACGACGAAGGCCGGCAGATGCAGCATGATGAAGGCGGTCTGGAAGCCGCAGACGAAGAAGCTCCAGAACAGGAAGTGAAAGCTCGGCGTGCGCGCGGCCTCGTTGAGCGCCTCGCCGAAGGTCTGATTGCCATGGTTGCTCCCCGCGGTGCCGGTGACCGCGCGCGCCAGCGGGATGATCAGCGCCACACCGAGGGCCAGCCACAGCAGCGCCGACTGCCAGCCCACACCGACGATCAGCGCCTGCCCCACCGGCAGCACCGCGAACTGCCCGAAGCTGCCGCCGGCACTCGCGATACCCAGCCACAGGCTGCGCTTTTCCGGCGGCGCCATGCGGCCGACCACGCCGAGCACGACACTGAAGGTGGTGCCGGCCAGCCCCATGCCGACCAGCAGGCCGGCCCCGGCATTGAGGCCCAGCGCACTGTCCGCATGCGCCATGATCACCAGCCCGAGCACGTACAGCAGCGCCCCGCCGGCCAGCGTGCGCCCCGCCCCCCAGCGGTCGGCAAAAGCCCCGGCAAAGGGCTGGAAGAGGCCCCACATGAGGTTCTGCAGGGCGATCGCAAAAGAGAAGGTTTCGCGCGACCAGCCCTGATCGGCGGTCATCGGCGGCAGGAAGAGTCCACCGGTATGGCGCACCCCCATCGCCAGGGTGAGGATCAGGGCACCGCAGGCCAGCACCACGGCGGGGCGGCGCAGCAGCGGCAGGGAGGCATCGGCTGGGGTCAAGATCGCTGTCCTGTGGCTCTGGCCTTTGCCCCGGCAGGCGGACCGCACACCGCAACAGCGCCGCAACAGCCCGTCATCGGGCCGCGCTGGCGCGTGGGTGCTTGCCGGGCAATGGCCTCGATCGTCATTGCTGAAGGCACCGCAGGCATGATGCCGCGGCCGTTCGAGTATAAGATGCGCGCGGGAACAGGGAGGATACAGTGATGAGCGTTTCCGGCGCCTTGCTGTCAGCGGCCATCGTCGTGCTGCTGATCTACGGCATCGTCATCTACAACGGCCTCGTGCAGCTCAAGCACAACGTCGCCCGCGCGTGGTCGAACATCGACGTGCTGCTCAAGCAGCGCCATGACGAGCTGCCCAAGCTGGTGGCGGTATGCCGCCAGTACCAGCAGTTCGAACAGGACACCCTGGTGCGCGTCACCGAGGCGCGGGCGCGCGTTGCCAGCGCCCGCGAGGATCACGACGTGCCCGCCCTGGGCGCCGCCGAAGGCATGCTGCGCGCCGGCCTCGGGCAGATCTTCGCAGTTGCCGAGGCCTATCCGGAGCTCAAGGCCAACGAACACTTCATGCAGCTGCAGACCCGCATCACCGCGCTGGAGAACGCCATTGCCGACCGCCGCGAGTGGTACAACGAGTCGGTCAATGTGCACAACATCCGCATCGAGCAGTTCCCCGACCTCCTCGTCGCCCGCCTGTTCGGCTACCAGGCCCAGCCGCTGCTGCGCTTTGCCGCCGCAGAAACCGCCGACGTGGACGTGAAGGCGCTGTTCCGCGCCTGATCCCCGCAGCATGCTGACCCGCCTGCGCCGCGACCTCGGCAACATCAGCCTGCCGCTGATCCAGCTCGGCCTGGTGTTCGTCGCGCTGCGTCTGGACCGCGACCTCGGCACCCTGACGGCCATCGCCCTGCTGCTGCTCACCGGTCTCTATGGCTGGTGGCGCTCGCTGCGTCATGCCCGCCTGATCGCCGACACCCCCACCGCGCGGATCGCCTCGGCCGCGCAGGGCTATACCGAGCTGCGCGGCCGCGGCCGCCCGCTCGCCGGCCCGCCGTTGCGCTCACCGATCAACGGTCTGCCGGTGCTGTGGTACCGGGTGGTCACCGAACGCCGGCGTGCCGACGGCAAGTGGTATCGCGCCGGCACGCAGGAAAGCGAGGTCTCCTTCCTGCTCGATGACGGCAGCGGCGAATGCGCGGTCGATCCCGAGGGCGCCAAGATGCTGGTCAAGCGTCGCGACGTCTTCCCCCAGGGCCAGGAGCGCCACACCCAGTGGTCGCTGATCGAGCACGACCCGCTCTATGTCATCGGCGAGTTTTCCACCGTCGGCAGCATCTCGCCGCAGCTCGACACCTCGCGCCAGGTCGGCGAACTGCTCGCCGACTGGAAGACCCGCCCGCAGGAGCTGCTGGAACGTTTCGATCTCGATGGCGACGGCGAGATCAGCCTGCAGGAGTGGGAACTGGCGCGCGCCCAGGCCCGCCGCGAGGTCCTCGCCCGCCAGCGCGAGGTGCTTGCCGCCCCCGAGGCCCACGTGATGCGCAAACCCGCCGGGCGCCGTCTCTACCTGATCTCCGACCTCGACCCCCAGCGCCTCGCCCGGCGCTATCGCTGGTGGGCACTGTTCCACCTTCTGGTGTTCTTCGGCGCGGTCGTCGCAGCCGCGCTTGTGGCCGCCCTCGGCGAGTTCTGATTCACCCCCCGGCGCGCGTCTCCAGCGCCTCCCAGCGCAGCATTGCGGCCTCCAGCTCGCCGTCGATGGCCTCCAGGCGCGCCTTGCACTGCGCCACTTCCTGCGGTGCGTTCTGATACAGCGCCGGATCGGCCATGCGCGCATGGAGGGCAGCCTGCTCCGCTTCCAGCTCACCGATGCGCACCGGCAGGGCCTCGAGCTCGCGCTTCTCGTTGAAGCTGAGCTTGCCGGCGCGCGCCGCCGGCGCCTTCTCCGCCACCGCTGCAGGCCGCGCGGCGGCTGCCGGCACTACCTTGGGCGCGCGCGCGGCATCCTCGGCCTGCGCCTGGCGGACGCGCTGCCAGTCGGCATAGCCGCCGGCGTATTCGCCCCAGCGCCCGTCGCCTTCGGCGGCAATCACCTGGGTGACGACGTTGTCGAGAAAGGCACGGTCGTGACTGACCAGGAAGAGCGTGCCCTGATAGCCGGCGAGCAGTTCTTCGAGCAGGTCGAGGGTCTCGATGTCGAGGTCGTTGGTGGGCTCGTCGAGCACCAGCACATTGGCCGGGCGGGCAAACAGCCGTGCCAGCAGCAGGCGGTTGCGCTCGCCGCCGGAGAGCGACTTGACCGGTGAGCGCGCACGCTGCGGGGCGAAGAGGAAATCGCCCAGATAGCCGATGACGTGCTTCCTCTCGCCGCCGATCTCGACGTAGTCCGAACCCGGGCTGATGACCTCGGTGAGCGGCAGTTCGGGATCGAGCTGTTCGCGCAGCTGATCGAAATAGGCCACCGTCTGGCGGGTGCCGCGGCGCACCGTGCCGCTGTCGGGTTCGAGGTCGCCGAGGATGAGTTTCAGCAGCGTGGTCTTGCCGGCGCCATTGGGGCCGATCAGGCCGATGCGGTCACCGCGCAGGATGCGGGTGGAGAAGTCCCGCACCACCGTGCGTTCGCCGTAGCGCTTGCTCACCTCGGTGAGCTCGGCAACCATCTGGCCGCTCTTCTCGCCGCTGTCCACGGCCAGGTTGACGTTGCCGAGGCGGTCACGACGGGCGGCACGCTCCCGGCGCAGCGCCTCCAGCCGCCGTACCCGACCTTCGTTGCGCGTGCGGCGCGCCTCGACGCCCTTGCGGATCCACACCTCCTCCTGCGCCAGCACCTTGTCGAAGCGCGCGTTGGCCTTTTCCTCGACCTCCAGCTCCTCGCCCTTGCGGCGCTGGTAGTCGGCGAAACGCCCCGGATAGCTCGCCAGGCGGCCGCGGTCGAGCTCGATGATGCGGGTGGCGACGTTGTCGAGGAAGACACGGTCGTGGGTGATCACCACCACCGCGCCGCGAAAATCGCGGATCAGGGCCTCCAGCCACAGGATGCCGTCGACGTCGAGGTGGTTGGTGGGTTCGTCGAGGAGCAGCAGGTCGGGTTCGGCGACCAGTGCACGCGCCAGCGCAACGCGCTTCACACCGCCACCGGAGAGGCTGGAGACGGAAACGTCGGCGGCCAGACCGAGGCGGTCGAGCATCTGTTCGACACGCTGGTTGAGACGCCAGCCGTCGGCCGCCTCGACGGCGTGCTGGAGGTGGTCGAGACGGGCCAGCGCAGCATCGTCGGCACGCTCGGCGACCGCCACCATCGCGGCGTGGTAGTCCACCAGCAGGCGCGCAGCGTCGCCGAGGCCGGCAGCCACGGTGGCGAAGACTTCGCCGGCGAGATCGAAATCAGGCTCCTGCGGCACGTAGGCCACCTTCAGGCCGTCCTGACGCCACACCCGCCCGTCGTCCAGCGTCGCCTGCCCGGCGAGCGCGCGCAGCAGACTGGACTTGCCGGAGCCATTGCGCCCGATCAGCGCCACACGCTCGCCGGCGTCGAGCTGGAAATCGGCGTGATCGAGCAGATCGACGTGACCAAAGGCGAGACAGGCGTTTTCTACGGCAAGCAGCGGCATCAGCGGGCGTGGGTGGAAATGAACGAGGAGCCGATTCTACCGGTCTGCTACCATCAGTGCCCCCATCGGTTGATAATGCACCGCAACAAATCCTTCTTACGGCGCAGAAGAACCCCTTTGAAACAATCGCTTGAAGCCATCCTGCAGCAGTTCTGCACGCCCCCGGCCGACGATGTCGCGCCGTGGGTGGCGCTCATCGACCACCTCCGCCCGCGCCGCGCGAGCAACACCGTGCAGGCCGGGCAAAGCCTGCAGCGCCTGATCGATCTGCTCGCTGCCCGCGACGACCTGCGCCAGTGCATGAGCGCAGCGCTGGCGCGCCTGTTCCGCGAGCGCAAGCAGGTATCGCTGTACGTCGCCTCGGGCCTGTTGCCGTCGACCGGCTTCTTTTCCGAGACCGCGCGGCGCATCTCCGGCCGCCTGCTGCCCGAAGTCGTCGACACCACCTACATGAAGGACGTGCTGAGCGTGGTGTTCCACCGCGTCGATGACGAGGTGTGGGTCAACGCCATCGACGACGCGCAGTGGGAGGCGCTCTTCAGCCTGCTCTTCCCCGTCGAGGAGACCGACCACGGCAGGCCGCCGCAGGTACTCGACGAGATCATCGAAGCCCTGCGCGTGCTCTCCTACCACGTCTCGTCGATCGGGCTGGAGCCCGAACTGGTGCGCATCGACCCCACCCTCGAGCAGCACGAATCGCCCTTCCTGGCACAGAACGCCGAAGTGCTCGCCTACCTTGCCCACTACCGCGCATGGTGGGCCGACCCCGGTACGGCCCTGGAAGACGAACGCCACCTCACCGTGATGCTCGACCAGTGCGCCGAGGTGCTGCAACGCATCCGCCGCCGCGCCAGCAAGATCGGCACCAGCCTGACACTGACCTTCAAGCTCGAACGCCTGCGCCAGCATCTCGACCGCATCGCCTGCCTGCTCGATCTCCTCGCCCGCCTGCGCGCCGACCGCAACGCGGTATCGGTGGCCAGCCAGGCGGTGGCGCTGTTCAAGACCCTGGTGCACGCGGAGTGCCGCAAGAACAACCTCTCCGACTACTGGGGGCAGAACGTCGAGCTGCTCTCCCTGCGCATGACCGAGAGCGCCAGCCGCACCGGTGAGCGCTACATCACCGCCACCCGCGGCGAGTACTTCGGCATCCTGCGCTCGGCCATCATCGGCGGCTTCATCATCGCCCTGATGGCGGCGCTGAAGATCATCCTTGGCCGCCAGGGCTTTGCCCCCCTCAACGAGGCGCTGACCTTCTGCCTCAACTACGGCATCGGCTTCGCCCTCATCCACGTCCTTGGCGGCACCGTGGCCACCAAGCAGCCGGCCATGACCGCCAACGCGATTGCCGCCTCGATCGGCGAGGCGCGTGGCAAGTCACGCAGCCTCGACGCCCTCGCCGACCTCATCGTACGCACCGCGCGCAGCCAGTTTGCCGCCATCCTCGGCAACGTCGGCATCGCAGTGCCGCTGGCAATGCTCATCGCCCTCGCCATCCACAGTCTCGGCGGCGCACACTTCGTCAGCACTGATGAGGCCCACAAGCTCCTCGCCGAAGTGGATCCGCGCGGCGGCGCGCTGTTCTTCGCCGCCGTCGCCGGCGTGTGCCTGTTTCTCTCCGGCCTCATCGCCGGCTACTACGACAACCTCTCGGCCTACAACCGCATCCCCCAGCGCCTGCGCCAGCTGCGCTGGCCGCGCCGCCTGCTCGGCGAAGCTCGCATGGGGCGGGTCGCCAGCTACGTCGAGAACAACCTCGGCGCACTCGCCGGCAACTTCTTCTTCGGCTTTCTGCTCGGCGGCGCCACCGCGCTCGGCGTGCTCTTCGGCCTGCCACTGGACATCCGCCACATCGCCTTCTCGTCGGCCTACGTCGGCTACGCCTCGGCGGCACTGGACTTCATGATGAGCTGGCAGATGGTGGCCGTGACCGCCGCCGGCGTCGCCGGCATCGGCCTGGTGAACCTCGCGGTGAGCTTCTCACTGACCCTCTACGTCGCCATGCGCGCGCGCCGCATCACCTTCGACCACGCACGCAGCCTCGGCCGCCTGGTGCTGCAGCGCCTGCTCACCCGCCCGCACGAATTCATCCTGCCACCGCGCGGCGAGCGCAGCAGCGAGCCCCCACCGCCGCCGCCCGCAACCGAGCTTGCCGTGCCCTCAAGACTGCCAGCGGCCGGCGACACGCTTGGTGAGCCGCCCGCCAACCGCTAGAATGCGCCCCTCTCCCTGTAGTTCAATGGATAGAACGGCCGCCTCCTAAGCGGCAGATCTGGGTTCGATTCCCGGCGGGGGGACCATGCTGACCGATGCGGCTGCACGCACAGCACAGGACCAGAAACCGCACAGCCAGACGCTGCGCGGTTTTTATTTCACCTGCTGATAGACAGTGCAATTATAAAAACAAGCTCGCCATTGCCTGAGTCAATCAAGCTCATTGCTAAAACCCTGCTCATCTGTCTGCTACGCTTCAGTCGTGGGCTGATACTGCCCCTGCAGCGCAGCAGGAACACTGGCAGGTATTGAACGGCTCCCGGTTCTTTCCCCATGACCGGCGCGTCAGATGGGAAAACAGACAATCGATGACAGGAGGTGAGCAGCATGAATGACAAGAATGCCAGTGGCAGCGGTCAGTGCCCGGTGATGCACGGTGGCAACACCGCCGCCGGCAACTCGGTGATGGCGTGGTGGCCGAACGCGCTGAACCTCGACATCCTCCACCAGCACGACCGCAAGACCAACCCGCTGGGCGAGGACTTCGACTATCGTGAAGAGGTCAGGAAACTCGACTTCGTCGCGCTGAAGAAGGACCTCACCGAGCTGATGACCAACAGCCAGGAGTGGTGGCCGGCCGACTGGGGACACTACGGCGGCCTGATGATCCGCATGGCCTGGCACTCTGCAGGCACCTACCGGATCGCTGATGGCCGCGGCGGTGGCGGTACCGGCAACCAGCGCTTTGCGCCAATCAACTCCTGGCCCGACAACGTCAACCTCGACAAGGCCCGCCGCCTGCTGTGGCCGATCAAGAAGAAGTACGGCAACAAGCTCTCCTGGGCCGACCTGATCATCCTCGCCGGCACCGTCGCTTACGAGTCCATGGGCCTCAGGACCTACGGTTTCGCCTTCGGTCGCGAGGACATCTGGCATCCGGAGAAGGACACCTACTGGGGCTCCGAAAAGGAATGGCTGGCCCCCAGCGGCAGCGAAGGCAGCCGCTATTCCGGTGAACGTGACCTCGAAAACCCGCTCGCCGCGGTGATGATGGGGCTCATCTACGTCAACCCCGAAGGCGTCGACGGCAAGCCCGACCCGCTCAAGACCGCACACGACGTGCGCATCACCTTTGCCCGCATGGCGATGAATGACGAGGAAACCGTTGCCCTGACCGCTGGCGGGCACACCGTGGGCAAGTGCCACGGCAACGGTAACGCCGCTGAACTGGGTCCCGACCCGGAAGCCGCCGGCGTCGAAGAACAGGGCCTGGGCTGGAACAACAAGACCAGCCGCGGCATCGGCCGGAATACGGTAACGAGCGGTATCGAAGGCGCGTGGACCACTCACCCTACGCAGTGGGACAACGGCTACTTCCACCTGCTGCTCAACTACGACTGGGAGCTCAAGAAGAGTCCGGCCGGGGCGTGGCAATGGGAACCGGTGAACATCAAGGAAGAAGACAAGCCGGTCGATGTTGAGGACCCCTCGATCCGGTACAACCCGATCATGACCGACGCCGACATGGCAATGAAGATGGATCCGGAGTACCGCAAGATCTCCGAACGTTTCTACAAGGATCCGGACTACTTCAGCGAAGTCTTCGCCCGCGCCTGGTTCAAGCTCACCCACCGCGACATGGGCCCGAAGGTACGCTACATCGGCCCCGAGGTACCCGCCGAAGACCTCATCTGGCAGGACCCCGTGCCCGCCGGCCGCAAGGACTACGACGTCGCTGCGGTGAAGGCGAAGATCGCCGCCGCCGGCCTGACGGTCGGTGACATGGTCGCCACCGCCTGGGACAGCGCCCGCACCTTCCGCGGTTCGGACAAGCGCGGCGGCGCCAATGGCGCGCGCATCCGCCTGGCCCCGCAGAAGGACTGGGAAGGCAACGAACCGGCACGGCTGGCCAGGGTGCTCGCGGTGTACGAGAAGATCGCCGCCGAAAGCGGCGCGAGCGTGGCCGACGTGATCGTGCTGGGCGGCAATCTCGGCGTCGAGCAGGCCGCCCGCGCCGCCGGCTTCGCGATCGAGGTACCCTTCGCCCCCGGCCGTGGTGACGCCACCCAGGCACAGACCGACGTCGAGTCCTTCGAGGTCCTCGAACCGGTGCATGACGGCTTCCGCAACTGGCTGAAGAAGAACTACGTCGTCCAGCCCGAGGAAATGCTCCTCGACCGCGCCCAGCTGCTGGGCCTCACGGCCCCCGAGATGACCGTGCTGATCGGCGGCATGCGGGTGCTCGGCAGCAATCATGGTGGCAGCAGGCATGGCGTGTTCACCGATCGCGTCGGCGCGCTGACGACGGACTTCTTCGTCAATCTCACCGACATGGCCTACAGCTGGAAGCCGACCGGGCGCAACAGCTACGACATCGTTGAGCGCAGGAGCGGGCAGACGAAGTGGACGGCGACGCGGGTCGATCTGGTGTTCGGTTCCAACTCCATCCTCCGTGCCTATGCCGAGGTCTATGCGCAGGACGACAACAAGGAGAAGTTCGTCAGGGACTTCGTCGCCGCCTGGACCAAGGTGATGAACGCCGACCGTTTCGATCTCGCCTGAAGGCCCCGAACTGGCGGCACGAGGCCCCTTCCGGCACAGCCGGAAGGGGCCTCGCTGCATTCAGCGATGAAGAGGACGGGCTTCGACAGGCTCAGCCCGAACGGTATTTGATTGCCGGGTTAATAGTTCCGCAGACTGGCAAGCATGGCGCGCAGGTAGCTCACCGGGATGGCGTAGCTGATTCCCGACGGATCGCTGAGCACGCTTTCCTTGGTGCTCTTGACGAACACCATGTTGACGATGCCGATCACCTCGCCGCTGCCCGGATCATAGACCGGGCTGCCGCTGTTGCCCGGATAGGCGGTGGCGTCGAGCTGGTAGATCTCGAAGCGGTCGCCGCCGAGGCGGCGGATGAGTGCCGGATTGAGGTCGCGGGAACTGGCCTGCGGAATGCCGATGGGGGTGATCGCGGCGATGATGCCGCGGTGGGTGACCGGCGAAAAACCCAGCGCGTTGCCGATCGGGAAGCCGGTGAAGGCGATGTCCTGACCCTCGCGCACGTTGTCGGCGCCAGCCAGCGTCAGCACCGGCAACGGCTCGCCGTCGATGCGCAGCACCGCGAGGTCGCGGCCGCGATCGCTGGCGGCAACCTGGGCACGGCGCACGCTGCCGCCCTGGGCATTGCCCACCGCAATGGCGAGGGTCTCCATGCGCGCGCTGTCGAGCACATCGGGAATCACGTGGGCGTTGGTGGCAATCAGACGCCCGTCGCCCACGGCAAAGCCGGTACCGAGAAAACGGAAGGAGGGGTTGCGGTTGGCCATGAAGGTGCCCACCGCAACCACCGCGGGGCGGATGCGCGGCACGGTGTCGGCCAGTTGTGCCCCCGCCAGCGCCGGCAGCAGGGCGGCACAGCCGCCGCCAAGCAGCAGGGCAAGGGTGCGGCGACGGTTTGCGCAGCTCATGAGTCGTGCTCCTCCTGGCGGGCCAGGCGCAGCGCGCGGATGGTCGCGCTCGGCGCCACCACGCCGGCATCGAAGGGGTGGGCGGTCTGCTGGGCGAATCCCAGCACGCGGTCGACATAGTCGCGCGTTTCACGGAACGGCGGAACCCCACTGTAGCGATCCACCGCCCCTTCGCCGGCATTGTAGGCAGCAACGGCAAGGCGTACGTCACCCTCGAAATAGGCCAGCAGCCAGCGCAGGTAACGCAGCCCGCCGCGGATGTTCTGTTCCGGATCCCAGGGCTGGCGGACGTTGAAGCGTGCGGCAGTGTCGGCGATGAGCTGCATCACGCCCATGGCGTTCTTCGGCGACAGGGCCTGCGGATTGAGGGCCGATTCGGCCACCGCGATGGCCAGCGCGAGGCGCGGGCTGACGCCGTACTGCGGCGCCAGCTCGACCACCAGCGCAGCGATGCGACGGCGCTCCGGCCCCAGGCGGGCAAGGTAGGCATCGGCATCCCAGAGGTCGGCATACTGCAGGTGGGCCGGGGGGTGCAGGCATTCCGGCACCTCGCCGACGTACTCGCCGGTAAAGCGCAGCATGCGTTCGGCGTGGGCGTGCCCGAGGTAGGCCGCCATCGCGAACAGGGTGCCGGCATGGGCGTCGCTGCGTTCTACGCCGCGGCCGTTGGCGTACATCCAGGCCAGGCCGTACATGCCTTCGGCGTCGCCAAGGCGGGCGGCTTCGCAATACATCGCCGCGGCACGCGCGGGTTCGCGCGGCACCCCTTCGCCGTGCTCGTAGGCCACCGCGGCACGGGCGAGATAGGCGGCATGCGCGGCGAAGGCCTCGCCCACGGGATCGGCGAGCGCCGTGCCGGCGGCGCCGAGCAGGGTCGCCAGTACCAAGCCGTGGATCGCCTTCATCCGCCCTGCCCTCCCGTGTGCAGACCCGCCCTGTTCAGTGTGGCACAGGCTGCTACAGACGCCACACCCGCGCGCCACCGGCATGCAGCGCGGCGACGTCGTAGACCGACTTGACGTCGGCAAACACGCCGCCTGCGACCAGCTTGCCGAGCAGCGCAGCCTCACCCATGCGGCGGTATTCGGCGTGACTGACCGCAGCGACAATGGCCTGCGCGCGCGGCAGCGCCTCCCACGGGGTCAGCGCAACGCCGTACTCGTGCTCGGCTTCGGCCGATTCGGCCACCGGGTCGTGGACATGGACGCGGCAGCCATAGCTTTGCAGTTCGCGGATGACGTCGATGACCTTGCTGTTGCGCAGGTCCGGGCAGTTCTCCTTGAAGGTGAGCCCGAGCACGATGACGTCGGCGCCGTTGATCGCGCTGCCGGCGGCGATCATCTGCTTCACCGTCTGCTCGGCAACGTACTTGCCCATGCCGTCGTTGATGCGTCGCCCGGCGAGGATGACCTGCGGGTGGTGACCGAGCATCTCGGCCTTGTGGGTGAGGTAGTAGGGATCGACGCCGATGCAGTGGCCACCGACCAGGCCGGGGCGGAAAGGCAGGAAGTTCCACTTCGTGCCCGCCGCTTCGAGCACCTCCAGGGTGTCGATGCCGATCTTGTGGAAGATGATCGACAACTCGTTCATCAGCGCGATGTTGAGGTCGCGCTGGGTGTTCTCGATCACCTTGGCGGCCTCGGCGACCTTGATCGAGCTGGCCGGATAGACCCCGGCGCTGATCACCGCGCCATAGATCTCCTGCACCTTGGCCAGCGTCGCCGGGCTGTCGCCGGAGACCACCTTGACGATGCGGGTCAGGGTGCGTTCCTTGTCGCCGGGGTTGATGCGCTCCGGGCTGTAGCCGACGAAGAAGTCCTGCTGCCACTTGAGGCCGGATTCGCGCTCGAGGATGGGGATGCACACCTCTTCGGTGGCGCCCGGATAGACCGTCGATTCATAGACCACGATGGCGCCGCGTTTGAGGTGGCGGCCGACGGTCTGCGAGGACTTCTCCAGCGGAGTGAAATCGGGCTTGTGGGCCTCATCGACCGGCGTCGGCACGGCGACGACGATGAAGTCGGCCTCGGCGATCACCGCCGGGTCGGTATGGCAGCTCAGTTGCGTGGCGGCGCGCAGATCCGCCGACGACACCTCGCCGGTGGGATCGACGCCGTTGCGGTAGCTGGCGACCTTCTCGGCGGAGAGGTCGAAGCCCAGGGTACGGAACTTCCTGCCGAATTCGACGGCAAGCGGCAGGCCGACGTAGCCCAGGCCGATGACTGCGATGGTGGTCATGATGCGGTGTTTTCCGTTTCTCTAGGAGGCTGTGGTGGCGTTCACAGGCCGCCGCGCAGGGCGGTGGCTTCGGTATGCAGCGGCGTGCCGGCGGCGCTCTGCTGCAGCACGGTATCGAGTTCGCGACGGGCCTCGTCCTTGCGGCCGAGACCGAGATAGGCCTTGGCCAGGCTGAGGCGCAGCTGGCCGAGGGCCGGTGCCAGGCTTACCGCGCGATTGAGATTGGCCAGGCCCTGGTCGACCTGCCCGCGCTCGACCTGCAGCACCCCCAGGGTGTCGAGGATGGCAGGGTTGTCGGGGGCCAGTGCCAGCGCGCGCTCGGCGAGCTCGACGGCATCGGCGTCGCCGAGCTGGCCGGCGACCCAGGCGAGGTTGTTGAGCACCAGGGCGCTGTCCGGGGCGATGGCGAGGATCTCGCGGTAGATGCGCCGCGCATCCTGCAGGCGACGCTCGGCGAGCGCGCGTTCGGCAAGATAGCTGCGCACGACGACATCACGCGGCTCGCTGCGCAGCCACTCGCCAAGCAGGCGCTCACCTTCGGCATTGCGCCCGGCACGCAGCAGCGCGGCGTGCTGCTTGGCAAGCAGTTCGCCATTGCGGTTCAACTGCAGCGCGCGCGCGTAGGCCGCGGCAGCCGCCGGCCACTCGCCCTTGCGGGCGAGGATGTCGCCCTCGGCGACCACCCCGGGCAGTTCGGCGCCCTTCACGCGCTGCATCGCGCGGGCATGGACAAGGGCATCGTCTTCGCGCTGCTGTTCGAGCAGGATGGCGAGCAGGCGGCGATTCGCTTCGGCAAAGTCCGCTCGCACGGCCAGCGCGCGGCGCAGCGCCTGTTCGGTCCCGGCAACGTCCTTCATCGCCCAATGCACGCCGGCCATCTCGACATGGGGCGCCGGCGACTGCGGCAGCAGGCTGGTCAGCCGGCCGTAGGAGCTGAGCGCCTGCTGGTGCTCGCCGTGGGCGAACTGCGCACGCGCAAGCGCTTCCACCGCGCCGGGGTCGTTGTTGTTGGCAGCGGCGGCTTCCTGCGCCACGGCGAGGGCTCTGCGGGTATCGCGCACACGCAGGTGGTGGCGCACCAGCGCCAGCTTGGGCGGCAGCGCGGCAGGCGCCGCAGCGGCGGCACGCTCGAGGGTGGAGAGGATGTCGGCGTCGCTGGCGCCGCTGATCTGCTTCAGTTCGGCAGCCGCCAGATAGGCATCGATATTGCGCGGATTGGCCTTGATGAAGGCTTCGAAGCGCGCCACTGCAGCCTCGGTCTGCTGTTCGGCGACGTCGACGCGGGCAAGGTTGATCACTGCGGCGAGCAGGTCGGGACGCAGGCGCAGGGCCTCGTCGAAGGACGCACGGGCAGCGCCGAAGTCACGGCGGGCAAGCATCACGCCGCCCTTCAGGTTATGGGCTTCGGCGTTCTGCGGATGACGGCTCAGCAAGGTATCGACGGCGCGCAGCGCGGCGTCGAAGTTGTTGGCCCGCAGATGGGCGAGCACCAGCGCGGTGTCGGCCTGCGCACCGTCGGGGTCGAGCACGGTGGCCGCTTCGAGATCGGCAAAGGCCGCGGCATCGCCACGCGCCAGGCGCGCAACGCCCAGGCGCATGCGCGCCTCGGCGCTGTCGGGATCGAGGCGGGTGGCACGCGCGAAGGATTCCGCGGCGCCGTCGAAGTTGCCGTTGGCGAGCTGCACCTGGCCGATCACCGTAAGACTGGCAGGGTCGTCGGCATTGGCGTCGATCAGCGGCCGCACCACCTCCAGCGCACGGCCGGGCTGGGCAGTGGCGAGCAGCGAGAGACCAAGCAGGCGAAGGGCCTGGACCTGCCCCGGCATGCGTTCGAGGACCTTGTTGAGGTGCACCTGCGCGGTCACATGCTCGTTGAGGCGGAACAGCGTGGTGCCGGCAAGGAGCTGGCCGGGGAGGAAGTTGGGCGCCCGTTCGAGCGACTTCAGCACGGCGTCGCGCGATTCGGCAATGCGGCCGTCGCGGAAATCGAGAGAGGCCTGCAGGTAGAGCGTGCTGGGGCTGTCGGGGGCAGTGCGCTTCATCTGCTCGACCTCGGCACGGGCTTCGTCGATGCGATCCATGCGCAACAGCAGATTGGCCAGTTCATAGCGCACCGGCAGTTGCGCGGGGTCGAGCTCGAGCGCCGCGCGCAGCGCATCGATGGCGGCCTCCGGGCGCTGGCGGGCAAGCATCACGTCCACCTTCAGCACGTGGGCCTCGAAGGCCTTCGGGTCGCTGCCGAGTACGGCCTCGACGTCGGCTTCCGCGCCATCGAGATCGCCAGCGAAGAACTTGGTGCGCGCCAGGCCGATGCGCGCGACGAGGTTGTCGGGATCGGCGGCGAGCGCGCCTTCGTAGGCGGTGCGCGCCGGCTGCAGGCTGGCCTTGGCAAGATAGGCCTGACCAAGGCCGCTGAGCACGGTGGCCTGGGCGTTGGCATCGGCGAGGGTGACGCTGGCGTAGCGCTCGATGACGCGGTCGAACTCGGCGCTCTGCACCAGCGCCCGCACCAGCCAGGGGCTCACCTGCTCGGCCGGGTAGCCGAGCTCCTCGGCGCGCTGAAGCTCCTTCACTGCCCCGGGCACGTCACCCAGCTGGAGGTTGACCTGGCCGAGCAGGAAGCGCGCCTCGGCCAGCGAGCCGTCCTTCTGCAAGGCATTCTTGAGCTGGATGCTGGCCGCCTGGAGGTCCTGGCTGGCGAGATAGCCGCGCGCCGAGGCCAGCATCTTCTCGGGGGAATCGCTGCACCCGCCGAGCAGGCTGGCAACGAGGGCGGCGACGAGCAACGGGCGCAGCGGGGTGCGGCGCGGAAACGCGGAGGCAGGCACGGTCAGGACTCCTTCTTGAGGCCGAAGCGGTTCATCAGGTCATACAGCGACGGGCGGCTGATGCCGAGGATTTCGGCCGCCCGGGCGATGTTGTTGTTGGTGCGGGCGAGCACGCGCACCACGGCCTGGCGCTCGGCTTCGTCGCGCACCTGGCGCAGGTTGAGGTAGGAGAGGTCGGCCTCTCCGGCTTCGAGCCCGAGGTCGTCGGCGGTGATGCGGTTGCCGTCGGCCATGATCACCGCGCGCTTGAGGCAGTTCTCCAGCTCGCGCACATTGCCCGGCCAGCGGTGGGCGGCGATGGCGTCAAGCGCATCGTCGGAGAATTGCATGCTGCCGCGGCCGTTGTCGCGCGCAAAACGCTGCACGAAGGCATGCGCGAGCAGGCTGGCATCGCCCTCGCGGGCACGCAGCGGCGGGATGTCGATGACGATCTCGGCGAGGCGGTAATAGAGGTCCTCGCGGAACAGGCCTTCGCCGATGCGCGCCTTGAGGTCGCGGTGGGTGGCACAGACCACGCGCACGTCGACGGGGATCTCCTCGCGCCCGCCGATGCGCTCGATGACCCGTTCCTGCAGGAAGCGCAGCAGCTTGGCCTGCAGGGCCATCGGCAGATCGCCGATCTCGTCGAGGAAGAGGGTGCCCTTGTGGGCGGTCTCGATCTTGCCCGGGGTCTGCTTCACCGCACCGGTGAAGGCACCCTTCTCGTAGCCGAAGAGCTCGCTTTCGAGAAGGTTCTCCGGAATCGCCGCGCAGTTGATCGCCACGAAGCGCCCTGCGGCACGCGGCGACAGCGCATGCACGGCGCGCGCCAGCACCTCCTTGCCGGTACCGCTCTCACCCAGCAGGGCCACGGTGACCGCCGCGGCGGCGACCTTCTCCACCGTGCGGCAGACCTTCAGCATCGTCGCGTCGCGGGTGATCAGACCGTCCAGCGCACTGCCGCGGGCGGCCTGCAGACGCTGGTTCTCGTTCTGCAGGTCATGGAGGCGGAAGGCGCGCTCCAGGGTCAGGGTAAGCAGCTCGGGCTCGAAAGGCTTGGCGAAGAAATCGTAGGCCCCCATGCCGACCGCGCGCACGGCGTTCTCGCGGTCGTGCTGGCCGGTGAGCACCACCACCTTGGTATCAGGGGCCAGCGCCAGCATCTCGCCGAGGAGGCGGAAACCCTCGCTGACGTCGTCGGGGGCCGGCGGCAGGCCCAGATCCATGGTGACCACCGCCGGTTCGTGACGGCGCAACTGCGCGATGGCGCTTTCGCGGTCGCTGGCCACCACCGTTTCAAAGGCGTCGAAGGCCCAGCGCATCTGCTTCTGCAGCGCGGGGTCATCCTCGACGATGAGCAGGATACGCTTATCGGACATGTCTGGGATCCGTCATCACTCCATCGCGGCCGGGGGCACGGCAAGCGCACCGGGCGCCGCGCGCTGCCTCCGCGGCAGCCTCACCCGCACCCGTGTTCCCCGCCCTTCCTCACTATCGTATTCAACGCTGCCGCCGAGCTCGCGCAGGTACTGGGCGGTCTCATACACCCCCAGCCCCATGCCGCCTTCCTTGGTGGTCTGGAAGGGACGCGAAAGACGTTCGCGGATGAAGGCCGGCGACATGCCACAACCCGTGTCGGCGACCTCGATGTCCACGAAAGCGTCATCGGCTTCATGCAGTTTCAATGTCACATTACCACTCTCAGGGGTGGCGTCGAGGGCATTTTGCACGAGATGCCCCAACACGCGCTCCAGCCGTTCGGCATGGGCCATGACCTCGATGGCGGCAGCAGGCGCAGCGAGCAGTTGCGGACGTGGCAGGCGCGCACGCCGCGCACCGACGATACGCTGCAGCACGGCAACGACATCGACCGCGCGCACCGCATCGATGGAGCGCTTCTCCTGCAACTGCGCCATCAGCGCGCGCATGCGGCTCTCGACGTGGGCAACGGTCTCCAGCATGTCCTGCTGGAACTCGGGATTGTCGCGATGACGTTCGGCGTTCTTGAGCATCAGCGAGAGCTGCGCGACGAGGTTCTTCAGGTCGTGGACGACGAAGGCCGACATGCGGTTGAAGGCGTCGAACTTGCGCGCCTCGATCAGCGCCTCGGTGACCTGCATGCGCGCCAGGTAACTGGCCGCCTGACGCTGTGCGGTCTTCAGGAGGTCGAGCACCTCCCAGTCGATCTCGAAGGGCACGCGCGCGGCGTTGAGGACGACGAAGCCGGTCAGCGTATTGGCCGAGCGCAGCGGAATGACCAGCCAGGCATCTTCCAGGGTAAGCAGCCACTCCGGCAGGGCAAGATCGCCATAGCGCGTGCGGTGCACACGGAACTCCTCGAGGTCGATGACCCACTCGCGCTCGGCGAGGAAGCGGCACAGGCGGCCATCGGCCGGCTCCTCGGCATCGCAGCCCGGCGTGTTGAGGCGCGAATGCGGCACATAGCGCCCTTCGGCATCGCGCAGCCAGAGGATGCCGCCGGGACTCTCGACGAGATCGGAAAGCGCCTTGATCACCGACTGCCCGAGGTCCAGCCCCTCGTCCGCGGCTGCCAGCGCCTGGGTGAAGCGCAGCCACTCGGTGCGGTAGTCGTAACGGTAGGGAAAGAGATGCTTGTTGAGCAGCACCCGCAGGCGCGCGCGGGTGGCACCGGAACCCGCCAGCACGCCAAGCAGCAGCAGGCCGGCGAAGAGCAGGGTCATCTGCAGCGCCCTGCCCCAGTCGCCACCGACAAAACGCACGTAGTAGCCCGCCGCGGCGATCACCAGCAGATAACCGCCGGCCACCGCCAGTGCGGTGGAGTGAAAGACCACCTCGCGCGACACCGAAATGCGCAGCGTCCACGACGGGTTGCGCGCCGCCGACATCGCCACCAATGGAATCACCAGGGTATGGACCACGCCGCGCACCGACCAGACGTCGATATCGGGGCGGGCGAAGAGGACGCCGTCGGCGAAAAAGTAGAGTTCGAACATCCAGCCGGCGACCAACCCCAGGCACAAGGGCTTCAGCGCCCAGCGCGCATCCGCCGGCAGGCTGCGGAAGAGCTGCTCGACCAGCACCATGCCGAACACCGCGCTGCCCATGAAGGCTCCCAGGGCAAGCTTGCCGAGCAGCGCCGGTTCAAGGCCGAAGGCATCCGCAGGCAACAGCACCGGCAGTGCCAGCGCAACGACCACCAGCACCGCCGCGCGCCGCGCCCAGCGCCCCTTGTCGCCATGCAGGGGCTGCAGCAGCACGAGCAGGAAAAGGAACCACGAGGCGACGCGGAGGATCTCCAGCGCACCGACCACGCGGGTCAGCCAGGGTGCCGGCGCCCATGCCAGCAAGGCCGAACCCGCGGCCCACAGCGCCCCGCAGCAGACCGCCAGCAGCAGCACGCCTCCGGCGCGCCCGCCGCGCCAGCCACCGAGCAGATACAGTGCAAAGACAACGTGGGCCGCCGCGGCGAGGCCGTAGCCCCACACCGCAATGGATGGCAGTTCAGGAAACATCGGGCCTCGACTTCAAGAGGCAGAGCCAGGCTGCCCCGACGGCCGGCACGCCCTGCCGGTCAGTGCGCACCCTCACCGGTCAGCACGACGCGCACGGTTTCAAAGAGGATCAGCGTGTCGAGCACGAAAGTGTGGTTCTTCACGTAGTACAGATCGTACTGCAGCTTGTTGACGGCGTCATCCACCGAGGAGCCATACTGGTAGCGCACCTGTGCCCACCCGGTGACGCCGGGCTTGACACTGTGGCGCACGGCATAGAAAGGAATGTCGCGGGTCAGCTGATCGACGAAATAGGGACGCTCGGGACGCGGCCCGACCATGCTCATCTGCCCGGCAAGAACATTGAAGAGCTGCGGCAGCTCGTCGATGCGCAGGCGGCGGATGACACGCCCGACGCGGGTAGTGCGGTCGTCGTTGGCCGACGCCCAGCGCGGCTTGCCGTCGCGCTCGGCGTCGCGCCGCATGCTGCGGAACTTGATCACCTTGAACACCCGCCCGCCCTGGCCGACACGCTCCTGGCGGTAGAACACCGGCGCACCGTCCTCGATGAGGATCAGCAGCATGGTGAGCAGCATGATCGGCAGGGTCACCACCAGCAGCACCATTGCAGCAACGAGATCGAAGGCACGCTTGATAAAGGCGCGCAGCCAGCCCTGGCGGAAACCGTCGCCGAAGATCAGCCAGCTCGCCTTCAGCGAATCGATGCGCACCTGGCCGGTGACGCGCTCGAAGAAGCAGGTCAGATCCTGCACCTGAATGCCGTGCAACTTGCAGTCGAGCAGTTCGCGCAGCGGCAGCACCCCGCCGCGGCGCTCGCGCACCGCGACGATGACCTGACCGACACGATGCTGGCGCACCACGTCGAGGAGGTTCTGGCCCTGCCCCACCAGGCGCGCACTGCTGACCTCCTGCGCGGCCTCGCTCTCCGGCAGATAGAAGCCCACCACCTCGACACCGCTGGACGCCGGGCGCGACAGCGCGCGCTCAACAGAGACCGCGTCCGCGCCGCCACCGACGATCAGCGCCCGGCGGGTGAAAAAGGCGTTTTCCTGGCGGCGGTTGAGCGCCCCACGCAAGGCCAGCACCCCGCCCATCAGCGTCAGCACGGTAAGCTGGATCGCCTCCGAGGCGAAGTAGTCCCACGGCAGCACCAGAAACACCCCGTAGGCCACCGGCACGCTCACCGCCAGCCCGAGCACCACGCGCACGAAAGCATCTCGCGGCGAGCCGCCGCACGGACGGTAGAGGCCCAGCACGCTGTTGAGCGCGATCATCGCCACCGCGAAGAGCATCGCCGAGGGCACCACCAGCGCCCATTCAACCTTGGCCCCCCGGAACTGCAGCGCAATCGCGACGCTGACCGCAAAGCACAGCAGGACAACGTCCATGAGGATCTTGAGGACGGTGTGAGAGGGGAAGTAATGACTGAATACCTTGAGCACGACCTGACTCCCGATCCGGAGAAGCCGGATCCGACGTTGCACACATTTTCTCACACCTTATATGACGCCAAGAATACCTGTCGTTAAACCCGTCACACTGCAGTGTAGCCGTCCCCTGTCCGCCTTTAGCACCATCCTGGGGAGTTTCCGCCGACATTCGCGCCAGGCTTGCCTTTGGGCCAGTAACTGTATATTGTTACACCACACAGGAAAATCGCGAGACGCCCCATGAAAGCGCGCATCACACTCCTCCTCACCACCTGCGGCAGCCTCGGCGGCCTCTTGCTGGGCACCGGCAACCCCGGCGCAGCGGCCTGCATCGCCACCTTCGCCCTGGCCCTGAGCGCCGCCCTGCGCGCGCAGGAGCTCAGCGCCTCCGAAGGCTGCTGATGCCGCCACCCGGCAAGACCAACGGCGGACGCCGCAAGTCCGCCGCTGCGCCACGCCTCACTTGTTTGTATTGACCTGGCAATCAAGGCTCTCCTGAACGCAGCCGAAGGACAGGCTTGTCGAGGGGCTCAGCCCGAACGGTATTCGATTGCCGGGTTGATCGATGCCACCACTACATTCGCCATATACGCGGATCGGGGTTTACGACAGCCGGCGACAATGCCCATACTGGGGGCAATCACTGCCTTGCCGCCCCGCCCATGCCACGTCCCGCCTTACCCTGCTCCGCCGTGGCGCCCAGCCGACTGCCGGCTCTTGGCGCGGTCGCAGGCCTGTGCGCGCCCGCACAGGCCTCCGCGGGCGCAGCCGCCGAATGGCCGCTCGCCGCCCTGGTCACCGTTACCCTGCTGGCCACTGTCCTCGCCGGCACCATACTGCTGTGCCAGCAATTGTGCCGCGAACGCCGCCGCCATCAGCAACGCGCGGCGCACAAGTCCGCCCAGACGGAGGCTCTCTGCGAAAGCCTGCAGCGCTTCGAAGGCTTTGCCAACGCTACGGACTGCGGCTTCGGCATGGCCGAACTCGACGGCACCATCACCTACGTCAACCCGGCGCTGACACGCATGATCGGCGAGGCGCGGCCGGAAGACGCTGTCGGCCGCAGGATCGCCGACTACTACCCGCCCGAACTTCACGACAAGTTGCTCAACGAGGTGCTGCCAACGGTAATGCGCACCGGCCACTGGAGCGGCGAGATGCGCCTGCGGCGGTGCGACGGCGACCTTCTCGACGTCGAGGAGAACTACTTCTTCGTGCGCGACGAGGAAGGCACGCCGCGACTGATCGCCAACATCCTCACCGACATCCGTGCGCGCAAGAGCACCGAGGCACAGCTGCGCCTGATGGCCAGCGTCTTCGAACACAGCGGCGAAGCCATCCTCATCACCGATGCCAGCAACGCCATCATCACCGCCAACCGCGCCTTCACCGCCCTCACCGGCTACAGTCTCGACGAAGTACGCGGCCGCAACCCGCGCATCCTCTCCGCCGGCCTCACCTCAGAGAGCGTCTATCGCCACATGTGGCGCTCGATCGACAGCTCCGGTTACTGGCAAGGCGAGATCTGGGACCGCCGCAAGGACGGCGCCATCTACCCGAAGTGGCTGAGCATCAGCTCCATCCGCAACGCCGCCGGCGAGACCACCCACCACATCGCCAGCTTCACCGACATCACCGAGCGCAAGCAGATCGAAGAGCGCATCCAGCACCTGGCCCACCACGACCCCCTCACCGGCCTGCCCAACCGCCTGCAACTGGAGGGCCGCATCCGCCAGGCGCTGGCCGACGCCCGCCGTGACGGCAATGCCCTCGCAGTGGTCTTCGCCGACCTCGACAACTTCAAGTTCATCAACGACAGCCTCGGCCATCACATCGGCGACCGCCTGCTCATCAGTGTCGCCGAACGCCTGCGCGCTGCCGTGCGCGACAGCGACATCGTCGCCCGCCTCGGCGGCGACGAGTTCATCATCGTCCTCACCCGCCTCGACGATGCCCAGGTCGCCATCGCCCTGTGCGAGAAGATCCGCCAGCATGTCGGCGAACGTTTCGACATCGACGGCCACGCCCTGCACACCACGCTCAGCCTCGGCGTCAGCCTCTACCCCCTCGACGGCCGCGACGCCGACACCCTGATGCGTGCCGCAGATGCCGCCATGTACCACGCCAAGGGCGAGGGGCGTAACAACATCCAGCTCTTCGACAGCCGCCTCAACGAAGCCGCCGCCATGCGCGTGCGCACAGAAACCCGCCTGCGCGACGCCCTCGAACACGGGCACTTCCTCCTCCACTACCAGCCCCAGTTCACCACCATCGGCGAGCACATCGTCGGCGTCGAGGCCCTGCTGCGCTGGCAGCCCCCCGACGAGGAGATGGTCCCTCCCAACCAGTTCATCCCCCTCGCCGAAGACACCGGGCTCATCGTCCCCATCGGCGCCTGGGTGATCGACGAAGCCCTCGCCCAGCTCGCCCGCTGGCGCAGCGCCGGCATCGACGGACTGCGCATGTCGATCAACCTCTCCGCCCATCAACTGCGCCTGCGCGAACTGCCCCGCCTGATCGGCCGCAGCATCGAACAACACGGCCTGCAGCCGGCCGACCTCGAACTCGAAGTCACCGAATCCGTCGCCATGCGCGACCCCGAGAGCACCATCGGCATCCTCACCCAGTTGCGCGACATGGGCATCGCCCTGGCCATCGACGACTTCGGCACCGGCTACTCCTCGCTGTCCTACCTCAAGCTGCTGCCGATCAGCCGCCTCAAGCTCGACCGCAGCTTCGTGCACGACATCGAGAGCAACCCCAACGACGCCGCCATCAGCGCCGCGACCATCTCGCTGGCCCACACCCTCGGTCTGGAAGTCGTCGCCGAAGGCGTCGAAGGCCCCGCGCAACTCGGCATGCTCACCCAACTCGGCTGCGATCTGCTGCAGGGCTACCACTTCAGTCGCCCCCTCGCCGCCCCCGCCCTCGCCGACTTCGTCCGCGACTGGCGCGCCAGCCACTGAAGCCCACCCGCAGGGCTTCCACTGCCCTTGCTTTGTCGATACAATGGCGGGCTTCCACGGACAGGTGGATGAGTGGTTTAAGTCGCACGCCTGGAAAGCGTGTTCAGGGTAATACCCTGACGCGGGTTCGAATCCCGCCCTGTCCGCCAGACACCCATGAAAAACGCGCCCCCTGGCGCGTTTTTCGCTTCCGACTGGCACGCGCCGTGGCATCCCCGCCACACTCGACGAAAGTCAGCACGCGCCTTCGCGCAACACCGACCACCCCGACGACAGCGCCTCGGCCTGCTGCAGCACCGTCTGCACCGCCGCGTCCTGCAGGTCGGGCGGGTAGCCGTACTTGCGCAGGATGCGCTTGACCAGCACCCGCATCCGCGCGCGGGCCGCTTCGCGGTGCGCCCAGTCCACCGTGACGTTCTCGCGCAGGCTCATCAGCAGTTCGTGGGCGATCAGCCGCAGCTTGTCGTCACCCAGCATCTGCACCGCGCTTTCGTTCTCGGCCAGCGCGTCGTAGAAGGCGATTTCCTCGTCGGACAGGCCGGACTCCTCGCCGCGTTGACGCGCCGCACGGATGTCCTTGGCGAGCGCGATCAGCTCCTGCAGCACCTCGGCGGTGGTGATGGCGTTGGCGTGGTAGCGCGCCACGGCGTCTTCCAGGCGCTCCGAGAACGCGCGGGTCTCGACCACGTTGGCTTTGCTGCGCGAGCGGATGCCGTCGTTGAGCAGTTTGCGCAGAGCCTCCAGCGCCAGGTTCTTCTTCTCCATCTGCTGCACTTCGGCGAGGAACTCGTCGGAGAGGATGGAGATGTCCGGGCTCTTGATACCCGCAGCGGCGAGGATGTCCACGATCTCGGTCGATACCACCGCGCGGCTGACGATCTGCTGGATTGCCAGCTCGCGCTCCTGCCGGGTCGCGCCGGAGGCGGTCGCGCTCTTCACCAGCGCGGCGCGGATGGCCTGGAAGAAGCCGACCTCCTCGCGGATCCGGCGGGCCTCGTCGGAGGCCGAGGCCAGCGCGAACGCCTTGGACAGCGCCAGCACCGCATCCTGGTAGCGGCGATGGACGTTCTTCTTGCCTTCCGGGGTCTTTTCGGCCGCGGCCAGCTTCTGCTGCAGGGCGAGTATCCACTCGATGGCGCCGGCCATCATGGCCAGGCGTTGCAGCGGCGTGCCGCCCAGCGCGGAGAGATAGTCGAAGCCGTGGTACATGTCGCGCACCACCTCGTACTTCTCCAGCAACACCGCGACCGCCTGGGCCTCGTCGACGCCGGTGTTCTCCTGGTCCTTCCGGGAATACTGCTGCAAGGCCGACTTGAGGCTTTGCGCGATGCCGATGTAGTCCACGATCAAGCCGGCCGGCTTGTCGCGGAACACCCGGTTCACCCGCGCGATCGCCTGCATCAGGCCGTGCCCCTGCATCGGCTTGTCCACATACATGGTGTGCATGCAGGGCGCGTCGAAGCCGGTCAGCCACATGTCGCGCACGATCACCAGCTTGAGCGGGTCCTGCGGGTCGCGCGCCCGCCTGGCGAGCAGATCGCGCCGCGCCTTGTTGCCGATGTGCGGCTGCCATCCGGCCGGGTCGGAGGCGGCGCCGGTCATCACGATCTTCACCGCACCGGCCTTGTCGTCGTCGCTGTGCCAGTCGGGGCGCAGCCGGATGATCTCGTCGTAGAGCTTCACGCAGATGCGCCGGCTCATGCACACCACCATCGCCTTGCCATCCAGCGCCGCGACGCGGTCCTCGAAGTGGGCGACCATGTCCTGCGCCACCAGCGCCAGGCGCTTGTCGCTACCCACCAGCGCCTCCACCGTGGCCCATTTCTGCTTGAAGCGCTCCTGCTCGGCCTCGGAGTCGTCCTCGGTCAGCGCATCGACCTCGGCGTCGATCTTCGGCTTCTCGTCCTCGTCCAGCTCGATGCGCGCCAGCCGCGATTCATAGTAGATCGGCACCGTGGCGCCGTCCTCCACCGCGCGGCTGATGTCGTACACGTCGATGTAGTGGCCGAACACCGCCGGGGTGTTCACGTCGTCCGCCTCGATGGGCGTGCCGGTAAAGCCGATGAAGGAGGCATTGGGCAGCGCATCGCGCAGGTACTTGGCGAAGCCGTAGGAGATCTCGCCGGTCTTCGCATCCACCTTGGCCTTGAAGCCGTACTGGCTGCGGTGCGCTTCGTCCGCAATCACCACCACGTTGCGCCGCGTGGTGAGCGGCTCGCCAAGCTCGCCGAACTTCTGCAGGGTGGTGAAGATCACCCCGCCGGAGGCCCGGTTCAGCAGCTTCTGCAAGTCCTCGCGGCTCTCGGCCTGCACCGGCGTCTGGCGGATCAGGTCGCGGCACATCGAAAAGGTGGCGAAGAGCTGGTCGTCCAGGTCGTTGCGGTCGGTGAGCACCACCAGGGTCGGGTTGGCCATCGCCGGGTGGCGGACCAGTTGCCCGGCGTAGAAGGCCATCAGCAGGCTCTTGCCGGAGCCCTGGGTGTGCCAGATCACCCCCGCGCGCCGGTCGCCCCTGGCTTGTGTCGCCACGGAAGGCAGTCCATAGTTCGCCGGGTCTTCGGCCACGCCCTGCACCGGCGCCGAAGCACGCAGGGTGGACGCCACCGCATGCCGCACCGCGTGAAACTGGTGATAGCCGGCGATGATCTTGGCCAGCCCCGCGCCGCCGCTTTTATCCAAAGTGTTGCCGAACACGGTGAAATCCCGCAGCAGGGACAACAGCCGGCCCTGCTCGAACACGCCCGCTATCAGCGTGGACAGTTCCGGCGCGCCCTTCGGCGCCACCGCGCTACCGTCGGTGGTGCGCCAGGGCATGAAGCGCTCCAGGTCGGCCGAGAGCGAGCCCACCCGCGCCGCGATGCCGTCGGAGGTCACCAGCAGCGCATTGCTGTGGAACAGCGCCGAAATCTGCTGCTTGTAGGTCTGCAACTGATTGAAGGCGCCCACCAGCGTAGCGTTGTCGCTGCCCGGCGCCTTCAACTCGATCACCGCCAGCGGCAGGCCGTTCACGAACACCACCACATCCGGGCGCCGCTTGTTCTGCCCGTTGATCACCACGAACTGGCTCACCGCCAGCCAGTCGTTGCGCTCAGGGTGATCGAAGTCGATCAGCGCCACCTTGCCGGCGGTGAGCGTGCCACGCTGCTCGCCTTCGGTCGCGTAGTACTCGACGTCCACGCCTTCGGTGATCAGCCTGTGCAGGCGGCGGTTCTCTTCCAGCAGCGCCGGCAGTTCGGACTGCATCAGCTTGCGCACGGCGTCCTGCCGCGCCTCGGCAGGCAGGCCGGGATTCAGGCGCGCCACCGCGTCCTCGAAGCGCTTCCTGAACACCACCTCGTCGTGGCTCTCGCGCTCCGGCTGCCTGCCGTCCGGGCCGACGACGTCATCCGAAACAACGGCATAGCCCAGCCCGAGCAACTGTTCCAGCAGCGCCTGTTCGACTTCGGCTTCGGAAAGAAACGCCATCAACTCGGCTCCTTGGTGGTGTGTTCCAGGACAGAAGCCAGCCGCGGGATCGATGCCGGCCATAACGCAGGATCAAGGAATACCTGGGGTGCGTCCTCGACTTGACCGCCGTAGCCGCCAGGGCTAAGATCCGCGGCAATACGACCGACGCCTCTGCACTCTGTGTACGCGTCGGTTTTCATTTGTGCGCCACCTGCCGCTTCCACAACGGCGATGTTTCCCAGCCAGGGAATGTCCCGAGTTCCGCTGTCGAAAAGACGACAGGAAACTCCTTCTCCAGCAGCTCCACAAACCGCTGCCCCCATCCCGAGTTGGGGCAGATCACGTTCAGCAAGCGCTGCATCAGGCAAAAGTAGAAGAACGGCCGGGCCTTGTTCAGTGTCACAGGCCAGCCGGCGGGGATGGGCGACAGCTCCAGCACGTTGATGTTCCACAGGCGGCTGTGATGTGCCGCCACATTGCGGATGAAGTTCAGGCTGCGCAGCCACTGCGCGAATGCGACGCCGTCGGGCGCTCCATACATGCTCGCGATGCTCTGCTGGTCCGCGTGCTGCATGCCTGCGAACAGTTTCGACAACAGGCCGAAATCCCAGACTTCGATGGCGGCCCAGATCGGCAGGGCACCGTACTGTTGCATGTGATGCGCGACGAACGGCTCCTTTCGGGCGCGTTGCAACATGGACTGATATTTGCCCAACCAAACCTGATGCTGTGTCTTGCCCTTGTCCGGCCCCTTGGTGATCTGCTTCTTCGTGAAGTTGCCATGCAGGCAGGCCGGATTCTCGTGCGCGCGCGCATCGCGTTGCCCGAGCAGGTGCGCCACATCCACACGCACGGCCATCTCGATACGCTCCAGCGCATCCAGGGCCAGCAGGCGCAGCTTCTTGTCGAACACATACAGCCGCACCACATCCTCGAAGCGGCTGCCCGGCACAAACGCATCCAGCCGCACGGCCTTGCCCTGCGCCTGCGATGCCACCGGGTCGATGACCCGCAGCGGATACCAGTAGCCACTCAACCGGTAGTACCCCAGGCGTTCCAGATAATCCAGCGCCGCCGCGCGATCATCCACATGCAGGCCGCGTGCTTGCAGTTGCTGCAATTGCTCAGGGAAGGAGAGCCAGGGCTTGAGAGGCTTCAAACCAGTGGTTCCTTACCAGTGCCGGACAGAAACGCCATCGCCTACGCCTCCTTCGTGCTGCCCGGCAGGGCGAGCATGTTCTCGATCAGGCGGATCATCACGTCCTTGTTCCTGGCGTCGGACTCCGCCACCAGCAGCGCCAGCGCCGCCAGGCCCACGTCGTTGATCACCGCTTCGCCGTTGCGGAGCAAGCGCCCGTTGCGCGCCAGGAAATCCACGAACAGAAAGGCCCCGCTGCGCTTGTTGCCGTCCGCGAACGGGTGGTTCTTGATGACGAAGTACAGCAGGTGCGCGGCCTTGGTCTCGACGCTGGGATAGGCCGGCTCACCGAACACGCTCTGGTCGAGATTGCCGAGCAGTGCGGCAAAGGCGTCGCCGCGCTCGCGCCCGAAGAGTTCGGACGCCTCGCCGCGCGCCATCAGGTCGGCCTTCAGCCGCGCGATGGCGGCCTGTGCCTCGTCAAGCCGAGGCAGCACCCCGCCCGGGCAACCCGCCGGGGCGGTCAGCAGCCCTTCGTCGTAGCGTTGCAGCCACAGGAAGGTGTGGGTGTAGCGCGCAATCACATCCACCAGCCCGCGGCCCTGCTCGGCGGTCAGCGCCTCGCCCGCGGCGGCCTTGCGGACCAGTTGCAGCGCGGCTTCCAGTTCGGCGGCATTCTTCTCGAAGCGTTCGCGGTCCAGGCTGTAGCCCTGCGTCAGATGCTCGCGCAGCACGAGGTTTGCCCACTGGCGGAAGCGGGTACCCTGGATGGACTTGACCCGGTAGCCGACCGAGATGATCACGTCGAGGCTGTAGAACTTCACCGGTTTGTCCGAGCCGGCAATGTGCAAATTTTGCACATTGCTTTTCTCGTCCAGCTCGCCATCGGCAAACACATTGCGGATGTGCTTGGTGATCACCGAGCGTTCGCGCCCGAACAGCAGCCCCACCTGCTCCTGCGTGAGCCAGACCGACTCCCGGTCCAGCCGCACCTCGACGCGGGCCTTGTCGCCCTCGTAGATGACGATCTCGGACGTGGGTTTCACAGGCCGCGCTCCTTGAGGAAGGCTTCCGCATCCGGCACGCGCAACTCGCCGGAGATGAGTTTGGGCAGCAGGGTGTCGCGGAGTTGGGCGAGCGTCGCAATCGCCTCGGCATTGGCCTTGATGCTCTTGAATGCCGGCGCGACAACGCGCGAGAAAGCGTCCCATACCGCTTCATTCGAGGGCGCCGCAATCTTGAATGCGGCCACTGAGTCAGCCTGAACACGCTGCCGACCGGAGGTGCCGGTCATGCTCCGGATGGCCTGCTCTCGAAAAGCCGCGTCGCGTGCCAGCAAGTACCCGAATTCCGGCGGCACGGAAGCCTTGGACCGCATCACGATGTACTCAGTGGAACCCCAGCCCACGGCGTCATCCGGCAGGCACTGGACAAACGCCGTCTTGCCGTTCTCCAGGCACGGCGTAATCCGGGCCAGCAGGGTGTCTCCGTTGCGAAAGCGCATGCCACTGCCGAACGGCCGCGATACCGGCGGCTCAGGCCAACTTCCTGACGTCGGGAGTGCGGCCATCTCGATATATGGTGCCTCCGTCCCCTTTCGCAAAGGCTCGGACGGGTTGAACTCGATGAGTTGGCTTGCCCGTGTGTATTCCCACCCCTCCGGGATCTCCCCCAACTCCGATTCGACGAGCCGGTCGGAAAAGAGGGCGTAGAGGTGCGCGGGCAGGCCGGGCAGCGATTGGCCGCGCTGCCAGCGGCCCTCCAGCTTGGCCCGCACCGGCTCGAAGTCCACGAACCACGCCTTGAACAAGGCACGGGCCATCGCCTCCAGCGTCTCGTTCGCCCGCCGGTTGAGTTCGATCTTGTCGTCCATCGTGCCGAGGATGTGGGCGATGGCGCGTTGTTCGGGGAGAGGCGGCACCGCAATGGGTAAGGCACGAATAGTGGGAAGATTCAGTCGCTCGGCGACACTTCCATCACGGTGACCATGAATGTGGGCGGCCATGACAGGAGAATTCAGCCAGTGGCGCAGAAATCGAAAGTCAAGCTTGCTCGCCAACGGCCGGATCAGGACCATCCGTTGTCCAAGGCAAACGCGCACTTTTTCAGGCACCTCAGCCGCGATACCGAAGTAGGTGCCTTCCCTGCTGTAAAGAAGATCACCGCGCCGCGGCAACGCCCTGACCGTTCGCTCTCTGAAGGTCTCCTCAGAAACGTGAGCTGCTTGCTCTGTACGGAATACACCCGTAATGATGTCTTGGGTGCGGACGACCAACGGGCCGGCGTCCACAAGCTTTGGGGTCGAGTGAGGACAATCGAATACACCCTCACAAAGATCGTCGAGTCGCCCCCATGACCACCCGGTCGGCAAGCACTCCAGTCCATGTGGAACATGCAGCGGCTTGGCAGCAGTGCCACGATCACCCGCCATACCCAATCTCCCCCTGTTCCTCAAACAGCCGCAGATACGGCTCGAACACGAACCGCCGGTTGCGCGCGTAGCCGGTGATCTCGCGCAGCAGGCCGATGCCTTCCAGCCGGTTGACGATCTGGTTGGCGCCGGCGGGGGTGAGGTTGAGCCAGTCGCGCACCGTGGCGACGGTAACGATGGGGTGGTCGAAAAGGCGGTCCATTACGCGCTGGCCGTTGGCTGCGGCGCGACCCAGCCCTTCGGTGATGCGGGTGCGGAAGGCTTCGCGCATGCGCAGGATGGCGGCGGCGGTCTGTGCGGCCTCGCGGCTGACGCAGACGATGCCTTCCAGGAAGAAGGCCAGCCAGCCTTCCCAGTCGCCGTTATCGCGCACCGCCTGCAGGCGCTCGTAGTATTCGCTGCGGTGCTGCTTGAAATAATGCGAAAGGTAGAGCACCGGCTTGTTGAGCAGTTGTTTTTCCGTAAGCAGGAAGGTGATGAGCAGGCGTCCCACGCGGCCGTTGCCGTCGAGGAAGGGGTGGATGGTTTCGAACTGGGCATGGGCCAGCCCCACCTGCACCAGCGGGGGCAGGCCGGCGCCGTTGTGCAGGAACTTCTCCAGGTCGGACAGGGCGGCCGGCACCTCGTGCGGCGGAGGCGGCACGAAGGTGGCGCTGGCCAGCGTGCAGCCGCCGGGCCCGATCCAGTTCTGGCTGGTGCGCAGTTCGCCCGGCGTCAGCCCCCCGCCGCGCACGCCCTGCATCAGTTCGGTATGAATCTCGCGGATCAGACTGACGGAGATCGGCAGCTCGGCCAGCCGCGCCAGACCGTGGTTCATGGCACGTACGTAGTTGGCTACTTCGTTCACGTCCCTGGGGGTATCGGGGTCGAACAGTTGTGCTTCGGCAGCCAGCAGGTTCTGCAGCGAGCTTTGCGTGCCTTCGATCTGGCTGGAGAGCACGGCCTCCTTGCGCACGTACATGAACACGAACAGGTCGGGATTGGGCAGCGTGAACACGGCGCCGTCCAGCCGCCCCAGGGCGTGGTCGGCCTCCGACAGACGCTCGCGCAGCGCACCGGAGAGATCCGGTGGCGGCTCCGGTGGCAGGGGCGCAGGGACGAAGGCCCGATAGCCGGTGGGCTGCTGCAGGTAACGGCCGGCCCGGAAGCGCATGGCGTGAGTTGCGTTCATCAAGGATAGTGTTCGATGCGTGAGTTAAACACAGCGTTTAATATAGAGAAAGATCTTAACCATATTCAACGCAGTGTTCAAAAGCCCAGCGCCTTGAGGTTGGCCTCAATCGCCGCATCCAGCCGGGCCGCTTCCGCCCGCTGCGCCCGCCACTGCGCCGACAGCCGCGCCATCTTCTCCTCGAAGGGCTCGCCGTCCTCCTCCTGTTCCGCCGCGCCGACGTAGCGCCCCGGCGTCAGCACGTGACCGTGCTTGCGGATCTCGTCCAGCGTGGCGGACTTGCAGAACCCAGGCAGGTCCGCGTACTCGCCGGCCGCCGCCTCGCCGCGCCAGGCGTGGTAGGTGTCGGCGATCTTCTGCACTTCCTCGTCGGTCAGCTCGCGCCGGGTGCGGTCCACCAGCACGCCCATCTTGCGGGCGTCGATGAACAGCACCTGGCCGCGGCGGTCGCGCAGGCCACCCGGCTTTCCATGCGCGGGGTTCTTGTTGCGCGCCAGGAACCACAGGCAGGCGGGGATCTGGGTGGAGTAGAAGAGCTGGCCGGGCAGCGCCACCATGCAGTCCACCACGTCGGCCTCGACCATGGCGCGGCGGATCTCGCCTTCGCCGGACTGGTTGGAGCTCATCGAGCCGTTGGCCAGCACCACGCCGGCGGTGCCGTTGATTGCCAGGTGGTGGTAGATGTGCTGCAGCCAGGCGTAGTTGGCGTTGCCCACCGGCGGCGCGCCGAACTTCCAGCGCGGGTCTTCGCGCAGGCGGTCGCCGCCCCATTCGGAGATGTTGAACGGCGGGTTGGCGAGGATGAAGTCGGCCTTGAGGTCGCGCAGTTCGTCCTTGTGGAAGCTGCCTTCGTTGTTCCAGCGGATGTCGGAATCGATGCCGCGCACCGCCAGGTTCATCTTGGCCAGTCGCCAGGTGGTGTAGTTGGATTCCTGCCCGTAGATGGCGATGTCGCCGATGCGCCCGCCGTGCTCCTGCACGAACTTTTCCGACTGCACGAACATGCCGCCCGAGCCGCAGCACGGGTCGTACACCCGGCCGGCGACGCCGCGCGCGGGGTCGGGCAGCGGTTCGAGCATCTCGACCAGCACGCGCACCACCGAGCGGGGGGTGTAGAACTCGCCGCCGCGCTTGCCTTCGGCGCCGGCGAACTGGCCGAGGAAGTACTCATACACCCGGCCAAGGACGTCCCTGGAGCGGTCGCCGGCCTCGCCCAGCGCGATGCCGGAGATGAGGTCGATGAGCTCGCCCAGCATCACCTTGTTGAGCGCGGGGCGGGCGTAGTCCTTGGGCAGCACGCCCTTGAGCGATTCGTTGTCCTTCTCGATGGCGCGCATGGCCTCGTCGATCAGGCTGCCGATGGTGGGTTGCTTGGCGCTGGCCTGCAGGTGCGACCAGCGCGCCTCCCTGGGCACCCAGAACACGTTGTCGGCGAGGTATTCGTCCTTGTCCTCGGCGGCCTGCGGGTCTTCGGCGAGCAGCGCGGTGTGCTTGGCCTCGAAGGCGTCGGAGATGTATTTCAGGAAGATGAGCCCGAGCGCGACGTGCTTGTAGTCGGAGGGCTCCATATTGCCGCGCAGCTTGTCGGCGGCCTTGAAGAGTTCGGCCTCGAAGCCGAGGCTGCCGCCGTTGGCGTTTCTGCCGCTGTTGCTGGTCTTGCTGGTCTTGCGTTGTGCCATCGTGGTCTTGTCTTGGGGTTGAACGGTTTGCGCCGCGCGCACCGGCTCGCCGGCCAGGGGCGGTGCGATTGCGTCGGTGGCCTGCGCGCGGCGCACCGAACCGCCGCGCCCCTGCCCTTTCAGCAGCACGCCCTCGTCCACCAGGGCGCCGTGGGCCTGCCAGTAGTCATCCTCGCCGATCGACAGCCCCTCGGACTGCAGCAGGGCTTCGATCTCGCGGCGCAGCGCGGTGTTGCCGATGGTGGAACCGTCGGCGGGCACGATGGAGAACATCGCGCGCTTGACGCGATCTTGCAGGCTGGGCACGGAAAGGACTCCCTGGACGTCTTGTACGCTGCCAATGAAGGCAGCTTTGGGGGTCGATTATGGCGTGCGGGGGCTGCATCTGTCATGCCGGCACAGGCGCCCGGTCGCTGCAGAGGCGCTGACCGGGCTAGACCGCCGCCCCTCTGTCGGGCTGCACGGGCAGCAGGCGCGCCAGCAGCGCGGTGACCACCACGGCAAAGAGCAGGCGCGCCCACAGGATGGCGGACAGGTCCGCGCCCATCAGCAGGATCAGCAAGGTGTCCTCGATGACGCTGTGACAAAGACCGAGAAAGCTCATCGCGAGGAAGACATCGCGCCGCGACAGCGCGCCCGAACGCGCCTCGCGGATCAGCAGCCCGGCGCCGAAGGTAAGCCCCAGGGTGGCGCCGATGATGGTGATGTTGCCGGCCTCACGGCCGACGCCGATCAGGCGCAGCAGGGGCGCCAGCAGCCAGTGCATGAGACGCTCGACGCCGATCGCACGCAACACGCGCAGCAGGGCCATCAGCGCGGCGATGACGAAGAACACCACGATCAGCATCAGGAGCTGGTCGTGCACCCACTGCCCCAACGACGCGCTGCCGCCGGCCGGTGGCGTCCACAGCATGCGCGCGGGTTGCTGCAGGGTGGCGGTAGCGCCGTAGAGCAGGTTGAGCACGGCGCCGAGAGCGAGCGCGCCGCCGAAGCGCAGCGCCAGCGTAGCCCCCCAGCCTACCCCGGTGGCGCGCGCCACCGCGCCTTCGACGGGCAGCGAGTGGGCGACCAGGATCATGCTGCCGAGCACGCTGACCTGGGCGACGCTGAGCGAGGCTTGCGCGCCCAACTCCACATAGACCGCCAGCGCAGTGTAGATGTTGGTGAGCATCGCCGCTGCCCACACGATACCCATCGCATCGGGCAGGCCGACGAGGGTCATCAGCGGCGACAGCGCCAGGGCCAGCCAGGCCGTGGCCCCGGCCATCTCCAGCGCCTTGACCACCACCAGCGCCGGCACCATCACCCGCAACAGGCTCAGATACACGCCGCCGACATCGCGCCCGAAGGCCCGCGCGCCGCCGATCAGACGCTCAGGCATGGTCACCACCGCAGCACATCCTGAGGTTGCAGAAGCACTTCTCCCCCTTGGCAGTCACGACACTGCCATTTCCGTCAGCACACCGCCACACGCTGCCACAGCGGCAGCCTGCCGACAGCATACCACCGCGCCGCTGCACGCCCTGCGGCCCGCCCCGGGCTGGCCCGCTTCTTGAAAGGACATCTGTCCCAACACAGGAGTCAACGCATGAAGATCGCCGTAAGCAGCCAGAACTTCCGCACCATCACCGCACATGCCGGCAAGAGCCGGCGCTTCCTGCTCTTCGATGCGACCACGCCGTGCTCGCCACAGGAATGCGAACGCATCGAACTGGCCGCGGAGATGGTCTTTCACAACTTCCGCGGCGGGCCTCATCCGCTCGACGGCGTCGCCGCCATCCTCACCGCGAGCGCCGGTGGCGGCTTCGTCGCACGCATGGCCGCGCGCGGCACCGAGGTGGTGGTGTGTGAAGGCAGCGACCCGCGCAGCGCCGTGCGCGATTACCTGAGCGGGCTGCTCAAGCCTGCCGTCGTCACCTGCCATGACCATGACCATGGCCACGACGGCGACGGTCACGCCTGCTGCGCATGAAAGACGAGGCCGCGACCTTGACGGTCGCGGCCTCGCGCTGACGCATCACCTCGCGGTACAGGATCACTCAGGCACGCAGATACGCCCCTGCCAGGCCGCGCGCAGGGTGTTGAGCACCAGCAGCGCGAGCACGGCGCTGAGGGCGGTCAGCAGCACCCAGGCCAGCACGGTGTAGAACGGCGCCGGGTTGCGCGCGCCCATCTCGAAGGTGGCCAGCGTCATCGCCGCGAGAGGGAAGGAATATGCCCACGCGGAGATGAAGAAGGGCAAGCGGAAGAAGCGCAGCGCGTTGCTGGCCAGCAGCAGGGTCAGGAACAGGGCGGTGAAGTACAGCACGCGGGCAAAGCCATCGACCGTGCCGGTCAGCGCCAGGTAGGAGAGAAAACCCACCGCCGGCGGCGCGATGAGGATGAACAGCGTGGGGGTCAGGCGCGCCGGCAGCGGCTCATGGAAGAACAGGCGGTACATCACGATGGTCATCAGTACCAGCCAGAACACCAGGCCGATGCTGAAGAAGAACCAGCTGATGTCGACCGGGGCGACATGCACGCCGGCAACCGGCACCAGGATGTTGCCGACCACGGGGATGAACCACGCCGGATTGGCGTGCTTGATCTCGTAGTGGGTGTGATGGATCCAGCCACTCATCGCCCACAGGGTGAAGGCGAGATGCAGGGCCGCACCCGCGGTCCACATCCACCCCGCGAGCACGGGCGCGGCGGGCAGCCAGGCGGTCGCGAGCAGCAACAGCCCGATGGAGATCGCCGGGAAGAAGTTCAGCCGCACCGGGTGGCGGCGCTCGGCGGCCACCTCGCCGGGGTGGCGCAGCAACTTGGCGGCGTACATGAACAGCAGGAACACGTACAGTGCGCTTGCCGCCCAGCGCAGCAGTTCGCCGACACCCAGCGGCATGCCGCCGAGATGGTGAGCCTTGAGCCAGGCCAGGGTCAGACCGGCCATGCCCATGACGGTGGAGAACAGCGCCACGGGGAAGTGAGCCAGGCGGCCGGCCTGGTCGCCATGCGGAGATGCGAGGGTGGAATCCATGGGAACAGGGTCCTGCAGTCAGTAACGGATCTGGATGTCGATCGGCCCGGCGGACTCGCCGCCGACTTCGAAAGCGCTGTCGGCAAAGGCTGGCGGACCCGACACCGCAGGATTGCGCGACAGCCCGTAACCCTCGGTGGGAAACATGCCGAAGCGCCGGTTCAGTGCGCCGTTGCCATCCTCGTCATGGTAGGCCATCACCGCATAACTGCCCGCCGGCAGACCTTCGAAGCGTACGCTGACGGTGCCCGCCAGCGCGGCGGTGTCGATCAGCGCATAGGCCTGCTCTTCCTTGCGGAAGCTGCGCGGCTCCGAGTACAGGCCGACGCGCACGCTGCCACGCTCATGCTGCACGCCGTGCAGCCTTACCTCCAACACGTGACCGTTGCCCTGCGCCGCGGCGCTTCCGCCCAGGGCGAGCAACATCACCATCAAATGGCTCTTCATTCCGACCTCTTGCGACAGATATGCCGGAAACTATAAGTACGCACTAATATTAATCCCAATAGTTAATAGCTTTCAAGGCGATAGCCATCATTGATTGATGTGCCACTGCCTGCCATCGCGCCATCATACTGCCAGGACTGTCTGCCAATGGCAGACGAGCACCCCGAACGATCGAAGCAAGTTACTGTATTCATTGAACTATCAAGTTGCGTCATAACTGGCACGAAGCTTGTATGTCCCCGGCACCCCCTACTCCAACAGAGAGAACACAATGAAGAAAACCCTCGTCGCCCTCGCGCTCGCCGCTGTCACCGGCGTGGCCAGTGCCGAACCCCAGGCAGTCACCGTGGTCCTCAGCTCGGGCAGCACCATGACCCAGGGCATGGCCATGGTGCTGGCCAATCAGATGCAGGAACAAGGCGCCCAGGTCGACATCCTGCTGTGCGACCGCGCCGGAGACCTGGCTCTGCGCGAAGCCGGCGGCGAGGCCCTCAAGCCCAACAACGTGACCCCCGCGCAACTGCTCGACGCCGCGCTGAAGAAAGGCGCCCGCGCCTCGGTATGCGCCCTCTACCTGCCCAACACCGGCCGCACCCCGGCCAGCCTGAAGGACGGCATCACGGCGGCGCGCCCGGACGCCATGGGCGCCGCCCTGCTTGAAGGGCAGCGCAAGGTCATCGCCTTCTGAAAGGAACGCGGCGCAGCTTGAAATCGGCTGCGCAGACCGGATATCGGGGACAGCCGCCGCAACTGGCGACGGCTGTCCACCCATCCCGCGGAGTCCGCCCATGAGCACCACCCACCTCGTCTGCCCGCACTGCCACGCCGTCAACCGCCTGCCCAGCGCACGCCTGGGCGAACGACCCAACTGCGGCCAGTGCGGCCAGGCACTGTTCACCGGCTCAGCGCTGGCCCTCGATACCGCGAGTTTCGCCAAGCACCTGACGCGCAACGACATTCCCCTGCTGGTCGATTTCTGGGCGCCGTGGTGTGGCCCCTGCAAGGTCATGGCGCCGCAGTTCGCCCAGGCCGCCACCCTGCTTGAACCACAGCTGCGCCTGGCCAAGGTGGATACCGAGGCCGAGCCGCAACTGGGCGCCCAGTACGGCATCCGCAGCATCCCCACGCTGGCGCTCTTCGTCGGCGGACGCGAGCGCGCCCGCCAGGCTGGCGCCATGGCGGCGCAGGACATCGTGCACTGGGTGCGCAGCCAGCTCTGAGCGCACCTGCTCAAGCTCCACAATCAATTACGCCGCACCGTTCGCCCTGAGCCCTTCGGCTGCACTCAGGACAGGCTTGCCGAAGGGCGACTGCCGGCAGTGCACTTGCGGGCTTGCACAGGCTCAGCCCGAACGCTTGGCCGAACGCTGCGCGGCACAGCGCGCGAGCAACTCCGGCGCGAAGGGGTCACAGTAGCCGAGGCGGTCGGGGCGATGCGGGGCGGGGTCGACGAAAGGCTCCTGCCCACGCACGAGTTCGCCCACCACCCGACCGATGCCGCCGCTGCAGGCAATCCCCGCACCGTTGCAGCCGCTGGCAACGAACAGGCCGGCAAGCCCGGCAAAGCCGCCCAGCACCAGATGCCCATCGACGGTATAGGTGGACGGGCCGCTGACGTGATGGGCGATACCGACCTCGTCGAGCGCAGGAAAGAAGGATCGCAGCGCCGGGGCACCCGCACTCAGGCTCTCCCAGCCCGCCGGGTCGGCGCCGTCGAAGACGAAGCCCGCCAGATCGGCTGGCAGGCGCCGCGCGTCGACCGCCACAGAGGACTCCTCGCGCAAGCCGAAGAGCAGCGCGCCCAGTTCGGGGCGCGCATAGGCACGCGCTTCCGGGATCACCGCAATCGGGGCTGCGCGCGGAAACAACGAATGCACCGCGGTGATCCAGTACTGGCTGCGTACCGGCGCCATCGGCAGGGCCAGCCCGAGCAGCGCGGGAAGCAAGGCCGCCCAGGCGCCGGCGGCATCGACCACCACGTCCGCGCCGATGTGCTCCCCTGCGCTGCTGCGCACGCCGGTCACGCGCGCGCCCTCGACAAGCACGGCAGCTAGCTCGAAGCCCGTCCGGCAGGCCACCCCGCGGCGCTGCGCGGCGCGCAGATAGGCACTGGCGAGCAGGTAGGGTTCAACGTACGCCTCAGCGGGAAAGAACAGCCGCCGCACACACGACGCCGCATCCAGCCACGGCAGGCGCGCCTGTGCATCGCTGGCGCCGAGGTTCTCCACGGCCACGCCCTGCGCGCGCATCGTCGCGGCCAGGCGATCGAGCGCTGCCACCGCATGGTCGCGCGCGACGTGTACGGCGCCGACTTCGGCAAGTCCGACATGTTCGCCGAAATCGGCCTCGAGCATGGCAATGTCGGCACGGGTCTGGCGCACCAGCGGCAGCAGGTTGAGGTTCTCGCGCGCCTCGCCGACCAGTGCCGCCGCCAGGCTGGTAGCCGCACCAGCCGGAGCGGCGCGCTCACACAGCAGCACGCGCTCGCCCTCGCCGGCGCAGGCCAGATGAAAGGCCACGGCAGCACCGATGATGCCGCCACCGACAATGACGATGTCGCGCCCGCTCACGTCTGCGCCGGGCGCCGGTCCTGCACCCCCATCTGTGCCAGCGCATCGCCGACGGCATGCACGGCCTGGACGATCTCGGCCTCACCGATGGCGCCGATGCAGCCGACGCGGAAGGTTTCGATGCGGGTCAGCTTGCCCGGATAGAGGATGAAGCCGCGCGCACGCACGGCTTCATAAAGACGCGCAAAGGTGTACGCGGGATCGCGCGGGGCGTGGAAGGTGACGATGATCGGGGCCTGGATCGCCGCATCGAGCAGGGGCGTGAGCCCGAGCGCCGCCATGGCCACCAGCAAGGCGTCGCAGTTGGCACGATAGCGCGCCAGCCGCGCCGCTTGACCGCCTTGCGCAGCGTACTGGTCAAGCGCAGCGTCGAGCGCGGCGACGACGTGGGTGGGCGGCGTGAAACGCCACTGTCCGGTGCGTTCCATGTACTGCCACTGGTCGTGAAGATCGAGCGACAACGAGCGCGAGCGCCCTTCGCTGGCCGCCAGCACGTCACCGCGCACGATCGCGAAGCCCATCCCCGGGGGTCCTTCGACGCACTTGCCGCTGGCCGCCACCAGGGCATCGAAACGGATCCTGCGCGCATCGATGGGCAAGGCGCCGAAGCTGCTCATCGCATCGACGAAGAGGGCACGACCGGCACGCTCGACCACCGCAGCGATTTCATCGAGCGGATTGAGGATGCCAGTGGAAGTCTCGCAGTGGATTGCGCCGACGTGGGTGATCTGCGGCTCCGCGGCAAGGCGTGCAGCGAGCGCAGCGACATCCACGGCACGGTCCTCGGCACACTCCAGCACGCTCACCGCCAGCCCCATCAGGCGCGCGGCGCGTGCCATGCGCGTGCCGTAGGCGCCGTTGACCAGCACCAGCAGGTGGCCCGCGGGCGGCACCAGGGTGCCGAGCACGGCCTCCACGGCAAAGGTGCCACTGCCCTGCATGGGCACGCAGACATGGCTGCCGGCGCCATTCACTACCGCCAGCAGGGCGGCACGCACGCGCGCGGTAATGGCGTTGAAGCCGGCATCCCAGGAACCGTGATCGCGCAGCATCGCGCAGCGGGTCGCCAGCGAGGTGGTCAGCGGGCCGGGGGTCAACAGGATGGGGTCGCGGTCATGGACGGGCATGATGGGCAGGGTACTTTGCAGGGGCGTTCACGGACGGGCCTGCCGCCATGCCTGGGTGCGGCGCAGCAGCAGATGGGAGAAGACGGCGTAGAGCAGGCAGACCAGCGTCGAAGTGGCAACGATGAGGGTGGCCATCGCCGCCGCGGGGCCGATCTCGCCGGCTTCATCGAGGTGGAGGATGGATACCGCCGCCGGCAGCGTGTGGGAGGCATAGATGAACACCAGCGCCGACACCGTGGTCATCGCATTGACGAACAGATAGCGGCCGATCTCCAGTACCGCCGGCAGGCACACCGGCAGGGTCACCCGCCACAGGGTCAGGAACCCCGACACCTTGAGCGACGCGGAGACCGCCTCGAACTCGCGGTCGATGGCCTTCAGCGCGGTCACCGCGGTGAGATGGCAGGACGAGTAGTAGTGCACCACGTTGGCCACCACCATGATCGCCATGGTCTGGTAGAGGCCGCCGAGCGGGTTGTCCGGCGCATTGAAGAAGATCACGTAGCCCAGCCCCAGCACCAGCCCCGGCACGCCCATCGGCAGCGCCGCCATCAGGCGCAGGAAGGGCCGCAGGACATCGGCGCCGCGGGTCTTCTCGAGCAGCCAGGCGGTGAAGAAGATGAAGGCGGTGCCCAGCAGCGCCGTCGCGGCAGCCATGCGCAGGCTGTTGTAGTAGGCGCTGATCACCCCCGCCTCGTCGAGGCCGAAGACGTAATGGCGCAGCGTGGGAGCGAGGTTGTACGGCCAGAAGGTGACGAAGGACGTGTAAACCGCCATCCCCAGCACCGCCAGCAGCAGCCCGGCGACCACCGTACAGTAGAACAGTCCGAGACCATCGCGCAGGCGCGCGGGGCGGGCCACGTAGGGCACCGCACGGGCGGTCAGCGCGGCCTGGGCGCGGCGCTGCATGCGCCAGTCCACAATGAAGGCGAACAGTGCCGGCAGCAGCAGGATGAGGCCCACCACGGCACCGCGGTTGAAGTTCTGCTGGCCGATGACCTGCTGGTAGATATCCACCGCCAGCATGCGGAAGTTGCCGCCGATGACCTTGGGAATGCCGAAATCGCTGATGGTGTAGGAGAACACCACCATCGCCGCCGAAATCAGGCCGTACTTCGCCCCCGGCAGGGTGACGGTGAGAAAGCGCCGCCAGCGCGACGCCCCGAGGGCATCGGCAGCTTCGTACAGGCGCCCGTCGGCATTGGCGAGCGCGGCGGTGAGGATCATCAGCGCATGGGGAAAGGTCGCATAGCTGGCCGAAAGGATGATCCCCGGCGCACCATATATCGACACCCCGCCCATCAGCACCTTCAGCGCGCCCTGGTTGCCAAACCACTGGATGAAGGCGATTGCCGCCACCAGCGAGGGGCCGAGCAGTGGTGACAGGCCAGCCAGACGCAGCAGGCTGCGCCCCGGCATGCAACTGCGCTGCAGCGCATAGGCAAAGGCAAAGGCCGCCGGCACGGTAATCAGCGTCACCGTTGCCGACACCCACAGCGAGTTCCATACCGACTCGGCCAGCCCCGGCATCTCCAGATAGGCGGCAAACTGCGCCAAACCGGCAAAGTTGCCCTCGCGGTCCTGCACCGCCAGCACCAGCATCGCTGCCAGCGGCGCGAGCAGGAACAGCGACAAGGCGGCGCACACCAGCACCAGCAGCCACTGGGCGAGACGCCCGTCGAGCTCGGCGAGCGCGGGCATGCGCCAGCGCGCGGCGTGATTGGCGGCCATCCTCACCCTTCTCCCGCGATCACGCGCAAATGACGGCGGTCCACGCCGACGCGGACGATGGCACCGGGGGGCAGTTCGGTGCCGTTGAGATAGTTCTGCGAAAACTGCGCGGTGAGCTCGACGCCCTCCATGCGGTCCGGCTTCATCACCACGGCGACGTGGGCGCCGAGGAACTCGACCTTGCGCACGTGGGCATAGAAACTGTTGGGAGCACTGTCGGTGACACCAAGCAGGGTGATGTCCTCGGGGCGCAGGTACAGGCGCACCGCCGCTCCCGGCGAAAGGTCCCTGGCCTGTTCGCAGTCCAGCACGTGCGGGCCGACCTGCACGCGGCCGCGTTCATGCACGGCTCCGTCGAGCACATTCACGCGGCCGATGAAGTCGGCCACGAAGGGCGTCGCCGGGGCGCGATAGACCTCACGCGGCGTACCCACCTGTTCGATGCGCCCATGGCTCATCACCACGATGCGATCGGCAACTGCCAGGGCTTCTTCCTGGTCGTGGGTGACCATCACCGTGGTCACTCCAAGCTTGTCCTGCAGGGCACGGATCTCGCCGCGCAGGCGCACACGTTCGAGTGCATCGAGTGCCGACAGCGGTTCATCGAGCAGCAGCAGCCCGGGGGCCGTCGCCAGCGCGCGCGCCAGCGCCACGCGCTGCTGCTGGCCACCGGAGAGTTGTGCCGGGTACTTGCCCTGGATGCCGGGCAGGCCGACCAGTTGCAGGAGCTCCTCGACGCGACGCGCCCGCGCGCTGCGATCGAAACGGCGGTTGTCGAGCCCGTAGGCGATGTTGTCGGCAACGCTGAGATTGGGAAAGAGGGCGTAGGACTGGAAGACGATGCCGAAATCGCGCGCCGCCACCGGCCACTGCGAGATGTCGTCGCCATCCTGCACGATGCGCCCGCTGTCCTGGCGGTCGAGACCGGCAATGGCCCGCAGCAGGGTGGTCTTGCCACAGCCCGAAGGGCCGAGGAAGACCACGAACTCGCCGCGCTCGATGCTCAGATCGACGCGATCGAGGGCAGTGAAGCGGCCGAAACGCTTGCTCAGCGCTTCAATGAGGAGATAGCTCATAAGCGTCGGGGGAGCAGGCCCTCCGGAATTGCCCGGAGGGCCCCTGCCTCACTTGGGCTCGGACTTGGTGGCGTAGCGCTTCTGCCACTCGGCGAGAATGGCGTCGCGATTGGCAGCCATCCAGGCGAAGTCGTTATTCACCAGACGCTGCTCGTAGTCGGCCGGCACGTGGGTGAGGCGGCTGGCAAAGCCAGGCACCGCAACCACCGCAAAGTTCTTCGCATAGAGCTGCATGGCATCGTCGCTGATCGCCCAGTCGAGGAGCTTGCGCGCCGCCTCGAGCTTCTTCGTCCCGCTGACGATGCCGGCCGCTTCCAGATCCCAGCCCAGGCCTTCACTGGGGTACACCACCTCGATCGGCGCACCCGATTCGCGCGTCGCGTTGGCACGGTATTCGAAGGAGATGCCCACCGGGAACTCGCCGGCACCGGCCATGCGGCAGGGCTTGGAGCCGGAGTGGGTATAGACCGCGATGTTGTCGTGGAGGCGGTCCATGTATTCCCAACCGGCCTGCTCGCCGAAGATCTGCAGCCAGGCGGTGACGTCGAAGAAGCCGGTGCCGGAAGAGGCCGGGTTGGGCATCACCACCTTGCCGCGGAACTCCGGACGGGTCAGGTCACGCCACGACTCGATCTTCGGCAGACCGAGCTTCTGCGCTTCCACGGTGTTGTAGCAGATCGCCGCTCCCCACACGTCCATCCCCACCCACTTCGGCGGGTTGGCCTGATCACGGTACTCGGCGCGCACACGTTGCAGGCCGGCCGGCGCATAGGGCTGCAGCAGCCCTTCGCGGTCGAACACCGCCATGCTCGAAGCGGCCACCCCCATCACCACGTCGGCCACCGGATTGGACTTCTCGGCGAGCAGCTTGGCGGTGATGATGCCGGTGGAGTCGCGCGTCCAGCGGATCTCGATGTCCGGATGGACCCTGTTGAAACCTTCCTGATAGGCCTTCAACTGGTCGGTCTCGAGGGCGGTGTAGACGTTAAGGGTGACCTTCTGCGCATGCGCGGGCAGCGCCAGGGCGCCGGCCACGCCGACTGCGGTCAGCAGTTGCAGCATCGTGCGTCGTTTCATGGTCTTGCTCTCCGTGATGATGGATGGATCCTCGGGTGTTCTCGCCCCGCGGCACCGCGGCAGAGCTTGCGCCGCGGCGGTTACCGATTTGTGGCAGGGCGGCCTGTAACCGCCGTGCAAACAAGCCCCGCTAAGCTGGACGCAGTCTAGATTTTGTTTATTGCATATTGTTGACAATCAACAATCACCCACGCCACCATCTGCAGCAACTTCCACCCGCCCCCATTGCCCCCATGGACACCACCTCCCCGGAAAGCCCCATCGCCATGCTGCAGCGCCTGTCGCTGCCCGGCCTGGTGACCGCCGAACTCGAACGCATGATCCTCGACGGCAGCCTGCTGCCCGGCGACAAGCTCAACGAGATGGCGCTCGCCGAGCGCCTCGGCGTCTCCCGCGGACCACTGCGCGAAGCTTTCCGCGCCCTGGAAGAGGCCGGCCTGCTGCGCCAGGAAAAGAACCGCGGCGTCTTCGTGCGCGAAATCGGCGCGGAAGAAGCTGCCGAGATCTTCGACGTGCGCGCCAGTCTTGAGGCGCTGGCCGCCCGCCAGCTCGCCGCGACCCGCCCGCCGGCGGCCATCGCACACCTGCAGCAGCTCCTCGGCGAACTCGCCGACGCCCACGCGCAGGCCGACGGCGACCGCTACCACGCCCTTAACCTGAAATTCCACGACACCCTCGTCGCCGCCGCCGGCAACCGCACCCTGAGCGCACTCTATCGCCGGCTGGTGAAGCAGATCGGTCTCTTCCGCCGCCTCAACCACCGCGATCCGGCCGTACTCGGCACTTCGCTTGACGAACACGGCCGCATCCTCGCGCTGATCATTGCCGGCGACAGCGCGGCCGCAGCCGTGGCCATCGAACGTCACGCCCTCGACAGCAAGGCGCGCATGCTCGCGCGCGCCCACGCCAGCCACCCCGCCTGAAGCCCCACCCACGGAGTTCCGACCTTGGACAACACCATCCTCGTCAATGGCCGCCCTTACCGCCTGCCCACCGCGCCGGTGGTGGTGGTGTGCATCGACGGCTGCGAACCGGCCTACCTCGACGCCGCCATCGCCGCCGGGCAGGCACCGTGGTTCGCCCGCCAGCGCGCCTCCGGCACCTGGCGCCAGGCCGATTGCGTAATACCCAGCTTCACCAATCCCAACAATCTCTCCATCGTCACCGGCGCACCGCCATCGGTACACGGCATCTGCGGCAACTACCTGTGGGATGCCGAGCGCGGCGAGGAAGTGATGATGAACGACCCGCGCTGGCTCACCGCGCCAACGCTGTTCCCGGCCCTGCAGGCCTCCGGATGCACGGTGGCGGTGATCACCGCCAAGGACAAGCTGCGTGCCCTGCTCGGCCACGGCATGGCGGGCGGCATCTGCTTCTCCGCCGAAAAGGCCGCAGCGGCCGATCTCGGCGCCTACGGCATCGACGACCTGCCAGCCTTCGTCGGACTGCCGGTGCCGTCGGTGTATAGCGCCGAGCTTTCGGAGTTCGTCTTTGCCGCCGGCGTGAAGCTGATGGAGAAGATCGCCCCGCAGGTGATGTACCTGTCGACCACCGACTACATCCAGCACAAGCACGCCCCCGGTGCCACGGCGGCAAACGCCCTCTACGCCGCCATCGACACCCACCTTGCCCGCCTCGACGCAATGGGCTGCATCGTCGCGGTGACCGCCGACCACGGCATGCAGGCGAAGCATGGTGCCGACGGCCGCCCTCAGGTCGCCTGGCTGCAGGACACCCTTGACGACGCCCTCGGTAACGGACGCAGCCGCGTCATCCTGCCCATCACCGACCCCTATGTGGTGCATCACGGCGCCCTCGGTTCCTACGCCACCGTCTATGTCGACGCCGGCGCCGTCGACGCCGCCGCCGCGGCCATCGCCGCGCTGCCACAGGTGGAAGCCGTGCTCACCCGCGCGCAGGCCGCGGCACGCTTCGAACTGCCGCCGGCGCGCATCGGCGACCTGGTGGTGCTTGCCCACGCCGACGCCGTCCTCGGCACCGCCGCCCGCCGCCACGACCTCAGCGCCCTGGACGCCCCTCTGCGCTCGCACGGCGGCCTCTCCGAGCAGCGCGTGCCGCTGCTGCTCAACCGCCCGTGCCCGAGCCTCGCGGCGGAGCGCGCGCTGCGCAACTTCGACGCTTTCGACCTCGCCCTCAACCACGCGGCCTGAGACCTCCCCGCCATGAGCCTGCTTTCCGCCCTCGCCGGCATCCGTGCCGGTCATCCCATCCATGCCAGCCTGCAGATCGCCGGACACACGGTCGACAGCCCCCGGCGCATCGACGTCCGCAGCCCCTACAGCGGCGCCCTGGTGGGCAGCGTGCCAATGGTCACGGCCGCCGACGTGGAGCGCGCGCTACGCACCGCAAAGGCCTGGCGCAGCCCGCTCAGCCGCCACCAGCGCGCCACCATCCTGCTCGCCACCGCAGAACGCCTGCGCGCCGCCAGCGAAGCGGTGTCCGACCTCATCAGCGCCGAATCCGGGCTCTCCAAGGCCGACACCCGCTATGAGGTGGGGCGCGCCTGCGACGTGTTCACCTTCGCCGCCCACGAAGCCCTGCGCGACGACGGCGCCACTTTCTCCTGCGACATCACCCCGCACGGGCGCAGCCGCAAGGTGTTCACCACCCGCGAGCCCCTGCTCGGCGTGATCAGTGCCATCACCCCCTTCAACCACCCGCTCAACCAGGTCGCCCACAAGGTCGCCCCGGCCATCGCCAGCAACAACCGCATGGTCCTCAAGCCGTCGGAGAAAACCCCGCTGTCGGCCCTGCTGCTGGCCGAGATCCTGCGCGACGCCGGTCTGCCGGCGGAGATGTTCACGGTGCTCACCGGCGACCCCGCAGACATCGCCGCCCCCCTTCTCAGCGCCGCCGAGGTCGATCTGGTCAGCTTCACCGGCGGCGTCGCGGTGGGCAAGCAGATCGCCGCACGCGCGGTCTACAAGCGCCAGGTGCTCGAACTTGGCGGCAACGATCCGCTGATCGTCATGGAGGACGCCGACCTCGACGAGGCCGCCGCACTGGCGGCCTCCGGCTCCTACAAGAACTCCGGCCAGCGATGCACGGCAATCAAGCGCATTCTGGTGCAGGAGACGGTGGCTGCGCCCTTCATCGCCCGTCTCGTCGAAAACACCCTCGCGGTGCGCCACGGCGACCCCTTCGACGAATGCAACAGCATGGGCACGGTGATCGACGAGGCTGCCGCCATCGCCATCGAGGCGCGCGTCAGTGACGCCATCGCGCGCGGCGCGCGCCTGCTCTGCGGCCACCAGCGCAACGGCGCACTGTACGCACCGACGGTGCTCGACCGCGTCGATCCGTCGTGGCCGCTGGTGGCGCAGGAGACCTTCGGCCCGGTGTCGCCGGTGATCCGCTTCCGCGACATCGACGAAGCCATCGCCATCGTCAATGCGGTGCCCTACGGCCTGTCCTCGGCAGTGTGCACCAACCGCATGGACTGGATCACCCGCTTCGTCCGCGAACTGCAGGTCGGCACGGTCAACATCCGCGAAGTCCCCGGCTACCGCCTCGAACTGACGCCCTTCGGCGGCATCAAGGATTCCGGCCTGGGCTACAAGGAAGGCGTACTGGAGGCCATCAAGGGCTTCACCAACCTCAAGACCTGGTCGCTGCCGTGGTGACACTGCCCGACCGCAGCGAGGGCGACATCAACCTCACCCCGCGCCGCCAGGCCTGGCAGGACGCCACCCTCGACGAAGCCACGCGCGCGCTGCTCGCCGAGGACGCGCGCTGGTTCCTCCACCAGTCGATGTCCACCCCGTGCCTGGATGCCCTCGCCGGTGCCGCCGGCAGCACCCTCACCACTGTCGACGGACGCCGCCTGCTCGACTTCCACGGCAACAGCCTGCACCAGGTGGGTTACGGCCACCCGCGCGTCAAGGCCGCGGTCATCGACATGCTCGACCGCCTGCCCTTCTCGCCGCGCCGCTTTACCAACGACACCGCGGTGAGCCTCGCCCGCCGCCTGTGTGAAAGCGCCCCCGGCGACCTCGACAAGGTTCTCTTCGCCCCCGGCGGCACCTCGGCGATCGGCATGGCGCTGAAGCTCGCCCGTGTCGCCACCGGTCGCCACAAGACCCTGTCGATGTGGGGCAGCTTCCACGGCGCCTCGCTCGATGCCATCTCGCTGGGCGGTGAAGCGGCCTTCCGGCGCGGCATCGGGCCGCTGCTGCCGGGCGCCGAGCACGTCCCGCCCTGCGACCCCGGCGACTGCCCGTTTGGCTGCAGCGGACGCTGCGCGCTGCGCTGCGCGGACTACGTCGACTATGTGCTGGAAAAAGAAGGCGACGTCGCTGCGGTGGTGGTGGAGACCATCCGCTGCACCGACGTGCAGATCCCCCCTGCGGACTACTACCGCCGCCTGCGGGCGGCCTGCGACCGCCACGGCACTCTGCTGATCCTCGACGAGATCCCCATCGCCCTCGGGCGTACCGGCCATCTCTACGCCGTCGAGCGCTACGGCATCGTCCCCGACATGCTGGTGCTCGGCAAGGGCCTCGGCGGCGGCCTCTTTCCCCTTGCCGCGCTGCTCGCCCGCGCCCATCTCGACGTCGCCGGCCACATCTCGCTGGGTCACTACACCCACGAAAAGAGCCCCCTCGCCTGCGCCGCCGCCCTGGCAACGCTGGACGTCCTCGATGCGGAAGAGCTTCCCGCTCGCAGCCTGCGTCTCGGCGAGGCCCTGCGCATCCGTCTCGAAGGCCTGCGCGCGCACTGCGCGCTGATTCACGAGGTGCGCGCCGCCGGGTTGCTGGTCGGCATCGAACTGCGCCGCCCCGACGGCCGCCCGGCCGAGGACGAAGCCGAGATGGTGCTCTACCGCTGCCTCTCCGCCGGTCTCTCGTTCAAGATCGGTCAGGGCAACGTGCTGGTCCTTGCCCCGCCGCTGAACATCAGTGACGCCGATCTCGACCGCGCCTTCACCATCCTCGCCGACGCCCTGTGCAGCCCCGCGGAGTAAAAGAGCACCGGCCCCGCTTCAGCCCGCAGCGCGTTCCGCCACCATGAGGAACAGCGGATAGCGCCGCGCGCCCTTCTCCATCGTGAACACGGTGTCGAAGCGCACAGCGCAAAAACCCGCCGCCTCGGCGAGCGCGGCCAGCGTGCTGCGTTCGAAGCCGTTGTGGCCGTCGAAGCCCTCGCCATGAAAGGAACCGTCCTCGGCGTCGAGGTCGGCAATGCACAGGCTGCCTCCGGGCGCGAGCAGGGCGTTGAGGTCGGCCAGGGCACGCGCACTGTCGGCAATGTGGTGCAGGGTCATCAGCGAGAACACCACATCGTAAGGGCCGGCCGGCGCCTCCCCAGCGCCCAGTTCGAAGTGCAGCGGCGCCACATTGGCGATACCCGCGGCGGCGATCTTGTCGCGCAGCACCGCCAGCATGCCCGGCGAATTGTCGGCCAGGGTGAGGTGGGCGAACTCGTCTCGCAGCGCAAAACCAAGCAGTCCGGTGCCGCAGCCGAACTCCAGCGCCCGCATCGACGGGCGTAGCGCCACCATGGCGCGGATGCCCGCTGCCACCGCCTGCGCACGCGCATGCTTGACGGGGTCGTCATCCCAGGCAGTGGCCTTGTGGTCGAATTGATTCATCGTCGGTGCAAATCGGTAGCGTTGTGTGTCTGGCCGCAGCGCCGTCACGCGGCGCTGGCTACAATGCAAAAACCATTACCCCGCAAGGATACCCCCATGAGCCTGTTCAAGTTCATCAAGGATGCCGGCGAACGCCTGTTCGGCAGCGGCGAAGCCCAGGCCGCAACCCCGGCCGCCGGTGCGCCTGCCGCGCGCCCCGACCCGGCAGCGGCCAACGCCAGCGCCGCTGCCGCCATCAAGACCTATATCGAGAAGATGCAACTGGCTCCGGCCGATCTCGCCGTCGCCTTCGACGGCGCCACTGCCACGGTCACCGTCTCCGGCACCGCGCCAGACCAGGCCACCCGCGAACGCATCCTGCTCGCCGCCGGCAACGTGCGCGGCGTCGCCGACGTTGACGACCGCATGCAGGTCGCCAGCCCCGCCCCGGAAGCGCGCTTCCACACCGTGGTGCGCGGCGACACCCTGTCGGCAATCGCCAAGACCTACTACGGCAACGCCAACCGCTATCCGGCAATCTTCGAAGCCAACAAGCCCATGCTCAGCCACCCGGACAAGATCTACCCCGGGCAGGTGCTGCGCATTCCCGCGCTCGACTGAACACCCTCAGCGCGTCAGCAGCCACTGCGCTGCGACAGCGGCCGCATCCTCGGTGAACGCACCGTCGAGGATGGCGGCCGCGACTTCGTCGACGTCAAGCAGGACAAACTCCGCCACCTCGCCATCGCTGTTGCCCGGCACGAAATCCTCCGCCACAACGAGGTGATGGACATGCAGCCATTCGTCGTGCATGCCCTCATCCTCCTCGCGCCGGGCATGGAGCGTGGTCAGCGCACGAGCCTGTGCCGCGAGCCCGGCGGGGATGCCGGCCTCCTCCGCACATTCGCGCCGCAGCGTCAGCGCCGGCGTCTCGCCGCTGGCCACGCCACCGGCGACGAGATTGTCGAGCAGGCCGGGATCAATGGCCTTGGCCAGCGAACGCCGGGCGATCCACATGCGCCCCGCGGGCGTTGTCGCATTCAGATGCACGGCGTGGCTGCGCAGGCCGTAGCGGCGGAACACGCCACGCTCCAGCCGGCACAGGCCGGGGGCAGCGGTGGCGTTGCCACACACCTCGTAGGTCTCGTCGCGCCAGGCGCGGAACCAGCCTTCGGCCCGCAGCAGCGCCACCTGCGCGTTCCAGCCCTGCTGCAGCGCCGCGCCGTCGACAGCGCTCTCCAATCCTCGCCGGCCACAGACGAAAGGGCCGGCGCACGCCGCCACCCGCGCGGCAAAATCGGCGCGCAGCGCACCGATGCGCTCAGCGCCGGCGAAAAGGGGGACATACGGTGCCGGCACGGGTTTCCGCAACCCGTCGACAATGGCCTGCAAGGCCTTGGCGGTTGCCGGACTCACAGACGTCTCAGGGGCGCCCGCCCATGGCCTCGCCCATGCGGACCGGCGCACCGGGCTGCCACGCCGGATTGAAGGCGATGGTGTCGCGCGGAAACAGCATCACCACCGTCGAACCGAGCAGGAAGCGCCCCATCTCCACCCCCTTCTCCAGCACTACCTCGGCCTCGTCATAGTGCCATTCGCGCAGCGTGCCGCTGCGCGGCGGATTGACCACGCCATGCCATACCGTCGCCATGCTGCCGACGATGGTCGCACCGACCAGCACCAGCGCAAAGGGACCGTTCTCGCTCTCGAAGATGCATACCACGCGCTCATTGCGCGCAAACAGCCCCGGCACCCCGCGCGCGGTGGCCGGATTGACCGAGAACAGGGCCCCGGGAACGTGGATCATGCGGCTCAGGCGGCCGCTGCAAGGCATGTGGATGCGGTGGTAGTCGCGCGGGCTGAGATACAGGGTGGCAAAGCTGCCGCCCGCGAAGCGCGCCGCCAGTGCGGCATCGCCACCAAGCAGCGCGCGGGTACTGTAGTGGTGGCCCTTGGCCTGGAAGATCTGCTCGCCGTCGATGGCGCCGAACTGGCTGATCGCCCCATCGACCGGGCACAGGAAGGCGCTGTCGGCAAGGGGGCGCGCATCCGTGCGCAGCGGGCGGGTGAAGAAAGCGTTGAAGCTGTCGTAGGCGGCAATGTCCGGATTCGCCGCTTCGCTCATGTCGACCTTGTAGCGGCGCACGAACCAGCCGATCACCCGGGTGGTCAGCGCCCCGCCGCGCCAGCCGGCAAACGTCCCCGCAGCAACGGTAAGGGCCTGCTTGGGCAGCAGGTACTGCAGGGCAACGGCGATACGTTCTGACACGGCAACGGTCCGGTAGTGGGCAGGGAGCGATTATAGCCAAGGGGGTCGTTCATGGCAGCGCACACCGATTGGCGCTATTCTTGGCGTTTTGCGCTGACGCGAAAAGGGCATTGAATGGCGGACTGGGGTCACGGCATACGGGCAAAATCCACCATCGCACTGCTGATCGCCTGCCTGGTTGCGCTGGTCCCGGCAGTGTTGATCGGCATGCAGGTGGTCGAGCGCATCCGCGGCCACTTCGGCGAGGCCTACGCGCGCAACTTCACCGAGCTCCACGGCGAACGCATCCTCGGCCCGCTGGCCCGCGAGCTGGCGCTGGCGCGTCGCTTCGCCGGTGCGCTGCCGATGCGCGAATGGCTGCGCGACGAGGACAACGCCACGCTGCGCAGACGTGCCTTCGAAGAGGCCGAAGCCTATCGCGCCGACTTTCTCGACCGCAGCTACTTCATCGCCAGCCGCGGCGGACTCGCCTTCCACTTCAACGACACCACCACCCCCTACAGCGAGGCGCCACGCTACCTGTTCGACCGCGACAAGCCGGACGACGCGTGGTTCTTCTCCACCATCGCGGCAGAGGCGACGGAGAACCTCAACCCCAATCCCGACCGCTGGCTGCATAAGATCAAGGTGTGGATCAACGTCGTCGTCGTCGACCAGGGCGAACGCCTCGGCGTCGCGGGCACCGGCGTCGACCTGTCGACCTTCATCCAGTCCTTCATCCGCACCGCCGAACCCGGCGTGACGCCGATGATCGTCGACACCAGCGGCGCCATCCAGGCCCACCCCGACAGCGCGCGCATCGCCTTCGGCTCCGGCGCCACCGGCGACGCCGCAGCCACCGCCACCCTGCCCGCCCTGCTGTCCTCGGCGGCCGAACGCGAAGCCCTCGCCGGTGCGCTGCAGCGCGCCAGCGCCGCCCCCGGGCAGGTGCAGATCATCGAGGCGGTGCTCGACGGCCGCCGCCAGCTGCTCGCCCTCACCTATCTCGACGCCCTGCGCTGGCACCTGGTCACCGCCGTAGACCTCGACGCCGCACGGATCATCGAAGGTGGCTGGCTGAAAGCCGCCATCGCCGCGCTGGTGGTCGTCGTGCTGCTCCTCCTGGGCGCCTTCGCGGTGGCTGTCGACCGCCTCCTGCTGCGCCCCCTGCGCGGCCTTCACCAGTCCGCCACCGCGCTCGCCGAAGGGCGCTACGACGTCTCCCTGCCACCACCCGGGCGCGACGAACTGGGCGACCTCAACCGCGCCTTCGCACGCATGGCGACCCAGATCAGGAACCACACCGCCGATCTGGAAGAAAAAGTGCGCTCGCGCACCCAGGCGCTCAGCGAGAGCCATGCCGCGATGGCCGAAGCGCAGAAGAAGGTCAGCGACTCCATCCAATACGCCAGCCTGATCCAGCGCGCGCTGCTGCCCGACCGCCAGCTCGCCAGCCTGCTCGGCGAACACCACTTCGTGCTGTGGCGCCCACGCGACGTCGTCGGCGGCGACTTCTACCTCTTCCGCGCCGAAGGCGATCACTATCTCGTCGGCGTGGTCGATTGCGCCGGCCACGGCGTTCCCGGCGCACTGATGACCATGCTCGCCCGCGCCGCCCTCGACGACGCCATGAACCGCCACGGCATCGATGCCCCCGCCACCTTGCTCGCCCACGCCGACCGCAGCCTGCGCGGCATGATCGACCAATCCACGCTGCCGCGCGCCATCGCCACCAACATGGACGTCGGTCTCGTCTGCGTCGACCGCGGTGCCCGCCGCCTGCGCTTTGCGGGGGCCAAGATCTCGCTCTACTGGAGTGACGGAGAGGAGGTCGGCGAACTCGCCGGCGCACGCCGCGCGCTGTGCGACCGCCGCGGCGGCGAGTACAACGAGCACAGCGTCGAGCTGCGCCCCGACCTCACCTACTACCTGGTCACCGACGGCTACCTCGACCAGGCCGGTGGCGACGAAGGCTTCGGCTTCGGCAACAGCCGCTTCGCCGAACTGCTGCGCAGCCACGCCCGCCTGCCCATGCACGAGCAATCGACCGCCCTCGACCACGCCCTCGAAAGCTACCGCGGTACCCACGCCCAGCGCGACGACATCACCGTGCTCTCCTTCCGCATCGACTGAACACAGGCCCTGCATGAACACCATCGACTTTTTCGGCGTCCGCGAGCTCTTCACCCACAACAACATCCTGCTGTGCTTCAACGGCCCGATCTCGCGCAGCCTCATCGAAGAGATCGGCAACGCCCTCAAGAACTACCTCGAAGCCGCCGCCGTGCAGCCCTCCGCCGTCATGGACGTCTTCGGCACCTATGTCGAGATGACCCAGAACATCCGCCACTACGCCAGCCTGCGCGGCTATGGCGAGGCCGACAGCTCGGCGACCATCATCGTCGCCCGCGACAGCGCCGACGCCTACCTGATCCAGGCCGGCAACATCGTCGAAGCCGCCGACGGTGCCGCGCTGCTCGAACGCATCGCCCTCCTCGCCAGCCTCGACAAGGCCGCCCTCAAGGCCGCCTACAAGGAGCAGCTGCGCAAGCCGCGCGCCGAAGGCGCCACCACCGGCGCCGGCCTCGGCCTCATCGACATGGCACGCAAGGCCACCCGCCCGCTCGCCGCCAACCTCACTCCGCTTGACGACGGCAAGGCCTTTTTCAGCCTGCAGGCCGTCATCTGAACCGCCCTCCGCTAGAATCAGACCATGAACGACCTCAACATCCCCGGCACCCAGACCACCCCGTCCATCGTCTCCGACCATGCACAGGGCATGCTCGCCATCGCCGGCGACTCCTACCCGGAAAACTCCTTCGAGTTTTTCACCGCCACCATCGAGTGGATCGAAGGCTACCTCGCCGGCAGCGACCGCCCGCTGCACCTCGAACTGCGCCTGATCTACATGAACACCAGCTCGGTGAAAGCCATGATGGACATCTTCGACCTCCTCGAAGAGGCCCACGGCAAGGGCCGCAAGGTCTCCGTCGACTGGTTCTACAACCCGCGCAACGAACGCGTCGAGATGCTCGCCGAGGAGTTCCGCGAAGACTGCTCCTTCCCCTTCAACATCGCCGCCCGCGAATAAACATGCGTCCTGCCGCACCCGGCCCCGCCGACGAGGAAGCCGCCATTGCCGCGGCCGAAACCCTGCTCGCCGACCCTGGGCACCGCGACCACCCGCTACGCGCCGCGCTCGCCGACCTGCTCGCCGTGCACCGCGCCCAGCAGGAACGCGTCGAGCGCCTGGTGCGCATCTCCGACGGCTACCACAGCCTGTCGCGCACACACAGCAGCAACCTCACCGAAAAGTTCGAACGCCAGGTGCGCCGGCTGGAAAAACTCGCCCGCATCTCCGACCTCTACCAGAGCAACCTGCGCGAACTCACCGAGGCCCTGCGCGAGACCTCGCTCAAGGACCCCCTTACCGAACTGGGCAACCGCCGCTACCTGATGGACCGCCTGAAGGAAGAGACCGAACGCGCGCGTCGCAAGGACAGCCCGCTGTGCGTCGCCCTCCTCGACGTCGACCATTTCAAGCAGATCAACGACCGCCACGGCCACGACACCGGTGACCAGGCGCTGTGCCGCATCGCTGCGGCAATGCGCGCCAACGTGCGCGAGTACGACACCATCGGGCGCTGGGGCGGAGAAGAATTCCTCCTCCTCTTTCCCGACACCGGCGAGGCCGAAGCCACACTCACCGTCGAGCGCGTGCGCGAAGCCATCGCCGCCATCGACCTCGACCTCGGCCACGCCCCACCCCTCGGCCTCACCGCCAGCATCGGCCTTACCCGCCAGCGCAGCGGCGAGACCTACTCGGCCACCGTCAACCGCGCCGACGACGCCCTGCTCTCCGCCAAGCAACTCGGCCGCAACCGCAGCGTCGTACTATAGTCACCGCAACGCCGCCCACTGCCGCACGCATCGCATCAACTGCAAGGAGCCCGAGCATGGAAAACGAAACCCGCAACACCCCCGAAAGCGAACCCACGCTGACCCCGCCGCCCGCCACCAAGGCGCGCAGCGCACTGGCCCCGCTCACCGAAATCAGCCTGCCGCTGTGGGTCAGCCTGGTGCTCGCCGTGCTCGTCATCATTGTCTTCATCTGGAAGGGCGTCGCGGTTTCCGCCGTCGAACGCGGCATGGAAACCGAACGCCAGGCCCTGGAGGCCAGCCGCGCTGCCGTGCAGGTGGAAACCCAGGCCACCATCGCCCGCCACAGCGACAACACCCACGCCCTCTTCGGCACCGCACTGGCGTGGGCCATCCGCGGCGACATGATCCGCAACAACCTCGACCAGATCGACCAGTACTTCAACGAACTGGTGCGCAATGAGCGCATCGATCTCGTCCTCCTCGCCGACCCCGCCGGCAAGGTCCTCGTCTCCAGTGACCGCGCCTTCCTCGACGCCCCGCTGCCCGGCCACATTCCCGCCGGCGCACTGCAGGAACCGCGCGTCACCGTCAGCGCCGCCGAAGACGGTCAGAAGCGCCTGGTCGTCCCCATCCAGGGCCTCAACAGCCGCCTCGGCACCGTCGTCCTCACCTATCGCGACCCGAGCTGATCCGCTCCCCCTGCCAATGACACGGCCGCCCACGGGCGGCCGTCTTTATTGTGCAGGGAAACTATGCCGTCCGCTCAAGCGACCAGGCGGTAACGGTGATGTGATCAATAAATGAACGCATTACCCCTTGCCTCCCGCAGTGGGAGCAGGAATCCGCCCGAGCGGCGCGGGCGTATTATCGACGCGAAGCAAAGCGGCACGCCTTTCATCGTCCGCCTGCACCACCTGCCATTTCTTCTCTGATGCTCATATAGATCGCCATGCACTCGCCATGAGCGCCACCGGAGGTGGCAGAACGCGCCAGAGCGGATATGGACTCATCGACATGCCTCAATTCAAGCTCCACAGACTCCTCGATATAAGGAATCGTACACAGGTCAGATGCTGAAAACACCCCGGGCACAAGACCCAGAACGGCATCTGGATTCCGGACCAAGGCTCTTGACAACGCGAACCTCAGAGAGAGCGCAGTGGAAGCATCGGCCCATCCGGCCATTAGTGACGAAGCACGAATCGAAACCTCGTCACCACCTTCCATCTCGTCGAGGAGGGATTCAAACTCGCCAGTGGTGACAATATGGTCAAAGTAAGGCTTGCCTTCCAGCTCCAGCCTTTCAACTGCCTTCCCCGAACCACTCCCGGCAAATGAGCAGCCGCTGACAAGCAGAAAAACGAGGAAGTAACGCGCAAATTTCATTCCACCCCCTTACCGGACCAAAACCACCTTTCTCACGCCAACGGCTTGTAGCTGCTCAGTGCCCCTCGCCGCCGGGCAGTTGCGGATAGCGGACGAAATCCACCAGGTCCTGGATTTCCTGCGGTGGTGGCGGGGTGAGGAGGCTGATGACGATGATCACCAGAAAGCCCAGCGGCACACCGAAGGCGCCGGCGGCGATGGGGGCGATGCCGAGCCAGGCGTTTTCCATGGAGCCGCCGAAGAAGCTGTGGGTGCTGACGACGTAGTAGAGGGTGATGCCAAGGCCGGCGAGCATGCCGCAGACGGCGCCGGGGCGGTTGGCGCGCTTCCAGAAGATGCCCAGCACCAGTGCCGGGAAGAAGGCGGCTGCGGCGATGGAGAAGGCCAGGCCGACCATGAAGAGGATGTTGTCGGGGCGCAGCGAGGCGACCCAGGCGGCGACCACGGCGACCACCAGCAGTTGCGACTTGGAGATCACCAGGCGGCGGTGGGTGGAGGCGCGCGGATTGACGACCTTGTAGTAGAAGTCGTGCGAGAGGGCGTTGGAGATGGTGAGCAGCAGGCCGTCGGCGGTCGATAGCGCTGCAGCGAGCCCACCGGCGGCGACGAGGCCGGCAACGACGTAGGGCAGACCGGCGATCTCGGGGGTGGCGAGGACGATGACGTCGGTGTTGATGGTGAGCTCGGCCAGTTGCAGGATGCCGTCACCGTTGAGGTCCTCGATCTTGACCAGCCCGACCTTGCCCCACGAGGCCACCCAGGCGGGCAGTTCGGTGAGGCTGGAACCGACGAGGTTGCTGTACACCTCCCACTTGGCGAACACGGCGTAGGCTGGTGCGGTGACGTAGAGCAGGAAAATGAAGAACAGCGCCCAGAACACCGAGCGCCGTGCTTCCACCACCCCGGGGGTGGTGTAGTAGCGCATCAGGATGTGCGGCAGCGCGGCGGTGCCGACCATCAGCACGAAGACCAGGGCGATGAAGTTGTTGCGCGAGCGGGCGACCTCTTCCGGGGTGTCGCCGGGGTGGGCGGTGGCATGGCGGGGTGGCGGGCGGGCGCGCTCGAGGGCGTGGGCGCGCTGTTTCTCCCAGCGCGCGCGGGCCTCCTCGGCGGTGCGCGGGAGGTCACGCAGGGCGCGCTCGGTAAGGGCGATCTCGCGCGCGCTGCCGTCTTCGAGACGCAGGGCGTTGAGGCGTTCGATCAGCGCGGCACGTTCGGCATCGAGCGACACCGGCAGTTCGGCGATCTTGCGGCCGAACTCGTCGGCGCGGTAGCGGTACTGGCGGCGCACCTCGATTTCGCTGGCTTCGTTCATCAGTTCGTCCTCGCGCTCGCTGATCTGCCCCAGCACGGTGCCATACACGGCCTGCGGCAGGGGGATGCCGGTGACCTTGTAGGAGAGGATGACCACCGGGACGAGGTAGGCGATGATGAGGATGACGTACTGGGCGACCTGGGTCCAGGTGACCGCGCGCATGCCGCCGAGGAAGGAGCACACGAGGATGCCGGCAAGGCCGATGAAGAGGCCGATTTCGAATTCGACGCTGACGAAACGGCTGGTGACCAGGCCGACACCGTAGATCTGCGCCACCAGGTAGACGAAGCTGGCGAGCACGGCAGCGGCAAGCCCGACCATGCGGGCGAAGTTGCCCTGGTAGCGTTCGCCGAGGAAGTCGGGGATGGTGTATTGGCCAAACTTGCGCAGGTAGGGGGCGAGCAGCAGGGCCACCAGCACGAAGCCGCCGGTCCATCCAGTGACGAAGGCCAGCCCTTCGAAGCCGGCAAAGTAGAGGGTGCCGGCGAGGCCGATGAAGGAGGCCGCGCTCATCCAGTCCGCGGCGGTGGCCATGCCGTTGAACACTGCCGGTACGCGGCGCCCGGCGACGTAGTATTCGGAGACATCGGAGGTGCGGCTCATCACCCCGATGCCGGCATAGATGGCGATGGTGGCGAACAGGAAGATGTGGCCGATGGCGGCCTGCGACATGCCGAGGTACTCGCCGATGGCGAGCAGCATGATGAAGGCCGCGAAGCTGCCGGTGTACCAGCCGTAGTAACGCCGCAGCTGATGGGAGAACTGGGTGCCCGAACTCATCGGCACTCCGCCGCCGGCCGCACGCCGCGAGCGGGCTCAGGGCCGGCGCACGCCGCCTTGCCCTGCCCCGCTGCGGACCCGGTCAGCGCACAGGTCAATACTTGATCCTCGCGTAGTAGGTCTGCTGGGCAGCTTCGCGGGCTTCGCGCAGGGTGCGGATGCCGCGCTCGGCAAGCAGCGGGATGAGCTTGATGAGCACGTCGGCGGTGACCACGGCGTCGGCCAGCGCGGTGTGGCGGCCGTCATTGACCAGCCCGAAGCGCTGCGCGATGGCGTCCAGGCTGTGCGATTCCTGATTGGGGTGGACCACCGCGGAAAGCAGCAGGGTGTCAAGCACGGGCTGATCGAAGCGCAGCCCGGTGGCGGCTTCCTTGAGCTGCAGGAAGCGCATGTCGAAGGCGGCGTTGTGGGCGACCAGCACGGTGTCTGCGGCAAAGGCATGGAAGGCCGGCAGGACCTTGTCGATGGTGGGCTGGCCGTGCAGCATCTCGGCGCTGATGCCGGTGATCTGCACGGCCTGGCGCGGCATGTGGCGGCGCGGGTCGACGAGCTGCTCGAAGGACTCCTGACGCAGCAGCTTGCCGTTGAGCACGCGGGTGGCGCCGATCTGGACGATCTCGTCGCCTTCGGAGGGGTTGAGCCCGGTGGTTTCGGTGTCGAAGACGGTGTAGGCCAGCTCGGAGAGCAGGCAGTCGTCCAGCTCATGGGCCCGGGCGCCCCAGGAGAAGAGGTCGAAGTCGTAGTACTCGGGGCGGCTTTCGGTGGGGCCGGCAGCCTCCAGGGCCTGCTCCTGAGGCAGCGCGGCGGGCAGCAGGAGACGGAAGAAGGCACGGTGACGGACCTTCTCGCGCTCCAGCCACATCTCGCCGCCGTGGCGGTCGATGACGTCGCGCACCGCCAGCGGGCTGCTCTCGCCGGCGAAGCGCATCGGTTCGAGCTCCCAGCTCATCACCGTCTCGGTGCTCATCGCCTGCCCCGACCAGATCAGGTCGAGATGCACCAGGCGCTCGCCGGCGGCGCTGAGGCGGAAGCGCACCTCGCGGACCTCGAACTCGTCGGAGAGGCGGCTGGCGAGATAACCGATGGCCTGCAGCAGGGAGAAACTGTCCACCTTCACCCACAGGGTTTCGTCGATATCCTCCAGCTTGGTGGGCAGGTTGAGGAGGTTCTCGATGCGGCGCTGGGCGGCGGAAACGAGGTCTGCGCCAAGCATGTCTTCGAGCGGCCAGCGCGACTTGAGGGCGTCGGCAAACTCGCTGGCGGCGCCGTCGAGGCGCTCGCTCATGGCCTTCACCTCGTCGCGGATGACCTTGCGGAAGCGCACCCGCAGTTCGTCCTGAAGGTCGGCGTAATCGAGCATCTCGGCGGCGGCGCGGACGTTGGCGAGGGCGGCGCGGTTGCCTTCGGTGAGGGTGTGGATCATGTGGTCACGCTGCGCTTCCTTGTCGAAGTCGCGGGTGATGTTGTCCAGCATGATGATGAAGCCGCCGAGCTGGCGGCTGTCGGCGGTACCGCCTTCGGCGCTGCCGTGCTGGAGCACCGGAGCCATCTGCACGCGGATGAGCTGGCCGCTGGCGGTGGTGGTGACAAAGTTGGCCACCGGCTGGACGGCGTGGCGGCGCAGGCGCTGTTCGATGTTCTCCAGCGCGTGGGCGATCAGGTTGCGGTCGAAGACGGTGTAGATGGAGCGCCCGAGACCGATCAGCTCCCCGCCACCGGCAACACCCGGAGCCGCCGAAAAGGCGCGGAACTGCGCGCGCGCGCTGGCGTTGTAGAGCAGGATGCGGCCGTCCAGATTGCACACCACGACGCTCTGGGTGATCTCCGACATCAGCGCCGCGAGGCGATTCTTCTCTTCTTCCACGCGCCCCTTGGCTCGGGCGATCTGCGCTTCGACGTCAGCCATCATGGCGTCGCGCTGCTCGGCCAGTTCGTTGGCCACCGCCACCACGGCCTGCACCTCCGGCGGCCCCGAGGGGGTGACGCGCAGGTTGCGGTTGGCGCCAAGCATCAGGCGCAGCTGTTCACCGAGGCGCTCCAGGCCCTTGACGTAGTGACGGAAGAGATCGCGCACCACCACCACGCCGAGTCCGAAGCCGAAGGCGGTGACGAGGGTGCCGAGCGGCAGGTGCGGGGCAATGGTCTGCAGCAGGGTGTCGCGCTCGGCGCCCTCGGTCGCGATCCAGATCAGCGCCGCGGTCAGCACGAAGGGGCCGGTCATCAGCAGGCCGAGCACCACCACCGCGAGGGCAAAGCGCATCCGTGCCGACATTGATCAGGCCTCCGCGAGCATGGCACGCACCTTCTCGACGAGGTCGCGGGTGGAGAAGGGTTTGGTCATGTAGGCGTCGGCGCCCATTGCCAGTCCGCGCGCAACCTCGGTGTCGCGCCCCTTGGCGGTAAGCATGAGGATGCGCACGGCCTTCAGCGCGGGATCGGACTTGACCTCCTGACAGACCTCGAAACCGCCCTTGCGCGGCATCATGACGTCGAGCAGGACGAGGTCGGGCTGTTCGGCGCGGATGCGCGCAACAGCCTCTTCACCGTCGCTGGCGATGCTGACCTCGTAGCCCTCGCGCTTCATGAGAAATTCCAGCGAGATGACGATGTTCTGCTCGTCATCGACTATCAGTATTTTCTTCGACATCCTTGTCTCCCCTGTTGTCTATTCTATTGCATTGTCCGCACCTTCTGCGCCTTCGGTGGCCGCGGCGAGCGGCAGTTCGAAGGAGAAGGTGGCCCCCTCTGCGGGGGGCGATTCGACCCACATGCGACCGCCGAAATGCTCGACGATCTGCTTGCTGATCGGCAAACCCAGGCCGGTGCCCTGCGGCCGCGAAAGGGCGTCACCGCCCTGACGGAACTTCTCGAAGATCACCGGCATGAAGTCGGCGGCGATGCCCGGACCGTTGTCGCTCACATCCACCCGCAGGCTGCCCTCGCCGGCGCTCAGACGCACGCTGATGCGCCCGCAGCCCTGGGGCACGAACTTGGCGGCGTTGGAAAGCAGATTGAGCATCACCTGCACCAGGCGGTCGTGATCGGCACGCAGCAGCGGCACCGCCGCGGGCAACTGCACGTCGACGGTGGCACCGCGATCGCGGAACAGTTGCGCGGTGGTGCTGACGGCGTGCTCGACGAGCTCGCGCAGGTCGATGTCCGAATTGTGCCACTCCGCGTGGCCGGATTCGATCTTCGCCATGTCCAGCACCTGGTTGACCAGACGGGTCAGGCGTTCGGTTTCGGAGACGATGATGCCGAGGAAGCGGGTGCGCTCGGCGAGGTCGATCTTCGGATCGTCGTGGAGCATCTCCGAGAAGGCGCGGATGGAGGTCAACGGCGTGCGCAGCTCGTGGGTCACCGAGGACATGAAGTCGTCCTTCAGGCGGTCGAGCTCCTTGAGACGCTCGTTGGCGCGGCGCAGCTCGTCGGTGGCAGCCTCCAGCTCGCGCGATTTTTCTTCGAGCTGGTGCGAGTAGGCGCGCACCTGCGAGGCCTCGTCGAGGATGTTCATCACCTCGTCGAGGCCGAGCGGCTCTTCCTGCGCCACCGAGGACACCATCACCCGCGCCGAGGCGCTGCCGATGGCACCGGCGAGGAGGGTTTCGGCAAAGTGCACGAGACCGGCGTCGGCTTTCAGGTCTTCGACGCGCGCCACACCGCGCGAGCGCGCATAGCCGGCAAAGGCCTCCTCGGCCCGCCGGCTGCCAAGAAAGCGCGCCACCAGCGGCTGCAGGTCGGCAACCTCGGCGCTGCCGCGCCAGAAGCTCGCCGGCACGCCGCCCTGGCCACGGCGGAAGACATCGACAAAGAGGGTGGCCTGACTGGCTTCCTGCCCGGTGGGGGCGCGCAGCAGCGAGACCAGCACGTAGAAGCCGATGTTGGCGGTCATGCTCCAGAACAGCGCATGGCTGATGTTGTCCAGCCCCTGGAGGCCAAAGAGCTGTTCCGGGCGCAGCCAGGCGAGGCCGAACAGGCCGTGGTCGAGGAAGCTGGCATCGAGCCAGCCGGACTTGGCGAACGACGGCAGCAGCAGGGTGTAGGCCCACAGCACGAAGCCGGCCAGCAGACCGGCAAGCGCGCCGTCGCGGGTACCGCCGCGCCAGTACATGCCACCGAGCATGGCCGGAGCGAACTGGGCCACCGCGGCAAAGCTGATCAGGCCGATGGAGACCAGCGCATAAGCCTCGCCGGCGAGGCGGAAGTAGAGGTAGCCGAGCAGCAGCACCAGCACGATGGCGCCGCGGCGGATGGCCAGCAGCAGGCCGGTGAGGTCCGGATATGCGGCTTCCTTGAAGCGCTTCAGGCGCAGCAGCAGGGGCATCACGAGGTCGTTGCAGACCATCGTCGAGATGGCGATGGTCTCGACGATGACCATTCCGGTGGCCGCCGAGAGGCCGCCGACGAAGGCCAGCAGCGCCAGCGCGCGCTGCTCATGGACCAGCGGCAGGGTGAGCACGAAGGTGTCCGGATCCACGGTGCCGCTGCCGAACAGCAGCAGACCGCCGAGCGCGATGGGCAGCACGAAGATGTTGATCGCCAGCATGTAGGTGGGGAACAGCCAGGTGGCGCGGCGCAGGTGCTGTTCGTTGACGTTCTCCACCACGGTGACCTGGAACTGCCGCGGCAGGAAGATCACCGACAGCATCGCCAGCAGGGTAAGCGCAAACCAGCCGCCATAGCCCCCGGTGCTACCGCCGGAGACGGTAAACAGGCCGGCGAGGTCGGCATCGGCAAAGGCACGCGCGAAGATGTCGCCAAAACCGTCGAAGAGCCCGTAGGTGACGAACAGGCCGACCGCCATGAAGGCCACCAGCTTGACCACCGATTCGAAGGCGATCGCCGCCACCATGCCCTCGTGGCGCTCGGTGGCGTCGAGGTGGCGGGTGCCGAAGAAAACGGTGAACACTGCCAGCACGAGGGCGATGTAGAGCGTGCTGTCGTGCAGCCAGGAGCCCGCGTGAATGGCGCGGTAGCCGGCGTCGTGCTCGCCGATCAGCAACGCATAACCGCTGGAGATGGCCTTCAGCTGCAGGGCAATGTAGGGCACGGTGCCGACCACGGCGATGACGCTGACCAGGCCGCCGAGCAAATGGCTCTTGCCGTAGCGCGAGGCGATGAAGTCGGCGATGGAGGTAATGCGGTATGCCTTGGCGATGCGGATCATCTTCAGGATGATCAGCCATGACAGCGCAAAGCCCAGTGTCGGCCCCAGATAGATGGGCAGGAACCAAACCCCGCCGGAGGCCGCGCGCCCGACACTGCCGAAGTAGGTCCACGCCGTGCAGTACACCGCCAGCGAGAGGGCGTAGGTCCACGGGTTGGCGATGATCGAGCGCCCCTGATCGGCGCGACGATCGCCGAAATGGGCGACCGCGAAGAGCAGCAGCAGGTAGGCGAAGGAGACGCCGACGATCAGCGCACCGGAGAGCATGGTCGGGGCTGCCTCAGCGCGATCCGCGTTCGACGATCCAGGCGATCAGCGCGATCATCGCCGCCCACACCGCGAACACGTAGATGTACAGCAGTGGAAAGCCCAGCGTCAGCGTGGCAACGTCGAACAGCGACAGCAGCGGATAGTTGAACAGCAGCATGCCGCCCAGAAAGACGCCTGCCAGACGCTGCCCGGCGAGTCCCTTGCGCATGATGCACCTCCATTTCCGCTACGGCCATACGGATATATTAGCCCGGCAGGCCATTGCCGTCCGGACCATGGGCTTTTCCACTTCGCTCAGGACAGCCCTGCGGCAGGCCGCCGGCAAGGCTGTATCGGCCAGGAAGGGAAGAAAAAAGGCGCGTCTTGCGGCGCGCCTTTCTCCTCCTCCCCACGCCGGCGGAGCCGGCTTGCCTCGTTATTGTTGCCGGTTCGGCCTCTGCGGGCCGGTTACCGGTAGTTCCGCCGTCAGGCGGAGGTCTTCAGCTGCTCCAGGATCGCCGGATTCTCGAGGGTCGACGTATCCTGGGTGATCTCCTCACCCTTCGCCAGCTGACGCAGCAGGCGTCGCATGATCTTGCCCGAACGGGTCTTGGGCAGGTTCTCGCCAAAGCGGATGTCCTTGGGCTTGGCGATGGGGCCGATTTCGTGACCGACCCAGTTCTGCAGTTCCTTGACCATGGCCTTGGCGGCATCGCCGGTGGGGCGCTCGCCCTTCAGCACCACGAAGGCCACGATGGCTTCGCCGGAGACCTCGTCCGGACGGCCGACCACGGCGGCTTCGGCAACATTCTCGTGAGCCACCAGGGCGGATTCGATTTCCATCGTGCCCATGCGGTGGCCGGAGACGTTGAGCACATCGTCGATACGGCCGGTGATGGTGAAGTAGCCGGTGTCCTTGTCGCGGATCGCGCCGTCGCCGGCGAGATACAGCTTGCCCTTGAAGTCGTCCGGGTAGTAGGACTTCTTGAAGCGTTCGTCGTCGCCCCACACGGTACGGATCATCGACGGCCACGGACGCCTGACCACCAGGATGCCGCCCTGGCCGTTGGGCACTTCGGTACCGGTCTCATCGACCACCGCAGCCTGGATGCCCGGGAAGGGCAGCGTGCAGGAACCCGGCACCATCGGGGTGACGCCCGGCAGCGGGGTGATCATGTGGCCACCGGTCTCGGTCTGCCAGAAGGTATCGACGATCGGGCAGCGGCTGCCGCCGACGTTCTCGTAGTACCACTCCCAGGCCGCCGGGTTGATCGGCTCGCCCACCGAGCCGAGGATGCGCAGGCTGGTGAGGTCGTACTTGTTCGGATGCACGGCCGGGTTGTTGTCCGCGGCCTTGATCAGCGAACGGATCGCGGTCGGCGCGGTGTAGAACACGGTGGCCTTGTGGTCCTGGATCATCTTCCAGAAACGGCCGGCGTCCGGGTAGGTGGGCACGCCTTCGAAGACGATCTCGGTGGCGCCGCAGGCCAGCGGGCCATAGGTGATGTAGGTGTGGCCGGTGACCCAGCCGATGTCGGCGGTGCACCAGAAGACATCGTTCGGCTTGATGTCGAAGGTGTACTTCATGGTCAGCACCGCATGCAGCAGATAGCCGCCGGTGGAGTGCTGCACGCCCTTGGGCTTGCCGGTGGAGCCGGAGGTGTAGAGCAGGAACAGCGGGTGTTCGGCTTCGACCCACTCCGGCTCGCAGGTGTCGGCCTGACCGGCGACCAGGTCGGTGTACCACTGGTCGCGTCCGGCGGCCATGGTGACATCGCCACCGGTGCGCTTGACGACGACGACATTCTTCACGGTTTCGCAGCCGCCCAGCGACAGCGCCTCGTCGGCGATCGCCTTCAGCGGCAGGGCCTTGCCGCCGCGGAACTGGCCGTCGGAGGTGATCAGCGCCACCGCCTGGGTATCGCTGATGCGGTCACGCAGGGCCTGGGCGGAGAAGCCGCCGAAGACCACCGAGTGGGTGGCACCGATACGGGCGCAGGCCTGCATGGCGACGATGCCTTCGATGGACATCGGCAGATAGATGACGACGCGGTCGCCCTTCTTGACGCCCATGCCGCGCAGCGCGTTGGCGAACTTGCAGACGCGGGCGAGAAGATCCTTGTAGGTGACCTTGGTGACTTCGCCGCCGTCGGCTTCGAAGATGATGGCGACCTTGTCGCCCAGACCCTTGTCGACGTTGCGATCGAGGCAGTTGTAGGAGGCGTTCAGCTTGCCGTCGGCAAACCACTTGAAGAAAGGAGCATTGCTCTCGTCCAGCACCTGGTTGAAAGGCACCTTCCAGTCCAGCAGCTCGCGCGCCTGGCGCGCCCAGTAGCCTTCGTAGTCCTGCTCGGCTTCCTTGCACAGCGCCAGATAGGCATCCATGCCGGACACGGCGGCGTTCTTCACCACGTCGGCCGAGGGGTTGTAAACACGCAGCTGCTGTTCGTTGGACATTCTTTCCTCTCCTAACTGTTCTATTAATTAGGTTGAAGCGCGCTCCCGGAGGGAGCCGTCGGCAACACCGACCTTCTGCACTTCTTCGCATCTACCGCCGCGAACTGGGCGCTATTGAAGAATATCTATCTTACACACGACTTACAGACAGATCTCTGCGCCGTTACCCGGTCCGGGCGCCGGGGCGATGCTAGAATTCCGGGTTTTCGTGTGCCCCGCCCGGGGCCTGCCCGCCCCCCACTACGGAGAACCTCGCCATGACCGTGATTCGCGAAGAAGACCTGATCCAGTCCGTCGCGGATGCCTTCCAGTACATCAGCTACTACCACCCGCTGGACTACATCAAGGCGCTGGGCGAAGCTTATGAACGCGAGGAAAGCCCGGCCGCGAAGGACGCCATCGCGCAGATCCTCACCAACTCGCGCATGTGCGCCGAGGGCCACCGCCCCATCTGCCAGGACACCGGCATCGCCGTGGTGTTCCTGAAGGTCGGCATGGACGTGCGCTGGGACGCCAGGATGAGCGTGCAGGACATGGTCAATGAAGGCGTGCGCCGCGCCTACAACCACCCGGACAACAAGCTGCGCGCCTCGGTGCTGCTCGACCCGGCCGGCAAACGCCAGAACAGCAAGGACAACACGCCGGCGGTGGTGCATTACGAGATCGTCCCCGGCCACCATGTGGAAGTGATCTGTGCAGCCAAGGGCGGCGGCTCGGAGAACAAGACCAAGATGGCCATGCTCAACCCGTCCGACTCCATCGTGGACTGGGTGATCAAGACCGTGCCGACCATGGGCGCCGGCTGGTGTCCGCCGGGCATCCTCGGCATCGGCATCGGCGGCACGCCGGAGAAGGCCATGCTGCTGGCCAAGGAGTCGCTGATGGCGCCGGTGGACATCCATGAACTGAAGGCCAAGGCGGCCAGCGGTGCCACCCTCACCCGCGTCGAGGAACTGCGCCTGGAGCTGATCGAGAAGGTCAACGCGCTGGGCATCGGTGCGCAGGGCCTGGGCGGTCTGACCACCGTGCTCGACGTCAAGATCATGGACTACCCCACCCACGCGGCCAGCTTGCCGGTGGCGATGATCCCCAACTGTGCGGCGACCCGCCACGTGCATTTCCACCTCGACGGCTCCGGCCCGGCCAAGCTGGAAACGCCGAAGCTGGAAGACTGGCCCGACGTCACCTGGAAGGCCGACACCAACGTCGCCACCCGGGTGAACCTCGACACCCTCACCAAGGAGGAAGTCGCCTCCTGGAAGCCGGGCCAGATCCTGCTCCTCAACGGCAAGATGCTCACCGGCCGCGACGCCGCGCACAAGCGCATCCAGGACATGCTGGCGAAGGGCGAGAAGCTGCCGGTGGACTTCACCAACCGGGTGATCTATTACGTCGGCCCGGTCGACCCGGTGCGCGACGAAGTGGTCGGCCCGGCCGGCCCCACCACCGCCACCCGCATGGACAAGTTCACCCGCATGATGCTGGAGCAGACCGGCCTGATCTCCATGATCGGCAAGTCCGAGCGCGGCCCGGTGGCGATCGACGCCATCCGCGACAACAAGTCCGCCTACCTGATGGCGGTGGGCGGTTCGGCCTACCTGGTGTCGAAGGCGATCAAGGAAGCGAAGGTGGTCGGTTTCGAGGACCTCGGCATGGAAGCCATCTACGAGTTCACTGTCGAAGACATGCCGGTGACCGTGGCGGTCGATTCCAGCGGCACCAGCGTGCACAACACCGGCCCCAAGGAGTGGCAGGCGAAGATCGGCAAGATCCCCGTCGTCACCGCCTGAGCGCCCCCCCCGCAGCACACCCGCCCCGCCCTCCCGGCGGGGTTTTTCTTGCCGCGCCGGGCGCCGCCCTGGCCCGCATTTCTCACACTGGCACGTCACGAGGGGGTCGAGGCGCCGTCGTGGTGCGCCGCACGGAGCGAGCGGCGCCGAAGGCGTAGCTGACACTACGTCGAGGCGGCGCGAGCGAGTACGGCGTGCCACGGCGAGCGTATCGGCACCCGCAGCAGGGACGGGGTGAGACATGCGGGCTTACGCTGCCGGCGCGCGTACAATCGACCTCGAAACCACCCGTGGAGAACCCTCCGGTGAGTCATCGCTGCCCTGCCCTTGCCGCCTTCCTCAGCGCCGCCGTGCTCGCCCTCGGCGGCTGCGCGGATGTTGCCGAACGGCACTGGCAGGCGACCGAAGAGGGCGGGCTGTTCGCCGCCAGCTTCGACCCTGCCGGTGAGCACCTGCTCACCGCCAGCGTCTTCCACGGCGCCAGCCTGTGGCGGGTGAGCGATGCCACCCGCCTCCATGACTGGCAGCACGGCGAAGACGCCGGCGCCCTGGTGGCCACCGCCTTCTCACCCGACGGCCAGCACGCCGCCACCGCCGAGCGCCACCGCATCGTCCTCTGGGACACCGCCAGCGGCCGCGCACTGGGCTTCTGGTCCACCACCGGCGGCATCCAGGCGCTCGCCCTGTCAGCCGGCGGCCGCCGGCTGCTGGTCGGCCTGCACGACAACCACGCCCTCCTCATCGATACCGCCAGCGCACAGCCGCTGGCGCGCATCCGCCACGGCAGCGCGGTGACGGCGGTCGCCATCAGCGCCGACGGACGCTTCGGCGTCACCGGCGCCAGCGACGGCATTGTGCAGTCGTGGACGCTCGACAGTGGTGAGGCAGGGCTGAGCTGGAAGTTCGATGGCGCAGTCACCGTGCTCACCCTGGCGGGCGACGGCAGCCTGCTGTTCGGCGCCCGCGCGCATGGCAAGGGACAGATCTGGCGCTTGCCCGACGGCCAGCCCGTGGCCACCATCGGCCAGCCGCGCACCACCATCGTCAGCGCCCGCTTCGCCGCCGACAACGGCACCCTGCTCACCGGCCTGCCCGGCGGCCGCATCATGCTGTGGAGCAGCGCCAGCGGCGAATTGCTGCACCACTGGCAGGCCGCCCAGCCCACCGGCACCCGCGCCAGCGGCCTGAGCACGTTGGCGGTGGCCTACGGTGCCCGTCCGGGCAGCGTGCTGGGGGCCTATTCGGACGGCAGCGTGCGCACCTGGGTGCGCTGAGCGAGTCCACACGGAAGCAAGAAGCCGGCGCGCATGCCAGGCCGGCACCGCCCCGCCGCTGCGCTATCATCGCTACAGTCCCCTCACCACCGGCACCACCGTGAGCGCTCCGACCCCCAACTGCAACGCCTGCGCGCACTTCTACATCACCCACGACGCCACCTTTCCGTACGGCTGCCAGAAGCTCGGCTTCAAGAGCAAGCGCCTGCCCCAGTACGAGGTGCTGGCCTCCTCCGGCTTGCCCTGTCTGGTCTTCCAGCCCAAGGGGCGCAGGCGCGCGCCGCCGCGCTGAGGCACGCGCTGCGCGGGCGCAGGCTCCTGGGCTATAATCCGCCGCGCGCCGGCATAGCTCAGTTGGTAGAGCAGCGCACTTGTAATGCGAAGGTCGGGGGTTCGACTCCTCTTGCCGGCACCACTCCCCCATCACCTCGCCCTGTTGCACGCAGACCCGCTCAGGGCTGGCGGCGGGGCGCAGGCGCCGCCCTTCCCTCCCGCACCACGCCTGCCGCAGGCGCAAGGGCGGCCCCCGAGTCGCGATGTCCGCAGCCCTCTCCGGCCTGTTCCTTTCCGCCCTCCTCGCTGCGACCCTGCTGCCGATGCAGTCGGAGGCCGTGCTGGTCGGCTTGCTGGTGCTCGGCACCTACCCGGTCTGGGCACTCCTGGCCGTAGCCACCCTCGGCAACGTGCTGGGCGCGCTGGTAAACTGGCTCCTTGGCCGCGGCATCGAACGCTGGCACGACAGGAAGTGGTTCCCATTGCGCGGCGAACGCCTGGCCAGCATGCAGGCGCGCTACCACCGCTATGGCCGCTGGTCGCTGCTGCTGAGCTGGATGCCGGTGATTGGCGACCCGCTCACCGTTGTCGCCGGGGTGATGCGCGAACCGCTGTGGAGTTTCCTGCTGTTGGTCACCATCGCCAAGTTCGGCCGTTACCTGACACTGGTCATGCTGACCACAACGATGGCCTCATGATCACGCTCGCAACCCCGGCTGGACTGCCGCCTGCCGCGCTGGCATGCGCGGACTGTCCGAAACCGCACATCACGCTTCCGGATCTGACCCCGCGCCGGCAGCCAGCTGCGCGGCCATGGCCTGCAGGCGAACCTCGATGGCATTGCGCAGGGCGGGGTCGAAAGCGGCCAGATCGAGGCGTTCATAGAGCGCCAGACCCTCGCTGGCGAGCCAGACGATCAGCGCCCCCACGGCGTCCGCGTGCTCGTCCTGTACTCCGGCCAGCGCTGCGGCAATCTCCGGGCGCACACCGTCGAGCAGGGCCGGACGCTCCGCTGCGGCGGCGAGAATGGCAAGCAGCACACTGTCGTCAACATCGGCATAGAGGCGCAGGCGCGCCTGCAGCAGGCGCTGCAGCAGGGTGCTGTGCGGCGCCGCCTCGCGGGCCTCGGCACGGAACTGCAGCGAACGTTCCACCACCCGCCCGAGCATGCCTTCGAGCAGCGCCTCCTTGCTGGGGAAGTGATAAAGCAGCCCGCCCTTGCTGATGCCGGCCTCGTGCGCCACCGCATCGAGGGTGAGATGGCTGGCACCGGCAGCCTCGATCACCCGCGCAGCAGCCTGCAGGATGGCCAGGCGCGACTGCGCGCCCTGTCGTTTACCGGCCATTCAGTGGTCTCCCTGTGAGGTGGCGGCACGGATGCCGAAGATGCGCGCATAGAACACCGGCACCGCCACCAGGGTAAGCACGGTGGCGAAGGCCAAGCCGCCGATGATGGTCACCGCCATGGAGGCGAAGAAGGCATCCCACAGCAGGGGCAGCATGCCCAGCACGGTGGTCAGGGCGGTGAGCACCACCGGGCGGATGCGGCTCACGCTGGCCTCCATCACCGCTTCGCCGCAGGCCGCCTTGCCGCTGCGGCGGTTGTCGATCTCGTCGATCAGCACGATGGCGTTCTTCATCAGCATCCCGGAGAGGCTGAGCAGCCCGAGCAGCGCAGTGAAGCTGAACGGCATGCCGGTCAGCAGCAGTCCGGCAGTCACCCCGCAGATCGCCATCGGCACGATCAGCCACACCACCAGCGCCTGCCGCCAGGCGTTGAACAGCAGCACGGTGATCACCAGCATGACCAGGAAACTGCCTGGCAGCGTGGCGCCCAGCGAGGTGCGCGAGCGCTGCGAGTTCTCGTACTCGCCACCCCACTCCAGGCGATAGCCATGCGGACGCGCGATGCCCTCGACGGCGGCGCGCACCTGGCGCAGGGCAGCGTCGGCGGTCAGCCCGGCGGCCGGCTCGCCCTGCACGGTGAGGGTGCGCACGCGGTCGCGGCGCTGGATGAGGGCTTCCTCATGGTCGACGGCAAAACCGTCGACAACCTGCGCGAGCGGGATGTAGCGGCCCTCGGCGGCGCTCCAGATCAGGCGGTCGTCGAGTCGCGCGGCCTCCAGGCGCTCGGCCTGCGGCGGGCGCAGGATGATGGGAATCTGGCGCTCGTCCTCGTAGAAGCTGCCGCTGCGGATGCCCACGGTAGCGAAGGCCGTGGCTTCGGCAAGATCGGCGCGGGTGACGCCGGCGGTGCGCGCGTGCGCCTCATGCCAGCGCGGCACCAGCACCAGTTCGCGCTGGCGCCAGTCGTGGCGCAGATCGACAACGGCGCCGGAGTGTTGCATCAGCGCCTGCGCACGCTCGGCGAGCGCGCGCAGTTGCATGGGGTCGGAACCGGAGAAGCGCGCCTCGATCTTGGCACCGTCGCCGGGGCCGAACATCAGCCGGCGCAGGTAAATCTCGCTGTCCGGCAGGGCGGTACGTACCTCCCCCTGCACTTCGGCCATCAGCGCATCCATGCGCGCGCGGTGCTGCGGATGCAGGCGCACGATGAGGTGGCCGAGGGCGGCATTGGCGGCCTCCGGCGAGTAGGTGAGCATGAAGCGCGCACCGCCCTGACCGACGTAGCTGGTCACCGATTCGACCTCCGGACGACGCAGCAATGCGGCCTCGATGGCGATGACGTCGCGCTCGGTGGCGCGGATGTCGCTGCCCTGGGGCTTGAAGTAGTTGATGGTGAATAGCGGTGTATCGGACGGCGGCAGGAAATCCTGCTTGACCGCGGTGAAGCCGGCGATCGCCAGCGCGGTGAGCGCCACCAGCGCGGCGATGGTCTTCCACTGGTGGCGCAGGGCCAGCGCCAGCATGGCGCGGTAACGCTGGTAGGCCACGCCGCCATAGAGCGCGTCGCCATCGCCGCCACGCAGACGGCCGAACAGGTAGTGGCCGAAGAGCGGCGTCACGGTGACCGCCAGCAACCAGCTCAGCAGCAGCGAGATGGCAATCACCGCAGCGAGGGAGAAGAGGAACTCGCCGGTGACGTCCTGCGACAGGCCGATGCCGGCAAAGGCCATCAGGCCGATCACGGTGGCCCCCAGCAGCGGCATCTGCGTGCGCGTGGTGGCTTCGGCGGCGGCCTGGCGCGCGCGCAGGCCGCGCTGCATGGCGACCAGCATCGACTCGGCAACGACGATGGCGTTATCCACCAGCATGCCCATGGCGATGATCAGCGCCCCCAGCGAGATGCGCTGCATCTCCATGCCGAAGAGCTTCATGAAGAACACCGAACCGAGCACGGTGAGCAGCAGCGTGGCGCCCACCGCGACGCCGATGCGCCAGCCCATGGCCAGACACAGGACGGCGATGACGATGCTCACCGAGAGCACCAGGTTGGCCATGAAGCTGTCGATGGATTCGGCCACCACGACGTGCTGCTGGTAGATCGGCTGGATGTCCACGCCTGCGGGAATGCGCAGCCGCAAGGCGTCGAGATAGGCCTCGACCACCGCCCCGACCTCGACGATGTTGGCGTCGGCAAGCGCCGACACCGCCAGCGTGAACGCAGGCTGGCCATTGTGGCGGATGAGATGGGCGGGAATCTCGTTGTCGCTGCGGATGACCGTGGCGACATCACCCACGCTGAGCTCGCGGGTCGTGCCGGGAATGCCGATGCGCAGATCCTCCACGGCATCGGCCGAACCCAGCAAGGCCTGGCTGCGCAGCCGCACGCGGCGGTCGCCAAGGACGACGTCGCCGGCCTGCACCACCACGCTCTCGACCTGGATCAGCGCCGCCAGTTGCGACAGCGACAGCTCCAGCGCGCTCAGTCGTTCGCGGGGAATCTCGACGTAGATGCGCTCTTCGAGCACGCCGGCGGTCTCCACCCTCGCCACCCCGGGCAGGGTGAGCAGTTCGCGGCGCAGGAAATCGGCCAGCTCGTAGCGCTCGCGGGTGGTGAAACCGTCGGCGCGCACGGCGTAGTAGATGCCGAAGACGTCACCGAAATCGTCGATCACCTGCGGCGCCTTGGCCCCCGGCGGCAGGCGCGGCTGGACGTCATGGACGCGCCGGCGCAGCTCGTCCCAGGTCTGCGCCACCTCGGCGCCGCGGTAGCGGTCCTTGATCTCCACGGTGATGCGCGAGTTGCCCGGCGTCGAGCGCGACTCCAGATGCTTGAGCTGGGGCAGTTGCTGCAGGGCGGTTTCGAGCAGCTCGGTGATCTGCTGCTCGACCTCGACAGCGCTCGCACCCGGGTAGTCGGTGAGGATCACCGCCTGCTTGATGGTGAAGGCGGGATCTTCGAGTTTGCCGATGCTGACCACCGCCCACAGACCGCCGAACAGGCAGAAGAGGATCAGCATCCAGGTGTGGACGGGTTTCTCGATGGCGTGGGTGGCCAGGGACATCGCGCCAGCCCCGCTCAGTAGCCGGAAAACGGGCGCACGCGCTGCCCCTCGTGCAGATGGGCGACGCCGGCGGTGACGATGCGGTCGCCGGCCCGCAGGCCGTCGACCACCATGATGGCGTCGTTGCGCACGTTGCCGACCAGCACGCGCTGGCGGCTGACGCTGCCGCTGCCTTCGTCGTAGCGCCAGACGTGCAGCACGCCTTCTGCAGAGGTGTCGAGCGCGCCAAGGGGAATCCAGATCGCCTCCAGGGCCAGCGCCTCGCGCGCGCTGATGCGCACCGGCAGGGTCATCCCCGGCAGCAGCAGACGATCCTGCGGGCGCGGCATGGCAAAGCTGACGCGGTAGGTCTGGCTGACCGGATCGGCCTCTGCGGCGTGTTCGAGATACTGCAGTTCGAGCACCTCGCCAGTGCTCTCGTCGAGCACCGCATGGGCGCGGTGGCGCTCGAAGCCGCCGGCGTGGCGGACCAGCATCTCCGGCACATGCACGTGCATGCGCAGCTCGGCAAGGTTATGCACGCGCAGCACCGGGGCGCCAGCCTGCAGCATGGCGTGACGCTCCTGCAGGCGGCGGGTGACGAGGGCATCGAAAGGGGCCGCCAGGCGGGCATGGCCAAGGTTGCGCTGGGCCTGTTCGAGGGTCAGGCGGGCCTCACGTGCGGCCAGCTCGTAGCCGTCGAGCATGGCCTCGCTGACGAAGCCCTGCGCATTGAGCTGACGGCCGCGCTCGAGGTCACGCGCCGCGCGCGCCGCGGCGACTTCGGCCTTCTCGACCTGGAGACGGAAGTCGGTGGGATCGAGGGCGGCGAGCAACTGCCCGGCTGGCACCGTCTGGCCCTCCTGCACCGGCAGCGTCTGCAGCCGTCCGCCGACCTGAAACGCCAGATCGACGGTGCTGGCGGCTTCCACCTGGCCGACGAAGAAACGCCCTGCCATCATCCGGTCAGGTTCCACCACCATCATGTGCACCGGCAGTTCGGGTGCCTCGGCGGCAGGCGGCGCGGCGCGCTCGCCACACCCGGCGAGCGCCAGTACGCTGCCGGCAAGCAGCACAAGCGAACGGGCGGTGAACACTCCGGGAGCCATGACTTTCCTCGCAATACGCAGGCAGGCTCCAATACTATACCGTCCAGACGGTATAGTCATCCGCGCGCGCAATGCCTTGGGGTGCTGGCTGCCGCGCCTCAGCTGCGCACGCGCGCAGTCAGCGCACCGGGGCCGAACTCGGCCTCCACCGCGCGCTGGTTGTCGGCCGCCCAGGCCACCGCGCGGGCGGCGTTGTCGATGCGGCGGTCGAGCAGATGACCGTCCGCGGCGAGCATCTCGGCGGCATCACCGAAGGCCTGCGCGACGTTGGCGAGGGTCTGCAGCGCGCCGCTGCGGTTGGCCCCCAGAGCGGCGGCAAAGGCGGCTTCGTCGAGCACCGCCTGACCATCGGCGGTGAAGCTCAGCCCCATGTCGGTGAAGCCCAGGGCGTGACCGCCGTTGCCCGCGCCATGAAAGATGGAGCCGACCTCGCGGCGCAGCGAAAAACGCGCCACCTCGCCGGCCTGGTTGTCGGCCAGCAGCCCGCCGGCTTCGAAATAGGGGTCGAACTCGGCATCCCAGGCGTTGTAGCGCGCAATGAAGCCCTGCACGGCGGCGGTCACCGCGGCATCGTCGGCGCCGCCGTCGATCTGCCCGAGCGCACGGCTGGCCTCGCCTAGCTCGGCGACGCGCGCGCGCAACTGCTCCAGCACCCTGGCCTCGTCACCGATTTCACCGACGCGCGCGTTGTAGCGTCGCATGAAGGTGGCGTTGCTGGCCTCGAGCTGGCCGAGCACGGCATCGAGGCGGGCGGACGCCAGCCCGCCGCCCAGCCCCGCCGCCGCACCGCCGGCACCGGGATGGAGGGCGAGTTGGGCATTCAGCAGGGTGTTGAAGAAATCGTTGTTCGCGGCACCGGCGCGCCTGCCCCCTGCGTCCGTGGCAGTCAGCGTGGCCAGCGCGTTGAGGCGGAAGACGGCGAGATCGAGATCCATGCGGGAGCTCCGGCGCGGGGGTGATGCTTCAGTATAGAGCGCCCGTCGCCGCAGCTCCGGCAAAATGGTGTGACGGCGCGCTCAGGCGTGCGCGGCGTGGGTGCCGCCGGCGTGGCGTGGCGCGCTGCCGCTGCGATAGCGCGCCACGCCGAGGTCGTCGGCGCGGATGGCGGGCTGACGACCGCAGACCAGATCGGCAAGCAGGCGCCCGGAGCCGCAGGCCATGGTCCAGCCCAGCGTGCCGTGGCCGGTGTTGAGGTACAGCCCGGGGATCCCCGAGGGGCCGACCAGCGGCGTGCCGTCCGGGGTCATCGGCCGCAGTCCGGTCCAGAATTCGGCGCGCGGCAGGTCGCCACTGCCGGGGAAGAGATCGTCCGCGACCATCTCCAGGGTGGCGCGCCGGCGGGCGTCGAGGGACAGGTCGAAACCCGCCAGCTCGGCCATGCCGCCCACGCGGATGCGCTGCTCGAAGCGCGTCACCGCGACCTTGTAGGTTTCGTCGAGCACGGTGGACAGCGGCGCCGCGGCGGCGTCGGTGAGCGCTGCGGTGAGCGAATAGCCCTTCACCGGATACACCGGAATGTCCAGCCCGAGGGGCTGCAGGAAGGGACGCGAGTAGCTGCCCAGCGCAAGCACGTAGCGATCGGCCTCCAGGCGTTCGTCTGCGGCGCGCAGCGCGCGGATGCGCCCGCCTTCCATCTCGAAACCATCCACCGCCAGGCCGTGGCGGAACACCACCCCCTGCTCCGCCGCCAGCGCTGCCAGATGCCGGGTGAACAGGGCGCAGTCGCCGGTTTCGTCATTCGGCAGGCGCAGCCCACCGGCGAGCTTGTGCTTCACCCGCGCAAGAGCAGGCTCGGCTCCGGCCAGGGCATCGCGGTCGAGCAGTTCGAAAGGCACGCCGCACTCCTCCAGCACGGCAATGTCGCGTGCCGCGGCGTCGAGCTGCGCCTTGCTGCGGAACAGCTGCAGCGTGCCGCGCATGCGTTCCTCGTAGTGGATGCCGGTGCTGCTGCGCAGCTCGCGCAGGCAATCGCGGCTGTACTCCGACAGACGCATCATGCGCTCCTTGTTCACCGCATACGCCGCCGGCGTGCAGTTGCGCAGCATGGCCAGCATCCAGCGCAGCTGGAAGAGGCTGCCGTCGGCACGCACGGCCAGCGGCGCGTGGCGCTGGAACAGCCACTTCACCGCCTTCAGGGGAATGCCCGGGGCCGCCCACGGTGTGGAGTAGCCCGGCGAGACCTGACCGGCGTTCGCATGACTGGTCTCCATCGCCGGCGCCGGCTGGCGATCGACCACGGTAACGCGCGCACCGGCGCGGGCCAGATAGTAGGCGGTGGTGGTGCCGATGACGCCGCTGCCGAGGACGAGTACGTGCATGAGTATCTCCACAAGAGCACGATTGCATTGAATATGTGAAGTCTAGTTCGCATATCACAGTGCTTTTCACTAAACTAGTGCCTTCTAAAAGTGATTTTTATCGTCAAACACCCTGACGGCCATGCCTGGGAGTGACATGCGCGACCTCGACCGCATCGACCGCAAGATTCTCGATCTGCTGCAGAAAAATGCCCGCATGGCGATGACCGAACTGGCCGACAAGGTCGGTCTTTCGGCCAGCCCGTGCACCGAGCGCGTGCGCCGCCTGGAGCGCGACGGCGTGATCACCGGCTACCACGCCCACGTCAACCCGCACGCCCTCGGACGCAGCCTGCTGGTGTTCGTCGAAATCAAGCTGTCGGCCAAGTCCGGCGAGGTCTTCGAGCGCGTCAAGAACGAGATGCGCTTCGTTCCCGAAGTCATGGAGTGCCATCTGGTGTCGGGGGATTTCGACTACCTGGTGAAGGCCCGCATCGCCGAGATGAGCGAATATCGCCGCCTCCTCGGCAACATCCTGCTCAAGCTCCCCGCCGCTGCAGAATCGCGCAGCTACGTGGTGATGGAAGAGATCAAGGAAACCCTCTACCTGCCGGTGTCGCCGTCCTGACGGTCAGCGTGCCGCGCGCACGGCGTCGACCTGCGCCGCAGTGCCGAAAACGAAGGCGTCCATGGCCAGGATGCCGTACTCGATGCCGCCGTCGATGCGCCATGCGCTGCCCCCAGCCGCGCCCGCCGCGGCGGCGACCAGCAGGGGCCAGAAATGCTCCGCGGTGGGGTGCGCGCGCAGCGCCGCGGGGGCACGTTCGAGGGCATGGAGGAGATCGTCGTGCGCTCCGGCGGCAATGGCCCTCGCCACCCATGCGCTGAACTCGCGCACGTAGGGCTGGTCGGCGCCGCGTGAATGGCGGAAATCGGCAAGATTGTGGGTCAGGCTGCCAGAGCCGACCACCAGCACGCCTTCGTCACGCAAAGGGGCAAGCGTCTGCCCCAGCCGCCACGCCGCCACGGCGTCCAGCGCCAGCGGCAGCGAGACCTGGAACACCGGCACATCTGCGCCTGGAAAAAGATGCAGCAACGGCACCCAGGCACCGTGATCGAGTCCGCGCACCTCATCGGCCTGCACCGCCCACCCCGCGGCACCGAGCAAGCCGCACGCCCGCCCGGCCAGCCCGGGGTGGCCGCTGGCCGGGTAACGCAGTTCATACAGCGCCGCCTCGAAGCCGTGGAAATCGTGAATGGTCGGCGGCTGCGCGGACGTTCCCACACGCAGGTCCGCCGTCTGCCAATGCGGCGACAGCACCAGCACCGCGCGCGGCCGGGGCAGGCGTGCGCCGACTGCCGCAAGAGCAGCGCCGGCCGTCCCCGGCCGCAAGGCAAAGGTCGGCGCACCGTGGGAAACGAACAGCGACGGCAATCCACTCATCACTCCTCCTCAGCCCAGGCGGGCGGCGATCCAGCTGTCCGCCGAGGCTCGGCCACCGCCGCTGAACAGCAGCGCAAGCGCAGCGGCGAGCAGCACCAGCGCGAACTCGTAGCCGTTGTTGCTGATGAACAGGCCGTGTTCGAAGTGGACCGCGAACACCGCCACCGTCATCGCAAACGCCAGCGCCGCCGCTGCAGGGCGCACCAGCAAGCCGGCGAGCAGCGCCAGACCGCCGAAGAACTCCGCTGAGCCGGCCAGCAGCGCCATCAGATAGCCCGGCGAGAGGCCGATGGAGTCCATCCAGCCGGCGGTGCCGGCCAGACCATGACCGCCGAACCAGGCGAACAGCTTCTGCGCTCCGTGCGCAGTGAAGATGATGCCTACCGGGATGCGCAACACCAGCGCCGCCCAGCCCGCATCGGAAGAAAACAGACCGCGAATGGATTGAATGTTCATCTGCAATGCTCCTGAGAGTGTTGCCCGCGCACAGCATGAAGCACACGGGCGGATTAACGAAAACGGTCGGACAGCGGCCGTTGACACACTCTATTTACGCAGCAGATCAAGATAAAGTAGGCTTCAGACAATCAACTATTCCATTTACTGGAACAATGTCACGCCTCCAGCAGATGCAGACCTTCGTCGCCGTCGCTGAAGCCGGCAGCTTTGCCGCCGCAGCCGAACAACTGGGCAGCTCGCGTCCGGCCGTCTCCCGCCAGATCGCCGAACTGGAGCGCCGCCTCGACGTCCGCCTCCTCCACCGCACCACCCGCCGCCTGTCGCTGAGCGCCGAGGGGGAAGTCTTTCTGGCGCGCTGCAAGCGCCTGCTCGGCGACCTCGATGAGGCAGAAGCGGAGATCACCGTACGCAGCGGCCAGGCCATTGGCCTGCTGCGCGTGAACGCCCCGGTGAGCTTCGGCATCGCCCGCCTGGCGCCCTTGTGGGGGCGCTTCCAGGCGCGGCACCCGCGCGTCGAACTGGACATCACCCTCTCCGACCGCATCGTCGATCTGGTCGAGGAGGGCTACGACCTCGCCATCCGGATCTCCCGCCTGCCCGACTCCACCATGATCTGCCGCCGCCTGTCGTCGACCCGCCTGCTGCTGTGCGCCTCGCCCGCATACCTGGCGCGCGCCGGCACCCCCACGCACCCCGGCGAGCTGGCCGCGCACGCGACACTGGCCTACAGCTACTTCGCCGGCGGCGACGAATGGCCCTTCCACGGCCCCGACGGTCCCATCAGCGCACGCGTCCGCCCGACCCTGCGCAGCAACAACGGCGACACCTGCGTCGCCGGCGCCCTCCAGCATCAGGGCATCGTCCTGCAGCCCGACTTCCTCGTCGACGAACATCTCGCCAGCGGGCAGCTGGTCGAGCTCATGCCGGCCTACCGCTCCCTGGAGCTGGGCATCTATGCGGTTTATCCAAGCCGCAAGCACCTCACCCCCAAACTGCGCCTGCTCATCGACCACCTCGCCGCACACTTCTCCGCCAGCGCAGACCCGCCGGCCTGACTGACAGCAGTCGCGTGCCGGCGTAAGATCGGCACGTATCCAGGGCGCTGGACCCTCTCCTCTCCTTGCACGCACCATGATGCCCAGAAGGAAGTTCATTGCCGCAGCCTCACTTGGCGCCGCAGGTGTCGCCGCGGGCGGCTTCGCGCTCGCTGCGCGCACTGCGCGCGCCCGCTACGAAGCCCTGGTCGACACCACCTGGCGGCACGGCACGGACACTGCGAACAGCCATCGCGCACGCCTGCTGGAACTGGTGCGCTACGCCACGCTTGCGCCTTCCAGCCACAACACCCAGTGCTGGAAATTCCGCCTCCGGGAAGACGCCGTGTCGATTCTTCCCGACTTCCAGCGCCGCTGCCCGGTGGTCGATCCGGACGACCACCACCTCTTCGTCAGCCTTGGGTGCGCCGCCGAGAACCTCATCCAGGCCGCCGCGGCCCGGGGCCTGCACGCCGAGGCAGCCTTCACCGCGGCCGGCGACGAGGCGCTGACGATCGCCCTGACCCCTGCCCGTGCGACAGCTTCACCGCTGTTCGAGGCCATTCCGCTCCGCCAGACGACGCGGGCGGAGTTCGACGGCAAGGCGCTCACCAGCGCGGAGCTGCAACTGCTGGAAAAGGCCGCCGCCGGCACCGGCGTCCGCGTCCTGCTGCTCACCGCACGCAGCGCCCTGGAGCAGGTGCTCGACTTCGTCATCGCCGGCAATAGCGCGCAGATGGGTGAGCCCGCCTTCGTCGACGAACTCAGGGACTGGATACGCTTCAACGGCGCGCACGCGGCGCGCAGCGGTGACGGGCTGTTTTCCGGCTCCTCGGGCAACCCCTCGATGCCGGAGTGGCTCGGCAGACGGATGTTCGACCTCTTCTTCACCGCGGCGGCGGAAAACGACAAGTACGCGCGCCAGATCCGCAGCGCCGCCGGAATCGCGGTGTTCGTTTCCGAGCGCGACGACAAGCCGTCATGGATCGAAGCCGGACGCGCCTTCGAGCGCTTTGCGCTGCAGGCTGCCGCACTCGGGATCCGCCACGCGCACCTGAATCAGCCCGTCGAAGTATCCTCGCTGCGCCCCGCCTTCGCCGCCGCACTGGGCCTGAGCGGCGGCCGGCCCGACCTGGTGGTCCGCTTCGGGCGCGGCACGCAGATGCCGCGCTCCCTGCGACGCCCGCTCGAAGCGGTGCTGCTGTGAGCCTGCGGCAAGACGTCCGCACACCCGCCCCCGGCCATCCCGCGCCGCCCCGCACTGGCAGGGAAAGGCAGGCACGCCGCGGTGCGGCAAGGAAGGCGCCATGACCCTCCTCAGCCTTGCCCTGGCAGCCCTCGCGGCAAGCGTGTGTGCGCTGATCGCGCTGCGTGCCCGCGACGCGCTCGCCGAGCGCGGCGAATGGAGGCGACTGGCCGCACTGCAGCCAGACAGCCCCGCCCCGTACGATCCGGCAATGGTCGCCGGACTGCCGGAAGCGGCGCAGCGTTTCTTCAACTTTGCCATCCGCCCCGGCACCCCCCTCCTCACCGTGGCGGAGATCGGCATGGGCGGCGAGTTCAGCCTCGGCTCGCGCGCACAGCCCAACTACCGCCCGATGGCAGCGCGCCAGATACTCGCTGCCCCACAGGGCTTCCTGTGGACGCTGCAGATCCCCGGCGCAGTGCCCTTGTCCGGCTCCGACAGCGGCAGATGGACGCGCTTCCGCATCCTCGGCCTGATCCCGGTCGCCCGCATCGGCGACGATGCCGACCATGCGCGCGCGGCCTACGGCCGCTATGTCGCCGAAGCGCTGTTGTGGACCCCGGCGGCACTGCTGCCAGCACCGGGCATCACCTGGACAGCGGTGGATTCCGACACTGCCCGCGTCACCGTGGCGCATGCAGGGCTGTCGCAGACCGTGGAGCTGAGGGTGGATGCTGCAGGACAGCCGGCCGACATCCGCTTCCTGCGCTGGACCAATGCCAACCCGGAGCGCAAGTACCGCCTCCAGCCCTTTGGCGCCCTGCCCGGGGACTTCCGCGAAGTCGAGGGCTTTCGCCTGCCCTTCCGCGTCGACGCCGGCAACCTCTTCGGCACCGACGCCTACTTCCCATTCTTCAAGGCAAGGCTGAGCGCATTGCGCTTTCCGCCCCCGCCGCCCCGCAGGGTTTCATGACCCCCAGCACAGCCGCTCTGTGGCGGCTGGCCTCCCGCTGCCACAGCCTGCCCTGCCCGATGTGGCTGCGCTGGCTGGTTGAGCTGGACAACCCATTCACGCACACCAACCGCGCCCGGTTCATCGTCGAGACGCTGGCCCTGGCGCCCGGGATGGCCGTCGTGGACGCAGGCTGCGGCCCTGGTCGCCTGACGGTGCCGCTTGCTCAGCGCGTCGGCCCCGACGGTCGCGTCGTCGCGCTGGATATCCAGCCCGGTATGCTCGCCAGGGCACGACAGAAGACCGAGGCAGCACACCTGGGCAATGTCGACTTCGTCGCAGCCGCGCTCGGCGACGGCAAACTCCCCGCCTGCCACTTCGACCGCGCCAGTTTAACCAAGGACCTTAGCTTAGAGGTATCCGCAAGCGACTGATTTATATGTTATCCAGCCTTGCTTCGGCGCGTTTCGTTTAGACAACGATGGTGCATGGAACTGTTCTTTGAGTCCGGCCTGTCGTAGCAGCTCGAAGCCGAAGCAAGTCGAGGCGATGTACGACCAGCCCCGCAAGCAATATGTGTGCTGTTCGGTTTTGACGCCGTAGCAAGGGGGGACGTCCCGGGTAGTGGTGCAAGAGCTGCGGGAGGTGGGGCCGCCCGATGTGCGTAAGCCTGGGTTCAGGGCGGGTTCTGGCCGACGTCTCCGGGCTTCCGGAAACCGCTTCGGTTGGCACGATTTGTGGGGTACCCCCAAATCGATTTACGCCAATTTACGCCAGACCCACAAAGCACAAAGGCTTACGCATCGCGTAAGCCTTTGATTTTATTTGGTTGCGGGGGCAGGATTTGAACCTGCGACCTTCGGGTTATGAGCCCGACGAGCTGCCAGACTGCTCCACCCCGCGTCGGAGAAGCAAAACTATAGCTCATCGAAACAACCCGGTCAAGAAATGTTTACGGGAAAGTTACCGCAGGCGCAGTCGGTGTGGCCGCGCCTTGCGCGCGGCCGCACTCTCGCTCAGTAGGTCTTGTAGGGCAGGAACTTGCCGCTCATGGTGATGCTGACGCGGTCGCCCGCTTCGTTGGGCTCGCGCTGCAGGTCCATCTTGAAGTCGATGGCGCTCATGATGCCGTCGCCGAATTCTTCGTGAATGAGTTCCTTGAAGGTCGTGCCGTAGACGTTGATCAGTTCGTAGAAGCGGTAGATCAGCGGATCGGTGGGCACGGCGGTGGGTAGCGAACCCTTGTAGGGCACGACCTGCAGCATGGCGACGGCGTCCTCGGGCAGATCCAGGGCCTTGCCGATGGCTTCGGCCTGGGCGGCGCTGAGGGTCATCTGGCCGAGCAGTGCAGCGGTGCTCCATTCCTTGCTGTGGCCGACGACTGCGGCCAGTTGCGTCCAGCTCAGTTTCTTCTTGATCTTGGCGGCGAGGATGAGGGCGGTGACTTGTTCGCGGGTCATGGTGATCTCCTTGTCAGGCAGAGGCTTTGTGGATGCGGGTGGGATTGCTGTGCGGGGGCTGCTGCTGGGCCGAGGGCAGCGGCAGGATCTCGGCGCCGGCGGATTCCAGTCCGGGGCGGACCAACGGCGGATGCAGGGGGTCGTGATCGACGGCGGCACCGTTGGCGAAGTCGTGCGAGCGGTTCACCAGGAAATCCACCAGGTGGTTGCGGATGCGGTAGAACTGCGGGTTGTGGTGCATGGTGGCGCGGCTGCGGTCGCGCGGCAGGGTGACTTCGACGATTTCGGCGATGCGGGCGTAGGGGCCGTTGCTCATCAGCACGATCTTGTCGGCGAGGAGGATGGCTTCGTCGACGTCGTGGGTGATCATGAACACGGTCTGGTGGGTGGCCTGCACGATGGCCAGCAGCTCGTCCTGGATGGTGCCGCGGGTCAGGGCGTCGAGGGCGCCGAAGGGCTCGTCGAGGAGGAGCATCTTCGGTTCGATGGCAAAGGCGCGGGCGATGCCTACGCGCTGCTTCATGCCGCCGGAGAGTTCCGCCGGCTTCTTGTCCATGGCGTGGCCGAGACCGACCATCTCCAGGTACTTGGTGCTGTGGGCGTGGATCTGCTGCGCGCTCCATCCGGGCCAGCGCGAGCGCACGCCGAATTCGACGTTCTTCAGTGCCGACAGCCAGGGCAGCAGGGCATGGCCCTGGAAGACCACGCCACGGTCGAGCGAGGGGCCGCGGACTTCCTTGCCGTCCATGATCACCAGCCCGTCGCTGGCTTCGTCGAGGCCGGCGAGGACGTTGAGGATGGTGGTCTTGCCGCAGCCGGAGTGGCCGATGATGCAGGCGAACTCGCCCTTCTCGATACCGAAGTGGATGTTCTCGAAGACGGTGAGGTCGCTCTTGCCGCGTTCGCCGGGAAAGCGCTTGGCAAGCCCTTCGACCTTGAGGAAAGGTGCACTCATGGGTTCATCACTCCTTGTAGGTCACCGCGCGTGCCAGGCGCGCCAGGGTGTTGTCGAGCAGCATGCCGATGAGGCCGATGAAGAGGATGGCGCTGATGATGTTGGCGATCGACAGGTTGTTCCATTCGTTCCACACGAAGTAGCCGATGCCGGTGCCGCCGACGAGCATCTCGGCGGCGACGATGACCAGCCAGGCGATGCCGATGGAGATGCGCATGCCGGTCATGATGGTGGGCGCGGCGGCCGGCAGGATGACGTGGAAGGCGGTGCGCAGGCGCGATACTTCGAGAGTGCGGGCAACGTTGATCCAGTCGCGCCGCACGGAGGCGACGCCGAAGGCGGTATTGACCAGCATCGGCCACAGCGAGCAGATGAAGATCACGAACACCGCCGAGATCCCCGAGTCCTTGATGATGTAGAGGGCGAGCGGCATCCATGCCAGCGGCGAGATCGGCTTGAGGATCTGGATGAAGGGGTCGAGCGCCTTGTACACCAGCGGCGACATGCCGATGACGAAGCCCAGCGGCACAGCCACCAGCGCCGCCAGCCCGAAGCCCATCAGCACGCGGGCGATGGAGTGGCCGAGCTGGATGCCGATGCCCTTGTCGTTGGTGCCACGGTCGTAGAACGGATCGCTGAGATGTTCCCACAGCTTGGCGCCGACGTCGGCGGGGGTCGGCATCGCCGACTTGCCGCCGCTGGCCGCGGCGGCGCCGATCAGTGCGGCGTACTCGTCATCGACCACCACCGCGCCCTGCTCCTGCTTGGTGGCCAGTTGCCAGAGGCCGATCAGCAGGGCGAGGAAGAGCACCGACAACAGCGGCGCCAGCCAGGGTTTCTTGTCGCTCATGGTGCTCAACTCCTGCGGATCGCGAAGCTCTCGATGTAGGCCTCGGGCTTGCTGGGATCGAAGGGCTTGCCCATCACCTCGAAGGACTTCGCCGGATTCTCCGGCGCCACCATGCCGACCTCCTTCATCAGACGGGTGGCGTCGGTGGCGAGGAAGACCTCGCGGGCGACGCGGGCGTAATCGACATCGCCGCGGATCTGCCCCCAGCGCTTCATCTGGGTGAGGATCCAGACCGCGAAGGATTCGTAGGGGAAGGGATCGAAATCAATGCGCCGGGGATCGCGGACGATGTTGCCGAGACCATCGGCAAAGGTGCCGGTCAGCACCTGCTCGACCACCGTCACCGGCTGGTTGAGGTAGTTGGCGGGGGCGATGGCGGCAGCGATCTCCTTGCGGTTCTCGGCCTTGCGGGCGTAGGCGGTGGCGTCGAGGATGGACTTCAGCAGCGCCTTGTAGGTGTTCGGCATGGTGGTGACGAACTCGCGGCTGGCGGCGAACGCGCAGCACGGGTGACCGTCCCAGATTTCCTTGGAGAGCATGTGGATGAAGCCGACACCGTCATACACCGCGCGCTGGTTGACCGGATCGGGGGCAAGGAAACCATCGATGTTGTCGGCACGCATGTTGGCGACCATCTCCGGAGGCGGCACGGAGCGGATCTGCACATCACGGTCGGGATCCAGGCCGTGCTCCGCGAGGTAGTAGCGCAGCAGGTAGTTGTGCATCGAGTAGTCGAAGGGGACGGCGAACTTGAAACCCTTCCACTGCTTGGGATCGCGCTTGTCCTTGTGCTTGACCGACAGGGTGATGGCCTGGCCATTGATGTTCTCCACCGCCGGCATGGTCCAGGGGATGGGGTTGGAGCCGGCGCCCACCGAGATTGCCAGCGGCATCGGCGAGAGCATGTGCGCGGCGTCGTACTCCTTGGCCAGCGCCTTGTCGCGGATCACCGCCCAGCCTGCGGTCTTGACGACCTCCACGTCGAGCCCGTACTTGGCGTAGTAACCCAGCGGGTGCGCCATGATGATCGGCGTGGCGCAGGTGATGGGGATGAAACCGACCTTGAGCTTGGTCTTCTCCAGCGCGCCGGTGCTTTCCGCAAAGGCCTCCTTGGCTGCGGCGAGCGGGAAGATGCTGGCGATGGCGGCCATCGCCGTGCTGCCACCGACGGCCTTCAGGAAGCTGCGGCGCTGGGCATCCTGCGGAAACAGCGCACGCATCACCGCACCCTCCACCGCGCGATCCTGCATCTCGCGCATTTCGAGGGCTTCGGCATGGTCGTGTTCGGCCTGACTGTGGTGGCGGCCGCAACTGCAACCACCGCGGTGCAGACTGACCTTGTAGTCGAACGGATTGCGGAAGGCAGACATGATCAACTCCTTCTAGAGGTTCAGGCGGACTTCAGGCGGGTTGCCGCCGGGGCGGCGTATTCGATGTCGTGCTCGTACTGGGCGTAGGCGCGCTGGTACTCCATGACCCGCGCCACCTCGTGGATGAAGGTGGCGTCGTAGCCGGCGCGGCGCAGCAGATGGAAGCCGAGTTCCATCCCGGCGCTGATGCCCCCGGCGGTGACGACGCGCCCGGCATCGACGACGCGGGCACGGCTGATGCGGCAGGCGGGGGCGATCTCGGCAAGGCGGTCGATCGGCGTCTTGCCGAGATGAGAGGCCTCCAGACGATCGGGCTCCTTGCGGTTGGTGGCTGCCAGACCGTCGAGCAGACCCATCGCGGCGTAAATCCACGAACCCGTGCACACGCTGGTGAGCAGGCAGTCGGCGGGCAGCGCACGGATATAGTCATGCAGGCGGCGGTTGTGCATCTCCTGACGGGTGCCGAAGCCCCCCGGGATGAGCAGCGCGTCGAGCGCCGGCTGATCGGCGAGACTGTAGTTGGGCAGCACGGTGATGCCGGCCTGGGTCGCCACCGGGCGCATGGCCTCGGCGATGAGGAAGACGTCGAGCTCGGGGTCGAAGCGACGCGCCACCGAGAGCACCCCGCACGGCGCCGCGTAGTCGATGACTTCGGCGTCCTTGAACACATACACGCCCAGTCTGAAACCTGCCTTACGCATTTGCTGCCTCCCGCAATCGGCCTTGCCAACGGTTCCCATCATGCGTTCCGGCTGAGCGCGGCGGTATCGCGGATGTCGTGATTGTGTTGTAGTGCCAGCACTACATGCGCTGATGCTGGTCACTGCCGGCGAGGCCGAAGAGCTGGTGGCGATTGGCGTAGTTGGCCAGCTCGACGATGCTGCGTACCTGGAGCTTGTCGAAGATGCGCGCGCGGTAAGTGGAGATGGTGTTCGCCGACAGGCTGAGCTGCACGGCGATGTCCGACACCGAATGGCCGCGGGCGAGCAGTTCGAGGACCTGGAACTCGCGGTTCGACAGGCTCTCGTGCGGCGCACGGTCGTCATTGCTGCGCACACTGCGGGCGAGCAGCTCGGCGATGCCTGGCGTCAGATACACGCCACCACTCCCGACCCGCACGATGGCGTCGAGCAGCGCCTCGGGTGAGCACCCCTTGTTGAGGTAGGCGCCGGCACCGGCGCGGATCGCGCGCACGCCGAACTGCGACTCCGGATACACCGACAGCATCACCACCCCGACCCCGGGAAACTCCGTGCGCACCGTCTTCAGGACATCGAGCCCGTCGCGCTCGCCGAGGGCGATGTCGAGCAGCATCACATCCACCGCGCGCTCGCGCAGCGCGCGCAGCGCCGCCGCACCATCGGCGGCCTCGCGGATGTCGCCGATGGCCGGCGCCTCGGAGAGGATCTGGATGAGGCCGCGGCGGATGATCATGTGGTCATCGACTACCAGCAGGCTCAGGACGCGGGCGCTCATGCCAGCACCTCCGGCAGCGTCAGGATCACCGTGGTACCAAAGCCGCGGCGGCTGTCGATGTGCAGTTCGCCGCCCAGCGCACGGGCGCGTTCGTACATGCCGAGCAAGCCAAAGCTGGTCGGCGTCGCCGGCACGCCCATGCCGCGGCCGTCATCGCCAATGGCGATCACCAGCGTGCGTCCCTGCGCATGCGCATCGACATCCACGCGGTGGGCGTCGGCATGACGCTGCACATTGGTGAGCACTTCCTGCGCTATGCGGTAGATGGCAATCTCGGCCTCGCGCCCAAGCCGGCAGCGCTCCACCTCCGGAGCGATGCGGGCAAGGCAGAGCAGACCACTGCGGCTCTCGGTCTCCTGCAGCAGGCATTCGAGCGCCGCCCACAAACCGAGGTGATCAAGCACGCCGGGGCGCAGGTCGTTGAGGATGCGGCGCATCGCCCCCATCGCGGTCTGACCGATGTCGAGCGCCGCATCAATGTGCGCGCACACCTTGGCATCATCCTCCAGGCGCTGGCGCAACCAGTTCAGTTCGAGCTGCATGGCGGTAAGCGAGGCGCCGAGGTCATCGTGGATGTCACGCGCAATATGCGCACGCTCCTCCTCACGCACCCGGTTGAGGTGGGCGGAGAGCCGCCGCAAGGCCTCACCGGCCTGCTGCAGACGCGCATTCGCGGCCGACAGTTCGGCGGTGCGCTCGGAAACCCGGCGCTCCAGATCCTCGCGCGCGGCCTGCAAGGCGGCCTCGGTGCGCTTGCGCTCGGTGATGTCGTTGAAGGTCACCACCGCACCGACTACCCGCCCCTCTTCACGGATCGGATAAGAGGCGTACTCGGCCGCAAACGAAGTACCGTCACGCCGCCACAGCACCTCGTCATCCACCCGGCAGCCCCGCCCTTCCTTGAAGGCGCGGAAGATGCGGCAGTCGTGCACCGGCATCAGCTCGGCATCGGCGTGGGAGTGGTGGATGAGGTAGTGCATGTTGCGCCCCAGCACCTCATCCGGGGTATATCCAAGCGCTTCGGCACCGGCGCGGTTGATGAAGATGCAGCGCCCGCGCAGATCGATGCCGTAGATGCCCTCACCGGCCGACTCGAGCAACATCTCCAGCTGCCGCCGCCATGCTGCGTGGTGTGATAGATGGTGCAGATCCCCGAACATCCCTGACTCCGTTGGCTGTCAGGGAGCAGTTCGCAAGAACGGTGCCTGTTCGGAAAAGCGCGCAGGCCGGGCAGCTGGGGGCTAAAACCGGGCTACGACGCCCCATTCATGCACGCTCATGGTGCATGAATCCCAACAGCGTGCCTGTTACACCGGGGAGCGCTTCAGCACACCCCGGCTAGCCACGCCCTCAGTCAAGCCAGCGTGCGAGCGTTGCCTCGAGGCTTGCACGCGTATATGGCTTGGTGAGAAAGTCGTTCATGCCCGCGCTTATGCAGCGTTGGCGGTCTTCCGCAGAGGCATTTGCGGTCAGCGCCACCACCGGAATGCGCAAATCACTCTGGCGCATCAGCCGGGTGGCGGTGTAACCATCCATCACCGGCATCTGGCAGTCCATCAGTACCAGATCAAAACTCTCCTGCGCCAACACCTCAAGTGCCACCTGGCCGTGATTGGCAAGCCTGGCATCAAGACCGAACGTCTCCAGCAGCTTCATCGCCAGCTTCTGATTGATCAGGTTGTCCTCAACCACCAAGACACGCTTGCCGACGAAGTTGTGTTGAACCGGCACACCTTCGGCCCCGCCCTCTGGCGCGGCGCACGGAATGCACGGCAAGCTCAGACAAAACTCGCTGCCCTGCCCAAGCGTGCTGACAACCTCAACATCCCCCCCCATGAGCAACGCGAGTTCCCGAGAGATCTTCAAGCCCAGACCACTGCCGCCGTACTTGCGGCTGGTTGAGTTGTCCGCCTGAGAGAAACTCTGGAACAACCTCCCCAGCGTTTCTTCCGTCATCCCGATTCCGCTGTCACAGACGCTGATCAGCAGCTTCCCCTCCCGTTCGGCAACCAGAAGTCGTATTTCACCGTGCTCGGTGAACTTGAGCGCATTGGAAACCAGGTTATTGAGCACCTGCCGCAGGCGCAGGGAATCACCCTGCACCCATACCGGCACGCCCTCAGCGATGTCGAGCCGCAGCTTCAGCCCCTTCGCCGTTGCGGCGTGGGAGAACACCTCCGCAAGCTCGCGGCACAAGCCATGAAGATCCAGGGCACGCTGCTCGATATTCATCTTGCCGGCCTCGATCTTGGAGAAATCGAGTATGTCGTTGACCAGACCCAGCAGCAGGCCGGCGGAACTCTGTGCCAACCTGACCTGTTCAGCCTGTTCGGCACTCATCTTCGTATGCTCAAGCAACGACAACATGCCGATCACGCCGTTGATCGGGGTACGGATCTCATGGCTCATATTGGCGAGAAACTGCCCCTTGGCCAGGTTCGCTTGCTCCATGGTGTGATGAGAGCGTTGCAACTCAATCGCTGCAGCTTCAATCCCGTCGCGCAGCGAGGCCAGATCGCCCCGGTAATCTGTCTTCATACGCCGCGCGAAATCGCCACCCGCTATACCGCCGATCACTGCGGATGCTTCATTCAAAGCGCGCTCTACGTTTGCCAGCAAGGCATTGAAATTTTCGGCCAGAAGGCCCAGCTCATCGGGTCTCCTGACCTCGACTCTGCCCGAAAATCGGCCTGATGAAATGACGTCATTGATCGTGCTGACGATCTCGAACATTGGCATCACCAAACGTCGCCGTACCACCAGCATCAGCAATCCGACCACCAGTGTTACCGCTGCGGCGAGCGCCAAACTGAGCAAGTACATCGACCGACGCCCCTGTGAGATGTCACGCGAAACCACCTCTGCCGACGCGCGCACCACCGATCGCCCAATCACCTGATCTGCCTTGTCGAGTGCGGGCATATCAATGAGGATATACCCATCGACCAGACGAGCCTCAGATGCGGTGCCGACCGGCGCCCCCCGCGAACGCCGCACCCACTCAGCCGCCTCGCCATCGAACCACTCACGGTGAGCGAGCAGATACTCATCGTCGAACTCTGGACTTACCTCGTAGGTCGCGGGAATGGTTCCCCGGAAACGCTCCTGCAGCGCCGCACGGCTAAGCAGCAGCGTCCACTCCAGACCGGCTTCGCGCAATGCGCGAACAACCGACCCCACCCCCTGGGTTACTGACACCAGACCGAGAACACGCCCTTCATGCATCACGGGCGCAAAACCGATCACGCCTACACCTGCATTTCCGATACCAAAGGTCGCTGCAGCCTCGCGGGTCTGCAGAACACGCGCTGCAAGTGGGTGCGGCGCTCGCTCTCCAAAAAATGCAGGATCCCAGGAGCGCGCGTAAATCACACCATCGGCACCGATGACCTGCGCACGGATACTTCGATAGGCCGAAATCGCCGAGAAGTCCTCAGTAACCGTGCGGATCCCGGACAAGGCAAGTTCGCGATCACCCGCCAGCAGTCCGCCGACCACGCGCGGATCACGCGACAACCCCGCAGCGAAGGAAAGTACCGAGTCTTCCTTGGCGCGCAAGCGCAACGAAACCTCGCGTTCAGCAAGAATGATCGCCTCCGCCCTCGACTTTTCCTCAATCGGCAACACCGTGCTGCGATACATCACCAGCAACAAGATGGCGATAAGACCGGCAGTAAGTAGCGCCGCGGAGGTCAGTAAGGAGCGAAAGACGGATTGCTGCATGCGTAACGAGTCGGGCAAGAGATGTACACCCGATATCGTAGCGCGTAATGGACGACTGCGTTCCAACAGTTGTGGACGTCAAAAAGCCGCTCGATCGTGGTGATCGAGCGGCTTATCGGCATGGGTTAGTCTGACGATGACCTACTTTCGCGAGGGGAACCTCACTATCATCGGCGCGGTCTCGTTTCACGGTCCTGTTCGGGATGGGAAGGGGTGGTACCGAGACGCTATGGTCGTCAGACTTTGAG
>NZ_PZKC01000039.1 GCF_003034845.1 Pseudothauera lacus | reverse complement strand
GCTCACCGAAGAAGGCCTGGGCTGGTGCCTCGAAGAAGACCCCGAGGCCCCCGCCGGCCACCGCCTGCTGCTCTTTGCCGACAGCGCCACGCTGGCCGAGGACGACACCAGCGCCAGCGCCCTGGGCAAGCGCGACTCGGCTATTAACCCGGCAACGAAATACGCTATTCCGTTCGCCCTGAGCTTGTCGAAGGGCGTTCGTGCCGACTGGGCTTCGACAGGCTCAGCCCGAACGGTATTTGATTGCCGGGTTAATAAGCATCGAGGTGGCCTGCTGGGGACCGGCCTGCTCGCCACCGGGCACCGCAACACTTGGGGTGAGGTTGTCTGGAAGGGCCATGGCGCAAGCACCATGGAGGCGGAGAAAGCAGTACTCGTCAAGGACAATGGAACCGGCAGCATCGAGCTTTCCAACGGCGTCAAGCTAAAAATCGCCGATCCCGATGCCCCCGGCGACGGCACGGTGCTCCTATGTTCGGGCGAGGCGCCGGGTACCAAGGCCGTGTGCGACAACCTCGCCGCACTGCCGCGTGGTGCGCCGCCGAGCGCCATCGACCTCGTACCCCACGCAACAAGCCTCACAAGTTCCATGCTTACAAGCCTGGTGTATGATAAATGCCTAAGTTGAGAGAGTTGCATCGCCGACCCCCACCGCGGTTGCGACACCAACCTGTTCCTTGGCTTCTTCATGGACGGCACGCGCAACAACTACGGCGTCAGCGAACAGGCCGGCGATCACAGCCATTCCAACGTCGCCCGCCTCTTCGATGCCTACCAGGGCCAGGCCATCGCCCCGCTGGCGGTGATGCCCCATCTCAAGGACCAGTGGCCCGGCGTCGAGGACAAGTACCCGCACTTCTTCCGCATCTATTCCCCCGGCGTCGGCAGCCCTTTTGCCGAGCTCGGTGACAACGGCACGGGCATGCGCAGCAGCCACGACGAAGGACGACATTCATGAGCACATGCACCTTCACCTGCCACCTGCGCACCGCCGCCTGCATGCTGCTGGCCGCACTGTGGCTGGCCGGCTGCGAGGCCACCGGGGGCCGCCAGGTGGCCGTAGCGGTATCGGCGATCAACTAC
>NZ_PZKC01000038.1 GCF_003034845.1 Pseudothauera lacus | reverse complement strand
TCGCCGCCGCCAAACGCATCGTCATCGCCGTCGATGGCGGCGCCAGCATCACCCTCGACGGCAGCATCACCGTGCGCTGCCCAGGCACCCTCACCATCCATGCCGCAAAGAAGAGCTTCAGCGGGCCGGTCAACGGCTCATACCCGCTGCCCGAGTTTCCCCGCGGCATCTGCGTTGACTGCCTCAAGAAAGCCCTCGCCGGCGGCTCCGCGTTCACCCAGCTCGCCTAGCACATGACGCTCATCGACCCACCCGCCGCCGACTGGCTCGACTGGCTGCGCGAACACGCCCGCTGCGCCGCCCCCGCACACACCGTCATCCTGCTCGACGGCGCCTTTCTCCCCGGCCTGCGCCAGCGCCTGCAGGCGCTCGGCATCCCCGCTATGGCGCTGTTCGCGCACGCCGGCCCCGCCACCGCCGCCGCGCTCGAACTCTCCCCGCTGCTGTTCGACTTCGACCCCGAACACCCGGGCATGCACCAATGCCTCGCAGCCAGTGCCGGCCACCCTGCACTCGCGGTGCTGCGCAGCAGCGCGCCAGCGGCAGTCCTGGCCGACAGTCTGGCCGCCTGGTGCGTGGTCGAGATCGACGGCAGCGCCTTCAACTTCCGCTTTGCCGACACCCGCCGCCAGCCCGCCATCCTGCGCACCCTCGACCCTGCCCGCCGCGCCCACCTGCTGGGCCCTGTCGTGCAATGGCACTGCCTCAACCGCCAGGGGCAATGGCAAGCCCTGGAGACCGCCACCGACGGTCAGACGCCGACCACGCGCGCCACCCTCGAGCTCACGCAGTTCGCCGCCCTGGTACGCGACGCGGAAGCCGACGAATGTCTCGCCCACCTTGCCGACAGCTGGCCGCCCGCCGTCCGCAGCATCCGCCCCTCGCAGCGCCACGCACTGGCGGAAGCTGCGCTGTGCGAAGCCGACGCCGCACACATCGACAGCCCCGCCCAACGCCTGGCAATGGTCGCCGCCGCCCTGCAGGCCCATGGCGGCGAGCACAGCGGCAGCGAGGCCCGGGATTGACGCCAGCACTCACCCGCCACCTGCGCACCACCGCCTGCATGCTGCTGGCCGCACTGTGGCTGGGCGGCTGCGAGGCCACCGGGGGCCGCCAGGTGGCCGTAGCGGTATCGGCGATCAACTACACCGAGGTTGAGCTGAGCAGCTTCCTGTTCATCAACCCGGAGACCAACG
>NZ_PZKC01000037.1 GCF_003034845.1 Pseudothauera lacus | reverse complement strand
AGATTCTATGGTTCTGGTCAAGCACGAGAGAGCCTGTCTGGGTCGAACTGCGTTTGAGTGCGGAACAGGGCGAACGCCGTGCGCAGCAATCGTCTGGCCAGGCAGACCAGGGCGGCGGTGGTCGGTAATCCTTTGGCACGCTCATGTTCGTAGAATGGGCGCCACGTAGCGGTTTTGGCTGCAGACATAGCGGCATTGAAGAGCAACCGTCGCAGTTCAGCAGGGCCACGTTTGGACAAGCGTCGGGTACCACGCTTCTTACCGGAATCGCACGGGCGTGGGTCAAGTCCGGTAAACGCCACGATGGCGTCGGCACGCGCGGTGGGTAAGCGTTTGAACAGGTTGAGCAGCGCTGCGCCAGACAGGAGCCCAATGCCTGGGATGGATTGGACGCAGGCAGCCTGAGCTCGGGTCGTTTCGTGAGCCGCGAGCGCCTGTTCGATTTGCCGATCAATGGCCTTAAGCAAGTCGGCCAAGGCGCACAGGGCTGTCTTGGATTCGGCATCCAGGCAAGACAGATGCGCCAAGCTCTGGCGCATCATGCCCTGGGCCTTGACCAGGGTAGCACGGCGTTTGAGTAGGGTATCGAGGTGGCGCTGCTCGTCGGTGGGAGGCTGCCACGGGTGCAAGTCCGAATGCTCATGGGCAATGAAACGGGCCAGCAGCAGCGCATCAACGTGGTCGGTCTTGGCGCGTTTGCCCAGTGCATGGGCGTAGTGGCGTACATCCTTGGGGTTGAGCAGATAGACCGTGAAACCAGCTTGGTGGGCCAAGGTCGCCAACAACTCGTGGTAGCCGCCGGTCGACTCAAGGCCAATCCGGGTACCCGGCGCCAGCCTCTTCAGCCAGGCCCGCAGCGTGGCTGGTTTGTTCTGCAACGTGCTCGATGTGCTGTGCCCGTGCTCGGCGACGACCACCTCATCTTTGGCCACATCGACGCCTATGAAGGGACTGGATGGCAATTGATCAATCATGGTTCAAAATGGCGGTTGCCGGGGTAGCCCCCTTGTTGGCGTGAGCTTGCATATATCGGCGCTGTGCATCGCGCTGGATTCCTCATCGACGCTGCCAAGAGGGGTGGGAGACGTCTCAGGGAGTCGGTCAGCGGCCCCGCTGCCGATGCCAGTCGATGTCCCTCCACCCCGGCTCCTCGCCTTCCTCCTACGAAGTAAAAGAGCCGGTATAGACCATACAAGCCTGTCGAAG
>NZ_PZKC01000036.1 GCF_003034845.1 Pseudothauera lacus | reverse complement strand
GAGCGCCGCGTCGCCCACCGAGGCCACCGTGTCGAACAGCCCCATGAACTCGAAATGCACCGCAAAGCCGCCCAGCGTCAGCCCTGCCACGCCACGCTCGCGGGCATCGAGCCGGCACAGCACGTGCAGCCAGTTGGCCAGCGCGCGCGCCGCCGCCGCTCCGCGCGAGAAACCGAAGATGCTCACGTAGATGTTGCGGATGATGCCGGGGTTCTTGATCTGCACCTGGCCGCTCTGTGGGTCGGGCATGTGCCCGCCCAGCGCGCGGTGCAGTTTGCGCACTGCTTCGAGCAGATGGCCTTGGGTATTGAGCGGCTGGCAAGCGCCGTGGTAGTCGTGGAAGAGCGGAACGGTGTCCAGTTGCTTGCCGGTGAGCATGACTGCGTTGTTCAGTTCCCGAATCTGCGTGGTATTGAGCAGCGGCACACGGTGGATGTAGCGGTGGACGCAGTTCAGGGCCTGCGCCAGCGCCCACACCAGGCGCACCTGGCCGGCCCAGGCAAAGGCCGAGCCGCGGATGCGCTGTATGCCCGTGCCGTTGTCACCGAGCTCGGCAAAGGGGCTGCCGACGCCGGGGGAATAGATGCGGAAGAAGTGCGGGTACTTGTCCTCGACGCCGGGCCACTGGTCCTTGAGATGGGGCATCACCGCCAGCGGGGCGATGGCCTGGCCCTGGTAGGCATCGAAGAGGCGGGCGACGTTGGAATGGCTGTGATCGCCGGCCTCTTCGCTGACCCCGTAGTTGTTGCGCGTGCCGTCCATGAAGAAGCCAAGGAACAGGTTGGTGTCGCAACCGTGGTGGGGGTCGGCGATGGGGGGGTGTTCGCGGTAGTCGTACTCGAATATTTTTCCTCGCTCCGGACCTCCTGGGGGGAAAAATATGTCGACCTTGGAAGGGTCAGCATAAATCTCAGGGTCAATCTGTGAAGCAAACTCGGTACTCATGGTTTGCGCTCCTCATAGTATTTGATCCTGCGTCTGACTTCTTCGAGCATCTCCTGTGCCTTCAGGCGTTTATGTTCCCTGTACCGAGGATCGGCCGGCCCAGTGAAATCGCGGAACTCAGCGACGTTTCCGTACCTTATGTCGATTGCCCAACTTTCCTCGTAGTCTTTATCGGTTCTTGGACCAAGTTGCCTTATCAGTCCTTGCTCACCTATGCGCAACTCCTCCATGTCCCGCTCCCACATCTTCAGCCTGTACGCCTGGCTGGGCACGGGCCAGCCGCGTTCGCGGCCGGCCCACTGGGGGTGGCCGGGATCGACGGCGCTGGCGAGCACC
>NZ_PZKC01000035.1 GCF_003034845.1 Pseudothauera lacus | reverse complement strand
GCACTGAAGAGCGCGGCGTAGACGCCTCTGGCGTGGCGCACGGCCAGGGGCCGCAGTTCGCCCGGCACGGTGAAGGTGAGCAGGAAGTACTCGGCCGGCACCTGCAGACGGCGCTGGCGTTCGAGCCAGCGCTCGCTCTCATGGTGCTGGCAGTGCGGACACAGCCGGTGCCCGCACGAATGCGGGATCAGCCGTTGCTCGGCACACTCGGGGCAACTCGCCTGAAGGTGCGGCGCCATGCGGCTGCGGCAGTGCTGCATTGCCCGCAGCGCCTGGGTGCGTTCGCGGGACAGGGTGTGGCCGTAGCGGGTGCGGTAGTCGGGCGCGAAGCGACTGATGACATCGGCCAGCGCGATCATCGGATCGCCCCCCAGTCGAGGGTGTAGCGCTGCATCAGGGTATCGATGCAGGTGCGTGCCGATTCGTTCGTATGGCTGGTGAGGTGGGTGTAGCGGGCAGTGGTGAGGATCGAATGGTGGCCGAGGATCTTCTGTACTTCGAGCAGATCGACACCCTGCTCGATCAGGTGGGTGGCGTAGCTGTGCCTCAGGCTGTGAGGGGTGATCTTTTTTTTAGCCCGCACTCGGCCGCGACCTTTCTGAGCGTCGTTTGCACCCCGCCACGATCGAGCGGCGAGCGGGCCTGCTGCGCGCCTGCCAAGCCGGCGTGACGGTTGGGAAACAAGAGCTCGGCGTGACGGTGCGTCTGCCAGAAGCGGCGCAGTACCGCGAGCGTGGCCTGTGGTAGCGGCACCAGGCGGTCGCGGTTGCCCTTGGCGTCGCGCACCTGCACGCGCATGCGCGCCGCGTCGATGTCGGCCACTGTCAGCGCCAAACCCTCGCCCAGGCGCAGCCCAAGACTGTAGAGGGTGAAGTAGAACACCCGGTAGCTGAGCACCCGGGTGGTCATGAACAGGCGCTGCGCCTCCTCGACGGTGACGATGTCGGGCAGGCGCTGGCTCTTGGGTGGCTTGATCAGATCGGGCATCACCCAGGGCTTCTTGAGCACATGCGTGGTGAAGAACTTCAGGCCGTACAGATCGAGTTTGACCGCGCTCCAGGAATGGGTGCCGATCAGGTCGCTGAAGTACTCGGTCAATTGTGCTTCGGACAGGCTGTCGATGCGGTAGTCAAAATACGCGCCCAGGCGCCGTATGCCGCGGGCGTAGGCGTCAATCGTCTTGGGCTGCAGGCCCTTCAGCTTCAGATGCTTGAGATGGCTGTCGTACTGCCGGGAAAAGTCGGCGGGAAAGTTCGATGGCATGCTGGTCACTCCTCACGAAGTCATGCAGAATCGACGCCATCACCGTGATGGAGTCGTCATGCAGGATAGTTCGTGGGTGCCCGGCGGGCGACCTCTCCGCGTAGCGGCTTCGTTCAAC
>NZ_PZKC01000034.1 GCF_003034845.1 Pseudothauera lacus | reverse complement strand
TTTTGCGCCTCGAACGCGTCCTTTTTGGCCGAGTTCGGCAAATTCTGGCCGAGCGCCACCGCGGCGCCGGCCGGCGCACCACCGTCTCAGGTGGCCGGGCTTACACGCATGTCCTTATACACAACTCACGCCGCTTCATCGCGTAGCGCCTGTATGGTGACGGCGGCGTCCATGACGCGCTGCAAGCCCAGCCAGATGGTCTTGACGCCCGGCTCGCCGTCGCCCTTGCGCGCCAGGAAACCGCCCAGGGTGGCGATCAGACGCAGCACTTCGTTGATGGTGGGCGGCGTTTCGGGCGGTTTCTTCTTCGTGAGCAGATATGCGCCACGGATCTCGTCGGGGTCGAAGAAGAGCGTGGCGTCCAGCTCGGGGCAGGTTCGGCCGGTGCGCATCAGATGCGCGATGCGCCAGGCGACCACCATGAACAATGCCAAGGCGCGCTCCAGCCGCTCGACGGCGGACAGTTGCAGGGCTTCGATCCGGCAGCCGTTCTTGACCACGTGAAAGAAAGTCTCGATTTCCCAGCGCGCCCGATACCAGTCGATCAACTCGACCACGTCGGCCGCCGTCGGTGCCTCCCGATTGGTGAGCAGCCGCCACTCGACGGCCTTGGTGCCGGCCGGCGCGCCGATCTCGCGTGCCACGATGCAGGTGACCGAGACCGTGCCAGCCTTGCCCGCCGGCAGGCTGACCCGGCGGGCCCACAGTTGCTGGCGTACCTCGCGCGCCTTCTGGCCGTGGCGCGAGCCCATCGTGAACACGATCTCGCCCAGCGGCTCGCCCGCGCAGGTGTGCGACCACAGCTTCGCGCCCTCGGGCAGGCAACGGTTGTGCTTGGCCCGCACCAGCCAGTCGGCCGGCGTGCCCAGCGTCTGGGCGCGCAGCATCATTTCCATCAGATCCGCTTCGCGGTCGGCAACATACACCAGGCGGGTGTCCGCCATCACCATGGCCAACTCCGCCATCCGCTCGTAGCCTTCGGTCCAGCGCGCGCTCTCCTTGATGCTGGCGCGCTCGGCGGGCGCATCGGCCTCGTCGCGTGCCCACATCCACGCATCGAGCACGCCCAAAGGCTCGCGCTCGGGCGTCACCGCATAGGTCGGGTGCAGGTACATGCCGCGGCGCGCCTCGTAGTTCAGCCGCCCCAGACCCGCGATGCCCTGCCCGTTAAAGTCCAGCTCGGTCGTGTCCTGCAAGCACAGCACCACCCGATGGGCCCGCATGCGCTCGCGGGTACGCTCCCAATGCGGCGCCAGAATCGCCTGCCAGTCGACCTCCTCATTGCCCAAAAAACGGTACGCGGCAATCGTCTCGCCCCAGCCCCGACACGCCATCGGAATGCTTGCCGTCGGCTTGGCCGACAACCGTTCCATCAGCACCTTCGCCCGCTTGTTCAGCCGCTCGTCGCCCAGCGCCATCCCCGAAAACTCCTCCGCCACCCAACTCTTCGTTGCCAACCGGTCACCCAAATTGGAAGAGTAGACGCGTTTGTTGGAGGGTTTACAAGCACTTCCTGTAAGTCGTTGAAGGTCAACGACTATTTCAGCGGGCGCGCCGAAGGTTCAGAGATGTGTATAACGAGATG
>NZ_PZKC01000033.1 GCF_003034845.1 Pseudothauera lacus | reverse complement strand
CGGTCACCCAAATTGGAAGAGTAGACGCGTTTGTTGGAGGGTTTACAAGCACTTCCTGTAAGTCGTTGAAGGTCAACGACTATTTCAGCGGGCGCGCCGAAGGTTCAGAGATGTGTATAACGAGATGATCTATATCTCATCACGAGAACTACCGAAACATTGATCTCCCCCAAAACTGGGAGCGCGAGCTTCATGTCGCACTTCAATCAAGCTCCAAGGTACGAAGCTCTGTATTCACGGTAGCTATCTATCGGTTGCGTGATTCAACGCCGGGAGGTTTTTCCTTTGAAAGTCTGCGTAGCCTCATTGCGGCGCCCTTCGGAAGATCGTTCGACCGCTTCATTTCAATATGCTTTGTCATCTATGGGTTCTTTGTGGAGGTCTTCCTTCCCCGTCTTCCAGTTCGCTTCTCCTATCGGCCCGGTGTCCTCGCGGGAAACACGTCAGTGTTTCTTGCACCCTACCTGGAGATCATGGACGTTCCGGAACTTGTCAGCCTTATGGTCAGTGGGCTACGAAAGCATGAGCATGGACTTTCAACCGTTGGCTAACGATTAAGGTTATGTCGTGATCGCGAAGCGAGCCACGACATGAACCGATTGTTGAACAAGCCCGGTTCGTTTCCCTGGAAATAGCTTCAAGTGCCCCGATCCGGAATGGGCTGAGGTGACCAGCACGCGGGGCTGGCGATGGCGGGTTCAGCGCGTGCAGATTGGGTAGTGCGCCCGATTTTGCGCCTCGAACGCGTCCTTTTTGGCCGAGTTCGGCAAATTCTGGCCGAGCGCCACCGCGGCGCCGGCCGGCGCACCACCGTCTCAGGTGGCCGGGCTTACACGACCGTCTCCGCAGCCGGAACCGATTCTCGTCGCTGGACCGTTGCGGGAGGAATTCGCCGGCGCAGAATCTGCATCGGGCTGCCGCAACACGGACACAGCAACGGCGGCCGGGATGTGTCCGCTGGCGGGCGGGGCGCAATCCTGAGCACCCAATGCAGCAGCGCGATCAGCCCCTTCTTGTTCGGATGCAGGAAACCGTAGTTGCGTGCCCGCCGAAAGCCTTTGGGCAGGACGTGCTGCAGCAACAGATTCAGGAAGTCGGCGCCCGAGAGCGTGCGGACCTTCATCTGCCCGCTGTGGCTGTCGCGGTAGCGGAAACTGACCTGACCGTTGCCGCACGTGTCGCAAGCGAGGATGTCGGCCTCGCGGATCACCCCGCGATAGAGGTAACGGCCCAGATAGACCAGGGCCTTGTCGCCGTTGCCCACCCGCTTGCAGTCGACCACCCACGTCGGTGGCAGGCTGGCCGGCAAGCTCAACCCCTCGCGCTTCAAGGCCGCGAGCAGCCTGGCACGAAACACCTTGGCCAGCGCCTTGTGGCTGAACAGAAAGCCGGTCTTGGTGCGCCAGCGCCGGCTGCGCGCGTCGAGACTCGCGCCGGGCATGACCAGATGCACATGCGGATGCAGATCGAGGCGGCGCGAGTGGGTGTGCAACACCGCGATCGCTCCGGCCTCGCCCTTGAGCTGGCGATCGTTGCGGCAGAACGTCTGCACCGTCGCCCAGGCTGCACTGAAGAGCGCGGCGTAGACGCCTCTGGCGTGGCGCACGGCCAGGGGCCGCAGTTCGCCCGGCACGGTGAAGGTGAGCAGGAAGTACTCGGCCGGCACCTGCAGACGGCGCTGGCGTTCGAGCC
>NZ_PZKC01000032.1 GCF_003034845.1 Pseudothauera lacus | reverse complement strand
AGACGTCTCAGGGAGTCGGTCAGCGGCCCCGCTGCCGATGCCAGTCGATGTCCCTCCACCCCGGCTCCTCGCCTTCCTCCTACGAAGTAAAAGAGCCGGTATAGACCATACAAGCCTGTCGAAGGGCGTTCGTGCCGACTGGGCTTCGACAGGCTCAGCCCGAACGGTATTTGATTGCCGGCTTAATAGCCCGGCAATCGAATAGCTCAATAACGAATGGTTGTGCGATATAGACCAGGAAAATATCTACTAGAGCGCCTCGAAAGCCCCCGTTTTTGCCGAACATGAGGATCGCTACACGCTACTTCTCTGATTTTTAATTGGAGATTCTCATTATCTCCATAAGCCCAACTATCGGGTCGAAATAGAAGTAATCGGATGTTTGGCTTTTCAGGCCGCCAATGTTGTTACGCGTCTGAGATGGCACATGGCACAAGACTTCCTTCGAATTTCCGACACAGGTTGCTGTGATGCTAGTCTCTTCCGGCCACCACATGGCTTGCCAGAACCTGCGGCGTTCAGCGTCAGATAGCTCATGCGTTGGCTGGGTTGGTTCTTCTGCGTTCAGCGTGACGAGATTGAGCTGATTACCTGTCATCGTGACCTCCCAAACCGGGGTCCCTTTAAGCTTGCTGTATCCGTGCCCGAACTTCCCAACGAGGAGGTTCGCCTGGGCGCTACAGGCGAATGATGCCAAGGTCAAGATGGATGCAATGATGGTGTGCTTCATGTGATCTCCAATGAATAGCCAATTTCTTGTTTGATTTGGCCTAACGACGTTGTAGAAAAACCCGATTTCCGGGCACGCGGTCCCTGTCGGTGATCGCCGACGCTGTCTTGCTCATCGTCTTCTTGGTCCGAGTCAACCTGAGTCCGCGTCCCTTGGAGCGCCGTGTTGAACGAAGCCGCAACGCGGAGAAGTCGCCCGCCGGGCACCCACGAACTATCCTGCATGACGATTCCATCACGGTGACGGCGTCGATTCTGCATGACTTCGTGAGGAGTGACCAGCATGACATCGAACTTTCCCGCCGACTTTTCCAGGCAGTACGACAGCCATCTCAAACATCTGAAGCTGAAGGGCCTGCAACCCAAGACGATTGACGCCTACGCCCGCGGCATACGGCGCCTGGGCGCTATTTCCAGGGAAACGGACCGGGATTGTTCAACAACCGGTTCATGTCGTGGCTCGCTTCGCGATCACGACATAACCTTAATCGTTAGAGCTTTCCCTAGAAGACGAATTCAAAGTGGGTTACCTCGGGCGGCGACTCTCTAAATTGAGAAAGGATCTCACTGAGTTCGGGGACGATTGCCATGGACCAACTGGCGCTCCACTCCATGTGGGGCTGAACGCGGCCATCTGGAAAAAGTGTGAATCCTTCGTAGCCTTTGAGATAAAGCCCTTCCTGGATGATATGTGCTGCACACTTATCGGCATGCTCTCTTGCCACCAGCGTAACTCCGCCTCGTTGAACGAATGGGATGCCCCAATGTGTGAGAGCTTCATGAGTGCTCTTCATAATGAGCTCTAACGCCCAGCATCAGCGGCGGCGCGAAGCGCGGTCCACTGCATGCTGTTGTTGAACGAAGCCGCTACGCGGAGAGGTCGCCCGCCGGGCACCCACGAACTATCCTGCATGACGACTCCATCACGGTGATGGCGTCGATTCTGCATGACTTCGTGAGGAGTGACCAGCATGCCATC
>NZ_PZKC01000031.1 GCF_003034845.1 Pseudothauera lacus | reverse complement strand
TGCGGGTCCGCACCGGGCGGTTCGAGCAGTTGAGGTCATGAGAGCCGAGGCACACCGAGCCGGTCGAAGTAGGCGATAGGCATCGCACGGTTCAATCGCATGCGGCTGTTGCGCCACCAACACCGACTGTTTCCGGCCACCTTGCGGGCGTCCTCGTCGGAGGCGCCCATCGCTTTCAGCTCCCGATACATCGTCGTTCCCCGACGCCAGTGCTTGAGCTGCACGGCACGCAGCCGGTGTCGTATCCACTTGTCCAGTTCGCGGAACACCCCGGGAGTCTGCGCAAGCTGGAAATACGTTTTCCAGCCCGGCATGTAGGCCCGTAGCCGTTCGGCAATCTCGGTCAGGTTGCGCCCACCCGAGCGACGCGTGAATTGCCGGATGCGTTGCTTGAAGGTCTTGAGCCCCTTGTCGGCCACCCTGCACTTGACCTGCCCGCCCAGGCCGTACCAGAAGGCGTAGCCCAGAAACTTGCGGTGCGAGGCCGGCGCGACGGCCGTCTTGGCCTCATTGACCTTTAGGTGAAGTCGGTCGTAGAGCTTGCGCAGCCCTTCCAGCACCCGTTCGCCCGCCTTTTGACTGCGCACGTACACGTTGCAATCATCGGCGTAGCGCACGAAGCGGTGGCCCCGTCGCTCCAGTTCCCGATCCACCTCGTCGAGCAGCACATTGGCCAGCAGCGGCGACAGCGGTCCGCCTTGCGGCGTGCCCTCGTAACGCTCCATGACCACCCCGCTATCCATGAGCCCGGCCACGAGGTAACGACGGATCAGCCGCAGCACAGCGCGGTCCGAGATTCGCCTCGCCAACCGTTCCATCAGGATGTCGTGATTGACCCGGTCGAAGAATTTCTCCAGATCCACATCGACCACCACCCGGTAGCCGTCCTGCACGTAATGCTGTGCATCGAGCACCGCATCATGCGCGCGGCGTCCCGGACGAAAGCCGTAACTGTGTTCGGAGAAGGTCGGATCAATGATGCGCTGCAAGACTTGCAGCAGGGCTTGCTGGATCAGCCGATCCGTCACCGTCGGAATCCCCAGTTCGCGCTCCCCACCACCGGCCTTCGGGATCTGCACACGCCGCACCGGCGCGGGCCGGTAGCTGCCGTCCAGTAACGATTCCCGAATCCGGGGCCAGTGCGTCCTCAGGTAGTCCGCCGTCTCGGCGATCGACAACCCATCCACCCCAGCACTGCCGCGATTGGATTTGACGCGTTTCCACGCCGCCACCATGTTCGCGCTCGCGAGCGCCTGCGTTAGCAGGTCGTCCCGCCCCAGGCTTCCAGTCTCATGGCGCGCCGTCCGTGCTTCATCACGCACCGCTTCGGGCGCGGCTTCACCGCGCCCTGCCGCGTTGCGCCCCGGCTCCCCGGGCTTCTGATGCACTGCACGTTCGAGCGACACGGCCTTCGGCCCTCCTACTCGTTCGGCCCTTCGCCCCAAGCAGGCAGCTACTACGGCCTCTGCTGACTTCTCGCTCCGGCTCAGCGCCGTCGCCCTTTCAGGCACAAGGCGAGATCTCCCCAGGTAAGAACGCACTCCTTCACTGCACAACCGCCGGATTTACGCCACTTCGCCTTGATCACGAGAGCTTCGCGGTTTTTGGCCCGCTCGCCCTGCTCGGCAGCGCCTTCTATCCGATTCTTGTTCATCGGCTCGCAGCTTATGCTCCACGCTTCCTCCCCACGCTCGGTCGCCCTCACGCAGTTGCGCTTCACTTCGTTCGCTGTGATCAACTT
>NZ_PZKC01000030.1 GCF_003034845.1 Pseudothauera lacus | reverse complement strand
GATGGCATGCTGGTCACTCCTCACGAAGTCATGCAGAATCGACGCCATCACCGTGATGGAGTCGTCATGCAGGATAGTTCGTGGGTGCCCGGCGGGCGACCTCTCCGCGTAGCGGCTTCGTTCAACCAGTGCTTGCAGCGGACCGTCAAAATGCTGCGCATTTTGCCGTCCCCTGAAGGCCGTCGTTAGCAACTAAGGAAGCGTCGTGAGCAACGCCGATCACTTTTTCGCTAGATTAAGAGACCCACTTCACGAAACCACCCGAAAGGCTAGGCGCAATGTCATGGCATCATCTCTGATCGGCGTATTAATTGCAGAGGTGGGTCTGGTGCCGGAAAAGATATCTGCCATTGGCATTGAATTCACAGCGGCAAACCAACAGGCTTTAATAACGCTTCTGGTTGCTGCAATTGCATACTTTACAGTTAGCTTTCTCGTTTACGTCTATTCAGAACTCACCGCATGGCAGGTCGTTGTTGCATCGAAGGAGCTCGAAGAACTAAAAGAGGCAATCAATAGCAATGAGGTTGTCGCCTTTGGGACAGTTGATACTGACCGCTTCAAAGGGCATTTGAAGTTCCTTCATTTCAAGACAAGACCGACCTTCTTTATCAGGCTTGCAATCGAACTGGCAATACCACTTGCTTTCTCGGTATATAGCTCCCATGCGCTTCTTTCCGCAAACTTGGCAGAGGCAGCCCTGAGTTGAATGCTGATCCAGCCTCTGCTAACCAACGCTTGCACCCGACCGTCAAACCGCTGCGCAGTTTGCCGTCGGCTGAAGCTTCACGTTAGAAGGTATCGCTGATGAGTAACGCAAAGAGAGGTATTCCCTTTCAAGCTGTGCTTGCGCTAACTGAGCAGCTGAGTGGCGGTAGTCGCTTTCGGCTACCTTGGACACAAATTCGGGGGCTGTTGGATGATTTGACGGAAGGGCACTTCTGGCTTGGATATCCGATTAAAACGGATTGGGGCATTTTTCGAGGCCGTATAGAAAACAGCGAGCATCTTTTTACCAATGTTCGTGAGTTGTCTAACCGAAAGCCGGAAGACGTCAAGGACTATGGTCGGTGTCACAAGCCGGGCGTATCAATCTTTTACGGAGCAAACAATTTGGATACCGTGCTCTCGGAACTTCGGCCAGAAATCGGGGATCGACTGCAGGTCTCAGTTGCTAAGCCGAAAAAGGAGCAAGAGGTTGTCCTAACCGCTGTTGGCGAAATTGAGCATGTACGAAGGTATGGCCGGGCGCTGATCGGGAACGAGGAAAGTCGAGCAATGATTCAGGAGTTTTTGGACAACATAAACTCTGAAGCCGGGTTGAAAGCCCTCTATCTCGACGCTTTTATGTCTGACCTATTCATCTCACCAGCCCGAGGAACTCAGGATTACAAGGCTACCTCGGCCCTCAGTGACATCATCCTATCTGCCGAGCGTGATGGAAAACGAATACTAGATGGGTTTGCTTATCCGAGCGTCGCCCACAGAGGAGGCATGAATTTCGCCATACGCGGTGAGAGATTCGCAGAGTGCATGGAAATAGATCATTGCATGGCTTTTGAAATCATCGACTATCTTGGCTATGGAATCTATGGTCGGCGGCAATATGCCAAGAGCACGTCCATAGCTTCGGACGGCACCATCGAATGGGAATCTCTCTAGAACCTTCTAACGATTAAGGTTATGTCGTGATCGCGAAGCGAGCCACGACATGAACCGATTGTTGAACAAGCCCGGTTCGTTTCCCTGGAAATAGCTTCAAGTGCCCCGACCCGGAATGGGCCGAGGTGGCCAGC
>NZ_PZKC01000003.1 GCF_003034845.1 Pseudothauera lacus | reverse complement strand
TAGCGCGCGAAGCCGCCGTCGGCGTCCAGGCGCCAGGCTTCGCGCACCAGGGCGCTGCGCCGGCTGCGCTGGCCGTCGGCCTGCGCGGTCCACAGCACGGCGCGGGCGCCGAGAAAGGACTTGAGGGAAATGAAGGCGTCCGGCGAGAGGACGTCGACGACCAGTTCCATGCCCTCGTCAAGGGCTTCCACCCCCCACCACGCTTCGACCAGCACGGTGGCCTGCGGCGCCGACAGTTCCAGTTCGTAGAGGCGACTGGAAGCGGTAAACAGGGAATGCATGGGCGGCGGGAGGGGCAAGTGGAATACGCAAAATCATAATGCATAGCAAGAAAATGGCAAACAGATTCAACCATTCCTCCCGCCAGCCACGCCGGGCGCCTCTGCAGGAATGGCTGGTGTAGTCATCGTCAGCCCAGGACAGCCCCCAGCCGCTGCGTCACTGGCCAGGCCGGAGCTTCACGCTAAAGTTCTCCGCTGCCGCTCCGTTAATACCAGTGGGACAAAGCGGGCACGGAGACGGCCATGAAAATCGCCGCGACACAGATCGACATGCAGGCCAGCCACACTCTGGTGAAGCGGTTCGAATCCAGCGAACGGCTGCAGTTGTGGGTCGGCGACAGGCGGCCGGACGAAGCGCGCCCGGTCGCACTGGGGGCCCCCGCCGCAGCGACGCGGGTGAGCCTCTCCGAGCAGGCCGTCGCCGCCCAGCAGGCGGAAACCGGCAAGACCCAGGCGAGCAGCGGCGAGGATGCGGCAGGCAGCGATCCGCGCCTGCGCATGCTCAAGTCGATGATCGAGTTCCTCACCGGGCGGCGCATCAAGATCTTCGATGCCTCGGAGCTGGTGCACAACCGCGCCGCGGCGAGCAGCGCGACACCGGTGGACAGCCCGGTATCGCGTGCCGGCTTCGGCATGGCCTACGACTACCAGTCCAGCTACAGCGAATATGAAGCGGTGAGCTTTGCTGCCAGCGGCAAGGTGCGTACCGCGGACGGCCGCGAGATCGACTTCGAGATCGCCTTCAGCATGCAGCGCAGCTACAGCGAATCGACACAGTTCAGCTTCCGCGCCGGCGATGCGGTGCAACTGAAGGACCCCCTGGTATTCGATTTCGGCGGCCCCGCCGCAGCGCTGTCCGACCTGCGCTTCAGCTTTGACATCGATGCCGACGGCCAACTCGACAGCCTGCCGATGCTCGGTGGCGGCCAGGGCTTCCTGGCCTTCGACCGCAATGCCAACGGCCGCATCGACGACGGCCGCGAGCTCTTCGGCGCCCTCAGCGGCGACGGCTTCGCCGAGCTCGCCGCGCTCGACAGCGATGGCAACGGCTGGATCGACGAGGGCGACCAGGCCTTCGACAAGCTCTACGTCTGGCGCCCGGCGGCAGAGGGCACGGGGGTCATGCAGACGCTGCGCGAAGCGGGCATCGGCGCACTCTACCTGGGCCGTGTGGCAACGCCCTTCGAGGTGCGCAGCAGCGCCAACGAAACCCTTGGAGTGATGCGCTCAAGCGGCATCTACCTGCGCGAGGACGGCAGCGCCGGCACCCTCAGCCAGGTCGACCTGAGCGTCTGAAGCCCCCTGCCCCGCAAGGTTCGCCTGCGGCGCGCGCGCCTTCAGTTATCCACCAGTTGCAGATCGAGACCGCCAGTGGCGGTGTAGTTGCCCCGCGTGGCCGGCTCTGCGCCCGCACCGGCGACCTTGGCGAAGGCGGCAAGGCGGCGCACCAGCACGGTGGCCAGCAGCTCGCGAAAACCGTCACGGACCTCGTCGGTGGCCAGAGCCAGCGCCGAAGGATTGATTTCCAGATAGGTCAGCGGCGTGGTCGACACCACGCTGAGGCGATGGCGGTGCTCGCCGCTGTCCATCCATGCCGTCTCACCGAAGACTTCCCCCGCCCCCAGGGTGATCAGCTTGCGGCCACCGGCGGAGAGCTCGACCTCACCATCGAGGACGATGCCGAAGCGCTGGTCGGCGTCGCCCTCGTGCATCAGGGTGGTGAACTCATCGACCTTGCGCCATGAGCTGATGCGCAGCACCTCCCAGATCTCGATGTCGTCGAACTCGGTGAACAGGGTGAGCTTGCGCAGCATCGAGAAGCGCGTGGTGTCAGGCGCCACGTACTTGTCGTCGAGGATCTTGTAGCGCACCGCGGAAAGATCCTTGGCGAACTCGGCGCCGTTCTTGTAGCGCGAGTAGAGATCCTTCTCCAGTGCCTTGCGGATCACCGCATCCATCTGCTCGGGGACGTCGGGGTTGAGCTGGGAGACCGAGGGCGTATCGACGTTGATGATCTTGTAGATCAGCTGCGCGGGGTTGCCGGCACGGAAGGGCAGACGGCCGCTGAGCATGTGGAAGAGCACCACGCCGAGCGAATAGAGGTCGGTCTTCTGGTTGAGCGGATAGTTCTTGATCTGCTCCGGACTCATGTAGGCCGGCGAGCCCACCCCCATGATGAAGGTCGAATCGGTCTCGATCTTCTTGTCCACGTTCAGCGCCAGGCCGAAGTCGGTGATCTTCACGTTGTCGTGGTCGTCGACGAGGATGTTGGCGGGCTTGATGTCACGATGCACGATGCCCTGGCGGAAGGCGTGATCGAGCGCCATGCAGCATTTGAAGATGATGCCGATGGTGCGATGCACGGGCAGCAGGTTCTCGAAGCTGCAGTAGCGCTCCAGCGTGTAGCCGGGGAAGTACTCCATCACCACATAGGCCTCGGTGGGCTCGATGACGGCGTCGAAGATGCGGATGATGTTGGGGTGGTCGAGGCGCGCGGCGACGGACTTCTCCGCCTTCAGCAGTTTCATCAGGCGGCGGTTCCACTTCGCCTCATCCTTGGCGCGGTCGGAAAAGCGCACGTGCTTGAGCGCTACCGGCTCCGGATAATGCGGGTTCTCCGCCAGGTAGACGACCGCGGTGGCACCCCGACCGATCTCGCGGATGATGCGGTACTTGCCGATTTTCTGCGGGATGTCGCCCATGCCTGCAATGCCAAGTGAAGCCCGTTGAGCAATTCTGGCACGAGCCGGCGGCTTCGTGCCACGTCTGCGTGAAATTCACCTTTCACGCAAAAAGTTGCGTCGCGCCCTTGAAATGCCTGCGCGCGCCCCCATGTGCGTGGCCATCGACCGTAGAGGGAGTCCATCACGATGCAGGAACAAGACAAGCTGCCGGAAGCCGGCACCATCGCCGACGAACCGCAGAACGCCGCCGGCGGCGAAGCCACGGGCCATACCGACACGCTGCCCGGTCTGGAGGAAAGTCTGCGTCAGGCCGAACTGAAGGCCGCCGAACACCACGACGCCTGGCTGCGCGCCAAGGCCGAAACCGAGAACATGCGCCGCCGCGCGCAGGAAGACATCGCCAAGGCATCCAAGTTTGCCGCAGAGAAGTTTGCCAACGCCATGCTGCCGGTGAAGGACAGTCTTGAAGCTGCCCTGGCCACCGAGAACCAGACCCTGGAAAGCCTGCGCGAAGGTGTCGAGCTGACCCTCAAGCAACTGGTTTCCGCTTTCGAAAGCGCGAGCGTGGCGGAAGAGCATCCGCTCGGACAGAAGTTCGACCCCAACAGGCACCAGGCCATCGGTACGCTGGAGTCCGATGCAGAGCCGAACACGGTGATCAACGTCCTGCAGAAGGGCTACCTGCTGCACGAGCGCGTGCTGCGCCCGGCGATGGTGATGGTTGCCAGGGCCAAGGACCAGTAAGTTCGGCACCCGGGCGCTTGAAAGCGCCCCACCCCACCCCATATTCGATTCAGACCCGGGCCGCATCAGGCGGCCCGCCCCGGAAAAATTCAAGGACAGCAAAGGACTCAACATGGGCAAGATCATCGGCATCGACCTCGGCACCACCAACAGCTGCGTCTCCGTAATGGAAGGCGGCAAGCCGAAGGTCATCGAAAACTCCGAAGGCGCGCGCACCACCCCGTCGGTGGTGGCCTACGCAGAGGACGGCGAAATCCTCTGCGGCGCGCCGGCCAAGCGCCAGGCAGTGACCAACGCCAAGAACACGCTGTATGCGATCAAGCGCCTGATCGGCCGTCGCTTCGAAGAGAAGGAAGTACAGAAGGACATCGACCTGATGCCCTACACCATCGCCAAGGCCGACAACGGCGACGCCTGGGTGGAGGTGCGCGGCAAGAAGATCGCCCCGCCGCAGGTCTCCGCCGAAGTGCTGCGCAAGATGAAGAAGACCGCCGAGGACTACCTGGGCGAGGAAGTCACCGAGGCGGTGATCACCGTGCCGGCCTACTTCAACGACAGCCAGCGCCAGGCCACCAAGGACGCCGGCCGCATCGCCGGACTGGAAGTCAAGCGCATCATCAACGAACCGACCGCGGCGGCGCTCGCCTTCGGCATGGACAAGAAGCCGGGCGACTCCAAGATTGCGGTGTATGACCTCGGCGGCGGCACCTTCGACATCTCCATCATCGAGATCGCCGACATCGACGGCGAGCACCAGTTCGAAGTGCTGGCCACCAACGGCGACACCTTCCTCGGCGGCGAGGACTTCGACCAGCGCATCATCGATTACATCGTCACCGAGTTCAAGAAGGAACAGGGCGTCGATCTGAAGAACGATGTGCTGGCCCTGCAACGCCTCAAGGAAGCGGCCGAGAAGGCCAAGATCGAGCTCTCCTCCGGCACCCAGACCGAGGTCAACCTGCCCTACATCACCGCCGACGCCAGCGGCCCGAAGCACCTCGCGGTGAAGATCACCCGCGCCAAGTTCGAAGCGCTGGTGGAAGACCTCATCGAGCGCTCCATCGAGCCCTGCCGCATCGCACTGAAGGATGCCGGCCTCAAGGTCTCCGACATCGACGACGTCATCCTGGTCGGCGGCCAGACCCGCATGCCCAAGGTCATCGACAAGGTCAAGGAGTTCTTCGGCAAGGATCCCCGCCGCGACGTGAACCCGGATGAGGCCGTCGCCGTGGGCGCCTCCATCCAGGGCGGCGTGCTGCAGGGCGAGGTCAAGGACGTGCTGCTGCTCGACGTCACCCCGCTGTCGCTGGGCATCGAGACCCTGGGCGGCGTGATGACCAAGCTGATCCAGAAGAACACCACCATCCCGACCAAGGCCAGCCAGGTGTTCTCCACCGCCGACGACAACCAGTCGGCCGTGACCATCCACGTGCTGCAGGGTGAGCGCGAGATGGCCGGTGGCAACAAGAGCCTCGGCCAGTTCAACCTCACCGACATCCCGCCGGCGCCGCGCGGCATGCCGCAGATCGAGGTCACCTTCGACATCGACGCCAACGGCATCCTGCACGTGTCGGCCAAGGACAAGGCCACCGGCAAGGAGAACAAGATCAAGATCCAGGCCAACTCCGGCCTCTCCGACGAGGAAGTCGAGCGCATGGTGCAGGACGCCGCCGCGCACGCCGAAGAGGACAAGAAGGCCCACGAACTGGTCGACGCGCGCAACCAGTGCGACGCCCTGATCCACTCGGTGAAGAAGGCAGTGGCCGAGCATGGCGACAAGCTCGACGACGGCGAAAAGGCAGCGATCGAAACCGCCATCAAGGAAGCCGAGGAAGCGCTGAAGAGCAACGACAAGGCCGCCATCGAGGCCAAGAGCGCGGCGCTGGCGCAGGCCAGCCAGAAGCTGGGCGAGAAGATGTACGCCCAGAACGCTGGCGACACCCAGTCCGCGGGTGCCGGCGAAGGCACCGGGAAGGCTGCCGATGCCGACGTGGTGGATGCCGAATTCACCGAGGTCAAGGACGGCAAGTAAGCGCCCGCCGGGCCACACGCCGCTGGCCGAGCCCGCGCTGGAGCACTCCTCCGGCGAGGGCTCGGCCTTTGCATGAATTCAGCCTGAGCGAGTCACCATGGCAAAACGCGACTACTACGAAGTGCTGGGCGTCAACCGCGACGCCGGCGACGACGAGATCAAGAAGGCCTACCGCAAGCTGGCCATGAAGTTCCACCCGGACCGCAATCCGGACAACAAGGACGCCGAGGAGAAGTTCAAGGAGGCCAAGGAAGCCTACGAAGTCCTCTCCGACGCCCAGAAGAAGGCCGCCTACGACCGCTACGGCCACGCCGGCGTCGATCCGTCCATGGGCGGCGGCGGTGGCGGCGCGCAGGGCTTCGACGGCTTCTCCGATGCCTTCTCCGACATCTTCGGCGACATCTTCGGCGGCGGCCGCGGCGGCGGACGCTCCAACGTCTACCGCGGCGCCGACCTGCGCTACAACCTCGAGATCTCGCTCGAAGAAGCCGCGCGCGGCGCCGAGAAGACCATCCGCATCCCCACCGTGGAGGAGTGCGACACCTGCCACGGCAGCGGCGCCAAGCCCGGCACCCAGGCCAAGACCTGCCCGACCTGCGGCGGTGCCGGCCAGGTGCGCATCCAGCAGGGCTTCTTCTCCATCCAGCAGACCTGCCCGAAGTGCCACGGCAGCGGCCGCATCATTCCCGACCCCTGCCCGAGCTGTCACGGCGCCGGCCGCGTCAAGAAACAGAAGACCCTGGAGGTCAAGATCCCTGCCGGCATCGACGAGGGCATGCGCCTGCGCCACGCCGGCCACGGCGAGCCGGGCGTCAATGGCGGCCCCCCGGGCGACCTCTACGTCGAGATCCACATCCGCAAGCATCCGGTGTTCGAGCGCGACCACGACGACCTGCACTGCGAGATGCCGATCAGTTTCACCACTGCAGCACTCGGTGGCGAGATCGAGATCCCCACGCTGGACGGCATGGCGCGCCTGAAGATTCCGCCCGAGACCCAGACCGGGAAGGTCTTCCGCCTGCGCGGCAAGGGCATCAAGAACGTGCGCAGCCACTCCCACGGCGATCTCATGTGCCATGTACTGGTGGAAACCCCGGTCGACCTCACCGAGCGCCAGCGCGACCTGCTGCGCGAGTTCGAGGAGCTGTCGCGCGGCGACGTCCATCGTCACAACCCCAAGGCCAAGTCATGGATGGACAAGGTGCGGGATTTCTTCACCCCCTGAGAGAGCGCAGCTTTCGGCACCGCCAAAAGCTGCGTGACTGCTCGGGAACCCGCATCACGCTGAAGCGCCGCTCATCCTGGCGGCATCGCAATGATGCCGCCGGCGCCTGCTTGTGGTTATACTCGCCACCGGAGGAGAACAGCAGACGGCCTGCAGGCCGCGCCATCCACGGGGAAGGGTCCGGCGAGGTGCCGGCACCGTGTCAGCGCGTTCGTGCTGCCGCAGCGCTCCACCCTCGACGATCCACACCCCGGAGACCGCATGAGCCTGTTGCGCAACCTGGCCAGCGCCGCCCTGGCCGCCACCCTGAGCGCTTTCGCCCCCCTCTCGCTGGCCCAGCAGGGCATCAGCAACGACACCATCCTGCTCGGCCACTCCGGCGCCCTCAGCGGTCCGCTGTCGGAGCTGAACCGCGAATACCTCTCCGGCGCGACCCTGTTCTTCGACGACCTCAATGCCCGCGGTGGCGTGCATGGGCGCCAGGTCTCGCTGCTCACCGTGGACGATGAATACGATCCGCAGAAAAGTGCCGTCAACGTCACCCGGCTGATCGAAGAGCAGCAGGTCTTCGCCCTTTTCGGCTGCTTCGGTACCGGCCCCAGCCAGCAGGCCATCCCCATTGCCACGCGCGCCCGCGTACCCTTCTTCGCGCCGTACACCGGCGCCGACATGCTGCGCGAACCGCTCAACCCTTACGTTTTCCACCTGCGCGCGTCCTACGGTCAGGAGATCGAGGCGATGATCGAGCACCTCACCACCCTCGGGGTGCGCTCGATCGCCATCGTCCACCATGCCGACCCCTTCGGCCGTGCCGGTCTCGACGTCGCCATGCAGGCGCTTGCACGCCGCCAGCTCACCCCCGCAGTGGTGGCACCGATCGCCTCCGGCGGCGCCGACGCCGCCGACACCGCGGCGCGCATCGTCGCCGCCAACCCGGCAGCAGTGATCATGGTGACCGCCGGCAACAGTTCGCCGGCCTTCATGCGCGCCCTGCTCGCCACCAACGCGCGGCCGATGCTCTACGGCCTGTCGGTGATCAGCAGCCGCCAGTTGATCCGCGAACTCGGCGAGGACGCCCACGGGCTGGTGATCGCCCAGGTGGTGCCATCACCCTTCCGCATCGACCACGCAGTGGTGCGCGAGTACCGTCGTCTCGCCGAACGTAGCCAGCAGCCCTTCTCCTACACCGCGCTGGAGGGCTACATCGCCGCCAAGACCTTCACCGAGGGATTGCGTCGCGCCGGGCGCGACCTCAGCCGCGAGAAATTCACCAGCGCGCTGCAGGGCATGGGCAACTGGGATGTCGGCGGCCTGCGCCTGGGCTTCGGTCCGCGCCAGCACATCGCCCTTGATTTCGTCGACCTCAGCGTCATCAGCCGCGGCAACTTCAACCGCTGAGGCCGCGGCACTGCGGGCAGCCCCACTTCGCTGCCCGCGGAACGCCCCTCAGGCGCGCCGCCAGGTCGTACCATGGGCGGAATCCTCCAGCACGATGCCACGGGCCAGCAGGTCGGCACGGATGCGGTCGGCCTCGGCGTAGTTCTTCGCCTTCTTGGCCGCGATGCGCGCCGCAATCTGCGCCTCTATCCCTGCAAGGTCGCCGTCCGCCGCAGCGCTGCCGCCCTGCAGGAAGGCCTGCGGCTCACGGCCGAGCAGGCCGAGCACAGCGGCCAGCGCCTGCAACTGGGCGGACAAGCCCGCATCGGCACCGCGGTTGACCTCGTTGGCCAGTTCGAAGAGCACCGCCACCGCCTCGGCGGTATTGAAGTCGTCATTCATCGCCGCACGGAAGCGCTGCGCATGCGGCTCCTCCCAGTCGGGCACGCCGCCGGCTGCCGGCGGCACGTTCTTCAGGGCGGTATACAGCCGCGTCAGGGCGCTGCGCGCATCCTCCAGGTGGGCGTCGGAGTAGTTCAGCGGGCTGCGGTAATGCGCGCGCAGGATGAAGAAGCGCACCACCTCGGGGTCGTACTGCTTGAGCACGTCGCGGATGGTGAAGAAGTTGCCCAGCGATTTCGACATCTTCTCGTCGTCGACACGCACGAAGCCGTTGTGCATCCAGTAATTGACGAAGGCATGACCGTGCGCACCCTCCGACTGGGCGATCTCGTTCTCGTGATGAGGGAACTGCAGATCCTGGCCGCCGCCGTGGATGTCGAAATGGTCGCCGAGCAACTGCGAACTCATCGCCGAGCATTCGATGTGCCAGCCCGGACGGCCGCAACCCCAGGGCGAATCCCACTTCACCTCGTCGGGCTCGTCCTCGCGCGCATGCTTCCACAGCACGAAGTCGAGCGGATCCTGCTTGTCGGCGGCGACATCGACGCGCTCGCCGGCGCGCAGCTCGTCCAGCGACTTGCCGGAGAGGCGGCCATAGCCCTTGAACTTGCGCACCGAATAGCACACGTCGCGGTTGGCGGCGACGTAGGCCAGGCCATTGGCCTGCAGCTTGTCGATGATCTGCTGCATCTGCGCGACGTATTCGGTGGCACGCGGCTCGTGGTCGGGACGCAGCACGCCGAGGGCATCGGCGTCCTCGTGCATGGCAGCGATGAAGCGGTCGGTGAGGCTGCGGATGCTCTCGCCGTTCTCACCCGCACGCCGGATGATCTTGTCGTCGATATCGGTGATGTTGCGCACATAGATCACCTCGTAGCCGCTCGCACGCAGCCAGCGCGCCACCATGTCGAACACCACCATCACCCGCGCATGCCCAAGGTGGCAGTAGTCGTACACCGTCATCCCGCACACGTACATGCGGACCTTGCCGGGTTCGATGGGGGTGAAGACTTCCTTGCTGCGGCTGAGGGTATTGTGGATGTTGAGCATGAAAAAAGGTCCGAATCTGTCCTTCTAACGACGCCTGGGCACGCCCGGGGAACAAAGCGCAAAAAAGCGGGCTCGAAAAGCACCCGCCCGGGAAAACGCCGCGTGGCGCCCGCGCGCCACCCGATTGTGGGAAAAGCCGGGATGTTTGGTAGAATCGCCTGCTGAACTGCAGGGACATCCCTCGAAAATCAACGCATTATCGTACATGAAAATCCGTCCCTCTGTCGCCTTGGGCGCACTTGCCCTGGCACTCGCCCTGAGCACTCCGGCCATCCATGCCGCCGACCCCCTGCGCGACGTCCGCAGCCTGCTGCAGCAAGGGCAGGCCGCCCGCGCGCTGAGCAGCGTCGAGCGTTTCGTCGCCGCCAATCCGCGCAATGCCGAAGCGCGCTTCCTGCAAGGTGTCGCACTCGCCGAACTGAAGCGCCCGAACGACGCCATTGCGGTGTTCCGCAAGCTCACCGAGGACTACCCGAACCTCCCCGAGCCGTACAACAACCTCGCCGTGCTGTACGCCGGCCAGCGCGACTACGACAAGGCCCGCGATGCCCTCGAACGCGCTATCCGCACCCACCCGAGCTACGCCACCGCACACAGCAATCTCGGCGACCTCTATGCCCAGCTCGCCAATGAGGCCTACGAACGTGCGCTGGCCCTCGACAACGGCCGCGCCGCGCCGCGCCGCGCCGCCACTACCCAGCCACCGCTGGCGCTGATCCGCGAGCTCGGCCCGGCCCCCAGCGCACCGCTGGTGGTTGCCAGTGCGGCACCGGTGAGCACGCCTGCCGCCCGCCCCGCGCCGGCGGCTGCGCCGGCTGCCCGACCGCCGGCCGCCAGCACGACGAGTGCGGCCGCAATGCCACCGCCGGCCAGCGCCGCCACTGCGCCCGCAGCCCCCGCGGCAGCAGCGCAAGCGCCGCGCCCGACGCCACCCGCCGCTGCACAGCCTCCCGCTTCCCCAGCAGCACCGGCAGTACCGGCAGCAACAGCACAAGCGCAAGCACCGGTCAGCGCCCCCGCGCAGAGCGCTCCCGCCCAGGCAGCCCCTGTACCCGCCGCAACGCCAACCCCGGCGCCCCCCCAGCCCCCGGCGAGCGCCGACACCAGCGCACTCGAAGCCGCCGCCCTGGACGCCGTAATGAGTTGGGCCGAAGCCTGGTCGGCAAAGGACGTGAAGGCCTATCTGGCCTACTACGACAGGGATTTCCAGACCCCGCGCGGGCGCAGCCGGACGGTCTGGGAAAACGAACGCAGGGAACGCCTCGGCAAGCGCGGCGAGATCAGCGTCGGCGTCGACAACCCGCGCGTCAGCATCGAAGGGGAGCGCGCCACGGTGCGCTTCCTGCAGCGCTACCGCTCCGCCAATTTCAATTCCAACACCACCAAGACCCTCGAACTGGTGCGCCGTGGCCAGCACTGGCGCATTGTCAGCGAACGTGTCGGAGGATGATCCGTATGCCTGACCACGGCCTGCGCCGCCCTGCCCTGACAACTTCCCGTGCCGCAGCCGTGCTGCGCGCCTGTGCCCTGGGAGCGACCCTGGCGCTGGGCACCGCCACCTATGCTGCCGACGATCACCTGCGCATCTCCGACGGCGGGCCGGAAGCAGCGCTGCAACAGATTTTCGGCGACATCGAGGCCAATCGCCTCGACGCCGCGCTGGCGCGCACCGAGACCCTGCTCGGCGCTTACCCCAACTTCCGCCTCGCCCACCTCATCCGCGGCGACCTGCTGCTCGCCCGCGCGCGCCCCTTGGCCACCTTCGGCAACGCCAACGGCACCGCCGAGCAGTTGCAGGACCTGCGCGAGGAAGCCATCGCCCGCCTGCAGGCCTATCGCGACCGCCCCAGCGTGGAGAATTACGTGCCGCGCTACCTGCTGCAGATGGCCCCCGACCAGGAGCATGCAGTCGTGGTCGACACCCGCCGCGCACGCCTCTACGTATACCGAAACGAAGGCGGCAAACCGCGCTTCGTCGCCGACTACTACGTCAGCCAGGGCAAGGCCGGCGCCGGCAAGCAGTTCGAGGGTGACAACAAGACTCCGCTGGGGGTCTACCACGTCACCTCGCACATCGAGGCCGCACGCCTGCCCGACCTCTACGGCAGCGGCGCCTTCCCGCTCAACTACCCCAACGCCTGGGACCGCCGCCAGGGCCGCACCGGTTACGGCATCTGGCTGCACGGCTCGCCCAGCGACACCTATGCCCGCCCGCCACGCTCCTCGGAGGGGTGCGTGGTACTCGCCAATCAGGACTTCACCAGCCTGTCGAGCTACGTGCAGCCCGGCCTCACCCCGGTGATCATCAGCAACGACATCGAGTGGCTGTCGCTCGACGACTGGCAGGCCGAGCGCAGCGCCCTCAACGAAGCCATCGAGAACTGGCGCCGCGACTGGGAGAGCCTCGATGTCGAGCGCTACCTCTCGCACTACTCCACCGAGTTCCGCAGCGACCGCCAGGATTACGCTGGCTGGGTGCAGCAAAAGCGCCGCGTCGCCAATGCCCGCGAGTGGATCAAGGTCGAAGTGCGCAACGTCAGCATGTTCCGCAACCCCTCGGAAAGCACCCTCGTCGAGGTCACTTTCGAGCAGGACTACCGCTCCGACGGCCTCTCCGACCGCATGCGCAAGCGCCAGTACTGGACGCACGAGAACGGCCGCTGGATGATCGTCTACGAAGGCCGTGGCTGAACCCTGTCCTCCAACCTCAGGCAGAACCGATGAAGAAACTCCTCGCCCTCCTCGCCCTCAGTCTCACCTTCGGCACCGCCAGCGCCGCCAATCCGGTGGTCGAGATGCACACCAGCGCCGGGACCATCACCATCGAACTGGACGCCGAGAAGGCCCCCAAATCGGTGGCCAACTTCCTTGAGTACGTGCGCAGCGGCCACTACGAAGGCACGGTGTTCCACCGCGTCATCGACGGCTTCATGATCCAGGGCGGCGGCTTCGACGCCGGCATGCAGCAGAAGACCACCCGCGCGCCGGTGGAGAACGAGGCCCGCAACGGCCTCCGGAACCGTGCCGGCACCATCGCCATGGCGCGCACCCAGGCTCCACATTCGGCCACCGCACAGTTCTTCATCAACCTGGTGGACAACGCCGGCCTCGACTACCCCTCGCCGGATGGCTGGGGCTACGCGGTGTTCGGCAAGGTCACCGCCGGTTTCGACGTCGTGCAGCGCATCGGCAAGAGCCGGGTACGCAACCTCGGCTTCCACCAGAACGTCCCCGCCGAGCACATCGTCATCGAGCGGGTGACCCTCATCGACGCCGCCCCCACGGCGGCCCAGTAACCGCGCCCGCCGCACCCCACCCGGGGTCGCGGGCCACCGCGCATTCGCGCCCCAACCGGAGAACACCCTCATGGCAGTCAAGCTGCACACCTCCCTCGGTGTCATCACCCTCGAACTGGACGCCGAGAAGGCCCCCGTGACGGTCGAGAATTTCCTCGCCTACGTCAAGGCCGGGCATTACGACAACACTGTCTTCCACCGCGTCATCGACGGCTTCATGATCCAGGGCGGCGGCTTCGAGCCCGGCATGAAGCAGAAGGACACCGGCGAGGCGATCAAGAACGAAGCCGACAACGGCCTCAAGAACGAACGCGGCACCATTGCCATGGCGCGCACCCAGGCCCCGCATTCGGCCACCGCGCAGTTCTTCATCAACGTCGCCGACAACGACTTCCTCAACTACCGTTCGCCCGACCTGCAGGGCTGGGGCTACTGCGTGTTCGGCCGCGTCAGCGAGGGCATGGAAGTGGTCGACCAGATCCGCAGCGTGAAGACCGGCTCGAAGGGCTTCCACCAGGACGTCCCGGTCGACGACGTCATCATCGAGCGCGCCGAACTGGTCTGATGCCGGCGGACGCCCCCGGCCCGCTGCAGGCCCTGTTCATCTCCGACCTGCACCTGGCCGAGGAACGTCCGCAGACCACCGCCGCGCTGCTCGACTTCCTCGGCGGCGTGGCGCGCGGCGTTCCCGCGCTGTACATCCTCGGCGACCTCTTCGAGTACTGGGCAGGCGACGACGATGCCGCCAGCCCGCTCAACCGCGAGCTCGCCGCTGCCCTGCGAGCGCTCGCCACAAGCGGCACGCGGGTGTACTTCATGGCCGGCAACCGCGATTTCCTCCTCGGCGCCGCCTTTGCTGCGCAGGCCGGCATGGCACTGATCGAAGACCCTCATCCCATCGTCCTCGGCGGGCGCCGGGTCTTGCTCAGTCACGGCGATGCGCTGTGTACCGACGATCTGGCCTACCAGACCTATCGCCGCCAGGTCCGCGATCCCGCCTGGCAGGCTGCCTTCCTGGCCCGTCCGCTGGCCGAGCGCAAGGCCTTCATCGAAGACCTGCGGCGGCGCAGCGAGGCCGGCAAGAAGGAAAAGACGATGAGCATCATGGACGTCAGCCGCAGCGCCGTCGAAGCCTTGCTGCGCAGCCATGACTACCCCACCCTGATACACGGCCACACTCACCGCCCCGCCCGTCACGAACACCTGGTCGACGGTCGCCTGTGCGAGCGCCGGGTGCTTGCCGACTGGCACGGACAGGCGCGCTACCTTGCCTTCGACGGCAGGGACTTCCTCACCGAGAGCGATCTGCCCGCCATCTCCCGTCCCGGCGCATGACGCCGGGCGCGCAGCCCGGAAAGCCCGGCGCTGCCCTCAGGCGGCCAGCCCGCGCGCCAGGTCGGCCTTCAGGTCATCCACCGCTTCAAGACCCACCGCGATGCGCAGCAAGCCTTCGCCGATGCCGGCGGCAGCGCGCGCCTCGGGGCTGATGCGGCCATGGGTGGTGGACGCCGGATGGGTGATGGTGGTCTTGGTGTCACCAAGGTTGGCGGTGATGGAGATCATGCGGGTGGCGTCGACCACCCGCCACGCACGCTCGCGCCCGCCGTCGACCTCGAAGCTGAGGATCGCCCCGCCGCACTTCTGCTGGCGCAGCGCCAGCCCGTGCTGCGGATGGGAAGCCAGCCCCGGGTAGTGCACCCGCAACACCCCCGGCTGCGCCTCCAGCCAGCGCGCCAGCGCAAGAGCGCCGGCGGACTGTGCCTCCATGCGGATGCGCAGCGTCTCCAGACCCTTGAGGATCACCCAGGCATTGAAGGGTGAGATGCTCGGCCCGGCCGTGCGCAGGAACTTGTACACCTCGTCGACGACATCGGCGCGCCCAGCCACCGCGCCGCCGAGCACCCTGCCCTGGCCGTCGAGGTACTTGGTTGCCGAATGCACCACGACATCGGCGCCCAGGGCCAGCGGGCGCTGCAGGGCCGGTGTGCAGAAACAGTTGTCCACCGCCAGCAGGGCGCCGCCGTCGTGGGCGATGGCGGCGAGCGCGGCGATATCGACGACCTCGGTGAGCGGATTGGAGGGCGTCTCGATGAACACCAGACGGGTGCGCGGGCGCAGCGCAGCTTGATAGGCGGCCAGATCGGTGGTCGGCACGAAGCTGGTGTCGATGCCGAACTTGGCCAGGATGGTGCCGAAGAGCTGCTGGGTGGCACCGAACAGCCCGCGCGAGGCGATGATGTGGTCACCGGCCTGCAGCGTGGCCATCGCCAGCGAGAGGATGGCCGACATCCCCGAGGCGGTGGCGACGCAGGCCGGTGCGCCCTCCAGCGCCGCCAGGCGTTGCTGCATGGCGGTGACGGTGGGATTGCTGAAGCGCGCGTAGACGTTGCCCGCCTCCTCCCCGGAGAAGCGTGCGGCGGCCTGTGCAGCGCTGTCGAAGACGAAGCTGGAGGTGAGGTAGAGCGCCTCGCTGTGCTCGTTGAACTGGCTGCGCTCGATGCCGGCGCGCACGCCCAGGGTATCGAAGTCGAAATCGTCCATCGACACGCTCAGTGGTCGTTGCCGGAAACCAGGTTGAGGTCGAGTTGGCCGTCCTCGTGGTCGTCGTGCGCGGCAGGCGCGGGTTTCTCTTCACCACGCTGGTTCTCGACGCCATCGAGGTACTCGGCGGTAATGTCGCCGGTGACGTAGCAACCGTCGAAGCACGAGGTTTCGAAGAAGTTGATCGACGGATTCACCGCCCGCACCGCCGCACGCAGGTCGGCGAGGTCCTGGTAGATCAGCCCGTCGGCACCGATTTCGGCGCAGATCTGCGCCTCGTCGCGGTCGCTGGCGATGAGTTCGGCGCGCGTCGGCATGTCGATGCCGTACACGTTGGCATAGCGCACCGGGGGCGCCGCAGAGGCCATGAACACCTTCGCCGCACCGGCCTCGCGGGCCATGTTGACGATCTCCTTGCTGGTGGTGCCGCGGACGATGGAATCATCGACCAGCAGCACATTCTTGCCGCGGAACTCCTGCGGAATGGTATTGAGCTTCTGGCGCACCGATTTGCGCCGCGTGGCCTGCCCCGGCATGATGAAGGTACGGCCGATGTAGCGGTTCTTGACGAAGCCCTCGCGGTACGGCAGCCCGAGCCTGTGGGCCATCTCCATGGCTGCCGGCCGGCTGGAGTCGGGAATCGGGATGACCACGTCGATCGCCGCATGCGGCAAGGTGCGCTTGAGCTTGTCGGCAAGGAATTCGCCCATCTTGACGCGCGACTCGTACACCGAGACGCCGTCGATGATCGAATCGGGGCGGGCCAGATAGACGAACTCGAACATGCACGGCGCCTCCACGGTGCGTTCGGCGCACTGGCGGCTCCTGAAATTGCCCTCGGTATCGACAAGAACTGCCTCGCCCGGGGCGACGTCGCGCAGCAGCTTGAAGCCGAGTACGTCCAGCGCCACCGACTCGGAGGCCACCATCCATTCGCTGCCCTGTGCGGTGTCGTTGCGCCCCACCACCAGCGGACGGATGCCGTAGGGATCGCGGAAGGCCAGCAGGCCGTAGCCGGCAATCATCACCACCGCAGCGTAGGCACCGCGGCAGCGCTTGTGCACGCCTGCGACGGCGCGGAAGACGGCATCCTCGTCGAGCTTGAGACCATTGGCGGCAGCCTGCAGCTCATGGGCGAGGACGTTGAGCAGCACCTCGGAATCCGAATTGGTGTTGATGTGGCGCAGATCGGCGAGGAACATCTCGCGCTTGAGCTCTTCCGAGTTGGTCAGGTTGCCGTTATGCGCCAGCAGCAGGCCGAACGGCGAGTTGACGTAGAAGGGTTGCGCCTCGGCAGCGTTGTAGGCCGAGCCGGCGGTGGGATAGCGGACGTGGCCGATGCCCCAGTTGCCGGTGAGGTTGCGCATGTTGCGGGTGCGGAAGACGTCGCGCACGAGGCCGGAGCCCTTGTGCATGTGGAAACGCCCGCCCTCTGACGTGGCGATGCCCGCCGCGTCCTGGCCGCGGTGCTGGAGCACCTGCAGACCATCGTAGAGCAACTGATTCACCGCAGAGGTGGCGACCACCCCGAGAATTCCGCACATGGAAGACCTGCCTATCTGAAACGAACTCTGTCGGCCACCGCATCCGGCAGCCACGGCTTGGCGGCAATCACCGCCGTCTCGAGCGGGGGCGCGAACAAGGCGTTGGCCCACCACGGCTCACGCGACATTCCCACCAGCCCACCCAGCAACACTACCACCCATGCGATGGCGAGGCCACGCACCAGCCCGAACATCGCACCGAAGAAGCGGTCCACCGGCCCCAGGCCGATGGCACGCAGCAACTCACGGAGCAGAAAGCGCAGCAACGCGGAGAGCAGCAACACCACCACGAAGATCAGCGCAAATGCTGCCACCTGCCGCCAGGCCGGCTCGACGATCACCCCGTCGAGCAGCGCAGCGGCCTCGCCGGCATACTGCCAGGCCAGAAACAGCGCCAGCATCCAGGCCACCAGTGCCATCACCTCGCTGACCAGCCCACGCCACATGCCGATGGCCGCCGAGAGGGCCAGCACACCCAGAAAGACGTAATCGAAAACCGTCATCGCCCACCGCTCAGCGCGCGGTCACCACCGGATTCTGGCCCAGTTCGCGCAAGCGTCCCGCCGCGGCATCGGCCTCGCCGCGCGCGGTGAAAGGACCGACGCGGACGCGGGTGACGTTGCCGGCCTTCTCGGTGTAGGCGACAAAACCCTTCTTCTTCAGATCTGCGGCAAGCGCCTCGGCATTGGCAGGATCGCCGAAGGCGGCAATCTGCACCACATAGCTCCCCGACGACGACACCGGCGCCGCCACCCTGCCCTCCAGAATGGCACGCACGCGCGCGCTTTCGTCTTCCGGCGGGGTCGCCGGCGCAGGCTGTGCAGGGCGTGGGGCCTGCGCCGCGGCGGGCGCAGGGGGCGCAGGCGGTGACGAGCCAGGCGTTGGGGGGGTGATGACGACGGGGGCGGGCGCAACGGCCGCCACTGGCGGCGCGGCAGGCGTCACGGCAGCACGCTCGGCAGCTGGGGGCGCGGCTTCCTGCGGCGGGGGCGCGATCTCGGCCTCGGCCGCCTGCGGCGCACGGCCGCCGATCGGTCGCGACAGTTCGCCGTCACGCTCGGGGATGGTGATCTGGATGTCCTGTACCGGGCTGAGGGGCTCCTCGTCCATTACCATCGGCAAGACGATGGCGGCGAGCAGGGCCAGCGCGGCCGCACCCACCAGCCGCCTGCGCGAGCGTTTCTGCAGCTCGAGGTTGTCTGTATCCATGCCGCGATATGCTCAGTGACGTTCCGCGCGAATCGCTGCCAGCACGTCGGCCACGGTCAGAAAGGAACCAAAGGCGACGATTCTATCACCCTCGCCGGCGCTTGTTCGCGCTGCCGCATAGGCCGCCCGCGGTGAATCGAAACAGCGTACGTCGGTGTCGATGCCGGCCGCGCGCAAACGCCCGGCGAGCGCTTCTGCGCTGAGCCCGCGCGGCCCCGGCAGAGAGGCCAGCAGCCAGTGATCGACACGCTCGCGCAGCAGAGCCAGCACACCATCGACGTCCTTGTCGGCAAGCATGCCGAGCACCGCCCAGGTATCGGGATAGAAGCCCATGCTGCCAAGATTCTCGGCGAGCACGCCGGCGGCCTGAGGATTATGGGCGACGTCGAGAACCACCGCGGGCTTGCCCGGCAGCACCTGGAAGCGCCCCGGGACCTCTACCAGCATCAGCCCCTGACGCACCGCCTGCATGGACACTGGAATACGCTCGCGCAGCACTTCGAGGGCCGTCAGCACGGCGGCAGCATTGAGCAACTGGTTGGCCCCGCGCAGCGCCGGATAGGCCAGTCCGCCGCGACGCACCAGCGCGCCGCTGGCCGGCGGCGCCGCGTAGCGCCAGTAGCCCCATTGCTGGCGGTCGCCACCAAAGCCGAAATCACGCCCGCTCACCCACAGCTGCGCACCGATCCCCGCGGCATGCCCAAGGAGGCTGGCGGGCGGCTGCGGATCGCCGCACACCGCCGGACGCCCGGCGCGGAAGATGCCCGCCTTCTCGAAGCCGATCTGCTCGCGGGTGTCGCCAAGGTAGTCCATGTGATCGAGCGCCACGCTGGTAACGATGGCGCAGTCGGCATCGAACACGTTGACCGCATCGAGACGGCCGCCGAGGCCGACTTCGAGCACGATGACGTCGAGCGGTTGCGCACAGAAAGCCGCCCAGGCCGCCAGCGTGCCATGCTCGAAGTAGCTCAGCGCGGTGTCGCCACGCGCCGCCTCGACGGCAGCAAAGGCGGCGCACAGGGCGTCGTCGTCGATCTCGCGGCCGTCGATGCGGACGCGCTCGTGGTAGCGCAGCAGGTGGGGCGAGGTATAGCAGCCGACGCGGTAGCCGGCGGCAATCAGGATGGCCTCCAGCATGGCGCAGGTCGAGCCCTTGCCATTGGTGCCCCCGACGGTGACGATCACCGCCTCGCTGTGCACAGCGAGCGCCCGGCGCACCGTCGCCACGCGTTCGAGGCCGAGGGTGATGGCCTGGCCGTGGCGCCCCTCGATCAGCGCCAGCCAGTCGTCGACCGAGGTCGGCATGTCACTCACGGCAAGGCGGCCTCAGGCTTCGACGGCCGGCTGGCGGGTCAGCAGGGTGAGCAGTTCGGAGAGCTTGGTACGCAACTGGCGACGATCGACGATGAGGTCGATGGCCCCCTTCTCGAGAAGGAACTCGGAGCGCTGGAAGCCCTCCGGCAGCTTCTCGCGCACCGTCTGCTCGATCACCCGCGGCCCGGCGAAGCCGATCAGCGCACCCGGCTCGGCGATCACCACGTCGCCCATGAAGGCGAAGCTGGCCGACACGCCGCCCATGGTGGGATCGGTAAGCAGGGTGATGAAGGGCAGCTTGCGCTGCGCCAGACGGGTCACCGCGGCGGTGGTCTTGGACATCTGCATCAGCGAGAACAGCCCTTCCTGCATGCGCGCACCGCCCGTGGCGGTGATGCAGATGAAGGGCAGGCGCTGCTCGTAGGCGGCCTGCGCGCCGCGCACGAAGCGCTCGCCGACCACCGAACCCATGGAGCCGCCGAGGAATTCGAACTCGAAGCAGGCCACCACCACCGGTACGGTGTTGATCGCCCCCTGCATGACCACCATCGCGTCGGCTTCCTCGGTGTCCTTGTTGGCCGCCGACAGGCGCTCGGTATAGCGCCGCGAATCCTTGAACTTGAGCGGATCGACGGGCACCACCTCGGCACCGATCTCGAAGCGCCCTTCGGCGTCGAGCAGCATGTCCAGGCGCGCACGCGCGCGGATGCGCTGGTGATGGCCGCACTTCGGGCAGACGTTGAGGTTGCTTTCCAGGTCGGAGCGGTAGAGCACCGCCTCGCAGGCCGTGCACTTGCTCCACAGGCCTTCGGGAATGGACTTGTTGCGTGCACTGACCTCGGCACGCTTGATCTTCGGGGGAAGCAGTTTCTGCAGCCAGCTCATCGGGCCTGTTCTCCGATCTGGTCGAGGGCATCACGGATGCCCTTGATGAAGTCACGCACGCGGACCACGACCTGGTCCGTCGGGCTGTTCTCGATTTCCTCGATGATGCGGCTGCCGATCACCACACCATCGGCCACCTCGCCGATGCGCCGTGCCGAAGCCGCATCGCGGATGCCGAAGCCCACCCCCACCGGCATGCCCACCGCGGCGCGGATCTGCGGGATGCGTCGCGCCACCTCGTCCATGTCGATGTTGGCCGAGCCGGTCACGCCCTTCAGCGAGACGTAGTAGATGTAGCCACTGCCGGCCTGCGCCACCTCGGCAAAACGCTGCGCCGAGGAGGTCGGCGCGAGCAGGAAGATGGGGTCGAGGCCGGCGGCCTTGAGGGTGGCGGCAAACCCGGCACATTCCTGCGGCGGGTAATCGACCACCAGCACGCCATCCACACCGGCGGCCGCGGCAGCGCCGGCAAAGGCATCGATGCCCATCGCCTCGATGGGATTGGCGTAGCCCATCAGCACCACCGGCGTGGCGGCATCGCGGCGGCGGAACTCGGCCACCAGCGCCAGCACCTTGCGCAGGCTCATGCCCTTGGCGAGGGCGCGCTCGGAAGCACGCTGGATGGTCGGGCCGTCGGCCATCGGGTCGGAGAAGGGGACGCCCAATTCGATGATGTCCGCCCCACCCTCGACCAGCGCATGCATCAGCGGCACCGTGGTGTCCGCGTCGGGGTCGCCGGCGGTGATGAAGGGAATCAGCGCCTTGCGCCCCTCGCCCTGCAGGCGCGCAAATGTGGTGTGGATTTTCGACATGTCGGTATTCACGCGACGGGGCGCGCCTGCGCGCGCCCCGGTGGGATCAGAAACGGATGCCGGAACGCTCGGCGACGGTGTGCATGTCCTTGTCGCCGCGCCCGGAAAGATTGACCAGCAGGACCTTGTCGCGCCCCAGTTGCGGCGCCAGCTTGGCCGCATAAGCCAGCGCATGCGAGGATTCCAGCGCCGGGATGATGCCTTCGAAACGGCACAGGTCGTGGAAGGCCTGCAGCGCCTCGGCATCGGTGATGCCGACGTACTCGGCGCGTGCGCTGTCCTTCAGCCAGGCATGCTCGGGACCGACACCGGGGTAGTCGAGACCGGCGGATACCGAGTGGGTCTCGATGATCTGGCCGTCCTCGTCCTGCAGCAGATAGGTGCGGTTACCGTGCAACACGCCCGGACGCCCGGCACTCAGCGAGGCGGCATGGCGGCCGCTGTCGAGCCCGTCGCCGGCAGCCTCGACACCGACCAGGCGCACTTCGCGATGTTCGAGATAGGGATGGAAGATGCCCATCGCGTTGGAGCCACCGCCCACGCAGGCGATCACGTAGTCCGGCTGACGGCCGGCCATCTCCGGCATCTGCTCGATGCACTCCTTGCCGATCACCGCCTGGAAGTCGCGCACCATCATCGGATAGGGATGCGGTCCGGCCACCGTGCCGATGATGTAGAAGGTGTTGTGCACGTTGGTGACCCAGTCGCGCATGGCTTCATTGAGCGCGTCCTTGAGGGTCTTCGAACCCGACTCCACCGGCACCACGGTGGCACCGAGCAGCTTCATGCGGTATACGTTGGCGGCCTGGCGCTTGACGTCCTCGGCCCCCATGTACACCACGCATTCCATACCGTAACGTGCCGCCACGGTGGCGGTGGCCACGCCATGCTGGCCCGCACCGGTCTCCGCAATCACGCGCGGCTTGCCCATCTTGCGGGCAAGCATGGCCTGGCCGATGCAGTTGTTCACCTTGTGCGCGCCGGTATGGTTGAGATCCTCGCGCTTGAGGTAGATCTGCGCACCGCCGAGCAGCTCGGACCAGCGCCGGGCGTGGTAGATCGGGCTGGGGCGGCCGACGTAGTGCTTGAGCTCGTACTCGAACTCGGCCATGAAGGCCGGATCGCGCTGGCAGGCAGCGTAGGCTGCGCGCAGTTCGTCGAGGGCGGGAATCAGCGTCTCGGAAACGAACACGCCGCCATAAGGGCCGAAGTGGCCGCTGGCGTCGGGAAACGGGTAAGGCGTGTCAGCCATCTGCATTGCGAACTCCGGCGATGAAGGCGGTGATCAGGCGAGCATCCTTGATACCCTTGGCGGACTCGACGCCGCTGGACACATCCACCGCCCACGGGCGCACCCGGCGCACCGCGGCGCTGACGTTGTCCGGATCGAGACCGCCCGAGAGCACCAGCGGACGATCAAGGCCGTCCGGGATCAGCGACCAGTCGAAGACCTTGCCGCCACCGCCATAGCCATCCACGAAGGCGTCGAGGAGGATCCCGCGCGCGCCCGGATGGGAAGCGGAGAATTCTACCAGATCGACCCCCGGGCGCACCCTTGCGGCCTTGATCCACGGCAGGCCGTAACGCGCGCACTGCACCTCGTCCTCGTCACCGTGAAACTGCAGCAGTTGCAGCGCCACGCGCTGCACTGCAGCGCGCACGAACGCCTCTTCGGCATTGACGAAGAGACCCACCGCGGTGACGAAGGGCGGCAGCAAAGCTGCCAGCGCAGCAGCACGCTCGAAGTCGACATGGCGGGGACTGGGCGGATAGAACACGAAGCCGATCGCGTCGGCGCCGGCGGCAACGGCGGCGCGTACGTCTTCCGGCCGGGTCAGGCCGCAGATCTTGATGCGGGTACGGGACATTCAGATGAGGGGAATCCGGGGCAGCGCGATGATACGCCCTTCGTCGGGCAGCGGCCAGTTCGGCGGGTAATCCACCCCGCACAGGTAGAGTCCGTCGGCGGAAAAGGTCGGCGCAGCCTGCCTGCGGTCACGGCTGTCGAGCAGCTCCGCCATCCACGCCACCGGGCGGCGCCCGTTGCCGATGTAGCACAGGGTGCCGACAAGGTTGCGGATCATGTGATGAAGAAAACCGTTGGCGTGAAAGTCGAACACCACGTAATCGCCATGGCGCACGACCCGTGCGTCGTACATCAGCCTCACCGGCGTGCGCGCCTGACAGCCGGCGGCGCGAAAGGCGCTGAAATCGTGCTCGCCGACCAGCAGCGCTGCAGCGACGGCCATCGCGTCGACATCGAGCGGACGGTGGTACCAGCCGACCCGCCCGGCGAGCAGCGCAGGACGCACCGCGGCATTGTGGAGGATGTAGCGGTAGCGCCGGCCGCTGGCACAGTAACGGGCATGGAAGTGCTCATCGACCTCCACCCCCCAGCGCACCACCACCGCCGCCGGCAGCAGTGCATTGACGCCGCGCACCCAGGCCCCGGGCGGACGCCGTGCGGAGGTATCGAAATGGGCGACCTGGGCAGTGGCATGCACCCCGGCATCGGTCCGCCCGGCACAGTGCAGGCGCACCGGATGGGCGCAGATCTGCGCCAGGGCGGTTTCAAGGGCGTCCTGCACGGTGTGGCCGTGCTGCTGGCTCTGCCAGCCGAGAAAGGCATCGCCGGCGTACTCGACGCCCAGGGCCACCCTCACCACAGCAGATATCCGCACACGGCAATGGCGAGCGCAGCGAGCACCAGCACGTCCAGCCTGCCAAGCCGTTCACGCTGCAGGTGCAGCACACCGGCCTCGGCATCGTCGTCCGCCAGACTCAGCCACTCGCGCCAGCCACGGGCCTGCGGCGCATCGACGTAGCGCAGCACCAGCAGCATGCGCACCGCGACGCGCTCTGCCGACAGGCCGAACACCGCCAGCGGCCGGCAGAGGGCGTACAGGCCACTGATCAGGCGGTCGGCAGGAAGGTGTTCGAGCAGCAGCGCCACGCAGCACACCACCGCCAGCAGAGCGCTGGCGTGCGTCAGCGCAAGGCTCAGGCCTTCACGGCTGGGGCTCAGCGCCGGCCAGTGGATGAACACCGCTTCGCCAGGCGTAAACCCGGCAAAGAGCACGACGATCGCAGCCAGCAACACGCGCACGCGGCGCAGCAGGCGCAAGGTACGCGCGCGCGCCAGCGCCAGCGCCGCCGCAGCGCAGAGGGCTACGGCCAGGAGCAGTGGTGCAGGATCGAGGTACTGCAGGGCGCCGACGCCCAGCACCCACAACAGGATCAGCAGGCCGGCATGCATGATGGGAGCGCAATGCACGTCAAGTCCGACAGCCTCCGGGGACAAAAACAACGGCGGGCCCGCAGGCCCGCCTTCCTCAGCCACGGGCGGCAGAGCCGCCCGGGAGTCCATCAGTCGAGCCGGGCGAGCAACTGCTGCGCAGCTTCCTGCTGATCGGCGCTGCCTTCACGCAGCACTTCCTCGAGCAGTTCGCGGGCACCTTCCTTGTCGCCCATCTCGTCGTAGGCACGCGCCAGCTCGAGCTTGGTCTCGACTTCCTGGCCGCCGATCTCCTCACCGCCTTCGTCCTCGGCAGCGCCGAAATCGGGCGCCGACACCGGCGCGACGTGCGCCGCACCGGCCACCGGCGGCTCGGGCAGATCGATTTCCGCAGGCGCGGCCGCTACCTCTTCCACCGCAGCGCCAGCAGGTGCCGCCGGCGCATCCGGCACGACCGGCTCATCGCCGCTCGCGGCCTCGAGGTTGAGGTCGATGCTCGACAGGTCGAGGGCCGGCGCTTCGGGAGCGGACGGTGCCGGGGCGTCGATCTCGAAGTCGAAATCGAGCAGGGAATTGTCGAAGCTGGTCTGCTCGAGGTCGATGACATCCTCGGAGGCCGGCTGCCCGCCACCGAAGGTGCCGTCGGACTCGACCATGGTCGCCGACATGTCGAACTCGCCACTGCCGAATTCGGACTGCACCACGGTTGCCGACATGTCGGCCGCGGCTTCCGCCGGAGTCGGCGTCTCTGCTTCGTCCATCGCCGCTTCCAGGCGGGCGAGATCGTCACCGGTGCCGACGATGGTGGACGCCACCGAAGCAGCGGTGGTATCGGTCACTCCGAGAGCCGGCGTGGGCGCATCGATATCGAAATCCAGCACGGCACCGTCATCGACCGCAGCGGCCTGTTCGACCGGTTCCCCGCCCTCGGCGGCATCGGCGGCGGGCTCCTCGCCTTCGCTATCGAAACCGAGGTCGAAGTCAAGGACGTTGGTATCCACCGCCGCGGCATCGCTGGCAGCTTCGGCAGCCGCCTCGCCGCCTTCATCCTGGAAGGGCGCCAGACCACCGGGCATTGCCCAGGTATCCTTGAGCTGTGCGGCCGCCGCAGCTTCGGCAGGCTGCTCAGCGGCATCGGCCTGAACTGGCTCGGCAGGCAGTTCCGGCGCCTCGGCAGCGACATCCGCCACCGCGACGTCGGGAAGATCGAAATCGAGCACCCCGAGGGAGTCCTCGGCGAAGTCGGCGTTCTCTCCGGCGGCTGCAGCGGGCTCCTCGGCAGTGCCCTGCTCGGCGGCCATCGCCGCCATCCCCGCGGCCACCGCAGCGGCAGCCGCCGCCGGCGCCACCGCGGCGCCACTGCCGGGTTCGGTCGCCGGGCCGGAGGTATCGCCGGCCGCGCCGGTATACAGCGGATTGGCGGGATCGAGCTCACGCCCCATCGCCGCAGCCTTGCTCCACTCCGCACCTTCGCCCTGGGTGCGCGAATACAGTTCCGCCGCCGTGGTTTCGAACTGCTGGACGCTCTTGCGCGCAGCATAGACTTCGAGCAGCTTGAGATAAACCGCCAGACGCGAGGGATCGGCCTTCAGCGCATCGACGAGGATCTCCTCGGCCTGCGCATCGCGCCCGTAGGCCATATAGACATCGGCCTCGGCAACCGGATCGACACCTTCGTCGGCATCGATCGCGGACAGCCCGGACTGGCTGAAATCGGTGTGCAGCACACTGCTGTTGCTGGTATCCACACTCTGCCCACCGGTGGAACCGAACACCGAGTTGGGGCCGGTGGGCGCCTCGGTCATCAGCAGCGAGGGCTGTTCGGTCTGCTCGCCATCCTTGCGGCGCTGACGCCAGCGGTAGGCGCCGTAACCCAACAGCAGGGCGAGCGCACCACCCATGCCGGCGAGGGTGAGCGGGTTGCCGAAGAACTCTTCGGCAAAGCTCGGCGGCGGCGGGGGCGGAGGCGGCGGCGGACGACGTTGCGGCTGCGGACGCGCAGCGGGTTCGGGCGCCGCTGCCGGTTCGACGGCGGCCGGCGTCTCGACCGCGGCGGGTTCGACAGGCGCTTCCTCGACGGCTGCGGGGGGCTCCTCGACGGCTGCGGGGGGGGCCTCAAGCGGCGGCGCAGGCGGCACCTCGACCGCCGCCTGCGGCGAGGCTTCGGCCGGAGTGTCGAGCGCCGCCAGCGGCGAGGCCGGCTCAACCGGCTCAGCCGGCGGCACGCCCTGCTGCAACTGGGCCATCTGCTCGCTCTTCAGCTCGATCAGGCGCTGCAGGTCGCGGATGCTGCGTTCCAGCTCGCCAAGGCGGGCATTGGCCTCGGCAAGCGCGCGATCGCGGGCGATGAGATCCTCTTCCAGCGCACGCAGGCGTTCGGCCTGAGCGGCATCGCCAACCGCGTCGGCAGCCGGCGCACGGGAAACCTCGACGCGGTCGGTGGTCGGCGCATCCGGACGGGTTTCCTCGACGCGCGGGGTAATGCGTCCAGCGGCTTCCTGAGAGATCGGCGCAGGCGTCTCCGCGGCGCGCGGCGCCGGCACTCCGCTGGCCAGACGCTGGCGGTAGGCCTCGAAGTCGGCGGCCTGGGCGACCACCTCACGGCGCGCCTCGGCGCGGCTGAGCGCCTGGGTCTGCTCCGCCGTGGGGATGCGCAGGATGGCACCGGCGCGCATGCGGTTGATGTTGCCGCCCTCGAAGGCCTCGGGGTTCTCGCGCAGCAGCGCGACGAGCATCTGATCGAGGCTGGCGGCGGCCGGGCGATTGTTCTCGGCGATGCGATTGAGCGTATCACCGCTCTGCACACGGTAGCTGCCCCCCGGCGCAACCGCCGGCGCGCGCGGGGCGGTTGCGGCTGGTGCAGCAGGCGCACTGGCCGGTGCGCGCGGCGTGGCAACGGTGGCGGCGACCGGGCGCGGCGCGAGCACATCCACCGGATCGAGCAGGAAGGTGTATTCACGCACCAGCCGCCCGGAGGAGGAGTTGAATTCGAGCAGCAGATCAACGAAGGGTTCGCTGAGCGGGCGATCGCTGGAAATGCGCACCACCGGGCGCGAACCGCTGGTATCGACGCTCACCCGCAGCGCAGCGACGGCTGCGCTGTAGGGCACATTGGCCTGCCGGAAGGCCTCAGGCGGCGCAATCCGTGCCGACAGGGTCTGCAGTTCCTGGGGTGTCGCGGTAAGCGGCACCTCGGCGCGCAGGGGCTGGCCGAGAGCGCTGAAAACGTTGATCGGCCCGGCCCCGAGCGCATAAGCGCCGGAGGGGATGGATGCGATCGCCGTGGCGATCATGGATGCCTTGAGCAAAGTTTTCATAGTTTTCTACCGCGTTCCCTTGCCTATGCCGAGCTATAAAGAACATAGCATCATGGACTTGGGCTAGCAATCTAGCATCTTCTTTAACTTCGCGCAGCAATTGTTTAATCGGCAAGGATAATGAAACAGCCTATCCAGCCCTAAACATCCGCCCCCCGAAACAAGCGCGGCAGCTCGTCAGAGCCGCCGCGGGATACCTCGATTCAGCGCTCCAGAAGGATGCGCAGCATGCGCCGCAAGGGCTCAGCCGCGCCCCACAGCAACTGGTCGCCGACGGTGAAGGCGCCGAGATACTCCGGCCCCATCGCCATCTTGTGCAGGCGGCCGACCGGGATCGACAGCGTGCCGGTGACCGTGGCCGGCGACAGTTCGCGTTCGGTGGTCTCGCGGTCGTTCGGCACCACCTTCACCCAGTCGTTGGCGCTGGCGATGATCTCGCTGACCTCGTCGAGCGGCACGTCCTTCTTCAGCTTGATGGTCAGCGCCTGCGAGTGGCAGCGCATGGCTCCGATGCGCACGCACAGGCCGTCGATGGGGATGCTGCCCGGGCTGCGGAAGGCCGGCTTGCCGAGGATCTTGTTGCACTCCGCGCCGCCCTTCCACTCTTCCTTGGACTGGCCGTGTTCGACCGGCACGTCGATCCACGGGATCAGGCTGCCGGCCAGCGGGGTGTTGCGGAAGTTCTTCTTCGGGAAGGCGTCGGAACGGATGGTGTCCGCCACCTTGCGGTCGATGTCGAGGATGGCCGAGGCCGGATCGGCCAGCAGGTCGGCCACCGAGGCGTGGATGGCGCCCATCTGCGCGATCAGCTCGCGCATGTTCTGCGCACCGGCGCCGGAAGCGGCCTGGTAGGTCATCGCCGAGATCCACTCGACCAGGTCGTGCTTGAACAGGCCGCCCAGGCCCATCAGCATCAGCGAAACGGTGCAGTTGCCGCCGATCCAGTTCTTGCCGCCCTTGGCGAGCGCGTCCTTGATGACGTGCATGTTGACCGGGTCGAGGATGATCACCGCATCGTCGGTCATGCGCAGCGCGGAGGCGGCGTCGATCCAGTGGCCGTCCCAGCCCGCGGCGCGCAGCTTCGGGTACACCTCCTTGGTGTAGTCGCCACCCTGGCAGGTAATGACGATGTCGCAGGCCTTCAGTGCCTCGACGTTCATCGCGTCCTGCAGCGGCTCGCTCGCTTCCTTGCCACCGAAAGCCGGGGCCTTGCCGCCGGCGTTGGAAGTGGAGAAGTACACCGGCTCGATATGGGCGAAGTCGCCCTCTTCCACCATGCGCTGCATCAGCACGGAGCCGACCATGCCGCGCCAACCGACCAGACCAACCTTGTTCATCGCTCTTCCTCTTGATGCCTAGAACCTTACAGCGCCGCCAGCACGGCGTCGCCCATTTCCCGCGTACCGACCTTCTGCGTACCCGGCTCGAAGATGTCGCCGGTACGGAAACCTTGCGCCAGCACCTTCTTCACCGCACCCTCGACACGCTGCGCGGCTTCCTCCTGGGCGAAGGTGTAACGCAGCATCATCGCCGCCGACAGGATGGTGGCCAGCGGATTGGCCACACCCTTGCCGGCGATGTCCGGCGCGGAGCCGTGCGAAGGTTCGTACAGGCCCTTGTTGTTCTCGTCCAGCGAGGCCGAGGGCAGCATGCCGATCGAGCCGGTAAGCATGGAGGCCTCGTCCGACAGGATGTCGCCGAACATGTTGCCGGTGACCATCACGTCGAACTGCTTGGGCGCGCGCACCAGTTGCATCGCGGCGTTGTCGACCAGCATATGGGAAAGCTCGACGTCCGGATACTCCGCCGCCAGCTCGCTCATCACGTCGCGCCACAGCTGGGTGGTTTCCAGCACGTTCATCTTGTCCACCGAGCACAGGCGCCTGTCGCGCTTGCGCGCAGCCTCGAAGGCCACGCGGCCGATGCGGCGGATCTCCGACTCGGTGTAGTGCATGGTGTTGAAGCCGTAACGCTCGCCGTCCCGCACTTCGATGCCGCGCGGCTGGCCAAAGTAGATGTCGCCAGTCAGCTCGCGCACGATCAGGATGTCCAGGCCGGCGACGATCTCCGGCTTCAGCGACGAGGCGTTGGCCAGCTCCGGGTAGAGGATGGCCGGACGCAGGTTGGCGAACAGCCCGAGCTCCTTGCGGATGCCCAGCAGACCGCGCTCCGGGCGTTGCTCGCGCGGCAGCGCGTCCCACTTGGGACCGCCCACCGCGCCCAGCAGCACCGCGTCGGCTGCGCGTGCGAGCTTCGAGGTGGCCTCCGGATAGGGATTACCGGTGGCATCCACCGCGCAGCCGCCCAGCAGGGCTTCTTCCATCTCGAACTTCAGGTCCAGTGCGCGCAGGACGCGCACGGCCTCGGCCATGATCTCGGGGCCGATGCCGTCACCGGGCAGTACGCAAATCTTCATCCAGTCTCTCCAGCTCTCTCGATGGTCGCCCGACCGCGGTCAGGCGAAGTAGTACGGGTGTTCGGCGCGGCGCCTGTCTTCGAAGGCGCGGATCTTGTCGGCGTGGCGCAGGGTCAGGCCGATGTCGTCCCAGCCGTTGAGCAGGCATTCCTTGCGGAAGGGATCGACCTCGAAGGCGATCGCCTGGCCGTCCGGACGGGTGATGGTCTGTGCGGCCAGATCCACCTTCAGGCGGTAACCTTCTGCGCCCTCGCACTGCTGGAACAGCTCATCCACCACTGCCGCCGGCAGCACGATGGGCAGCACGCCGTTCTTGAAGCAGTTGTTGAAGAAGATGTCGGCGAAGCTCGGCGCGATGATCACGCGGAAGCCGTAGTCCTCCAGCGCCCACGGGGCGTGTTCGCGCGAACTGCCACAGCCGAAGTTGTCGCGTGCGAGCAGCACCTGCGCACCCTGATAGCGTGCCTGGTTGAGCACGAAATCGGGGTTCTTCGGCCGGTTGGCGCAATCCCGGCCAGGCTGACCGACGTCCAGATAGCGCCATTCGTCGAACAGGTTGGGGCCGAAGCCGCTGCGCTTGATCGACTTGAGGAACTGCTTGGGGATGATCGCATCGGTATCCACGTTGGCGCGGTCGAGCGGCGCCACGATGGCATCGAGCACGGTAAACGGTTTCATGTTCTGGCTTTCCTCTCGGTTCTTACAGCGCGCGCACGTCGGCGAAATGGCCGCTCACCGCGGCGGCGGCGGCCATCGCCGGGCTCACCAGATGGGTGCGCCCGCCGGCGCCCTGGCGGCCCTCGAAGTTGCGGTTCGAGGTGGACGCGCAGCGCTCGCCCGGCTCCAGGCGGTCCGCGTTCATCGCCAGACACATCGAACAGCCCGGCTCGCGCCACTCGAAGCCTGCTTCGATGAAGACCTTGTCCAGGCCTTCGGCCTCCGCCTGGCGCTTGACCAGGCCGGAGCCCGGCACCACCAGCACGCGACGCACGTTGGCGGCCTTGCTGCGCCCCTTGGCCACCGCAGCCGCCTCGCGCAGGTCCTCGATGCGCGAATTGGTGCACGAGCCGATGAAAACCTGGTCGACCTTGATCTCGCTCATCGGCGTATTGGCTTCCAGGCCCATGTACTTGAGCGCGCGCTCGATGCCCTCGCGCTTGACCGGGTCGGCGACCTGCGCCGGATCCGGCACGCGCCCGTCGATGGTGGTGACCATCTCAGGGGAGGTGCCCCAGGTGACCTGCGGCGCGATGGTGGCGGCGTCGAGCACCACTACCTTGTCGAACTGCGCACCCTCGTCGGACTTCAGGGTGCGCCAGTAGGCCGCCGCGGCATCCCATTGCGCACCCTTGGGCGCGTAGGGCTTGTCGCGCAGGTAATCGAGCGTGGTGTCGTCCACCGCCACCAGACCGGCGCGCGCGCCGGCCTCGATGGCCATGTTGCACACCGTCATGCGGCCTTCCATGGACAGCGAACGGATCGCGCTGCCGCCGAACTCGATGGCGTAGCCGGTGCCGCCGGCGGTGCCGATCTGGCCGATGATGGCCAGCACCACGTCCTTGGCGGTGACGCCTCGGCCCAGTTCGCCGTCGACCCGCACCAGCATGGTCTTCGACTTCTTCTGCAGCAGGCACTGGGTGGCCATCACGTGCTCGACCTCGGAGGTGCCGATGCCGTGCGCCAGACAGGCGAAGGCGCCATGCGTGGAGGTGTGCGAATCGCCGCACACCACGGTCATGCCGGGCAGGGTGGTGCCGTTTTCCGGCCCGATGACGTGGATGATGCCCTGGCGCTGGTCCATGAAGGGGAAGTACACCAGCGAGCCGACTTCGCGGATGTTGGCGTCCAGGGTCTCGACCTGCTGGCGCGACACCGGGTCGGTGATGCCCTGCTCCCAGTGGTCGGTGGGCGTGTTGTGGTCGGCGGTGGCGACGATCGAGGAGATCCGCCACGGCTTGCGCCCGGCCAGCTTGAGGCCTTCGAAGGCCTGCGGACTGGTGACTTCATGCACGAGGTGACGATCGATGTAGATCAGCGCCGTGCCGTCGGCCTCCTGGTGAACGACGTGACTCGACCAGAGCTTTTCGTACAGCGTTTGGGGTGCCATCCGATGTATTCCACGCAAAAGGAAAAGGTTTCGATTATTTCACAAAGGCTGCGAGCCTGAACAGACGGCGCGCCTTCAACGCGCACTGGCCTGACGGTACAGCGGCATCACCCGTTCGGCATAGTCATTGAGATCGCGCTGGCGGGTCGCATGCGAGGGGTGGGTGGACAGCCACTGCGGCGGCGCCCCTGCGGAGCGACTGGCCATCTTGTTCCACAGCGTCACCGCGGCACGGGGGTCAAAACCTGCACGTGCGGCCAGTTCAACGCCGATGCGATCGGCCTCGGTCTCGTGGAGGCGGGAATTGGGCAATTCGAAGGTCACCGTGGCGACCTGTCCGAGCAGGCTCTGCCCGGCCTGGCCGACCCCCAGCACCGCGCCCAGCACCGAGACGCCGATACCGGTGGCGACCGACTTGGAGATGCGCTCGCGGGCGTGCTCACGCAGCGCGTGGGCGATCTCATGGCCCATCACCGCGGCGATCTCGTCGTCGCTGAGCTTGAGCTGATCGATCAGCCCGGTGTAGATGGCAATCTTGCCACCGGCCATGCACCAGGCGTTGAGCTCGTCGGAGCTGAGCACATTGACCTCCCACTGCCACCCCGGTGCATCACTGCGGAACACTGCGGTCTGGGCAATCAACCGATTGGCGATGCGGCGCACACGCTGCACCTGGGCGGCATCGCGATTGAGGGCGTTCTGCTTGCGGGCCTCGGCGAGAATCTGCTGGTAGGCCTGCGCGGAGGCCTGCTCGACCTCGCGTGCCGACACCATCATGGTCTGCGTGCGCTCCACGCCCACCGCCCCGCCCCCGGTGGTCTGCACGGTCTGGCAGCCCACCGTCACCACCACCGCCAGCACGGCCGGCAGCATGCCTCTGAACAGCTTTGCGATCATCACTCCTCTCCTTTGCCGGCGGCGTTCGGGCCGACACCCGGGTGCCAGCCCCGGTACAGCCACAGCAAGCCGGCGAGCGCAAACAGCGAGCCCACGGTATAGGTCCACGCCGGGCCGATGACATCCCAGGTCAATCCGCTCAGCAGGCCGCCCAGCATCCCGCCGGCACCGAACGAGATGCTGCCATACAAGGCCTGCCCACGGGATTGGAGCTTACCCGGGAACCACAGGTTCACTGCCGCGATCGCCGCGGCGTGATAGGCACCGAAGGTCGCGCCATGAAGGAGCTGGGCAAAGACCAGCACCGCGAGGCTGTCCACGCCCCAGCCAATGAGCACGAAACGCAGCACCGCCGCGGCAAAGGCAAAGAGCAGGATGGCGCGCAGGGTGTAGCGCCGCATCAGGCGCGGCATGAACAGGAAGACGACGATCTCGGCAAGCACTCCCAGCGTCCACATCCACCCCACCAGCGCCTTGCCATAGCCGTGATCGACCAGATGAATGGAATAGAACACGTACAGCGCGCCATGCGCGGCCGACATGAAGAAGCAGGCGCCGAGCAGGGCACGCACCTCCGGCCGGCGCAGGGTCTCGCCCATGCTGGCCTGCACGCGCGCCAGTGGTGCGCGCACCGCATCGGGCACCCACAGCGCGCACAGCATGATGCCGCCCAGCACCAGCGCGGTCATCCACAGCACGGAGGCGATGGGCAGATGGTCGAGGGCGTAGCCGATGCCCAGCACCGCAGCGATGAAACCCACCGAGCCCCACACGCGGATGCTGCCGTAGCGATGCCCCTGCCCGCCGAGGTGGGCGAAGGTGACGCTCTCGATGAGCGGCAGCGAAGCGCTCCAGAAGAAGGACATCAGCGCCATGGCGACGAAGATGCCGGCAAAGCTCTCGGTAAAGAAGAACAGCGCGAACCCGGCCAGACTGGCGGCCGCGGAAAAGCGCACGATGGTCACCGGCATGCCCAGGCGTTCGGCCAGCCAGCCCCACAGATTGGGGGCGAGGATGCGCATCACCTGCATCAGCGACATCAGGATGGCGATGTCGGTGGCGCTGAAGCTGAGCGACTGCAGGTAAAGGGTGAAGTACGGCGAGAAGGCGCCGACGAAACCGAAATAGAAGAAGTAATAGGCCGACAGGCGCCAGTAGGGCAGCATTCCGCGCGGGTCGCGCGCCTCAGGCGCGCGGCGAAGGCACGGACTGCACGCCGTCAGGCGCCAGCCCGGCGATCTGCGGAGTGGCCGTGGCGACGTCGCCGCACTGCGCGCGGTGGCGCAGCGCATGGTCCATCAACACGATGGCCAGCATGGCCTCGGCGATGGGGGTGGCGCGGATGCCCACGCAAGGGTCGTGGCGGCCATGGGTGGCAACCACCGCGGGTGCGCCCGCCTTGTCGATCGAACGGCGTTCCAGGCGGATGCTGGAGGTCGGTTTGATCGCCATGCTGACCAGGATGTCCTGCCCGGTGGAGATGCCGCCGACCACGCCACCGGCGTGGTTGGAGAGGAAGCCATCGGGACTCAGTTCGTCGCCATGCTCGCTGCCGCGCTGGGTGACGCTGGCAAAACCGGCGCCGATCTCAACACCCTTCACCGCATTGATGCCCATCATGGCGTGGGCGATGTCGGCGTCCAGCCGGTCATACACCGGCTCGCCCCAGCCCACCGGCACACCGCTGGCCATCACGTTGATGCGCGCGCCGATGGAGTCGCCCGACTTGCGCAACTCGTCCATGTAGGTTTCCAGCTGCGCCACGATACCGGCATTGGGCACGAAGAAGGTGCGGTCGAACTCGTCCCAGGAGACGAAGGGAATCTCGATCGGGCCGAGCTGGGCCATCCAGCCGCGGATGACGATGCCGTAGCGCTCCTTCAGCCACTTGCGCGCGATGGCGCCGGCGGCGACGCGTACCGCGGTCTCGCGCGCCGACGAGCGCCCGCCGCCACGATGGTCGCGGATGCCGTATTTCTGCCAGTAGGGGTAGTCCGCGTGCCCCGGGCGGAAGGTCTCGGCGATATTGCCGTAGTCCTTGCTGCGCTGATCCTGATTGCGGATCAGCAAGCCGATCGGGGTGCCGGTAGTACGGCCTTCGAACACCCCGGAAAGGATCTCCACCTCGTCCGGCTCGCGGCGCTGGGTGACATGGCGCGAGGTACCCGGCTTGCGCAGATCGAGTTCGGCCTGGATGTCGGCAGCGCAGAGCGCCAGCCCCGGGGGACAGCCATCGACCACGCAGCCGATGGCCGGGCCGTGGGATTCGCCGAACGAAGTGACGGTGAACAGCGTGCCTAGGGTATTGCCGGACATCGGTGCGCTCTTGTGAAGAATATGCGGGCGGGAGGGCGCCGAGTTTAGCACAGCGCCCCACCCTGCCCCGCTGCCAGCCTCAGTGGAAGAAGTCCTCCAGACGCTCGAAGACTTCGTGCTCGGCGCCATGGCGGCGCACCGCGAGGACGTCCTGGAGCTTCTCGAGCTGGCGGATCATCTGCTCCAGGCGCTGGTCCTCGAACACCAGCAGCCAGATGCGGCTGCGCCGGCCGTCGGACACCGGCATGCACAGGATGCCCTCCATGTTGAAGGCGCGGCGGGCAAAAAGATTGCAGATGTGGCTCATCACCCCGGGGTGGTTGTTGACGTCGATCTCCAGCACCACCTTGGCATAGCCGGTCTGCGTCTGCAGTGGTTCGGCAACTTGTTCGATCATGCTCAGCCTCCGATCATTTCAGTGTTGGCGGCGCCCGGCGGCACCATGGGGTAGACGAACTCCTCGCGGTCGATGGAGACGTGGATCAGGCAGGGGCCGGGCGCATGCAGCGCCTGCGTCAGCGCCGCGCGCGGATTGGCGGCAGTATCCAGGTCGACCCCGGCAACGCCGAAGCCCTCGGCGATCTTGAGGAAGTCCGGCGCACCGCGGTACTTCGAGGCAAACACGCGCTTGCCGTAAAAGAGGTTCTGCTGCTGATAAACCAGGCCAAGGGAGTTGTTGTTCATCAGCACGATCTTGACGTTCAGACCCTCCTCGGCAAGCGTGGCCAGTTCCTGGATGTTCATCTTGAAACTGCCGTCGCCGGAGAAGCACACCACGGTGCGCGAACGATCGGCCAGCGCAGCGCCGATCGCCGCCGGCATGCCGAAGCCCATCGTCCCCAGCCCCCCCGAGGTCAGCCACTGGCGCGGGCGGCGGAAGGGGTAGGCCTGTGCCACCCACATCTGGTGCTGGCCGACGTCGGTGGTGATCACTGCCTCGTCGTCGAGCGCCGCGGCGACGGCCTGCACCAGGCCGTAATGGGTGCGCGGATCGTCCTGCCCCGCCCACTCGACCGGGAAGCGCGCCCTGAGACTCTCGACGTGCGACAGCCAGCGCTTGCGCAGCGCGGCCTTGACGCGCGGCAACAGGGCTTCGAGCACCTCGCCGACATCGCCGTTGATGGCCACGTGAGCCTGCTTGATCTTGTGCAGTTCGGAAGGATCGACGTCGATATGGACGATTTTCGCCTTCGGGCAGAACTGCGCCGCCTTGCCGATGGCTCGGTCGTCGAAGCGCGCACCGACACAGACCAGCAGGTCGGCCTCTTCAAGGACGAAGTTGGTGTAGCGCGCCGCATGCATGCCGAGCATGCCGATCGACAGCGGATGATCGACCGGCATCGCGCCCAGCGCCATCAGCGTCATCGTGGTCGGCATGCCGGCCTGCTCGGCGAAGGCCACCGCGGCCTGCGCCGCGCCGGCATGGATCACCCCGCCGCCGAGGTAGAGCACCGGCTGTTCGGCGGCATTGATCATCCGCGCGGCCTCCTCCACCGCCGCCATGTCGAGCGCCGGCAGCGGCTCCGGGGTCGCCACCGGCGGAAACTCGGCGAAACGGATGGTCTGGTTCTGCACGTCCTTGGGCACGTCCACCAGCACCGGCCCGGGACGCCCGGACATGGCGATGCGGAAGGCTGCGGGAATCACCTCCAGCAGTTCATCGACCGAGCGCACGAGGAAGTTGTGCTTGGTGATCGGCACCGTCATGCCGTAGATATCGACCTCCTGGAAGGCATCGGTACCGATCATCGACAGCGGCACCTGGCCGGTGATCGCCACCAGCGGGATGGAGTCGAGACGGGCATCGGCAATGGCGGTGACCAGGTTGGTGGCCCCGGGACCGCTGGAGGCGAAGCAGACCTCCGGGCGCCCCGACACCCGTGCCATGCCCTGGGCCATGAAGCCGGCCCCCTGCTCGTGGCGGGCAAGGACGTGGTGGATGATTTCACTGCCCGAGAGCGCGTCGTAGAGCGGCAGAATGGCGCCGCCGGGGATGCCCGCGGCGGTTTTCACGCCCTGGCGTTCGAGCAGGCGCACGATCAACTGGGCGCCGGTCATCTGGTACATGGTTCTCTCCTTGGAGTGGTTTGCGGCCACGATACCGGCAGCGGAAATGAAAAACCCCCGCCGGGCTTGCGCGCCGGCGGGGGTCTGGATTCGTTTGCTGCCTGTTGTGCCCTGATCCCGTTACGACGCGCGCATGCCTGCCCCTACGACTACGCGTACGGACAGTACTACGGCGAGGACGGAGGCGGTGCGGATCATGGTTCGTTCAGGAAGCTAAGCGAGCCGATATAAACACGAACGGCGATCGATTACAAGCGTTTTCTGCACCGCAGCAGGCTCCGCTCACGCCGTAGCCGCAGGCCCGCCGTCGCGCAGGGCGCGGCGCAGGATCTTGCCGACGTTGGACTTCGGCAACTCATCGCGGAACTCGACGTGGTGCGGCACCTTGTAGCCGGTAAGGTTCTCGCGGCAATGGGCGATCAGCGCCTGCTCGGTAAGCGCGGGGTCCTTGCGCACGACAAAGATCTTCACCGCTTCGCCGCTGCGCTCGTCGGGCACGCCGAGGGCGGCCACCTCCAGCACCCCGGGATGGCTGGCGACGACGTCCTCGACCTCGTTCGGATAGACGTTGAAGCCCGACACCAGGATCATGTCCTTCTTGCGGTCGACCAGACGGATGAAACCGCGCTCGTCCATCACCGCGACGTCGCCGGTGCGCAGGAAGCCATCGGCGGTGAAGACCCGCGCACTGTCCTCGGGGCGCTTCCAGTAGCCGCGCATCACCTGCGGACCGCGCACGCACAGTTCGCCGGGCTGCCCGAGGGCGACCTCGCGGCCGTCGTCGTCGCGGATGCTGATCTCGGTGGAGGGGATCGGCAGCCCGATGGTGTGATTGAAGGCCGGCAGATCGAGCGGATTGATGGTCACTGCCGGCGAGGTCTCGGTGAGCCCGTAGGCTTCCAGCAGGACGTGACCGGTGATCTGATGCCACTTCTCCGCCACCGCTTGCTGCACGGCCATGCCGCCGCCGAGGGCGAGCTTGAAGGCGGAGAAGTCGAGGCGGGCGAAGTCGGGATTGTTGAGCAGGGCGTTGAACAGCGTATTCACCCCGGTGATGACCGTGAAGCGATGCTTGCCGAGCTCCTTGACGAAGCCGGGGATGTCGCGCGGATTGGTGATCAGCACGTTGGTGGCGCCGAGCTTGAAGAAGGTCAGGCAGTTCGCGGTGAGCGAGAAGATGTGGTAGAGGGGCAGCGCGGTGATGATCACCTCGCGCCCCTCTTCCACATAGGGGCCGATCCATGCGTGGGCCTGCTGCAGGTTGCCGATGATGTTGCCGTGGGTGAGCTCGGCGCCCTTGGCAGTGCCGGTGGTACCCCCGGTGTACTGCAGGTAGGCCAGATCGCCGTGTCCCAGCTGCGGACGCTGCAGACGGTGGCGGGCGCCGCGGCGCAGGGCCGCGGAAAAGCTCAGATGACCGTCGATGCGCCACGCCGGCACCATCCTGCGCACCCGGCGGACGACAAAATCGACCAGCAGACCCTTCACGCCGCCGAGCAGTTCGCCCAGGCTGGTGACCACCACGGTGCGCATCGGCACCCGCGTCAGCACCTGCTGCAGGGTATGGGCGAAGTTCTCCAGGATGATGATGGTGTCGGCCCCGGAGTCGCGCAACTGGTGTTCAAGCTCACGGGCGGTATACAGCGGATTGACATTCACCACGGTGCATCCGGCACGCAGGGCGCCGAACATGGCCACTGGATACTGCAGCACATTGGGCATCATCAGCGCCACCCGCGCGCCGCGCTGCAGGCCGAGTTCGCCCTGCAGGAAGGCCGCAAAGCGTTCGCTGAGCACATCGAGCTCGGCGTAGCTGAGGGTCTTGCCCATGTTGACATAGGCAGTGCGCGCCCCGAACTTGCGCGTCCCCTGTTCGAACAGATCGGCGAGCGAGGCAAACTCGCTCATGTCGATTTCCGCAGGTACCCCAGGGGGATAGCTGTTCAGCCAGACCTTTTCCAAGTTGTCTCCTCCTCGTGTTGGAAATGAATGCCGGCCGCCTCATGCAGCCATGGCACCGCCCTCCCGAGGCGATACGGAGCCACCGTCACCGGCGTCTCCGTCTTCCAACCGGACCGGGCTTCGGAGGCCCCGATCCGCCACACCCCAGCCCGGACGCCCCCCTGCGGCTCCCGGCGGGTGTGCCTGCCGGCCTTCTCAGGCCTGTTCGCCAGCCTCTGCGGGCCAGTTGCGAATGTAATTCTTGAGCATGCGGTTCTCGAAACTCTGCTCTTCCAGCACCGCCTTGGCAACATCGTGGAAGGACACCACGCCGAGCAGCGTGCCTTCGTCCATCACCGGCAGGTAGCGCTGCCGGCGGTCGACCATCATGCGGCGCAGTTCATCCATCTCCATGTTCGGCGAGGCGCTCTGCGGATCGCGCAGCATGGCCTGCTCGACGGTGCTCTTCTGCCAGTCGGCACCGCCGCCATGGACCGCACCGAGCACCTCACGGAAGGTGAGCATGCCGGTCATGCGCCCCTGGTCGAAGACTACCAGGGAGCCGACGTCCTGCTCGGTCATGATCGCCACCGCCTCAGCCAGACTGCGCCCCGGCGCAATGGTGTACAGCACCTTGCCCTTGATGGCGAGAATTTCGCTGACCAGCATCTGTTAGTCCTCTTGCATGAACCCGGATTGATCGATGCGCCATATTAGTGCATTTGCGCCGGCGGCGGGAAGCCGCCGGGCATTGCCCTCAGCGCTTCAGCTCACCGAGCTTGTCCTTCACCGCCGCCCATTCGTCGGCATCGGCAAGCGGCTCGCGGCGCTCCACGATGGGTTTCCACTGGCGCGCCAGCTCGGCATTGAGGGCGATGAAATGACGCTGCCCGTCAGGCACGTCGTCCTCGGCATAGATGGCCTCGACCGGGCATTCGGCCACGCACAGCGTGCAGTCGATGCACTCATCGGGGTCGATGACGAGGAAGTTGGGCCCTTCGCGGAAACAGTCCACCGGGCACACGTCCACGCAGTCGGTGTACTTGCAGCGGATACAGGACTCGGTCACCACATAGGTCATCAGTGCTCTCCGTCGGTATGATCCTAGAAACCGCAGTTGATCGCTTCCAATGGTCTTGAATGCCACGCAAAGCCAGGGAGACGCGCCTTCGACGGCGGTCACCCGATGGGTGAGTCTGCTACGTGCCCGATTGCACATCTGGCGCGTCGCCTGGCTGCGTTGCTCCTCCTTGCAGGGAGCAACCATGCCGCGTCGTCGCGCCTTGCCAGACGACGCGCCAGACGCACACTCGAACACGTCCAACTGCGGTTTCTAGGATGATTGGACCACCTCTGCGGGCGGTCTGCGCACACCATATTAAGCAGGCCATCGCATTTTTGCCACGTCCGGGCACGCACAAGGCCTTCAGCGCCCGGATTTTCTTGACGTGCGGCCCCGCTTCGCATAAGTTTCGCAAAACTTCCCGAGGGGTGTGCGCCTGCCGCCCCCTCCGGCGCAGCCGACCGGCAACGCCCCCAAGATCCCGATCCGCGATACACCCCCATTTCCTGCGAGGAACCATGAGCGAGCACATCCATTACGTGACCGATGGCAATTTCGAGTCCGAGGTCCTGCAGTCGCAAACCCCCGTGCTGGTCGACTACTGGGCCGAATGGTGCGGCCCGTGCAAGATGATCGCCCCCATTCTCGACGATGTTGCCAAGGAATACGCCGGCAAGCTCAAGGTTGCCAAGCTCAACATCGACGAGAACCCGGACACCCCGGCCAAGTTCGGCATCCGCGGCATTCCCACCCTGATGCTGTTCAAGGCCGGCAACGTCGAAGCCACCAAGGTCGGCGCCCTTTCCAAATCTCAACTGACCGCCTTCATTGACAGCAATATCTGACCCCGTGACGGCGGAAGAAGTCCTTCCGCCCCCCTCCAGCGGCGCCGCCCGGCCTCCCCGCCGTTCCACCCGGCGCCGCGATGACACCGCCGCAACCGCGCCCGTGTCGCCCGATTCACCCACCGCCGCGTCCACCCCGCCCGTTGCCATGCACCTATCGGAGTTAAAGGCTCTCCACGTCAGCCAGCTGCTGGAGATGGCCGTCGCCAACGAAATCGAGGGCGCCAACCGCCTGCGCAAGCAGGAACTGGTCTTCGCACTGCTGAAGAACCGTGCCAGGAAGGGCGAACCGATCTACGGTGACGGCGCCCTGGAGGTACTCTCCGACGGCTTCGGCTTCCTGCGCTCGCCGGAAGCCTCCTATCTCGCCGGCACCGACGACATCTATGTCTCGCCGTCGCAGATCCGCCGCTTCAACCTGCACACCGGCGACACCATCGAGGGCGAGATCCGCACCCCGAAGGAAGGCGAGCGCTACTTCGCCCTGGTCAAGCTCGACAAGATCAACGGCCGCCCGCCCGAAGAGTGCAAGCACAAGATCCTCTTCGAGAACCTCACCCCGCTGCATCCCAACGAGTGCCTGAAGCTCGAACGCGACATGCGCGGCGAGGAGAACGTCACCAGCCGCGTCATCGACATGATCGCGCCGATCGGCAAGGGCCAGCGCGGCCTGCTGGTGGCACCGCCGAAGAGCGGCAAGACGGTGATGCTGCAGCACATTGCCCACGCCATCACCGCCAACCACCCGGACGTCACGCTGATCGTGCTGCTGATCGACGAACGCCCCGAGGAAGTCACCGAGATGCAGCGTTCGGTGAAGGGCGAGGTGGTCGCCTCGACCTTCGACGAACCGGCCACCCGCCACGTGCAGGTCGCCGAGATGGTCATCGAGAAGGCCAAGCGCCTGGTCGAGCACAAGTGCGACGTGGTCATCCTGCTCGATTCGCTGACCCGCCTGGCGCGCGCCTACAACACCGTGCAGCCGGCCTCCGGCAAGGTACTCACCGGCGGCGTGGACGCCAACGCACTGCAGAAGCCGAAGCGCTTCTTCGGCGCCGCGCGCAACATCGAGGAAGGCGGCTCGCTGACCATCATCGCCACCACGCTGATCGACACTGGCAGCCGCATGGACGACGTGATCTACGAGGAATTCAAGGGCACCGGCAACATGGAGCTCCACCTCGACCGCCGCATGGCCGAGAAACGCGTCTACCCGGCGATCAACGTCAACCGCTCGGGCACGCGCCGCGAAGAGTTGCTGATGAAGTCCGACTCGCTGCAGAAGGTGTGGATCCTGCGCAAGCTGCTGTACGGCATGGACGACATCGACGCGATGGAATTCCTCCTCGACAAGGTCAAGGCCACCAAGAGCAACGCCGAGTTCTTCGACGCCATGCGCTCCGGGCGCTGAACGCCCCGACGGGCGTCGAAAAGAAAGCCACCCGCGGGTGGCTTTCTTGTTTTCTGGCCGATTGCTCGGCCGCACTTACTTGCCGTAGTCGAAAAAGCCCTTGCCGCTCTTGCGGCCCAGGTAGCCGGCCTCGACCATCTCCACCAGCAGCGGTGCGGGACGGTACTTGGGATCCTTGAAGCCCTCGAAGAGCACCTGCATCACCGCCAGCTCGACGTCCAGGCCGATCATGTCGCACAGCGCCAGCGGACCGATGGGGTGGTTGCAGCCGAGCTTCATCGCCTCGTCGATCTCGGCCGCCGTGGCCAGACCTTCGCCGAGCGCGAAGATGGCCTCGTTGATCATCGGGCAGAGCATGCGATTGACCACGAAGCCCGGGCTGTTCCTGACCTGCACCGGGGTCTTGCCGATGGCCCGGGACACCGCCTCGACCGCCGCATAGGTGTCGTCGGAGGTCTGCAGGCCACGGATCAGCTCGACCAGTGCCATCATCGGCACCGGGTTGAAGAAGTGCATGCCGATCACCTGCCCGGCGCGCGCGGTGGCTGCGGCCAGCTTGGTGATGGAGATCGACGAGGTGTTGCTGGCGATGATCGCCCCGGGTTTGGCCACGGCGTCGATCTGGGCAAAGATCTTCAGCTTCAGGTCGAGGTTCTCGGTAGCCGCCTCGATGATCAGGTCGCAGTCGCCGAGGCTGGCCAGCTCGGTGGTGGTGGCAATGCGCGCCAGCGCGGCGGCCTTCTCGTCCGCAGTCATCTTCTCCTTCTTGATCAGACGGTCGAGGCTCGCCCCCACCGTGGCCAGGCCGCGCTGCACGGCAGCTTCGGCAATGTCGCTCATCACCACCGCAAATCCCGCTACCGCGAAGGCCTGGGCGATGCCGTTACCCATGGTGCCGGCGCCAACCACGCCGATCTTGCTGATAGTCATTGCTACTCTCTCCCCTTGATGGACGGACAAGCGCAGCGGCTGGGTTCTCCATACCGATGCGTATGGAGAAGGACTGTAGCGCAAAGCGGCCACGCTGCGCCAGCCCTCTGCGCACGGGCGGGGCAACGCATGGACAGGCGCGCGGGCAGCGGCTAACCTGCGTCCATGAGTCCTTACGCATGGCTGCGCCAGCAATCCCGGCTGATCTTCACCCTTGCCCTGCTCGGCACCGTTGCCGCGCTGGCCGTGGCGTTCTGGCTGCTGTTCCACTTCGTCCGTCCGGCGCCGCCGCGCACCGTGGTCATCAGCGCTGGCGCCGAAGGCGGTGCCTATGCAATGTTCGCCGCACACTACCGCGATGCGCTGGCACGCGACGGCGTCGAGGTGCTGATCCGCCCCTCGGCGGGGGCGGTGGACAACCTGCGCATCCTGAAGACCAGCACGGACATCGACCTCGGCTTCGTGCAGGGCGGCATCGCCAACGAACCCGAATCCACCGACCTGATGCTGCTCGGCAGCATGTACGTCGAGCCGGTATGGATCTTCCACCGCCTCCCCAGCCCTGCACCGACCCGCCTCAACGCCCTTGCAGGACGCCGCATCGCGGTGGGCAGTGCGGGCAGTGGCACGCAGCTGCTCGCCCTGCAGCTGCTGGGGCTTGCCGGCGTGCCCATCGATGCCGCAAACCTGCTGATGAGCGACAGCCAGAGCACGGCCGACGCCCTGCTCGCCGGCGAGATCGACGCCGCCTTCGTCGTCGGCGCACCGGAGGCGCCGGCCGTCCGGCGCCTGCTCGACGCCCCCGGGATCGCGCTGCTCGACCTCGCCCACGCCGACGCCTACGTCCGCCGCCTGCCCCACCTTACCGCGCTGACCCTGCCCGCCGGCGCCATCGATCTCGCCAGCGTGCGTCCGGCCGCCGACGTACGCATGCTCGGCGCTACCGCCAACCTGGTCGCCCGCGCCGATCTCCATCCCGCCATCGTCAGCCTGCTGATGCTCGCCGCACGCGACATCCACGGCCAGCCCGGGCTGTTCCAGGGCATCGGCGAGTACCCCCAGCTGCGCACCAACGAACTGCCCCACAGCCCCACTGCGCGCCGCTTCCTCGATTCCGGCCCGCCGCTGCTGCAGCGCTACCTGCCGTTCTGGATAGCGGTACTGGTCGATCGCCTGCTCGTCGCCCTGCTGCCGGTCATCGCCCTGCTGATTCCCCTGCTGCGCATCGCCCCCGCCCTCTATGCCTGGCGCATGCGTTCGCGCATCTACCGCCTGTACGGCGAGCTGAAATTCCTCGAACGCGACATTGCCGACAGCTTCGAGCCCGCGCGCGGCGAGGACTATCTCGCCCGCCTCGACCGCATCGAGGACCAGGCCAACCGCAAGCGCGTGCCGCTGGCCTTCACCAATGAGCTGTACACCCTGCGCGAACACATCCAGCTGGTGCGCCGCAGCCTCGCCCACAAGCTCACCGGCGGGTGAGAACAAAATCACGCATTGCTAGTCAATTAGTCGTATCTGATGCATGACACGGCGGCAGCCCTTGATTATGCTGGGAGGCGCCTGCCGAATGCCCGGCCCGATACCCGCTTGACTACTCCCCCTGGACGATGACCGACGCCCCCGGCACCAACCCGCACACCAGCACCCCGACGCCCACGGTCGTCGCCATCGGTGCATCCGCCGGCGGCCTGGAGGCCCTCACCCTGCTGATCCGCGGCCTGCCCGCCGATCTCGGTTACAGCTACGTCATCGCCCAGCACATGTCGCCCCGCCACCGCAGCATGATGGCGGAAATCCTCGGGCGCGAAACGGCGATGCCGGTGGGCGAGATTCAGGATGGCGAACTGCCGCTTGCCGACCACATCCACATCGTTCCACCGGGGCACAACCTGGTGTTCCGCAAGGGCGCCTTCCGCCTTCTCGTCACCTCACCGGAGATCTCCCCCAAGCCCTCGATCAACCTGCTCTTCCAGGCACTGGCCGAACACGGCGAGGACCGCGCGGTCGGCATCGTCCTCTCCGGCACCGGCTCCGACGGGGCTGCGGGCATGCGCGCCATCAAGGCCGCCGGCGGGATCACCTTCGCGCAGGCGCCGGAAACGGCGAAATACGAAGGCATGCCGATGTCGGCAATCGAATCGGGGGTGGTCGACCACGTGCTGCCGCCCGAGCAGATCGGCAGCGAGTTGTTCCGCCTCATGCGCGGCCCCAACCTGACCCGCGATGTCGCCGTCTGGCAGGAGCGCCCGCCCGAGCTCGAACGCATCTTCGAACTCGTCCAGGCGCGCTGCCGCATCGATTTCTCCGCCTACAAGCTATCCACCGTGCTGAGACGCCTGCAGCGCCGCCTCATCGCCACCCACTGCGAGGGACTCGATGCCTACCTCGAACACGTCGGCAACTATCCCGAGGAGCTCGATGCCCTGGCGCGCGAGACCCTGATCTCGGTAACCGAGTTCTTCCGCGACCGCGAGGCCTTCCGCGCCCTTGAGCGCCATCTGCGCGAACTCGTCGCGGGCAAGGATGCGCAGGACGAGGTGCGCATCTGGTCGGTGGGCTGCGCCACCGGCGAGGAGGCCTACTCGCTCGCCATGCTCGCCGCCGAGCAGATGGGCGAGCGCTTCCTCGCCGGACGCCTGCAGGTCTTCGCCACCGACATCGACAACGACGCCCTGGCCTTCGCCCGCAGTGCCAGCTACAGCGCCGCCGCGCTGGCGGAACTGCCGCGCGAGTACCTGGAGAAGTACTTCCAGCCCTGCGAACGCGGCTACGAACCGGTCAAGGCCCTGCGCGACTGCGTGGTCTTCGCCCGCCAGGACGTCACCGCCGACCCGCCCTTCCTGCGCGTCGACCTGGTCTCCTGCCGCAACGTCATGATCTATTTCAACGCCTCGCTGCAGGCCAAGGTCCTCGGTGTGCTGCACTACGCGCTGCGCGAACCGGGGCTGCTCTTTCTCGGGCGCTCTGAGACGGTGACGCAGAAGGAGGAGCTGTTCGCCCCCCTCGACCGCCGCAACCGCATCTACAAGCCGCGCAAGGGCAAGCAACCCGCCAGCATCCCCGGGCGCGTGGTGCGCGGCCACCTCGGCAGCATCGGTGCAGCACATGCCGTGCGCCCCGACACCAGCGCGGAACGCAGCTTCCTCGCCATCCTGGCGCGCCACTATGCCAGCGCCGGGATGCTGGTCGATGGCAACGGCCAGATCCTTCACAGCCACGGCAACGTCAGCCGCTTCATGGAGTTCCCCTCCGGCACGCCGGAACTCAACCTCACCCGCATGGTGGTCTCCGAACTGCGCCAGGAGGCGCTTACCACCCTGCACCGCGCCCAGCGCAAGGGCGCCGTAGCCTGCAGCCGCCGGCGCCGCATCGCCAGCCTCGGCGGCGAAGCCTGGCGGATGCGGGTGATCCCCGCGGCCGGTGGCGATCCCGCGCTCTTCGCCGTGGTCTTCGAAAACAGCGCGGCGGACGGCCAGGATGATGCCGCCGACAGCGCCCTGCCCGTAGCCGGCGAGACCGAAGCCGAACTGCAGGCCACCCGCGAGCACCTGCAGACCATGCTCGAGGAGATGGCCTCCTCGAACGAGGAAATGCAGGCCCTCAGCGAAGAGGTGCAGGCCGCCAACGAGGAACTGCAGGCCACCAACGAAGAGCTCGAAGCCACCAACGAGGAGTTGCAGGCCACCAACGAGGAACTGATCAGCGTCAATGAAGAGAGCCTGATCAAGTCGGCCGAACTGGCGGCGATCAACGCCGACTTCGAGAGCATGTACAACACGCTCGAGTTCCCGGTGCTGGTGTTCGATGCCGAACTGCAGGCCAAACGCGCCAACGCCGCGGCAATACGCGATTTTTCCCTGCCGCTGAGCCTGACCGGCAAGCACGTCGGCCAGTTGCGCCTGCCTCCGCCGCTGGACAGCCTCGAAGAGCGCCTGCTCGGCGTGCTCGCCGAGCAGCGCCCGGCACAGTTCACCGCCACCCATGAGGGCCGCACCCTGCAGGTCTACCTCACCCCGACCAGCAGTCACGGCGGCAATGCCCAGGGCGTGGTGGTGGTGGTGATCGACCAGACCGAACTGATACATGCCGCCGAGAGCCTGCGCGAAAGCCAGGAGCGCCTGCTGGCGATCATGAACCACTCGACCTCGATCATCGCCCTCAAGGACACCGCCGGGTGTTACCAGTTCGTCAATCAGCGCTTCGTCGAGCTCACCGGGCTTGACGCCGAAGCGGTGATCGGCCGCAGCGACGCCCAGATCTTCCCCGCCCGCCTGGCGCAGGCCCTGCGCCGCGGTGACCTGCAGACCATGGCGGAACTGGACAACGTTGCCAGCACCGAAAGCGTGCAACTCGGCGCGCGCGAGCTGTGGTTCGAATTCCTGCGCTTTCCGGTGTTCGACGCCAGCGGCGTGATCCGCGCAGTGTGCACACAGGCCACCGACATCACCCACCGCCGCCACGCCGACGAGCAGCTGCGCCTGGCCGCCAAGGTCTTCGACCGCTCCGGGGAAGCCATCGCGATCACCGATGCCGAGGCGCGCATCATCACCGTCAACCAGGCCTTCACCGACATCACCGGCTTCACCTTCGAGGAGGCCATCGGCCAGACCCCGGCCCTGCTCAAGTCCGGACGCCACAGCAAGGAGTTCTACGATTCGATGTGGCGGGGCCTGTCCGAGCAGGGCTGGTGGCAGGGGGAGATCTTCAACCGTCGCAAGAACGGCGAGATCTACCCCGAATGGCTGACCATCAATGCCGTCCATGGCCAGGACGGCAGACTGCAGAACTACGTGGCGATCTTCAGCGACATCACCGCGATCAAGAGTTCGCAGCGCCGCATCGAGTACATGGCCACCCACGACGAGCTCACCGGCCTGCCCAACCGCAGCCTGCTGCTCGACCGCCTCAAGCACGGCATCTCCACCATGCAGCGGCGCAAGCGCAAGCTCGCGGTGTTGTTCATCGATCTCGACAACTTCAAGAACATCAACGACAGCCTCGGCCACGACATCGGCGACCTCCTCCTCAAGGAAGCCGCCCAGCGCCTGCAGCGCTGCGTGCGCGATGCCGACACCCTCGCCCGCATCGGTGGCGACGAGTTCGTCGCCCTGCTGGCCGAGGTCGACATCGCCGAACTCAACCGCATCGCCACCCGCATCGTCGATTTCCTTTCTGCCTCGTTCGCCATCCGCGACCACCAGCTCTTCGTCTCGGCGAGCATCGGCATCAGCGTCTTCCCTGCCGACGGCGAAGACAGCAGCACCCTGCTGAAGAACGCCGACACCGCGATGTACCGCGCCAAGGAACGCGGCCGCAACCAGTACCAGTTCTTTGCCGAAGAGATGAAGGTCGTCGCACTGCAGCGCCTGACCCTCGAAACGGGGCTGCGCCAGGCCATCGCCGGACGCCGCTTCCGGGTGGTCTACCAGCCGCAGGTCGAACTCGACGGCGGCCACATCGTCGGCGCCGAAGCCCTGCTGCGCTGGCACGACCCCCATCTTGGCGAAGTTTCGCCGGCGATGTTCATCCCTGCCGCCGAGCGCGCCGGGCTGATCGGCGCCATCGGCACCCTGGTGAACGAGATGGTGATCACCCAGATTGCCGCCTGGCGTGAGGAGGGACTGCAGCCGCCGCGCATCTCGGTCAACGTCTCTGCCCACCAGTTGCGCGACGACAACTTCGCCGGCCACATCCTCGATCTCCTCGACCGCCACGGCGTACCCGCCGACCTGCTGTGCGTCGAGCTCACCGAGAGCGTCTTCATGGAGTCCTTCGATGCCACCAAGGCGCTCCTCGCCGGACTGGAAAAGCACGGCATCACCATCAGCATCGACGACTTCGGCACCGGTTACTCGTCGATGGCCTATCTCAAGCGCCTGCCCATTCACGAACTGAAGATCGACCGCAGCTTCGTCGACGGCATCGGTGAAGCCGGTGACGACGGCGCCATCACCACCGCCATCATCCGCATGGCCCAGTCGCTTGGGCTGGCGGTGATCGCCGAAGGGGTGGAAAACGAGATCCAGGCCGATCTCCTGCGCAGCACCGGCTGCGTCTTCGCCCAGGGCTTTCTCTTCCACCGTCCGCTGGAAGCCGACGACTTCGTCAGGCTGTTACGGCGCCCGGCGGGCTGAGCGCCCACCTGCCGCATATCGAACCACCTCTCCCGCTTCCTACCATGAACCGCTACCAGGAACTGCTCGCCGGCTGCGAAGCCGAACAACTGCATCGCTCAGGTGCCATCCAGGGCTGGGGCACGCTGCTGTGGATCGACGCGGCCAACGGCCTCATCACCCATGCCGCCGCCAATATCCGCGACTACCTCGCCCTCGATCCCGCGCAATGCTGCGGGCAACCTGCGTCCAGCCTGCCCTGGCTGGGCGCCGAACTCGCCGCCCTGCCAGCAGAAAACGGCGCCAGCCGTCAGACCACCCTGCCCGACGGCATCGAAGCCCGCCTGCTGCGTGCCGAGCACGGCGTGGCGGTGGAGCTGGAGCGCGAGGAGCCCGTTGCCGACGACCTTGATCTGCACGCCCTGCAGCAGGGCATGCTGCGCATCCCCGCCAGCGAGGCTGACCTGCAGGCCTACGGCAATGCCCTGGTGGCCGGCATCGCCAGGCTGAGCGGCTTTCACCGGGTGATGCTGTACCGCTTCCACGACGACTGGTCGGGCGAGGTGATTGCCGAACAGACCACCCCCGATCTGGGCAGCTACCTCGGCCTGCGCTTTCCGGCCAGCGACATCCCCGCCATCGCCCGCAGACTGTACCTGATCAACGACTGGCGGCTGATCGCCGACACCCGCGCCGCCGCGGTCGCCCTGCAGGGCCGCACACGCGCCGCGGACGACGTCGACCTGAGCCGCTCCGACCTGCGCAGCGTCTCTCCGGTGCACCTGCAGTATCTGGCCAACATGGGGGTGCACGCCTCCTTCTCGCTGCCCGTGCGGGTGGCTGGACAGCTCTGGGGGCTGGTGGCCTGCCATCATCTGCAGGCGAAATACATCGGCGCCCGGCGGCGGCGGGCCTGCGCCGCACTGTCGTCGGCCTACGCGCTGGGCCTGTCGTCCTTCATCGCTGCGCGCCGGATGCAGAGCATCGACCGCCTTGACCGCCGCGTGGACAGCATCCTCGAGCGCATCGCCAGCCACGACAACCCCCTCGACGGCATCGACAGCTGTGGCGAAACCCTGCGCCAGGCAATCGATGCCGAAGGCTTTGCAATGGCCATTGGCGACGAGGTGGCGCTGTTCGGCAGCACCCCGGCACTCGACCAGATGGCGCAGATCGACAGCTGGTTCCTGTCGCGGCCGGAAGAACCCCTGTACGCCACCGACCATCTCGGCAGCATCTTTCCCAACCAGCCCGTGCTTCTCAGCGTCGCCAGCGGCATGATGGCAATCAAGGCCAACTCCGCACGCTCGGGCTTGATCCGCTTCTACTGGTTCCGCCCCGAGGAGCCGACGCAGATCATCTGGGCAGGCAATCCCAACAAACCGGAGCCCGAAGACGCCGGCGCAGTGATGCTCTCGCCGCGGCGCTCGTTCGAAAAATGGGTCGAGGTACGCAGCGCCCACAGCCGCCCGTGGAGCAACGAGGAGCGCATGGTGGCGGCGAAGTTCCGCAACTACCTGCTGCGCTGGCTGTAGTCCAGGATGGTGAACTGCCCCATCACCGCAACCGCGCTGCCACCGCTCGCCCTCGCCTTGCGTGCGGCAACGCGGGCCGCGCATCAACGCCTCGATCACCATCCACGCCTGCAGCCGCTCACCGCCAGGGATCTGCCCGCGGAGCGCTACGCCGCCGCCCTCGCCGCACTGCATGGATTGCTCAAGGGCACCCAGGACGCCCTCGCCCCCCGCCTGCGCGCCACCACCGCCTACGATCCGGCAGCCGCCTTCCGCTGCGAGCTCATCGCTGCGGATCTCGCCCAGCTCGGCGGCAGCGTCGGCCAGCCTGCGCACATCCGCGCCGCTGCCGACGACGCCAGCGCCGCCGGCATGCTGTATGTCGTCGAGGGCAGCGCCCTCGGCGCGCGCAGCATCGCCCGCCACCTTGCCGCCCGCCATCCCGCCCTGCCGCGGCGCTATTTCGATGCCCACGCCGAGCACGGCGCGCAGCGCTGGCCGGCATTCTGGCACTGGGCCGCGCAGGAAACGGCCGCCCCGCAGGGAAGCGCGCGCGCCTGCGCCGCCGCGCTGGCGCTGTTCGACAGCTACGTGGACTACCTGGACGGGGTGGACGCGCAGCAGAAATGAAAACGGGAGCCTGAAGGCTCCCGTTTTCATTTGGTGGCGGAGTGGACGGGACTCGAACCCGCGACCCCCGGCGTGACAGGCCGGTATTCTAACCGACTGAACTACCACTCCGCGCTGACCTGCGCCGGCATCGCTGCCGGTTTGCTTGCCTGCTTGCAGCAGGCTCGCCATGTTGGCGTCCCCACGGGGATTCGAACCCCGGTTATCGCCGTGAAAGGGCGGTGTCCTAGGCCTCTAGACGATGGGGACCTAATCTATTGGTGGAGGTAAGCGGGATCGAACCGCTGACCTCTTGCATGCCATGCAAGCGCTCTCCCAGCTGAGCTATACCCCCAACAGAGTCGAAGATTATAGCAAGCGGCAAACGCCACCGCAAGCTTTTGCCGTAGGATTTCTCTTCCGGCGCCATGCCGGACCTGCCTGCATGGGTGAAACTGGCGGAGTGGACGGGACTCGAACCCGCGACCCCCGGCGTGACAGGCCGGTATTCTAACCGACTGAACTACCACTCCGCGCTGACCTGCGCCGGCATCGCTGCCGGTTTGCTTGCCTGCTTGCAGCAGGCTCGCCATGTTCTGGCGTCCCCACGGGGATTCGAACCCCGGTTATCGCCGTGAAAGGGCGGTGTCCTAGGCCTCTAGACGATGGGGACCTATTACTTTCGTTGGTGGAGGTAAGCGGGATCGAACCGCTGACCTCTTGCATGCCATGCAAGCGCTCTCCCAGCTGAGCTATACCCCCGTGGCGAAAGAGCGCGCATTATATGAACAGCTTTTGACGCTGTAAAGCGCTTCCCGGAAGTTTTTTCGCCCCCGGCAAAAAAGCCCTGCGCTCACAACAGTTTGCCCGGATTCATCAGCCCCCGCGGATCGAGCGCCTGCTTGATGCGCCCCATCAGTTCGAGCTCGAGCGCGGATTTGTAGCGCGGCAGTTCGCCGCGCTTGAGCTGGCCGATGCCGTGCTCGGCGGAGATGGAGCCGCCAAAGCTGGCGACGAGGTCATGGACGATGCGGTTGACCTCGGCGCTGCGCGCCAGCAGGGCGGAGTTGTCCTCGCCCTGGGCATGGGAAAGGTTGTAGTGGAGGTTGCCGTCGCCGAGGTGGCCGAAGGCGACGATGCGCACGCCCGCCCAGCGCTCCTGCAGGGCCGCGTCGGCGGCAGCCAGAAAGGCCGGAATGCGGCTCACCGGCACGGAAATATCGTGCTTGATGCTGAAGCCCTCGATCTTCTGGGCCTCCGAGATGTTTTCGCGCAGCGCCCACAAGGCTTCGGCCTGACTGAGGCTGGCGGCCAGCGCGGCATCGCCGATCAGGCCCTCTTCGAGAGCGGCGCCGAGGACGGCGGCGAGCTGCTCGTCGAGCGCCGCAGCGGGGTCGGCATCGGCGAGCTCGACCAGTACCGACCACGGGGCGGGCCGGGCAAGTGGCGGGCGGGCACCGGGAATGTGGCGCAGCACCAGTTCCAGTGCGCTCGCGCCGACCAGTTCGAAGGCGCACAAGCGCTCACCGGCCGTGGCACGCAGACGCCCGAGCAGAGCCACCGCGGCCCCGGCATCGGCGACCGCCAGCCAGGCTACGGCACGCCGGCGCGGGCGCGGAAAGAGCTTCAGCACCGCTGCGGTGATGATCCCCAGGGTTCCTTCGGCACCGATGAAGAGGTGCTTCAGATCGTAGCCGGTATTGTCCTTGCGCAAGCCGCGCAGACCGTCCCACACCCGTCCGTCGGGGAGGACCACCTCCAGCCCGAGGGTCAGCTCGCGCATGTTGCCGTAACGCAGCACATGCACGCCGCCGGCATTGGTGGACAGATTGCCGCCCACCATGCAACTGCCCTGCGAAGCCAGGGCGAGCGGAAAGAGGCGGTCGGCTGCGGCTGCGGCATCCTGCAGCGCTGCCAGCGTGCAGCCGGCCTCGACCTCGATGGTGTCGTTGTCGCCATCGACCGCCCGCACGCGGTTCAGGCGCGCCAGCGACACCACCACTGCGGCGCCGTCGGCGAGCGGCGTGGCGCCGCCGCAGAGACCGGTGTTGCCGCCCTGCGGCACCACCGCGACACCCGCGGCGCTGCACGCTGCCACCACCGCGGCGACCTCCGCGACCGTGCCCGGCCGCAGCACCGCGCGCGCGCGCCCGTGATAGCGCCCGCGCCAGTCGCTGCAGTAGGGCTCCACTGCGGCCGCTGCGGTAAGCATGTTGGCGGCACCGACGATGTTCGCCAGATCGTCCAGGAACACGCTGCCGGACAAGCTCCTCACTCCTTGCCGAGGGCGTGGCGCAGTTGCGGCAGGGCGCGCTCCACCGCCGCCCGCCCTTCGGCGATGGCCTCGCTGGCGTGATCGAAGTCGAGCAGGTTGAGCTGGGCGACGCGCGGGGTGATCAGCACCTCCGCGGGGTCGCCGGCGAGCCGGCTGCGGGCGATGCGCATCTGCATGATGTTGATGCTGTTGGTGAGGATGGCGGCCAGCGACGGCAGGCTGGCCGCCTCTGCCGCAGCCTCGCCATTGCCCAGCCCGACCATGCCCAGCAGGCGCTGTCCCCAGTTGTCGGCGGGAATGTCGTGGGCGGACTTGCGACGCCGGCTGCGACCGACCAGGTCGGTGCCGACATCGACGGCAATCACCACCTCGGCACCCAGCGCCCGGCACAACGACACCGGTACCGGATTGACCAGGCCGCCGTCGACCAGCACCCGCCCGTCGCGCAATTGCGGCGAGATCAGACCCGGCAGGGCGATCGAGGCACGCACGGCGTCGGCAACGCTGCCTTCGCGCAGCCATACCTCGCGGCCGGTGTCGAGCTCGGTGGCAACGCAGGCAAAGGGCAGGCGCAAGCCGTCGAAGCGCTCGGCGAAGTAGCTGCCACCCAGATGCTGCATGAGCTTGTCGCCACGGATCAGCCCGCCCTTGAGGCCGATGTCGAACATCGCCAGCACGGCCTGCCAGTCGAGCCCCTCGGCCCAGGCCTGCAGGGCGCGGTGACGTCCGCTGGCATAGGCACCGCCGACCAGCGCACCGATCGAGCAGCCGCACACCAGGTCGATGCCCACGCCCTCGGCCTCAAGCGCCTCGATCACGCCCAGGTGGGCCCAGCCACGCGCCGCACCACCGCCCAGCGCCAGACCGACCAGCGGGCTGCGGCTCTGCTTCCGGGCGATGGCGAGGTCGATCATGCGCCGCCCTGCTCCACCCGTTCGGCGTAGAGGTCGTGGATGTCGCAGTCGGTGATGCGCACGCGCACGAAGTCGCCGACCTCGAGATCCTCGCCGTCGGGAATGATCACCAGACCGTCGATCTCCGGGGCGTCACCGGGCGAGCGCGCCAGCGCGCCGTCTTCGTCGACCTCGTCGACCAGCACGGTCATCTCGCTGCCGATGCGTGCCTCCAGGCGCTGGGTGGAGATATCCTCCTGGAAGGACATCAGGCGCATGCGGCGCTCCTCGCGCACCTCGGCGGGCACCGCAGCGGGCAGTTCGTTGGCCGCCGCGCCCTCCACCGGGGAATAGGCGAAGGCGCCAACGCGGTCGAGCTGGGCCTCGTCGAGGAACTGCAGCAGTTGCTCGAAATCGTCCTCGGTCTCGCCCGGGAAACCGGTGATGAAGGTCGACCGGATGGTCAGTTCGGGACAGATGCTGCGCCACTTGCGTACGCGTTCGAGGACGTTCTCGGCATTCGCGGGACGCTTCATCGCCTTCAGGATGCGCGGACTGGCATGCTGGAAGGGTACGTCGAGGTAGGGCAGGATCTTGCCCTCGGCCATCAGCGGAATCAGTTCGTCCACGCTGGGGTAGGGGTAGACGTAGTGCATGCGGATCCAGATCCCCAGCTCGCCGAGCGCGCGGGCGAGGTCCAGCAAGCGCGTCCTGACCGGCTTGCCGCCCCAGAAACCGGTGCGGTACTTGACGTCTACGCCATAGGCGCTGGTGTCCTGGGAGATCACCAGCAGTTCCTTGACGCCGGCTGCGGCGAGGGTCTCGGCCTCGCGCATGACCTCGTGGATGGGCCGGCTGACGAGATCGCCGCGCAGCGACGGGATGATGCAGAAGGTGCAGCGGTGGTTGCAGCCTTCGGAGATCTTCAGGTAGGCGTAGTGCGGCGGCGTCAGGCGCACGCCCTGCGGCGGCAGGAGGTCGATGAAGGGGTGATGGGGCTTGGGCAGGTGCTTGTGCACGGCCTGCATCACTTCCTCGGTGGCATGCGGGCCGGTCACCGCCAGCACCTGCGGATGCGCGGCGAGCACGACGTCGTCGCGCGCGCCCAGACAGCCGGTGACGATGACCTTGCCGTTCTCGGCGAGCGCCTCGCCGATGGCTTCGAGGGATTCTTCCACTGCGGCGTCGATGAAGCCGCAGGTGTTGACGACGACGAGATCGGCCTCGTCGTAGCTGGGGGAGATTTCGTAACCTTCGGAACGCAGGCGGGTGAGGATGTGCTCGGCGTCGGAACTGGCCTTCGGGCAGCCGAGCGACACGAAGCCGACCCGCGGCGCGTCCTGGTTGATCTGTGTATTCATGCTCTGACGGGGATATGGACGGGCGGGCACGGTGCTGCGGCGGCGACGCCCACAAGGGGCGCCGTCGCCGGCGCTCAGTTGCCCGAGCCCTTGCCGGGGGTGCCCTTGCCGCCCTCTTCAGCGTTGTAGCCGGGGAACTGCAGGCCGGTGAAGATGTTGCGGGTCTGGCTCTCGATCTGTTCCTGCATCTGCTGGAACATCTTCTTGCTCTGTTCTACGTAGGCGCCCATCATGCTCTGCATGGCCGGCCCCTGGAAGTTGAGGAACTGCGCCCACAGGTCCTGGTTCATCGGGCTGTTCTCGCCATAGATGCTGCGCGCCTGTTCCTGCAGCTTGGCCTGCATGTCGGTGAAGGCCTTGATGTTGTTCTCCAGGTACTTGCCCATCATCCCCTGCATGGCGTTGCCATAGAAGCGGATCATGTGGGCAAGCAGGTCACTGGTGAACATCGGCGCACCGCCGGCCTCTTCCTCAAGGATGATCTGCAGCAGGATGCTGCGGGTGAGATCCTCGCCGGTCTTGGCGTCGACCACCTGAAAATCCTCGTTCTCCAGCACCAGATCCTTGACGTCGGTGAGGGTGATGTAGGAGCTGGTCCGCGTGTCGTAGAGGCGGCGATTGGGATACTTCTTGATCAGACGCACTTTGTCCGGCATTTTCAGCGATCTCCTCGGGGCGGTGTTCCGCACTGTAATTGGGCACGATTATACCGCGCTGCGCAATAAAAAACCCCGCCACAGGGCGGGGTCGTGCGCCGGCGCGGCGATGCCGCCGATGCGGCATCAGCACATGTGCAGACCGCCGTTGATGTTGATGGTGGCGCCGGTGATGTAGCCCGCCATCTCGGAGGACAGGTAGGCGCACAGCGCGCCGATTTCTTCCGGCTTGCCGAGGCGCTTCATCGGCACGGTGTCGATGATGCCCTGACGGATGTCGTCGCGGATCGCCATCACCATGTCGGTGCCGATGTAGCCCGGGGCCACGGCATTGACGGTGACACCCTTGGTGGCCAGTTCGGCCGCCAGCGCCTTGGTGAAGCCGAGCACGCCGGCCTTGGCGGTGGAGTAATTGGTCTGACCGGCCTGACCCTTGACGCCATTCACCGAGGAGATGTTGACGATGCGGCCCCAGCCGCGCTCGGCCATCTTCGGCGAGACGTGGTGGGTGACGTTGAAGAGGCTGTTGAGGTTGGTGTTGATCACCGCATCCCACTGGCCCTTCTCCATCTTCGGGAAGAACTTGTCGCGGGTGATGCCGGCGTTGTTGATCAGCACGTCGATGGGGCCGACTTCGGCTTCGATCTTCTCGATCATGGCCTTGCAGGAATCGTAGTCCGATACGTCGCCTTCAGCGGCGACGAAGTCGAAACCGAGGGCCTTCTGCTGGGCCAGCCACTCGTCCTTCTGCGGAAAGTTCGGCAGGCAGTTGGCGACGACCTTCATGCCATCCTTGGCCAGCGACTGGCAAATGGCGGTGCCGAGGCCGCCCATGGCGCCGGTCACGAGTGCGACTTTCTGAGTCATTATCGAATCCTCTTGCTGCAGTTGGTTTGAAGTTCCGGTGAGTGCCGGGCACGCCCGGCGACACCTCCACGAGAACGCTGCGACGCCGCTGCAAGCCGGCGCGTGCGCTGGATTATAAACACTTTCGCTTCAGCTTGTTGCGTCGCAAAAAAGAACACAGGCGGCCGCCCGCAAACGCGGGCCGGCCGCCTGTGTGGCGGTGCTGCAACGCGGCTCAGAACATGTGCTGGCCGCCGTTGATGGAGATGTTGGCGCCGGTGACGAAGGCGGCCTCCTCGGAGGCCAGATAGGCCACCAGACCGGCAATCTCCTCGGGCTTGCCGAGCCGCCCGGTGGGAATCTGCGGCAGGATCTTGGAGTCGAGGATCTCCTGCGGAATGGCCATCACCATCTTGGTGCCGATGTAGCCCGGCGAGATGGTGTTGACGGTCACCCCGCTGCGCGCCACCTCCAGCGCCAGCGCCTTGGTGAAACCGTGCATGCCGGCCTTCGCGGCGGAGTAGTTGGTCTGTCCGAAGGCGCCCTTCTGGCCGTTCACCGAGGACACGTTGATGACGCGCCCCCACTTGCGCTGCACCATGCCGTCCATGACCTGCTTGGTCATGTTGAAGACGCTGTCGAGGTTGGTGCCGATGACCGCATCCCAATCTGCCTTGGTCATCTTCTTGAAGGTCATGTCGCGGGTGATGCCGGCATTGTTGACCAGCACGTCGACCGGCCCCACCTCACGGGTGACGGTCTCCACGCACGCCTTGGCGGATTCGAAATCGGCCACGTCGCAGGGATAGCCCTTGAAGCCGTAGCCCATGTTGTTCATCGTCTGCAGCCATTCGGCAGCCTTGGTGTTGCCCGGCGAATGGGTGGTGACGACACGATAGCCGAGGGCCGCAAGCTTGATGCAGATGGCCTCCCCCAGGCCGCCCATGCCACCGGTCACGAGTGCGATTCTGGACATCTTTTTCTCCTCTCCCGTTGTATTGTCTGTCTCTGTGGAGGGCTTGCTGAAGGCACGGCGGCTTCCCCCCGACCACTGCCGCCGGCCTGATGGCGATCCGGCCGTTCAGGCGCGCGCCTTGACGTAGCGCCCGGGGGCCGGTTCGATGGCTTCGTACTTCGTGCTCCCCAGCCGCCCGCGCGCAGCGACCTGCTTGCCGCCGTACGCACGCAGCCACTGGGTCCAGTGCACCCACCAGCTGCCGGGTTGTTCGCTGGCGCCGTCGAGCCATTCGTCGGGATCGGCGGCACCGCCCTCGCTCACCCAGTAGCTGCGGCGGTTCTTGCTCGCCGGGTTGATCGCCCCGGCGATGTGGCCGCTGGCGCCAAGCACGAAGGTGGTATCGCCACCGAGCAGGTTGCGCGACAGGTAGGCACTCTTCCACGGCACGATGTGGTCCTCGCGCGCTGCCATGAGGTAGGCCGGCGCATCGACCTTGCCGAGATCGACCTTCACTCCGAGCATCTTCAACCGGCCGGGCACGCGCAGATTGTTCTCCAGGTACATGTTGCGCAGGTACCAGGTCAGGAAGGGCCCCGGCAGGTTGGTGGCGTCGGAGTTCCAGTACAGCAGGTCGAAGGCCTCGGGCTTCTTGCCCTTCAGGTAGTTGCCGACCACGTACTGCCACACCAGATCGTTGGCGCGCAGCGCGGAGAAGACGTTGGCCAGCTCCTGGCCCTTGAGCAGCCCGCCCTTGCCGATCGCCGCTTCGCGGGCGGTGACGCTGGCTTCGTCGACCAGGCAGCCGAGCTCGCCGGCATCGGCAAAGTCCAGCAGGGTGGTCATCAGCGTGAGGCTGGAGACCGGATCCTCGCCACGCCCGCGTGCCACTGCCAGCGCCGAGGTGAGGATGGTGCCGCCGACGCAGAAGCCCAGCACGTTGGGCTTCTTGACCCGGGTCACCGAGCGCACCACGTCGAGCGCGGCCAGCGGACCCTTTTCAAGGTATTCGTCCCAGGTGGCGTGGGCCTCGGTGCGCCCGGGGTTCTTCCACGACACCAGGAAGACCGTGAAGCCCTGCTCGACGACGTAGCGCACCAGCGAGTTGTGCGGCTGCAGGTCCATGATGTAGAACTTGTTGATGCACGGCGGCACGATCAGCAGCGGCACCTGGGCGACCTTGTCGGTCAGCGGCGCGTACTGGATGAGCTGCATCAGGTCGTTCTCGTAGATCACTGCGCCGGGAGTCACGGCAAGATTGCGCCCGACCTCGAAGACCGTCTCGTCGGTCATCGAGATGCGTCCCTTCTCGAGATCGGCGAGCATGTTGCGCACGCCCTGGGTGATGCTCTCGCCCTTGGTCTCCACCGCCAGCTTGATGAACTCCGGATTGGTGGCGGCGAAATTGGTCGGCGCAAGGGCGTCGATGTACTGGCGGGTGAGAAACTGGATGCGCGACTTGGCACGGCCGTCGGCGATCGGCATGTCGTCGGCGACCTTGCGCAGCAGGCCGGCATTGAGCAGGTAGGCCTGGCGGATGTAGTCGAAAACCGGGCTCTGCGACCATTCAGGGGCGCTGAAGCGGCGGTCGCCAGGCTCCGGTGCCACCACCGCGGGAGCCTCCTCGCCAGGCTTGCGCGCCATCATCGACGACCACAAGGCGGCGTGACGCTCGGCAAACTCCTTCTGCAGACTGGCCAGACGCTCGCCATCGGGCAGCGGCAGCGCAGGCGCCGCCTTGCCGCTGGAATCGAGCATCGCCGCATGCTGGGTGGCGAGCATCTGGAAGAAATTCTGCGCCATGGCCTGGCCAAGCTGGGCCAGGCCCTGAACACCGGCGCCCTGCTTTTGATCACCGCTTTCCGACATCAAGCCCTCCTCAGGCATCGTCTCCGCCGGGCAGCATGCCCTGGCGGTCTGCAGCGCCGATCAGGGTTAGAATCGGCGCCCATGTATATCATCGCCATCGCCTGGCTCTACGTAGCCATCATCGTCGCCGTCGCCAATCCCTCGGCAGTCGGCGGCGTGCTGACCTTCCTGTTCTTCGGTATCGGCCCGCTGGCCCTCTACCTGTGGCTGTTCGGCACCCCCGCACGCCGCCGCGCCGCCGCGCGGCGCAGCATGCCTGCATCGGCACAGGACAGGCACAACGATAGAGCCGAATCCGGCGCCGATCAATAGCCCGACACAGGAGTTATCGCCCGCGGCGCTGCTCCGCCAGCCAGATCAGCGTTGCCATGCGCCCGCAGGCACCGTCACGGCGAAAGGAATAGAAGCGCGCGGGATCAGCGTGGGTGCACCACTGCCCGCCACTGACCCGCAGCACACCCGCAGCGGCAAGGCGCTGGCGGGCGAGCAGATAGAGGTCGGCAAACCACTTGCCGGGCACCGGGCCGGCGCTGAAGGCCTGCGCGGCGGCGCCGTCACGGACGAGGAAGGCGGCGCGCACCTCGTCGCCGACCTCGAAGGCGCGCGCCCCGATCGCCGGCCCCAGCCAGGCCTGCAGGCCTGCGGCCGGTACCGCCATGCGTGCCACGGTGGCCTCCAGCACGCCTTCGCAGAGCCCGCGCCAGCCGGCATGGGCAGCGGCGACGACACTGCCCTCGTCGTCACACAGCAGTACCGGCAGGCAGTCCGCGGTCATCACCGCACACACCGCACCGGGCGCCCGCGCAATCACTGCATCGGCCACCGGGGCTGGGGCCGTCGACGCCGCATCGGCCACCGCGCAGCCATGCACCTGCTCCAGCCACAGCGGTTCCGCCGGCAGCAGCGCGCGCAGGCGGCGGCGGTTCTCCGCCACCGCCTGCGGCGCGTCGCCGACATGGGTGGCGAGATTGAAGCTGTCGAAGGGCGCGGCACTGACGCCGCCGACGCGGGTGGTGGTGAACGCCCGTACACCTGCCGGCGCCCTCCATTCCGGCAGCAGCAGGGGAATCGCGGCACTCACCGGGCGCCCCGCAGAACATCGAGCAGGCGCGCAAAGTCGGCCGGCAGTGGCGCCTCCCAGCTCATCTCGGCGCCGCTCAGCGGGTGGATCAAGCCCAGCCGCCAGGCATGCAGGGCCTGACGCGGAAAGGCCGCGAGCAGGGCATCGGCGCAGCGCCGCGGGCCATACACGGGGTCGCCGACCAGAGGATGGCCGAGATGCGCCATGTGCACGCGGATCTGATGGGTGCGCCCGGTTTCCAGACGGCACTCCAGCAGGGTGCACCCCGGCAGGCGCTCGCGCACCGTGTAGTGGGTCACCGCCTCGCGCCCACCGCCGACCACCGCCATGCGCGTGCGCTGCACCGGGTGGCGGCCGATGGGCGCATCCACCACGCCACTGCCGCTCACCACGCCGTGGGCCAGGGCCAGATAGCGGCGACTCACCGTGCGCGCCTGCAACTGACGGATGAGATCGGTCTGCGCGGTCAGCGTCTTGGCCACCACCAGCAGGCCGGAGGTGTCCTTGTCGAGGCGGTGCACGATGCCCGCACGCGGCACTGCTGCCAACTGCGGGGCGTGATGGAGGAGCGCGTTGAGCAGGGTGCCCTGCCAGTTGCCGCTGCCCGGATGGACGACCAGCCCGGCGGGTTTGTCGATCACCAGGATGGCGTCGTCCTCGGCAAGCACGCGCAAGGGGATGTCCTCGGCGGCTTCGGCCTGCTCCTGGGGCAGCGCCGGCACCTCGATGCTGAGCTGCTCGCCGCCACGGACCTTGCTCTTGGCGTCGGCCTGCGCACCCTCCACGACCACCCGGCCGTCCTTCATCCAGGCCTGCAGGCGGCTGCGCGAGTGCTCCGGAAACAGGCGCGCCAGCGCCTGGTCGAGGCGCAGCCCGGCACAGTCGTCGGGTATCGTCAATTCACTGCGCAAAGGGCGGGCATCCTGTGGGCTATAATCAGCGCGTTCACTTTCGCGAGAGCTTTCGATGGCTAGGTTCACCCTGCGCAGTTTAGCGGTTATTGGCGCCCTGCTGCTTGGCGGCTGCGGGCTGCTGCCCGAGCAGATCGACGAGACGGCGGGCTGGAACGCCCAGAAGCTGTACTCGGAAGCGAAGGCGTCGATGACCGAAGGCGGTTACGACCGCGCCATCAAGCTGTTCGAGACCCTGGAGGCACGCTACCCCTACGGGCGCTTCGCGCAACAGGCGCAGATCGAGATCGCCTACGCCTACTACAAGTCAAATGAACCGGCGCTGGCGCTCGCTGCCGCGGACCGCTTCATCCGCCTGCACCCCAACCATCCGCACGTCGACTATGCCTACTACCTGAAGGGGCTGGTGACCTTCAACGAGGATCTCGGCCTGCTCGGCGCCCTCGCCAACCAGGATCTTTCCGAACGCGACCCGAAGGGCGCGCGCGAGTCCTTCGACACCTTCCGTGAGCTGGTGACGCGCTTCCCGGACAGCCGCTACGCCGACGATTCCCGCCAGCGCATGCAGTATCTGGTCAATTCACTGGCCGGGCACGAAGTGCACGTGGCGCGCTACTACTTCCACCGCGGTGCCTATGTGGCGGCGATCAACCGCGCGCAGGCGGCTATCGCCAACTACCCGCAGGCGCCGGCGGTCGAGGAAGCGCTGTTCCTGCTCATGCAGAGCTACGACCGCCTCGGCATGAACGACCTGCGCGACGACACCAGCCGGGTGCTGCTGAGCAACTTCCCCGACAGCGTCTATCTCGCCGGCGGCCCGGCCGACAAGCGGCCGTGGTGGCAGATCTGGTGATCAGCCCGCGGCCTGGGCGCGGTAGCGCAGCAGCGCGTCGCGATCCGGGATGCTCACGTAGCGCCGGCTGACGGAGATCAGGCCGGCGTCGGTGAGTTGCTGGAAAGCCCGCGACAGGGTCGGCGGGGTGAGGTTCAGATAGGAGGCGATGACCTGCTTCTGCGCCGGCAGCAGGGCCTCCAGCGCGCCGCGGTCGTTGATCCGCGCGTGTGCAAGGAGCAGATCGATGATGCGCTCCATCGCCGTATTCAGGGTCAGCGCGGCGATCTCCCCCAGCACTTCGTTGACCCTGCGCCCAAGATGGGCCAGCGCGGCAGCGGCAAAGGGGGTGCTGCGGGCGTGCAGTTCACGCAGCACGGCAACCGGAATGGCCAGCAGCACGGCTGGCGAGACACACTGGGCGACAGCCTGGCAGGAGGCGCCGGTAAGCGCCTCGACCTCGCCGAACACTTCGCCGGCGGTGACGATGCGCAGCACCTTCTCGGCACCGCGCGTGTTGCCCAGCACCAGACTGACCTGGCCACTGATCACCACGTGCAGATCCGCCGCCGGCTCACCGGGACGGCACAACACCTCACCCTTGCGACAGCGGATGAGGCGGGAGGCAGCCTCCACGGCCACCCGTTCGTCCTCCTCCAGCCCGGCAAAGAGCGCATGACGCGACAGTACGGTCTGCCCGCGCGCAGCCTCCGCGAGTGCGGCGCGCGCGGGCGCTACCGCTGCGCCGTTTGGCACTGCGGCGCGCTCGAAGATCATCAGGATGGCCATCTGTCCCTGCAGGCACAGATGGGTGACCCGCGCCGGCGCGGTAAACGGCACCCCCGTCGCATCGACGCAGCTGAGCATGCCTTCGTAGCTGCCGCTGACCAGCACCTCGCTGATCAGTACCGGCAGGCGGGCACTCTGCGCACCGAAGAGGCGATCCACCGAGCACTCCTGCAGTTTTTCGCTGCAACACCCGAAACGTTCGGCGGCGGCGCGATTGACATGCACTACCGCGGCAGGCAGCAGCGCCGCGTCGAGGGCAATGACCAGTGCAGGCGCATCACCCTCTTCGATCAGCGCCAGCACGTCGCCCTCACTCTCGTGCAGGTCAGCCGAACTGCGCGCCAGCGCGTCGGCAAACGGACTGCCGCCGGAGTCTGCAGGCAGCGCGCGGACGGCCGCCGGCAGGGCTGCCGCAGCGGCCAGATGGGCGGTCTGCAGGCGCCGTGCGAGCCCCTGGTCCTCGCCCTTGATATGGCGGATCAGCCAGTCGCCAAGGAAGGTCAGCAGCTGCTGGCCGTCGAGCACCGCATCGTCGCTGAGCTCATCGACCATGTCGCCGACGTGTTCGAGAAAGCGCGCATGGTTGAGATGATGGGCATCGCTGTAATCGGGCGGCAGGCCGCACAGGGCCATCAGCGCCTCCTCGGTGCTGAAATGCACCTCGGCGTACTCCTTCAGGTAGCCCAGCAACAGACGTACCTCGTCGCCGCTGAGGTCGCTGTCGGCGGAAAGCCGCGCTGCGGTGGCATTGACCATGTCCACCAGGCCGCGATGCTGGCGGTCGATGACGTCGATGTGAGTCCTGAGCGAATCGCTCCAGGCCAGCAACTGCATGGGCAGGTCTCCGGGGTACGGGAATGGAAGTCGGACGGCGTCGATTCTCACGAAGGCCGGCAGCAGCCATCTTGATCGAAATCAAGGGCAGCATGGCATGATGGCGGACAAGCACAACCCTGCCCACCACCGCTGCCGATGAATCTTCTCGCCTCGCTCACCGCCCTGCTCGCCCCGCCTCCGCCCCCGGACGCCCGCGTCGCCGCCGGACTGGCGCGCATCGGCGAGATCCTCGGCGCCGCGCTGAGTGCCGAACGCGCCTTCGAGCGCCGCCTCGGCGGCCCGGTGGGCGCAGCGCTGGCGCACTGTGACGCCCTCGTCGAAGCACTGCCGCCGGCAATCGACCTGCAGCGCAGCGCCTTTGCCAGCGATCCGATGATCCACGCGCTGTTCGCCACCGCCGACGACATTGAGCTCACCCTCGGCTACAGCGCCGAACTGCGCGAGTTCCTGACCACCCCGGAGGCCTGGAGCGACGACTACTGCCATGCGCTGATGGCCGCACGGCCGCAGGAAAAACAGGTGCTGGGCGTCGCCCGCCAGGGCGAAGTGATCGCCACCGACGTGCCGCGGCGGCTGCTGTACTTCTCCGACCACACCGTGGTGCTGCCCGCGATCGACGCCGCCGCTGCCCGCGAACGTCTGCGCGCAGCCGCCTTCGACAGCCTGCTGCGCACCTTCGCGAGCCACCTCGAAGCCGCCCGCGAGGCCCATCAGCAGCTCCACATCGCCCGTGAACTGGAGCGCGCCCGCCAGTATGGCGCCCACGCCAGCGAACCGGAGTGGGCGCTGCGCCATGGCCGCCGCCTCGCCGAACTCGACGAGCGCCTGCGCGCCAGTGCCGACGGCCAGCTGCCGGGAAGGCTGGTGGACACCCTCGCCGACTTCCTCGCCAACGCCGGACAGGCCCTCAGCCTGCAGGCCATGGACGTGCGCGTCGACCGCGACGGCGCCATCGTCGCCGACGGCAGCGCCAGCCCCGCCGACGCGCTGTCATTCATGGAGCTGTGCGCGCGCGACCGCCGCCGTCATGTCGTCATCCCGGTGCGCATCGCCTGCAGCGAGGCCCGCCAGGCGGTCGCCCATCTGCGCGAAGTGCGCGACCGCCTGCTGCTGATCTGATCCGTTTCACCGGGGCCCGCGCAAGGCCCGCGCGACACCGTGCGCGGCGCTGCCTTCGATGGCATAGTAGTTACACCGTCCGCACTACCGTGCACTGAGATCCATGGCCGCAACCCGCCTTCCTCTGGCACTCCTCGCTGTCGCCGCGCTTGTTGCCGCCGCCCTCGCCCTGCCCGGCGCCGACACGCCCCCGCCGCTGCGCATCGGCGCCGTGCACGCGCTCAGCGGAGTAATGGCCGGCAGCGAACGCGGCCTCGTCGACGCCCTGCACATGGCGGTGGACGAGATCAATGGCACTGGCGGGCTCCTCGGCCGCAAGGTGGAACTGGTGGTCGCCGACAGTGCCTCGGACTGGTCGCAGGCGGCAGCCGGCGCAGAACACCTGATCACCGCGGAAGGCGTCGAAGCCCTCTTCGGCTGCTGGACGTCGAGCTGCCGCAAGGCGCTTCTGCCGGTGGTCGAACGCCATCACCACCTGCTTTTCTACCCCCTCCAGTACGAGGGCCTGGAGAACTCCAGCCATATCGTCTATATGGGCGCCGCGCCCAACCAGCAGATCATCCCCGGTGCGCGCTGGGCCTTCGAGCGCTTCGGCCCGCGTATCTACCTGCTCGGCTCCGACTACGTCTTCCCGCGCACCGCCAACCAGCTCGTCCGCGACCTGCTCGACGCCGCCGGCGGCACGGTTGCAGGCGAACGCTATCTTCCCCTGCAGGCCAGCGCCGCCGATGTCGATGCCGCCGTTGCCGAGATCCGCCGCCTCTCACCGGATGTCGTCCTCAATACCATCAACGGCGAGGCCAATGTCCATCTCTTCGCTGCCCTCGCCCGCCACGGCGCGCTCGATGTACCCGTGCTGTCCTTCAGCCTGGGCGAACCCGAGCTGCTGCAACTGCGCGAGCTGCCCTACCATCCCCGCCACCACGCAGTGTGGAATTACTTCCAGAGTGTGCCCGGCCGCGCCAACGCAACCTTCGTAGAGTCCTTCCGGGCGCGCTATGGTGCCGAACGCGTGGTCAGCGACCCGATGCGCAGCAGCTACGATGCGGTGCGCCTGTGGGCGGCCGCCGTGCGGGCGCAGGGCGGTGCCGAGCCCCGGCGGGTCCTCAGTGCGATCGGCCGTGTCAGTGTGGACGGAGCCGACGGCGTGGTCATCCTCGACGCTGCCACCCGCCATCTGTGGCGGCGGGTATACGTCGGCCACGCGCGCCGCGACGGCCAGTTCGACATTGAGGAACTGTCCGCCACGCCGGTGCGCCCGGCGCCCTTCCCGCCCTACCGCAGCCGCGAGGAATGGCTGCACCTCGGCGAACACGGCGGAGCTCCGCAGTGAAAGCGTTCAGCCTCGCCGCACGACTGGTCATCGGCTTTCTGCTCGTCGCCCTGCTGCCACTCGCAGGCCTCGCCTGGTACTACCTGAACAGTTTCGAGAGCGCCCTGCGCAGCGCCGTGCTGCAGAACGTCGCCTCGGTGGCGGACAAGAAAGCCGACCAGATCGACCAGTACATCAACGAACGTCTCGCCGACGCCCACATCTATGCCCACCAGCAGTTCGTCCGCGACGCCGTGGAGGCCCTGCTCAGGGACGGCACGACGCTGGATGCGGCTCAGCTGCACGACGCACTCCTCGCGCTCGGCGAACACGGGCAGTATCACGACATCCTGCTCATCGACCGCGCCGGCAACATCGCTTTTTCCCTGCGCGGGGAAGCCGACCTGGGCACAAACCTGCTGCACGGGCCCTACAGCGACACGCCGCTGGCCGACGGCTTCCGCCAGGCAATGACCTTTCTGTACACCGATCTGAGCGCATTCTCGCCGTATGCGCCCTCTGCGGATGCCATCGCTGCCTTTGCCGTGGCACCGGTGATGAAAGGTGGCCAGCCGCTGGGCGCGCTGGCGCTGCAGGTCAACCTGGACACCCTGTTGCCCGTGGTCAGCGACCCAACCGGCCTTGGCGACAGCGGTGAAACCGTACTCGCCTTCCGTGACGGCACCAGCGTGCGCTACACCGTCGAGCTCAGCCGCCGGCCAGGGGCGCCGTTCTCCGTGGTGGTGCCACACGATAATGCCGCGTGGCCGATGCGCGAAGCCCTCGCCGGGCGCCACGGGCGCGGGCTGGTGGCTGATTACGCCGAGGTGCCGGTTGCCGCCGCTTGGCATTACCTGCCCGCACTGAACTGGGGCATGGTGGTCAAGATCGATGTCGCCGAAGCTCTGGCGCCGCTGTATGCCAAGCAGCGTGCCACCGTGCTGGCCTTTGCCGTCTTCCTTTCCGCCGCCGCGGCGGCGGCCTTGCTGCTGGGCCGGCGCTTCGTGCGCAACGAGGCCATCATCGCCGCGCAGGAGGCCCGTTACCGGGCCATGTTCCGCAGCATGAACGACGGCGTCGCGCTGTACCGTCCGACCGCCGACGGCAGTGAGTTCATCGTCATCGACATCAACCCCGCCGGCGAACGCATCGCCTGCGTCAACCGCCGCGACGTCGTCGGCAAGCGCTCGCGGGAGGCCTTTCCCGGTCTCGAGGGCGCCGGCATCTTTGCCGCCTTCCAGCGCGTTCATCGCCGCGGCGGCAGCGAGGCGGTCAGCCTGACCGCCTACAACGACGGCACACTGCAGCTGTGGGTGGAAAACGACGTGATCCGCCTGCCGGAAGGCGAGATCCTCTCCGTGTTCAAGGACGTCACCGCCCGCAAGCGTGCCGAGGACGCCCTTGGCGAATCGCTGCGCAACCTGCGCGAGGCCCAGCGGCTGGCACGCATCGGGCACTGGACGCTCGACCTGCGCAGCGGCAGCCTCGAATGGTCGGAAGAGATCTACCGCATCTTCGAGATCGACCGGCAGCGCTTCGGTGCAAGCTACCAGGCCTTTCTCGACGCCATCCACCCCGACGACCGCACACGCGTCGACACCGCCTTCAGCGCCGCGCTGCGCGACGGCACCGCGTACGAAATCACCCACCGCCTGCGCTTTGCCGACGGTCGCATCCGCCACATCCACGAACGCGGCGAGATCGTCCGCGACAGCGAGGGCAGCGCACTGTTCGCACGCGGCACGGCACAGGACATCAGCGAACTGCACCATGCCCAGGAGGCTCTGCAACTCTACGCCAACATCTTCCACCACAGCGGCGAAGCCATCCTCGTTACCGACCGCGACAACAACATCATCGAGGCCAACCCGGCATTCACCCGCCAGACCGGCTACACCATCGAAGAGATTCGCGGCCGCAACCCCAGCCTGCTGGCTTCCGGGCGCACACCGCAGGAGACCTACGAACGCATGTGGGAGGCGCTCAGCGACACCGGCTACTGGCAGGGCGAACTGTGGGACCGCAACCGCTCCGGCGAGATCTACCCCAAGTGGGCAGCCATCTCCGTCATCCGCGACGCCGACGGCCAACCCACCCATCACATTGCCAGCTTCACCGACATCAGCGAGCGCAAGGCCGCCGAGGCGCGCATCGAGCACCTCGCCCACCATGACAGCCTGACCGGCCTGTTCAACCGCTACAACCTGGAGATCCGCCTCTCCCAGGCGGTGCTGGCAGCGCGCCGTGAAGGCAGCTATCTGGCGGTACTGTTCATCGACCTCGACCGCTTCAAGCTCATCAACGACACCCTCGGCCACCAGACCGGTGACCGTCTGCTGGTCGAGGTCGCCCACCGCCTGCGCACCTGCGTGCGCGAGGCGGACATCGTCGCCCGCCAGGGCGGCGACGAGTTCGTCGTCGTGCTGACCGGTCTCGCCCTGCCGCAGGACGCTTCGCCGGTGGCGGCAAAGATCCTCGAACGCCTCGCCACCCCTTACGAGCTGGACGGCGAACGCCTGCACACCAGCCCCAGCATCGGCATCAGCATCTTCCCCGACGACGGCGCCGACAGCGGCACGCTGATGAAGAATGCCGACACCGCGATGTACCACGCCAAGGAACAGGGTCGCAACAACATGCAGTACTTCACCGCGGCCCTCAATGCCGCCGCGGAAGAACGTCTGGCGATGGAACGCGAACTGCGCGTGGCACTCGACGACAGCCAGTTCGAACTCCACTACCAGCCCCAGTTCGCCACCGCCGCAGGCGCCACCGCCCACCCCTGCGGGGTCGAGGCGCTGATCCGCTGGCACCACCCGCAGCGCGGACTGATCGCCCCGGCACGCTTCATTCCGGTTGCCGAGGAGTGCGGCCTCATCGAGGCAATCGGCGACTGGGCCCTCAACGAGGCCTGCCGCTGTTTTGCCGCATGGAAGAGCGCGGCTATCAACCCCGCGCGGGTCGCCGTCAATCTGTCCGCCCATCAGTTGCGCAACCCTTCCCTGCCAGAACGGGTCGGCACCCTCATGGAGCGCCACGGGCTGGGCGCCGGCGAACTGGAACTGGAGATCACCGAGTCGGTGGCGATGGCCGACCCCGCTGCCGCGGTGGAGACCCTGGAGCGCCTGCGCGCCCTCGGCGTCACCCTGGCGATCGACGACTTCGGCACCGGTTACTCCTCGCTGGCCTACCTGAAGCGCCTGCCCATCCAGGTCCTGAAGCTCGACCGCGAATTCGTCGGCGACATCGAAAGCGACCCCAGCGATGCACAGATCTGTGCGGCCACCTTCACCCTCGCCCACAGTCTGGGTCTGGAAGTGGTCGCCGAGGGGGTGGAAACCGAAGCGCAGCGCGCATTTCTCGCCAGCCATCGCTGCGACAAACTGCAGGGCTACCTCCTCGGCCGCCCCCAGCCAGCCGAATACTGGGAGAAATGCTGGCGCAGCAAGGCCAGCGCGGTCTGAACGCTGCGACTGCAGGCAGGGTCAGCGCGACTGCGCCGGCGGCTCGCGGAGCAGGCGCAGCGCCATGGCCATGCCCAGTCCGGCATTGGCCAGGGCCAGCACGGTGAGCAGCAGACGCGCGGGGAAGGTCAGCGGCCAGCCATGGAGCACCCAGGCCAGCACCGAAGACAGCAGGTTGAAGGCCACCATCAGCCAGAACGAGGGATTGCGCGGCTGATACAGCCGCTTCAGGCGGATACCCATGACGCCGTGCGCGGCCGCACGCTCAGCGCGAGAACTTGCCCACCAGCTGGGCGAGCTTCTCCTGCTTGCGGCGCTCGGCCTCTTCCGCCTCGCGCTTGGCGCGCTGCTGCTGGGCGACCTTGGCGAAGCGTTCCTTGAGCAGGGTGGCGGCATGGCTGCGCTGCTCGGCGCTGACCTCGCCGGCAGGATTGCCGTCGAGATCGAAACGCTGCTCACCCTTCTCCACCGCCTTCAGATAGCGCGTGGACGCAGTATGCAGACGCAGCGCAGCGCGCAGCGCCTTGCGGCTGAACTCCGGGAAGCGTTCGTGTATCGCCGCATCGATGCGGATCGCCAGCGGCCGGCAGTCCCGGAAGGTCGGCGAGGCCGCCTGCAGGCGCTTCAGCAGCTCGCGCGGCTCGATGGCGGGCGCTGCATTGGCAGCGCTGTGGTCGGAGGTTTCTTCGGTACTCATCGGCACGGCGCTGCGGCAGCAAGGGGAATGGCCGGCATTCTACCCCAGCGGCGCGCGCGCCGGCGCGCCACGACGGCGCCTCGGCACCCTCGTGACGTGCCTGTGTGAGAAATGCGGGCTAGAAAGTGTTCGCCCACCACAGGCGCGCACGCAATCCGGCTGCGGTGGTGTAGCCGACCTCGGCAAAGCGGATGCGCCCGCCGGCATCGACGATGACGAAGGCCGGAACGCCGCGCAGGCCATAGCGCGCGGCGATGGCGCCGTCGGCATCGAGCGCGGCCGTCCACGCCAGCCCACGCTCGGCCATGACGGCGGCAACCGCTGCCGCATCCCCCGACTGCATCGCCACGGTGAGTACCGGCCAATCCGCCTGCAGGGCATCGACGCTGCCCTCGACACTGCGGCACAACGGGCACCAGCTCGCCCAGAAGTACAGCAGCACGGCGCGTTCGCCCTGGGCCGCGCGCCAGTGCGCCAGCGAGGAAGGCTGGCCATCGGCGAAAAGGGTCTCGAAGTCCGGCGCGGCGCCGGCCGGTACGTTGCGGGTCTGCCACCAGCCGACACCGGCGACCACAGCCACCACCAGCAGCGCATCGACCAGCCAGCGCCGCCAGCGCCGTCGCGGCGCGGCGCTCATCGCCGCCCCCGCGTGCGGTTTGCGGTGCGGCGCGGCCTCGGGCAAGCTGCACACAAACCTTCGCCACGGGCCCAGCCCCGCGCACCTGTCGCCATGTCCGTCCTGCGTCTTGCTCTGATCATCTATCTGCTCATGCTGCCGGTTACCGGCATGGTACCGGTATTGCACGGCCTCACCGAGGGGCGCTACCCCCACACCGGCGACCTCGACCGCCACCTCTTCATGTCCATCAACATGATCGGCGCCCTCATCGCCGCCCCCCTCGCCGGGCTGGCTTCCGACCGTCTCGGCCGCCGCGTGCCGCTGATCACCGCAGCGCTGCTGATCAACGGCTTCACCCTGCTGGCCATCGCCGGCGAATGGTCGTACACGGCGATCCTCGTCCTGCGTTTCATCGAGGGTTGCGCACACATGACGGCGCTGTCGCTGCTGATGACGCTCGGCGCCGATCTCGGCCGCAGCCGCGGCATCGGCGCGACGATGGGTGCAGTGGGTGCCGCGGTCAGCCTGGGCGTGGCCAGCGGCGCACCGCTGGGCGGCTGGCTGGGGGCAGAGGAAGCCGTCCGCGTGCCTTGGCTGGGCGGCTGGGCGATGCTTGCGCTGGCCGTCCTCACCCCGCAGTTGCTGCGCGACCTGCCGAGCGCGGGCGAACGCCCCTCGGCAGCGCAGTTGCTGCGCAGCCTGGCGGCCAACCGGCGGCTGGGGATTCCCTATCTGTTCGCTTTCGTCGACCGCCTGACGGTGGGCTTCATCGTTTCCACGCTGTCGCTCTACCTGGGCGCCGAGCTCGGTTTCGACGCCCCGCGCATCGGCCTGGCGATGGCGGCCTTCCTGATTCCCTTTGCCCTGCTCACCTACCCCGCCGGCCACCTCAGCCAGCGCGTCGACCGCCTTGCGCTGATGATTGCCGGCAGCCTGCTTTACGGCGTCTTCCTGATCGCCCTCGGTCACGCCGGGGCCGCCGCCGTGACCCCCCTGATGGCCTGCGGCGGGGTGGTGGCAGCGCTCATGTACGCGCCCTCGCTGGTCCTCACCGCCGAGCTCGCCGGCCCCGGCCAACGCGCCAGCACCCTGGCGGGCTTCAATCTTGCGGGCTCCCTCGGCTTTGCGCTCGGCCCGCTGCTCGGCGGCTTTCTGGTCGGCAGCCTGCGCGCCGCCGGCATGGAACCCTACCTGCCGGTATTCATCATCGTCGGCGGCCTGGAGATCGTCATCGCGCTGGCCATGCTGCCGCTGTGGCGCCGCGGCCTCGGGCACCCGCCGGCGACGGACAGGCGCTGACCCCTGCTGCACCGCAACAGTGCTATAATCGACGGCATCCGGCAGCCCTGCCCGCCGCGGGCACGCTGCCACACTCGCTGTGCGGCCATGCCGTCAGCTTTCTTCGGCCCGGCTGCGGCCTGCCCGCTGCCATCTCCGCGCACTCCGCCACCCGGCGCCCCCAGGCGCCGCTTGCCGAAGACGCCTACGCCCGAAGCCCATGCGGCTTCGTCCCCCGGGCAGTATCAGCAATGCCACGCAAGGAGCGGCCTGCTGATCACCTGTTGTGCAGACCTTGCCGCCCCTGTCGGGCGGCCGGCGTCGCTGCCCCGATGATCCGCCCGCGCCTGTGCCGGGCGCAGAAACAAGGAGTCATGCATGTCCAAGGAAGATCTGATCCAGTTCGAAGGTGTCGTCGAAGAGGTGCTGCGCGATGCCCGCTTCATGGTCAAGCTGGACAACGGGCTCGACGTCTCCGCCTACGCTTCGGGGAAGATGCGCAAGTTCCGCATCCGCATCCTGGCCGGCGACCGCGTCACGCTGGAGATGTCGCCCTACGACCTGTCGAAGGCGCGCATCTGCTTCCGCCACAAGGAAGAGCGCCACCCGCGGCCGCACTGAGCGGCCTTGGGGTAAGATCGGCGGGTTACTTCCGGAGAGTCCCCAGCCCGTGGCCCGCATCATTCCCGACGGCTGGCGCGAGCTGGCCGTCACCGGCGCCGCGCAGCGCGAGATCGACACCCTCAAGCTGTTGGCAGAAGCATTGCCGGCAGACTACACCGTCTATCACGGCGTCCACTGGACCAATCTCGAACGCGGCTACGCGGTGCACGGCGAAGTCGATTTCGTCATCGTCAACGCCGCCGGCGAGCTGCTGCTGATCGAACAGAAATGCGGCTTTCTCGATGAGACCCCGGACGGCCTGGTGAAGCGCTATCCGGGCCGCGTACACAGCATTCCCGCGCAGCTCGCACGCAGTGCCGAGGTGCTGCGCGGCAAGCTCGGCAACCGCCCGGGCTGCGCCGGACTGCGCGTCGACTTTCTCCTCTACTGCCCCGATTACCGCGTCCGCCAGCCGCTCACCGCCGGCCTTGACGCCGAGCGCATCGTCGACAGCGAGCGTCGCGACGCCCTTGCGGCGATCATCGGCGCCATTCTGCCGCCCGCCAGCCCCGGCCCGGCGAGCAGCGAAGTGCATCGCTTCCTGCGCGACATCATCCAGCTCGAGGCCGACGTCAGCGCCCTCGTCGGACGCGCCCGCGAGATGGTCACGCGGGTGGCCGGCGGGCTTGCCCACTGGGCCCGCCAGCTCGACTTCCAGCCCTTCCGGCTGCGCGTCACCGGCACTGCCGGCTCGGGCAAGACCCAGCTCGCCCTGGCCGAGTACCGCGCCGCCCTGGAGGCCGGGCGGCGCCCCCTGTACGTGTGCTTCAACCGCCCGCTGGCCGATCATTTCAACCTCATCGCCCCGCCCGGCGGCCTGGCGTGCACGGTCCATCAGCTCTGCCACCAGCGTCTGCGCGCCGCCGGGCGCAGCCCAGACTTCAGCGCCGCCGGGGCCTTCGACCGCATGGTGCTGGAGGCCGAGAAGCTGCCGGTGGATCCAGCCTTCCGCTTCGACAGCGTGATCGTCGACGAGGGCCAGGACTTCCCCGCCGCCTGGCGCGACCTGGTGTTCGCCCATGCGCACGAGAACGCCCGCCTGCTGTGGCTGGAGGACCCCCTGCAGAACCTCTACGCGCGCGACCCGGTAGCGCTGCCCGGCTGGGTCGGCCTGCGTGCCCACAGCAACTACCGCAGCCCGCGTCCGGTGGTGCGCATGCTGCAGGCCCTGATCGACAATGGCCCGCCCATCGAGGCGGCATCGCCACTGGACGCAGACGAAGTCGAGGTGATCACCTACGAGGACACCGAAGCCCTCACCGGCGCAGTCAAGGAGGCCATCCGGCGCTGCTACGCCGCCGGCTTTCGCAAGGAGGACGTCGCCGTGGTCAGCTTCCGCGGCCGCGAACACTCGCGCCTGTTCGGCCACACCCGCATCGGTCCGCACAGCCTGCGCCAGTTCACCGGACGCTACGACAACAGCGGACAGCCGCTGTTTACCACCGGCGAGGTGTTGCTGGAATCGGTCTACCGCTTCAAGGGCCAGGCCGCCGCTGCAGTGATTCTTGCCGAGGTCGATTTCGACGCCCTCGACGACGCCACCGTGCGCAAGCTCTTTGTCGGTGCCACGCGCGCCACCATGAAGCTGGTGGTGGTCGCCTCGGCCCGTGCCAGCGCAGCGCTGCGCGGCCGCGGCATCATGCGATAATCGGCAAAAAACAAACGCCCAGACCACATGGCCGTTCTAGCCGAAGCCATTTCCGTGATCGTCCGCAAGGACGCCGTGAACCAACGTCTCGCAGGCGGCGACGAGCGCTTCCGCGCCCTGCTGCCCAATCGCACCCTGTGCGAAGACGACGCCCTTTACCGCATCGGCTTCCTTTCCCCCGCGGAGACCCAGCGCTTCACCGACGCCCTGCAGGATGCCGGCCTGTGCTTCATCGGCGACAATGGCGAGGCTGTCGATCTCGCTGTCGCCGACCAGCAGCACGGCCCCACCACGGCATGCGCCTGGCTTGGCTTCGGCCGTTGCGACATCGACGGCGGAGGGCACTGGGTGAGCACCTGCTGGCTGCGCGGCGCCACCGGCGACGACTCCGCCCCGCCCCCCGGTACGCCGATTGCCACGCCGCAAGGCTGGCGCTACGAAACTTCACTGAGCAAGCAGTTCGCCTTCACGCCGACCACGCCCGACCACTCATGAGCCACGCCCCACCGCCGCTGCAGGCCCTCAGCGCCCATCTCGAAGCTGCCCGCGAGGAAGAGCGCGAACGCATCGCGCGCGACATCCACGACGTTCTCGGCGGCCATCTGGTGGCGATCAAGATCGAGACCGCCCTGCTCGGCGCCCGCCTCGACAGCGAGTTCGACCCCGCCCCGCTGCGCAAGCGCGTGCGCTCCATAGAGCGCCTGCTCGACGACGCCATTGCCACCGTGAGCCGGGTAAGCCGCGAACTGCGCCCCGGCATCCTGAAGGATTTCGGCCTCGGCGCGGCGATCGAATGCCATGCAGAGGACTTCAGCCGCCGTACCGGGATCCGCTGCCGCATCCTCTGTGCAGACTACGACCTGCAACTGCCCGACGATGCCGCGGTGGCGCTGTTCCGCATCTTCCAGGAGGCCCTGACCAACGTCTGGAAGCACGCCGGGGCAAGCTCCGTGGCAGTGCGCCTGGTGCAGGAGGGCGACGAGGCCCTGCTGGAGGTCTGGGATGATGGCTGCGGCCTGCAGGCCGGCGATCTCGACAAACCCCTGTCCTTTGGCCTGCGCAGCATGCGCGAGCGCATCGCCAGCCTCGGCGGGCGTTTCGAGGCCCGCCCGGGACAAGCACAGGGCACGCAGTTGCTGATCGCCCTTCCCCTGGCCAGCGCAACCGGCGCGATGCGCACCGACGCCGGCAGGTTTTCCGCAGGAATCGACCACCCATGAGTACCACCCAGCGCCTGCGCATCCTGATCGCCGACGATCATGCCATCGTCCGTCAGGGTTTGCGCCAGATCCTTTCCGAAACCGACGACATGGAGGTCGCCGGCGAGGCCGCCAACGGTGTCCAGGTCGTGCAGATGGCGCGCGAGCAAGCCTGGGACGTGGTACTGATGGACGTCTCCATGCCCGACCGCAACGGCATCGACGCCCTCAAGCTGATCCGCAAGGAGCTGCCCCGCCTGCCGGTGCTGATCCTCAGCATGTATCCGGAAGAGCAGTACGCCGTGCGCGCCCTGCGCGCGGGCGCTGCCGGCTACCTTTCCAAGCAGAGCGCTCCGGAACAGCTGGTGGTGGCAATCCGCCAGGTCGCCAACGGCAAGAAGTATGTCAGCGAAGCGGTTGCCGAGGCACTCGCCAATGCCGTCGCCGAGGATTTCGAGCGCCCCCTGCACGAGAAACTCTCCGACCGCGAGTTCCAGACCCTGCGCATGATTGCCAGCGGCCGCACCCCCGGGCAGATCGCCGAGACGCTCAACATCAGCGTCAAGACCGTCAGCGTGTACCGTGCCCGCCTGCTGGAAAAGATGAACATGCGTAACAACGCCGAGCTGACCCATTATGGGGTGCGCCATAATCTGGCCGAATGAGCGACACTCAAGTCATAATGCGGCGAGTATCGTGACTCCACAGCAGCGCCAGCCAGGTTAGAAAGATGCCGGAATTCAGTTCGCCGTCAGAGATTGCCCGCGAAGCGCTGCGTCGATTGGCGGCCAGGCGCCTGCCGCCGACACCGGAGAACTTCCGCACCTACTATCACGAAATTGCCGGCAGCACGCAGGACGATGCCTTCCCGGCCGGCAACCTGAAGGCCATCGCCCATGCCCTGCCGCGCAACACCCCGGCAGCACTGAAGCTTGCCCAGCAGTTCGAGCACGCCGTCGGCAGCGCCAACTGGCCGATGCTGCGCCGTGCCATCCTCGCCCTTGCCACCGCCGAACACGGCAACAGCCTGCAGCAACTCGGCCGTCTGCTGCACCCCGGGGTCAGCGCCCTGCTTGTCGACGCCCCCGAGCTTGCCGCCGAGGCCCGCAAGCTTGCCGGCGAATTCAGCGACGCCGACGACTGTGCCGACCTCGACACTGCGGCCACCCGCCTCGAAGGCTTCATCCGCCAGCTCGAATGGACCGGCGAGGATCTGCACGCCGTGCGCGAAGCCCTGCTCGCCCTGCTGCGCCTGATCCTTCACAACATCAGCGAACTGGTGCTCGACGACCGCTGGCTGCACGGCCAGCTGAGCGTGCTCAGCGAAGCCTTCGCCGGCCCTCTCGACGTGCGCGTGCTCGACGAGGTGCAGCGCCGCCTGCGCGACGTCATCGACAAGCAGAGTCATCTCAAGCGCCAGCTTACCGACGCCCAGGAGCGTCTGAAGTCGATGCTCGCCGGCTTCGTCGACCAGCTTGCCGGCTTTGGCAACGTCACCGGCGAGTACGCCGCCGCACTGGAAGCCAGCGCCACCCGCATCGAACGCGCGCAGAGCATCGACGAACTGTCCGAAGTGGTCGCCGGCCTGCTCGCCGAAACCCACCAGGCACACGACATCGCCGCGCGCTCGACGGCAGAGATCGGCGAACTGCGCGGCGAGGTGGAAGCCGCCAACCAGCACATCCTGCGTCTGCAGCGCGAGCTCGACGAGGCCTCCGAACTGGTCCGCCACGACCCCCTCACCGGCACCCTCAACCGCAAGGGCCTCGACGAAGCGCTCGAACGCGAGATCGCCATGGCGCGGCGGCGCGGCACCGAGCTATGCATCGGCCTGCTCGATCTGGACAACTTCAAGCACCTCAACGACACCTACGGCCACCATATCGGCGACGACGCCCTCCGCCACCTCGCCGCGGTGGTGCGCGAGTCGCTGCGCCCGCAGGACGCGGTATGCCGCTACGGCGGCGAGGAGTTCCTGCTGCTGCTGCCGGAGGCCGACATTGCTGCTGCCACCGCCATCCTCACCCGCCTGCAGCGCGAGCTGACGCGGCGCTTCTTCATGGCCGAACAGCAGAAGCTGCTGATCACCTTCAGCGCCGGCGTCACCGTGCTCAACCCTGAAGAGCCGCCCCACATCGCCATCGAGCGTGCCGACCGGGCCATGTACGCGGCCAAGCGCGCCGGCAAGAACCGCGTCTTCGCCGCGCCGTGAGTGCCAGGCGATGAGCAAGCTTTCGCATCCGTCGGAGATCGCCCGCGAAGCCCTGCGTCAGCTCGCCATGCGCCGTGTGCCACCGACGCCGGAGCACTACCGCACGCTGTACAACGAGATCGCCGGCGCACCAGCCGACGACGACGCCGTACCGGAGAAATTCCTCCGCGCCCTGGCCCAGCAGCTGCCCCGCGACAGCGCCGAACGCCAGCGCCTGGCGCGCAGCGTCGATCAGGCCATTGCCGCCGGCAATGGCGGCGCCGCCCGCACCGCGCTGTGGCAATACCTCGCCGCCCTTGCCGAACAGGCCCCGCCGGCATGGAACGAGCTGATCGCGCAGTTGCTGCGCCAATGGGAAGCCCGCCACGCCGGGTGGACCACCGCACGCAAGCGCGAATCGCTCGAACGCGTGCTCACCGCCAACGACCCCAACACCCTGTTCACACGCATGCAGGGCCTGCTGCGGTCGTGGAGTCAGACCCCCTCCGAGGCCCCGCCGCCCGACGCCGACAGCGCGCCGCCGCCGCCCCTCGGCGACGACACCGCAGGCACTCCGCAGCTGGTGGCCCCGGGCGAGGCCGGCGAACTGATCGACACCCTGCGCGGACTGCTGCGCACGACGCTTGCCGACGTCGTCCCCGCCGCCCTCGGCGAGCAGCCCCAGCTCATCGAAGAGGCCACTGCCCTGCTGCACCGCACCGAGGGCGCCACCTCCACCGCCGCACTGCGCCAGTGCGGCGAACTCCTGCGGCGCTTCGCACTGCGCGTGGAGATGGCCGCCGGCGACGCCGGCGAAGTGCATGCCGGCCTGCTCAACCTGCTCCGCCTGCTGCTGCAGAACATCGACGAACTGGTCTTCGACGACCAGTGGCTGCACGGCCAGGTCGAGGTCCTGCGCCAGATCGTCGACAAACCCGCCACCGTACGCGGCATCGACGACGCCGAACGCCGCCTCAAGGAGGTGATCTACAAGCAGAGCCAGCTCAAGCACAACCTCAGCGAGGCCCAGCAGGCCCTCAAGGTCATGCTTGCCGGCTTCGTCGACCAGCTCGCCAACTTTGCCGAAAGCACCGGCAGCTACCACGACCGCATCGGCGCCTGCGCACAGCAGATCGCCACCGCCCGCGACATCACCCAGATCAGTGGCGTGCTCGACGAGGTGATGCGCGAGACCCGCCACATCCAGCAGCAAGCGGCGAACTCGCGAGATGAGCTGCAGAGCATGCGCGAGCGCGTACACGCCGCCGAAGAACGCATCGCCACCATGCAGCGCGAGCTCGACGAGGCCAGCCGCCAGGCCACCCATGACACCCTCACCGGAGTACTCAACCGCCGCGGCCTGGAAGAGATGTTCGCCAAGGAAGCAGGTCGCGCCGGCCGCCACCGCAGCACACTGAGCGTCGCCCTCCTCGACATCGACAACTTCAAGAAGCTCAACGACAGCCTCGGCCACCACACCGGCGACGAGGCCCTCATTCACCTCGCCCGCGTGGTACGCGACAACCTCCGTCCGCAGGACACCGTGGCGCGCTACGGGGGCGAGGAGTTCATCCTGCTCTACCCCGACACCGACCTCACCGAGGCCGCCGCCGCCCTCACCCGCCTGCAGCGCCAGCTCACCAAGGAATTCTTCCTCGCCGACAACCAGAAGGTGTTCATCACCTTCAGCGCCGGCATTTCCGCGTGGCAGCCCGGAGAGTCGATGGACACCGTCCTCAAGCGCGCCGACGACGCCATGTACCGCGCCAAGCAGGCCGGCAAGAACCGCGTCGAGATCGCCGCCCTCTGAGGCAAAACGCACAATAGCGCGTCAAACGCCCCGCTATCCCGATCACCGCTGCGGTGGCCATGCGCTAAGCTGCATGCAGGCACGTTTTTCTGACCGGCCCCGACCCGGGCGCCGGCGCAACAAGAACAGCCGCATATCCGCACTGGAAGGAGGAGGCAGTGATGGAACATCGGGGCATCATCCTCGCCGGCGGCGCCGGCACCCGCCTCTATCCGGCCACCCGGGCGATGTCGAAGCAGTTGCTGCCGATCTTCGACAAGCCGATGATCTACTATCCGCTGACCACCCTGATGCTCGCCGGGTTGCGCGACATCCTGATCATCTCCACCCCCGAGGACACCCCGCGTTTCCAGCACCTTCTCGGCGATGGCAGTCAGTGGGGAATAGCCCTCAGCTATGCCACCCAGGCCCGCCCGGGCGGCATCGGCGAAGCCTTCCTGATCGGCGAAGGCTTCATCGGCGGAGCGCCCAGCGCCCTCATCCTCGGCGACAACCTCTTCGTCGGCCAGGGGCTGCCGGCGCTGATGCGCAGCGCCGCGGCGGCCTCCGCCGGTGCCACCGTGTTTGCCTACCCGGTTCAGGACCCGCAACGCTACGGCGTGGTCAGCTTCGATCGCGACGGACGGGCCACCGCCCTGGAAGAAAAACCCACCCGCCCTGCCAGCCGCTACGCGGTCACCGGGCTGTACTTCTACGACGGCGAAGTCGTCGACATCGCCCGCCACACCCCGCCGTCCGCGCGCGGCGAGATCGAGATCACCGACATCAATCGCCACTACCTCAGCGCCGGACGCCTCGAAGTCCGCACCCTCGGGCGCGGCTACGCCTGGCTGGATACCGGCACGCACGAATCGATGCTCGAAGCCAGCCAGTACATCGCCATCCTGGAAAAACGCCAGCGCTACAAGATCGCCTGCCCGGAAGAGGTCGCCTGGCGGATGAAATGGATCAGCGACGACGAACTCGAAGCCCTCGCCGCCCCTTTGCTCAGTTCCGGCTACGGCACCTACCTGCGCGAACTCCTCCCCGCCCACGTGGAGCACTGACATGACGCCCCCCTCCCCACCGATCACCGTCACCCAGCCCTACCTGCCACCGCTGGAAGAGTTCATCCCCTATCTCGAACAGATCTGGGAGAGCAAGCGCCTCACCAACGGCGGCCCCTTCCACCAGCAGCTGGAAACCGAGCTCGCACGCTACCTCGGCGTCGATCATCTCAGCCTGTTCGCCAACGGCACCCTCGCGCTGGTCACCGCCCTGCAGGCACTGCGCATCACCGGCGAGGTGATCACCACCCCCTACACCTTCGCCGCCACCGCCCACTCACTGCTGTGGAACAACATCAAACCGGTGTTCGTGGACATCGACCCGCACACCTGCAACCTCGACCCCGACCGCATCGAGGAAGCCATCACCCCGGCCACCACGGCCATCCTGCCGGTGCACTGCTATGGCATCCCGTGCGACGTCGAGCGCATCGAACGCATCGCCGACACCTACGGCCTGAAAGTCATCTACGACGCCGCCCACGCCTTCGGCGTCAGGCAGGACGGCGAGAGCATCCTGCGCCACGGCGATCTCTCCATCCTGAGCTTCCACGCCACCAAGGTTTTCAACACCTTCGAAGGCGGCGCCATCATCTGCCCGGACGCCAAGATCAAGCAACGCATCGACTACCTGAAGAACTTCGGCTTCGCGGATGAGGTCACCGTGGTCGCGCCGGGAATCAACGGCAAGATGAACGAGGTCCAGGCGGCGATGGGCTTGCTGCAGTTGCGTCACATCGACGAAGCGATGAATACGCGCGCCGTGATCTACCAACGCTACCGAGAAGTGCTCCAGGATATTCCCACCCTAAAGCTCATCACCCTACCCGACGACATCGTATGGAACCACGCCTATTGCCCGATCTTTGTTGACCGTGCCCACCCTGTCAGCCGCAATCGAATCTATGACCAACTGAAAGAACATGACATCCATGCACGCCGTTACTTTTACCCACTCCTCAGCGCTTTCCCTATGTATCGGGGACTACCAAGCGCGAACCCCACACGCCTTCCAAACGCCCACCGCTTGGCGCAACAGGTTCTTTGTCTACCGCTCTATCCAACACTGGAAAAAACTGAACAAATGACGATCATCGATATAATTCGCCGGAGTGCACAATGAGTTGGCTTAACGCATCCGAAATCCAAGCCATGGGCTTTGGCTCCCTTGGAAACGATGTCTACATTTCCCGCCACGCACGCCTCTATAACTGCCCAAATATTCATATCGGCGACCATGTTCGTATCGACGACTTCTGCGTTCTATCAGCAGGAGTGGATGGGATTCAAATCGGCAACTATGTTCACATAGCCGTATTTTGTTCACTGATCGGCCAAGCCAGCATCAGACTGGACGACTTCAGCGGCCTATCCTCCCGGGTCAGCATATACTCAAGCAATGATGACTATTCCGGCAGCACACTTACCAACCCTACCGTGCCGGACGCCTACAAGAATGTCCGCCACGCCCCAGTGCATATCGGTCGACACGTTATTATCGGCTCTGGCAGCGTTGTGTTGCCGGGCGTGACGCTTTCGGAGGGAGCAGCTATCGCTACGCTGGCTCTGGTTAAGGAAGACTGTCTGCCATTCCGCATCTATGCTGGCACGCCCGCACGCTGCATTGGCGAAAGGGCTCGCGACCTTCTCAAATGTGAAGAACGACTTAAGCTTGACAGTCAGGCCAAATCCGCGACAGGCATTAAACGCTGAAGCGGCGCATGCAGAAAAATGACCCTACTCGCGACGAGCGCACCAATCCAGCCAAGCACTTCGGAAGCCGCCCTCCAAGCAGCGGGTAACATACCTAGCACTAAAAAGCTGTTGTCGCATCAAGCGCTCCCGCATCCCTGCGCGAATGCCGGCTAGCAAATGAGGCTGCTTAGCAAGCGCAGCACCCTTACTGACAAAGTCCTCCCCATCCTCGCCAACAAAATCGGGCAACTCAGCCTTCGACATCAGTGCTGCGCCCACATTCGACAACATACGCGACCCATTCATAGTCAGCACTGGCACGCCCATCCATAAGGAATGCAGTGCTGTAGTGCCAGCATTGTAGGGAAACGTATCTAGCAGAATATCCACTTCGTTGTGTGCTTCCAGATAAGCCCTAAGCGTCACGCGCGGAAGAAAACGCAGCCTGCCCTCGGAAACGCACCTCAACGACAGCTCCTGCGTCAGGTGCCGCTGGGTATCCTCGGTTTCAACGGAACCTATCAAAATCCTGGCGTCGGGCACTGCATTCAACAAAGCCGCCCATAGATCCAAGGTGGTTGAGGTTATCTTGCCCGGACGATTGAAACTACCGAATGTCACGAAGCCGTTGCGAAGCATCGGCGCGGGCCCCACTGGAGGGGCATCCTGGTCGAAAGTAAATGCCACAGCGCTATCCAAGCGCAGCAGTCTCTCACTGAAGTGCTCATCGAACTGCCCAAGTGGGGCGAGGAAGCGGTCTGTCACGTAGTAATCAATGGACCTCAGCCCCGTGGTATCAACATAGCCTATCCAGCTCATCTGCACCGGCGCAGGCTTTCGCGCAAAAGTCAGCAGTCGATTACCTGCGGTATGGCCTGAAAGATCAATGAGCACATCGATACGGCAAGCACGGACAATTTCCGCCAGATCTCTGTCCGAAACATGGGAAACTGCGACCCAGTACTTGAACAGGCTTTTCAATTTCTCCGAGGTCTCATCAAACTTCACTGTGTTATGGAACGCAAAAAGATCGAAACGATCACGATCGATGTGCTCCAGCACAGGCATCAAGAAGTGTGCAACCGCGTGATTGTAAAAGTCCGCAGAAACGAACCCTATCCTCAATCGGCGCTCCGGATTTCGATCATTCTCGTGAGGCCGCGGGTCTCCCAAAGGCACTTCAAAGCGTTCGCCAAAGCCGAGGTGCTTGCGAAGCACCTCTTCAGGCGAAAGGTTCTCCTGATGAGTCATGAAGAACAGCAGGTTTGAGTAGGCCGCTGCATTCTCCGGATTGCGCTCAACGGCCAGTTCGCTCGTGCTAACCGACTTGTCCAGCATGCCCAACGAAAAATAGGCGTAGCCCAAATCCTGATAGGCATCGCCCATCGTCGGGTCGGCCTGAATGGCCTGCTCAAGATAAGGAACGGCCTCCAGTGGGCTGCGTCTGTGGAGGAGAACTATTGCCATCATGCGGCAAGCCATGGCACTGCATGGCGCCACCTCCACTGCACGACGAGCGAGTTCTTCCGCTCGGTCAAGATCACGGCAACTGACTGCAAGATTGGCATAACGCACGATCGTATCGATCTTGTTCGGTCGTATTTCGAGACTAAGCTCGAAAAGCGAAGCCGCCTCCGCCACATAGTTGAACGAGGTCAGTGCCGTGCCCAGGTGGTCCAGCATCAGCGCATCGCCAGGATGCAATTCATTGGCCTTGATCAGCGCCCGCAGTGACTCCAGCCGCTCCCCCAGACGCATCCGGGCCATGCCCAGGAAATGCCATCCTGCAGGATGCAGCGGATGGGAGCGGGTCAGCTTCCCGGCGAACTGCTCCAACTCGCGCAGCTCTCCCGCATTGAACAAGCGGGTCATGCGGTCGATGACTTTGCGCTCAGGAATGCGGCCGCGCAACTCTGCCTTCTTGCCGCTGGCCTTCTGCGCCCTGCTACGCACAAGGATGCGCTGCACGGCGGCAAGGATCTCTTCCCTCTCGCCGTCGATTGACAATTGCACAGGTTCCACCGGTTCCGGAGGCGGAGGCACCTCAGCCGCAGCAATGCACTGCCGCATGCGTTCCAGCTCTTCAGCCGCTATCCCCGCCGCACCTGCCTGCTCAAGGGCATTGTGAGCGTGGTCAAAGGCACTCAGCGCAACCAGGACGCCGATCAGGGAATGCCAGAACTCGGCCTCACCCGGGCGCGCCTCGACGGCGTTCATGAGATGCTCCAGAGCCTGCTCGACCTCGCCCTCCTGATAGGCCAGCAAACCGAGGTTGTGATGCCCCTCGGGATGATCCGGCACCTCCTCCAGCAACCTGCGATAGGCCACCTTGGCGTCTTCCATGCGCCCGGCAAGCTGGGCCGCTACGGCTTCCTGGTAGATCGACTGCACTGCATCCATCGGTAACACCACCCTCCCGCAAATGGCTGCCGGCAACGTACCAGCCAGACTCCCGGTGCATTCTGCCATTGCAAGACGCAAAAGGGCACCCGGACAAACTCACCGGCAACTGCATCCGCTGCAGCGGCAACGCCTGCACGGCAAGGACATGCCGCCGGCAAATCCTGCCGCCCGGCAGCATGCGGGACAGCAGGCTGGCGGCAAACCCTGCTGCCTTCCTTGCCGCAGAAAGCGCCGCGGGCATGCGCACGATCAACGCGAAATACATATTTCCACACATGACAAAGCCTTTATAAAGCGCGCTCACCAACTCCATGGATCACGATTAAACGTCTAGTTTTCAATTACTTAAGAACTCTCTTCACACATCCTTGAGGCACTGCCAGGGCGGCCCGATCCTGCCCAGACGAGAAGCTGGCACGCTTCTCGCTGAAGGGGTGGCAAGCAAGATCGGCGGCGGAATCCCAAAACCAAACATCCGCCAACACGCACAACGAAATAACGGCATGCAAGGAGATGAACATGGCACAGGTCATCAACACCAACGTTGCCTCGCTGACGGCGCAGCGCAACCTCAATGGGACATCCAACTCGCTGAACACATCGCTGCAGCGCCTGTCTTCGGGCCTGCGCATCAACAGCGCGAAGGATGATGCGGCCGGTCTGGCCATCTCCGAACGCATGACGTCGCAGATCCGCGGCCTCGATCAGGCGCGGCGCAACGCCAATGACGGCATTTCGCTGGCGCAGACCGCCGAAGCCGCCCTGCAGTCTTCCGGCGACATCCTCCAGCGCATCCGCGAACTGGCCGTACAGTCGGCCAACGCCACCAACTCCGCCGGTGACCGCGCCGCGCTGAACGCTGAAGTGCAGCAGCTCACCCAGGAGTTGCAGCGCATCGCCACCAACACCGAGTTCAACGGCCAGAAGCTGCTCGACGGCTCCTTCACCTCGGCGACCTTCCAGGTTGGCGCCAACGCCAACCAGACCATCACTGCGACCTCGGGCAACTTCCAGACCAATGCCTACGGCAATTACCGCATCGGCGGCCTGTCGACCTCGTCGAACACGCCCAACGGTGTCGGTGACCTGCTGGTCGGCAGCACCGCCCACGGTCAGCTGACTACCGCAGCGGCCGGCAACGACTCCGGCATCGGCAGCGGCACCGGCAGCAACACCATCAACATCTCCAGCAGCCTGGGCAGCAGCAACATCACCTATATGGATGGTGCCAGCGCCGAGGAGATTGCCGCCAAGATCAATCAGGCCCAGACCGGGGTCACTGCCACCGCCAATACCGCCTTCGTGATCGGTGCCGGCGACATCACCAACGGCGGTTTCGTGCAGGGCCAGAGCTACACCTTCCTGCTCGCTACCGACACGGTCGCGGGGCAGGATCCGTCCTCCTACACCACGGTGGCCTTCACCATCGGCGGCTCGGCGGTGGGCCAGGCGACCTCCAACGCCAGCCAGCTGTCGTCCGCGGTGCAAGCCTTCAACGACGTTTCCGGCAAGACCGGCTTCGTCGCCAAGATCGTCGAGGCCGACGACGGCTCCCTGGGCATCGTGCTGACCAGCGAGGTCGGCAAGGACCTGCGCGTCACCAATGCCTCGGTCGATGGCAGCGGTGCGGGGGTGGACGTCTCGCTCAACGACATCCGCGTCATCGACGGCGACACCACCAACGACAGCGCAGCGGCGATGGGCGCCGGGGTGATCACCGGGGTGACCACCGCCACCGTGTGGGGTGCCGCCGACTCGGTGTGGATCACCGGTCAGGTGATCCTCGACTCGGACCGCTCGTTCGCGCTCACCACCTCCAACGACGACATCGCCATCACCGCCGGCACCTATGGCGGCCAACTCCAGCAGGTGGACAAGATGGATGTATCGACGGTGGAGGCCTCCAACCGCACCATGGCCATCGTCGATTCGGCACTTGCTGCGGTCACCAACCAGCGCGCGCGCTATGGCGCCCTGCAGTCTCGCTTCGAGAACACCATCAGCAACCTGCAGAGCACCTCGGAGAATCTCTCGGCGTCACGCTCGCGCATCCGCGACGCCGACTTCGCCGCCGAGACCGCAAACCTGACCCGCGCGCAGATCCTCCAGCAGGCTGGCACGGCCATGCTGGCCCAGGCCAACCAGATCCCGCAGCAGGTTCTCAGCCTGCTGCAATAAGTGCCCGCTGCTGCCACAGCCGCAGCGCTTCACGGGGGGCCTCAAGTGCCCCCTGTTTTTTTCCGTTGAGTGAACACGCGGAGTCGACCGGGGGTACAGGCGATTCATGGACATCTGGCCCGCATTTCCCACCCTGGCACGTCACGAGGGGGCCGAGGCGCCGTCGTGGTGCGCCGCACGGAGCGAGCGGCGCCGAAGGCGTAGCTGACACTACGTCGAGGCGGCGTGAGCAAGTACGGCGTGCCACGGCGAGCGTATCGGCACCCGCAGTAGGGACGGGGTGAGAAATGCGGGCAAGGGCAGAGGGGCTCTGACACCGGCAAAAAGCCGTGCCCTTAGCAGGGGGCGACACCCTCAAGAGGGCGGCCTTGCCGCACGCTGGCGCAAGCAGAGCAAATCTCATCAGCAGCGCCCTAAAGTTTCCCCGAGCATCGCCGTTAATGGATTCAAGAGCGCACCAAGCTCGACGCCAGACACCACTACCGGCCACCCTGGCGCTTCAACAACCTGTTGAATTCAGGAGATTATCATGGCACAAGTCATCAACACCAACGTTGCCTCCCTGACCGCGCAACGTAACCTGAACGCGAATGCCAATTCGCTGAACGCCTCGCTGCAGCGTCTGTCCTCCGGCCTGCGCATCAACAGTGCCAAGGATGATGCCGCCGGCCTGTCGATTTCCGAGCGCATGACCGCCCAGATCAAGGGCCTCAATCAGGCACAGCGCAACGCCAACGACGGCATTTCGCTGGCGCAGACCGCCGAAGCCGCCCTGCAGTCTTCCGGCGACATCCTCCAGCGCATCCGCGAACTGGCCGTACAGTCGGCCAACGCCACCAACTCCGCCGGTGACCGCGCCGCACTGAACTCCGAAGTGCAGCAGCTCACCCAGGAACTGCAGCGCATTGCCACCAACACCGAGTTCAACGGCCAGAAGCTGCTCGACGGCTCCTTCACTTCGGCAACCTTCCAGGTCGGCGCCAACGCCAACCAGACGATTACCGCAACCTCGGGCAACTTCCAGATCAACGCCTACGGCAACTACCGTATCGGCGGCCTGGAAGTCTCCGCCAACACCCAGTCCGGTACTGGCGACCTGGTGCGCGGCTCGACTGCCGATGGTCAGCTGACCACGGCAACCGAAGGCGGCTCCTCGGCGATCGCCGGCGGCACCATCACCATCGCCAGCAGCCTGGGCAGCAAGGACATCACCTACGCCGAAGGCGCCAGCGCCGAAGAGATCGCCGCCAAGGTCAACCAGGCACAGGCCGGCGTCACCGCCACCGCCAACACCACCTTCGTGCTCGGTGCGGGCACCGCGGACGGCTTCACGCAGGGCCAGAGCTACACCTTCCTGCTCGCCACCGATACCGCCAACAGCGATCCGTCGTCCTACACCACGGTCTCCTTCACCATCGGCGGCAGCACCGACGGCGCCAACGTCACCAATGCCAACCAGCTCGCCTCCGCAGTGCAGGCTTTCAACGACGTCTCCGGCAAGACCGGTTTCGTGGCCAAGATCGTCGAAGCGGATGACGGCAGCTTCGGCGTCCAGCTCACCAGCGAGTCCGGCAAGGATCTGCGTGTCACCAATGCCTCGGTCGATGGTTCCGGCGCAACGGTTGATATCTCCCTCAACGACATCCGCGTGATCGACGGCGACACCTCCAACGACAGCGACGCAGCAATCGGCGGCGGTGCCATCACCGGCGTCAGTGACGCTTCGCAGTGGGGCGGCAGCGACGCGATGTGGATCACCGGCCAGGTCGTCATCGACTCCGACCGCTCCTTCTCGCTGACCACTACCAATACCGACATCACGGCCTCCAGTGGCACCTTCGGTGGCCAGCTCCAGGCGGTGGACAAGATGGACGTCTCTACGGTCGAGGCCGCCAACCGGACGATGGCAATGGCAGACTCCGCACTGTCCGCGGTGAATGCCCAGCGTGCCCGCTACGGCGCCCTGCAGAACCGCTTCGAGACCACCATCAGCAACCTGCAGGCGACCTCGGAGAACCTCTCTGCATCCCGCTCGCGGATCCGCGACGCTGACTTCGCAGCGGAAACGGCCAACCTGACCCGCGCGCAGATCCTGCAGCAGGCCGGCACCGCGATGCTCTCGCAGGCCAACTCCCTGCCGCAGAATGTCCTGAGCCTGCTGGGCTGATCGGCTAACATATAGGGACAGCGGCGCGGGGCTTCACAGCCGCCGCGCCGCTTTGCCATCAGGAGAGCGACATGAGTACTCCCTCCATCAGCGCCGTTCCGGCCAGCACGGTCGCGCAGGCCATGCCCCTTCCCCAGGGCGGCAGGGCGCAGCCGGCCGCAGCCGTGGATGCCCCTGCGCGCCAGCCCGCGGACTCGCAACGCGCTGCACAACCGGAGGCTGCATCGCAGCCGGCCACGCGCGAAGTCCTGGAGCAGGCGCTTGAAGACGTGCGCAATGCCATTCAGCCGGTGGCCAGCGAACTGGCCTTTTCCATCGACGACGACAGCGGCCGCGTGCTGGTGAAGATCGTCGATTCGCAGACCGACGAAGTCATCAAGCAGATTCCCTCCGAAGAGATGCTGCGCATCTCCAAGGCGCTGGACAAATTGCAGGGCCTGCTGGTCAAGCAGGAAGTCTGACCAAGGAGATCCCCCCATGGCCACCATCACTTCGAGCGGCATCGGCTCAGGCCTCGACATCGAAGGGCTGGTCACCCAACTGGTGGCCGCCGAGCGGCAGGCTCCTGCCGCCCGTCTCGACGCCAAGCAGGAAAGCGCACAAACCCGCCTGTCGGCCTACGGGCTGATCAGTTCGGCGCTCAATTCTCTGCAGTCCGCCTTCAAGTCACTGAACAACCCCGCGCTGTTCAGCGCCGTCAAGACCAGCATCAGCAACGACAGCGTGCTCGGCACCACGGTCACCGGCACCCCGGCACCGGGCGCCTATTCCGTCGAGGTCATGCAGATGGCCCAGGGCCAGCGCGTGATGACCAGTGGCACGGCGGCGCCGTCGGTCGCGGCCGGCACGCTGACCTTCAATCTCGGCAGCTACACCACCACCGGGGAAGGGGAAGCCGCGGTCACCACCTTCACCGCCACGACCTCGCACACCATCACCCTCGAACCAGGCAAGGACTCGCTCGCCGATCTGCGCGACGCCATCAACGGTGCCAACATCGGCATCACCGCATCCATCGTCAACAACGGCACCACCGACCAGCTGGTCATCGCCCGCGGCGCCGAGGGTGCCAATGCGGCGTTCACGATGACCGGCACCGACGGCCTCAGCGCCTTCACCTACGATGCCTCGACCGCCGCACCGAGCAGCAATCTCGATCTGCTCGACGCGGCCCAGGATGCCAAGGTCAAGTTCGGCGGGATCGAACTGAGCCGTGCCTCGAACACCATCAGCGATCTCATCGACGGGGTCACCCTGAACCTTTTCGACAGTGCCCCCGGCGAACGCATCCGCATCAACGTCACCAACGACCACGCCGGTGCACGCACCGCCATCAACGACATGGTCAAGGCCTACAACGAGGCCATGACGACGATGAAGAGCCTCACCGCCTTCGTCCCCGCCAGCGGCGACGACGAAGAAAGCCAGGCCGGCATACTGCAGGGCGACAGCACCGCGCGCAACCTCATGCAGACCCTGCGCCAGAGCATGAGCGAGGGGGTCAGCGAGCTGGGCAGGATTCTGGGCATGAGCGTCGATGGCGACGTCGCCTCGCTGGGCATCTCCATCGGCCGCGACGGCATGATCACTCTCGACAGCGGCAAGCTCGACACCGCACTGGGCAATGCCAGCGCCGATCTCAGCGAGGTGCTCACCGGCAGCGACGGATTTGCCAAGCGCATGGACAACCTCCTTTCCAGCTACCTGGACAGCTCCTCCGGCATCCTGAGCGCACGCAGCGCCAACCTGGAAGACTCCCTTGCTGCAATAGCCGAGGATCGCTCACGCCTGGACATGCGCATGGAGACAATCGAAGCACGCTACCGTGCACAGTTTTCCGCTCTCGATTCGATGATCGCCAGCATGCAGACCACCAGTTCTTACATTACCCAGATGGTCGACAGCCTGTCTGCCATGAACACCAAGAAGAAGTGACGCCAGCGAGGAACGCCCCATGTTCAGCCCATCGTTTTCCAATCGCGCCGCCGCCTACGCCCGCGTCGAAGTCGAAACGGGTGTCACCACCGCCGACCCCCACAAGCTCATCCTGATGCTCTTCGACGGCGCCCTGGCCTCCATCGCCGTCGCCAGCGCAGCCATGGAGCGCAAGGACATCCCTGCCAAGGGGCAGGCCATCTCGCGCGCCATCGAGATCATCGCCAACGGCCTCTCGGCCAGCCTCGACAAGGAAGCCGGCGGTGAGCTGGCCCTGCGCCTGGAAGCACTCTACGAGTACATGACCGACCGCCTGCTGCACGCCAACCTGCACAACAGCGTACCCGCCCTCAACGAAGTCGCCGACTTGCTGCGCCAGTTGCGCAGCGCCTGGGAAGAGATCGGCAGCCAGGTCGGCAAGGCCTCTCAGGCAGCCTGAGGCGCACGACGATGGCCATTCCCGTCCTGCTTGAGAAGATGGCAGCCTGCGCCGCACAGATGCGCACTGCGGCCGAACAGGAAAACTGGGACCGCTTGGCCGCCTGCGAGCGCGACTTTGCCTCCCACCGCGACCACGTCATGCGTGCCGGGCTTGATCTGCATGCGGCCGTCGACGATGCCGAACGCGACGCAGTGCTCACCCTGTTGCGCGCCATTCAGGCCGACAATGAGGCTGTGCGCGCGCATGTAATGCCGTGGATGGAAAGCACCCGCAAGTTCCTCGCCCAGACCGGCCGGGCCCGCCGCGTCGAGCAGGCCTACGGCAACATGAGGTAGCCACGCGACCGGCGCCGCCCCCGCGGAACCGGCGACCCAGCGAGCCGCAACCATGATCCCCGCCGACCTCGCCGCCCGCCTCCGCCTGCTTACCGAAGCAAGCTTCTTCAACACCGAACCACCGGTTCCGGGCCTGCAGCGCGCGCGCGAGATCCAGTCGCAACTGCCCGACCTCCTGCCCGGCCAACGCTTCACCGCGGCACTGCAGCGCACCCTGCCGGACGGCAGCTTCCAGGCCGTCGTCGCCGGCCGCCAGATCACCCTTGCTCTCCCCCATGCCGCGCAAGCCGGCGACACCCTCGAACTGGTAGTCACCCAGGTCACCCCGCGCGCCGTCTTTGCCCAGGCTGCGGATACCGCCAGCAGCGCCGCCGCACCCCGGGCCGATCTCAGCCCCACCGGCCGCCTGATCAGTTTCCTGCTCACCGGCCAGCCTGCAGCGCAAGCCCCCGTGCTCAATGGCGGCCAGCCCCTGCTGCCCAACCCGCCAGCAAACGGCAGCCCCCTCGCTCCTCTGCTGCGCCAGGCCCTCGGTCAAAGCGGCTTGTTCTACGAGTCCCAGCAGGCGCGCTGGCTGGGCGGCAAGGTCGATACTGCCGACCTCTTGCGCCAGCCCCAATCCCAGCTTCAGTCCCAGGCTGGAAGTGGTGCCAGCGCCACTGCAACCCCGGCAGGCAGCGCCGCAGCCCACGCCCAGGGGGCCGAACGGAGCGCCGCACGCGGCGGGACCTCGGCTCTGTCCGCCGACAACGCGCCCCCACCACGGCTGGCAGCGCTCCCCGAACGCCTGCTGCCGGTTGTTCACCAGCAACTCGACGCCCTTGCCACCCAGCAGTACATCGTCCACGCCCAGGCCTGGCCCGGTCAGCACTTCGAATGGCAGATCGAGGACCCGGGAGGCGACGGTGAAGGCGACGGCAGCGGCGACAGCCCCGAATGGCGCACCACCCTGCGCCTCACGCTGCCCCGCCTCGGCGGTGTGGACGCCCACCTGCACCTTGGCGCCGGCGGCATCGCCTTGCGTCTGGTGACCGACGACAAGACCTCCGCCGCCGACCTCGAAGCCGGTCGCGAGGCCCTCGCGACACGTCTCGAGGCTGCAGGTCTGGCGCTCAACGGCATGGTGGTGGAGGTCCGCGATGAGGCCTGAAGACTTCGCCGCCGCCGACAGCGCCGCCCCCCGTGGCGAGGCCGTCGCTCTCACCTACGCCAGCGGCGACGCCGCCCCGCGGGTCGTTGCCAAGGGGCGTGGGCTGATCGCCCAGGAAATCATCGAACGCGCCCGCGAGGCCGGCGTGTATGTGCACGAATCGCCCGAGCTGGTGGCCCTGCTGATGCAGGTGGACATCGATGAACGCATCCCGCCGCAGCTCTACGTCGCCGTGGCCGAGTTGCTGGCCTGGCTGTACCGCGTCGAGCAGGGCGACATGGATGCGCCCCCCCCACCCGAACTCAGCCTGCCACTGCCCGGCGGCGGCGCGCCCTGACGGCGGCCGGCAATTTTCCACATCCGCGCCAACGCCCGCCCGGCGATGGGATAGAATCGGGCGCTTACTGTCCACCCTGATGCGCCTGCCCCAAGCACTGCATGAGCACCGAAAACAACACCCGTGTTGACCTGCTGCGTTCGGACGATTTTTCGCAGTACATGCTGAAGAGTCCGCGCGAGATCGCCCAGATCGTGCGCACCCTGATCGAGCGCCGCTCGCTGGTCACCACCTATCTGGCCGCAGGCAACCAGTCCTTCCTCACCGCCCTGCTGGCCACCACCGACGGCGACACCCGGGTCGTTTTCGACGCCAGCAAGGAAGACGACATCAACCGCCGCATCGCCGCTACCGACGAGCTGGTGTGCGCCACCCAGCTCGACGGCATCAAGATCCAGTTTCCCCTCGATGACATCGAGGAGGTCACCTACGAGGGCCGCGATGCCTTCCGCGCCAGCATGCCCGAGCGCCTGCTGCGCCTGCAGCGGCGCGAGTACTACCGCCTGGTGGCGCCGATCACCCACGCGCTGATCTGCGCCATCCCCATCGAACGCCCCGACGCCGAACCCTTCAACATTGAAGCCCGCGTGCTCGACATCAGCGCCGGAGGCATGGCGGTGGTGGTCCCACCGGAGGATGTCGAGTTCAGCCCCGGCATGGAGTTCGACAACTGCCGCCTCACCCTGCCGGACTTCGGCCCGGTCAGCGTGCGCATGCGCGTGCGCAACGTCTTCCGCATCACCAACCGCAACGGCGTCGAGGTGCTGCGCACCGGGTGCGAGTTCATCGATCTGTCGAACAGCGTCAACAACCTCATCCAGCGCTACATCTTCAAGGTCGAGCGCGACCGCAATGCCCGCGAACGGGGTCTTTGAGACGCCTCCACGGCGTCCGTAGGCCCCGGGGCTGCGCCGTCAACGCCCCCGCCTGACCGGCAGACGGATCGTAAACGTGCTCCCCTGCCCCGGTACGCTATCGACCTCGATGCGACCGCCGTGTTTCTCGACGATGCCGTAGGTCACCGACAGGCCCAGTCCCGTTCCCTTGCCTACCGGCTTGGTGGTGAAGAAAGGATCGAAGATCCGGTCCATGAGTTCGGGCGCAATGCCGCTCCCGGTATCGCTCACGCTGATCGATACATGTTCGCCGTCGCAACGCGTGCGCAAGGTGATGGTCCCGCGCTCGGCAATCGCCTGCGCTGCATTCACCAGCAGGTTCAGGAATCCCTGATTGAGCTGTGACGGCAGACAGTCGATCTCCGGCAAGTCGCCGTAATCGCGCTCGACCTCGGCCTTGTACTTGATTTCGTTCCACACCACGTTGAGCGTACTTTCCAGGCCGGCATGCACATCGACGGTCTGCCATTCGGAATCCCCGGCCCGGGAAAAATCGCGCAAATCCTCAACGATGCGCCGGACACGCGACGTGCCATCGATCGATTCGTCGATCAAGGCCGGCATGTCCGCGCGCACGAAAGGCAGATCGATCCTCGCCTTGATCGCCTTGATCCGCTCGCCCGCGGTCGCTGACAGTTCGGACTCCAGATCCTCGAAGGCAGCAGTGAGCTCGAGCAGGCCGGCGACGTACTTCTTCAAGGTGTTCAGATTGGAGTTCACGAAGCCGATGGGATTATTCACCTCATGCGCCACCCCTGCCGCCAACTGGCCAATGGAGGCCAGCTTCTCGGATTGCAGCAACTGCTTGTGCGCTTCTTCCAGTTGCCTGATCAGCGCACGCTGTTCCTCGCGCTCGCGCGTCAGATCGCGGTTGATGCGCTCATTCTCGCGCACGGCGGCTTCCAGTTCGGCTGTGCGACGACGCACCTGGTTCTCCAGCATCACCGCGTTCTGGAACAGGCCGAAGTGCCCCTGGCGACTGCCGGCCTCGCGTTCGGCATGATTCATCAGCGCGGTGACGACCTTGTTCAGGCGGACGATTTCCGCCTGCAGTTCGACCTCGCTAGCGGAAGCCTTCAGCTCAGTCATGTCCCGCCCCTGCGCTGCCGATGGCGATGCCGGTCAGGGTCTGATTGATATGCACGCCGCCGAGCTGCTCGCCGTAGGTGCTGAATCCGAGTGCATTAAAACGCTGGAACAGTTCCCCCACGGCCGCCTTCTTGCCGTTGCGGGAAATCTCCAGGTTGCGCAGGATGCAGTCACAGACCAGCATGCCCTCGATACCGCCAAGTTCGCGTTCGGCGTCGACGAGTTCCGCTTCCATCCTGGCCAGCAGATCGACACCGTGCGCCACGCGCAGAACAACCCCTTCGTCGATCGCGCAATAAAAGGTCAGGCTGCCATCCGCATTGGCGTGCTGAATGGAGCGAACGAAATCGGTACCGTCGATCACCACCACCACCGGCCAGCTGGCGTAGTGTTCCGGCGTCAGCTGTTCGGGCGCCACGCCAACCAGCCGTGCGTATTCCTGCACCGCCGGCCGGCCATTGATTTCGCGCACGATGCGCTGCGGCGCGTCGACCTCGGTGACGACCAGGCGCTCGCCGTCGGCAACGAAATGCTGGCTGCGCAGGATGCGAAAAGGCAGCGGCGTGGCCAGCAGCAACAGCAGCGCGCTATCGGTGTGAAAACGACCTTCGTGGAATATCCAGGTACGCTGGAATTTCAGGTCGTCGCCGGCCGAGCCGCCGAACATCGGCACCGCCCCGAGCCCGTCCTGCAAGGCGTGCGTCACCGGCTCCTCGCGCAAGGACAAGCCGTCGATCAGCAGAAAGCCGAATGCGTTACCGCCCTCCCGGCGTACCTCAAGGCGGTCCAGGACGCCTTCGGCGAAGGCGCGGCCGACGGCAATATCGAAAGTGCTCAACGCGTCGATACGCCCGGTTTCGGCGGTAAATGCCTGCGCCGAGAAGCCGACCCCGACCAACGAATGGTTCAGATAACCGGCCGGCCCGATTTCACCGGCAGTGGTGCAACCAACCACCGGCACGCCGGCGAAGCGGCGGTTCATTTCGTCGGCCAGCGCATCGAGATCGTAATTCGATGAACAGAAAAACAGCAGCAGCGCCAGGTCCGGCTGTGCCACCTGTTCGCCAAGCTCCGCCACCGCCGCCCTCGCCTCGGCAGCATCCGAATGCCCCCGGTGCATGTATTTCGCCGTTTTCATCGGCGTTCTCCCCCTGCATGTGACACGACTGCACGCAACAGGCAGCATCCCGCACCAATGGCATTGACCTGCCGCGGTTCTCCGGACCACGATGACCGCTACGAATGGCCTCGTGGCCGTTGCCTGACGGCTGCCGAACGAACTGCGCCGGGGTCAGGCAACCCGGCACAGCACGCCGCCGCCCCTCATTGTAATGGCGGCGCCAGTGCTCGATGACGAGGCGAACGTCGAGGCAGTTGCGAAAGTACTTCGTCAACGGGCAGCCCTCGCAGGACGTACCGTTGCAGCTCACGGCAGCGGAACATGGGGGGCAAAGACATCCCCGTCGACGAACCGGCAACTCAAGCGGCATGGGCCGGCGGAGTGTCAGCGGGCATGGCGGCATCGCCCCCGTTCGTTACCCGCAACTTTACCCGCACAAGGGCCGGAATACGATGGACAAACAAAAACGCCCCAGGGATACCCAAGGGCGCAGTGCTTTGTTTTTCAGTCAATTACCGCAAAGACAGGAGGCTTCCACGGACTTCGCCGGACGCCGTCAGACCGGCATGTTCATGATGTCCTGATAGGCCGTGACCAGGCGGTTGCGCACCTGCACCATCTGCTGGAAGGAGAGGCTGGCCTTCTGCAGATCCACCATGACGTCCTGAAGGTTGACGTTGGGGTCGCCGGCGGAGAAGCTCTCCGCCATCGCACGCGCCTCCTTGGAGGCGGTACTCACATCGACCAGGGCATTCTGCAGCACCTGGGCAAAATCGACGCCACCGGCCGCCTCGCTGCCCGCAGTGGCCGGCTTGTTGCCGGCACTCTGCGACACCGAGCGCAGCTCGTTGAGCATCTGGTCAATTCCGCGGGTATCCATGTTCGCTTTCCCCGGTCTCGGGCTTCCTTGCAATCAGTCTAGCAGAGCAACCGCCATGCCACCAGAACGGCTTCACGGGCCGCGGGCACGGGGTGCATCGATCTCTCAGACCTTATTTAGCAAATAGCGGGCCCGCCGTACTGGCCGTCTCAGACGTCGTAGCCCTCGTCACGGTATTGCTGCAACTTGTAGCGCAGGGTGCGCTCGGAAATCCCAAGCTTTTCAACGGTCTTCTTGCGCGAGCCGGCGAACTCGCGCAGGGTGCCGAGGATGTGCTCACGCTCCAGGTCCTTCATGTTCGCCGGTCGCGCGGGCGCAACCGGGGCCGGCGTGGCGGCAAGATTTGCCGCCCCTGCAAAGGCGGCATTGCCGCCCGCCGGCGGCACCATTGCCGCACCTGGCAAAGGCGCCGCAAAGGGCGCGGCGGCCGGCACGGCAGCAGGCGTAGCCACCGCCACGGCAGCCTCGCCGTTCCAGTGCGGCAGGCAGAGGCGGACGGTCTCCGGCTGCACGCTGTCGCCGGCAGTGAGGATGAGGACGCGGTGCATGGTGTTCTCCAGCTCACGCACGTTGCCCGGCCAGTGGTAGGCCTGCAGCAAGGCCTCGGCGGCGGGGGAGAAGTGGGCCTGGCGCTTCAGGCGTTCGCCATGACGGGCGAGGAAGTGGCGGGCCAGTGGCAGGATGTCGCCCGGGCGCTCGCGCAGCGCGGGAATCGCCAGCGGAAAGACGTTGAGGCGGTAGTACAGGTCTTCACGGAAGCGACCGGCGGCGATCTCGCGCAGCATGTCGCGGTTGCTGGTGGCGAGCACACGGATGTCAAGCGCCACCGGCTTCTTGCCGCCGACGCGCTCGACCTCGCGCTCCTGCAGTACGCGCAGCAGCTTGGCCTGCAGGCCAAGTGGCATTTCGGAGATCTCGTCGAGCAGGATGGTGCCGTCCTGAGCCTGCTCGAACTTGCCCGGCTGGGCGCTCTGCGCGCCGGTGAAGGCGCCCTTCTCGTAGCCGAAGAGGGTGGCTTCGAGGAGATTCTCGGGAATCGCCGCACAGTTGATTGCGACGAAGGGGCCGCGCGCGCGCGCCGAATGATGATGGATGTAGCGCGCGAACACTTCCTTGCCGGTGCCCGATTCGCCGGTGAGCAGCACCGTGGCGTCGGTTTCCGCCACCCGCGCGGCGAGTGCGAGCAGGTTGCGGGTATGGAGATCCTCGGCCACGGTGTCGTCGGCGGAGGGCGGCACGGCAGCATAGCGGCGGACGTTTTCGAGCAGTACCTCGGGCTCGAAGGGCTTCATCAGGAAGTCGCAGGCACCACCGCGCATCGCCGCCACCGCCTTGTCGACGTCGCCGTAGGCGGTCATCAGCAGCACCGGCAGCTGCGGCTGGCGGCTGCGCACCTCGGCGAGCACCTGCAGGCCGTCCATCGGCTGCATGCGCAGATCGGTGACCACCAGATTGAAGGACTGGCGCTCCAGCTCGGCGAGCGCCGCGGGGCCGCCATCGACGGCGGTGACGCCGTGACCGGCCATCTCCAGCGTCAGGCTGACGGCATCGCGCAGGGCGGCATCGTCCTCGACGACGAGTATGTTGAGCTGTTCGATCATCCTGAATACCTCGATGGGTGCCGCATCATGGCCGGGCCTCCGCGGCAGAGGCGCCTTGCGGCAGGGGCAGGCTGAGGGTGAAGGTGGAACCCTGGCCGGGGGCCGATTGCAGGGCGATCTCGCCACCATGGGCGCGGGCGACGCCGCGGGCGATGGCCAGCCCCAGTCCGGTACCTTCCGCGCGGGTGGTGAAGAAAGGCTCGAAGAGGCGTTCCTGCAGCGCCGGATCGATGCCGCAGCCACTGTCACTGACGGCAAAGACCACCTGACCGCCGTCACTGCGTACATGGCAATCCACCCTGCCGCCGCTCTCGGTGTGCTGGATGGCGTTTTCGAGCAGGTTGGTCAGCGCGCCGCCGAGCGCCTTGCGGTCGCCATGCAGGGCCAGCTCGCCGCACTCGCAGACGCTGGAAAAGGCAATCTGGCGGGCGCGGGCGACCGGTTCCAGGGTGTGGGTGAGTTCGGCGGCGAGCTCGCACACGCCAAAGAACTGGCGACCGACGCAATCGCCACGAGCAAAGGCGAGCATGTCGCGGATCAGGCGTTCGAGGTAGCGCAGGCGCTCGATGGCGCGATCGGCCACCCGCGCCCGCTCGGCGGGGCCGAGTTCGGGCTGGCGCAGGTTGCCGGTATACAGCAAGGCCGCGGACAGCGGCGTGCGCAACTGGTGGGCCAGTCCGGCGACCATCTCGCCCATCGCGGCGAGGCGCTCATTGCGCTCCGCGGTCTGGCGCATGCGCCAGGTCTCGGTGATGTCATGGAGCAGCAGGATGCGCTCTTCGCCAGACTCCAGGGCCGTTTCCGACACCGACAGGCGGCGGGCGCCGTCGTCCAGTTCGATGCTCATCTCGCCGGGCGTTTCGGTGGGCTGCAAGGCGGCGCCAAAGCGCTCCCAGGATTCACCGGTAAGCGCCGCGCCGAAGAGGGTCTCGGCAGCGCGGTTGACCTGCACGACGAGTCCGGCGCGGTTGATCACCACCACCGCGGCAGGCAGCGCGCCCATCAGCACGGAGAGGCGCTCGGTGAGCTGTTCGACGCGCCCCTGGAGGGCGTTGTAGGCCTGCGAGAGCTCTTCCGAGGCTCGACTGAAGAGTTCAAAGGCCTCCGCCAGCTGGGCCGCATCCATGCGCGCGGGCGCCCCGCCTGCGGGCAGGCCGGCGGCATCGGGGGCAGACATCGGGCTGGGCATCATCGGGCTGGCACTCCCGGACAGTTTTTCACTGCCTCGCAGTCTAGGGCGGCAGGGGTGTATGGTAACCGGCAAACAGGCGGCAAAAAATGCCGCTATTCCGGCAATCGAACTTGCGCGGGCGGCCGCACAATGCCTCCATCCATAAAAGGGACTGCCACAGGAACTCAGCATGGCCACCGCCGACACCGCCACCGCAGACAGCGCCGCCCCGCCGCCGGCCACGCCGCTGGCGCAGATCATCGCCAACATCCGGGCCCTCGACCAGCGCCAGAAGCTCGCCGCCGGCGCCGTGCTGGCCTTCGCCATCGCCCTGGTGATCGGCGTACTGATGTGGAACCGCGCCCCCGACTACGGAGTACTGTTCTCCAACTACGATGAACGCGACGGTGGCGCCATCGTCGCTGCACTGCAACAGCAGAACATCCCCTACCGCATCTCGCCCACCGGCAACGCCATTCTGGTGCCGAGCGCGCAGGTGCACGAGGTGCGCCTGCGCCTTGCCGCCGAGGGCCTGCCCAAGGGCGGCATGGTCGGTTTCGAGATCATGGAGACGCAGAAGCTCGGCGTCTCGCAGTTCCATGAGCAGGTCAATTACCAGCGCGGCCTGGAAGGCGAGCTGTCGCGTACCATCCAGGCCATCGCCTCGGTGGCCAGCGCGCGCGTGCATCTGGCGATGCCCAAGCAGACCGCCTTCCTGCGCGACGACCAGAAGCCCACCGCGTCGGTGATGGTCAACATGCGTCCCGGGCGCGTGCTCGACGCCGCCCAGGTGGCCGGCATCGTGCATCTGGTGTCTTCCAGCGTGCCGCGCATGACCGAAGCGGGGGTCAGCATCGTCGACCAGAACGGCAACCTGCTCACCCGCAAGCCCGACCCCCTCGACCGCCCCGGACTCGATCCCAGCCAGCTGCGCTACGTCGAGGAGATCGAGGCCGCCTACATCCGCCGCATCGAGACCATCCTCACGCCGCTGGTGGGCGCGGGCAACTTCCGCGCCCAGGTCACCGCCGACATCGACTTCAATCAGGTCGAGCAGACCGCCGAGACCTTCAAGCCCAACCCGACCCCCGATCAGGCCATCCGCAGCCAGCAGATCAACGAGCAGCTCAACCGCGACCCCGGCCCGCAGGGCGTCCCCGGCGCACTCACCAACCAGCCGCCGGTGCCTGCCACCGCGCCGATCACCGTGCCGCCTCTGGAAGGCGGTGGCGGCATCGACGCGGCCACCCGCAACAGCAGCCGCTCGGCAGTGATCAACTACGAACTCGACCGCACCATCCAGCATGTGCGTCAGGCACTCGGACAGGTCAAGCGGCTGTCGGTGGCGGTGGTGGTCAATCACCGCACCGAAACCAATGCCGACGGTCAAACGGTCAATGTCCCGCTCAGCGAACAGGAGGTGGAGCAGATCACCCGCCTGGTGCGCGAGGCGATGGGCTTCAGCGCCGCCCGTGGCGACAGCCTCAACGTTGCCGCCAGCGCCTTCGCCGCCGTCGAGGCCGACCCCAGCGCACCGCTGTGGCAGGACCCCGAAGTCATCGAGATGGGCAAGGAAGGCGCCAAGTACCTGCTCATCCTCATCGTCCTGGCCTTTGTGTACTTCGCCGTGCTGCGCCCGCTGCTGCGCACCGTGATGCCGCCGGAGGCGGAAGAAGAGGACGCGGATGAAGAGGAAGAAGATGCCGAGGTCTCCCTCTCCGAGGCCGCCCTGGCGGCGGAAACCTACGAACAGCGCCTCGCCCGTGCGCGTGAGATGGCGCGTGAGAATCCCAAGATGGTCGCCGATCTGGTCAAGGAATGGATGGGCGTCAATGAGGAGGGACGCAAGTGAGCTCCACGCCCGACGAAGGCCTCGACAAGGCCGCACTGCTGCTCCTCACCCTGGGTGCCGACGAAGCCTCCGAGGTACTCAAGCACCTCGGCCCGCGCGAAGTGCAGAAGCTCGGCATGCGCATGGCGAGCATGGCCCCGCAGCCGCGCAGCAAGGTGGAGCCGCTGCTCGACGAACTCGACCTCCACTCCGGCAAGGGTGCCGCCATTCATGCCGACGAGGAGCAGATCCGCCTCATGCTCACCAAGGCGCTCGGCGACGAACGCGCCGCCCATCTGCTCTCGCGCGTGCTCAACGGCTCGGACACCGCCGGCATCGAGAGCCTGAAGTGGATGGACGCGCCCACCGCCGCCGATCTGATCAAGAACGAGCACCCGCAGATCATCGCCACCATCCTCGTGCACCTGGAATTCGATCAGTCCGGCGAGATTCTCAAGCACTTCCCGGAACGCCTGCGCAACGACGTCATCCTGCGCATCGCCACCCTCGACGGCGTGCAGCCCACCGCGCTGCGCGAACTCAACGATGCGCTGACGCGCATGCTCGCCGGCGCCTCGACGGTGAAGAAGGCAGCGATGGGCGGGGTACGCCACGCCGCGGAGATCCTCAACTTCGTCGGCTCGGCGGCGGAGACCTCGGTGATCGACAACGTGCGCGAGTACGACCCCGATCTGGCGCAGAAGATTCTCGACGAGATGTTCGTCTTCGAGAACCTCATGGACATCGACGACCGCGGCATCCAGACCATCCTGCGCGAGGTCCAGTCCGACTCGCTGATCACCGCCCTCAAGGGTGCGGCACCCGATCTGCGCGAGAAGATCTTCAAGAACATGTCCAGCCGCGCGGCCGACATGATGCGCGAGGATCTCGAGGCCAAGGGGCCGGTGCGCCTGTCCGAGGTCGAAGCCGAACAGAAGGAGATTCTCAAGATCGTCCGCCGCCTCGCCGAGGAAGGCCAGGTCATGCTGGGCGGCAAGGGAGGCGACGATGCCTTCGTGTAAGCCACGCCGGAGCCGCTCATGAGCGTCACCCGCCACCAGGCCGTCGGCGCCTACCGGCGGTGGACGCCACCGCAGTTCGACGAGCACGGCGAACTGCGCGAGCCGTCGCCCGAAGAAGCGCTGCCGGCCGACGAGGCCCCCACGCCGGCCGACGAGGCCGTCGCCCCGGAGACGGCCGACGAGGACCCCGGCCTGCCCGCCGACTTCCAGTTTCCCACCGCCGAAGAACTCGAGCGCATGCATGAGGACGCACGCGCGGAAGGCCAGCGCGAGGGCTACGAAGCCGGCTTTGCCGAAGGCCGCGAGGCCGGCTACCAGGCCGGCCAGCAGCAGGCTGCCAGCGAGGCCGGGCACCTGATGAGTGCCGTCGCCCGCCTCGACGAGGCGCTCGCCGCTCTCGACGGCGAGGTCGCCGCCGAAGTGCTCGCCCTCGCCCTGACACTGGCACGCAAGCTGGTCGGCGACACCCTCGCCGCCCACCCCGAAGCCATCCTCGAAACAGTGCGCGGCGCACTCCAGCAGTTGCCCCATGCCCACGCCCGCGTCGCCCTCAACCCGCTCGACGCCGAGCTCGTGCGCACACAGCTGGGCGAACAGTTCGAGCATGCCGGCCACCGCATCGTCGAGGACGACACCCTGAGCCGCGGCGGCTGCCGCATCGAGGCCGGCGCCACCGAGGTCGACGCCACCCTGGAGACGCGCTGGCGGCGCGTGCTCGACAGCATCGGCCACGGCGAACACGCCACCGACAGCACCCCGGCCGACGAGGGCGAAGACGAGGACAAGGACAAGGACGAAGGGAGCGTCGCATGAGCGCCCCGCTGGCGGAAAAGTGGTGCCATTTCCTCGGCGACGCCCGCAAGCTCGTCGAACAGGGCAGCGTCGTCGAAACCTCCGGACGCCTCACCCGCATCAACGGCCTGGTGATGGAAGCGGCCGGCCTCAAGCTGCCGCTGGGCGCCGGCTGCCGGGTAATGGCCCCGGGCGGCGGCGCAGTGGAGGCCGAAGTGGTCGGCTTCAACGGCGACAAGCTCTACATGATGCCCACCGACGACGTCTACGGCCTCGCCCCCGGCGCCCGCGTCTATCCCATCGAAGCCAGCCCCCACCGCCTGCGCCCCGGCCAGCGCCTGCCACCGGCGCGGCGCACCTCCGATCGCGCCAAGCACCTGCCGGTGGGCGACAACCTGCTCGGCCGCGTCATCGACGGCGCCGGCCGCCCGCTCGACCAGCTCGGCCCGCTCAACGCCCCGCTCACCCGTTCGCTGCAGAGCCGCCCCTTCAACCCCCTGTCGCGCGCGCCGATCTCCGCTCCGCTGGATGTCGGCATCCGCGCCATCAACAGCCTCCTCACCGTCGGCCGCGGCCAGCGCCTGGGGCTGTTCGCCGGCTCGGGGGTGGGCAAATCGGTGCTCATCGGCATGATGGCGCGCTACACCTCGGCCGACGTCATCGTCGTCGGCCTCATCGGCGAACGCGGTCGCGAGGTCAAGGAGTTCATCGAACACAGCCTCGGCGCCGAAGGTCTGGCGCGCTCGGTGGTGGTTGCCGCCCCGGCCGATACCAGCCCGCTGATGCGCCTGCAGGGTGCCGCCTACGCCACCACCATCGCCGAACATTTCCGTGACCAGGGCAAGCAGGTGCTGCTGATCATGGACTCCCTCACCCGCTACGCCATGGCACAGCGCGAGATCGCCCTGGCGATCGGTGAGCCGCCGGTCACCCGCGGCTACCCGCCGAGCGTCTTCGCCAAGCTTCCCGCGCTGGTCGAGCGCGCCGGCAATGGCCCCGACGGCGGCGGCTCGATCACCGCCTTCTACACCGTGCTCGCCGAAGGCGACGACCAGCAGGACCCCATCGCCGACTCCGCACGGGCCATCCTCGACGGCCACTTCGTACTCTCGCGCGTGCTCGCCGACCAGGGCCACTACCCCGCCATCGACATCGAACAGTCGATCTCGCGGGCAATGCACAACCTCGTCGGCGACGAACACTTCGACCTTGTGCGCCGCTTCAAGCAACTGTTCTCACGCTACCAGCGCTCGCGCGACCTGATTGCCGTGGGCGCCTACCAGGCCGGCTCCGACCCTCTGCTCGACACGGCGGTCGCGGTTTATCCTAAACTTGAAGCGTTCCTGCAGCAGCGCATCGACGAACGCGAAAACTACGCCGACGCCGTGCGCCACCTGTACGAACTGTTTACCGGCTCAAAATAGCCCCGCCCGGCGCCTGGCGCGCCGGGAACACCCCTTACCCTGCAAGGGGAGGGTTGGGTAAGGGAAGGGTTGTTCTGTCCGCAAGGCCCCCTGCCAACAAGGTCTCTGATGCTCCAGCCACTTTTTCCTCACCACTGTGGAGCCCGCAGTGAGTAAGGGATTCCCCCTCCAGCCCCTGCTCGACCTCGCCCACACGCGCATGGACGATGCCGCCCGCCGCCTTGGCGAACTGGTCGCCAGCGAGGCCGAAGGGCAGCGCAAGCTGGAAATGCTGCAGAACTACCGCGACGAATACCACGAGCGCTTCCTGCAGGCCGTCGCCAACGGCATCAGCGCCGATGCCTGGCGCAATTTCAGCGCCTTCATCGACAAGATCGACGAAGCCATCGCCGTCCAGCAACGTGCGGTGGAATCATCCCGCCTGCGCACCCGGCAGGGCCAGCAGCAGTGGATGGAACAGCGCAACCGCGTGAAGGCCATCGACACCCTCTCGCAGCGCCACCAGGCCGCCGGCCTGCGCCTTGAAGCGCGGCGCGAACAGAAGCTCGCCGACGAACACGCCGCCCGCCAGTTCACCAAGCGTCACAGCGAACACTGAGGCTCGGCAACACCCTGGCACGACCCTTGCGACAGTAGCGGCAAACACCGTCACCGAGGTCTGCCCATCATGACTGCCCCACTTGCCAGCACCGTATCCCAGAGCGGCTTCCAGCCCCTCAACCTGCAGGCCCTGCTGCTGAACTCCACGCCAGTGGCCAGCGCGGCCGGCAACGCCTTCTCGCAGCTGCTCGGCAAGCGCATGGAAACGCGCGCCAACGCCGAGCCGGAGCCTCAGCCCGTGAGCCGACAGGAAGAAGCGCCGAAACAGCAGCATAGCGCCCCCTCTGCAGAGCAAGCGGCCGCCAGTCGCGGCGAGCGGCCGCAGGCAGCGCAAGCCACCGGCAGCAATGAGGACGCGGCATCCGGTGAAGCGGACCCTGCCGCCGCCGCGCAGGCGACGCCGACTGCAGCACAACAGGGCAAGGGCGAACACGAGGCCGCCACCACCGCCCGGCAAAGCGCCGCGGAAAGCACCGAGGCAGCGGTGGAAACTGCCGCCCTGCCGGCAGCCATTGCCGCTCTTTTCGCCGACAGCGCCGCAATGCCGGTGGCGGAAGAAGCCGATCTGCTCCCCGACCTGCTGCAGGGCGGGCGCTCGCGCGGCCTCGGCCTGCAGGCACAGCCCGAAAGCGCCACCACGACTGCCAACCCCGCGGCCGGCCGGGTCATCAGCACGCTGGGCAGCGACGGCAACGACAACCGCATCGCCAGTCTGGTCACCCAGCTACAGTCGGGCAACGCCGCCGCCGTTAATACCTTCAAGGAAGCAAGCGGACGCGCCCTGCAAGGCTTGCAGGGCGACGTTAACAACAACGGCCTGCAGGGCATCTTCGCGCCGCGCGGCGGCAACCCCCTGCAGACCCATGCCAGCACCCAGCTGCAGGTGCACACCCCGCTGGGCCAGCGGGGCTGGGCCGAGGATGTCGGCAACAAGGTGGTATGGCTGGCCGGACGCGGCAGCGGCAAGGCCGAGCTGGTGATCACCCCGCCCAACCTCGGCAAGGTGGAGGTCTCGATCAACATGAACGGTGAACAGGCCAATGCCCATTTCGTCGCCGCCAACCGCGAGGCCCGCGAGGCCCTCGAACAGGCCCTGCCGCGCCTGCGCGAACTGATGCAGCAGGCCGGCATCAGCCTCGGCCAGACCAGCGTCAGCGACCAGCAGCAACCCGCGGCGCAGCACGACGGCCGCCACACTGGCGGTAACGGCAGCGGCAGCGGCAGCGGCAATCACGGCAACACCGGCGACAGCGGTGGCGAAAGTGCGCCGGTGGCGCAACGGATCAGCGAGGGACTGGTCGACACTTTTGTCTGAAGCGGCTGAATTGGGGCTGCCCAGCCCCCTTAATCCGTGCTTCGGGTTAGCATCGCGTACCCGATAATTGCACCCAGTATCCAGGAGACCAGCATGGCCAAGGCGCCGGCGAAGCCCGAAGTGGCAGCAACCGAAACTCCCGCACCGAAGAAGAGCAAGCTGATGATCATCATCGTGGTGATCCTCGTCCTCGTCCTCCTCATCGTCGCGGCGCTGGTCGGCGTGTTGCTGCTGATCAAGGGCAACAAGAACAAGGACGACAGCGCCCCCGAAGCCGCCCCCGCAGCCGCGCCGCAGGCCCAGGCGATGACCACGGTGGATCTGTCGAAGCCGCCGGTGTTCGTGCAGCTCGACACATTCACCGTCAACCTCACCCGCGAAGAATCCGACCACTACCTGCAGGCGGTGATCGTGCTGCGCGTGGCCGATGCCAAGGTCGCCGCACAACTGCCCGCCTTCATGCCGGAAATCCGCCACCGCACCAATCTCCTGCTGTCCAGCAAGAAGCCCTCCGAGGTCGCCACCATGGAAGGCCGCGAAGCGCTGGCGCAGGAACTGCTGATCCAGATCAACGAAGCTGTCGGCGCCCCGGCGCCGCGCGACATCCGCCCCGGTATGGTGTGGGGGCCGGTGCACGGCGTGCTGTTCAACTCCTTCATCGTGCAGTAACGAGGTCACGATCATGTCTTCGGACTTTCTCTCCCAGGACGAAGTTGACGCGCTGCTGCGTGGCGTCAGCGGCGAGTCCGACGAGCCCGAAGCCGAAGAAAGCGAGGGCGCGGGCGGCGTCAAGCCGTACAACCTCGCCACCCAGGAGCGTATCGTGCGTGGGCGCATGCCCACCATGGAGCTCATCAACGAGCGCTTCGCGCGCTATCTGCGCATCGGCCTGTTCAACTACATGCACCGCAACGCCGAAGTCTCGGTGGGGCCGATCAACGTACAGAAGTACGGCGAATTCGTGCGCAACCTGGTGGTGCCCACCAACCTCAACCTGATCACCGCGAAGCCGCTGCGCGGCACCGGGCTGGTGGTCTTCGACCCCAATCTGGTGTTCCTGGTGGTGGACAACATGTTCGGCGGCGACGGGCGCTTCCATACCCGCGTCGAAGGGCGCGACTTCACCCCCACCGAACAGCGCATCATCCAGGGCATGCTGGGCGTGGTGTTCGCCGAATACAGCAAGGCCTGGGCGCCGGTGTACAAGCTTGAGCTCGAATACGTGCGCTCGGAGATGAACTCCCAGTTCGCCAACATCGCCACCCCGTCGGAGATCGTCATCTCCACCAGCTTCTCGCTGGAGATGGGCGGCGCACAGGCGGAAATGCACATCTGCTTCCCCTACTCGATGGTCGAGCCGATCCGTGAAATGCTCTACTCGACCATGCAGAGCGACCACCTCACCCAGGACAAACGCTGGATCAACCTGCTGTCGCGCCAGCTGCAGTCGGCCGAGGTCGAGCTGGTGTGCAACCTCGGCCACGCCCGGGTCACCCTGCGCGACATCGTCAACATGCGCGTCGGCGACGTCATCCCGCTGCAGGTGCCCGAACTGGTGAAGGCCGAGGCCGACGGCGTACCCGTACTGGAGGGCCGTTACGGCGTGCTCAACGGCCAGTACGCACTCAAGCTGGAACGATTCCTGGCAATGGAGGAGAACGACTCCACGCCGCTACCGGGAGCCCAAAATGGCTGACAACGACACCCAAGACGAACAGATCACCGAAGACGACTGGGCTGCTGCAATGATGGAGCAGGCCGCCTCCGAATCGGGCAGCGCCGATGCCGAAGCCGCGCAGGTAGCGGCCGACCTCGCTGCCGCCGCGGCGGAGGGCGAGTCGCCCTACCAGGCCAAGCCGGCCAGCGAGCTGTTCCCCGATTTCGGCGCCCCCAGCGCACGCGGCGGAGCGATGAACGACTTCGACATGATCCTGGACATCCCCGTCCAGCTCACCGTCGAACTCGGCCGCACCAAGCTGTCGATCCGCAACCTGCTGCAACTCGCCCACGGCTCGGTGGTGGAACTCGACGGCCTCGCCGGCGAACCCATGGACGTGCTGGTCAACGGCACCCTCATCGCCCAGGGCGAGGTGGTGGTGGTCAACGACAAGTTCGGCATCCGCCTCACCGACATCATCACCCCGGCGGAAAGGATGCGGAAGATCCGCCACTGAGGCATCCCGAAGCGGATCCTGCGGCCTGCATCCAGGCTGCGCCACCCCCTCTCCCCCTTGAAGGGGGAGGGGCGCAATCCCGCGAGCGCGCCATCAAAACCGCGAATAATCGCCCTTTTACCCCGCTGTTCGTGCCGCGGCCTGTCCCCTTGCGCGGCTATCCTAGGCTCGTCGATCGTCCGCGAGCCCGTCGTGAAGCCTATCCTCCTCGTCCTGCTGCTCTTACCCGCCCTGCCCGCCTGCGCGCAGACGGGTGAGGCCCTGCCCGACCTGGGCGGCAGCATCACCCAGATGCTGTTCGGCCTCGCCGTGGTCATTGCCCTGCTCTTTGCCGCGCTGTGGTCGATCAAGCGCCTCTCCGCCCCCCGCGGCGCCGCAGGCCACCTGAAGGTACTCGGCGGCGCCGCGCTGGGCCCGCGGGAACGGGTAATGCTCGTCGAGGTCGCCGGCAAGGTGCTGGTGCTCGGCGTCACCCAGAACAACGTCCGCACGCTGCACACCCTCGACGCTGGCGACCTGCCCGCCACGCCCGGCGGCGAGAGCGGCGCACCCGCGGTGAAGGACTTCTCCGCCTGGCTCAGGCAATCCGTGGAACGGCGCAAGCATGACGCCTAGGAACACCCTGCTCCGCCTGCTGTGCGGCCTGATCCTCGCCGGCGCACCACTGGCCGCGCTCGCCCAGGTCATGCCGGCAGTCACCGCCACCCCCACCGCGGGCGGCGGCACCAGCTACAGCCTCAGCGTGCAGACCCTGCTGCTGCTCACCTCGCTGAGCCTGATCCCGGCGGTGGTGTTGATGATGACCAGCTTCACCCGCCTCATCATCGTCTTCTCACTGCTGCGCCAGGCCATGGGCACGCAGACCTCGCCGCCCAACCAGGTGCTGCTGGGGCTGGCGCTGTTCCTCACCTTCTTCATCATGGCACCGGTGGCCGAACGCGTCTATCAGGAAGCCTATCAGCCCATGGCGGCTGGCGAGATCGGCTTCGACGTTGCTTTGGAACGTGCCTCGGTGCCGATGAAGGCCTTCATGCTCAAGCAGATCCGCGAACCCGACCTGTCGCTGTTCGCCCGCCTCGCCGACGTGCCGCCGGTGGAAAAGGCCGAAGACCTGCCGATGCGCGTGGTGGTGCCGGCCTTCGTCACCTCGGAACTGAAAACCGCCTTCCAGATCGGCTTCATCATCTTCATCCCCTTCATCATCATCGACATGGTGGTGGCCTCGGTGCTGATGTCGATGGGCATGATGATGATGAGCCCGGTGATCGTCTCGCTACCGTTCAAGATCATGCTCTTCGTGCTCGTCGACGGCTGGACCCTGCTGATCGGCTCGCTGGTGCAGAGCTTCGCGGTATAGCGCCGCACCCCAAGGAGTAACGCCATGACCCCCACCACCGTCATCGACCTCGGCCGCCAGGCCGTCGAGGTCGCCCTCATGGTCGCCGGCCCGCTGTTCGCCGCGGCACTGGTCACCGGCCTCGTCATCAGCATCTTCCAGGCCGCCACGCAGATCAACGAGATGACCCTGTCCTTCGTGCCGAAGGTGGTGGTGATGTTCATCACCATGGTCATTGCCGGCCCGTGGATGCTGACCACGATAACGGACTTCATGCGCCGTCTGTTCGAGTCCATCCCGTACATGATCGGCTGAACACGCCACCATGCTGGTCGTCACCTACGAACAGCTCGCCGCCTGGCTGGGCGGCTTCATCTATCCGCTGGCGCGCGTGCTCGGCATGTTCGCCAGCGCCCCGCTGTTCTCTCACCGTTCGGTACCGGTGCGCGTGCGCCTGGGCATCGGCATGGGCATCGCGCTGGCCATCATCCCTACCCTGCCACCGATGCCGGCAATCGACCCGGGCTCCTACGAGGGCCTGCTGGTGCTGGTCTGGCAGATGGCCATCGGCATCGCCATCGGCTTCATGATGCGCATGGTATTTGCCGCGGTGGACATGGCCGGTGCCCTCATCGGCATGCAGATGGGCCTGTCCTTTGCGATCTTCTTCAGCCCCACCACCGGCGGCCAGACCGCGGTGCTGTCCGAGTTCCTCGGCCTCGTTGCCACCCTGCTCTTCCTCGCCATCAACGGCCACCTGATCATGGTCGACCTGGTCGTGCGCAGCTTCGACTGGCTGCCCATCACCACCACCCCGCTCGCCGCCGGCGGCTGGGCCTTCATCGCCCGTTACGCCAGCCTCATCTTCGCCATCGGCCTGCTCCTCGCACTGCCCCTGCTCACCGCCCTGCTGATCACCAACGTCGCCCTCGGCGTACTCACCCGCGCTGCTCCCCAGCTCAACCTCTTCGCCATCGGCTTCCCGGTCACCCTCACCCTCGGCTTCTTCCTCCTCGCGCTCTCCATGGGCCATTTCGGCCCCGTGGTGGCAAGCTTCTTCGAGCGCGGCTTCGACGCCATCGACGCCATGCTGCGCGCACTGGCTTCCACTAGCACTGCTCGCTAAGGACCCACATCATGTCCCCAGCCCCTTCCACTCCCAAGGCATGGCGCACCGTGACGGCCATCGCCGCCGGCATCGCCCTCTCGGCTTGTACGACCCTTCCCATGGTCCAGACCGCCGAAGACAAACGACGTGCCGAACTGGCCGAGCAGGAGCGTCAGGTCGCGCGCAGCTCTGCACTGTGCCGTCCAGAGCCCGGCACCCCATTCGTGCTACGCAAGAAGGTACTGGTGCTCGCCATGCCGGTCACCCACTCCAGCCAGGCCGCCGACCTACCTGGCATCGCGAGCGCCTGGCCGCGCGAGCTGCAACGCCGGCTGGCAAAAACAGACCGTTTCCTGCTGCGCGACGGTACCACCTACACGCTTGACCCTCTGCGCAGCGTAGCCGAGCAGATCACCACTCTGGCACGCCAGTTCGATGCCCAAGTCGTGGTCAGCGGCGAATTCACCAGCCTGGGCACGCGACGTGGCGAGATCAGCCTCGGACGCTTCAAACCCATCGCCATGCCCAGCGGCGACGAGCGCGTACTGGAAACCACACTCACCATCCACGACGGGTACAGCGGCGCCGCGATTGCTCACCTTCAACACAACACTGCCGTCAAAGGTAAAGTGGATAACCGCGGGCACAGCACGCTGAGCAGCGATTTCTTCACCACCACACTTGGCCAACGTATCGACGAACTCCTCCGCCAGCAAACCGAAGCCGTCGAAGACGCTCTGGCCTGCCTGCCCATGCAGGCTCGCATCATCGGCACCAGCGAAGGACGGGTACATCTGGACGCCGGCTTCACCAGCAACCTGCAGGCAGGCATGCGGCTGCGCCTGTTCGTCAACGAAAGTAACTCAAGAGGCCCAGGAGGCCAGCCGTTATCGCAGGAACGCCCGCTCGGCGAACTGCTGGTTGAGCAGGTCTATCCCGAACAGGCACTCGCCCGCTTCGACAGCGGCCTGACTCTGGAACTGCGCAGCAGTGCGCATGTGCGCGCCTGGTGATGCCCACCGATCGCTCAGACTGCTAACCTGTACAGAAAATCTTCAATCCTTGAGCAACGAGGCCCCTAGATGAACACCACGCTTTCCGCGCGCCCCGCCGCACTGCCGGCAATCCAGCTCCTCGCAATGATGTTTGTGAGCTTTTTCCTCATCTCCGGTAGCGCCCATGCCGAAATGCTGGTCAGCCCCATCCGCCTGTTGCTGACGCAGCCTGGCGAGACGGCGAACTTCATCCTGCGCAATCCCAGCAATGGCCCGCGCACCTACAGACTCGAATGGATCGAGCAGGAACAGGGGCGTCACGGAGTCGGCAGCCGAATCCAGGAGGGCGCAGCCGCACCGCACCCTCAAGCCAGCCCGCACCTGCGCGTCACTCCGCGGCAGATTACGGTTGAGCCGAATAGCAACCAGACCGTGCGGGTTAGCTTCCGTCCGGACGGCGAGCTCCCGCCGGGCGAATACCGCTCCCATCTGTTGTTCCGCGTTGTACCGGAGGTTTCCGAGCCCATCTCGCGACAGGAGATCTCCGGTGGCGAGGGCAGTGGGGTCACCCTGCAGCTCGACATGCAGCTCTCCATTTCGGTGCCTGTCGTCGTCCGCCATCAACTCGACGGCACTCCTGCGGTACGCATTGCCGAAATCACCCCGCTGCCGGCCAGCGCAAACGAAGCCAATGCCCGCCTCATGGTGCTGTTGAGACACACCGGCAACGCCAGCAGCTTTGGTCGCGTAACCGTGGACCTGCAGAAAGCGGAAAACGCTCCGGTAGAACGCATCGGCCAACTCGACAATATCAGCATCTTTCCCGACGTCGGCGAACGAGAATTGACCGTTGTACTGCGCGAGCGCAGCTTCCCTTCCGGCTCGATGATCCGCGTTGCCTACGAAGGCAGTGCCGAGTACCGCGGCACCCTGTGGCACGAACAGATCATGCGCGTGCGATGAATTGAGCACACACTCCGATAATTCGCTAAAGTTTGTAAGCGCGCAACCGTTGAAACTCTCACCAAAGGTCGGCAACTCTTCGACGCGCTCCCCAGACAAGCATCGGCAACGGGAAAACGCTGCGTTCGGTGAGTGGCCCACCGGGATGGTAACGGCACCGGGCTTGGTCAGCAGCAGCACGCGCCGGCCGTTGTTAGCAGTTCCATTTGACTCGACCAGGAGATCCATGATGACTTCCAAAATGCTTCCCAAGGCCGCAACCGCTGTGGCTATCCTCGGTGTAGCGACCGGCGTTGCAGCGCAGACCCAGTTCAACGTCAACGCCACGGTACAGAACAGCCTCACCGTCACCAACGAAGCCGACATGAACCTCGGCACGCTGTTCGCTGTATCAGCCGATGCGGATGATTACAAGTGGGTGACTTTGCAGCCCAACGGCAACTACGGCACGGTGTATGGCTCCTCCGACCTCGTGCTGCTGACCCTGGGTGGCCAAAGCGCCGCGCGCGGCAGCGTCGCCGTAGGCAACACGACCCCGGTCAGCATCACCCTCCCTGACGCTGTCTTTGCCGCTGCTGACCTTCAGACTGCGACCAACGGCGGCACCAACGGCACCGCTTTCTCCACGGCACAGGCCGCTGCCAATGCAGTTGAAGTGCGTGTCGCTGACCCCGCTGTCGCTCGCTTCTTCCTCGGCAACTTCCGCGCAGGCTCGGTGGTCAGCGGCGCCTCGGGCACCAACTGCGGGGCGACCAATACTTGCACCATCACGCCGGCGTTCGGCGCCACCAGCATTTCCTTCGGTATCGGCGCAACGCTCATGACCGACGTCTCGGGCACTCGCACTGCCTATGAAGAAGCGGCATACTCGGGCAGCTTCGAAGTCGAAGCAAGCTACTGAGCGCGCTGCGAGCAAACAACAGGCAGGGTGCGCCCTGCCTGTTTTTTTGCCCTACGCCTTCAAGATCGCACTCTCACCAACATGCAAAGCTCCTCAGTACGCCTCTTGCAAACCGCCTTGCTGACCGCACTCGCGTGGGCGACAAACGGTTACGCCGCGCCTGCGCTGGATGTGGAGCAGATGCTCGATTTCGGCATTCTGGCCTTGCGTGACAACACCACGCCCTCGGCGCTGCGCATCTCCGCAGCCGGGCAGGCGGTGAGCAGCGGCGAGATCATCGTCATCGGCGGCGCCCGTGCGGGGGAGTACCGCCTCAACGGCTTTCCACCCGGTGTCAGGCTGCGTATCGAGATCGATGACGGTACGCTCAGTGAAGGTGGTTTCGGAATACCCGAGTTCTTCCTCACCACCGCTTTCGAGCATCCCGAGGAGGTGTTCAGCGCCACCAGTGGCGAAGCCACATTCAGACTCGGCGCCCGCCTGCAAAACAGCGCCAGCGGAACTCTTTATGCTGACGCACCGTACAGCGGCAGCGTGCAGTTGCACGTGCAGTACTGGTCGCCAGAAGCGCAGGGCTACCTAACCTTCACTGAGACGCTGGAGTTCAGCGCCCGAGTCCGCTCCACACTGGCGCTGGAGGAGCTCCGGCCATTGTCCTTCGGCGCGCTGGCGGCCCATTCACACCCAGTGGATATCGCCACCCTGACCCTCTCACCGGCGGGGACTCTGGAATCGGGTACCAGCAGCGGAGCCAGGCTCACACCGCTCGGCGGTGCCCAGTCAGGGCGCATCCGGGTCAGCGGTGCGGCACCCAACCATATGCTGCACATCACCCCCCAGGCTGGCAGCGTACTGCTGAGCCATACTGACCCAAACATCAACGCCCCGCAGTTTCTCGCCAGGAATTTCACTACCCTGCCTGCTGGAAGCGGCCGTAGCAGCGCCAACGGTGAACTGGAACTCGCAATTGGCGCAACGCTGGAAACCCTCGCCGACCCTCGTCCCTATCTTGATGGTCAGTACCGGGGCACCTACGAGCTGACGATCAGCTACTGACCGTTTCCTGTGCGGTCATCACATTGCGCTGCGCAAAAAATGTCCGCCACTCAGTTGATCTGAAGGCCGGCGACCGCTACTGGGACCCAGAGGCAGACACTTCCTCACGGTACAACTGTAAACCGTCACCCACAATTTCATAGTAGTACGACACGAACGGCCGGCTGTAACCACTCACAAGCGCAGCCTCAATGCCATCAAGAGTGGCCTCGGGAGAGCGCCAATCAAGCTGCTCATCGCGCCAGTCGTGGTCAAACCAGCGCGCCAGCAAGATCCGCTGCAGTAACTCCGGGTTGAAGCGCGAGCGTATGACCCGGCAAGGATTTCCAGCAGCCACGGAAAATGGCGGCAGATCCCGGGTAACCACCGATCCGGCACCGATGAAACACCCGTCACCGATGCTTACCCCGGCCTTGACGATGACGTTGGTGCCGATCCATACGTCCGACCCGATACGAGTGGAGAGGTAGTCGTAACTCGTACGCCCGGGGAAATCACACCCCTCCATCCAGGGTCTCCATGCAACTGGACTGGCTGTCAACAAGTTCACCGGATGCCCGAGTCCAACTCTGAAGCCGCCAGCAATCGAGCAGTAGTTGCCGATCGAGAGGTGGCTAGCCTCGAAGGGCGGAACAAGGTAGGAGTACCCTCCAAGCGATACATCCGTCATCACACCGCCACCGCCATAGATCATGCACGGCGATGCAAACCGCCCCCGCCCACTGATCGACAGCCCACTCCCCAGTCGCACACCATCGGTAGCCTGCAATATCTGAGCACACACATCTTCGGTCAGACGCATCGCCCTACCTCTTGATCACGAAACCCTGCGACGTGGGAAGCGGGAAAACCTTGTAGCCGCGCTGACCGAACCAGTTATCCTCCGCGGCCTTCTGAGCACGATAGAAGTACATCTCGTAATCATCAAGAATGATCATGCCGCCCGGCACCACTCGATCAAACAAGGCCTCCAAAGTGGCGATCTCTGCCGGCGCCTGATTGAGATCGATGTGCAGATAGGCGATCCTCTCTGGTGCTCCCTGCTCAAGCACTTCCGGCAGATAGCCCTTGAAAATCCGCACATTGGGGTAGCCAGCAAAGCGCTCCACGACCTGTTGATGAAGTTGAGGGCCATGTGAAGGCATGGGATGATTCACCGAGTCGGCCTTGTGCTCGAAGAGGTCGTACAGCCAGAAGGTCTTGGGAAACTCCGGGCCGCCAAGGTAGTCGAGCACGGTCTTGGCACCTACACCCTCGTAGGCACCGCATTCGACAAAATCACCGTCGAGGTGACTGCAGTGGTAGCCGGCCATGGCCAAAATGTAGCGTCGCCAGAGGATGGCCTCATCGGAGGAGGAGACAATGTTCTGCTGCCATGCATCCATGAAGGGCACATCGCGAACCATGGAATTGTTACGCTGGAACACAAACATGTTGTCGGCGAAGTGGTAGGCCCCGGTCATCTTAGCCGCCACCCGCATCAGATCCGCGAAGAGCTCCGGTTCCTTGGTCCCCCAGAACACCGGAACAAAAAAGTTGACCTGATCATCCTGCTCGAACTTCTGCGCCATCACGCTCCCCCTGCAATCGTAGATTGATCAATCACTCGCTCCAGCATTCGACCGCCAGCCTGGACTTCCCACATTCTCCAAAACGCTGCCTCCAGCGCACGCGAGAACCGCCCCGCATCGCACAAAGCCGACGTGGTGAGGCGATCACGCATCCCGCTACGCAGAGAGGCCAACTCAGCAGGCCGCGAGACAGCCCGTACTGCGAGATCGACATACTCATCTACGGAACGTGCAATCCAACCATCCAGCCCGGCGGCATGGAGCACTCCCGCCCCCTGACGAGTGATCAGAGAATCTCCGGCCAGGGTGACAGTCGGCACGCCCATCCACAGGGCCTCGCAGGCTCTTGCGGCAGAGGAGAATGAGATGCTGTCAAGCACGACATCAACGTCACGGTAAGCGGCAAGGTAATCGGCAAAGCTGGAGGTTCCATGGAAATCCACACGAGCCGGGTCAAGCCCGCAGGACTGCAACTGGGTGCGAACGGCCGCGACGGTGGGAGCATAGGCAAACTCTCTGGCCTGCAAGCGTAGACGGGCACTCGGCACTGAATTCAGCACCCGCGCCCACAGCACTAGAGTTTGATCGCTCAGGGCAGACAGTCTCTGGAAGCTGGCGAAAGTTGGAAACGCCGTGCGCAGCAACGGAAGCTCCGACACATCCGGCGCATCGTCCGGCGGTGTGAAGCACAGACGGGTATCCGGCAGGTAGCAGATCTGCTCGGTGAAATGGGCCCGCAGACTCTCCGGCAAACTGACGCAATCGCCAATGAACCAGTCCATCTGCTGCACCCCTGTAGTAGCAAAATAGCCCGGCCAGCTCACCTGCACAGGGGCAGGCTTACGGGCAAATACCGGCAAGCGGTTGTCTGCACCATGACCCGCCATGTCGATCAGCACATGTACGCCGTCAGCATGAATTCTGGCCGCTGCCGCATCATCGTCCAGCCCCCTGATCGGCTGCCATCGATCGCATTGCGCGCGAAATGCTTCGGTGAGTTCGTCCCCGGAATCGTTGGTGGGATAGGCAATGATCTCGATCTGGCTGCGGTCAAGCGCGTGCAGTACGCCAAGCGTGAAGTAAGCAATCGGGCCACGACGCAGACCACCAGAAACCAGGCCAATCCTCAGACGAGCCGGGGCGGGGTCGCAACCCCACTCAGCGTAAGGCCCGGCACCGGCACCACTAAGGCTCTCACCATACCGGCGGGCTTCGGTCAAGCACATCTGCGGAGTGATCCTCTCCGACTCATTCATCGCATTTATCAGGTTGCTGTGCGCGGCATAAAAACCAGGCCGCAGCGCCAGTGCCCGCCGATAGCAGCTTTGGGCTTCGATGAAGCGCCCCTGGGTCTGCAAGGTGTTACCAAGATTGTTGAACGCTTCCGCACTGTCGGGCAGCAACTCGGTAACGCGCCGCATGGCGACTTCAGCTCCGGGCAGGTTCCCCCCTTGTTGCAACACCAGCCCAAGACTGCTGAAAGCATCGACATGGTCGGGACACTGCTGCGTGATATGGACGAATACCTTCGCCGCATCACCCAGGCGCCCTTGGCGATGAAAGACCTGGCCCAGCAGAAGCTTGACTTCGAGATCATCCGGTTGCACAGCCAACTCTTGTTTGAAAGAACGCTCTGCCTGTTCAAGCTCTCCACGGCGCAGTTGGATCTCTCCAAGCCCACGGTGGATACGCGGCGACCCTGGCTGCAGGCTAAGCGCCCTCAACAACAGGGGCTCGGCCTCACCCTCACGACGCGAACGTACCAAGTAAACGCCCAAGGCACTCAGCGCTGCGGACAGATCCCGATCGATTGCCAGCGCGCGACGCAAAGCCTCTTCTGCCTCCTGGGCCTTCTCTTGCTCCAGCAGGAGGATGCCCAGGTTGGTCCACCCCTCCGCATCCCGGGGTTGCAGATCAAGTGCCCGCCGTAATGCCGGCATGGCCTCGCCGCGCCGCCCCAGTGCCAACTGCGCGAGCCCATGCGCCTTCCAGCCAAAAGCGTAGGCAGGATACTTCTCGAGCAGTATTGCACTGCGTTCAAGCAAACTTTGCATCTGGCCTTGCGAGAACAGCGCGATGAGCTCCTCGTCCGCATTGCCATCAGGCAGTGCCTTCATCTCACTTTCCGTCATGCGGACATCTCCTGATAGTTCCGGCTACGGGCATACTCAGCCCACATGTTCCACAAAGCATCTTCAAGCTGGCGGGCAAATTTTGGCGTATCAAACAGTGCTGTCCTCACCAGCCGCTGACGCATGTTTGCACGCAACGCTGCCAGACCGTTGACATCACGCGCCAGCGCCAGCGCACGCACGACGTAGGTATCAACGTCTTCTACAACCCAGTCGTGCAATCCTGCCGCTGCCATCATGCTGGCCCCTTGCCGGGCGATCAGCGTATCGCCACACAAGGTCAGCGTTGGCACGCCCATCCACAAGGCCTCACAGGTGGTTGTGCCACCTGTATACGGGAACGTGTCAAGGATCATATCGACTTCGGCATGGGCCGCCAGATAGTCCTTCCGGCTAGTCCCGGGGTGCAGCGCCGCTCTCTCGGGGTCAATGCCGCAAGCAGCAAGCCGCTGGCGCATCTGCTGCCTGCCTTCCGGATCGTTGAAGTGGCGGGTCTGCAGGCGAAGTCGGCTTCCAGGCAAGGCCTCCATCACTCTTGCCCAGACACGCAACACCTCATCATTAACCTTGCTTAGATTCTGAAAACAGCCAAAGGTGATGACGCCTTCGGTCAACGCCGGCAAAGGGGAAACGGACGGAGCGTTGAGCGGCGGAGTAAAGCACAGCCTGGTATCGGGGAGATACCAGATGCGCTCGCTGAAATAGCACTGATGCGACTCCGGCACCGTAACGCGGTCGGCAATGAACCAATCGATCTGCGCAACCCCGGTGGTAGCGAAGTATCCCGGCCAACTTACCTGAACCGGTGAAGGCTTACGCGCAAACACCCCCAGCCGGTTGTACGCCGTATGCCCGGAGAGATCGATCAACAGATGTACGCCGTCCTTGCGAATGCGCTCGGCGGCCGCATCGTCACTCAACGCCCACAATGGTCGCCAAGCCTCAAAGCTGCTCTTTAGCTGCTCAGTAAACACATCGCTGCGGTCGACCGTCGGATAGGCGATCAACTCGAGACGTTCGCGGTCAAGCACCGGCAGGATACCCTCGAGAAAATAGCCCACCGGGTGGGCACACAGATCACCGGAAACAAAGCCAACCCGCAAGCGGCGCGGACGGTCGTCGAGATCCCAATCGCTGAAGGGGTGACCAGCTTGGTGTGCGACCCGCTCGCCGTAGGCGAGCGCCTCTTCGAGCAGGCGTTGTGGATCGTCCTCAGCAGCGTAATTCATTGAAAACAATAGATTGCTATTTATCTCAACCCACTCTGGGCGCAGTTCCAAGGCACGTCGGATGCAATCAAGCCCCTCGTGCAGGCGCCCTTGACCCTGCACTGCGGTGCCAAGATTGCAGTAGTGCTCGGCCATCTCCGGTTGCTCGGAGATGGCTTCACGGTAGAGCTGCTCGGCTTCAATATGGCGATTGCACGCCAGCAGCACCAAGCCCAGTACTCCCTTTGCACGTTGGTGGGCAGGATCCAGGCTGAGTGCGTAACGCAGGGCCTTTTCCGCCTCTTCGTGGCGCCGTCGCTCATAGAGCAAATTCCCGAGCCGATAATGGGCCTCGACATTGTTTAAACCCAGCTCTGCCGCACGCTCGAAATGCACTTGCGCTTCGGCAAGCTTCTTCTGCTTCCACAGAGCCTCGGCAAGCCGCAGGTGGAGATCGAAATGCTGCGGATGTAACGCCAAGGCGTCCTGCAAGGCAGCAATGGCCTCATCCAGGCGATCCAACCGAAACAACGCGGCGGCCAGATTGACTACAGCATCTACATCGGCCGGATCAATCTCAAGTGCCTGGCGATGGCAGACGACGGCTTCCTCGTAACGTTCCAGTTCAAAGTAAACCAAGCCAAGATTACTTACTGATTCCACGTCTTCGGGCAGCAGCTCAACGGCACGCAGCATTGCTGCCAGAGCTTCGTCATGCCGCTGCAGCGTTTTGCAGGCCACGCCGAGCACCTTCCAACCAATTCCATAGGCAGGAAATCGTTCGGTCAACAGTCGAGCGAAATCGACCAATGGCTCGTGCCGCTCATCGCGAAACAGCGCCACCATCTCGGCGATCTCCGCTTCACTTGGCATGTCTGTTTCAGCATGGGCGTGCTGGTCGGCGACGCATTCCATGGCAAGGGGAGACGAACACAGGGCTATCTCACCGGCCGCCTCCCACATTTCCATGAGTGCCTGTTCGAGGTTGCGCGCAAAACGGGGGGTATCGAACAATGCGGTACGAAGCAACTGCTCCCTGAGGCTGCCGCGAAGGCGCGACAGCACCTCTGAGTCGGCAATCAAAGTAGCAGCCTTGGCAACGTAGTCTTCTTCGGACTGCGCGACCCAATCGGGCAGACCTGCGGCCTCCAGTATACTGGCGCCCTGCCGGCCAATAAGCGTCCCGCCCTGCAGGGTCAGCGTCGGCACCCCCATCCACAGTGCTTCGCAGGTAGTGGTACCACCTGTGTAGGGAAAGGTATCGAGGATCGCATCGACCTCGGCATGTGCCCGCAGATAACTCTGACGCCCGGAGGGTGGGTGAAGATCAACACGTTCAGTGGCAATCCCTGCTGCAACTAGACGCTTGCGCAAGCGCTCCATTGCCCCTTCATTGCGCAACTGATGTGACTGCACCCGAAGTCGGGCCTGAGGAATCGTCGATAGAACACGCGACCACAGTTGCAGGACATCGTCGGTCAGTTTGTTGAGATTCTGGAAGCAACCATAAGTGGGGTAGCCGTTGACGAGCAGCGGAAGCGGCGCAACCGGCGGTGCATCAACAGGTGGTGTAAAGCATAGCCGGGTGTCCGGGAGACGCCAGACGCGCTCGGTAAAGTAGCCCTCATCCTCTGCAGGCGCCGTGACCGGATCGGCAAGAAACCAGTCTATCTCCTCAAGCCCAGTGGTCGCAAAGTAGCCCGGCCAAGTCAACTGCACCGGCGCCGGCTTGCGTGAGAACACACCCAGCCGGTGGTGAGCAGTGTGCCCCGACAGGTCGATCAGCACATGAACGCCATCAGCATGAATACGAGCAGCAGCCTGCTCGTCATCTAACCCGTAAAGCGGGTGCCAGGCCGCAAAGCTCGCCTTGAGCTGTTCGGTTAACACATCGCTGTCACGACTGGTCGGGTAGGCGACAAGCTCGAACCGTTCACGATCCAAGACCGGCAGGATGCCTTCGAGAAAGTAGCCAACCGGGTGCTTACGCAGATCGCCCGAGACAAATCCGATCCTCAGCCGCTGAGCCTGCGGATTGACTGCCCATTCCTTATAAGGCCCGCGATGGCGAGCAGCGAGCTTGCGCCCGAATGCACGGGCGCTCTCAACCATTCGCGCCTCGTTTCGGATGGCGGCGTAGTTCAAGGTATAGAGCAGACTGCTGTGTACGTCGAGGCTCTCCGGAGCAAGTACCATCGCCCGCTCGTAAAACGTCGCAGCCTCTCCGGGGCGACCGTCAAGCAGAGCCAGCCTGCCCAAGCCCTCGTGCGCCCCAGGCAATCGCGGGGCCAGTTCCAACGCACGCTGATAGCCCGCCTCGGCCTCTCCCAAGCGCCCCATCTCTTGATGGACACTGGCAAGTTGCGCCATGCACTCTGCAAAGTCCGGACGTAGCGCCAGCGCCTTCCGGTAGCAAACCTCGGCTTCGGGCATTCGCTCCTGCTTGACAAAGACCAACCCCAGGTTGCTGTGCAGGAGGGGATCTTCTGGTTGGCGCTTGATGAGTTCGCGCAACTGTGTCTCGGCCTCAACGTAGCGTCCCAGGTCACGCAGAACGATAGCCAGATTACGCTGTGCCGCAGCAAAACCAGGCTGCAGCCGCAGTGCCCGACGAAAGCAGTCCTCCGCCTCACGATGGCGCCGCACCTTGTGCAGCATGGAGCCCAGGTTGTTGTGGGCCTCGGCGTCATCGGGAAGAAGCTCGATGCAACGCTGCAGGACCGGAATCGCTTCCTCAGCGCGATCACCGACCAGAAGCGCTACGCCCAGCGCTTTCCAGGCAACAGCAAAACTGGGAAAGTGCTGAAGCAGATGGCGGGCATGTGCTTCGAATTCTTGATGGCGATTCTGGTTGTACAACTGCGTTAGGCGCTGAACCTCTGACTCAGCCGGCGTGCGGCCGACTTCATCGCGCATCCGTTCAAGCTGACGCACACGTGGTGCCAGCACCTCCTCTGCAAAACCACGCTTGCGGGCATGGGCGAGAACACTCTCAGCCAGACTGCTACGCCCGACGTGGAGCAGTGCGTCGATATAGACCAACCAATATGGCTGTCCATCGGGTGCTGCCTCACAAGCGGCTTTCAGCAAGCTCAAGCCGGCATCGACATCTCCCTTTCCGAACAGCAGCAGACCGAAGTTGTAGCTGACTCCGGGGTTTGCAGGCCACTCCACCAACAATGACTGATAAGCCTGCGCAGCCTCGTCCAGTCGACCCGCCTGATGATGGGCGACAGCCTCCTTGAAAGCCTGGACAAGTTGGCCCTCATCTCTTCTTGCAGTGGTCATGGCTATCAAAACTCAGCTATCAAGTTGATGAAATTCAAGCCTGCACGACTACTCAACGCCCCTGATAATAGAAGCACGCGTTGCGCAGACGTGGATCGCCCCCTCCCTCCCCCCCGCCACCGCACAGGGATGCAAGCTGATCCCGGCTTGGCGGCACGGGCAGTCGTCCACCGAGAGGTGAGAACGGCGAGGCCGGCGCGGCACCCGGCAATACTGCCAGGGCAGGCGCCGCAAGTAATGGAGGTGCAGGCTGAGGAGCCTGTACAGCGCCGGGCTGCGGTGCTCCGGACTGATCGATCGGACCCGGCACTACAGCAGCGGGTTCGAAGTTCAGTGTCGTCTGCCCATCAAACGACATTGCTGCCACCACTGCACCGCCAGTTGGAATGATCGGGCGCCGTGGATCAACTGCACTGGAACGATGCTGAACCGCACCCCCCCCCTTGTCCTCATGCATCGTGGATTTTCCAATCCAGAACCCGAGCAGACTGCCTACGATAGGGCCTGCAGGGTGAGCCGTCAAAGCCCCACCGAGCAACCCTCCCACCAAAGAGCCCGCGCGCTTGCGATCAGCAAGGTACTCGCTGGCGAACACCCCGACGGAGTCCAGCAATGAACCGTCGTCGGCCCCATAGGCCGGTGTTACGGATATCAGGGTCAGGAACCAGAGGCTACCGACACGCCCCCGAGCATGCCGTAATCGCACGGTGACTGGTCTGGCGCATGACTTCACCGAGGAATGATCGCATGACATTTGCCCCTCCCTCATCGTCTGGCGGGATCGACGGTGATGCAACTGCCGCCTCGCGCCTTGATTGACCGGCAGGAGGCCTCAGCCGAGAGGCGTCCTGGAGACATCAATATGCGATGCAGGACGCCGCGCGCATCAGTGGCCAACGCGATGATCTGGACATCTTCACTTCCGACGAGAGTACGGGAGCGCATGAGTCGCAGGGCATTCTCTGCGTTATCGACGCTACTGTAGGCGCCGAGTTGAACAATACGCCCATCACTGCCCACCGCAGGCATCCTGCCCCGGGTCTGCGCCGTGTGAGCAGCAGGCCGAACTGCGGCAGTCTGTGCAACCTGGGCAGGAACAAGTGGTTGTTCGGCGGATACATCAGCGCTTACCAGTGGGGAGAGCTGCGCAATGGGAGCCAGCGAGCTTGCGGCAACACCGTTTTCCCTCGCGATCAACTGCAAACCGCTCCTGTAAGGGGACGCTTCACTAATCACCACGGAAAGAGACTCGCTATTTGCGCCACGCGCGCCCCCAAACCTCAGCTGATAGGTTCCGAATGGAATGCCGTCAAAGGCGAAGAAGCCATCATGCGCACTGGCCTTGAAAGCGTAAACAGACCCCTTGGCATCAATCAACTCCACGAGAGCGCCGGCAAGTGCTGAACGGCTACTGCCACGCTGCGCATGGACCCGCCCCTCGATCTCACCGGTAAGCACGACCGGGAAGTCGATCAGCGTTGTAGTCGCTGGACGGGCGAGCACGGAGTTTCCTCCATGCAACGCCCTCATGGATGGGTGAGGCAACGTCTTCTCGTCAACCAACACATCAGTAGGCCGGTCGGAGAACAGGCCGGTAAGCTGGGCGACGCCCTCTCGATCAGTCTCTACGTTGCGCACTGCTTGCGGAGCGACGACCTTGACGCCAGGTAGCGGCGTATCACCTTCCGTGAAAGTTCCGCTGCCATCCCGGTCGAGAAAGACCCGTGCGATGACCGTCCCGTTGCCCGCCAGAGAGCGACCACTAAAGAGCACACTCGGTCGATCCGGCCTTGGTCCCATGGACATGGTCAGGTAGACGAAGCCACTGTATTCCCCATCACTGTCGTAGCTCAGGCGCGGACTGAGGGTGAACTGTGGCAAGCGCCAGTTGAAGCCCGCAGTGAAGCGCGTCAGGTCGCGCAAGGGATCGTGACTGAGGCCAAAGTTCATCGTCATGTCTTGCGCTACGCGCAAATTGCTGTCGATGTAATAGCGGGTGATGTCACGATCAGGACGCAACATGTAGTTTGAGCCCCCGCGGATGGACAATGGACCGGTGCGAGTAGTGAAGAATACGTCGCCGTACAAGGCATTTTCGCGTTGAACCGCTCCGGAGCCCTGTTCGTACTGGTCATAGACTAAGTTGCTGCCAAAGTGCACGCCCGCAGCAAAACTGGTAAAACCCGCCGAGTAAGAGTTGTAGCGGGAGTCATTGCTGCGATTGTGGCTGACCGCAAACCTCGTATTCACGGTTCCCACCGGGCCAGTGACAATCACACTCGTGCGGCTGCTGAGATTGCGCACCTCTTCATCGCTCTCATTCTGAGGAATGTAGTTGGCGAAGTGAGAGTGTACGAAGCGCGTATCAAAGCCCCACAACCTGACCCCTCCGGGGAGATGCAATGAGGCGTCCCAACGCGTCCCTCCGCTTGGTCCCCGCGTGCCGTCGAGACCAAGCGTAGCCGGACCAAGCCCCAGACGGGTACCCAACATGAGGTAGTTGCGCCTTTGATCATCAATAACGACGCTGTTCCAGGCCGCACGCACAGACATCTGCTGCAGCACACGCAGGTCAACCCCCGCCGCGTAGCGCAGGCTGCCACGATTGCTCACCGGGTCAATTCCTGACTCGTGTTCGGTCGGGCTGGCGTCGTAGAGTTGCTCGCCCTTTTGCGAAACGGCAAGTTGATAGCGTACGCTACCGGGCTGATCTGGAGTAAGACCGCTGAAGCGGCTCACCTTCTCACGACGCTCCTCACCATTCGGGCCATAGAAAACGAGTTCAAACTGGTTTTCTCCAAACAATGGCTCAATGTTCTCAAAAACATAGCGCCCATCAGGCCCGACGGTCTGAAATCCCACTCGCATGCCGTTCTGGAACAGTTCAACATCCCAGCCTGTGAGCGCATCGCCGACGATGCGGATGGTATCACCGTCGATAAGATCGTCACGACCGACCGCCGACCCGCCCCCCTGGATCAGGATGCCCCGCTCCGCAGCACTCCCCGCCACGCCCGCCACTTGTGGAGGGACGATATCGCCAACCTCGACATAGCGCAGACCCAATGGCCCATTCAGACCATCGCGTGAAAGGCTGGCACGAAAATCACTCAGCGCATCATCTTTGTTACCGCTGAAATACACCCGCGAATCCATGTAGGCGACATCACCAGCCAGAAGGGCTGAGTAGTTGATGCCGGTGCGCGGACGTCCGCTGTCCTCACTACGATGGACGGAGTAACCGATACCGAGATCAAGCGCATGCGGACCAAGCGCTCTATAGGAGTTGTCCACCGGCGGCAGACTTGCCGGCCCCACGGCACTGACCTGCGCACCCTGGCGGCGCCGTGCCTCACGCGCCTGCACCGGCAACATCTCTCGTGGCTTGACAGCAATCGACAAAGTGCTCATCTGCAGTTCGAGATCGGTCGGAAACCAGCGCGCCAGGGTATCCATGGCCACGAAAATGCCGTCACTGCTGGCGACCACTTCATCAGCGGTAAAGCTCCGCACCTGCCCGTTGATCGTCACCTGACGCGTTGCCAAGTCAAGTTCGAAACGACGATCCTGCGACAGGAACCAGCCGCTGGCCAAACCAGTGGCTGAGTTCACATCAATGGGAAACTCCAGCGCACCGCCAAGCTCGGCGAGCGACACCAGCACTTTCCCCTGGTGGCGGTAAGCAGTAATGGAAGATGCCAGACGCTGGCGTTCAAGCATGACGTCAAGCAGCAGCAGGTTGTCTTCATCAAGCGGCGCGGCGTACACGGGTGGAGTCGCGACGAGCAAAGCGCACGCCAGCACCGCGGCACGACATACCCGGCCCGGCCTGTGCAGGTACCCCGCCTGCGATCCCAGCAATGACAATATATTGTCCATCCTCTTCTCCCACCCGCCCGCGCGGTGACGGCACTGTGTCCGGACAAGGCACTCTTGCCTGATTGCATTGTGTAACGCAGAGCGCAAGGAGAAGAGCTCGATAAAAGGTGTTTTTACCGGTCAATTCAAGGGCTGGACATGGGCCCCTTGCCCCTTTCAACGGGCGAACGGCAGTGACACACTTTGCCCCACGCCGTGCGGGCACGAGGCCTCAGATGTAGTTGAACAGCGACATGTTGGAGACCTTCATGAAGGACTGCTGGGCGGCCTGCAGGTAGGTCTGCTGCTGGGTGAGGCGGGAGATGGCCTCGACGTAGTCGACGTCCATCAGGCCAGAGATCACCTCGGCGTACTGCAGGTTGAGGTCGCTGCCGAGGTTGGCGAGGTTCTGCGTCTCGGTCATCTGCGAACCGATCTGCGCGCGCACCTTGAGAACGTTCTCCTGCCCGGCGTCCATGGTCTGCAGCGCGAAGGCGACCACGCCGTTGACGCCCGAGGCGCCCGGTCTTTCCAAGGCGCCGGCAAACATGGCGACGTTGTTGAGCAGGTTGGTCGATGGCACGAAGATCTCGAAGCGGTCGCCGTCGGCCACTTCGTCCTTCACCGTACGCGCCTCCTGGGGGGCATCGAGAGGCACGGGCTCGGGGTCGCTGGGTAGCGCGATGGTGAGCCCATCGACGCTGATCTGGTAGGGCAGCGGCGGCGCGGCGGTGGGGTCCGGGGTGTAGGTGATGGTCTTGCGGTCTGCGGAAAGGGTATAGCCGTCGGGCACGACAAAGCCGGTGGCCGGCGGCGTGGCGGGCCACATCTGTTCGAGCTCGGCGTCGGTCCACGGCACATCCTTGCTGTCCTGGCCGAGGCGTTCGATGCTGTAGGTGCCGGGCAGCGCCGGATCGGGCTGGCTGTAGGAGATCTGGTAGCGCGTGGCCTGGCGTGCGGCAAGCGGATCGACCGCGCTCACCGCGAGGGTCTCGCTGCCACCGTTGTCGGCGTTGCCGTAGAGCAGCACGCTCTGCTCGTCGATCGCCAGGGTGCGGTCGAAAACTTCCGAGCCCGGCAGGCTGACCGGCATGTAGCGCGAGGCGGAGACCTGGATGGTGCGTTCGCCCTGGTCGCCCTCGTAGCTGATGCCGGCGAGGTTGCCGGTGTAGGGCTGGGTCTGCGCGCGGTAGCCGGCGAAGAGGTAGTCACCCATGCCGTCCTTGGTATTGGCGAGCGCCACCAGCGCCTCGAACTGCGACTTCATGTCGCTGGCAATGTAGTTGAGGTCGGTCTGGGTCATCGCCCCGTTGCCAGCCTGCACTGCACGCTCGCGGCTGTAGTGGAGGATGTCGCCAACACCGGTAAGGGTAGACTCGAACATCTTCATGGCGTCATCGGCATAGCCGATGTTGGTCATGAACTGGGTGTTGACGCCCTTGGACTGGCCGACTTCGAGCGCGCGCGCGGCGGCGATGGGGTCTTCGGCCGGAGTCAGCACACGCCGTCCGGTGGACAGCTGCTGCTGGGTCTTGAGCAGGTCGCCCCACTGCTGCTGCAGCGAATTGACGCCCTTGTCGTAGATCATGCTGGTCGAGATGCGCATGATGCTTCTCCTTAACGCGCGATCGACAGGACTTCGTCGAACATGGTCTGGGCCACCGACATCACCTTGGCTGCGGCCTGATAGGCCTGCTGGTAGCGGATCAGGTTGGCGGCCTCTTCGTCGAGGTTGACCCCGGAGAGGGAGTCCCGCGCATCCATGGCCTGGTTGAACAGGGATTCCTGCGCCTTCAGGTTCACCTGCACCTCGCGGGTCTTGTTGCCGACCTGGGTCACCATCTGCGCATACACCGACTGGAAGGTTGCCGTCGGCGTGCCGTCGGCACTGGCGAGCATCTGCTTGGAGGTCTGCAGCGCGCCCAGGGCGACGGCATTACGGTTGTCGGCAGTCCCCGCCTCGGTGGGGCTGAAGCGGAAGGTATCGGTCCCGGTGGGCGAGCCCGACAGGGTGAATTCGAAAGTGTAGGTGGTGGCCGGGTCGAGCGGATCGGGGGTCACCGTGGCGGTGAAGGTGCGCCCCTGGGTATCGCTGCCGAGCGAATAGGTCGCCGGCGTCAGGGCGACGGTAGCGCCGCCGGAGCTGGTCAGCGACAGGGTGTAGTCGTTGACGCCGGCGAAGCTGAGGGTGAGATCGCCGAAGTCCGGCACCCCGGCGGTGGTCACCGGCATGCCGCTGACGTCGACGACACGGATGTTGCTGATCGCGCCGTTGCCGAGATTGGACAGCGGCGCCTCCGCCGACACCGGCCCGCCGGCGGCGATCTCGCGCGGATCTGAGATCGCCACGCCGATGTCGCGGGCGGCATAGCGCGTGGGCTGGATGAGCGCGGTGCGCCCGTCGGCCAGCGTCGCCGCGCTGACCGCGATGTTGAGTCCGTCCTGAGCAAAGGTATAGTCGGTCGCCGGGGCCACCGGCGGCGTGGCGGCAAACTCGGCGCCATCGGCAAGACGCTTGAGGGTGAACACGCCGCCGACGTTGCGCAGCTCGTAGTCGCTGGAAGTCAGGCCGGCAATGTTTGCCGCATCGTAGCTCACGCTTGCCGCCCCCAGCGGCATCACGGCGGCCTCGGGCACGGCGAAGAAATCCTTGCCCAGCACGCCGGACAGATCCACACCCAGGGTGTGCTGAGAATTGAAGGCCACAGCCAGACCGATGGCGATCTGGCCAAGGGTATTCTGCGCCGTGTCGAGGGTTTCTGCACGGAAACCCAGCAGTCCGCCGAGGGTGCCGCCGGTGATCAGGCTCTCCGGCAGGATGGCGGCAATGCCGTTTTGCGCCACCAGGGCGATGGCCGTGCGCTGCGGGTCGTTGGGGTTCTGCACCGCGCCCAGGGTGTTGGCGGTGTTGCCCACCACCAGGCCCTGGCCGGTGCCGATGAAGACGCTCAGCGAGCCGTCGGTTTCCGTCACGGTGCTGGTCTTGACCAGCTTGTTGAGTTCGGCAACCAGTTGTTCGCGCTGGTCGAGCAGGTCGTTGGCCGCCACGCTGGGGCCGGCAACCTGCGACTGCGCGATGCGGCGGTTCATCTCGGCGATGGCGCCCGCCATCATGTTGATCTGCGCCACCGTGGACTTGATCTCGCCCTCGACGCCCTCGCGCACCTCGGTGAGCCGCGCATCCATGGTCTTGAAGCGCGACACCAGCGCTTCGGCGGAAGAGATCAGGGCCTGGCGGGCAGCCACGCTGGTGGGGTTGGAAGCCACCTCTTGCACGCCGGCAAAAAAGCCCTCCATCACCGAGGAGAGGCCCGACGAGGCATCGGCGAGCAGGTTGTTGATCTGGTTGATCTGCTGGTTGTAGGCGGTGTATTCGGCCACCTTGGTGCTGGCATTGAGCACCTGGCCTTCGAGGAATTCATTGTACGAACGGGTGACGGCGGCAATCTGGGTACCCTTGCCGAAGAAGCCCGCGCCGGTGAATTGCGGCGTGGCGTTCTTCTGGATCACCGTCTGGCGGTGATAGCCCTCGACCCCGGCATTGGTGATGTTGTGCCCGGTGGTCAGCAACTGCGCCTGGGCGGCATTCAGACCGGTAAGTCCGATGGATAGCAGGCCCGACATGATGATTCCCCTGATTCGCGATGGTTCAGGCAGATATCAGCAAGATCCTTGCCAGCCTGAAAGCGGCAATTTCAGCCGCGCCCGCTCAGGCGCCCAGGGCATTGCGCAGGGTGGGGCCGCCGATGACGCGGGTGAGCTTGTCGGCGTACAGCGGATCGGTGGCATAGCCGGCCTGCTGCAGGCTGCGCGCAAAGCCGCCGGCAGTGGTCTGGCCGAGCACTGCGCTGTAGCGCGGGCTGTTGGCGAGCAGGCGGGCGTAGTCGTCGAAGGCCTCGGCGTACGAGGCATAGCTGCGGAAGCGCGCCTCTTCAGTGTAGGGGCGGCCATTGGCGTACTCGGTGACCCGGCGGCTGACCGTCTCGCCCTGCCAGCCGGCGCCGGCCTTGATGTTGAAGAGGTTGTGGCTGGAGCGGCCGTCGGCGTGGCGCAGCACCTTCTCGCCCCAACCGGTTTCCAGCGCCGCCTGGGCGACCATGAAGTGCGCCGGGATGCCGGTGCGCCGGCTCGCTGCTTCGGCATGCGGCCACAGCTCGGCGACGAAGGCGCCTGCACCGCTGGCCCGGCTGCCGTCAGCGTTGCGCACCTGCGCGGCCGCTTCGAGCTGGCCAATGAGGGCGCCGACCGGATCGTCCTCGCTGCTGCTGCGTGCTGCGGCCTGGCGGGCCAGCGCAGCGGCATTGCCACTCTGGCGGATCACCCCGGAGAGGTCGAAACCGCGTTCTGTTCCCGGCCCGCTCGCCGACAATGCGGCATCGGCACCCTGACGTGCGGCGTTCAGCCCTCCGAGCTGGCGGAACAGGGCCTCGCCGAGGCCGTTGTTGCCACTGTGCGCCATGTTCAAGGCCAGTTGCTGGTCAAGCAGGGACTGGTAGGTCTTGCTCTGCTCGCTGTCGAACATGCCGGTGCCCAGCGAGGCTTCGCGCATCGACTTGAGCACCATCTGCATGAACAGGGCCTCGAACTGGCGCGAGGCGGCACGCAGGGCTTCCGGCGAGTTGGGATTCTCGCGCGCCAGCCGTTTCAGATCGCCCAGTGAGTTGGGATCGAGGGCGTTGAGCTGGAAACCGTTGCTCATCGCAGCGCCCTCAGATCACCTCAAGTTCGGCGCGCAGCGCACCGGCGGACTTCATCGCCTGCAGGATGCTGACCAGGTCCATCGGCGTCGCACCAAGGGCATTGAGGGCCTTGATGACGTCGGCGAGGTTGCTGCCGGCCTGCACATTGACCAGCTTGCCGGGCACCTGTTCGATGACGACCTCACCGCGGTCGGTGATCACCGTCTGTCCCTGCGAGAACGGCGGCGGCTGGTTCACCTGCTGGTCGTTGATCACGCTGACGGTGAGGTTGCCATGGGCAACGGCGACGTTCTGCAGCATCACGCGCTGGTTCATCACCACCGAGCCGGTGCGCGAATTGACCACCACACGCGCGGCCTGCTGCACCGGAGTGACGGTGAGCGCCTCGAGCTTGCCGAGAAAGGCCACGCGCTCGGAAGGATCGATCGGCGCGCGCACCTGCACGGTCCGGCCGTCGAGCGCATGTGCAGTGCCCGGCGCGGTGGCAAGGTTGATGGCATCGACCACGCGGCGGGCCGTGCCAAAGTCGGTTTCATTGAGCTCCAGGGTGACAAAGTCACCGTGACCGACCATGGTCGGCACGCCGCGCTCCACCGTCGCTCCGCCGGGAATGCGCCCTGCCAGCAGGTGGTTGATGGTCTGCGCCGCGCCGCCGGCCTGCGCACCGGCACCGCCGACCAGCATGTTGCCCTGGGCGACGGCATACACCTGGCCATCGGCACCCTTCAGCGGGGTCATGATCAGGGTGCCGCCGCGCAGGCTCTTGGCGTTGCCGATCGACGACACGGTGACGTCGATCTGCTGGCCCGGACGGGCAAAGGGCGGCAGGTTGGCGGTAACCATCACCGCAGCAACGTTCTTCAGCTGCAGGTTGGTGCCAGCGGGCAACTGCACGCCCATGTTGCCGAGCATGTTGATGATGCTCTGCACGGTGAACGGCGTCTGCGTGGTCTGGTCGCCGCTGCCGTCGAGGCCGACGACGATGCCGTAGCCGACAAGCTGATTGTTGCGCACCCCGGCGATCGAGGTCAGATCCTTGATACGCTCGGGAGCGGCCTGCGCGCCGGCGGCAAACAGCAGGCTGCCCAGGCAGCAGGCCAGCACTGCGGAACGGAAGCTGAGCCGGTTCATGATGAAGCTCCTGTGCGCGGTGTTCAGAACGGGAAGATGGCCACGAAGAAGCGGTGCAGCCAGCCCATGGTGTTGTGTTCGTCGATGAAGCCGCTGCCCTTGTATTCGATGCGCGCGTCGGCCACCTGGGTGGACTGCACGGTGTTGGCTGCGGTCACCACGCTGGGATTGACCACCCCGGAGAAGCGGATGAATTCGTCGCCCTGGTTGATGGCGATCTGTTTCTCGCCGGAAACCAGCAGGTTGCCGTTGGGATAGACGTCGATGACGGTGACGGTGATGGTGCCGTTGAAGACGTTGTTGGCCGCTGCCGCACCGGAGCCCGAGAAGCTCGAATCCGCCCCGGCCTCGACGTTGAGGCCCTGCAGTTCGCCGAGCAGCTTGTTGACCGAGTTCAGGCGCGGGATCACCGGTACCGTGGTGATGCCACCGGTCATGCCGGAGTTGCGCCCTGCCGAGGCGTTCGCGCTCTTCTGCGCGGTGGTGCGTTCGACCAGGTTGATGGTGATGATGTCGCCGACCATGCGCGCGCGACGATCCTCGAACAACGGCCGCGACTGCGCCGCCTGGTAGATCGAGCCGTTCATGCCCGCAGTCTGCAGCGGCGCCTCGGGGCGCACGGAGGTGGGCTGATGAACGATGGTGGGAGGCTTGTCGTACATCGCGGCGCAGCCGGAGAGCAGGAGCAGCGCGGCACAGGCAAACGGGACGGACAGTTTCATGATCGCCTCCTCAAAGCTGGGTCAGGCGGCCGAGCATGGAATCCGAGGTCTGGATGGCACGCGAATTCATCTCGTAGGCGCGCTGGGTGACGATCATGTTCACCAGTTCCTCGGCCACATTGACGTTGGATGTTTCCACGTAACCCTGATTGATCACCCCGGCGCCATTGGTGCCCGGCTGGTTGGGCGTAGCCACGCCGCTGGAGGCGGTTTCCAGGAAGAGGTTCTCCCCGGCGCTCTGCAGCCCACCTGAATTCACGAAAGTGGCCAGCTGAATGGCCCCCACCTCTACCGGCGTCACCTGCCCGGCCTGCAGCACGCTCACCGTGCCATCCTTGCCGACGGTGATGGTCACTGCGTCGGCGGGAATGTTGATGTTGTCGGCAAGCGGGTAGCCGCTGGCGGTGACCACATTGCCCTGGTTGTCGAGCTGGAAGGCGCCGTCGCGGGTGTAGGCGGTGGTGCCGTCGGGCATGGCGATCTGGAAGAAGCCGTTGCCCTGGATGGCGACATCGAGCGAGCCACCGGTCTGCTGCAGGCTGCCCTGGGTGAAGATGCGTTCGGTGGCCACCGCGCGCACGCCGGTACCGATCTGCAGTCCGGAGCCGACCTGGGTCTGCTGGGTGGTCTGCGCGCCAGGCTGGCGGATGGTCTGGTAGAGCAGATCCTCGAACACTGCACGCTGGCGCTTGAAGCCGTTGGTGGAGACGTTGGCGAGGTTGTTGGAGATCACGTCCAGCGAGGTTTGCTGGGCTTCCAGCCCGGTACGGGCGGACCACAGTGAGCGGATCATGATGGGTTCCTCGTTCGCAATGCCGTCGCAGGGCGCCGGCGTGGGTAGCATGGTGTTCACTCTAGGCCGGCAGGGCTTGCGGCCATCCTGCGATTAACCTTGCAAAAACCGTGCTAATCACGCGACTGCGCAACTCCCCCGGCGTCAACGACGAGGGCGGCCCCACGGGGCCGCCCTTCTTTGGCTCGCGCAAGGGCGCGCTCAGCGCACCGAAAGCACCTGCGTGGCGGCGCGATCGTTCTCCTCCGCGCTCTGCAGCATGCGGGTCTGCATCTCGAACTGGCGGCCGAGCGAGATCATCGTCACCATCTGCTCGACGACGTTGACGTTACTGCCTTCGAGGTAGCCGCCGGCAACTTTTACCGCTTCATCGGCAGGCTGTGCCGCCCCGTCGCGGGTGCGGAAGAGGCCGTCGTCGCCACGCACCAGTTCGCTCTCCGGCGGGTTCACGAGCTTCAGCCGGTCAACCACGTTGATGACGTTCTGCCCGGCTTCCTTGGCAGAAATGGTACCGTCCGCGCCGATGCTGATCTCGGCGTCCGGCGGCAGGGTGATGGGCCCGCCCTCGCCGATCAGCGGCAGGCCGCTGCGCGTCTGCAGCACGCCGTTGGCACTGACCTCCAGACTGCCGTCGCGGGTATAGGCCTCGCTGCCGTCGGGCATCTGCACGCTCAGCCAGCCCTTGCCTTCCACCGCGACGTCGTACTGGCGGCCGGTAAACTGCAGCGGCCCCGCGGTGAAGTCGGTGGCGACGCTGGCATCGACGACGAAGGCGCGGCTGCGCAGCGCCTCGGTCTGCACTTCCACCGCGCGCAGCTTGTGCATCTCGGTACGAAAACCGGTGGAGGTGGCATTGGCGAGGTTGTGCGCCACCGCCGCCTGCTGGTCCATGGTGCCCTTGGCACCGGTCATTGCGGTATAGATCAGGCGGTCCATGAGATGGCCTCTGCGAAATCAGGACTCAGCGGATGTTGACGATCGTCTGCAGGATGGAGTCCTGCGTCTTGATCGACTGTGCGTTGGCCTGGTAGTTGCGCTGCTGGATGATCATGTTGACCAGTTCCTGGGTGAGGTCGACGTTGGACTCCTCGATCTGGCCCGAACTGACGATGCCCAGCACCCCGGTGCCCGGAGCGCCGAGAATGGCCTGACCGGAGTCGTAGGACTCCGCCCACAGGTTGTTGCCCAGCGAGGTCAGCCCCTGAGCGCTGGCGAAATTGGCCAGCGAGAGCATGGCCAGATCCTTCACCTGTCCGTTCGAGAAGGTGCCCTGGACGATGCCGTTGGAACTCACCGACAGGCCGGTCAGCGAACCGGTGGTGTAGCCATCCTGACGCGGCGCGGTGGTCACCGCCGAAGCGGTGTTCCACTGTGTGGAGGCCCTCATGTCGAGGGTCATGTCGAAGTCGTCGGCGCCGGTCTGCAGTTGTGCCGCGGTGCGGCTGAAACCGAACTGGGCAAGCTGCGCGGTGGGAGTAACGCCATCGGCCTCGAAGGAGGCAACCGGCACCCCGAAGGCGTTGAACTCGATGCTGCCCAGACGCTCCAGCGGCTCACCGGTCGACTCCGCGGGGTTGAGCGGATCGGGGACCACGTCATTGCTGAGGCGGCCGTACACCGACCAGGTGTTGGGCGCCACGCCGGTAAGCGGGTCGTTCTGGTTGCGCACGTAGTAGAGGTTGAGCAGCGAGGCATTGCCCAGGCTGTCATACACCGTCATCGTGGTGGTGTAGTTGTAGGCATCGACCGGGATGCTCACCGGATTGGAGATACCGGTGGCAAGAAAGTTGGTGATGTCGGTGCCGACCGGATCCTGATTGAGCGGGTTGCGCAGCTTGGAGTCGAGGTTGACGCCCAGCGAACCGGTGGTGGTCTCGCGCGGCTGGATGTTGCTGGTGTCGATGTAGATCGCCGTCGGCTCACCGGCGAACACCGTCGGGGTGACGTTGCTGTCGATCGCCGCGTAGCCGGTAAGCCGGTCGCCGGTGGCATTGATGATGAAGCCGTCACGACTGACGTCGAACTGGCCGTTGCGCGAGTAGGCAACGGTGCCGTCGCTGCGCTCGAGACGGAAGAAGCCATTGCCGTTGATCGCCATGTCGAGCGGGTTGTTGGTAGCGGTGACATTGCCCTGGGTAAAGCTCTGCGTCACCGCCGCAACCCGCGCACCGATACCGATCTGCAGTGAGGACACGCCACCGGTCATTGCCGTGGCGTACATGTCGGCGAAAATGGTGTTGCTGGCCTTGAAGCCCACCGTACTGGCGTTGGCGACATTGTTGGAGATGACGTCGAGCGCCTTGGCCGATGAGTTGAGTCCACTCAAACCTTGCTGGAATGCCATGATCGCTGCTCCGGATCAGAGAATCTGCTTGATGTCGGCCATCTTGAAGATGCCGAGATCGCCTACTTGAAGGTCGGTGCTGCTGGCACCGCGGATGACGCTGGTCACCGCACCGAACTGCAGCGCGCGCGAGACCACGCTGTCATTGCCCTGGGTAGCGGTGACGGAGACGGTATACAGGCCGTCGGCAGCGCGGCTGCCATCCTTGGCGGAACCGTCCCAGATGTAGTTGTGACTGCCGGCATCGACACCGGCAAGCTCGACGGTGGATACCTCGATGCCGTTGGCGTCGCGGATCGACAGCACCACCTGGTCAGCCGGACCATCGAGCTCGAAGCCGCCCACGGCACCGGCCTCGGTAAGCATCAGATTCTTGCCCTCGACCAGCACCCCGCGCCCGACCAGGGCGGCGGCGGCCAGACCGTCCGAGCTTTCCTGCGCGCTGACCAGCTTGCTCATCATGGCGTTGAGCTTCTCGATACCCTCGACCGTGGACAGTTGCGCGAGCTGCGAGGTGATCTCGGCGTTCTCCATCGGATTCATCGGGTCTTGATTCTGCAGCTGGGTGGTCAGCAGCTTCAGGAACTGCGTCTTGTCCCGATTTGCGGCGCTGGTGTCCTGGGTGTCCTTGCGCGCAAGGCTGGCCAGGATGTCCTGTGCGCTTTGGGTGGCGTCGCTTACGGTGCTCATTCTCGTTCTCCGGCTGTCAGCAGCATGGTTTTCCGGTCGGTGCTTACTGACCGATCTGCAAGGTCCGCTGCAGCAAGGTTCGTGCCGTACTCATGACCTCGGCGTTATTCTGGTAGGCGCGGGAGGCGGAAATCATGTTCACCATCTCCTCGACGACGTTCACGTTTGGCATCTCGACATAGCCCTCGGCATTTGCCGCCGGGTTGTTGGGCTCGTACACCAGGCGCATCGGCGCCGCGCTCTCGACAATCTGGGTAACCTGCACGCCCACCGAGCCCTTGCCGGCACCCTCTACCTGACGGGCGGCAAAAACCACCTGCTTGGCCTTGTAGGGCTGCCCGTCCTCGGCAATCACGCTGTCCGCGTTGGCGAGGTTGGAGGCGGTGGTATTGAGGCGCACCGACTGCGCACTGAGCGCCGAACCGGCGATGCCGAAGACATTGAGCATGCTCATGATCGCCTGCCCTCCCTTACTGGCCCGAGATTGCGCGCTGCATGCCGCTCAGCAAACCATTGATGAAGGTCACGCTGGCCTCGTAATGGATCGAGTTCTCGGCAAATGCCGCGCGCTCGACGTCCATGTTGACGGTATTGCCATCGACAGCCGATTGCAGCTCGGTGCGATACAGCGTGTAACGCTCCAGCGGCAAGGCATTGACCCCGGTGAGATGCGCGCTGGAGGTCGTGGACAGCGCAAGCGGCGTGATCTTGTTCATGGCAGTCTGCAGCGCACCGCGGAAATCGATGTCGCGTGCCTTGTAGTGAGGGGTATCGGCGTTGGCGATGTTGGAGGCCAGCAGCTGCTGCCGGTAGGCCTGCACATTGAGTGCGGTCTGGTGGTTGCGCAGGCTGTTGTCGAGCAGGGTCTTCATGGCATCACCTCTTCGTTACGTGCCGTCCCGCGGTATCCCGGCGGGTCGGCAACAAGGTCATTGCAGCTTCCATGCCAGCCATCTTAGGCGCCTGACAGCACTGCCCTTGAGCCGAACAAAGGTGAAAAAACCGGCCAATTTGGCCCCTTGCCGCAAGCCCACGGCAATCCTTGCCGGCAGGGCCTGCCGCCCTTCGAGGCCGTACCCACGGCCGCCGCCGCAAGGGCTTGCCCCGCGGCCACGCTCGTGTTGCAATGAACCCATGCTGCCCTTCACTGCTCACGCCCGCCTCATGACCGGCGTCCTCGCCGGTGCCCTGTGCGTGCTCCCCGCGCTTGCCCAGCAAGCCACGGAGCCTGTGCGGGCGGCCGCGCAGGCTCTGCTGGAAGCCGAAACGAGCGGCCTTGCCGGCGACTTGCGGATCACCGTCGGCGAGATGGACGCCAACAACCGCCTGCCCCCCTGTGCCGAACTTCAGGCTTTCTTTCCTGCCGGTGCGCGCGCCTGGGGGCAGACCAACGTCGGCGTACGCTGCGAATCGCCGGTAACGTGGACCGTCTATCTGCCTGCACGCGTCGAAGTGCATACCGACTACCTCGTGCTCGCACGCCCGCTGCGCCCCGGCCAGATCGTCGGCCTTGCCGACCTGCGGCGGGTCAACGGCGATCTGGCCGCACTGCCGGCCAACACGCTCACCGACCCCGCCCAGGCCATCGGCCACCACGCCCGCATCGCTGTCGCCGCCGGTGCGCCGCTGCGTGCCGACCACCTGCGCCTGCCGCCGGCAGTGCGCCAGGGGCAGACCGTACAGGTGGTCAGCAGCGGTCCGGGGTTTCGCGTCTCCAGCGAAGGACGGGCGATCAACGGCGCCGCGGAAGGCGAGCCCGTGCGCGTGCGCATGCCGGGAGGGCAGGTGATCAGCGGCATCGCGCGCGCCGGCGGGGTCGTAGAGGTGGGGTTTTAGGGCATGAGCGCAAGCGCGCAAAAAAAGTTTTTCGAATTCGTTAAAGTTTTGCGGCCGGCTGCCGAAGTAACATACAGACAGAACTCATCCGGAGTACGACCGTGAAAATCGAAGGTGCCGTGAAGTCGCTCGGCGGCCTGGCCGCCAACGACAGCAAACCGCGCCCGCAGTCCGGCCAGGGCCAGGCAGCCCCGGCCGCGGGCGACAAGGTACAGATCTCCTCGCTCTCATCCAGCCTGCAGAAGGCCGAGGCGGCAATATCCGCCGCGCCGGTGGTGGATAGCCAGCGTGTTGCCGAGATCCGCCAGGCGATCAGCGAAGGACGCTTCAAGGTCGACGCCGACCGCATCGCCGACGGCCTGCTCGACAGCGTCCGCGAATTCCTCGGCGACGCCCGTAGCGGCGCTGGCGGGTGAAGCAGACCGAACAGCTGCAGTTTGCCAACCTCCTCGACATGGAGGTGGCGCAGTTGCGCACTTTCGTCGCCCTGCTCGACCGCGAGGAAGCCCTGCTGGTCGCCGGCGACGTCGATGCCCTGGTGAGCCTCGCCAAGGACAAGACCGATCTCTACCACACCCTGCAGCGCCTGCACGATGCCCGTGCCCTTCTGCTCGGCCGCAACGGCCTCGACAGCTCCGCCGACAGCATCGTCCGCGCCTGCGAGGGCATGCCCGCCGCGCTTGCGCGCTGGCAGGAAGTCATCGAACTCGCCCGTCAGGCCCGTGAGCGCAACAGCGTCAACGGCAAGCTGCTGATCGAGCGCATGCAGCACAACCAGCGTGCGCTGGCGATCCTGCAAAGCGCCGCCGATCGCCCGCCGCTCTACGACGCCGCCGGCAACACCCGCCCCAGCGGCGGCGGCCGCATCCTCGGCAGCGCCTGAGCGCCTGCCGGCGCGCGCCCCTTCCCTTCCCCCCGCTCCCGCCTTATCCTTGCGCCCGTCCTACACCGACGGGTCCGCGATGACTGGCAAGCAGCAGCAATACGACGAATCCTCCTTCCGCGTACTGAAGGGGCTGGAGCCGGTGCGCGAGCGCCCCGGCATGTACACCCGCACCGACAGCCCGGCGCACATCATCCAGGAAGTCATCGACAACGCCGCCGACGAAGCACTGGCCGGCTTTGCGAAGAAGATCCATGTCACCCTGCACCTGGACGGCTCGGTGTCGGTGGCCGACGACGGTCGCGGCATCCCGGTCGGCCTGCATCCCGAGGAAGGTGTGCCGGTGGTGGTGCTGGCCTACACCCGGCTGCACGCCGGCGGCAAGTTCAACAAGCGCGAAGGCAACAGCGCCTACGCCTTCTCCGGCGGCCTGCACGGTGTCGGCGTGGCGGTCACCAATGCGCTGTCGACGCGCATCGAGGTCGAGGTCAAGCGCGAGGGCAAGCAGTACGCCATCGAATTCAGCGCGGGCGGCGAGCACATCGGCGCCCTGCAGACGGTGGGCGACTGCGGCCGCCAGAGTGGCACCCGGGTGCGGGTATGGCCGGATCCCAAGTATTTCGACACCCCCAAGGTCCCGCTGAGCGAGATCGAGCGTCTGCTGCGCTCCAAGGCAGTGCTGCTGCCCGGCGTTGGCGTGCAGCTCGACATCGAGCAGGCCGCCGGCCCCGCGCTGAGCAAACGCTGGAGCTACCCGGAAGGCCTCGCCGGCTACCTCAAGGAGCAGGCCGGCGATCTCGAGCCGGTGGCGCCGATCTACACCGCCGAAGGCTATGCCGGCGCGGACGACGCCAACTTCGCCAAGGGCGAAGGCGCGGCCTGGGCGATTGCCTGGTTCGAGTCCGCAGTACCCAGCGAATCCTATGTGAACCTCATCCCCACGGTGGCCGGCGGCACCCACGAATCCGGCCTGCGCGCCGGGGTGTTCGAGGCGGTGAAGTCCTTCATCGAACATCACGCGCTGCTGCCGCGCGGCGTCAAACTGCAGCAGGAAGACGTGTGCGGACGCATGAGCTTCGTGCTCTCGGCGCGCCTGCTCGACCCGCAGTTCCAGGGCCAGGTGAAGGAGAAGCTCAACTCGCGCGAGGCGGTGAAGCTGGTTTCCGGCCAGGTGCGCGACCCCTTCGAGATCTGGCTCAACAACCATGTGGAGGCCGGCAAGGCGATCGCCGAACTCTCCATCCGCCAGGCCCAGGCGCGGCAGAAGAGCGCGCAGAAGGTCGAGCGCAAGAAGAGCTCGGGCGTCGCGGTGCTGCCCGGCAAGCTCTCCGACTGCGAATCCGAGGACATCGCCGACAACGAACTCTTCCTGGTGGAAGGAGATTCCGCCGGCGGTTCGGCAAAGATGGCGCGCAACAAGGAAACCCAGGCCATCCTGCCGCTGCGCGGCAAGGTGCAGAACGCCTGGGAGATCGACCCCGACCGCCTGCTGGCCAACGCCGAAATCCACGACATCGCGGTGGCCCTGGGCGTCGATGCGCACAGCGCCGACAGCGCGCCGGATCTGTCCGGCCTGCGCTACGGCAAGATCATCATCATGTCGGACGCCGACGTGGACGGCGCCCACATCCAGACCCTGCTGCTGACCCTGTTCTTCCGCCACTTCCCGAAGCTCATCGAGCGCGGCCACATCTACGTCGCCCAGCCGCCGCTGTACCGCATCGACGTGCCCGCCCAGGGCAAGAAACGCCCGGCGCGCCGCCTCTATGCGCTCGACGAAGGCGAACTCACCGCGATCCGCGACCGCATGGTGCAGGAAGGTTTCCGCCCCGAAGCCATCGAAGTCGGCCGCTTCAAGGGCTTGGGCGAGATGAACCCCGACCAGCTGCGCGAAACCACCATGGACCCGACCACCCGCCGCGTGCTGCCGGTGGCGGTGCGCCCCGAGGCGCTGGAAGACACCCTGCGCATGTTCACCCTGCTGATGGGCAAGGGCGAAGCGTCGGGACGGCGTGCCTGGATGGAGGAAAACGGCGACAGCGTGGAGGCAGACGTATGAGCGCCGATGGCGAAAGACACCGCCGCAAGGCCGGCCGTCCGGTCACTGCATCGCCACAGTCCCACTGGGACGGGCTGTTCGGTGCGCCGGCGCAGCTCGAACCCGGCCTCAGCCTGAGCCGCGATCAGACCCTGGTGCTTGAACGACGGATGGCTTGGCCGGAAAGCCCCAGGAGGCCGACCGAGCAGGCCGGCACGGCGTCCTGAGACGAGCGCCCGTATGAGCCTGGCCCTGCCCGCCTCCCCGCACGGTCACTACTCAGGTGCGCGCCTGCTTGCTCACCAGCCAGTAGGTGACGCCCAGCGCCAGCACCGTGGCGGCAGTCGCATAAACGTAGGCCGGCTCAACCGTGTTGTAGTCGAGCACGATGACCTTGCGCGCGATGGCCATCAGCGCGGTGGCCACCACCAGCTTGACGTGAATGACATCGTCACGCAGGTAGAGCGAGATGTTCACGAAGATCTCGATGGCGATCAGCACCACCAGAAAGGCGCCGAAGATGGCGAAGATGTCGCTGATGCCGAGCAGCAGGAAAGGCGGTGCGGTGAGCTTCTGGTACAGCACCCAGACCACGTCTACGATGCCCCACAGGATCACCAGCACCATCAGGATGGACAGCGCCCGCACAGCCTGGCGGATGATCGCGTGCAGGCCGTCGAGCAGGCGGTCCTGGTGTCCGGCGGAAAAGTTGCTGTGCGGATCGTCGTCGTCGCGCCCTGCCATCGCCCGTTCCCCTCGTTTGCCAGACCTTCAGCGTACCGCGCCCGGCACGCCCTGACAATCGCGCCTGCCGCCACCGCGACGGGCCGCCCGCAACAATGCAGGACCCACCCATGAGCCAAGACACCCTCGACCTCTTCGCTACCCCGCCGGCAGATGCCCCACCGCCGCCACCGCCCGCCCCCATCGGCAACGACGGCGGCAACGGCGATGGCAGCCTGCCGCTCGACCGCTACGCCGAGCGCGCCTACTTGGCCTACGCGATGAGCGTGGTCAAGTCGCGCGCCCTGCCGCAGGTCGAAGACGGCATGAAGCCGGTGCAGCGCCGCATCCTCTTCGCCATGAACGAGATGCGCCTGGCCGCCGGCGCCAAGCACGTCAAGAGCGCGCGCGTGGTCGGCGACGTCATCGGCAAGTACCACCCGCACGGCGACTCCAGCGTGTACGACGCCATGGTGCGCGTGGCACAGGACTTCTCGCTGCGTTACCCGCTGGTCGACGGCCAGGGCAACTTCGGCTCACGCGACGGCGACTCCGCCGCGGCGATGCGCTACACCGAATGCCGCCTGACCCCGATCGCCGAGCTATTGCTGGCCGAGATTGACCGCGACACGGTGGACTTCGCCCCCAACTACGACGGCGCCTTCGAAGAGCCGAAGTTGCTGCCCGCGCGCCTGCCCTTCGTGCTGTTGAACGGCGCTTCCGGGATCGCCGTGGGCATGGCCACCGAGATTCCGCCGCACAACCTGCGCGAGGTGGCCGAAGCCACCTGCCACCTGATCCGCCACCCCGAGGCCGGACTGGACGACATCCTGGCGCTGCTGCCGGGGCCCGACTTCCCCGGCGGCGGTCAGCTCATCTCCCCGCCCGAAGCCATCCGCGACGCCTACGCCGGCGGGCGCGGCAGCCTGCGCCTGCGCGCGCGCTGGCGGGTGGAAGAGCTGGCCCGCGGGCAGTGGCGGGTGATCGTCCATGAACTGCCGCACGGCGTCTCCACCGCCCAGGTGCTGGCCGGCATCGAAGCCATCACCAACCCCCAGCCGCGCGCGGGCAAGAAGGAAGTCAGCCAGGAGCAGAAGCAGCTCAAGCAGCTGGTACTCGGTGTCCTGGAAACGGTGCGCGACGAATCCTCCGAAGCCGAACCGGTACGCATCGTGCTGGAGCCACGCTCCAGCCGCATCGACCGCGACGAGTTCATGGCCGTGCTGCTCGCCCACACCGGGCTGGAGAGCAGCACCTCGGTGAACCTCACCATGATCGGCCGCGATGGCCGTCCGCAGCAGAAGAACCTGGTGCAGATCCTGCGCGAGTGGATCGACTTCCGCTACGTCACCGTCGAGCGCCGCACCCGCCATCGCCTGAGCGAGGTCGACCGCCGCATCCACATCCTCGAAGGGCGCATGATTGCGTACCTCAACATCGAGGAAGTGATCCGCGTCATCCGCGAATCCGACGAACCCAAGCCGGCGCTGATCGCCGCCTTCGGCCTCTCCGAGACACAGGCCGAGGACATCCTCGAGATCCGCCTGCGCCAGCTCGCGCGGCTCGAAGGCTTCAGGATCGAGAAGGAACTCGCCGAACTCAAGGCAGAACGCGAAGGCCTGCAGCAACTGCTCGACAGCCGCGGCATGATGACCCGCCTGATCCTGCGTGAGATCACCGACGACGCCAAGAAGTACGGCGACGCCCGCCGCACCCTGATCGAAAGCGTCGCCCCGGTAGCCGCGGCTGAGATCAGCGTCGCCGATGAGCCGGTCACCGTGATCGTTTCCAAGAACGGCTGGGTGCGCGCCCGCCAGGGCCACGGCATCGACCCCGCGGCGATCAGCTACAAGGCCGGCGACTTCGCCTTCGCCCTCATCGAGACGCGCACCACCTGGCCGCTGGTGGTCATCGACAGCAACGGCCGCGCCTATACGGTGAAGGTCGCCGAACTGCCCGGCGGGCGCGGCGACGGCACGCCGATCACCACCCTGGCGGACTTCCAGGACGGCGGCAAACTCGCCCAGGTGCTCTCGGCGCGCCCGGATTCGAGCTGGATGTTCGCCAACTCCGGCGGCTACGGCTTCATCTGCACGCTCGCCGACGCCACCAGCCGCCAGCGCGCCGGCAAGGCCTTCATGACCCTGGAGAAGGGCGAGAAGGTGCTGCCGCCCGCGCCGGCCCACGGCGAGTGGATTGCCGCGGTCTCCGAGCACGGCCGCATCCTGGTCTTTGCGCGCAGCGAGATGAAGATGCAGGCCGGAGGCCGCGGGGTGATCGTGATGGCCCTGGAGGCCGGCGAGGCGCTCGCCGCGGTGGCACTGCCGGCGGCCGAGACGGGGCTCAAGGTGGAAGGCGGCGGCCGCGGTGGCAAGACCATCATCGTCGAAGTGAAGCCCGGCCAGCTCGAAACCCTGCGCCACCGGCGCGCCCGCAAGGGCATGCCGCTGACCCCGAAGATCCGGCCGGAGCGCCTGTTCTGAGCATTCGAACTACGTAGTCAATGTCGCTCGGGGTACCGGGTGAGGTGCCCTACGTCCTTCGCCTTCCAAGCGATCGTTCTCATGCTGCCATTTCTTGCTGGTCCTGTCGTTCGATCCAGTTCTGCAAGAACGTAGTCGGTGACACATATCCCAAGGTAGAGTGGCGGCGGCTCCGGTTGTAGAACACGGCGATGTGTTGGAACAGATCGCTCGCGGCTTCGTTACGGGTTGCGTAGCGCATGCCATGAACCCGCTCGTTCTTGAGGCTGTTGAAGAAGCTCTCGGTCGGGGCGTTGTCCCAGCAGTTGCCCTTGCGCGACATCGATCTGCGCATACCGTAGGTGGCCAGGCGGGCCTAGTAAGCATGGCTGGCGTATGGCTTCCGCGGTCGGAATGGAACAGCACCCCAGGCGCTGGCTGACGGCGAAACCACGCCATCGACAGCGCATCGATCACCAGATCGGTCGTCATGCGTGGCTTGATCGACCAGCCGGTCATCTCGCGGTTGAACAGATCAATCACGACGGCCAGATACAACCAGCCCTCGGCAGTGGCGATGTAGGTGATGTCGCCTGTCCATACCCGATTCGGGGCGTCAGGCGCGAACTGGCGCTCGAGCACGTTCTCCGCCACCGGCAGGCTATGCTTGGAGTCGGTTGTCGCATTGTAGCGCCGCTTGTGGCGCGCCCGAATGCCGTGCTCGCGCATCAGTCGCTCGATATGTTGGCTCCGAGCCTGCCGAGCGACTGATTGAGGTTTGCGCCGAAGTTCGGGTTGCCAAGACCGTTGTTGAAGTAGTTCATGCTCGCCTCCGTTTGCCTGAGTGTTTGCGTCCTGGAAGTGGGTGACTTCCATGGGCACATTCTGGCAAAGCGGATACGAGCCGGACTTCGCAGAAAAAGGGGCTATCCGGAAGCGTTGGGAGCGGCCGGGGGACTTGTGGCGGCAAAGTAGTCGCGACTGCGGCGGATCTCGTAGTCGCCGATGGCCCGCTCGAAGTGCTGATAGAGGGCTGACATGTCCGTCGACAGGTCGACCGCCTCGAGGCCCTCGTCGTCCCGGTCGAGGGGAATCTCGCCCCGCATCACGGCCTTGTAGTGCTCAGGGTCGTCCACCGTGCCAAGGCGGGTGACGATGTCGAACAGGGATTCCATCGTGAAACCGTGGTCGCGCGTAAGCACGAATAGATCGTACAGATCTCGCGAACGCACGCGGTCGGCCAGGACAAGCGTCTTTGCGGTTTGCACCCCCCCCATGCCGAGGATGGAGAAGGCCACGTCGCGCTCTGTGTGGCGGGGGGCGTCGCGATAGTACGCTTGTTGTGCTGGGTTCTTGCCGTGGACGAAAAAAGTGAGCTTGACGCCATCCACGACGTAATCCCTTGCATAGTCGAGCAACCGCAGGCCGGTATTGATCTTGAACGCGGAGGTCTGCGCCGGTGAAGTGATGAACCGGGTCTGGCAGCCGTGTTCCTTGAGTCGTTCGATCAAACGATCGATTTGGGCTCCGGGCAGGGTGCCGCCGAACACCGCAAAGTCGAAGTCGAGGCTGACACGGTGGCCGATCTGCAGGGCCAGTGCGGTGCCGCCAATAAGCGTAAAGGGGGCCAGTTCGGGCGTGGCGGCCAGGATGCCGAACAGGCGAGCCGCCTCCGGGCGGAGGATGTCAAGCCGCAAGCTCATCGCGCGGTTCAGACTGGGCAAGCAGCATGCCTTGGTAGATGCGTGCAAGCATCTCCGCTGCCCGCGCGATAGTCTGCTGGTCGTCCAACTGCGGCACCTCACGGCTAACTCTGTCGATGCCGAAGTGGCCGACCAACTTGAGTACGTCATCGAACCGGCGCGCGCCGAGCACCAGACGGATAAAGGTGGCTTCATCCATCCGGCTGTTCGACCAGTCGTACGGAAAAGCCATGCCAAGGCGTTGTGACAGCCCGGACGCAGGCGCCTGCGGGCGATCTTCACGCGGCATGACTGCGAGATCCAGGCCCAGGCCATTGAGCGCTGCCAGTACCTTGCCGAGTTCAGCGGTTTCCTTCCCACGCTCGAACTCCGACAGGAAGCGAACGCCCACGCCACCAAGCGGGGCAGCCTGCCTCAGCCCTAGCCCACGCGCCTCGCGGTGAGTGCGGGCGATGGCGCCAAGCTGTGCAGCCGTCTGTGCGGATCGGGTGTGGGTAAGCCCTGAGGGTGAGAGCATGGAAGTGGCAACCATCGTGTCCTGTACGGGATACTATGAGCCCGAAATCTCGAAATTGCAACGGGAATGTTTCCCGTTATAACCTCATCTGATGCTTCACTTACCGCGTGGTCCGGGTAATTTGCTTACACCGAGACCTCCGCGATGATGTGATCCGGAATTATCTGGATCGAAGCCTTGTTCGCGCCGGCATCCAGAAAGAGCTGTGTGAGACTTTCCCCTGAAAACAACAACCATATCCATCTCGCCCGGGAAACGCTCTTGGCGAGTCTGATTCTTCTTTCGCTCGAAGGCCAGCGAGGCGAAGGTCGTTTGCTTCATGGCGGCAGCGCGGGGCATGACTTCGGTATATTGCCGACTCTGAATAGATCTGTACCTCCCTAAAGCAGGTGGCAATGCTCCCGGCGCTTGTGAGACACGGCCTCGGGCGCGCAGCCCCCCCAGCATAGGGGGCATTCCCCCGTTTGTGGCGCGTTCACACTCAGCAAGCGGTCAATTGCGCCTTACGGTAAACCTGCTGATCACTTGCTGAACTGCCACCAGCGCCGCGCCACCATGGCATGCTGCACTTCGTGCATCCATGCCGGGCGGCTGCCGTGGGTGGCGTACCAGTCGCCGAAGCGGCGGTCTGATTCGCCGATGTGGCGGGTCAGCCAGACGCGCAGGAAGTCGAGCAATTCGGCGCTGATGGTTGCCTCGCCGGTATCGAGGCGCTGGCGCAGCGCGCCGATCTGGTCGAGCAGCGCCTCGTGGTAGATGCGGTGCTCGGCATGCTCGGGGTAGCCAACCTCCCCCATCAGACGCTCTTCGATGGCGAAATGGCTGCGGGTGTAGGCAATCAGCTCATCGAGCGCACGCAGGCCGGCAAGAGCGTCGCGGCGCTCGCGCACCGCTTCATGGACGGCATTGAGCAGTTCGACGAGTACCGCATGCTGGTCGTCGATGTCCTGCACTCCGGTGTGCAGATCCGCGTTCCATTCGAGCAAGGCCATCGCCCCTCCTGTCTGACCCGCGGGATGATGAGCCGTGACGCCGAAGACGGTATTGACCGGCGTCAATCAGGCAGGATGGAGCGCATCTGGTCGTCGGCACGGATGGTGCCGGGGGCTTCGCCCGGTGGCGGCTCGGCGATCATCGACTCGATGAGGATGGTGACGCGGCGGTTGCGCGCCCGCCCCGCCTCGTTGTCGTTGCTGGCCACCGGGCGCTGGTCGCTGTAGCCGGCAGCGGTGAGGCGCTCGGGGTGCACCCCGGCCTCGACGAAGAGGCGCACCACCGACGACGCCCGCACCGCCGACAGCTCCCAGTTCGACGGAAAGCGGAAGGTGTTGATGGGCAGGTTGTCGGTATGTCCCTCGACGGTAATCGGGAAGGAGGCTGGCGCCAGCACCGCGGCCACCGCGCGCAGGGCGGACACCGCCCCCACGCCCAGGGTGGCCTCGCCGGGGGCAAAAAGGGCGCTGGCGTTGATCTCGACGGAAATGCCGAAGGCCCCCTCGGTCACCGTCACCTGTCCGTCACGGGTCAGCGGGCCAAGCACGCGGCGGATCTCGTCGGCGATCGAGTTCATGCGCTGGGCGGCGGCGCGGCGCTGGGCATCAAGCTGGCTGTCGGGTGGCGGGCGCGGGACGATGGCGGGGACGATGGAGGTGGTCGCCACCACCGGTTCGATGCGCGGCTCCCCGCCTTCCAGCACCACACCGCTGCGGAAGGCCTGGACGAGGGAATCGGAGAGGATGCGGTACTTGCCCTCGTTGATCGAGCTGAGCGCGTACATGACCACGAAGAAGGCGAACAGCAGGGTGATGAAGTCCGCATAGGACACCAGCCAGCGCTCGTGGTTTTCGTGTTCTTCCTCGCCTTTTCGCCGCCGTCCCATGTACTCGCTCCGCAGTCCTGTCCTGTCGCCGGGCCGGACTGCTCAGGAAATGCTCCGTGCCGTCCGCCCGCTCAGACGACGTAGCCCTGCATGCGCCCTTCGATGATGCGCGGGTTGTCGCCGTTGGCGATGCCGACCAGACCATCGACGAGCATCTCGCGCTGCGACACCATCGCCGCGATGTGGGCCATCAGCTTCTTGGCCACCGGCAGGAAGATCAGGTTCGCCGAGCCCACGCCGTAGATGGTGGCAACGAAGGCCACCGCAATGCCGGCACCGAGCTTGGAGGGGTCGGAAAGATTCTCCATGACGTGGATCAGGCCCATCACCGCGCCGAGAATGCCGATCGTCGGTGCATAGCCGCCAGCGGCCTCCCAGACCTTGGCGGAGAGCTTCATCTGGCTCTCCCAGGCACCGATCTCGACATCCATGACATCGCGCAGACGCTCCGGCTCGACCCCGTCGACGAGCAGCTGCAGACCCTTCTGCATGAACGGTTCGGGCAGGCGCGGGATCTGGTTCTCCAGCGCCAGCAGGCCTTCCTTGCGCGCGGTGTGGCTCCAGCTCACCACCATGGTGATCAGTGCCGCATGGTTGATGCTGGGGGGCACGAACACCCACTTGACCATGCGCATGCCATCGACGAAGACGCGCAGCGGGCTCTGCAGCATCACCGCGCCGAGGGTGCCGCCAAGCACGATCAGCGCCGCGGTGGGCTGCACCAGCGAACTGACATGACCGCCTTCGAGAATCTGGCCGACGACGATGGCGGCAATTCCCAGGATCAGGCCGGCAAGGCTGATGGCATCCATTCAGAGCTTCTCCGCAGCGCCGTTGCGCTCAGCACCCGGGGGCCGGGTTCTTCGGTGGCCGCCCGCGCCGCACCGGCACGGCCGCAGCCTCCTGCCCACCCAGCACGCGCGCGCGCAGGCGCGCCACGGCCTGGCTGTGGAGCTGGCAGACGCGTGATTCGGTCACCCCCAGCACCTCGCCGATCTCGCGCAGGTTGAGCTCCTCGTCATAATACAGCGCCATCACCAGCTTCTCGCGCTCGGGCAGATCGCCGATCGCCGCCACCAGCACGCTGCGCATGTCGGCATCTTCAAGGAGATCGGCGGGGTTGGTCTCGTGGACGCCGAGGTGGCGCTCGAAGTAATCCTCGCCCTCGCCGTTGGTGAAGTCCTCGAAATGCAGCAGCTGGTAGCCGCGCGCATCCTGCAGCATGCGCTGGTACTCGGCCAGGTCCATGTCGAGGGCCTGCGCCAGCTCGGCCTCGGACGGCGGACGGCCATGGGCCTGCTCAAGGGCATGCACCGCACCCTCGATACGCCGCATGTCGCGGCGCAGACTGCGCGGCAGCCAGTCGTTGTCGCGCAGGCCATCGAGCATGGCGCCGCGGATGCGTTGCACGGCATAGGTCTCGAACTGCGCGCCGAGGTTGTCCTCGTAGCGGTTGATGGCGTCGAGCAGGCCCATCATGCCGTTCTGGATGAGGTCCTCCACCTCCACGCTGGCAGGCAGCTTCGCCATCAGGTGATAGGCGATGCGCTTGACCAGCGGGGCGTAGCCCTCGACCAGATGATCCTTGTCCAGATTGCCTTCGGCGTCGTACATCCACTTGACCTGAATTTTCTTCCTGCGCGCGCCCCTGGCTTCCACAGGCCGCGCAGCGCGCTGATCGCGCCATTGTCCCGTACTGTGCCCAGTATGGCCAGACGAATAGGTCAAGGCTAGCATGATCCTTACCTCCGCAGCGGCGCCCGCGCCATCTGTCGCGAGCCCAGGGCCGCGAGACGACGCAGGAAGGCGTGTTCGGCCTCGCGCGGCGAGGATTCCGCGGCCGGATGGGCGAGCCCGCCGGCAAGGTCGTCGCGCTCGACCTCGCCCAGCCAGGCCAGCGCCACACCAACGTGGCGACGGACCAGCAAGGCCAGGCTGGCGAAGAACTCTGCGGCCTCCTCGCGGCTGCGCGCACGCGCCACGGCGACGTGCAGGGAACCGGCACCAGCGGCAGCGAGCTGCTTGATCACGCGGTAGGCCTCGGTGGCTCCGCTGGCGCTGGCCTCGGCCACCACCAGGCGACGCGGCGCGGCATACACGAAGGGCGAGGGATCGTCCGCGCCCGCACTGGCCGCGTGGATGAGCATGAAGCCGGCACGCCGCTGCAGCTGGTGGATGGCCGCCAGCAAGGCATCGCGGCGATTCTCGTCGAGCAGCGGCAGGGCCAGCGCGGCGGCGGCGGCCGGCACCCGCCCGGCGAGCCCCGGCACGGCCTGCACGAGACCGCCGAGATGGGCGCGGCCATCGACCACGCTGAGCAGGTCGGGGCCTTCCGGCAGGGCCAGCTGGTGGGCGAGGCTGGCTTCGCCATGGGCCTCGTCGATGACGATCACGCGCTCGGCCTGACCGGCAATGCCGTGGGCGGCGCGCAGGGCGTTGTGCGCACGATGGCGGCCGGTGGCATACATCGCCACCACTGTGGGCGGGGCGCGGCGGAACAGCCGCCGCAGGCCCGCAGCCTGGTCTTCACGGACGTCGATCATGATCAGGCTCCCGTCCCGCCGGCGGCCAGCATCAGGCCGGCTTCGTCGCCGTGCAGTTTCCACGGCGAACCTTCGGCCTGCTCGCGCAGGGCACGGTGCATCAGGTAGGCGCGGTTGGGCAGGTGCAGGTCTTCGGGCACACGCTGGCCGTTGGCGACGTAGAACAGCTCCAGCTCGCGGCGCACCGCGACGTCGATGGCCGGCGCCAGCGAGGCGGCCTCGTCGACCTTGGTGAGGATGCAGCCGGCGAGGTCCGGGCCGCTGTAGGCGCGCACGACATCGTCGAGGGTGTCGCCGCGGCAGGTGGCGTTGAGCAGCAGCAGGCGGCGCACGTTGCCGGCACCAAGGAGCATCGCCGCCTGTTCGGCAACCATGCGGTCGCGCTGGCTGACACCGACGGTATCGATCAGCACCATGTGCTTGTTGCGCAGCTCGGCCAGGGTCTGGCGCAGGTCGGCGGCGTCGCGCACCGAGAACACCGGCACGCCGAGGATGCGCCCGTAGATGCGCAGTTGCTCCTGGGCGCCGATGCGGTAGCCGTCGGTGGTGATCAGGGCGAGCTTCTCGGCGCCATGGCGGACCACGCAGCGCGCCGCAAGCTTGGCGGTGGTGGTGGTCTTGCCGACGCCGGTGGGGCCGACGAGGGCGTACACGCCGCCGCGGTCGATCAGGTCGGCATCGGAGGACAGCGCCCGCAGTTCGCGGTTGAGGGCAGACTTGACGGCATTGCGCGCACGCTCGACGGAGTTCTCCTCCTCGCTGACGGCTTCCGCGAGGCGGCGGGCGAGCACTGCGGAGAAGCCGGCCTCGAGCAGTTCGCCGACGACGTCGGCACGGGCCGGGGCATGGCGGCGCGCCTCACCCCAGGCAAAGCCGGCGAGCTGGCGTTCGATCATGCCGCGGATACCGCTGAGCTCGGCCATCAGGCGGGTGTTGGCCTCCTGCAGCTCGCGCACGCGGGCATCCTCGGCGGCGTTGTTGCGTTCGGGTGCGGCACTGCGCGGCGCCGGCCGCTCAGCCGCAACGCGCTCCTGTGGCGCGGCAGGGGCCGCCGGACGCGGGCGCAGCACTGCCGGCTCGGGGGCATTGCGCGCAGCTTCGAGCGCTTCCGCCCAGGGGTCGGCGGCGCTTGCCGCGGCGCGCGAACGCGGCGGGTAATCGGCATGGTCGACGCGCGGCGGCGAGAACGCCTTCACCACCGCAGCGGCGGGCCGCGCGGTTTCCCGGGCGGGGGCACGCGGCGACAGGCTGACGCGGTAGTCATCCTCCTCGACGGGAGCGCCGGCGGGCGCGCGCACCGGCGCCGGCGCCTTGGGCGCACGCGCGGCGGTGGGCAGCGCACCGACCGCATCGGCGGGCAGGGCGAGGATCTCGACGCCGCCTTCAACCGCACGGTTGGACAGCACGATGGCGTCGGCGCCGAGTTCTTCCTTGAGGGCGCGCAGGGCCTCGCGGGCGGTGTTGGCAAAATAGCGTCTGACGTTCATGGTGTTTCTCCCGGCTTCCGCGCACCTTCGCGCAGCATGGTTCCGATTATGGACGCCGACCCGGCTGTGGATAGGGTGGAATAAAGCGGTTTTCCCCCGCCTATTCGCGCCACCGTGGCGCTGCCGGCAGACCGCAGCGGACAGCTCACGGCCTCTTCAAGCTACGCAGAAGTGTTTGATCCGGAAGGATTTACACTCAGGCGTTGCCGCCAACCATGGCGGTAACGCGGATGGTGCGCGATTCGGGCACCTCGGAGTTGGCGATGACCTTCAGCGACGGCACCGCGCGGCGCAGGAAACGCGACAGCAGCATGCGCAGCGGCGCCGGCACCAGCAGCACCGGCGGCAGGCCGATGTCTTCCTGGCGCTGGGCGATCTGTGCGGTCTGGCGCAACAGGGTGTCGGCCAGCCCGGGCTCGATCGCCCCGCCCTCGCCGCCGGCCGCCATGGCCTGCATGAGGATGCGTTCGAGCCCCGGTTCGAGCGCCATCACCTGGAGCTCGGCGCTGCCCGGGAAGAGGCTCTGGACGATGGCGCGGCCAAGCGCCTCGCGCACCTTGCCGGTGAGATCGAGCGGGTCCTGGGTGCGTGCCGCGTGCTCGGCGAGGACCTCGACGATGGTGCGCATGTCGCGGATATTGACCCCCTCCTCGAGGAGGTTCTGCAGCACGCGCTGCACCGTCGACACCGACAGCAGCTTGGGCACCAGATCCTCGATGAGCTTGGGCGCGTCCTTGCCGATGTGGTCGAGCAGGGCCTGGGTTTCCTGGCGGCCGAGAAGCTCGGCGGCATGGTCGAGGATGAGGTGGTTGAGGTGGGTGGCCACCACGGTGCTGGCATCGACCACCGTATAACCCAGCGCATGGGCCTGTTCGCGCTGGCCGGGGTCGATCCAGTAGGCCGGCAGGCCGAAGGCGGGATCCTTGGTCTCGCGACCCTGCAGCGGACCGGTGACGCGCCCCGGGTTGATCGCCAGATACTGGCCGGGATAGGCCTCGCCACCGCCGATCTCCACGCCCTTGAGGGAGATGCGGTAGGCGTTGGGCTTGAACTCCAGGTTGTCGCGGATATGCACCGGCGCCGACAGGAAGCCGACCTCCTGGGCGAACTTCTTGCGCAGCCCGCGGATGCGCTTGAGCAGTTCGCCGTCCTGGCCCTTGTCGACCATCGGGATGAGGCGGTAGCCCACCTCCAGGCCGAGCACATCGACCGGCGCAACGTCGTTCCAGCTCGCCTCCTGGGCCTCGCCCTGCGGCTGGGCCGCGGCCTGCGCCGCCGTCGGCGCAGCCTCCGCGGCGGCCTCGACGAGGTTCTTCTGGCGCAGATACCATCCCAACGCACCGATCAGCGCGGCAAGGAGCAGGAAGACGAAGTTGGGCATCCCCGGGATCATCCCCAGCACGCCGAGGATGGTGGCGGTGAGGAACATCACCTGCGGGTTGGCGAAGAGCTGGCCGATCACCAGGCTGCCGATGTCGCCATCGTCGCCGACGCGCGACACCACCATGCCCGCGGCCACCGAGATGATCAGCGCCGGAATCTGCGCCACCAGGCCGTCGCCGATGGTCAGCAGCACATACACCTGGGCGGCCTCGCCGGCACCCATGTCATGCTGCATGACGCCGACGAACAGCCCGCCGATGATGTTCACCAGCAGGATCAGGATGCCGGCGATGGCATCGCCGCGGACGAACTTCGAGGCACCGTCCATGGCGCCGAAGAAGTCCGACTCCTGGCCGATCTCCTTGCGCCGGCGCTTGGCTTCCTTCTCGTCGATGAGGCCGGCGTTGAGGTCGGCGTCGATGGCCATCTGCTTGCCGGGCATGGCATCGAGGGTGAAGCGCGCGCTGACTTCGGCAATGCGCCCGGCACCCTTGGTGATGACCACGAAGTTGATCAGGGTGAGGATGAGGAACACCACCAGGCCGACGGCGACGTTGCCGCCCACGAGGAAGGCGCCGAAGGCCTCGATGACCTTGCCTGCGGCGTCGCCGCCGGCATGGCCTTCGAGCAGCACGATGCGGGTGGAGGCGACGTTGAGCGACAGGCGCAGCAGGGTGGTGACCAGCAGCACGGTGGGGAACACCGAAAAATCCAGCGGCTTGCGCGCGTACATCGCCACCATCATCACCATCACCGACAGCGCGATGTTGAAGGTGAAGAAGACGTCGAGCAGGAACACCGGCAGCGGCAGCACCATCATCGACAGGATCATGACGATGAGCACCGGTGCGGCAAGCTGGCGCAGGCGCGCGGAGGTGAGGAGTTCGCGCAGGTTGAGGATGTCGTTCATTTAGCGTGCCGTCGTTCGGTCAGTCCGGAGAACCGGGGTCCATGCCTTCCGGCACCGCCAGGTCGGCGGGTGCCTGCGGCGGCAGGCCACCCTTCTCCATCCAGTTGTTGAGCTGGTAGATGTAGGCCATCACCTCGGCCACCGCGGTGTACAGGCCGGCCGGGATGGCCTCCTCGAGCTCGCAGTGGGCGTACAGCGCACGCGCCAGCGGCGGCGCCTCGAGCAGCGGTACGTCGTGCTCGCGGGCCAGCTCGCGGATCTTCAGGGCGATCTCGCCACGGCCCTTGGCCACCACCACCGGCGCCCCCATGCGGTCGGGGTCGTACTTCAGCGCCACCGAGAAGTGCGTCGGGTTGGTCACCACCACGTCGGCCTGCGGCACCGCCGCCATCATGCGCTTGCGCGCCATCTCGCGCTGCACCTGACGGATGCGCGCCTTGACGTGGGGGTCGCCCTCCTGTTCCTTGTTCTCGCGCTTGACCTCTTCCTTGGTCATGCGCAGCTTCTTCTGGTACTGCCAGAGCTGGAAGGGAACGTCGAGCAAGGCCAGCACACCGAGACTGGAGGCGATCAGCAAGGTGGTGAGCAGCAGCGAATTGGCGAAGTCCGGCATGCTCACTTCCAGCGGCTGCACCATCAGATCGAAGAGGTGGTCGCGCGCGCCCCAGATCGCCAGCGCGCCGATGCCGCCGACCAGCAGCGCCTTGAGGATGGCCTTGACCATCTCCATCAGGGCGTGCACCGAAAACATCCGCCCTAAGCCCTTGATCGGGTCCATGCGGTTGAACTTGAAGCCCAGCGCCTTGGGCGAAAACACCATGCCGCCAAGCATGATCGGCCCCGCCACCGCAGCCACCATCAGGGCCAGGAAGAGCGGCAGCAGGGTCAGCAGCGCACCGCCGAGGATGTCCTGCAGGCGGAACAGCATCAGGGTGTGATCGAAGGCGACGTCACGGCTGAAGATGAAGCCGTTGCGGATCAGCATGTGCATGCGCTCGGCAACCCAGCCGCCGAGCATCCACATCATCGCCACCCCGGTGATGGTGACCAGGAAGGTCGACAGCTCACGCGACTGCGGAACCTGGCCCTCTTCGCGGGCCTGCTGCAATCGTCGTGCTGATGGCTGTTCTGTCTTTTCCTGGTCGTTCTCTTCGGCCACGGCCGCCTCTCCGGTCTGCCGTCATCGCCGCGCGGGGCGGTGGACGGACATTGACATGCGGCAATTATGGCCGCCTGCCGGCAAGTTCTGCCGGCAGATAAGGCGGTGGAAAAGCCCTCAATTCATCGCGTCGTTCAGCGCGGCGGCGGCAGGCGATCGAGGCCGCGCAGGCGCGCTCCGGCCTCGATACCCTTGGCCGCAAACCAGCCCTGATTCATCTCCAGGGCATAGCGCGCCGCACCCGCGGCACAGTGGCTTTCCTCGCTGTGCGGGGTCATCTCGGCGATGTTGAGGATGCGCCCGTCGTCATCGATGAAAGCCACCGACAGCGGGATATAGGTGTTCTTCATCCACATGCAGTGGCTGGCGGCCTGCGTGAAGACGAACACCATGCCGCGCTGCGCCGGCATCGCGTGGCGGTTCATGAGGCCGATCTGGCGGCTCTGCGGCGTATTCGCCACTTCGGCCTCGATGCGGTACATGCCCACCCCGAGTTCGGCCAGCGGCAGGCCTTGCTGCTGCGCGCCGAGCACGCCGGCAAACACCCCCAGCAGCAGGGCGGCGGAAAGACGGAAGAAGCGGGCGGGATGCATGGCGGCAGCACGGACACGGAAAGGGAACCGCATTCTACCGCCCTCGCCCGCCTGCGCGCGCGCTGCCGCCGCTGCGCGGACGTGCGCGCGCCTGCGTGCTCACCGCCAGCGTCCGCCACTGCCCGGGCAGCAGCCCGTCCACACGCCAGTCGCCAATCGCCACACGGATCAGCCGCAGGGTGGGAAAGCCTACCCGCGCGGTCATGCGCCGCACCTGGCGGTTCTTGCCTTCGCGCAGCACCACCTCCACCCAGCTCGTCGGCACGCTCTTGCGAAAGCGCACCGGGGGGTCGCGCGGCCACAGCCAGTCCGGTTCTCCGACGCGGCGCGCCGCGCATGGCCGGGTGACGAAATCGCCCAGATCCACCCCGGCACGCAGCGCCGCCAGCGCCGCCTCGTCGATCTCGCCCTCCACCTGCACCAGATAGGTCTTCGGCAGTTTGTGGCGCGGATCGGCGATGCGGTGCTGCAGGGCACCGTCGTCGGTCAGCAGCAGCAGTCCTTCGCTGTCGGTATCGAGTCGCCCGGCGGCATACACGCCCGGCACCGGTACGTGATCCTTGAGCGTGGGGCGCCCGTCCGCAGCGGAGAACTGGCACAGCACGCCATAGGGTTTGTTGAGCAGGATCACTGAGGACATCGGTCGATGGGCGGCGCCCTGGCCGGCAAAGGCAATGCGGGGAGGGCGAAGCTTAGCGCGAATGCGCCGGCACTGCAGCGGCGGCGCTGTCGCCCGCGCCGGCAGTGGGGCATACTGGCGCCCCCGCCGCCGGATCCCTCAGCATGCCTGTCACCCTCGGCGACCAGCTCGCCACCGCACTTGCCGCCCGCAGCGCGCTGCTCGCCCAGCTCGCCAGCGAAGACACCGACGCCTACCGCCTGTTCCACGGCACCGTGGAAGGCCACCCCGGCCTCACCGTGGACCGCTATGGCCCGCTGCTCCTCGCCCAGACCTTCCACCGCCCGCTCAGCGCCGAGCAGCTGACGATCCTCGAAACCTTCTACGCCAGCGCCTTCCCCGCCCTGCCGCTACTCTGGAACGACCGCAGCGCGCGCAATTCGCGCATCGCCAACCCCCTGCCGGCAGCCCAGCAGGAACTCGCCGCGAGCCGCCGGACCTTCAGCGAGCTGGGCGTGCGCTACCACTTCCAGGCTCGCCACGACGGCCAGGACCCGTGGCTCTTCCTCGACCTGCGCGCCGCACGCCGACGCGTCAGGGAACTGGCCGCCGGGCGCAGCGTGCTCAACGTCTTCGCCTATACCTGCGGCGTCGGCATCGCCGCCGCGCAGGCCGGCGCACGTCACGTGGTGAACGTCGATTTCGCCGCCTCCAGCCTCACCATCGGCAAGGACAACGCCCGCCTCAACGAACTGCCCATCCGCGTGCGCTTCGTCCACAGCGACGCCTTTGCCGCCCTGCGCCAGTACGCCGGCATCGGCCAGCCCAAGGTGGTGCGCGGCAAGCGCCTGCCGCCCTTTCCCGAACTGGCCGCACAGCGTTTCGAGCTGGTCTTTCTTGACCCCCCGCGCTACGCCCGCAGCCCCTTCGGCGTCGTCGACCTGATCCGCGACTACCCTGCGCTGTTCAAGCCCGCACTGCTCGCCACCGCCGAAGGCGGCACGCTGATCTGCTGCAACAACGTCGCCGAAGTGGCCGCCGAGGACTGGCTGGCACAGCTCCAGCGCAGCGCCCGCAAGGCCGGGCGCATCGTACATGCGGTGCGCTGGATCACCCCCGAGGCGGACTTTCCCAGCCACGACGGCAAGCCGCCGCTGAAGATCGTCGAGCTCACGGTGTAGCCGCCACGCCGCGCATTGGCACGGAACTCGCTACGGAAAGGACAACACCCCGCGCCCCTCAAGGAGCCGCACAATGTCCACCCCGCAGCTGCGCCCCCTCGTCCTGCCCCCGACCCTCGACGGCCTGCCCGCGCCCTGTGATCTCTTCGACGCCCACGGCACCCTGCTGCTGCGCGCCGGCCATCCCCTGGCCACGGCACTGCTCAACGCCTCGGCCAGCCGCCGGGTGTATTGCCAGGCCCAGCGCGTCCCGCACTTCGCCCGCCAGGCGCCGCTGCGCACCCTGCGCGACGTCGGCGAGGCCCTCGCCCTGATCGAAACCCTGCTCGACAGCGGCAGCGGCCCGCGCGCCGAAGAACTCCTCGACCTCGCCGCCCAGTGCCACGCCGCCTGGCGCTTCGACCCCGACGCCTGCATCGGCTATGCCCGCCTCGCCCGCCCGCCTGCCGCGGCCGCCGGCCATGTGCTGCTCGCCGCCCTCTTCGTCGCCGAGATCGGTCACGCCCACGGTCTGCCCGCGCAACGCGTCGAGCACCTCATCGGCGCCGCCCTCACCATGAACCTCGGCAGCCTCGCCCTGCACGACACCATGCACGCCTCGCGCGCGGCACCGGACGAAGAACAGCAGCTCGCCCTCGCCGACCACCCCCAGCGCGCCGCGCGCCTGCTCGTCGCCAGTGGCGAGTTGCCCGCCGAATGGATCGCCGCCGTCGCCCAGCACCACGAAAACGTGGACGGCAGCGGCTATCCGCTGGGGCTGGAGCGCAACGCCATCACGCTGGGCGCACGCATGCTGCGCGTCGCCGACGTCCTCGCCGCCCGCCTGCGCGGCCGCCAGTGGCGCCACCCGCGTTACTGGAACATCGCCCACGCCACCCAGCGCGAGCAGCTCATCCGCCACATCTTCGAAGACGACCTCGAACGCCTCGACAAGCACATCGTCCGCCTTCTCATCGACCGCCTCGGCCCCTTCCCGCCCGGCAGCATGGTGCGCCTCTCGAACGGCGAGCTCGCCCTCATCAACCGCCGCGATGCAGGCGCCGGCCTGCGCCCGCAGCGCGCCCTCTCCCTCACCGACGCGCGCGGGCGGATCCTCGGCGAACCGCGTCCCCGCCCGCTGGGCGCCCGCGATCATCACATCCAGGGCTACGCCCACGACCTCCAGCCCCACCACCTGCCCGACTACGACTGGCCGCGCCTGTGGGGCTACAGCGAGCACGGCGGACGCGTGCACTAAAACGCACGCAGCTGCTCGGCATCCACCAAGCCCCGCGCGGCAAGCGCCGCATAGATGGCCCGCAAGCCGTCCAGCGCCCCGCAGCGCAGCTGGACGGCCGGCCCCGGCGGCGCGGCCTCGGGCTGCGGGTTGATGCGGATCAGCGCCTGCCCGTGGCTGGCACTGAAATGACGTACGGTCGCCACCCGCGTACCGGCACCGATCTCGATCACCACGACCCGTCCGGCCCCGCCATACCAGGTCCGCAGACGTGCCATCTGGGCGGCACTGCGAGCCTCCAGCCAACCGGCATCGCCGAACATCAGGATGTTAGGCCGCGCCACAGCCCCGCAGTGGCCGCAGCGGGGCGCCTCGTTGAGCAGCCGGCAGGCCGCTGCATCGACCTCGGGGATGAAGTCGTCGGCCGTCCAGATCGCCCCCGCACAGCCATGCTGGCACTGCAGGTGGTGAATGGAGCCATGCACCTCGGCCACCTGCGCGGGCACGAAACCGGCGCGCTGGAACTGGCCATCTACATTGGAAGTGAACACGAAGACGCCCTGCGCCAGACGTGCTCCGATGGCGCGCAGCAGCGCAAAGCCGGGGTGCGGAACGGTACGCCGGTAAAGGTCGAGACGATGGCCGTAGAACCCCCAGGCCAGCGCCGGATCGCGGGCGAAATGGCGGGGATTGGCGATCTCCTCGAAGCCCAGACCGATTCGTCCGAGCCCCGGATAGGCACGCCAGAAACCCTGCGGACCGCGAAAGTCGGGCAGACCGGAATCCACCCCCATTCCCGCCCCCGCAGCAACCAGCAGACCATCCGCAGCCGCGATCCAGGTCGCCGCGGTAGCAACCGGATCACCGTCGTGATCGCCGCGCAGCAGGGAAGAAAGGTGGTCGGACATCGTCGCGGACAGGCACTCCGGTTCGAGGACTGGCGGAAGCGGTGAGATTCGAACTCACGAACGGTTGCCCGTTGCCGGTTTTCAAGACCGGTGCAATCGACCACTCTGCCACGCTTCCATACTCTGGTGCTGCCAATACTGCCTGAAGGGGCCTGACGGCCCCGCCGGTTTTAGCTGCGCGCCTGACGGCGCTGCGCTAGCGCCCCGCATCCTCGCGGATGCGGCGGCGCCAAGACCGGCGCGCATTATACCCTCATGGCACTCAGCCGCAGTGCTCGAAGACGGCCACCGACTCCACGTGTGAGGTATGCGGGAACATGTTGGCGATGCCGGCGCCGCTGAGGCGGTAGCCTTTCTCGTGCACCAGTACTGCGGCATCGCGGGCCAGGGTGGCGGGATTGCAGGAGACGTAGACGATGCGCCGCGGACGCTGCTGCGCAGATATGGCCTTGACCACGGCGATGGCGCCTTCGCGCGGCGGGTCGATGAGCAGCTTGTCGAGCGGACCGAGGGCGGCCAGGCTGTCTTCGGTGGTTTCGAAGAGGTTGGCGGCGTGGAATTCGGTCAGTGCTTCCAGGCCATTGCTGCGCGCATTTTCGCGCGCCCGCCGGACGAGGGCGTCGGCCCCCTCGACACCCACCACGGCGGCACCGCTGCGGGCAATCGGCAGGGTGAAGTTGCCCAGGCCACAGAACAGGTCGGCAATACGCTCGCCGGCCTGTGGCTGCAGCAGTTGCATGGCGCGGCGGATCAGCAGGCGGTTGATGTGGACGTTGACCTGGGTGAAATCGGTCGGGCGGAAGGCCAGTGCAAGGTCGAACTCTGGCAGGGTGTAGCGCAGCGCCGGCGCAGTCTGCGGGTGGAGCAGGCGCGCGCTGTCGGGCTGACCCGGCTGCACCCAGACCTGCACACCGTGGCGGTCGGCAAAATCGGCCAGGCGGCTCTCGTCGGCGGCGCTGAAGGGCAGCAGATGGCGGAACACCAGCACGGTGCCGTCCTCGCCCACGGCCATCTCGATCTGTGGCACACGGTCGGCAATGGAGAACGTCGCCACCAGTTCGTGCAAGGCATCGAGCATCGCCCCGACATGGCGCGGCAGCACCGCGCATTCGCGCATGTCGGCAACATAGCTCGAACGGCGCTGGTGAAAACCCAGCAGCACGCCGCCCTTGCTCGGCACCACACGCACGGTGAGACGCGCGCGATCACGGTAATGCCAGGCAGGCCCATGGATGGCGGCATGGATGATGCCGGCGCGCACGCGGCCGACGTGCCACAGCGCATCCTCGAGCACGCGCTGCTTGACCGCGGCCTGGGCGACCGCATCGAGGTGCTGCATCGAGCAACCGCCGCAAACGCCGAAATGCGGGCAGCGCGGCGCGACGCGCTGGGCGCTGGCATGCACCACCCGCAGCACATGGCCCTGGGCATAGTTGGGGCGGCTGCGATCGACGGCGTACTCGACGGTCTCGCCGGGCAAGGCGCCTTCGATGAAAACCGCCTTGCCGTCGACGCGGGCCACGCCGCGCCCCTCATGGTCGAGCGATTCGATGGTGGTCAGGGGCATGGGGTAATTCCACTGCGGCCAAAGCGCGGATTCTACTGCCGTGTTCCTGCGCCAGCCCGCATTTCTCACCCCCTCACCTCGCGAGGGAGTATGGCGTGCCACGGCGAGTGCATCGGCGCCTGCAGCAGGGATGGTGTGACAGATGCGGGCTAGTATAATCCGCGCCATGATCACGACCTTGCTCGGGGGCCTCTCGCCCCGCCAGTTCCTTGAGGAATACTGGCAAAGAAAGCCCCTCCTGGTGCGCCAGGCCCTGCCCGGCTTCAACGGTGTGGTAAGCCGCGACGAAGTCTTCGACCTGGCCTGCGACCCCGACGTGGAATCACGCTGGGTGCGTCACGACAGTGACACCTGGGAGGTCGAACACGGCCCCCAGCGCCGCAGCCGGCTGCGCGGCAAGCGCACACCTTGGACGGTACTGGTGCAGGGGCTCAACCTGTGGGTGCCGGAGGGCGACGCGCTGCTGCACAGCTTCGACTTCATCCCTCAGGCCCGCCTCGACGACCTCATGGTGAGCTATGCCGTCGACGGCGGCGGGGTCGGCCCCCATTTCGACAACTACGACGTCTTCCTGCTGCAGGGCATGGGCAAGCGCCGCTGGCTGATCGGCGACCAGAAGGACCACACGCTGGTCGAGGGCGCGCCGCTGCGCATTCTGAAGGATTTCCGCCCGGTCCACGACTGGGTGCTGGAACCCGGTGACCTCCTCTACCTGCCCCCGCACTGGGCGCATAACGGCATTGCGGTGGGTGAGTGCATGACCTACTCGGTGGGCTTCCGCACCCCCACCGCGCAGGAACTCGGAGTCGAGTTCCTCGGCTGGCTGCAGGAGCGCATCTGCCTCGACAAGGTCTATGCCGATCCGGGCCTGCCGCTGCAGGACAACTCTGCCCGCATCGGCGACGCCATGGTCGATCAGGTGATGGGCATGCTGCAGGACATTCGCTGGGATCGTGGCATGGTCGCGGAGTTTCTCGGCGCCTATCTGACCGAACCGAAGCCCCACGTGTTCTTCGATCCACCGGAGGATGCGCTGTCACCCGCGCGTTTCGCCAAGGCCCTGCGCAGCCGCGCTTTCCGCCTCGACGCGCGCTCGGTACTGCTCTTCCATGACGAGGACTTCTTCCTCAACGGCGAAGCGCTCGAGGCCGCACCAGCACTGTCGGCGGCGCTGGCGGAACTCGGCCACCGCCGCTGCCTGCCCGCCGGAGAATATCCCCCTGCCCTGGTGGAACTCCTCCACGGCTGGTATTGCGACGGCTTCGGCAGCCTCGCCGAGGCGGCCTGAGCGTGGCCGCAGCGCTGCCCTTCGACACCTACGCGGCCTGGCAGGCCGCAGTCGGCGAAGTGATCGCCAGCGCCGAGCACGAAGTGCTGATCTTCGACAGTGACCTGTCTGCCTGCGGACTCGAGACGGCTGCCGGGGTGGCGGCGCTGGGCGCCCTCCTGCAACGCAGCAGCGCTGCGCTCGCGGTACGCGTGCTGCTGGGATCGGCAGATCACCTCGAACGCCACTGCCCGCGCCTGCTGCGCCTGATCGGCCAGTACACCCCGCGCATCCGCGTACGGGTGCTGCCCGAGGACGGCCCGGATGCCGCACAGCACTGCCTCGCGCTCGCCGACGGCCAGCACCTCGCCATCCGTTTCCACCGCGACGGGGCACGTGGCAAGCACGTCAGCGGCGACCCCGTGGGCAGCGCAGCGCTCCTTGCACAATTTGAAACAATGTGGATAAGCGCCGGGGACGGCCCGAACGGCCTGCCACTAGGCATCTGAGCGGGGACGCCGGGATATCGCATTGCAACAAATGGATGGCATGAAACGTAGCTTTCGTGCTGCCCGGGTGTTAACATTTAGGACGTATTGCGCTGCGTGCCATAGAAGTACGCCGGCTTGTCCGACGCGATACCCCTGCTGATTTCACCCGATCGATAAGGACCATCACAATGAAGCAATCTTCCCTGCTCGTCGCCGCCCTGCTGGCCATCGCCGTAAGCGCCTGCGGCAAGACCGAAGCTCCGGCCCCCGCTCCGGCCCCCGCGCCCGCGCCGGTTGAACAGGCCGCTCCGGCACCGGCCACCGAAGCCGCCGTCGAAGCAGCTGCCGAGGAGGCCACCGCAGCCGCCGAGGGTACCGAAGCCGCTGTCGAAGGTGCCGTCGAAGCCGTCGAAGGCGCAGCCGAAGCTGCTGCCGAGGCTGTCACCGAGGCTGCCGAGCAGGCTGGCGATGCTGTCCAGGGCGCCGTCGAAGCTGCCAAGGAAGCCGCACAGCAGTAATTTTGCCCCGCGCAACAAAAAGCCGGCCCGCGGGCCGGCTTTTTGTTTGCCTGTCGCTTGCCTCCCCGTTCGCAGCAAGGAGGCAAGCCGACATCTCAGCGCAGTTGCTCGTGCAGCAGCGCGAGCATGCGGCGGGCGGTCTCCGAGTTGTCCTCGCCACCTTCGCGGCTGAGCACGGTGACTACCGTCGCTTCACCCTGGCCGCGCAAGCGCAGGCGGTACTCGCTGCCTCCGGCGGCCGGCTTGTCGCTGCTGCGCCAGAAGGCCAGACGGGAGAAGAATCCCTCGCTGCGGACGGAGTTGTTGTCCACCTCCGGATCGACGTAGCGCACGTAGTACAGGCCTTCCGAGCGGTCGCGGTCCTCGACGGTGAAACCGATGCGGTCTAGAGCAAGGCCGACGCGCCGCCAGGCACGATCGAACGACTCATCCATCGACAGCACCACACGACCTTCGGCAGCGGTCTGGATGCGCGCACGTTCGGCTGCCGGCGCAGCGGCCAGCTGTGCCGCCGCGCGGGCCTCGTCGGCGCCCAGGCGGACCATCAGGCGACGGAGCATCTCGGCTTCAAGCTCGGGATCGGCGGGGCGCGGCTGCCAGATGGTGCTGTCCTTGGCCTCGTTGGGATAGATTTCCATCATGCCGCGGTGGCTGATGTAGACCTCCACGGTGCCACTGTCCTTACCCGCTTCCAGACGGGTACGGAACTTGTCGCGCTCGGGGGTCGAGAACAGGCCATCGAGCACGCGACCAAGGGTGCGACGGACGAAGTCCTGAGGGATCTTGGCGCGGTCTTCAGCCCAGTCCGTTTCCATGACGCCGATCTCGGGGCGGTCGATACTGAGGATGAAGCCCAGTTCCAGCCAGAAATCCTTGATCTGCGGCCACAGCCGCTCCGGATCGCCCGGCACCACCAGCCAGCGCTGCGTGCCGGCGCGCTCGATGCGCATCTGCTCGACGGCGGGAATCACCTCCACGGCGCTGCCGCGCGGGCCGGCCTCACGGTCGGCCGAATAGGCCGAATAGGTCGCCACACCGCGCGGCGAGACATCGGGCACGGCATAGCGGTCATCGCGGGTGGGCGCGGTGAGGTCGGGGGGAATTTCGAGCGGCGGCAGGCTGCTCGCACTCTTGTAGTCGATCTTCTTGGTTTCGAGTGCGGAGCACCCGGCCAGCGCCAGCGACAGGGCCAGCAGTGAAACAGCGGTACGCGAGGAGCGGTTCATGGAGTTCCTGCAATCCTGGAAACGGTGAGATGCGGATCAGACTTCAACGCCGGCCTGGCGCATGGCCAGCCGTACGCGTTCGTGCATGCCCGGGTCGAGAGGGGTCAGCGGCAGGCGGATGCCGGCGGGGATGAGACCCATCTGCGCCACCGCCCACTTCACGGGAATGGGATTGGCCTCGCAGAACAGGTGGCGGTGCAGACCGACCAGACGGGCATTGAGTTCGCGCACCCGCAGGCCGTCGCCGGCGCGCGCGGCGGCACACAGGTCGTGCATCAGGCGTGGCGCCACGTTGGCGGTGACCGAGATGTTGCCGTGGGCGCCGAGCAGCATGAAGTAGGCCGCGCTCATGTCGTCACCGCTGTAGAGCGCAAAACCCTCGGGGGCGCGGGCAATGAGATCGCTGCCACGGTCGATGTTGCCGGTGGCATCCTTGATGCCGGCGATGTTGGGAATCTGCGCCAGACGCAGCGTCGTGTCGTTGGCCAGGTCGGCCACCGTGCGCCCGGGCACGTTGTAGAGGATCAGCGGCAGTTCGACCGCCTCCGCAATGCTGCGGTAGTGGCGGTAGAGGCCTTCCTGGCCGGGCTTGTTGTAGTAGGGCACCACCGAGAGGTGGGCATCGGCGCCGGCGATCTGCGCGAAACGCGCCAGCTCGATGGCCTCGGCCGTGGAGTTGGCGCCGGTGCCGGCAATCACCGGAATGCGCCCGCCGACGTGTTCGACGGTGACCTTGATGAGCTCGCAGTGCTCATCGACATCGACGGTGGGCGACTCGCCGGTGGTACCGACCACGACGACGCCGTCCGTGCCTTCGGCGACGTGGAAGTCGAGGAGCTTGCGCAGGCTGTCGAAATCGAGACTGCCATCCTCATGCATCGGCGTGACGATGGCGACTAGGGATCCGCTGATCATGGCGTTGGCCGCAACAGTAAAAGCGCCATTCTAACCGATCGCGAGTGAACGGCCAGTGGCAAGGCTGCTGCGTTGCGGCAGCCGTTCACAGGTCGGCCAGGGCCTTGATGTGGGAGACCACCGAGCGCGCCAGCGAGGACAGCGAATAGCCGCCCTCGAGCACCGAGACGATGCGCTTGTGCCCGCATTCAGCGGCCACCGCCTTGATCTGTTCGGTCGCCCACACATAGTCGGCCTCGACCAGTCCGCAGGAACCCATGTCGTCCTCGTAATGGGCATCGAAACCGGCGGAGATGAAGATGGCCTGGGGCTGATGCTTGCGCAGCGCGGGCAGCCACATGTCACTGACGATCTGGCGGAAGGCGTCGCCGCGGGTGCCTGCCGGCACCGGCACGTTGCACATGTGCGCCGGTGGATTGTCGGCCCCGCTGTAGGGGTAGAAGGGGTGCTGGAAGATGCTCACCATCATCACCCGCGGATCGTCACGGAAGATGTCCTCGGTGCCGTTGCCGTGGTGGACGTCGAAGTCCACGATGGCGACACGCTCCAGGCCATGCGCGGCGAGCGCATGGTGGGCGGCAATGGCAATGTTGTTGAGGAAGCAGAAGCCCATGGCCTTCGCGCGCTCGGCATGATGACCGGGCGGGCGCACGGCGCAGAAGGCGTTCTCGACCTCGCCCTTCATCACCAGGTCGGTGGCCAGCACGCCGGCGCCCGCCGAACGCAGCGCCGCCTTCATGGTGTTGGGGCTCATTGCCGTGTCGGGGTCAAGGTGACGGATGCCGTGCTCGGGCACGTTGGCCTTCAGCTCGTCGAGATAGGTCGCCGGGTGCGCACGGGTGATCTGCTCATCGCTGGCACAGGGCGCATCGTAGAAGGAAAGGTAGAGATCAAGCCCGGCGGCGATCAGGCGGTCGTTGATCGCCCCCAGGCGATCAGGGCACTCCGGATGGAAAGTGCCCATGTCGTGAAGCCAGCATTCGCGATGCGTGATGAACGCTGTGGTGGTCATACTCCCTCTCCCCTCTCTGTCCTGAGCGCGAACTTTACCGCGTCGCCTGCCTTCAAACCCGCAGCTTGAAAGGCGGCGCACGGACTGATGGTCTGTTTGCGTCTATTATCACCGCTTCCAGCGGAATTTCACAGCTCCATAATATGCCCCACCAACGCGCCCAGCAGCTGCTCGAAGCGGCCTCCCGGATCATCCTCGGCAAGGAACACGAACTTCGCCTGGCGCTGACCTGCGCCGTAGCCGGCGGCCATCTGCTGATCGAGGATGTCCCCGGCGTCGGCAAGACCACCCTGGCCCACGTCATCGCCCGCCTGATCGGCCTGCACTATCAACGCATCCAGTTCACCAGCGACCTGCTGCCCGCCGACATCCTCGGCGTCTCGGTGTTCGACCGCGACAACAGCGCCTTCCGCTTTCATCCCGGGCCGGTGTTCGCCCAGCTCATCCTCGCCGACGAAATCAACCGCGCCACCCCGAAGACCCAGAGCGCGCTCCTCGAAGCCATGGAGGAGCAGCAGGTCACCGCCGACGGCCAGACCTTCACCCTGCCCGCGCCTTTTTTTGTCATCGCGACGCAGAACCCGACCACCCAGATCGGCACCTTTCCGCTCCCGGAAAGCCAGCTCGACCGCTTCCTGATGCGCATCCGCCTCGGCTACCCCGCCCCGGCCGCGGAGCGTGCCCTGCTGATGGGCGAGGACCGCCGTGAGCTGCTGCAGCGCAGCGCCGCGGTGATCACCCCACAGGACCTCGTCGACCTGCAGCGCGACGCCCGCCAGGTGCAGGTCGCCGAGCGCCTCGCCGATTACGTCCACCGCCTTCTTGCCGCCACCCGCCAGAGCCCCGCCTTCAGCGCCGGCCTGAGCCCGCGCGCGGGCCTTGCACTGCTCGCCGCGGCGCGCGCCTGGGCACTCATCGACGGGCGCGATCACGTCCTCCCGGAAGACGTCCAGGCGGTGTTCGAAGCCGTTGCCGGCCACCGCCTGCATCTGGCCGCAGACGGTCGCAACGCCTCGTCGCAACACCTGCGTACCACCCTCGAGGCGGTCGCCCTGCCCGGATGAGCACCGGCGCAACGCTGCGCCAGCGCCTCGGCGACCGCCTGTGGCGCACCGCGCAGGCCGAAGCAGGCCCCATCCGCCTCGGTCAGCGGCGCATCTACGTACTGCCCAGTGCCGCAGGCTGGGCCTACGGCGGCGCCCTGCTGGTGATGCTGGTGGCGTCGATCAACTACGGCCTCAGCCTTGGTTACGCACTTACCTTCCTGCTTGGCAGCGTGGCGCTGGTGAGCCTCATCCACGCCTTTCGCAACCTCCTCCATCTCGAAATCCGCCCCGGCCACGCCGAGGCCGTGTTCCGCGGCGACAGCGCACAGTTCGCCATCCATGTGCACAATCCCCGCCCCACCCCGCGCTGGGCGCTCAGCATGAAGGCCGGCGGTGGCCAGCCCAGCGTGTTCGACCTTGCCGCCGGGGAAACCGCCACCGTGCTGCTCGACCGCCCCACCACCCGCCGGGGCTGGCTGGCCCTCGGTCGCATCACCCTGGAAACGCGCTACCCGCTGGGGCTGGTAAGGGCATGGACGGTCCTGCGACCGCAGCTCGACTGCCTGGTGCTCCCCCGCCCCGAAGCCTCCCCCCCACCGCTTCCGCCAGCCAGCGCCGGCGACCGCGGCGGCATGCTGCGCCGCAGTGGCGACGACGACTTCGCCGGCCTGCGCGAACATCACTACGCCGACTCTCCCCGACACGTCGCCTGGAAGGTCGCCGCCCGCGGCGGCCCCTTGCTGACCAAGCAGTTTGCCGGCATCCAGGGCGGCGAGTTGTGCCTGGACTGGTCCGGACTCGGCGCCATGGCCGACGACGAGGCCCGCCTCGCCCGCCTCGCCGCCTGGGCACTGGCCGCGCACGGCGAGGGACGCAGCTACGCCCTGCAACTGCCCGGCAGCCATATCGCCTGCGGCACCGGCAGCGCCCACCTGCACGCCGTGCTGCGCGCCCTCGCCCTCCATGGAGGCGGCGATGCGCGCTGAGCTGCAACGTGACACGCGGCACTGGCTGATCGCCACCGCCTGCCTTACCGTCGCCCCCCACACGCTCTGGCTGCCATCGTGGCTGAGCGCACTGTGCGCGATCCTGCTCGGCGCCACGCTGTGGCAAGCCGCGCGTGCACGCCGGGCGCTGCCGCGCATGCTGCTGCTGTTCATCGCACTTGCCGCCGCAGCCGCCATCAAACTGCACTTCGGTCACTTCTTCGGCAAGGATCCCGGCATCGCCCTGCTCGCCGCCCTGCTGTGCCTGAAACTGCTCGAAAGCCGCAGCAGCCGCGATGCGCGTGCGGTGATCCTGCTGGCCTTTTTCCTCCAGCTGGGGCTGTTCCTCAACGACCAGACCCTCGCCATCGCTGCACTCGCCCTGTGCGGCACCCTGGCCGCCACCGTGACCCTGCAGAGCCTGCACCTCGGCGCCCAGCCAGTGCGCGTGCGCCTGCGCAGCGGCGCCATGCTGCTCGCCCAGGCCCTGCCGCTGATGGTGGTGCTGTTCATCTTTTTTCCGCGCATCCCGGGGCCGCTGTGGGGCCTGCCGGCAGATGCCCACAGCGGCCTCAGCGGACTCTCCGACACCATGGCGCCGGGCTCGATCAGCGAACTCATCCTCTCCGAGGCAATCGCCTTCCGGGCCGCTTTCGACGGCCCCCTGCCGCCGCCCGAGGAGCGCTACTGGCGCGGTCCGGTACTGAGCGAGTTCGACGGCCGCAGTTGGCGCGAGGCGCGCTTCTCCACTGCCGCGCAACCGCCCTACGTCGCAGCAGGACCCGCCTACCGCTACCGCCTCACTCTCGAACCGCACAACCGCCACTGGCTGCTCGCCCTCGACTACACCGACCAGGCCCCGCCCGGCTCACGCTACGCCAGCGACTACAAGCTGCTCAGTACCCGTCCACTGCGCGAGCGCATCCGTATCGACCTCCAGGCCCGCCCGCAAACCCGCCCCGGCGCGCAGGAAGATGCGGCCGTGCTCGCCGCCGCCCGTCGCCTGCCCAGCACCGGCAACCCGCGCGCACGGGCGCTGGCAGCCCAGTTCGCCGCGCCCGGTGCCACCCCCGCAGAGATCCTGCAGCGCACCCTCGAGCATTTCCGCGACGCCCGCTACGTGTATACGCTGAACCCGCCGCTGGCAGCCGCGGACAGCGTCGATGACTTCCTCTTCGACAGTCGCGCCGGCTTCTGCGAACACTTCTCCTCGGCCTTCGTGTTCACCCTGCGCGCCGCCGGCCTCGCCGCGCGCGTGGTCACCGGCTACCAGGGTGGCGAGCTCAACCCCGTAGACGGCGTGCTGGTGGTGCGCCAGTCGCATGCCCATGCGTGGGCGGAAGTATGGCTGCCCGGCGAGGGCTGGCGGCGTGTCGACCCCACCGCACTGGCCGCCCCGGCGCGCATCAGTACCGGCCTGGCGGAGGCCCTGCCCGCCGGCACCGTACTGCCGCTGCTGATGCGCGCGGAGTTTTCCTGGCTGCGCCAGATCCGCCAGCGCTGGGAGGCCGCCTCGAACCACTGGAACCAGTGGGTGCTGGGCTACGACCGCGAACGCCAGCACGAACTGCTGCAGCGCTTCGGCATCGGCGATACCGGCTGGCAACGACTGGCGCTGCTGATGAGCGCCGGCATTGCCCTGCTCGTCGTCGCCCTGCTCGCCTGGGCCTACGCCCGCCCGCGCCGCGGCGACGCCCTCGACCGCGCGTGGGCGGCACTGTGCGCCAAGGGTGCGGGCCGCGGGCACCGCCGCCAGGCCTGGGAAGGGCCGCTCGATTACGGCCGCCGCCTCGCCGGCGCCTGCCCCGCGCAGGCGCAGGAAGTGCACGCCATCGCCACCGAGTATGCGCGCCTGCGCTATCGTCCACCCGCCGACGGCGACGCAGTGCGCGCCCTCGCGCAACGCATCCGGAGACTGAAACTGCAATGAGCGCCTTCCCCCGCCGTCTGATCTGCACCCTGCTGCTGTGCCTCCCCTTGGGCGCTGCCGCCTCCTTCGCGCAGCGCGAGGAGGCGCACGACTTCGTCCGCGACATGCGCGCGCATGGCTTCGACGATGCCGAGCTCTACGCCCTGCTCGAACGGGCCCGCCACCTGCCCCGTGCGATCGAGCTGATCCGCCCGCCGGCAACGCCCGGCACGCGCTCCTGGCACAACTACCGCGCGCGCTTCCTCGACCGCAGCCGTGTCGACGGCGGCGTGGCGTTCTGGCAGCAGCATCGCGACAGCCTGGCACGCGCCAGCGCCGAGTACGGTGTTCCGGAAGAGATCATCGTCGCCATCATCGGTGTGGAAACCCTCTACGGCCGCCATACCGGCAACTTCGAGACCTTCTCCGCCCTCGCCACCCTGGCCTTCGACTATCCGCCGCGTGCACCGCTGTTCCGCCGCGAACTGGAGAACCTGCTCCTGCTCGCCCGCGAACAGCAGCGCGACCCGTTCAGCTATTACGGCTCATTTGCCGGCGCGGTGGGCTACCCGCAGTTCCTGCCCAGCAGCGTGCGCAACTTTGCGGTGGATTTCGATGGCAACGGCCGCATCGATTTCGACAGCGACCCCGTCGACGCCATCGGCAGCGTCGCCAACTACCTCTTCCTGCATGGCTGGCTGCCCGGCCAGCCGATCGCCGAACGCGCCCGCCTGCAGCCCGGTGTCGATGCGCGGCCCCTGATCGATGCCGGCATCGACCCCAGCCTGAGCCCTGAAACCCTCGCCACTGCCGGCGTTACCCGTGTCGACGGAGGCGCTGCGGCGGATACCGCCACTCTGGTGGACCTGCCCACTCCGGGCGCGGAAACCGAGTACTGGCTGGGGTACCGCAACTTCTACGTGATCACGCGCTACAACCGCAGCAGCTTCTACGCCATGTCGGTGTTCGAACTCGCCGAGGCGCTGCGCGCGGCACGCCAGCGGCGCTGAGCGCGCGCCGCCCGTCCGCTACAGCAGCACGTCCTTGGAGATGCCGCGCCGGCGCAGGATGCGGCGCAACTGGCCGAGCGCCTCGAGCTGGATCTGGCGGACGCGCTCGCGGGTAAGGTCGAGCTGGCTGGCGAGCTCCTCCAGCGTCATCACCTCGCATTCATCGATACCGTAGCGGTGGTGGATGACCAGACGCTGCTTGTCGTTGAGCATGGCTATCCATTCGCGCACCAGGGCCTCGACCTCGTCGGAATGGATCTGCGCCTCGGGCGTTTCGGCGTGCTCGTCGGCCAGCGATTCGCCGATCGACAATGAAGGGTCGATGTCCAGCGGCGCATCGAGCGAGGCGGTGTGTTCGCTGAGGGCGAGGATCGCGCGCACCTCCTCGACCGGGCGGTCGAGACGGCGGGCGACCTCTTCAAGGGAGAACTCGCCATTGCCGGCCGCCTCCAGGTGGCGCTGGGCACGCAGCACCTGGTTGAGTTCCTTGACCACATGCACCGGCAGGCGGATGGTGCGCGACTGGTTCATGATCGCGCGTTCGATGTTCTGGCGGATCCACCACGTCGCATAGGTGGAGAAGCGGAAACCGCGCTCGGGATCGAACTTGTCGAGCGCGTGCATGAGGCCGAGATTGCCCTCCTCGACCAGATCGAGCAGGGGAATGCCGCGGTTGAGGTAATGCTTGGCGATATTCACCACCAGCCGCAGGTTGCGCTCGATCATGATCTGCCGGGCGTCGAAATCGCCCGCGCGCACCCGCCGCGCCAGCGCCGCCTCTTCCTGCGCGTTGAGCAGGGGGTTGGCGCCGATCTCGTTGAGATAGATCTGGGTGACGTCGCTGAGGAATTCGCTTTCCGGCACGGCGGCAGGTTCAGCGAAGACCTCCACCTCGAGGGGCAGATCCGGTTCCGTATTCTCTGCGTCTTCAGACATCACCGGATCGTGCATAGCCTCCTCGTCAGCGTGCGGGCAGGTATTGCAGCGGATCCAGCGGCCTGCCCTGACGACGGATCTCGAAATGCAGCATCGGCTTGTCGGCGTCGGTACTGCCCAGTTCGGCCACCTGCTGGCCGCCGGCTACCGTGTCGCCCTCCTTGACCAGCAGCTGCTGGTTATGGGCATACACGGTCTGGTAATCCGACTCGTGCCTGATGATGACCAGTTTTCCGAAACCACGCAAGCCGCTGCCGGCATACATCACGGTTCCCGGCGCTGCGGCCAGCACCGGGGTGCCCGGCGTGCCGCCGATGTCGATGCCCTTGTTGGTTAGCTTGCCATCTTCACCCTTGGGCTGGTCGAAGCCGAGCAGGATGGGGCCGCTGGCCACCGGCCACGACCACGCCCCGCTGGCCGCTGCAGCCTCCGGTGTCGTCGCCGGGGCAGACGGCGGCGGCAGCGCCGCCTGCTGCTGGGCCTGTCCGCCCAGCGCTGCCCAGGCCTGATCGCTGTAGGGCTGGCGGCCGCCGCGCGGGGCATCGAAGGTGGGCGGCCCGGCATCAACCGCGGCGGGGGCCAGCGGGCGCAGGTCGGTGGTGTCGGGGATGGCCATCGCCTGTGCCACCGCACCGGCAGGCGGGGCCACCCGCAGTTGCTGGCCGACGACGATCTGGTTGGGATTGGACAAGCCGTTCCACGCCACCAGATCGGCCACACTGGCACCGTACATGCGCGACAGCGCCATCAGCGTATCGCCCTGACGCACCACGTGATAGACCGTGCCGCTGATGGCAGCGGTCGTCGGCACCGCCGGCGGCGGCTGCGTTGCATCCCGCACCGGTGCGGCGGTCTTCGCCGCGCACCCACTGAGCAGCGCCACTGCGGCAGCCATTGCGGCCACCCGCCATACGCTTGCAGACATCCTCATCCCTTTCATTCCGTTCCCGTCAGCAAAGGCACGAAGCGCACCGCCTCGAGCCGGCTCTCCTTGAACAGGTTGCCCTGTCGCTCAATCAGCAGAAGGCGCTGCTCCCCGCCCCCGCCGACCGGAATCATCAAACGCCCGCCGGGGGCGAGCTGCTCCTTCAGTGCCTGCGGCACCGACCCCGCCGCGGCAGCGACGATGATGGTGTCGAAGGGCGCGGCCTCCGGCAAACCCATGGTGCCGTCGGCATGCTTCAGACGCACATTGGGCAGTCGCAAGGGGCGCAGGTTGGCGCGCGCACGGTCAAGCAGGGGGCGGATGCGCTCCACCGCATAGACCTCGGACGCCACCAGCCCGAGCACCGCCGCCTGATAGCCACACCCTGCCCCGACCTCAAGCGTGCGCCCGAGTTCCCGACCGCTGCGCAGCAATTCGATCATCCGCGCCACCACGAAAGGCTGCGAGATGGTCTGCTGGAAACCGATCGGCAACGCAGTATCGTCATAAGCGCTGTAGGCCAGCCCCTCCTCGACGAACTGGTGGCGGGGCACCTGCATCATCGCCGCCAGCACCTTCTCGTCGCGCACCCCCTGGCTGCGCAGGCGCTCCACCATGCGCGCACGAGCGCGCGCAGCGCTGCGCAAGGACTCTGCCTGGCCCGTCATCGATCGCGCAGCCAGTCGGCCACCGTAGCAATCTCACCGGTGTGGGTGAGATCGATCTGCAGCGGCGTCACCGACACCAGGCCATTGGCCACGGCGTGAAAATCCGTCCCCTCGCCGGCATCGGCGGCGGCGCCGGCCGCGCCGACCCAGTACACCGTCTCATTGCGCGGCGTCAGCCCCTTGATCACCGGTTCGGCCTTGTGGCGCTTGCCCAGCCGGGTCACCCGGGTACCGCGCAGATCGCCGTAGGGCAGATCCGGCACATTGACGTTGAGCAGCATCGGGCGCCGCAAGGGGCGGTGCAGGAAGCGCTCGGCAAGGTCACGCGCCACCCGTGCAGCAGCGCTGAAATCCTTCGGTTCCTTGCTCACCAGCGACACCGCGATCGATGGCACCCCCAGCAGGTAGCCCTCGGTGGCGGCTGCGACAGTGCCCGAGTAGATGGTGTCGTCGCCCATGTTGGCGCCATGATTGACCCCCGACACGACCATGTCCGGAAGGTGGTCGAGCATGCCGGTCACCGCCAGGTGGACGCAGTCCGTGGGCGTGCCATTGACATAGTGAAAGCCATTCCCCGCACGCCGCAGCGACAGCGGCCGGTCGAGGGTAAGCGAGTTGCTGGCACCGCTGCGATCTCGCTCGGGCGCCACCACCGTGACCTCGCCAACGGCCGCCAGGGCCTCTGCCAGCGCAGCAATGCCAGGGGCAAAGTAGCCGTCGTCGTTACTGACCAGAATACGCATCATGAATCCGTTCGGAAAACCACCCGCGCAAGCGGCAGAGGGCCCGGGCATGTTAGCACAACAGCACCCCGCCCCATGCCGCCGGAGGCGCTTCCGGGCAGGCCCCGGTCAATGCCGGCGGAGTGCGCGCCGTGAATCGGCGACGAGGTCGCAGCGCACACGCGCGCGCAGCACATCCGGCGCCTCCACGGACTGCACGACACCCCGCCGATACTCCTCGAAGGTGGCCACCACGGACGCGCACTCACGAGCCGATGGCTGAACCCCGGGCGGATTGCGGCACAGCCACAGGGTCTGGCCGTCTACCCGGGCATGTGCCGTGCTGCGGTAGCGCCCGCGCCGCTCACCACCTTCCTCGATGATGAAGGACTGGGCATGACCATCGACCAGATCGAGGGCGACATCCATGGCTGGCCGCCACCGGCGCTGCAGACGCGCCTGCACCTCGCGCAGCACGCACTGGATGCGCTCGCCGGGCGCCGCCTCCGCACGCCGGGCGGCAAGTTCCGCGGCCTGCTGTGCCGCGCTCGCCTCCCGCGCCTGCGCCTCGGCAGCGCGCCGCTGTGCCAGCGCGCGGTCGAGTTCCGCCTGCTGCAGACGCGCCGCCAGACGCTGCTCGGCATCCATTGCCACCCACTCGCGCTCCGGAATGCCCAGCGGATAGGTGGTGCACGCCGCCAGCAGAAGGGCGCTGGCGGCAGACAGCAGAAGTCGGATCATCCTCGCTCCCTTTCAGCGGAAGAAAAAGAAAAAGGCCGAACCACGCGGCTCGGCCTTTTTCCTGGATTACTTTGGTCGGGGCGGCGGGATTCGAACTCGCGACCCCTTGCACCCCATGCAAGTGCGCTACCAGGCTGCGCTACGCCCCGACACAGACAAAAATTATAGCATCTAATCCAAAACTTTCCAGCACAACTTGCAGCAGGTCCTGCTTCAGCGCTTCAGCACCTCAAGCACCGCCTGCAGCTCCTCACGAACGTCGTCAAGCACGGTGCGCAGGCGGTCACTTTCCTCAACGACCTCCTGCTCGTGGATGGCGCTTTCTCCGAGGCGGTTGCGCGCCCCCGAGATGGTGAAGCCTTCGTCGTAGAGCAGCTGCCTGATGCGGCGCACCAGCAGGACTTCATGGTGCTGGTAGTAGCGCCGGTTACCGCGCCGCTTGACCGGCTTGAGCTGGGTGAACTCCTGCTCCCAGTAACGCAGCACATGCGGTTTCACCGCGCACAGTTCACTGACCTCACCGATGGTGAAGTAGCGCTTTGCCGGGATCGGCGGCAAGGGCTGGTCGTCGTCACTGGGGCTGCTTGCTTGCATCGCTGAGTTGCTCCACCGCGGCCTTGAGCTTCTGGCTGGCATGGAAGGTCACCACCCGCCGCGCGGTGATGGGGATTTCCTCGCCGGTCTTCGGGTTGCGTCCGGGGCGCTGCGGCTTGTCGCGCAGCTGGAAGTTGCCGAAGCCCGAAAGCTTAACGCAATCTCCCCGTTCAAGTGCAACACGAATCTCTTCGAAGAAGCCCTCCACCATATCCTTGGCTTCGCGCTTGTTGAGACCGACGCGCTCGAAGAGCAGGTCGGCCAGTTCCGCCTTGGTCAAGGTCACCTTGTTCTCCCTAGCCGCGCAAGCGCGCACCGAGTGTGGTTTCTGCGTTGCGCACCAGCGCATCCACAGCCCTGTCCACCTCGGCATCTTCAAGTGTGCGCTGAGTATCTTGCATCAAAACCCTGAAAGCAAGGCTCTTTTTCTCCGCCTCGATGCCCTTGCCATGGTAGACGTCGAACAGCGCAATGCTGCGCACGATGGCCGGCGCCGCGGCCTGCAGAACCTCGCTGACGCGCGCCGCGCTGACCTCCTGGCCAACCACCAGGGCGAGATCACGCACCACCGCAGGCAGTCGCGAAATCTCCCGGTAGACGGGCAGCGTGGAACTCAGCGCGGCCTCCAGATCGACCTCGAACACCACCGGCGCGGGCCCCAGGTCGTAGCGCTGCACCCACACCGGGTGCAGTTCGCCGAGGATGCCGATGCGGCGCCCCTGGAACAGCACGGTAGCCGCCCGTCCGGGATGCAGGGCGGGATGGGAAAGGGTTTCGAAGCTCAGTTGCGCGGGCGCGAACAAGGCTTCCAGATCGCCCTTGACGTCGTAGAAGTCGACGTTGCGCGCCGGCACCCCCCACTGCTCGCCATGCACAGGCCCTGCAGCAAGCGCAGCCAGGCGCAGCGGCTGGTGGAAACCGGTCACCGGCTCACCGTCGGCCTTGCGCTCGAAGCAGCGCCCGATCTCGAACACGCGTACGCGTTCCTGCTGACGATTGCGGTTGGTGACGACATTGGCAGCCAACCCGGGGATCAGCGAAGAGCGCATCACGCTCATCTGGCTGGCGATCGGGTTGGCCAGCCGAATGGCGTCGGGGTTGGCGCAGAAGTCACGCTCCCAGGCCTCATCGACGAAGGCGTAGTTGACCACTTCCTGATAATCGCGCGCCGCCACGAGGTGGCGTACATCCCACGCACTGCGCCCGCTTTCGCTGGCATCGAGCATCTGCAGGGCGCCCTGCGGCGGCACTGCGGGAATGTTGTCATAACCGTACAGACGGGCGATCTCCTCGACCAGATCCTCTTCGATCTCGATGTCGAAACGCGCCGAAGGCGGGGTCACGCGCAGTTCGTCGCCCTCGCGACGCACCACCAGATGGATGCGGGAGAGCAGCGCGGCGATGGCCTCGTCGTCGATGTCGATGCCCAGCAGGCGGCGAACGCGGGCGGGACGCAGGCGCACCTCCGCACGGACCGGCAGATGCTGGGGGGAGACCGCCTCCTCGACAGCGCCGGCCTGACCGCCACAGACCTGCAGGATCAGCGCCGTGGCGCGCTCGATGGCGAGGCGGGCGAGAGCGAAATCGACGCCGCGCTCGAAGCGGTGCGAGGCGTCGGAGGAGAATCCGTAGCTGCGTGCCCGTCCGGCGATCGCCGCGGGAGCAAAGAAGGCGCTCTCCAGGAAAACCTCGGCGGTATCCAGGGTGATGCCACTATCCTCACCCCCCATGATGCCGGCGAGCGCCAGCGCACGGGACTCGTCGGCAATCAGCAGGGTGTCGGCCGCGGGAGTTACGGTCTGCTCGTTGAGCAGCAGCACGGTTTCGCCGGCACGCGGATAACGCACATGGATGGCGCCGCTGAGACGGGCGTTGTCGAAGGCGTGCAGAGGCTGGCCGAGTTCGAGCATCACATAGTTGGTGATGTCCACCAGCGCACTGATGGCACGCACGCCACTGTGCTGCAGGCGCTGCTTCATCCATTCGGGCGTGGGAGCGCGCGCGTCGACACCGCTGATCACCCGCCCGCAGTAGCGCGGGCAGGCCTGCGGGGCATCGAGGACGATGGCGCGGCGCGCCGGGATCGTCGCCGCCACCGGCTCGATCGCCGGCAGGGCGAGGGCCTCGCCGGTGAGTGCGGCGACCTCGCGGGCGATGCCGGCCAGACTCAGGCAGTCCGCGCGATTGGGGGTGAGCTTGATGGTGTAGCGGATGTCATCGAGCGCCAGCGCGCTGCGGATGTCCTGCCCGACGACGAAATCCGCCGGCAGTTCGAGCAGCCCGCCGTGATCTTCGGAGAGCCCCAGTTCGCGCGCCGAACACAGCATGCCGAAGGATTCGACACCGCGCAGTTTGGCCGCCTTGATGGTGAACTCGCCCGGCAGCACGGCCCCCACCACAGCGCAGGGCACCAGCATGCCGGCAGCGGCATTGGGGGCGCCGCAGACGATCTGCAGCAACTCGCCCTGCCCTGCATCGACCTTGCAGACCTTGAGCTTGTCGGCGTTGGGGTGCTTCTCCGTATCGACGATGCGCGCCACCACCACCGCGGTGAACGGCGGCGCGACCGCATCGGCCTCTTCGACCTCCAGACCGGCCATGGTCAGCAGGTGACCGAGGGCTTCGCTGTCGATCGGCGGATTGACGAGGCTCCGCAGCCAGTTTTCCGAGAATTGCATGATTCGATTACCTGAATTGGCTCAAGAAGCGCAGATCGCCATCGAAGAACAGGCGCAGGTCATTGACTCCGTAGCGCAGCATGGTGAGGCGGTCGGGCCCCATGCCGAAGGCGAAGCCGGTATAGCGCTCGGGATCGATGCCGCCAAAGCGCAGCACGTTGGGATGCACCATGCCGCAGCCGGCGATCTCCAGCCAGCGCCCCTTCAACGCACCGCTCATGAAGGCGACGTCGATCTCCGCACTCGGCTCGGTGAACGGGAAGAAGGACGGACGGAAACGCACCTGCAGGTCGTCGGTCTCGAAGAACTTGCGCAGAAAGTCGGCAATGACACCCTTGAGATCGGCAAAGCTGACGTTCTCGCCAACCCACAGGCCTTCGACCTGGTGGAACATCGGCGAGTGGGTGGCATCCGAATCGACGCGATACACCCGCCCCGGGCAGATCACGCGGATTTCCGGCATCGTCTCCAGCTCGGCGTGGCGCGCGACATGGGCGAGCATGCTGCGGATCTGCACCGGGCTGGTGTGGGTGCGCAGCAGCACGTCGTCGTGCCCTTCGAGATAGAAGGTGTCGTGCATCGAACGCGCCGGATGGTTCTCCGGGGTGTTGAGCGCGGTGAAGTTGTGCCAGTCGGTCTCGATTTCGGGGCCATCGGCGACGACGAAGCCGATCGAACGGAAGAGCTTCTCGATGCGCTCCAGGGTGCGGCTGGTGGGATGCAGCCCCCCACCGGCATTGCCACGGCCGGGCAAGGTCACGTCAAGGGCCTCTGCGGCCAGCTGCGCCAGCAGGGCGGCTTCGCGCAGGGCCACGCGGCGCGCTTCGAGCGCACCCTCGATGGCTTCCTTGGCGCGGTTGATCTCCGCCCCGGCGCTCTTGCGCGCCTCGGGATCGAGCTTGCCGAGCCCCTTCAGGCGCTCGGTAAGCGATCCGCTCTTGCCCAGATAACGCGCCTTGGCCTGTTCGAGCTGGGCGCTGTCGGCCGCGGCGGCAAAATCGGCGGCGGCTTGGTGAACCAGTTGATCCAGGGTGTCCATGTGAAGCCGTGAAGGAATTCAGAAAAAAAAAGGAGGCCAGGCCTCCTTTTTCGGTGCTGCGTCAGATCACGCAGCGAGTTTGGCCCGGGCTTGTTCGGCAAGGGCGGCAAAAGCCGGCTTGTCGAACACGGCCAGGTCGGCCAGCACCTTGCGATCCACTTCCACCGCAGCCTTCTTCAGGCCGTTCATGAAGGTGGAGTAGGTCAGGCCCAGCTCACGCGCAGCGGCGTTGATACGGGCGATCCACAGGGCACGGAACTGGCGCTTGCGCTGACGGCGGTCACGATAGGCATACTGACCAGCCTTCATCACCGCCTGCTTGGCGATGCGGTATACATTCTTGCGACGGCCGCGGTAACCCTTGGCCTGATCGAGGACTTTCTTGTGGCGGGCGCGGGCGGTTACACCACGTTTAACTCTGGGCATGGCGGTCTCCTATCAAGCGTAAGGCAGCATGGCGCGGATCAGCTTCTCGTCGGCAGCATGGACTTCCGTCATGCCGCGCAGCTGGCGCTTGCTCTTGGTGGTCTTCTTGGTAAGGATGTGGCGCTTGAACGCCTGGGACCGCTTGATCCCACCGCTGGAGCGGACCTTGAAGCGCTTCGCGGCGCCGCTCTTGGTCTTCATCTTGGGCATTGCTGACTCCTGTTTATGAATGCCGTCAGGTAGCGCCGTCACCGGTCGCTTTGCAAACCTGACACCACTTGTCGTGCAGCGGGCTCACGCCCGCCGCGCTGCCCCTTGCGGGGCCCTTCAGGGCAAAAGCCCGGTCAACGTTTCTTGACCGGCGCGATCACCATGATCATCTGACGCCCTTCCATCTTGGGCATCTGCTCGACCTGGCCATGCTCCTCCAGATCGGCCTTGACTCTTTCCAGCTGACGCAGACCGAACTCCTGGTGCGCCATTTCCCGGCCACGGAAGCGCAGGGTGACCTTGCACTTGTCGCCTTCCTCGAGGAACCGCTTCAGATTGCGCAGCTTGATCTGGTAGTCGTTCTCGTCGGTACCGGGGCGCAGCTTGACCTCCTTGATCTGCACCTGCTTCTGCTTCAGGCGCGCCTCGTGGGCCTTCTTCTGCTCCTGGTACTTGAACTTGCCGAAATCCATGATCTTGCACACCGGCGGCTTGGCCATCGGCGCGATTTCGACCAGATCCAGTCCAGCCTCTTCGGCTGCAGCCAGGGCTGCATTCAGGGACACGATGCCGAGCTGCTCGCCCTCTTCACCGACCAGCCGGACCTCAAGCGCGTTGATCTCACCATTGACGCGCTGCTTCTTCTCTTGAGCGATGGTTCCTCTCCAGACGTTACAAAAAAATCAGACCGGCGCGGCTTTCGCTTCAACTTCGCGACGCCAGCGTCCGATCAGCGATTCGAGGGTCATCTGGCCAAGATCCTGGCCACCCCGTGCGCGCACCGCAACCATGCCTTCGGCCTTTTCCTTTTCGCCGACGACCAGCAGATAAGGCAGCTTGTGCACGCTATGTTCGCGGATTTTATAGTTAATCTTCTCGTTGCGCAAATCGGCATCGACGCGGAAACCCGCCTGGCGCAACTGCCCGACGACTTCCTTCACGTAACCGGCCTGGCCGTCCGAGATATTCATCACCACCGCATGCTGCGGCGCCAGCCACAGCGGCAGCGCGCCGGCGTAGTGCTCGATGAGGATGCCGGTGAAGCGCTCCAGCGAACCGAACAGCGCGCGGTGCAGCATGACCGGGCGGCGGCGCGAGTTGTCCTCGGCCACGTAATTGATGTCGAAACGCTCCGGCAGGTTCATGTCCACCTGCAGGGTACCGCACTGCCAGTCGCGGCCGATGGTGTCGCGCAGCACGAACTCGAGTTTGGGACCGTAGAACGCCCCTTCGCCCGGGAACAGCTCGTAGGCCATGCCCATGTGGTCGAGTGCGGCGGCCAGCGCGCCTTCCAGCTTGTCCCAGGTCTCGTCCGTGCCGATGCGGTTGTCCGGCCGGGTGGACAGCTTGATGCGCACGTTGTCGAAGCCGAAGTCCTTGTAGATGTCGAGGATCAGCGCGACGACGTCCTTGCACTCCTGCTCCATCTGCTCTTCGGTACAGAAGATGTGTGCGTCATCCTGGGTGAAGTGGCGCACGCGCAGCAGGCCGTGCAGCGCGCCGGAGGGTTCGTAGCGGTGGACCTTGCCGAACTCGGCCATGCGCAGCGGCAGGTCGCGGTAGCTCTTCAGCCCCTGGGCGAACATCGACACCGCACCCGGACAGTTCATCGGCTTGAGCGCGAACACGCGCTCGTCCTCGGTCTGCGTGGTGAACATGTTCTGGCGGTAGTTCTGCCAGTGCCCGGAGGTTTCCCACAGGCCGCGATCCATGACGTCGGGCGTATTCACCTCGACGTAACCGGCGGCCTCCTGCTGGTCGCGCATGTAGTTGATCAGGCTCTGGAACAGGCGCCAGCCCTTGGGATGCCAGAACACCGAGCCCGGCGCCTCGTCCTGGAAATGGAAGAAGTCGAGTTGTTGACCGAGCTTGCGGTGGTCGCGCTTCTCGGCCTCCTCGAGCATGTGCAGGTAGCCGTCGAGCTCGTCCTTCTTCGCCCAGGCGGTGCCGTAGATGCGCTGCAGCATCTCGTTCTTCGAGTCGCCGCGCCAGTAGGCACCGGCCACCTTCATCAGCTTGAAGACCTTGAGCTTGGCCGTGCTCGGCACGTGCGGGCCGCGGCACAGGTCGATGAAGTCGCCCTGGCGGTACAGCGACACATCCTCATCGGAGGGGATCGAGGCGATGATCTCGGCCTTGTAGTGCTCGCCCTGCTCCTTGAAGAAGGCCACCGCCCGGTCGCGCGCCCACACCTCGCGCGCCACCGGGATGTCGCGCCTGGCGAGTTCCGCCATGCGCTGCTCGATCTTCTCCAGGTCTTCCGGGGTGAACGGACGCTTGTAGGCGAAGTCGTAGTAGAAGCCGTTCTCGATGACCGGACCGATGGTGACCTGGGCGTCCGGGAAGAGCTCCTTCACCGCATGAGCCAACAGGTGCGCCGTCGAATGGCGGATGACATCGATCCCTTCCGGAGCCTTGTCGGTGATGATCGCCAGCTCCGCGTCGCTGTCGATGCGATGCGACAGGTCGACCAGGCGGCCGCCCACCCGGCCGGCCAGCGCGGCCTTTGCCAGGCCTGCGCCGATGGAGGCGGCAACCTCGCCCACCGTGACGGGCTGTTCGAAACTGCGGACGGAACCGTCCGGGAGCGTGATGTTCGGCATCGTACAGACCTCAGGCTGACCCCGGCTCAAGCGGGGATGTACAGACGAAAAAAAAGTGCGGTCGAGACCGCACTTTTTTCATGGAGCACTACAGCGGAACCCGACGTATCAATTTCAGGATTCGGTAGTAGTAGTTCGGAACATTGTTTCCGGCTCCAGATGTCTGGTAGGCGCGATTGGACTCGAACCAACGACCCCCACCATGTCAAGGTGGTGCTCTAACCAACTGAGCTACGCGCCTGCTAAGAGCCGCGCATTATAAAGACTCCACGGCTGCTGTAAAGCACTTTTTCACTGCCCCGGCGATTGCCCCCACGCCGTCAGGTATTCGCGCCAGTGCGGCGCATCGATGCGCGCCAGCGCTTCGCGCACCACGGCCACTTCCGCCGCCCACGCCGCCGCATCGAGGTGTCCCCGCATGCGCTGGAAACCGAGGTACACGAGATAGGTATTGACCACGTCGGTCTCGCAGTAGTCGCGAATCTCGGCGGCCTTGCCGTCCTGCCAGGCCTGCCATACCGCACCGCCGTCCATCCCCAGCTTGCCGGGATAGCCCATCAGCTTGGCGATCTCGTCGAGCGGCGCATTGGCACGCGGCTGGTACAGCGCCAGCAGGTCCATCAGGTCGAGATGGCGCTGGTGGTAGCGACTGATGTAGTTGTTCCACTTGAAGTCGCGCGAGTCATGGTAGTCACCCTCGCCCATGTCCCAGTAGCGCGGCGCGCTGACCCCGTGGATGAGGCCGCGGTAGTGCAGCACCGGCAGGTCGAAGCCGCCGCCGTTCCAGGAAATGATCTGCGGGGTGTAGCGCTCGATGCCGTCGAAGAAGCGCTGGATGATCTGCCCTTCGGCGGCATCGGGTTCCGACAGCGAGAACACGCGGAACTGGCTGGCATCGCGCAGCACACAGGAAATGGTGACCACGCGATGCAGGTGGTGCTGGAGGAAATCGCTGCCGTTGCTCGCGCGGCGCTGCTGGAAGGCAAACTCGGCGACCTCGTAGTCGGAGAGCTCGGCCGGCAGCCCGTTGAGGGCACGCACCCCGGCGACATCGGGGATGGTCTCGATGTCGAAGACCAGGACAGGCGTCACTTCTTCACCCAGCCACCGCCGCCCTGCACCCACCAGCCCGGCTGGGCACGATCGATCCAGCGCTGGGCGAAGGTGGCACGCACGTCGGCCTCCCACTCCGGATGGCCGTTGGCGCGGGCGATCTCACGATACAGCGCGGCACGGTCGGCATTCTCCGCAGCGATCAGGCCATTGATCTGGCCACGCTGGGCGAGCGGCACGCTGGAGGCGTCGCGCAGCGCCACGGTGCCATCGCGGGCCAGCCCCACCGCACCGGAGGCATACAGCGGCGCGAGCTGGGCATGGCGCTGCTGCATCGATTGCTGCAGGGCGGTGATCGCCGGCGTATTGATCTCCAGATTGCCCTGCGCCGCGGCGACACCGGCAAAGGCGAGGAACAGTGCGGCAAGCGCCGCGCGCAGCATGGCGTGGATCTTCATTGGCGCTCTCCGTTGGCAGGCTGGGCAGCGGCGCCTTCGCGCAGTTGCCAGACCTCGTCGATGATGCGGTCAGCGGCCTTCTCGGCGGCGGCAGCGGGGAAATAGATGTTGATGGTGACGCAGGCAGTACTCACCGCCAGCATGGCGGCAAGCAGGCTCAGGCGCAGGGTGTGACGCATGGATACACCTCGGCTGTCGGAAGGACGGACGGGACCGTGGCGCTAGCGGATCTCCGGTGCGGCGTTGGAAGCAATCACGCGCTGCAGCCGGTCGACCAGCTCGTGCCAGTCCACGCGCCGATTGTAGCCGATGACATTGAGCGCCGGGATGCCGCCGCCACGCACCAGCGCATAGCCGCCGCCGGGACGCTGATCGAGCCCGCCCATCACGCATACGCCGGCGCGCAGGACGCAGGACAGGCCGATCTCGCGGTAGCCGAAGGAATCGAAGAAGCCCAGCAGGCTGCGCTGGATGGCTGCCATCGCCCCTGCGCCGCCAAGCGCGCCGATGTTCTGCACGGCGCGCTGGCTGATCCGCCGTGGATAGCGCCCGGGGCTGCTGGCCACCCGCGCATCGAAGCGCACCGGGCGCCAGCGCACCAGCTCGAGGCCGAGCAGGTGCGCATCGACATGGCCGCTGACGCTGCCGAAGGAGAAGGTTTCGGTGAGCTGGGCAAGATCGATGTTGCGCGCATCAATGTCGGCGACCAGATGCGAGGCCACGCCGAAAGGCTCGCGCACGCGCAGGCCGGTGACCATCAGGTAGCCATCGAACACCGACACCACCAGTGCCCCGTCGAGGACGATCTCGCCGGGATCGACGCGCAGCCCGGGCAATGACGCGGACAGCACGCCGGCCATTTCCGGCATCCCCAGGGCAACGCTCAGCAGGGGCATGGCAATCGGCTCGACGACCACGCTGCCGCCACCATGCCAGCCATCCTCGCGACGCTGCAGGCGCAGATCCGAAAACGCCAGGGCGCCGTCGAGCAGCGGGATGCGCAGGGCCTCCAGCACCACCTCGCCACCATGGGCCCGGGCATCAACCGTAAAGGCCCCGAGAGCAAGCTTCTGCCAGCGCCCGCCGCCCACATCGAGCACGATGCGCGTCGGCAACGCCGCACGCCAGGGCAGCGCACCGCTCACCGGTCCGAAGGCCAGCGCGCCGTCGGCCAGGCTCAGGCCGGCCGCGTCGACGGCGAGATCGATGGCCTGCAGCTCCCCGTGCTCGATCACCACCCCGCCGCTGGCGTGCCCGGCAAAGATCAGCCCGTCGGCCTGTGCCGGCAGCAATACGGGGGCAAGGTAACGCGGCCCGATGACCGCCAGGTCGGCCATCGACACGCTCAGCGCAAGCTCCTCCAGTACCTGCGCACGCAGGTCGTAACGCCCCCGCGCATCGATCCGCTCCACGCCCTCCAGGTGCGCGGACAGTGCATCGACATGCAGCACGCCGTCGACCATGCGGCCGTTGGCGCTGCTGCGGGCACCGGCAGTGAGATAGAGCGGATGCAGGTAGGCCTCGCCCGCCGTCCATGCCAGCGCCCCACGCCAATGCCAGCCCTGCGCGGCGGCCTCGCCCCCGCCCTGCAGGCTGAGTGCGACCCCTTCTGCGGCCTGCAGGCCGTCGGCGGAGCCGAAGGCGAGTTCACGCACCTGCACCGACCACTGCGCCGCAGCGGCGGACAGCTCAAGGCCGCCATCGACGCTGCCACTCACCTGCCATTGCGCCAGTTGCGGCCAATAGGCGTGCACGGCGGCCAGCGGCAGCGCCTCCAGGCGCGCGCGCAGCCGTGCCGCCTCCGCCACCTCGACGGTCAACTGGCCACCGCCAGCGAGGCGTGCATCGACACGCAGATCCTGGCGGGCCAGATCGGCAGCCAGCTGCAGCGCATCGCCAAGCAGCATGCCGGCCGCTTCCAGGCGGCCGTCGACACAGCGCAGGCGGTCATCGACCAGACTCAGGTGTGCGCACTCCAGCGCCACGGCATCGACCGCCTGCGCCTCCACGGCGAGGCGTGCGGCGCGCAGTTGCGCACCGCCAGCGCCGTCGAGGCGCATCTGCAGCTCTTCGGCGCGCAACTGCGGATGGGTGAGACGGCCGATGTCGACCGTCAGGCTGCGCGCCTCGGCAGCGCTGCCCCAGGCGCAGGCGAGAAAGATGGCGACGGCGGCCGCACGCACAGCCGCCACCATGCGCTCAGCCGGGGAAGACGCCGGTGGACAGGTAACGGTCACCACGGTCGCAGACGATGGTGACAATCACCGCGTCTTCCACTTCGGTGGCCAGGCGCAGGGCGACGTGGATCGCCCCCCCGGAGGAGATGCCGGCGAAGATGCCCTCCTCGCGCGCCAGCCGGCGCGTCATCTCCTCGGCGTCGGCCTGGCTGACGTACTCCAGGCGGTCGACCCGCGGCTTCTCGTAGATCTTCGGCAGGTAGGCCTCCGGCCACTTGCGGATACCTGGAATCTGCGCACCCTCCTCCGGCTGGCAGCCGATGATCTGCACTGCCGGATTGCGCTCCTTGAGGAAACGCGAGGTACCCATGATGGTTCCGGTGGTACCCATGCTGCTGACGAAGTGGGTGATCGTGCCGCCGGTCTGCTCCCACAGCTCGGGGCCGGTACCTTCGTAGTGGGCGAGTGGATTGTCGGGATTGGCGAACTGATCGAGGATGATGCCCTGCCCCTCGTCACGCATCTGTTCGGCTACGTCGCGGGCCATTTCCATGCCGCCCTCGCGGGCGGTCAGCACCAGCTCGGCACCGAAGGCACGCATGCTCTGGCGGCGCTCGACGCTCTGGTTCTCCGGCATCACCAGGATCATGCGGTAGCCGCGCATCGCGGCGGCCATTGCCAGCGCAATGCCGGTGTTGCCGCTGGTAGCCTCGATGAGGGTGTCACCCGGACGGATGTCGCCGCGCGCCTCGGCGCGCATGATCATCGACAGCGCCGGGCGGTCCTTGACCGACCCGGCGGGGTTGTTGCCTTCGAGCTTGGCGAGGATGACGTTGTTGCGCCCCGCGTTGATGCGCTTGAGACGGACCAGCGGCGTGTGGCCGACGTAGTCTTCGAGGGTCTTGAATTCCATGTCGCTTCCGTGTTCGGGCAATGCGCCCGATCTTACCCCCGGACGGCCGCCGCGGCGAGCGCCGGAGGGCACTCACGGCGCCAGATCGAATTCCTCGGTGCGCCGCGGCGGGTAGGTTTCCCAGCCACCGCAGGCCGGGCAGCGCCAGTGGAACTGGCGGGCCTTGAAGCCGCAGGCATCGCAACGGTAGCGCGCAACCTTGCGGGTGTGGCCGTGGATGAGCTGCTTGACCAGCTCGATGTCGCCGCGCTGCTCGCTGGGAGCGTTGATCAGCGCCGCCTCGAGCAGCTTGTCAAGCCCGAGCAGGGTGGGGTTGCGGCGCAGCTCCTCGCGCACCAGGTCATAGGCCGCCTTTGCCCCGCGCGACTCCAGCTCCCACTGGAAAACACGGTCGAGCAGATCCAGCGAGGCATGGCGCTGCAGCCACGAACGCAGCAGCACGTTGCCCTGTTCGACGCGGCCAAGACGGCGGTAGGCATCCATGGCACGCTCGGCGGCCAGGGCAAGATAGACCGGGTTCTGGCTCTCCACCCGCTTCCATGCATCAAGGGCATCCTCGTCGCGACCCTCGGCAGCATGGATGTCGCCGAGGATGAGACTGGCGCGCACGCAGCCGCGATTGATCGCCAGCGCCTCATCGACCGCCCTGCGGGCCTCCTCGTGACGCGAATCGGCAAGCGCGGCGGTAGCCAGCTCGCAATGGAAGTTGGCCACTTCGGTGCGCCACAGCACACTCTCGTGGTCGGGGAGCGCACGGGCCACCTCGATGGCGCGCGCCCACTCCTTCTCTTGCTGATAGATCTCCAGCAGGTAACGCAGCGCAACGTCGTTCAGACGGGTGCCGCGCAGCTTGACGAAAACCGCCTCGGCGCGATCCAGGAGGCCGGCCTTGAGGAAGTCCTGCCCCAGTTCGCCGAGCGCCTGCAGGCGCTGCTCCTCGCTGAGATCCTCGCGATCGACGAGATTCTGGTGCATGCGGATGGCACGATCGGTCTCGCCGCGGCGGCGGAACAGGCTGCCGAGGGCGAAGTGCAGCTCGATGGTGTGGGGGTCGATCTTGACCGCCTCGATGAAGGCGTCGATGGCCTTGTCCTGCTGCTCGTTGAGCAGGAAGTTGATGCCGTTCAGGTAGGAGCGCGGCAACGCGCGCGATTCATGGACGACCTGACGGATGTCGATGCGCGCGGCCAGCCAGCCGAGCCCGAAGAACAGCGGCAGGGCGAGCAGCCACCAGAATTCGATTTCCATTCCGTTCAGTAGGCCTCAGGGGCCTGTCCGTCAGCCGCGGTGGCGGGGCGTTCGCGCTCGCTGCGGGCGATCTGGCGCCGCAGGCGGCCGATCTCGCGGCGCTGGCGCAGCAAGGCGCCAAAGGTGGCGGTGACACCCAGCAGTGCACCAGCGGTGAACATGACCAGGATCACGAACACCAGCGGCAGCTCCCACTCGGCACCGAAATAGAAGTACAGGCGGACCAGATGGTCGTTCTTGACCGCAAAGCCGAACAGGAGGAAGAACAGCAGGAGGCGGAGGACCCACATCAACAGTCGCATCCGCTCATTATCTCCGAGCACCGGACAAAAAAGAAGGCGGCTTGCGCCGCCTTCCCCACTTTTCCCGGATTTTCACAACCCTGGCAGTCAGCCCGCCATATCCACACGCTCACGCAACTCCTTGCCGGCCTTGAAATGGGGCACGTACTTTTCCGGTACGTGCACCTTCTCACCGGACTTGGGATTGCGGCCCACGCGGGGCGGGCGGTAGTTGAGCGCGAAGCTCCCGAAGCCGCGGATCTCGATGCGATCACCGCGCGCAAGCGCGTCGGTCATCGCGTCGAGAATCATCTTGACCGCGTAATCGGCGTCTTTTGCAATCAGCTGCGGAAAGCGTGCCGCCAACTGCGCAATCAGCTCCGATTTGGTCATGACTGGTCAGCTTACTGCTTCTGCTCGTTCAGCTTGGCCTTCAGCAGCGCACCCAGATTGGTCGTACCGGTGGCAGCGGAGCTTTCGGAAGCCAGCTTCTGCATGGCCTCGCTCTGCTCGGCCTGATCCTTGGCACGGATCGACAGGCTGATCGAACGGGTCTTGCGATCGACGTTGATGATCACGGCCTCGACTTCGTCACCGACCTTCAGCACGGTGGTGAGGTCGTCGACGCGGTGGGCGGCAGCCTCGGAAGCACGCAGGTAGCCTTCCACGTCATCGTTGAGGGCGATCACCGCACCACGGGCTTCGACCGACTTCACGGTGCCCTGCACCAGCGAGTTCTTCTCGTGGGTGGCGATGAAGTTGGTGAAGGGGTCGCCTTCGAGCTGCTTGACGCCCAGGGAGATGCGCTCGCGCTCAACGTCGATGGCCAGCACCACGGCCTCGACCTCGTCGCCCTTCTTGAAGCGGCGCACGGCATCTTCGCCGGTCTCGCTCCACGACAGGTCGGACAGGTGCACCAGACCGTCGATACCGCCGTCCAGGCCAATGAACACGCCGAAGTCGGTGATCGACTTGATCTGGCCGCTGACCTTGTCGCCCTTCTTGTGGTTCATGTTGAACTCTTCCCACGGGTTGGCAGCGCACTGCTTCATGCCCAGGGAGATACGGCGGCGGTCTTCGTCGATGTCGAGGATCATCACTTCGACCTCATCGCCCAGCTGGACGACCTTGGTCGGGTGGATGTTCTTGTTGGTCCAGTCCATCTCGGAGACGTGCACCAGGCCTTCGATGCCCTGCTCGACTTCCACGAAGGCGCCGTAGTCGGTGATGTTGGTGACCTTGCCGAACAGGCGGGTACCCTGCGGGTAGCGGCGGGCGATGCCGACCCACGGATCTTCGCCGAGCTGCTTGAGGCCCAGCGAGACACGGTTCTTGTCCTGGTCGAACTTGAGCACCTTGGCTTCGATCTCGTCACCGACATTGAGCACTTCGGACGGGTGACGGACACGGCGCCAGGCCAGGTCGGTGATGTGCAGCAGGCCATCGATGCCACCGAGGTCGACGAACGCACCGTAGTCGGTGATGTTCTTGACGATACCCTTGATGATGGCGCCTTCCTTGAGGTTGGAGAGCAGCTTCTCGCGCTCTTCGCCCATCGACTCTTCCAGCACGGCGCGGCGGGAGACCACCACGTTGTTGCGCTTGCGGTCGAGCTTGATGACCTTGAATTCGTATTCCTTGCCTTCGTACGGGGTGGTGTCCTTGACCGGACGCATGTCCACCAGCGAACCCGGCAGGAAGGCGCGGATGCTGTTGGTCATGACGGTCAGGCCGCCCTTGACGCGGCCGGTGATCACACCCTTGACCAGCGCACCTTCGTTGAGCGCCTTCTCGAGATCGTTCCAGGCGGAGATGCGCTTGGCCTTGTCGCGGCTCAGGCGGGTCTCGCCATAGCCGTCTTCCAGGGCATCGATGGCCACGTGGACGAAATCGCCGATATTGGCTTCGAGTTCGCCGTGGTCGTTGCGGAACTCGTCGATGGGCACATAGCTCTCGGACTTCAGGCCGGCATTGACGACCACGAAATTCTGGTCGATGCGCACGACTTCGGCGGTGATGACTTCACCGATGCGCATTTCCTGAAGGGCCAGGCTTTCTTCGAAAAGAGCGGCAAAACTTTCCTGTTCGGAAACGGAGGAGGCAGTAGACATGGATGGAAAAGGACCCACGGCCGCCGCGAAGCGGCCAGATTGTTGGTTGGACAGATACGGCCACGGGCGCCTGCCCGTGTTGCCGCCACGACAAATGACGCAACGCCCCCGCGCCGGCGCTACCGGTCTGCGGGGACGCGTTCGAGCACGAAGCTCACTGCCTGCTCCACGTCCATGGTGGTGGTATCGAGGAGCACTGCGTCCGGCAGTTGCTTGAGCGGCGCCACAGGGCGGGCGGCATCGCGCGCATCCCGCTCCTGCAGATCCTGCAGAAGACTTTCCATGTTAGCAGCCATTCCCTTTTCCATCAACTGCTTATAGCGGCGCTGCGCGCGCGACTCGGCAGAGGCGGTGAGAAAGATCTTCAGCGTGGCGTCGGGGAAAATCACCGAGCCGATGTCGCGCCCCTCGGCCACCAGCCCGGGCGCGGCGCGGTAGTCACGCTGGCGATCGAGCAGTGCAGCGCGCACCGCGGGCAGCACGGCGACCTTCGAGGCCCCCACCGAACACGCCTCGCTGCGGATCTCGGCACTGACATCGACGCCGTCGAGCAACACCCGGCCGTCGGCAAAGCTCGCCGGCAGCGCTGCGGCGAGCGCCGCCAGGGCGGCCTCATCGTCGAGCGCGACACCGGCACGCATGCCGGCCAGCGCAACGATGCGGTACAGCGAACCGCTATCCAGGCAATGCCAGCCGAGCGCCGCCGCCACCCGCGCCGCCACCGTGCCCTTGCCGGAAGCCGACGGACCATCGATGGCGATCACCGGTACCGTGCGCGCGACCTCGGCAAAGCGCTCGAAGTAGGTCGGGAAGGTCTTGTTGACGCACTTCGGATCGTTGATGCGCACCCGCAGCCCACCCAGACTGACCAGCGAGAAGCACATCGCCATGCGGTGGTCGTCGTAGGTATCGATGGCGGCCACCTGCAGGGCGGCCGGCGGGGTCACGACGAGATAGTCGGCGCCCTCCTCGACCGTCGCCCCGACCTTGCGCAGTTCGCAGGCCATTGCGGCGATGCGGTCGGTTTCCTTGACCCGCCAGCTGGCGATGTTGCGCAGCGTACACGGGCCGTCGGCAAACAGCGCGGCCACCGCCAGGGTCATCGCCGCATCGGGAATGTGGTTGAGATCCATGTCAAAGGCACGCAGTCGCCCGGATGCCGGTGCGCGCGCCTCGATCCAGTTGTCGCCCATGTCGATGCGCGCGCCCATGCTGGCGAGGGCTTCGGCAAAGCGCACGTCGCCCTGAATGCTGTCGCGCCCGACACCTTCCACCCGCAGCGGACCTCCGCCGATCGCCCCGGCGGCAAGAAAATAGGACGCCGACGAGGCGTCGCCCTCGACGTATACCGTCCCCGGGCTGCGGTAGCGCGCCCCCGCGGGGACGATGAAACGCTGCCAGCCCTCGCGCCGCACCTCGACGCCGAAACGCGCCATCAACTCAAGGGTGATGGCGATGTAGGGCTTGGAGATCAGCTCGCCGACCACCTCGACCACCGTCTCCGCGCCGGTCAGCGGCAGGGCCATCAGCAGGGCGGTGAGGAACTGGCTGGAAACGTCGCCGCGCACGCGCAGCGCGCCGCCCGTGCGCAGGCTCGCCGCATGGATGGCGAGCGGCGGATAGCCCTCGTTGCCGAGATAGTCGATTGCCGCACCGGCTTCACGCAAGGCGTCGACCAGGTCGCCGATCGGCCGCTCGTGCATGCGCGCGACGCCCGACAGGCGGTACTCGCCGCCGGCCAGTGCAAGCGCCGCGGTGAGCGGACGGAAGGCGGTGCCGGCGTTGCCGAGGAAGAGCTCCGCGGCCTTCACCGGGAAGACGCCGCCGACACCCTGCACGAGGTAGTCGTCACCCGTACCGCGCTGCCAGCGCACGCCAAGGGTGCGCAAGGCCTCCAGCATGCGATCGACGTCATCGGAGGCAAGCAGGTCGCGGATCTCGGTATCACCCTCGGCGAGTGCGGCGAGCAGCAGCACGCGGTTGGAGATGCTCTTCGAGCCGGGCAGGCGCACGCGCCCGCGGGCACCCAGCAGCGGGGCAAGATCGATGAATTCCATGGTTTTACTCGCTGACGGGGTTGGTCTGCTGTTCGGCCCAGGCGTTGCGCGCGCGGCGCGCCTCGTCGAACAGGTGTTCGAGGCGGGTGCCGTCGCCGGCCAGCAACAACGCACGCAGATAGGCCAGCTCGGCAAGGTACTGGTCGAGCTCGCCGAGCAGGGCCTGGCGGTTGGCGATGCAGATGTCGCGCCACATCTCCGGATGACTGCCGGCAATGCGGGTGAAGTCGCGGAAGCCGCTCGCCGCATAGCTGAACAGCTGCTCGGCATTGGCACGCCCGGCAAGATCATGGACGAGTCCGAAGGCGAGCAGGTGCGGCAGGTGGCTGACCGCGGCAAAGACGCGGTCGTGCTCGCGCGGCGACATGCGGTGGATCACCGCGCCGCAGGCCTCCCAGGCGTCGCACACGCGCTGCACCGCGCCTTCGTCGTTCTCCGGCAGGGGCGTCACCACCACCTTCTTGCCGCTGTACAGGGCCGGGAAGGCAGCATCCACGCCGCTGCTCTCGGCACCGGCGATGGGGTGCGCGGGGACCACATGAGTGAGGCGGGCATCAAGGTGGCTGTAGGCCGCTTCGATGACGTCGCGCTTGGTGCTGCCGGCATCGGTGACCACCGTGCCGGGCTCCAGGTGTGGCGCCATCGCCGCCATCACCGCTGCCATCTGCCCGACCGGCATGGCCAGCAAGACCAGCTCGGCGCCGGCCAGCGCCGTCGCCCAGTCATCGCAGGCCTCGTCGATCACCCCCAGCACACGGGCGCGCTCCAGGCTTGCCGGACGACGGCCGACGCCGACCAGGCGCTGCGCCATGCCGGCCTGGCGCAACGCCAGTGCGAAGGAGCCGCCGATCAGGCCGACTCCGCAGACCACCACCTTGCCGAAAGGCTTCATGCGCGCCTCCACCCTGCCCTCAGGCCAGCGCCTGGCGCAGCGCAGCGATGAAGCGGTTGTTCTCCTCCGGCAGCCCGATCGACACGCGCAGCCACTCGGGCATGCCATAGCCACCGATCGGACGCACGATCACGCCCTGGCGCAGCAGCGCGGCATTGATGGTGGCGGAATCGCCGACCTTGAAGGTGACGAAGTTGCCCGCCGAAGGAATCCACTCCAGCCCCAGTTCGGCCAGCGCCTCGGTGATCTGCGCCATGCCGCGTTCATTGATGCGCGCGCTCTGGGCGAGGAACTCCTCGTCACCGAGTGCAGCGGTAGCGGCCGCCAGCGCCACGCTGGAGACATTGAAGGGCTGGCGCACACGGTTCATGAGGTCGGCGACCTCGGGGTGGGCGATGCCGTAACCGACGCGCAGGCCGGCGAGCCCGTAGGCCTTGGAGAAGGTGCGCGACACCAGCAGATTGGGGAAACGCGCCAGCCAGGCGATGCTGTCGTAGCGCTGTGCGGGATTGAGGTACTCGGTGTAGGCCTCGTCGAGCACCACCAGCACATCGGCCGGCACGCGGGTGAGGAAGGCTTCCAGCTCGTCGCCGCCAATGAAAGTACCGGTGGGGTTGTTGGGGTTGGCGATGAACACCACCCGGGTGTCGGTACGGATCGCCGCCAGCATGGCGTCGAGATCGTGACCGTAACGGCGCGCCGGCACCTCGATGCCGCGCGCGCCCACTGCATTCACGGCAAGCGGATAGACGGCAAAGGCGTAGCGCGAAAAGACCGCCGAGTGGCCGGGAGCGAGGAAGGCGCGGGCGACCAGCTCGAGGACGTCGTTGGAGCCGTTGCCGAGCACCAGCTGATCAGCCTTCACACCCAGGCGCGCGCTCAGCGCCTGCTTGAGCGCAAAGCCGTTGCCATCGGGATAGCGTTCGATGCTGCCCAGCGCGCCGAGGGCGGCATCGCGCGCCAGCGGGCTCATGCCGAGCGGGTTCTCGTTGGAGGCGAGCTTGACGATGCTGGCCTCGGGGATGGCCATCTCACGGGCGAGCTCGGTGATCGGCTTACCGGGCTGGTAGGGCGAGATGGCACGGATGTAATCAGGGGCCTGACTGGCAACGCTCATGATTCGTCTCCTGTCCTGTTCTTCTGTTGTCCGCTGGCGCGGGGGCGTTCAGATGGCGGCGACCGGATAGGATCCCAGCACCTTCACGAAGGCCGCGCACTGATTCAGCTCGGCGAGCGCACCGGCAACCTGGGCGTCCTGCTGATGGCCCTTGAAGTCGACGTAGAAAACATACTCCCACAGACCACCGCGCGCCGGGCGCGACTGCAGCTTGGTCATGTCGACGCCATGGCGCGCGAGAGGTTCGAGCAGGTTGTGCATGGCGCCCGGACGGTTGGGCGCGGAAAAGACGATGGAGGTCTTGTCCTGCCCCGACGGCCCGGCATCGTGATGGGCGATGACCAGGAAGCGCGTGCTGTTGTTGGGATCGTCCTCGATGTTCGAGGCCAGACGGTTGAGGCCGTACAGCTCGGCTGCGGCCTCGCCGGCGATGGCGCAGGACTCCGGATCCTCCGCCGCCAGACGCGCCGCCTCGGCATTGCTGGCCACCGGCACGCGCGGCAGGCTGGCGAGGTTGCGGTTGAGCCACTCGTGACACTGTGCCAGCGACTGGGCATGGGAATACAGGCGCTTGGCCGCGCCGATGCCTTCGGCGCGAGAGAGCAGATGCTGGTGGATGCGCAGCTTGACCTCGCCGCAGATCTTCAGCGGATTGGCGAGCAGCAGATCGAGTGTGCCGCCCACCGCGCCCTCGGTGGAATTCTCCACCGGCACCACGCCGTAATCGGCATTGCCGGCCTCGACGGCGCGGAAGACCTCGTCGATGGAGGCCGTCGGCACGAAATTGGGCGCGCTGCCGAAATGCTTGCGCGCGGCGCTCTCCGAAAAGGTGCCCGCCGGCCCCAAGTAGGCCACCTTGAGCGGCTGTTCGAGCGCCAGACAGGCAGACATGATCTCGCGGAAGATCTTCTGCACCGCTTCGTCGGGCAACGGCCCGGGGTTGGCATCGGCCAGGCGGCGCAGCACCTGGGCCTCGCGCTCCGGACGATAGAGGTTGCCTTGCTTGATCACCCCGATCCGCTGCGCGCACTGCGCGCGTTGCGCGAGGCGGGCGAGGATCTCCTCGTCGAGGCTGTCGATCTGGTTGCGCAGGTTCAGCAGTTCGTCGCTCATCTTCCGCTCGTCTCAGTGTTGCTCGCCGGTATTCAGCCGTGGCGTGCGGCAAAGGCCTTCATGTAATCGACCAGGGCGGCCACACCCTCGATCGGCATCGCGTTGTAGATCGACGCGCGCATGCCGCCGACCGACTTGTGCCCCTTCAGCTGCACCAGTCCGGCCTCTTTCGCCCCACTCAGGAAGGCGTCGTTGAGGGACTCGTCCTTGAGGAAGAAAGGCACGTTCATGCGCGAGCGGCAGGCCGGATCGACACGGCTCTCGTAGAAACCGGAGCCGTCCAGGTAATCGTAGAGCAGGCGTGCCTTGGCGACATTGCGCGCCTCCATCGCCGCCACGCCGCCCTGGCGCTTGAGCCACTGGAACACCAGCCCGGCGATGTAGATCGCGTAGGTGGGCGGGGTGTTGTACATCGAGCCGGCCTCGGCCACTGTCCTGTAGTCAAAGGCCGACGGGCACAGCGCCATGGCGCGGCCGAGGAGGTCCTCGCGCACGATGACGATGGTGAGCCCCGCAGGGCCGATGTTCTTCTGCGCGCCACCGAAGATCAGGCCGTACTTGGAGACGTCGATGACGCGCGAGAGGATGTGCGAGGACATGTCGGCGACCACCGGCACTTCACCACGGCCGATCTGCGCCAGATCGGGCTCGAAGGGGTACTCCACGCCGCCGATGGTCTCGTTGGTGCAGGTGAACACGTAGGCGGGGTCGGCCGACAGCTGCCAGTCGCACATCGCCGGCACTGCGGTGAAGCCGGTGGCCTCGGCACTCGCGGCAACGTTCATCTGGCCGTACTTGCGTGCCTCCTTGTACGACTTCACCGACCAGCTGCCGGTCAGCACGTAGTCGGCCACAACCTTGTCGCCGAGGAGATTCATCGGGATGATGGCGTTCTCTGCAATGGCCCCGCCCTGCATGAAAAGGATGCGGTAGTTGGCCGGCACCGCGAGCAATTCGCGCAGGTCGGCTTCAGCAGCTTCGGCAATGGCGACGAACTCCTTGCCGCGATGGCTCATCTCCATCACGCCCATGCCGGCACCGTGCCAGTCGAGCATCTCCTCCGCAGCCTGACGCAGCACCTCTTCGGGCAGCGCCGCCGGACCGGCGCTGAAGTTCCATACCCGGCTCATGCTTCGCCCTCGCCCTCGCCGCTGACACCGCCGTCTTCATCGGCCACGGCATCGAGTCCATCGTCCTCGGACTCGGCCACCTTCTCCAGGCCGGCGAGGAAGGTGCCTTCATCCAGGTTGATCAGCGTCACCCCCTGGGTGGCGCGGCCCAGTTCGCGGATGTCGCGCACCTTGGTGCGGATCAGCACGCCGCCGGTGGAAATGAGCATCACCTCGTCGGCCGGCTCGACCAGCACGGCCGCCACCAGCTTGCCGTTGCGGTCCGAGGTCTGGATGGCGATCATGCCCTTGGTGCCACGCCCGTGGCGGGTGTACTCACCCACCGGGGTGCGCTTGCCATAGCCGTTCTCGGTGGCGGTGAGCACCGACTGCTCCTCGCCCTTGGCCACCAGCATGGCGATCACCTGCTGGCCGTCTTCCAGGGTCATGCCGCGCACGCCGCGCGCCTCGCGGCCCATCGGACGCACATCGCCCTCGGCGAAGCGCACCGCCTTGCCGGCGTCGGAGAACAGCATCACGTCGCATTCGCCGTCGGTGATCGCGACGCCGATCAGGCGGTCGCCGTCGTCCAGGCTGGCGGCGATGATGCCGGCCTTGCGCGGGTTGGCAAAGGCCGACAGCGCGGTCTTCTTGACCGTACCCTCGGAGGTGGCCATGAACACGAAGTGGCCGTCGTCGAATTCCTTGACCGGCAGCACCGCGGTGATCTTCTCGCCCTCGATGAGCGGGAAGAGGTTGACGATGGGCTTGCCGCGCGAGTTGCGCGTACCTTCCGGCACCTCATACACCTTGAGCCAGTACACCCGCCCGCGGCTGGAGAAGCACAGCACGTAGTCGTGGGTGTTGGCGACGAAGAGGCGGTCGATGAAGTCTTCGTCCTTCATCGAGGTGGCCTGCTTGCCGCGCCCGCCGCGGCGCTGCGCGCGGTAGTCGGCAAGCGGCTGGCGCTTGAAGTAGCCGCCGTGCGAGAGCGTGACCACCATGTCTTCCGGGGTGATCAGGTCCTCGATGTTGATCTCGGCGGTGCTCATGACGATCTCGGAACGCCGCGGGTCGCCGAACTGGTTGCGGATCGCGGCGAGCTCCTCGACGATGATCGCGGTGATGCGCTCGGGGCGGGCAAGGATGTCGAGGAGATCGGTGATGATGTCCATCACCTCGCGGTACTCGCCGACGATCTTGTCCTGCTCCAGGCCGGTGAGGCGCTGCAGACGCAGTTCGAGGATGGCCTGGGCCTGCACTTCGGACAGGCGGTAGCCCTGCGCCGACAGGCCGAACTCCGGCAGCAGCCCTTCCGGCCGGTAGGAATCGGCCGCCGCGCGCGACAGCATCTCTTCCACCAGCGCGCTGCGCCAGGTGCGCGCCAGCAGTTCGCGCTTGGCATCGGCCGGGGTGGGTGCGGCCTTGATCAGGGCGATGATTTCGTCCACGTTGGACAGCGCCACCGCCAGGCCTTCCAGCACGTGGCCGCGGTCGCGCGCCTTGCGCAGTTCGAAAACGGTGCGGCGGGTGATGACCTCGCGGCGGTGCTCCAGGAAGCACACCAGCATCTGCTTGAGGTTGAGCAGGCGCGGGCGGCCATCGACCAGGGCCACCATGTTCATGCCGAAGGTGTCCTGCAGCTGGGTGTGCTTGAACAGGTTGTTGAGCACCACCTCGGGCATCTCGCCGCGCTTCAGTTCGATCACCACGCGCATGCCGGACTTGTCGGACTCGTCGCGGATCTCGCTGATGCCCTCGACCTTCTTGTCGTTGACCAGCTCGGCGATGCGCTCCAGCAGGGTGCGCTTGTTTACCTGGTAGGGCAGCTCGTCGACGATGATGGCCTGGCGGTCGCCCTTGCCGATGTCCTCGAAGTGGGTGCGCGCGCGCATGATCACCCGCCCGCGCCCGGTGCGGTAGCCTTCATGCACGCCGTGGAGGCCGTAGATCAGCGCCGCGGTGGGGAAGTCCGGCGCCTTGACGATGGCGATCAGTTCCTCGATGTCGGTATCCGGCGCCTCCAGCAGCTTCAGGCACGCATCGACCACCTCACCGAGGTTGTGCGGCGGAATGTTGGTCGCCATGCCCACCGCGATGCCCGACGAACCGTTGATCAGCAGGTTGGGGATCTTCGCCGGCAGGATCAGCGGTTCCTTCTCCGAGCCGTCGTAGTTCGGCCCGAAGTCCACCGTTTCCTTGTCGATGTCGGCGAGCAGTTCGTGGCCGATGCGCGCCATGCGGATTTCGGTGTAACGCATCGCCGCGGCGTTGTCGCCGTCGACCGAGCCGAAGTTGCCCTGGCCGTCGACCAGCATGTAGCGCAGCGAAAAGTCCTGCGCCATGCGCACGATGGTGTCGTACACCGCCGAGTCGCCGTGCGGGTGGTACTTACCGATCACATCGCCGACGATACGCGCCGACTTCTTGTAGGCGCGATTCCAGTCGTTGGACAGTTCGTGCATGGCGAACAGCACGCGCCTGTGCACCGGCTTCAGGCCATCGCGTGCATCGGGCAACGCCCGCCCCACAATCACGCTCATCGCGTAGTCGAGGTAGGAGTGGCGCATCTCCTCCTCAAGGCTGATCGGCAGTGTTTCCTTGGCGAACTGGGTCATGTCCCGGCGGCGGAATTATCCGCATCATCAAAAGCGTGGAATATTACCACGCCGACGCCTTCCTTCCGCGCCCGCACCTGCTGCCGCAGCGCGCCGCGGCGCCGTTTGGCGCCCCCGGACGAATGTGCTTAAATCGACGGCACGCCATCACGGCCGCACTCCGGGGCGGCCTTGGACTGTCCGGAGCCCGATACGTGAGCGATGCCGTCGACCTGCTGATTCATGCCCGCTGGGTGATTCCCGTGGAGCCCGCCGGGCTCACCCTCGAACGCCACACCGTGGCCCTCTGCGGCGAACGCATCGCCGCCGTGCTGCCGCAGGACGATGCACGCCGGCGCTACCCCAACGTCCCTGCAGTGGAGCTCCCCGGGCATGCGCTGATTCCCGGCCTGGTCAATCTGCACACCCATGCGGCGATGACGCTGATGCGCGGCATCGCCGACGACCTGCCCCTGATGCGCTGGCTGCAGGAAGCCGTCTGGCCGGCAGAAAGCCGCCACGTCAGCGCCGCCTTCGTGCGCGACGGCACCCTGCTCGCCGCCACCGAGATGCTGCGCGGCGGCATCACCACCTGCAACGACATGTACTTCCACCCCGAGGCCGCCGCCGACGCCTACGATCAGGCCGGCATGCGGGCCATGCTGGGCATGGTGGTGCTCGACTTCCCCACCCCCTACGCCCACGACGCCGACGACTATCTGCGCAAGGGACTGGCGGTGCGCGACCGCTGGCGCGACCACCCGCGCATCGGCTTCACCCTCGCCCCCCACGCCCCCTACACCGTCTCCGACGACGCCCTTGCGCGCATCGCCGCCCTGGCTGACGAAATCGACGTCCCGGTGCACATGCATGTACACGAGACGGCCGGCGAGATCAGCGACGCACTCGCCCGCCATGGCGTGCGCCCCCTCCTGCGCCTGCAGCGCCTCGGCCTGCTCGGCCCCGGCTTCATCGCCGTGCATGCCGTCCATGCGGACGCCACCGACATCGACCTCCTCGCCCGCCACGGCTGCAGCGTCGCCCACTGCCCGACCTCCAACATGAAGCTGGCCAGCGGCATCGCACCGGTCGAACGCCTGCTCGCCGCCGGCATCAACACCGGCCTCGGGACCGACGGCGCGGCCAGCAACAACCGCCTCGACATGTTCGCCGAGATGCGCCAGGCCGCCCTCCTCGCCAAGGTCGCCAGCGGCGACGCCACTGCGGTGCCCGCCCACGTTGCATTGCGCATGGCAACCCTCGACGGCGCCCGCGCCCTCGGGTTGGGTGAGCGCATCGGTTCGATCGGCGCCGGCAAGCTTGCCGACCTGTGTGCGGTGAACCTTGCCACGCTCGAAACTCAACCCTGTTTCGACCCCGTCTCCCATCTGGTCTATGCTGTGGGCAGGGAACATGTTTCCCACGTGTGGGTCGGAGGCAGGTGCGTGCTCGATAAAGGTAAACCCTTGTTGCACGGGCACGACAACGAATTGCTCCGCCTTGCTGCAGTGTGGCAAACTAAACTTGTAAATTGAATCAGATACGTTGCATCCAACATTGTTGTATCGACGTTTTTGCGCAACACCGGGACCACGCATGCTTGCTGCCGGCCCGGCCTACAACACCCTGACCACGACGAGGAATAACATGATCAAACAAACCAAGACGCTGATGCTGGCCGCCGTTGCCGCGCTCGGCATGGCCGCCCCCGCCGCCTTCGCCCAGGATGTCAAGGTCGACGGCACCGGCGTCATCCCTTACGTCATCGACGCCCGCAACGTCGTCGCCCGCAGCGGTACCGGCCTGTGCTGGCGTACCGGCTACTGGAGCCCCGCCGCCGCCGCTTCGGCGATGGCCGGCCAGTTCCCGGTAGGCTGCGCGTGTGACAGCGACATCGTCCCCGCCGACCAGTGTGCCGCCCCGGCCGCCGCCCCGGCCGCCGCGCCTGCTGCCGCCCCGGCCGTGCGCCCGACCGCCGACAAGATCAAGCTCTCCGCCGACGCCCTGTTCGACTTCGACAAGGCCGTCCTGAAGCCCGAAGGCATGGCCCGCCTTGACGAGCTCGCCGCCCAGGCCCAGCAGCTCAAGCTGGAAGTGATTCTTGCCGTCGGCCACACCGACCGCATCGGCTCCGACGCCTACAACCAGGCTCTGTCCGAGCGCCGCGCCGCCGCCGTGAAGACCTATCTGGTCAGCAAGGGCATCGAAGCCAACCGCGTTTACACCGAAGGCAAGGGCGAGCGTCAGCCGGCTACCGGCAACAGCTGCGACAACGTCCGCCCGCGCGCTGCACTGATCGACTGCCTGCAGCCTGATCGCCGCGTTGAAGTCGAAGTGATCGGCACCAAGTAATTCCGCCGCGCTTCACCAAGGGCCCCGCCCCGGCGGGGCCCTTTGCTTTTCAGGGGCGCACCGCCGGACTTTTCCGGTACCATCGCCCCTTGCCCAAACAGCCTTCAACTACCGCCCCATGCGCGTCAACGCCGACCCCGCCGAAGTGCAGAAATTCAGCGACCTCGCCCACCGCTGGTGGGATCCCGCTTCGGAATTCCGCCCCCTGCACGAGATCAATCCACTGCGCCTGGACTGGATCGAAACCCAGACCCCCCTCGCCGGCAAGCAGGTGCTCGACGTCGGCTGCGGCGGCGGCCTGCTTTCCGAAGGCATGGCGGCGCGCGGCGCCACCGTCACCGGCATCGATCTCTCCGAAAAAGCCCTTGGCGTCGCCCGCCTGCACCTGTTCGAAAGCGGCCTCAAGATCGACTACCAGCACAGCAGCGCGGAAGACTTCGCCGAGCGCCACGCAGGCGCCTTCGACGTCGTCACCTGCCTCGAAATGCTCGAACACGTCCCCGACCCGGCCAGCACCGTGGCCGCCTGCGCCCGCCTGGTCAAACCCGGCGGCATGGTTTTCTTCTCCACCATCAACCGCAACCCCAAGGCCTACCTGTTCGCCGTCATCGGTGCCGAGTACGTGCTCAAGCTGCTGCCGCGCGGTACCCACGACTACGCCAAGTTCATCCGCCCCGCGGAGCTTGCCCGCTACGCCCGCGCCGCCCACCTCGACAGCGCAGAACTCATCGGCCTGAGCTACAACCCCTTCACCCGCGTGTACTCGCTGGGGCGGGACACCGACGTCAACTACCTGCTCAGCACCCGCCGCGAAGCCTGAGCGACAGCGTGCCGGCAAAGTGCTAGACTGGCACTTGAAATACGAACCAAACATCACCATATCTGTCACAACGATCACTGGGGCCGACCTGGCTTCGACGTGGGTCGCGACGCAGAGCAGTGCATACCGAGGACCAGTCACCTCGTAAATCCATCTGGAAAACTACAAACGCCAACGACGAGCGTTTCGCTCTCGCCGCTTAATCCCGGCGGGCGCTGCACCGGCAGGTCTCTGGGCCGGGTGGCTCCAGCGTAAGCTGGGCCGCTGCAGTGTCATTTACAGAGAATCGCGAGCAGGGCCGGGTTACTTGGCTCCGCAGCTAAAGGTAAGGTAGCTCGCTCCTGGCCGGCCTGTCTGGCGGCTAAGTCAGGGGTTAAATCCAAATAGCCGGGCTAAGTATGTAGATCTGCCTGTAGAGGGCTTGCGGACGGGGGTTCGATTCCCCCCGGCTCCACCAGTACCCAGTAGCATCAAGTAGCAAGAAGGCTCAGAAACCCGCGTAGCTCAAGGCTTCGCGGGTTTTTTCTTGTGTCACCCAGTAGCACCAAGAAGCATGCCATACCGTCATTCTTGACGGTATACCGACACCCGACGCGAGGTATACCCGTCATGCCCCTTACCGATACCGCCGTCCGCCAGGCCAAGCCGGGCGACAAGGCCCGCAAGCTGCCGGATGAGAAATCCACGCGCTATTTCGTCGACCCGGGGCTGCTGCGCCATCTCGATTTTGCCGGGGAAACGACCCTCAAACGGATCGAGCCGCACCGGCTCGCTGCCCTGATTCTGGAAGACCTCAAGCGCTACCCCGAATCGGCGATCGGCGATATCCGCCAGCGCATCGGCAGCGAGATCCCCCCCAGGCAGGTCAAACGTGCACTGGATGGCCTGGTCGACAAGGGCGAGGTGCGCTTTGAGGGCGACAAGCGCTGGCGGCGCGCTACTGGGCGGTGTCATGAATGGGCTATCGGACAAACTGCGCCCTATCGGCAATAGCCGGGCGATAGAAAATGGGCGATACGCCAGCGCAGACCTAATAAATCAACGCCTTGTATCGATCACCGCAGGTGCGGCATGGTCGATAGCCACAAGGCCGAACCCAGTGCAGTCCAGTGGCGTGCCATCGCTTGCCAAGAGGCAGCCCGTGATGGAAGCACAGAAAAAAACAAAGGCCGCTGATTCGCTACGCGGGTTCAGCGGCCGAAACCTCGATACGTCCATATCTGCAAGCACGATTCTTCGTAGGCTTCGATGTCGACTTGGCGGTCAGCCACCCGCCCAGATAGCTTCAGGAATTTTGGTCCGATCCCGACGCTGCGCCAGCGCTCCAGGGTGGCCTCGCTGATGCTCCAGCAGGCGGCCAGTTGTTTTTGATTGAGGTGTACGACGTCCATCTTGGTCTCCGTCCGAATGAGTTGGCAGGAGTCCATGAAGGCGCTGTTCGGCCGACGAGCCAAGCGATTCTTCTGCGGATCTGAGTTATGCGTCGCCTGGCGGCAGTGGAGTGTCGAACTCTACCGAGACGTCTCCAAGCAGCGATTGAACGCGTCGCACCTGATCGGCAGTGACAGGCTGCAACCGTTCCGGGTGCACGGCGATGTCCCGCTCAAGCAAATCCAAAATGACCTTCTCGGATGAACTGATGATGGCAGTTTCCGCGTCGTCTCCATCTTTCTTCATGCACGCTCCCCCGTTGGCGCATGATCCAGTACATAGCTTGTACTGCGCCCACCCGCATCCGATTTCCGCAGGGCGCCACGCGCAAGCAGATCGTTGATGTCACGCAGGGCGGTGTCCGGCGAGCACTTGGCAATGGCCGCCCACTTGCTGCTGGTGAGCTTGCCTTCGAAGCCGTCGAGCAGCTTGTTCAGCAACTTCACCTGCCGCTCGTTCAGTGGCGTGGTTGCCCAGCGCTGCCAAAATCGCGCCTTGGTCAGCACGGCGTCGAGTGTGTGCTGCGCCTGATCGACGGCGCGATGGAGCGTGTCGAGGAACCAGGCAAGCCACTCGGTGACGTCCATCGACCGCTTCTGGGTCCGCTCCAGGATGTCGTAATAGGCTTTGCGTTCGCGCTGGATCTGCGCCGACATACTGTAAAACCGCTGTGGACTGCCATCGGCGCGTGCCAGGAGCAGATCGCCGATGGCCCGCGCAATACGGCCATTGCCGTCGTCGAACGGGTGCAACGTGACGAACCATAGGTGGCCGAGACCGGCTTTGATCAGTGGCGGCTCGTTTGATGCGCCATTGAGCCAGTCAAGGAAGCGCCTGTTTTCATCCTCCAGACGGTCAGCCGAGGGCGCCTCGAAATGCACACGCTGGCGGCCGATGGGTCCGGACACCACCTGCATCGGCCCGATGGTATCGTCACGCCAGCCGCCGACCTTGATCCTGGAAAGGCCGGAGTAGCCGGTGGGAAACAGTGCGGCATGCCAGCCGAACAGACGCTCCCGCGTTACCGGTGCCTGGCAGTTGGCCGTGGCATCCAGCACCATATCGACCACGCCCTCGACATGGCGGTCGACCGGCGCAAGTGCGCCGATGTCCACGCCCAGCCTGCGGGCGATGGACGAGCGCACGGATTCGACGTTGAGTTGCTCGCCCTCGATCTCGCTGGTCTTGACTACGTCCTCAGTCAGCGCTGCAAGGCTCGCCTGATCGCGCAGCGCCATGCCGACGTCGGCCAGACGGCCCATCAACAGCCCCTGGGCACGACTGACTTCGGCCATGGGGCCGGCCAGCCCTGCGAGGTCGAAGTGCCAGTTCGGCCAGTCGCTGGCCTGCCAGATGTACTTGTAATCGCCGCTTTTCATGCGGAGATTATGGGCCGCAATCTCCGCATGCGCAAGTTATTCACCGCAGATTGTGCGGTGATGGAGAGCGGTATTCGCCGCACGACGGGCTGCCTGGTGCCGGCATGGGTGTAAATGGGCCAATCGCTCAAGGTGGGGTATGAGTAGACGCAAGCGGCGCCAATCACTGCGCTGCTACCGCCCTTTCAATGATTCCTGCATCCGCTGTGATTCTTTCCGCGCCTCAGCCAGGAGCTGATCCCAGTCATCAGGCGGATGCCCGCTTTCCAGCATCTTGCGGAACACCCGGTAGGCGTCGTCGCTGCTTTCATAAGCACGTTTTGTGTCTTCGTCGTTCACCCAGGCGTAGACGATCACTTTGCTTGGGGCGTGGTAGCGGAAGAATAGTCGGTACTGCTGGAAGAACTTGGCCCGAAACCAGTGCTTGTGATCTTCACCGAGCGTCGCACCCTGGCGGTACTCCGGTCGCGTCGGATCTTGCGGGATGACATCGAATGCCAGTTTGGTGATCGCGACCAGCCGTTTGCTGGCGTTCTTTTTTACGTACCCAACTGGGTCCTTCTGTATTGACCCAGTGAAAACCCGCTCAGGTGCGGGCGCCGCGGGCTCCCCCCCCCCCGCCTCGCTTTGCCCTCTCCGGCGACTGTGGCAGGATGACACGCAGCGGGCATTTCACCGACCCGCCGGGGTACAACAAGGGAGACAACTTCGATGCCGGCATCGCGCCACCTTCTGCTGGGCTCCGTATTCGCCGTGCTGGGCTATGCGCTGTGGGTCAGTGCAGCGTTCTCCGAGATCGCCGCCGGGGTGGCGATCTTCCTGCTCGGCATGATCGCGCTCGAAGAGGGCTTCAAGGTATTCACCGGCGGCACGCTGGAGAAGCTGCTGCAGCGGACCACCGACCGGCTGTGGAAGAGCCTGCTGTTCGGGCTGGTGGCCACCACTGTGACGCAGTCGAGTTCGCTGGTGTCGGTGCTCACCATCTCCTTCCTGAGTGCCGGCCTGCTGGGACTGGCGCAGGGGGTGGGGATCATCTTCGGCGCCAACCTTGGCACCACTACCGGGGCGTGGCTGATCGCCGGCTTCGGTCTGAAGGTGGACATTGCCGCCTACGCCATGCCGATGCTGGTGTTCGGCGTGGTGCTGAGCTTCAACCGCTCACGTACGCTGAAGGGACTGGGGCATGTGCTGACCGGGCTGGGCTTCCTTTTCCTCGGCATCCATTTCATGAAGACGGGCTTCGAGACCGTCGGTCAGAGCATCGACCTGGCCGAGTACGCCGTGCCCGGCCTTGCCGGCCTGCTGCTGTTCACCCTGCTGGGCATCGTTGCCACCGTGGTGATGCAGTCCAGCCATGCCACCCTGGTGCTGATCATCACTGCGCTGGGCGCTGGCCAGATCACCTACGAGAACGCACTGGCGCTGTCGATCGGTGCCAACGTCGGCACCACCATCACCGCCATCATCGGCTCGATCAGCGCCAACATCGAAGGGCGCCGGCTGGCGGTGGCGCATCTGGTGTTCAACATGGTCACCGGCGCGGTGGCACTGATCTTCATCGGCGGCTTCGTCAGCGCGGTGGAGACCGGCAGCGTCTGGCTGGGCATCGCCGCCGACAACCACACCCTCAAGCTGGCGCTGTTCCACTCGCTTTTCAACCTCACCGGCATCGTGCTGATGCTGCCCCTGCTCGGCCAGCTCGTGCGCGCGCTTGAAACCTGGCTGAAACCCCAGCCGCGTACAGTGAGCAGCCCGAAGTTCATCAACGACACCATGATCGAGATGCCGGACGCCGCGCTGGGCGCTGTGCGCCAGGAGGTCATCCACCTCTTCGGCAACGTCTTCGACATCATGGCGCTGGTCCTGCACACCGATCCCATCCGCCTGCGCAAGGGCGAATCCCTGGACTTGCTGGCCAATGCGCCGGAGCGCGTGCACGCGATCGATGTCGACGACTATTACCTGCGGCGGGTGAAACCGCTGCATGGCGACATCCTCGACTTCATCGCCCGCCTGCCCACCCGCGGCACTCAGTCGCGTCAGGCTTTCGTGCTGCGGGCCTCCACCCAGCAGCTGATCGAGGCGCTGAAGGATCTCAAGCACCTGCAGAAGAACCTGGTGCGTTACCTGGCCTCACCCAACCCCTACCTGCGCCAGGAGTATGTGAACATCCGCCAGCATCTGGCGCTGCTGCTGCACGAGCTGCAACAGCTCGCCAGCGACCCCGAGGCCAATGTCACCCTGGTGCTGGATGTGCTCCGTGCGGCCACGGAGGCCCACGACATCGTCGGCAACGGCACCCTCGACCGCCTCATCCGCGAACGCCGCATCAGCCCCGAAGTAGCCACTTCGCTGATGAACGACAGCGCCTATACCTACAACATCTCGCGCAACCTGCTGGCAATGGCGCAGGCGGTGTTCCAGCCCTTCGAGGCGGTCCACCATGAAATCGACAGCGCCCTGCAGCTGGACAAGCAGGAGCTCACCGCCATCGTCAGCGCGCAAGCGCAGGACACCGCCGCGCAGGAGCGTCCGTCGCCATGAAACTCATCCGCATGATCGGCCGCCTGGCCACCCTGCTGTCGGCCAGACGGCGCAAGCAGGAGGCCAAGAAGAAGCAGCTCAAGGCCCTGTTGCGCAAGATGAAGGCCGAACAGCGCGAGCTCGCCGCACGCATCAAGGCCTGCGACGACGCCCTGACCCGCGACAATCTCACCCTGCGCCTGCAGATTCTCACCGAACAGCGCCGCAAGGGCGTGGCCTTGCGCAAGGCGCTCAAGAACGGCGAGCGCTGAGCTGGACCGCTAAGCCCCGCCCCAGTTCAGCGCCGGCGGCGCAGCCAGGCCTTCTCGGCCTCGATGGCGAGAAACACTCCGCCGCCGATGAGCAGCGGCGCCAGCCAGTGGCGCAGTTCGAGCGCGGCGGTACCGAACCACAGGTTCATCACCGGCAGGTAGATGAAGGCCAGTTGCAGCAGCACCAGCACGCCCACCGCGATCCAGGCCGCACGATTGCCGAACAGCAGGCCGGCACGCAGGCTGGAGGCTTCCAGAAAGCGGCTGTTGAAGAGGTAGAAGGCCTGCGCCACCACCAGGGTATTGACCGCCATGCTGCGGGCAACGTCGAGGGGCATGCCGAGGTACAGCTCGATCTCGAACATGACGATGGTGGCGCCACCGATAAGCACCGACACCAGTGCCACCCGCCACAGGAAGATGCGTCCAAGGATGGGCGTACCGGGCTTGCGCGGCGGGCGCTGCATGACCCCGGGTTCGGCCGGCTCGAAGGCCAGCGCCAGCGCCAGGGTGACCGCCACCACCATGTTCACCCAGAGGATCTGCACCGGGGTCAGCGGCAGGGTGAGGCCGAACACCACCGCCGCCAGCATCACCAGGCCCTGCGCGCCGTTGGTGGGGAGGATGAAGAGGATGGCCTTGCGCAGGTTGTCGTAGATGGTGCGCCCTTCCTCCACCGCACGCTCGATGGAGGAGAAGTTGTCGTCGGCGAGCACGATCTCGGCGGCTTCCTTGGTCGCTTCGGTACCCTTGATGCCCATTGCCACGCCGACATCGGCGCGCTTCAGCGCGGGGGCGTCATTGACGCCATCGCCGGTCATCGCCACCACCTCGCCGCGCGCCTGCAGGGCCTTAACCAGGCGCAGCTTGTGCTCCGGGCTGGTGCGCGCAAAGATGTCGCAGTCCTGGGCGATGGCCTGCAGTTCCTCGTCGCTGGCCGCTTCGATATCGTGGCCACTGATCACCTTCAGGCTCTCGGCGCTGCCCAGCCCCATCTCGATGCCAATGGCGCGCGCGGTGCCGGCATGGTCGCCGGTAATCATCTTTACGCGGATGCCGGCCTGGTGGCAGGAGCGGATAGCCTCGATTGCCTCCGGGCGCGGCGGGTCAATGATGCCGATGACGCCGAGGAAGACCATGCCCTGATCAAGATCGGCAATCTCCAGCTCGTGCTTGTCATCGCCAACGTCGCGTGCCGCAGCCGCCAGCACGCGCAGGCCCTCACTACTGAGGCGCTCGATCTGTTCTTCCCAGTAGGCGCGATCGAGCGGTACCGCACTGCCATCCTCACCCAACTCCTCCGCACAGCGGTCAAGCAGGCGGTCCGGGGCGCCCTTGAGCAGGATGCGGCGGGTGCCGCCGGGGGCAGTGTTGAGCGTGGCCATGAACTTGTTGGCCGATTCGAAGGGAATGGCGGCATGGCGTTCGTGGGCCGCGGCGTCAAAGCCGGCCTTGCCCGCCAGCGTGCGCAGGGCACCTTCGGTGGGTTCGCCGGTGACCTTCCACTGGCCGTCCTCGTGGGCCACATGGGTGTCGTTGGCCACTGCCACCACCTCGATGAGGGCCTGCAGGTGGGCATGCTCGTGCATGACGATGCGCTCGCCAAGCAGGGTAATGTGTCCTTCGGGCTGATAACCGGTGCCGGTCACCTCGTACTCTCCACCACGGGTGACGACGTGGCGGGCGGTCATCTCGTTGCGGGTCAGGGTACCGGTCTTGTCGGAGCAGATCACCGTCACCGAACCCAGGGTCTCCACCGCGGTGAGCTTGCGGGTGATGGCGTTGCGCGCGGCCATGCGCTGCACGCCGAGCGCCAGGGTGATGGTGAGGATGGCCGGCAGCCCTTCGGGAATCGCGGCCACCGCAAAGCCGATGGCGGCAAGGAAGACCTCGCCGAGGGGAAAGTCGTGCAGTAAGGTGCCCACCACGACCATCAGCACGGCGAGGCCGACGATGACCACCGAGAGGATCTTGCTGAACTCGGCCATCTGGCGCGTCAGCGGGGTCTGCAGGGTCTGCACTTCGGCAATCATGCGGTTGATGCGGCCGATCTCGGTGGCCGCGCCGGTGGCGGTGACCACGCCGACGCCGCGCCCGGCGGCCACCATGGTGCCCGAATAGGCCATGCCGAAACGGTCGCCGACACCGGCATCGGCGGCCACCGCGGCGCAGTGCTTGTCGGCAGGCACGGATTCGCCGGTGAGCGCGGACTCCTCGATGCGCAGGTTGGTCGCCTCGATCAGGCGCAGATCGGCCGGTACGCGGTCACCGGAGCGCAGACGGACGACGTCCCCCGGCACCAGTTTGTCGGCGTCCACCTCGCTCCATTCACCACCACGGCGCACATGGGCATGCAGCGAGAGCATCTTGCGGATACCCTCCAGGGCCTCTTCGGCCTTGCCCTCCTGGATGAAGCCGATGATGGCGTTGATCACCACCACGCCGAGGATCACCCCGGTGTCGATCCAGTGTCCGAGCACGGCGGTGATGGCCGCTGCGGCGATGAGGATGTAGATCAGGATGTCATTGAAATGCTTGAAGAAGCGCTTCAACAAGCCATCACGCGGGGGTTCCGGGAGGCGGTTCGGCCCGACCGCGGCGAGTCGCGCAGCGGCCTCCTCGGCGGACAGGCCGGCGGCGCTGCTGCGCAGCGCAGCGAGCACTTCGTCGGCCGTGCGGGCATGGGGATGAACGATGTCGTAAGGGTTGCGGTCGGCGTCGTTGCTCATTTTGATTGCTTTTTCCAGGTGGTTCCCTTGCACTGCACCCCGCGACGGGTACATGTCGCATTGCAGCATACCTCACTGTGCTGAAGACAGGATGAAGCGCCACTCGTTCAAGAGCGGCCGCGACATAGTGCCTATCCGAAGCCATCACCGAGTCATACAATGATTCATTACCGCTGATTGTGCGACCGCCTGCGGCCGTGCCGCCCGATGAAGAAGACGCTGCAACGCCTGAGCCGCTCGGCACTCCGTCCCCTGTTCAGCCTGCTCCCCGCACGCTGGCGCTTTGCTGCCTACAGCCGCGCCATCCGCTGTGAATCGCGGCTGTCGGAGAAGCTCGTCTTCAAGCTCGCCGAAACCCGCGAGGAGCTCGACGCCTGCTTCCGCCTCCTCCACGACGCCTATGTCGATGCGGGCTTCATGCAGCCCGACCCTTCCGGGCTGCGGGTCACCGTGTATCACGCCCTGCCCACCACCTCGACGCTGCTGTGCCGCTATGGCGACCGCGTCGTCGGCACGGTATCGCTGATCCGCGAAAGCGCGATGGGCTTTCCCATGCAGCGCATCTTCGACCTCGCCAGCGTGCGCGAGGCCGGCGGCAACGTTGCCGAGGTCTCCGCGCTGGCCATCGACCCCCGCTTCCGCTCGGCCAGCGGGCGCATCCTGCTGCCGCTGCTGAAGTTCATGTACGACTACGCCACACGGCTGTTCGACACCCGCCACCTGGTGATCTGCGTCAACCCCCGGCACATCGGCTTCTACGAGAGCATCCTGTGCTTTCGCCGCCTCACCCAGCGCACTGTCGCCCACTACGACTTCGTCAATGGCGCTCCCGCGGTCGGCGCCCACCTCGATCTCGGCGAAGCCCTCAACGTCTTCCGCCGCCGCTACGACGGCCTGCCGCCGGAGAAGAATCTCTACCGCTATTTCACCGCCGTCCATCTGCCCAACATCCAGCTGCCCCACAAGCGCTTCTACACCACCACCGACCCGGTGATGACCCCCGCGCTCATCGATCACTTCTTCAACCACCGCACCCAGGCCTTTGCCCGCCTGCGCCTGCGCGAGCTGATGCTGCTGCATTCGATCTACGATCTGGCGGAATTCAAGAGCGTGCTGCCGCCGGTGCCCGACGACGCCCCGCGCTCCGAGATGCGCCGGCGCACCCACCGCCGCTTCTCGGTGAACTGCCCGGCAACGCTGTCGATGCGCATCATGGGCCTGCCACGCAACTACCCGCTGACGGTTTTCGAGTGTTCGGCGTCGGGCTTCCGCGCGCGCACCACCACCGCCCTGCCGACCAACAGCACCGGCACCGCCACCATCGAACTGGGCGACGCCGACCGCAGTGTGGTGAAGGTCACCGTGCTGCGCCTGGGCTCACAGGACCGCCACATCGCCCTGCTGCGCATCGATCAGGCCGATCTGGCCTGGCGCAAGTTCGTCAGCGCCCTGGGCAAGGCGCGCACCCACAGCGAACTGGACGAGGCCACCCGCTTCGTCTGAGCAGCGCCATGCACCCTTGCGCGGCACGGCAACGCAGCGATGCCCGCCCGTGGTGCAGGCACCCTGCCCGCATCCCGCCATTGACCCGCATTCCTCACACCGTCCCTACTGCGGGTGCCAGTGTGAGAGTGCGGGTTAGCGGCGTTCCGCCAGCTGGCACGGTTGCTGCATAGCTCCCCGGCATAAGACCCCAACGGAGAGCCCCATGAGCGCACAACACGCCCTGCAGCAAGTGCTGCACACCCCCAACGTCCTCGGCTACGTGCTGTGCGGCGCCGACGGTCAGGTGGTGGCCCGCGACGGCCGCGAGACCGACGCCCTGACCGGGGTGCTGGTGCACTTCACCCGCGTCGCCGGGCAGTTCGGCCAGCGCTTTGGCCTCGACAGCTTCCATGAGGCGCAGATCCACGGCAAACCGCTGACCGTGCTGTGCCTGCCCTGGCAGGGCGGAGCCCTTGGTGTGGTGCTCGATTCGCGCGCACGCCTCGCTGAGGTGGCGCTCACCGTGCGCCGGGCGATGGACGGAGAGTGATGCCGATGAACATTGCCAAGCTGATCGACAACATTCTCGAACTCCCCGGCATCGAAGGCCTGTGCCTGATCGGCGAGGACGGCCGACTGTATCTGAACCGTCTCCCCGCCTACCTCGATGACGAACTCCTCGCCTCCGCCAGCATCACCCTCGCCGCGCTGTATGGCGAGGCGGACAGCGTACTGCCCGGTGGCGACGACATCCTGCTGCGCTACGAAGAGCACTGGCTGATGCTGCGCCGCGGCCCGGGCTTCGTGCTGGTGCTGCTTGCCCGCCACGACGCCAGCCAGGCATCGGCACGGATGGTCACCAACATCGCCCTGCGCCACCTCGACGCCGCCACCCTGGCGACCCTCGAGGATGCCCCGCGCGCAGCCACCGCGCCCTCCACTGCGGCAGCGGGCGCCGCCCCGCGGCCGCAGCGCATGTATCGCGGGCAGGCCTACTGAACCGCGCCGCCGCCTTCAAGCGCCAGCAGCGCGCGCTTGCGTGGCAGCCCGGCAGAAAATCCGCCCAGCCCTCCGGCGCTGGTCACCACACGGTGGCAGGGCACCACCACTACCAGCGGATTGGCCGCCAGCGCACGCGCCACCGCGCGCGCCGCGCGGGGCTGTCCGATAGCCGCAGCCAGTGCGGCGTAGCTGCAGGTATCGCCCGCGCCGACCTGCAGCAGGGCCTCGCGCACACGTTGCTGAAAGGCCGTCGGCGCCGCCAGCAAGGGCAGCTCGAAGCGCCGCCGGCGACCGCCGAAGTAGTCCGTCAGCTGCTCGCCGACCTCGCCCAGCAGACCGTTTGCCGGCATCTCGGCAGACGCTGCGAGGGCGGGCAGATCCCGCTGGTCGTCAAAGTACAGGCCCGCCAGGCACCCGCCACGACTGACCGCCACCATGCGCCCCAGAGGGCTGTCATAGGCACACCAGCACATCTCACCAACCATCTCGTCCTCCTCCTCTGCGGCAGGCGCCGAAAAGCTCCGTCAGTGCGCTATAGTCGCGCTTGACCATAACAGCAAGCGGGGAATGCGCGCGATGTCCGTCGATAACGTCTTCTTCGTCCCCGTCCGCGAACTCTGCCAGCGTCAGGTCGTCACCTGCACCGCCGACCGCCCCCTGGTCGAAGTCGCCGGAGTGATGCGCACACGCAACATCTCCAGCATCATCGTGTGCCAAGGCGAGGAACCCGTGGGCATCGTCACCGACCGCGACCTGCGCAACAAGGTCGTCGCCGGCGGGCTGGATCCCGGCAGCCTGCAGGTGGGTGCCATCATGAACGCGCCGCTGGTCACCATCGGCGAGGACGAATACCTCTTCGAGGCCCTGTTCCGCATGAGCCGCCTGCGCATCCACCGCCTCTGCGTGGTCGATGGCCATGGCCGGCTGTGCGGCATCATCACCGACTCCGACGTACTGCGCCTGCAGAGCCGCTCGCCACAGCAGTTGATGAAGGAGATCGAGGAGGCCGCCAGCGCCGACGAGCTCAAGGCGCTGCACCGCAAGGTCGAGGAACTCGTCGTGCATCTGGTCGGCACTGGCGTGGCCACCCGCGATCTGGTGCAGACCGTCGCCCATCTCAACGACCGCATCGTTGCCCGCCTCATCGACCTCGTGCGCGCCGCGCGCCACCCCGGGCTCACCGGGCGTTTCGCCTTCGTCGTGCTCGGCAGCGAGGGGCGCCAGGAGCAGACCCTGGTCACCGACCAGGACAATGCGATCATCCACGCCGATGACCTCGATGCCGGCGAGCTGGAGGGTCTGAAAGCCTTCAGCATCGACCTCATCGACACCCTCATCGGCATTGGCGTGCCGCCCTGCTCGGGTGGCATCATGGCCAAGAACGACATCTGGCGGCGCAGCCTCGGCGACTGGAAGAAGGTCCTCGACAAGTGGCTGACCACGCCGACGCCGGACAACATCCTGTCCGGCAGCATGTTCTTCGACCTGCGCACCCTGTACGGCGACCCCTCCTTCGAGCGTGAGCTCAAAGGCCACATCACCGAGCGCCTGCGCGCCAACAAGATCTTCCTCGCCCGCAGCGCCGCCAACGTCGTCGGCTTCAAGCCGCCACTGGGCTTCTTCGGGCAGATCGTCGCCGAGCGCAAGGGCGAGCACGGTGGCTGCATCGAACTGAAGAAAGCCGGCATCTTCGCCATCACCGAAGGCGTAAAGGCGATGGCGCTGGAAGCCGGAATCGTCGATGGCGGCACCCGCGACCGCATCCTCGGCCTCGCCGCCGCCGGCATCCTGCGCCAGCAGCAGGCCGAGGACGTCGCCGCGGCCTTCGACTTTCTCGTCTCGCTGCGCCTCAAGGCGCAGCTGCTGGCCCTTGAGCAGGGCCGCACCCCGACCAACTACCTGCCCCTGGACCATCTCAACCGCATCGAGAAGGGCCGCCTGAAGCTCGCCCTGGAAGAGGTCAAGACCTTCCAGGGCTTCCTGCGCAGCCGCTTCCAGCTCAGCCAGATGGGCAGTTGAGGAGAACCCCGCAATGACCGCCTGGAGCTGTCCCCACGATCTTGACGGCGTCTGCCAGCGCATCAACGGCGCGCGCTGCGAACCCGGCATGCGCGGCTGCGTGCTGGAAGGCAAGGTGCGCTTCGCCAATGAGGCGCTCAATCAGGTACGCAAACCGGTAAAGGCGACCCCGCCCGCCACCTCACGCACCGGCAAGGCCACGCCGCCACGGCGCAAGCTGTACTTCTAGCTACTAACCGGCAATCAAATACCGTTCGGGCTGAGCGAAGTAAGCCCCGCCGCGGGCTGCGGGCGGCCGAACAGATAACCCTGGAAGGCCGCGCAGCCGAGTTCCTGCAGGAAGGCGTGCTGATCGGCGGTTTCCACTCCTTCGGCGATCACTTCCAGACCGAAGCTCTCGCCCAGCGAGAGAATGCTGCGGATGATGGCAACGTCGTTGCCATTGTTCAGCATGTCGCGCACGAAGGACTGGTCGATCTTCACCTGCGACAGCGGCAGGCGCTTGAGATAGCGCAGCGAGGAGTAGCCGGTGCCGAAGTCGTCGAGTGCCAGCCCCACGCCCATCTGGCGCAGTGCATTCATGCGCAGTACCGCGTCGTCGATATCATCGACCAGCAAGCCCTCGGTGAGCTCAAGCTTCAGTTGCCGTGCCGGCGCGCCGCTGCGCAGCAGCGCATTGCGCACCTGATCGACGAAGTCCGCCTGGGCAAACTGGCGGGCACTGACATTGAGGGCCACCACCCAGTCGCATGAGGTCGGCAGTGCCGCCCACTGTGCGAGCTGGCGGCAGGCGCTGTCGAGCACCCACTCGCCGACGCCGATGATGAGCCCGCTGCGCTCGGCCACCGGGATGAACTCTGCCGGACCGACCAGGCCCTCTTCCGGATGCTGCCAGCGGATCAGCGCCTCGGCACCACGCACGCGGCCGCTGCCGTCCACCTGCGGCTGGTAGTGGAGGACGAACTCTCCGCGTTCGAGCGCACGCAGGAGGTCGGCATGCAGGTTGAGGTAGCGCCGCACCACCTCCTGGGCCTGGGGTTCGAAGAAGCGCACGCGCCGGCGTCCTGCTGCGCTCTTGGCCTGATGCAGGGCCAGATCGGCCTGCTTGACCAGGTCTTCGGCGCTCACCCCGGCACCGGGGTACATGCTCACCCCCGCACAGCTCGCACAGCGCACCTCGCTGCCGTTGATCTGGTAGGGACGGTCAAGCTCGTCGAGCACGCTCTCCACCAGCTCCTTGACCTGCAGGGTGGCCTGATTGCGGTCGCCGTCGCGCATCTCGCGCACGGCGATGAACTCGTCCGCGCCCAGGCGGGCGATCAGCGAACCGCTGCCGAGGACCTCACGCAGGCGGCGGGCGACCTCGACCAGCAGCTGGTCACCGGCAGCGTGGCCGAGGCTGTCGTTGACCATCTTGAAATTGTCGACGTCGAAGCACAGCACGGCGCCGTGTCCACGTGACTGGCGGGTGCGCTGCAGACTGGCGCCAAGGCGATCGACGAGGAGGCGGCGATTGGCCAGCCCGGTAAGCGGATCATAGTGGCCGAGATACTCGATATGGGCTTCGGCGGCCTTCTGCACGGAGATGTCCACAAAAGCGCCGACGTAGTACTTGAGCACCCCGCTCTCGTCATGGACGGCCTGGATGGTCAGCCGCTCGGGATAAACCTCACCATTCTTGCGGCGATTCCAGATCTCCCCTTCCCAGCGCCCCACTTCGCGCAAGGCCCGCCACATGGCTTCGAAGAACTCGCGCCCATGACGTCCGGACTGGAGCAGCGCCGGGGTCTTGCCGACGACCTCGGCAGCGCTGTAGCCGGTGATGCGGGTAAACGCCTGGTTGACCTGCAGGATGTGCTGCGCGGCATCGGCGATCAGCATGCCGTCCGGAGTCTCGAAAGCCACCGCCGCCACGCGCAAGGCATCGCGCGAGGACTGGATGCGGTCGAGCATGGTGTTCACCTCATGGAACAGGCGGGCGAACTCGTCGCTGCCATCGACCGCGATGCGCTGGTCGAGCTGCTGGCTGAGGCCGATGCGTTCGAGAAAACCCACCAGGCGCCGGATCGGACGATTGAAATGGGCCTCGAAGCGTGCGGCCAGAAGCAAGGCCAGGCTCAGCGACAGGATGCCGATCAGCCCCAGCACCACCAGGTCGCGGCGCAGCAGGGTCCACAGCGTCTCGCTCTCCAGCTGCACGTAGATGGTGCCGAAATCGACCCCGCTGTAGGCTGCGGGGAGAAACAGATGGAGCGCATCGCCGTCATCGCGCGGCCCTGCGCCAGGCTGCGGCAGCGGCACCTCGATGGCCGCCAGCGCGTGCCGGCGGTACTGATACACCGCGGTGCCGTTACTGTCGTAGAGGACGACATGGCGCACCAGCGGAAACGCGCTCAGGCGCGCCGAGGCGTCTGCCCCCACCGCCGGATCGTTGAGCAGCGCAATGCGCACGAACTCCTGCCCGAGGACCTCGGCCAGGGAATGGGCAAAACCCAGCAGGCGCTCCTTCTGCGCGGCAAGCTGCCAGTAGGCGAAGCCGGAATAGCCGCTCAGCGCCGCGGTGGCGACCACGGCAAGCATCATCAGCAGCAGACGGGCGCGGATGGAACGCCCGAAGCGTGTCGGGGGAGGTGCCGCGAGCGGCTGGTCCATGTCCTGTGCGTGGCCTCAGCGCGCCGAGGGATTGACGATCGGCAAGGTGCCGTCGTTGCCCCACTCGAACCATGAGCCGTCGTACACCGAGACCTGATAACCGAGCGCCTGCAGGACGATGTAATTGAGTGCCGAATGGGCCCCGCCGTTGCAGTACACGATCACCGGCTTGTCGCGCTCCAGCGCGCCGTACAGTGGCGCCAGCTCGTTCAGCGGCCGCATGCGATTGCCGCTGGGCGTGCGCACGTAATTGTTGCTCCACGAATAATGCACCGCCGACGGAACGTGCCCGTAGCGGCTGGCAAGCGATTCCTCGCCGCGGTACTCGGCGGCCGAACGGCCGTCGATGATCACCCGGCGCGGATCGTCGATCGCCACCAGGGTGCCAAGCTTGGTCTGCAGGCGGCGGTGATCGATGCTCGGAACGAAGCTGCTGCGCTTCACCACCGGTGCATCGAAACTCTCCGGCAACACGCCTGCCGCCCAGTTGCCGAAGCCCACGTCGAGCAGGGCCACGTCCTCGACCCCGAAGGTCTCCAGCAGCCAATAGGCCCGCGCCGCCCAGATGAACTCGCCATCGTCATAGACCACCACCTTGCTGTGGTTGCCGATGCCCGCGGCGCTGATCAGTTCGCGGATCTCGCCCAGCCCGGGAATAAGGTAGCCGTCGGCGAAGAGCTTCGAGTAGGGAATGTTGACCGCTCCGGCGATATGCCCAAGCTCATAGTCCTCGGCAAGCCGGGCGTCGACCACCACCAGCCCCGGCGCCCCCAGGTTGCGCGCCAGCCAGTCGGCGCCGACGATCGCTCCAGGCAGCTCGACAGCATGCGCCGAACTCCAGCCAGCAATGCTCAGCGCCCAGAACAGGCCCAAGCCCGCACACCACCGCCGCACCGTCCTGCCGATCAGCATCTTGCACTCCAGGAGGCAGCCGCACACCGGCAGGTCGCCGGAGCACTACCACCAAACGCAGAGAAGGATAAAGGCGTTAGCTTACCCCTTTAAAACCACCTGCGGAACAGCGAAGTAAGAAATACGCTGACATTCCTGCACGACCCCGAAGGCATGACGACCTGTGCAAGCACAGGCTCGGACGGGATCGGCGAGCAAATGAAAACGCCCAACTGAGAACAGTTGGGCACTGAATTTTGGTGGCGGGTGGTTGACCATGTGCCGACTCGACTCCCGAGCTGATGAGCACTGGTGCGGGTTGCTGCGGGCCTGCGGGTGTTTCTCACTGAGAGAGCAGTTCAACATAGGCCTGGTAGCTGTAACTCCGGTTCTTTTTCTGCCCGGTCATTTCCGTCACGATGCCCAACTCTTCCAGCACCTTGACCGCCGCCGTCGCCGTAGGGAAGCTGGTATCGAGTTGCTGCCTCACGCGTTCAATGGTGAAGCGCGGCATCATCGGCAACATCTCGAACAGCCGGTAGCTGGCCTGGCCTGCCTTGGCGGATTGCAGCAAGCGCCTGCGATCTGTAGCCACCAGACTGGCGACCTCGATGATGTTTCTTTCCGCATCACCAGCGGCTGTAGCGACACCTTCTAGAAAGAAGATCACCCAAGACTCCCAATCCCCATCTGTGCGGATAGCCGACAGGCGACGGTAATACTCCGTCTGGTGTTGCTTTAGGTAGCCGCTGAGGTACATCAAAGGTTCGGACAGCAGCCCCCAGTGTTCAAACAGCGCCGCGATCAGGAGGCGGCCAATGCGCCCGTTGCCGTCAAGAAACGGATGGATGGTTTCAAACTGCGCGTGGATGAGCGCCACCTTGACCATCGCTGGCAGGTCCGTCGCTTCGTCGTGGATGAAGCGCTCCATGTCGGCCAGCAGGGTTGAAACTTGCTCCGGCGGTGGTGGTACGAAAACCGCATTGCCGGGCCGTGTGCCACCGATCCAGTTTTGCGACCGACGCAACTCGCCCGGCTGTTTGCCTGCGCCGCGAGCCCCATCCAACAGGCGTCGATGTGCCTCGCACAACAGCCGCACACTGATGGGCAGCCCTCTGGGATCGCGTAGTTGCTCCTGTGTCCAGCGGAAGGCACGCAGGTAGTTGGTCACTTCCTCCACGTCGTCGGTATTGTTGACCTTGAATCCTGCTTCTTCGTCGAATAGATCGGTCAGCGTGGCCTGCGTGCCCTCGATCTGTGACGTGAGCAAGGCTTCCTTGCGGATAGCGCTGTACAGCAACCAATCTACCGACGGCACCAAGCCTGACACACCCGCTAAACGCGCAAGCGCCAGTTCTGCCTGCCGATTGAGGTCATTGAACACCTCGGGTGACAGGGCTGGCTCAGCTGGCGGCAAGGCGTGGGGCACGAAGGCACGCACCGACTCTCCCAGTGTCGTGGAAATTGAGTAGGTCCCAGTGGTGCGTGTCATTGAAAGCTGTCTTTAGTAGAGCGCCATCAAATTAAAGCTTTCTTTAGTGTGAATAGCAACGATTAAAGGCTGCTTTCATTGCCTCACGGCGAATCACTTCGCCCGTTTTAGGGCAAGTGCCTCTGCCGAAAGCATGGACTCAGTGAGTTTGCTTGGCGCTACATCACCAGGCTGTTGGCGCCGGTCCAATACTGGAGCCAGAAACGCTGAAAACCGGGCGTTTCGGCAGGTCGCCACCCGCAGCGCAAGTGGCCGGAACCCCACGCGGCGCGGGGATTTCGGGCAATAAAAAGGGCCCGGAGATTATCCGGGCCCTTGTGTATGGTGGACCGAAGGAGGATCGAACTCCCGACCTCCGCATTGCGAACGCGGCGCTCTCCCAGCTGAGCTATCGGCCCATGCAAGGCGCGGATTATAGCTCTGCTCCCGCCCCTTGAGAAGACCTCCCGGCGCGTTCTTCAGGGTGCCTCACGGGCACCTGAACCCACCGCGGCGCGGCCGAGGCGGTCGGCGATGGCGGACCAGGCGGGATGGACGGGCGGGGTTTCTACGAGGATGAAGTCGGCGCCCAGGGCGTCGAGCGCGCGCAGGTGGGCGTAGAGGTCGTGGGCATAGACGGCCGCATCGGCGCCGGCGGCAATCCAGGTGAAGCGGCTGTCGCCAGGATCCGCGCAGCCGTGGGCAAGCACCGCGACGCGACTGCCTTCGCCGGCGAGTTCGGCGGCCTCCTCGACCAGCATTTCGGCGGGCAGCAGGCGCAGCGGGGTGGACGGAGCGTAGTGGGCGGCGAGCGAACCGGAGACGCGCGGGGTGTCGACGGTCTCCTCGACCGGCGCCGCAGCCTCGCCGCGCACCTTCGGCCGGCGGCCGATGACGCGGGCGATGTCCTCGGCGGTGATCGCGCCGGGGCGCAGGATTTCTGGCGCGTCGCGCGAAAGATCCAGGATGGTCGATTCGATGCCGACCTGGCAGGGGCCGCCGTCCAGAATCAGGTCTACGCGCTCACCGAGCTCGTGCTCGACATGCGCGGCGGTGGTCGGGCTGATGCGGCCGAAGCGGTTGGCGCTGGGCGCGGCGATGCCGGAATCGAAGGCGGTCAGCAACGCGAGTGCCACCGGATGATTCGGCACGCGCAGGCCGACGGTGTCCTGCCCGCCGGTGACCGCGTCGGGCACGTCCGCATCGCGCGGGAGGATCAGGGTGAGCGGGCCGGGCCAGAAGGCGCGCGCGAGCGCGATGGCTTCCTTGGGAATGCGGCGCGCCCAGCGCGGCAGGTGCTCCGCCGAGGGCAGATGGACGATCAGCGGGTGGTCGGCCGGACGGCCCTTGGCGGCGAAGATGGCGGCCGTGGCCTGCGGGTCGAGCGCATCGGCACCGAGGCCATAGACCGTTTCGGTGGGCAGGGCGACCAGCTTGCCGGCGCGCAGCAAGGTCGCGGCGCGGGCAATGTTCTCCGCCGTGGGCACGGCGATGCGGCCCGGCTGGCCGGTCATGCTCATTCGTCGCGGATGCCGATGGCCGCGCGTGCGGCCATGGCGCGCTCCAGCACGGTCGCCGGATCGTCGCCGATCACCGTGAAGTGGCCCATCTTGCGGCCCGGGCGGGCGTGGTGCTTGCCGTACAGATGCAGGCGCAGGCCGGGCACCGCGTGCAGCGCGGACCAGTCGGGCTCGCGGTATTTACCCAACTGAGTGCCGTCATGCGCGCCGCCCTCGTACCACAGCTCGCCGAGCAGGTTCACCATCACTGCGGCCGAGTGCTGGCGCGGTTCGCCCAGCGGCAGGCCGCAGAGCGCCCTAACCTGCTGGTCGTACTGGCTGGTGACGCAGGCGTCGATGGTGTGGTGGCCGCTGTTGTGCGGGCGCGGGGCCATTTCATTGACCACCAGTTCGCCGCGGGTGACGAAGAACTCCACCCCCAGGGTGCCGACATAGCCGAGCCTGGCGGCGATCTGCTCGGCGACTTGTTGTGCCGTGTCCGCCAGGCAGGCGGAAGCACGCGCCGGGGCGATGGTCACATCCAGGATGCCGTGGCGGTGGCTGTTCTCCCCGCTCGGAAAGGCGCGCACCTCGCCGGCGGCACTGCGCGCGAGCACCACGGAAACTTCGTAGTCGAGCGGCAGCAGCTTCTCCAGCACGCAGGCTTCGCGGTTGAAGCCGTGGAAGGCGGCGAGCGCTTCCTCGCGGCTGGCCACGCGCGCCTGGCCCTTGCCGTCGTAGCCGAAGCGCGCCACCTTGAGCACGCCCGGAAACAGGCCGGCGTTGGCCTCGGCGATGTCCTCGTCGCTGCGGATCGCGGCGAAGGGACCGTGCGGCAGGCCGTTGTCGGCGAGGAAGCTCTTCTCGGCGATGCGGTTCTGGCACACCCCGACTGCAGACGCCGAGGGGTGCACCGGGATGAACTTGGCGAGATAGTCCAGCGTGCCGGCCGGCACGTTCTCGAATTCGGTAGTCACCGCGGCACATTCGGCGGCCAGCTGGTCGAGCGCGGCGAAGTCCTCGTAGGCCGCCACCAGATGGCGGTCGGCGATCTGGCCGGCCGGGCTGTGCGGGTCCGGGTCCAGCACCCAGACCTTGTAGCCCATCTCGTGGGCGGCGGAAACGAAGAAGCGGCCAAGCTGGCCGCCTCCGAGCATGCCGAGGGTGGCGGGGGGCAGGATCATTGCGCGTCCATCAATCCAGGGTCATGTCCAGCACCGCCTGGGTCTGGCGGGCACGGAAGGCTTCGAGCTTGTCGGCCAGCGCCGCATCGGCGTTGGCGAGCAGCGCCACCGCGAACAGGCCGGCATTGGCGGCACCCGCCTCGCCGATGGCGAAGGTGGCGACCGGGATGCCCTTGGGCATCTGCACGATGGAGAGCAGCGAATCCTGGCCGGACAGCGCCTTCGACTGCACCGGCACGCCGAGCACCGGCACGGTGGTCTTGGCGGCGACCATGCCCGGCAGGTGGGCCGCGCCGCCGGCACCGGCGATGATGGCCTGCAGGCCGCGGGAGCGCGCGCTTTCGGCGTATTCGAACATCAGGTCGGGGGTGCGGTGGGCGGAGACCACGCGCGCCTCGAAGGGCACGCCGAACTCTTCCAGCACCTTGGCGGCCGCCTTCATCGTGGGCCAGTCGGAGTTGGAGCCCATGATGATGCCGACGATGGGGGTAGCGCTCATTTCAAAGTCCTCACTCACCGTCCGCTCCGGCGCGCGGCGCGCTCGGCGGAAATCACGGTGTTTTCCAGCAGCATGGTGATGGTCATCGGCCCCACACCGCCCGGCACCGGGGTGATGGCGCCGGCCACCTGCGCAGCGGAATCGAAATCCACGTCGCCGCACAGCTTGCCGGCGTCCGGCCCGTCGGTGAGACGATTGATGCCCACGTCGATGACCACCGCGCCCGGCTTGATCATCGCGCCGGTGACGAAGCGCGGCTTGCCCACCGCCGCCACCAGAATGTCCGCGCGGCGGGTATGGAAGGCCAGGTCGCGGGTCTTGGAGTGGCACACGGTGACGGTGGCGCCGGCGTTGGTGAGCAGCATCGCCATCGGCTTGCCGACGATGTTGGAACGGCCGATCACCACCGCCTCCGCGCCGGCCAGCGGCACGCCGGTGGATTCGAGCATCTTCATCACCCCGTGCGGGGTGCAGGGGATGAAGGCTTCCTGGTTCTGCGACAGGCGGCCGACGTTCTCGGCGTGGAAGCCGTCAACGTCCTTCTCCACGCTGATCGCCTCCAGCACCGCCGCTTCGTCGAACTGCGGCGGCAGCGGCAGTTGCACCAGGATGCCATGCACCGCCGGGTCGGCATTGAGCTCGGCGAGCTTGGCCATCACCACGTCCGGGGCAACGTCGGCGGAATAGTCGAAGCGCAGCGAACGGATGCCGGCCTTCTCGCAGCCGGCCACCTTGTTGCGCACATAGACCGCGGAAGCGGGGTCCGCGCCGATCAGCAGGACCGCGAGACAGGGCTGCTCGCCGCGTGCCGCAAGCGCAGCCGCGCGGGTGGCGATCTCGCCGCGCACCTGTTCCGCCAGGGCCTTGCCGTCGATGATGCGTGCCGTCATGGGAATGGCCTTTGGAAAAACCGGCGATTTTATCGCAGTATCAGGGGCTTGTGCGAACGGGGCGCCCCCTGAATCTAAGTGACCGCGATCACTCACTGCGATACGCGAGAAGGAACCGACGGGCAATGAGACCGGCACACTCGTGATCCGAGCGCTCCTCCCCCTTCAAGGGGGAGGAGGCAGGACACCCTGCCCCGTGCCACTCACGCCGCCAGCGCTTCCTCCGCCACCGCGCGCCGGCCCAGCTCGAAAGCCTGACGGTTCACGTCCACCAACTGCGGCTTGCGGCTGGCGAAGCGTGCCAGCACCGCTTCGCGCAGCACTTCCGCGGGGAAGGGCAGACGGTCGGCCATGGCACCCAGCATCACGGTGTTGCCGAGACGGATGTTGCCCAGTTGCTGGGCCAGCGCGCTGGCATCAAAGGCGTGCACTTCCAGCCCGAGCGCGCGGATCTGGGCGACCGGGTCCTCGGGGTAGGCGAACAGGCCGATGTTCACCACCGGCGGCACCAGACGGCCGACGTTCATCAGCACCGCCGCACCGGGGCGCAGCATGTGCACCCAACGCAGCGCCTCGGCGGCCTCGAAGCCGACCAGCAGGTCAGCCTCGCCGGCAACAATCTGCGGCGACAGGACCTGCGCGCCGAAGCGCAGATGCGAGGTCACCACGCCGCCGCGCTGGCTCATACCGGCAACCTCGGTCTTCTTGGCGTCGAAGCCGAGCGACAGCGCGGCTTCGGCGAGGATCTCGGTGGCGGTCATGACGCCCTGGCCGCCGGTACCGCAGACGAGGATGTTGGTGGTCTTGTTGCTTGCACTCATGGCTGCTCCCGCTTTCAGTGCTTGTGCATGACGTGGGCCGGGCGCAGCGCCTCGGCATGGACGATGGCCTCGGGCGCGCAGGGCTGTACACACAGCCCGCAGCCGGTGCAGGCGGCGGTCTCGATGCGCACGAAGGACAGCTCCACTTCCTTGCCCGAAGCCTTCACCTCGGTGGCCCGCCGGGTGACGTGGATGGCCGGGCAGCCGACATCGACGCAGTTGCCACAACCGGTGCAGCGCTCTTCGACGACCTGATAGGGCTGGGTCGGGCGGTAGTCGTCGATCAGCACGCAGGGGCGGTCGGTGATGATCACCGACGGTTCGTCGATCCTGGTTTCCTCGCGCAGCGCCTTGAACAGCACCGGCAACTGGTAGGGATCCACCGGGCGGATACGCTCGCGTTTCACCCCCAGGGCTTCACAGAGCTTGGCGAAATCCACCCGCGGTGCTTCTTCGCCGTGGATGTCGCGCCCGGTGCCGGGGTTGTCCTGCCCGCCGGTCATGCCGACAGTGCGATTGTCGAGCAGCAGGATGGTGACGTTGCCGCGGTTGTAGGTGATGTCGAGCAGACCCTGCATGCCCATGTGCAGGAAGGTGGAATCGCCGATCACCGCAACAACCTTCTTGCCGGCGTCGGCCGCCCCCCTGCCCTTGTCCATGCCCAGCGCCATGCCCATCGAGGCCCCCATGGAGATGCAGGTATCGAGCGCGTTCCACGGATGGCCGGCGCCCAGCGTGTAGCAGCCGATGTCGCCGGAGATGATGACGTTGCGCATCTGCGCCAGGGTGTAATAGACGCCCAGGTGCGGACAGGCCACGCACATCGTCGGCGGACGGGGAAAGACCTGCTGCTGCGGCACGTGTGCGACCACTGCGGGCTCGCCGCCGAGCAGCCGGGCGATGGCCGGGCGCAGCACGTCCGGCGCCAGTTCGCCGAGGCGCGGCAGGATGTCCTTGCCGTGGCAGGCGACACCGGCGGCCTTGAGCTCGGTTTCCACCAGCGGTTCGGTCTCTTCCACCACCACCAGATGCCGTACCCGCGCGGCGAGCGCGCGGATCCTGTGCAGCGGCAGCGGACAGGAGAGGCCGAGCTTGAGCACTGGCGCATCCGGGAAGGCTTCGCGCACATGCATGAAGGCGGGCCCGGAGGCGACGAAGCCGACGGTGAGATCGCTGCCGTCCGCCAGCGGGTTGAGTGCGGACACCTCGGCTTCCACCGCCAGCGCCGCCTCGCGCTCGAACATCAGCGGCAGGCGCGGTTTGGCATTGCCCGGCACCATCACCCAGCGACGTGGGTCCTTGGTGAAACCGGTGGGCTCCACCGCCATGCGTTCGCCGACCTCGACACGGCCCTTGACGTGGCAGATGCGCGTGGTCATGCGCACGATCACCGGGCAGCGGTGGCGTTCGGAGAGCTCGAAGGCCGCCTTGGTCATCGCATAGGCTTCCTGCGCGTCGGCCGGTTCCAGCACCGGCAGGTGGGCGAAGCGCCCCCAGTAGCGCGAATCCTGCTCGTTCTGTGACGAGGACATGCCGACGTCGTCGGCCACGGCGATCACCAGCCCGCCTTCGGTACCGGTAACGGTCATGGTCATCAGGGCGTCGGAGGCGACGTTGAGGCCGACATGCTTCATTGCACAGAAGGCCCGCGCGCCCATCATCGAGGCGCCCAGCGCGACCTCCAGCGAGACTTTCTCGTTGACCGACCACTCGGTGTAGAGATCGGGGTAGTGCGCGAGCTCTTCGAGGATCTCGGTGGACGGCGTCCCCGGATAGGCGGCAGCGACCTTGCAGCCAGCCTCCCATACCGCGCGTGCAACCGCGTCATTACCCGAAAGGAACAGGCGGCTGGCGGCCGGTGCAGGCAGAGGTGCTCCCATGGACGGACTCCCGGTGTCGTCGGACAAAAAGAGCGTTAACTTACCGGTCGGTCAATGATGTCCGTTTGATCGAGGTCAACCAGCAACCAGTGGCAGGAGTCACAGCAAGCGCGGCAGGGTCGGGCACTTGAGACCCATCTGGGTGATGTGCCCGGCGTGATCCATGGCACGCACGGTCAGCACGAAGCTGCCGATGCTGAGCTTGTCGCCCTCCACCGGCGGGCGCCCGAGGCGGCGGCGGAACATCGTCGCCAGCGCCAGCGCGTTTTCATCCGGATCGAGCTCGAAGCCATAGGCCGCAGCGAGCTCGCCGGCCGGGCACTGCGGATCGACGACAAACTCGCCGAAGAAGCCGGCGTGGGCGATCAGCTCGTTGCCGGCACCTCCGGCAAAGGCCCGCGCCAGCGGCTCGGCAAGCTCGTCGGGGGCGGCCAGCCACACCGAATCGCCGACTTCCAGGCGCGTCGCCGCCGAGGTGCGGAGCAGGTTGCCGTGGCGCACCACCGCCACGCAGCGCGCCTTGTCCCCTGCCTCATCGGCGACCAGCTCGTCGGGGTGGCGGCCTTCGGCACGCGCGCCGGCGGCGACACGGTATTCCATCAGGTCGAGCGCAGCGCTGTGCCCCACCCACACCTCCATGCGGTCCACCGGTTCGTCGCGCGGCGGCACCACCACCCCCAGCCAGCGCGCCGCGGTAGGCACCGTGGCGCCCTGCACCAGCAGCGAGACGATCACCACCGCAAAGGCCACGTCAAAGAGCAGCAGGGAGTTGGGCACCCCCATCATCAAGGGATAGATGGCCAGCACGATGGGCACCGCACCGCGCAGGCCCACCCAGGAGATGTAGAGCACCTCGTTGCGGGCGAAGTGAAAGGGCAGCAATCCCAGCCACACTGCCAGCGGACGCGCCACCAGCATCAGGAAGCAGGCCATCGCCAGCGCGTACCAGGCATGTTCGAGCAGGTGCGAAGGGGTGACCAGCAGCCCGAGGATGAGGAACATGCCGGCCTGTGCCAGCCAGGCCAGCCCGTCCATCACCCGCAGCACGTGCTCGGTAGCATGGCAACGCTTGTTGCCGACCACCAGACCGGCCAGGTAGACGGCGAGGAAGCCGCTGCCGCCCAGGGCATTGGTAGCGGCAAAGACCATCAGCCCGCCGGAGACGATGAGCAAGGCGTAGAGCCCTTCTGCCAGGCGCAGGCGGGCGAGCAGGCGCGCCAGCACCCAGCCGCCGGCCACCCCGGCGAGCGCACCGAGGCCCATCTGGGTGATCAGCAGCAGCGCAAAGCGCGGCAGGCTGGCATTGTCGGGCTGCAACAGGACCTCGACCATCACCGTCACCAGCAGGATGGCCATCGGATCGTTGGCGCCGGACTCGATTTCGAGAGTGGACTTGACCCGGTCGTTGAGGCGCACGCCGCTGTTGCGCAGCAGGGAGAACACCGCCGCGGCATCGGTGGAGCCAACGATGGCGGCCAGCAGCAGGGCCAGACTCCAATGCACGTCGAGCAGCCAGGTGGCGAAGAGGCCGAGCAACAGGGTGGTGCCGACCACGCCCCAGGTCGCCAGCACCGCCGCCGGCCAAAGTGCCACGCGGAAGGTTTCGATGCGCGTGCGCAGGCCGCCGTCGAGGAGGATCACCGCCAGCGCGAGCTGGCCGACGAACATGCCGGTGGAAAAATCGTGAAAGACGATGCCGCCGACCCCTTCCTCGCCGGCGAGCATGCCGACGAAGAGGAAGAGCAGCAGCAGCGGCAGGCCGAGGCGCGCCGACAGGGTGCTGGCCAGCACGCTGACGAAGAGCAGCAGGCCACCGAGCAGGAGAAAGGCGTTGATCGAGGTCATTGACGCCGATTACACCACAAGATCGGCGTTCGACAACGTCGCGCCCCGCGGGGGCGCGGGTCAACGCGTCGCGGCAGGCTCCGCGCTGACCACGTGCTGGACCAGTTCGGCCAGCGAATGGGCGCCCATCTTCTCCATCACCCGCGCGCGATGCACCTCCACAGTCTTGATGCTGATGCCGAGCACGTCGGCAATCTGCTTGTTGAGCTTGCCGAGGATGATCAGATCGAGCACCTCACGCTCGCGCTGCGTGAGCTGAGCCAGGCGGCGCGCGGTATCGGCCTCCTGGCGGCGCTTGCCGCGGTTTTCACGCTCGCTGGCCAGGCACTGCTCGATGAGGCCAAGCATGTCACGGTCGGTGAACGGCTTCTCGATGAAATCCACCGCGCCCTTCTTGAGGGCGGAGACGGCCATCGGCACGTCACCGTGGCCGGTGATGAAGATCACCGGCAGGGTGCAGCGGCGGCGGCCGAGCTCCTCGAACAGCTCCAGGCCGCTCATCCCCGGCATGCGCACGTCGAGCACCAGACAACCGGTGAGGTTCTCGTCGTAACGGGCAAGGAAGCGTTCCGCCGATTCGAGGGCCTGCACACGGTAGCCGCTCGATTCGAGCAGCCAGACCAGCGAGTCGCGCAGGGCCTCGTCGTCGTCGATGATGTAGATGATCTGATCAGGCTCGGCGGGCAAGGCGCTCACTCGCAGCCTCCGTAGGCAGTGTGAAAGCGAAGATGGTACCCCCTTCCGGATTGGATTCAACCGTCAGGCGGCCGTCGTGGAACTCGATGATGGAGCGGCAGATGTTGAGCCCCATGCCCATGCCTTCGGCCTTGGTGGTGTAGAAGGGGGTGAACAGGCGCTCGCGCTCCTCCTCGCCGATGCCGTGGCCGCGGTCGATCACCGCCACCTCCACGCTCAGTCGCCCCAGCGCGCGGGCGCGCACGCGCAGCACACGGTGCACGGGCGGGTTGTCGTGCATGGCGTCGAGGCCGTTCTTGACCAGATTGAGCACCACCTGCTCGATCATGATGCGGTCGGCGTACACCGCCGGCAGCCCCTCTTCGACCTCGGTGAGCACGCGCGCACCGAGGCGACGGGCGTCGATCTCGGCGAAACCGATGGCGTCGTCGATGACCTCGTCGATGGCCACCGCGCTGCGCCGCGGTTCGCTCTTCTTCACGAACTCGCGCACCCGGCGGATGATCTTGCCGGCACGCTCGGCCTGGAAGCTGGCCTTCTGCATTGCCGCCAGCACTTCGTCCTGCTTCCAGTTGTCCGACTGCATGCGGGTCACACAGCCCATGCAGTAGTTGGCGATCGCCGACAGCGGCTGGTTGAGTTCGTGCGCCAGCGTGGAGGCCATCTCACCCATGGTGATCAGGCGCCCGGTGCGCTGCAGGCGCTCTTCCTGCTGGCGCGAGACCTCCGCAGTCTGCTTGCGGTCGGTGATGTCGGTGGCAATGCCCATGCGCACCACGCGACCATCCACCCAGCGCGTGGCCTGCTCGCGGACGTGGTACCAGCGCCCGGAGAGCGGGTGCTGCAGTTCGCCGTCGAACAGTTCGCGCGGCAGGTCGGCAACGCTCAAGCCGCGCGGGTCGACACGGTAGTCGCCGCGTTCGGGCTGCGGCACCGCCACCCCGCGCACCGTGCGCCCGACCGCGTCGAAGCCGTGAATGGCCTTGAAGGCGCGGTTGGCGAAGAGAATCTCGTCGGTGCGTGCGTCGGCGACGAACACCGCCGCATCGAGGCCATCGAGCACCGCCTCGAAACGCTCATGGGCGGCCTCCAGGGCCGCGCGCACGCGCTTGGGCTCGGTGATGTCGGTGACCGAGGCCATCCAGCCGGTCTGCTTGCCGGTGAGGTCGATCAGCGGCGAGAGGTAGAAGCGCGCATCGAGACGTTCGCCGTTCTTGCGCCGGATGCGCATCTCGAAGCCGCCCGCGGGGGCCCGCCCGGCGAGGGTGAGCTCAAGGTTGCGCCGGCAGGTGTCGACGTCCTCGTCAGGCCAGTAGGGGAAAGGCGGCCCGGCGCCGACCAGTTCGTCCTGTGAGAAACCGACCATGCGCGAGAAGGCCGAGTTGACGTAGATGATGCGCCCGGACAGATCGATGGCACGCAGGCCGGTGAGCACCGATTCCTCCATCGCCTTGCGGAAGGCCGACTCCGCCCGCAGCGCCTCCTCGGTGGCCTTGCGCCCGGTGATGTCGTGCGCCACCGCATACACCTGCAGCTCCTCGCGCACCGGGTTGATGCTCCATACCAGCCACTTGTGGCTGCCGTCGGCGCAGCGGCAACGGTTCTCGAAGCTCACCGCCTGACCGGCCTCCAGCGCGCGCAACTGGCCAACGGTAAGGGCAACGTCCTCGGCATGCACGAGGTCGAGCAGCGGCGTGCCGGCGAGGCTCTCCGGCGGGTGGCCGAGAACGTTCAGGAAAGCCGGATTGCAGCGCCGGAAGCGGCCATCGAGACCGACCACGCAGAGCATGTCGAGCGACAGGTTGAAGAGACGGTCGCGCTCGCGCTCGACCTGGACGCGGCGCTGCACGTGGGCACGCAGCATCCACAGAGTCCACAGCACCAGCAGCGAGAGGCCGACGATGGCCACCATCGGCAGGGTCTTGGGCAGGCCGTCTACAGAGCGGAAGGCAGTGGCGCGCAGGATCAGGCCGTTGCCCGGCGGATCAAGGGCGATCTCGTAGAACAGGCGCTCATCGACCTCGCTGACCACCGAGCTCGTCGCCAGCACCTCGCCGCCACCGTCGAGCAGGGCCAGCCGGTACTTCTCGGCAAACCAGCCCGGCACCAGGTGATGCACCATGCGGTCCACCGAATACACTGCAACGATGGCGCCGAGGAACTCGCGCCCGCGCCGCACCGGCTGATACACCTCCAGCACCGCCGTGCCACGCGCCCCCGCATAGGCCTCGCCATAGGCCGGGCCACCGAGCTCGCGGGCGTGCAGGAAGGCAAGCTGCTGACGCGCCGACAAGGCATCGCCGACCAGCCATTCGATGGTATCGAAGGGCGCCGACCAGCGCACCAGTTCGTCCGCCCCCACCCACACCACGTTCACCAGTTCGGCGTTGTTGGCGATGTGCTGGTTGGCGCGCAACTGAAAACTGTCGGCATCGAGCACGCCGGCGGCAAGGTCGCGCGCGAGCTGGGCGATGAACTCCTCGCTGCCCTGCATGTGCATGCGCATGGTCTGCTCGGCCCACTGTACGTCACGCGTCACCGCACTGCGCTGGGCCGCGGCCTCGCGCTCGAACATCAGCCAGGCGAGCGCAAACATTGCCACGGCGAACAGCACCACGGCCACATAAGGGGCCGTCCAGTACCACTGCGAAGGCGACAAGGGGCCGCGGGAGGCGGAATCGGGCATTGACGGGAGAACCGGGAGAAGCGGCGCCGACGGGGTGCCGGGCAGCACGGACAGACTGCATTCTTGCCGCTCTGCCACCCCGCTGGCATCGGGTGTTTCCCCAAGGGCACACCTGCGTCCTGGCCTGCATCGGCACCGCAGCCGCCGTATACACGCCCTTGGGGTTATCGCCAATTCTGCATGCACGCGCCGCGCCGTACAGTCATCCCATGGCCGTCACCACCCTCTTCCGCCTGCTCTGCGGCGCCCTCCTCGCCGCGGCGCTGAGCCTCGCCCCGCCTGCGCACGCCGGCGACGAGGGCCCCATCCTCATCGGCGTCTCCGGCCCCTTCACCGGCGGCTCCAGCCCGATGGGCATCTCGATGCGCGAGGGCATCCGCATTGCCGCGGCGCAGGTCAATGCCGCCGGCGGGCTGCTCGGCCGTCCGGTGGTGCTGCTCGAACGCGACGACGAGGCACGCAACGAGCGTGGCGCCCAAGTAGTGCAGGAACTCATCAGGGAAGGCGTGGTGGCCGGGCTCGGCATCGTCAACACCGGCGTGGCCCTTGCCAGCCAGCGCTTCTACCAGCAGGCACGCGTTCCGGTGATCACCTCGGTGGCCACCGGAAGCCTGATCACCCGTCAGTTCCTGCCCCCGCAGCATCCGGAGAATTTCGTCTTCCGCGTCTCGGCCAACGACACCCTGCAGGCCGCGATGATCGTCGAGGAGGCCATCGAGCGCCGCGGCCTGACCCGCGTGGCGATCTTTCACGACGCCACCAACTATGGCCAGCTCGGCCGCGACGACCTCGAACGCGCACTCGCCGAGCGCGGCATACAGGCCGTCGCCGTGGAGCGCTTCCAGCTCCGCCAGGCCGACATGGTGACGCCACTGCGGCGCGCCCGCGCGGCCGGCGCCCAGGCCATCCTCACCTACGGCATCGGCCCGGAACTGGCGCAGATCGCCAACGGCATGGCACGGCTCAACTGGCGGGTACCGCTGATCGGCAGCTGGACCCTGGCGATGTCCAATTTCATCGACAGCGCCGGCCCCAACGCCGAGGGCGCGCGCATGCCGCAGACCTTCATCCCCGAGCCGAACACCCCGCAACGCGCCGCCTTTCTCGCCGCATGGCAGGAAAACACCGGCAACCCGCGCATTCCGGTGCCACCGGCGGCCGCACAAGGGTATGATTCCATGCTGCTGCTCGCCGCTGCCATCCGCCAGGCCGGCAGCACCGACGGCGACGCCATCCGCGAAGCCCTGGAAGACCTGCGTGAACCGGTGGAAGGGGTGATCATGCGCTACCAGCGCCCCTTCGACAGCATCAACCACGAGACCATCGTGTCCACCGCACGCATCTACCTCGGCGAAGTGCGCGCCGGTCGCGTGGTATTCGCCTACGAAGAAGACCGTCGGCGCGCCTCCGCTCCGTGATGAACACGCCACGCTTTCCCGATCGGCCGGGAGATACTCTCCCTCCCTCCCTCGTCTCCCGGCCGATTTTTTCTCCCGCCTCAGCAAACGCCCGCCGCGCTGCCTGCCAGCTTCCGGCGGGCTTTTTGTCTTGTGCCGGCGTTCGCCATGCGCTGTGTAGGCCGGCAGCCGGGATCTTTGTTGCATTGCACTAAACGAAACGTTATTGCACATACCGAAATATCGTTTTATAGTTCGCAACATCGCCGGAACACCCCGGCTGCACGCTTCAGAACCGCCCCGCAGCAGCACCCGGACGCCAAGCGGGGAACCGCCAACCGCAAGTCATGAGGAGACAGACCATGACCGGAACACGAAACGTCCTCCTGCAATCCGACCCGGACGCCCAGGAGACGCAGGAATGGCTCGACGCCCTAGCCGGCGTGATCGACAACGAGGGCGCGGAGCGTGCCCACTACCTGATCGAAACGCTGATCGATACCGCGCGTGAGGAAGGGGTGGACATCCCCTATTCCGCCAACACCCAGTACATCAACACCATCCCGGCCGACCAGCAGCCCGCCTATCCGGGCAACCCGGACATGGAGATCAAGCTCCATTCCTACATCCGCTGGAACGCCATGGCGATGGTGGTGCGCGCCAACAAGAACACCAACGTCGGCGGCCACATCGCCTCCTTCGCCTCGGCCGCGGCGCTCTACGACGTGGGCTTCTCGCACTTCTGGAAGAGCCTGGAGCACGACACCGGCGGCGACCTGATCTTCTTCCAGGGCCACTCGGTGCCCGGCGTATATGCACGCGCCTTCATGCTCGGCCGCCTCAGCGAAGAGCAGATGGACAGCTTCCGCCAGGAAGTCTCCGGCCGCGGCATCTCCTCCTACCCGCACCCCTGGCTGATGCCGGATTTCTGGCAGTTCCCCACCGTGTCGATGGGCCTCGGCCCGCTGCAGGCCATCTACCAGGCGCGCTTCATGAAGTACCTCGCCAGCCGCGGCATGATCGACGCGGCGAAGGCCGAGCAGCGCAAGGTGTGGGCCTTCCTCGGCGACGGCGAGACCGACGAAGTCGAATCGCTCGGCGCCATCGGCATGGCCGCACGCGAGCGCCTCGACAACCTGGTGTTCGTCATCAACTGCAACCTGCAGCGCCTGGACGGCCCGGTGCGCGGCAACGGCAAGATCATCCAGGAACTGGAAGCCGAATTCCGCGGCGCCGGCTGGAACGTCATCAAGGTGATCTGGGGCACCCACTGGGACACCCTGCTCGCGCGTGACAAGAAGGGCATCCTGAAGAAGCGCATGATGGAATGCGTGGATGGCGAGTACCAGACCTTCAAGGCCAAGGACGGCGCCTATGTGCGCGAACACTTCTTCAACACCCCGGAACTGAAGGAGCTGGTCGCCGACTGGACCGACGACGAGATCTGGAACCTCAACCGCGGCGGTCACGACCTCTTCAAGATCTTCGCCGCCTACAAGGCCGCCAGCGAACACAAGGGCCAGCCCACGCTGATCCTCGCCAAGACCATCAAGGGCTTCGGCATGGGCCAGGCCGGCGAGGCGATGAACATCTCCCACCAGCAGAAGAAGCTGGACATCGACGCCATCCGCCGCTTCCGCGACCGCTTCGGCCTGCCGGTGCCGGACGACAAGCTCGCCGAGCTGCCCTATCTGCGCTTCGAGGAAGGCTCGCCCGAGTACAAGTACATGATGGAGCGCCGCATGGCGCTGGGCGGCTTCCTGCCGCAGCGCCGGCAGAAGGCCGAGCCGCTGGCGGTGCCGGGCCTGGACGCCTTCGCCGCGCTGCTGAAGGCCTCCGGCGAAGGGCGCGAGCTGTCCACCACCATGGCCATCGTGCGCATCATGAACACCCTGCTCAAGGACAAGCAGATCGGCCGCCACATCGTGCCCATCGTGCCCGACGAGAGCCGCACCTTCGGCATGGAAGGCATGTTCCGCCAGTACGGCATCTGGAACCAGCAGGGCCAGAAGTACGTGCCGGAAGACCATGACCAGCTGATGTTCTACAAGGAATCGGAAACCGGCCAGGTGCTGCAGGAAGGCATCAACGAGGCCGGCGCGATGGCCGACTGGATCGCCGCCGGCACCGCCTACAGCGTGCACGGCGTGCAGATGGTGCCCTTCTACATCTTCTATTCGATGTTCGGCCTGCAGCGCACCATGGACCTGTGCTGGGCGGCAGCCGACCAGCGCACCCGCGGCTTCATGATCGGCGGCACCGCCGGGCGCACCACGCTAAACGGCGAAGGCCTGCAGCACGAGGACGGCCACAGCCAGATCATGGCCAACATGATCCCCAACTGCGTGTCCTACGACCCCACCTTCCAGTACGAGGTGGCGGTGATCGTGCAGGACGGCATGCGGCGGATGTTCGCCGAGCAGGAGGACATCTACTACTACATCACGGTGATGAACGAGAACTACGAACATCCCGAGATGCCGGCCGGCGCCGAGCAGGACATCCTCAAGGGCATGTACGCCTTCCGCAAGGGCGCCGACAAGAAGGGCCCGCGCGTGCAGCTGCTGGGTTCCGGCACCATCTTCAACGAGGTCATCGCCGCTGCCGAGCTGCTGAAGAACGACTGGGGCGTGGAAGCCGACCTGTGGGGCTGCCCGAGCTTCAACGAGCTGACCCGCGACGGCCAGCACTGCGAGCGCTGGAACCTGCTGCACCCGATGGAGGCGCCGAAGAAGTCGCACGTTGAGGCCTGCCTGGAAGGCAGCGAAGGTCCGGTGATCGCCGCCACCGACTACATGAAGCTCTTCGCCGAGCAGATCCGCCCCTTCGTCAAGCGCAACTACGTGACCCTGGGCACCGACGGCTTCGGCCGCTCGGACACCCGCGAGCAGCTGCGCCACTTCTTCGAGGTGGATCGCTACTGGGTGACCCTGGCCGCGCTCAAGGCGCTGGCCGACGAGGGCGCGATCGAGCGCGAGAAGGTTGCCGCCGCCATGGTCAAGTACAAGCTCGACCCCAACAAGCCCGATCCGGTGACGGTCTGAGGAGGAGATGACGATGAGCCAGTTGATCGAAGTGAAGGTTCCGGACATCGGCGACTTCTCCGAGGTGCCGGTGATCGAGCTGTTCGTCAAGGTGGGCGACACCATCGCGGTGGATGACGCGATCGCCACCCTGGAATCCGACAAGGCCACCATGGACGTGCCCTCCTCGGCCGCCGGCGTGGTCAGGGAAGTGCTGGTCGCGGTCGGCGACAAGGTGTCCGAAGGCAGCGTGATGATCAAGGTGGAAGCGGCCGGCGCGGTGGCCGCGGCTGGGTCCCCTCCCCTTCAAGGGGAGGGTCAGGGTGGGGATGGGTCTCAACCAACGTCCGGGAAAACCCATCCCCCTCCCAGCCTCCCCCTTGAAGGGGGAGGAGCGGCGGCTGCCGGCGGCGTGGTCGAGGTCACCGTACCCGACATCGGCGACTTCTCCGGCGTGCCGGTGATCGAGCTGTTCGTCAAGGTCGGCGACAGCATCAAGGTGGACGACGCCATCGCCACGCTGGAGTCCGACAAGGCCACCATGGACGTGCCCTCCTCGGCTGCCGGGGTGGTCAAGGAAGTGCTGGTCAAGGTCGGCGACAAGGTGTCGCAGGGCACGGTGATGATCAAGGTCGAGTCGGCAGGCGCCTCGGCAGCGACCCCGGCGGGTGCCGAAGCGGCCCCTGCTGCCGCGCCGGCCGCAGCCGCACCGGCCCCGGTTGCAGCCCCGGCCGCTGCACCGGCCCCCGCGCCCGCTGCAGCCCCCTCCGCGGTGAAGCTGGGCGGCAAGGTGCACGCCAGCCCCTCGGTGCGCGCCTACGCCCGCGAACTGGGCGTGGATCTCGCCCAGGTCAAGGCCACCGGACCGAAGAACCGCATCCTCAAGGAAGACGTCACCGCCTTCGTCAAGGGCGCCATGAGCACCGGCGTGGTGCCGGGCAAGGCGGCTGCGGCCGGCGCAGGCGCGTCGCTGGGCGGTGGCCTGGACCTGCTGCCCTGGCCGAAGGTGGACTTCGCCAAGTTCGGCGAGGTCGAAGTCAAGCCGCTGTCCCGCATCAAGAAGATCTCCGGCCAGAATCTGGCGCGCAACTGGGTGATGATCCCCGCGGTGACCTACCACGAGGACGCCGACATCACCGACCTGGAAGCCTTCCGGGTGGCGATGAACAAGGAGCACGAGAAGTCCGGCAAGAAGCTCACCATGCTCGCCTTCATCATCAAGGCCTCGGTGCGCGCGCTGCAGGAATTCCCCGAGTTCAACACCTCACTGGACGGCGACAACCTGGTCTACAAGAAGTACTTCAACATCGCCTTCGCCGCGGACACCCCCAATGGTCTGGTGGTGCCGGTGGTGAAGGACGCCGACAAGAAGAGCGTGTTCGAGATCGCCGCGGAAACCGGCGCGCTGGCCAAGAAGGCGCGCGACGGCAAGCTGGGCCCGGCCGACATGTCCGGCGCCTGCTTCACCATCTCCTCGCTGGGGGGCATCGGCGGCACCTACTTCGCGCCCATCGTCAATGCGCCGGAAGTGGCCATCCTCGGGGTGAACAAGTCGGTGATGAAGCCGGTCTGGGACGGCAAGGCGTTCGTGCCGCGCCTCACCCTGCCGATGTCGCTGACCGCGGATCACCGCGTCATCGACGGCGCGCTGGCCACCCGCTTCAACGTCTATCTCGCGCAACTGCTGGCCGACTTCCGTCGGGTCATGCTGTAAGGAGGCCCGGACATGAGCCAGATCGTTGAAGTAAAGGTGCCGGACATCGGCGATTTCGATGCGGTGCCGGTGATCGAGCTGTTCGTCAAGGCCGGCGACAGCATCAAGGTGGATGACGCCATCTGCACGCTGGAGTCTGACAAGGCCACCATGGATGTGCCCTCGTCGGCCGCCGGCGTGGTCAAGGAAGTGCTGGTCAAGCTCGGCGACAAGGTCAGCGAAGGCGCGGTGCTGATCAAGGTCGAGGCGGCTGGCGAAGCCGCTGCGCCCCCTGCTCAGGCTAGCGCCCCGGCGCCGGCCGCAGCACCCGCCGCGGCGTCGGCCCCGACCGCAGCCGCGCACGCAGGCAGCGCCGACGTCGAGTACGACATGGTCGTCCTCGGCGCCGGCCCAGGCGGCTACTCGGCGGCCTTCCGCGCCGCCGACCTCGGCCTGAAGACCGCGATCATCGAGCGCTACGCCACGCTCGGCGGGGTGTGCCTGAACGTCGGCTGCATCCCGTCCAAGGCGCTGCTGCACGTCGCCGCGGTGATCGAAGAGGCCGAACATGTCGAAACCGCCGGCATCAAGTTCGCCAAGCCCACGGTCGATGTCGACGCGCTCCGCAAGCACAAGGACGGCGTGATCGGCAAGCTCACCGGCGGGCTGGCCGGTATGGCCAAGGCGCGCAAGGTGGATGTGATCCGCGGCTACGGCAGCTTCCTCGACCCGCACCACATCGAGGTCGAGGAAACCACCGGCAGCGCACAGGACAAGACCGGCGCCAAGAAAGTGGTGAAGTTCAAGCAGTGCATCATCGCCGCAGGCAGCGCCGCGGTGCACCTGCCCTTCATCCCGCGCGACCCGCGCATCGTGGACTCCACCGGCGCGCTGGAACTGCGCCAGGTGCCGGGCAAGATGCTGGTCATCGGCGGCGGCATCATCGGCCTGGAGATGGCCACGGTGTATTCCACCCTGGGCGCGCGCATCGACGTGGTCGAGATGATGGACGGCCTGATGCAGGGCCCGGACCGCGACGCGGTGAAGGTGTGGGAGAAGCAGAACGCCCAGCGCTTCGACAAGATCATGCTGAAGACCAGGACCGTGGCCGTCGAGGCCAAGGACGACGGGCTGTATGTGACTTTCGAAGGCGACGGCGCACCGACCGAGCCGGTGAAGTACGACATGATCCTGCAGTCGGCGGGCCGCGCGCCCAACGGCAACAAGATCGGCGCCGACAAGGCGGGGGTGATCGTCGGCGAGCGCGGCTTCATCCCGGTGGATGCGCAGATGCGCACCAACGTGCCGCACATCTTCGCCATCGGCGACGTCGTCGGCCAGCCCATGCTCGCCCACAAGGCGGTGCATGAAGCCCACGTCGCGGCGGAAGTCGCGGCCGGACAGAAGGCTGCCTTCGACGCCACGGTGATCCCCGGCGTGGCCTACACCCATCCGGAAGTGGCCTGGGTCGGCTACACCGAGGCGCAGGCCAAGGCCGAGGGCAAGAAGGTCGAGGTGGCCAAGTTCCCCTGGGCGGCTTCCGGCCGCGCGATCGCCAACGGCGCCGACTACGGCTTCACCAAGCTGATCTTCGACGCCGAAACGCACCGCGTGATCGGCGGCACCATTGTCGGCCCTTCGGCCGGCGACATGATCGGCGAGGTCTGCCTGGCCATCGAGATGGGCGCCGACGCGGTGGACATCGGCAAGACCATCCACCCGCACCCGACGCTGGGCGAGACGGTGGGCATGGCCGCCGAGGTCGCGCACGGCAGCTGCACCGACCTGCCGCCGATGCGCAAGAAGTAAGACTGCGCGAGCAAGCCGCATGCGGCCCGGCCGGGAGCGAACCCGCCGGGCCGTTTTTCGTGCTGTCACACAAATATATTTGCTGCGTCGCACAAATTTAATTTGACATGCTTGCCGAGTTGTCTACACTTGACATTGTGCACCGCAGCAAATCGCAGTAGCGAGACGCTTCGGCAACATCCCAACCCAATGTTCATCAGGAGTCTGCCATGATCGCCACCCCCGAGAAGCTTGCCGCCGCCAACAAGGCCACCGTCGAATCCCTGCTCAGCGTCTCCGCCACCGCCATGGCCTCCGCCGAGCGTCTGGCCGCGCTGAACCTGAACACCGCCCGTGCCCTCATCGAGGACAGCATGAGCACCCTCAAGACCCTCAGCGAAGCCAAGGACCCGCAGGCTTTCATCAACCTGCAGACCTCGATCGCCCAACCGGGCGCCGAAAAGCTCGTGGCCTACTACCGCAGCGTGTATGAGATCGCCACCCAGAACCAGGCCGAGATCACCAAGCTGATGGAATCCCAGCTTGCCGACCTGAACCTGAGCCTCAACGCCGCGCTCGACGAAGCCTCCAAGTCCGCCCCGGCCGGCTCCGACGTCGCCATCGCCGCGGTCAAGTCCGCGCTGGCCGCCGCCAACTCGACCTACGACAGCGTCAGCAAGGCCGCCCGCCAGGTGGTCGACATCGCCGAGGCGAACGTCGCTGCTGCCACCGGCGCCGCCGTCAAGGCTGTCGGCACCACCACCGCCGCCAAGCCCGCCCGCAAGAGCGCCTGAGCCCTCACCCGGCCAGCCAGGCCCCGCCGCCCCGCAAGGGGCCGCGGGGCCTGTTGTCGTTTACCAGCGGACGCCCGGCACTCCCGACCGTCGACAGCAGGGGGCAACGCGGCACTGTGCCCGGAGCACATGCAAGCCGGACTACAGCAAGCCCTGCAAGCGGGCTATGGCAGCCTCGTCGACAGACATGCGCTCGACTTCGAGGCGCACCCCGCTGCCTGCCAGCACGCCTTCCCCGAGCCTTGTTTCGAGCCCTTCGAAAGCCGCTGCGGACGCTGCAAGAATGACGAAGTCGTCACCCATCACACGGCAGACCAGGGCATCGCCGCTGGCCTCCACCAGCGCAGCGGCGACGTCGGCAAGCAGGCGGTTGCCAGCTACCCAGCCATGAGCGAGGTTGTAGGCACCGAAGTCGTGCAGCAGGCACACCGCTGCCACTTGCAGGTCACCGTACTGCTTGTTACGGAAGATGAACTGCAGATAGCTGGCGTTGTGCACGCCGGTGAGCTGGTCATTGAAGAAGTAGGCAAAGCGCTGGCGCTCCAGCGCCGTGCGCGGCAACTGGTCCACCACCGGCGGGGGCTCCACCGTCTGCAGCGCGCGGCGCGCCGCAGCGGCGACCTCGGGGTGGTAATGCGATCCGGCGAGCGTGCCGATCTCTTCCAGTGCCACAGCCACCGACTTGCGCGGTCGGTAGATGCGGTTGGTAGTCATCGCATCGAAGGCGTCGGCCACCGCCATGATGCGCGCCGCCAACGGGATGGCCTCGCCCGCCAGTCCGGCAGGATACCCGCTGCCGTCGTGGCGTTCGTGGTGATGGCGGAGGATTTCCGCGAGCGCGGCGTACATGTCGATATGCATCAGCGTCTCGTAGCCGACGACGACGTGCTGCTTGATCAGCTCGTACTCCAGCGCAGTCAAGGGCCCCGGCTTCAACAGCACGGCATCGGGAATGGCGATCTTGCCGATGTCGTGCAGGCGCGCGGCCTGCTGCAGCTCCTCGCTCTGCGCCGCCTCCAGCCCCAGTTCGGCAGCGATCAGTCCGCAATAGTGGGCCACCCGCCGGGTGTGCCCGGCGGTGTAGGTGTCGCGGCGCTCGATGAGATCGACGAGCGACAGGATGGTCTTCTCATAGTGGGTGATGCGGTCACGCTGCAGGCGGGCGGTTTCCTCGCGCTGATCGAAGGCTGCGGTGGCAAAACCGATGTCGCCGGCAAGCTGCTCCAGCATCAGCACCTCTTCGCGATCGAAACCGCTCCCCCGCGCAGTGAACACGCACAAGGTGCCGAAGGGCGCAGCAAAGGCATCCTTGCGCAGCGGCAGCGAGGTCACGGCGTGGATGCCCAGCGCCGCCAGCCCGTCCACCTTGGCAAGCTCGTTGACCGTGACCGTGCGGTTCTCGCGCAGCGCCAGCGCCCCCGGACCGTCACCCTGGCAGGCGCTCATGGCGCGGACGAAATCCGCGGTGCCGTAGGACTTGGCCGCCGGCACCAGTTCCCCATCGGCGAGCAGGGCAACCCAGCAGAAGCGGTAATCGGGATTAGCGACGAGGCGGTCGCAGCAGGCCTTCAGCATCTCGTCGCGCGAGCTGGCGGTGATGAGGATCTCATTGACGTCGGCAACCATCTCGACGATGCCGCGCAGGAAACGCTCGCGATCAAGGAGCAGGCCAACACGCTGGGTGCGCTCGACCACGCGCTCTTCCAGGCTGGCGTTGAGCACCTGCAGTTCGCCCTGATGCTGGCGCAGGCGGCGGTTGCTGCGGCCGATGTAGGCGACGGTGACGAAGGCCAGCAGCAGCAGCAGGGAGGCAATCGCCGCCCAGTACCAGTACTGCGCCAACACCTCCCGCAGGCTGACCTCGCGCAGATGGGCGTAGGGGCCGATGCGCAGCTCGCGCAGTGCCTCATGCACCGGCTGATAGTTGAGCGGCAGCGTCCACCCTGTGGTGTGCCCGGCCAGCGCGGCGGGGTCATCCGGCTCCATCAGCATCAGCGCCACCGCGACCTGCACGGCAAGCTCCTCGGGGACGTTGCCGAGGCGGGCGAGCGGCCATTCGGGATACAGCGCCGTGCTGTGGCGCAGCGGAAAGGCAGGGTTCTGACGTTCGTTGAGGACGAACAGCCGCGACAGCTCTATGCGTCCCTCCTGGGCCATGCGTTCCAGCGTCTCGGTACGCACCGTGCCGGCGTCGAAGCGCCCTTCCAGCACCGCATAGACCACCTCGTCATGGGTACCGAGAAAGGCCAGTTCGGCCAGATCGTGCTCGGGGTCGACGCCGCGCCGGCGCAGCTCGCGCCAACCCGCATGCCAGCCTCCGAAGGAGCCGGGATGCACCGCGGCCAGCCGGCGCCCGCGCAGATCGCCCATCTGGCGCACCTCGGCATGCTCCGCGCGGGTGAACACCACACCGCCGAAGACGCCGTAGCCGGCACCGGAAGAGTCGTGGCGGTTGCGCATCGTCACCACCGGGCTGATGCCGTAGAGCGCTTCGAGTTCGACGTAGTAGGACGGATTGGCGAGGACTAGATCGATGCTGCGCTGGCGCACAGCGAGTTGGACATCGTCGAAGCCGAGCGGCACGATGGTGAAGCGGTGTGCCGGCAGGCGCGCCTGCAGATAGTCCGCAGTCGGCACCCACATGCGTTCCGCAGTCTCCACCCCCCGCAGCGCAAGAACACCGATGCGCACCTCGTCCGCATGCGCGCCGGCCATTACGCAGCCGGTCAGGCAGAGCGCCAGCAGACGGCGCCAGACGACGGCGGCAAGAGCCGGGAAACGGGAGCGGAGGCGGAACAGCCAGGGACTGGACATATTGGGTAAACGCAAACCCGCCGGGATCGCGCAGACTCGGATTGCCGATGGCCCCATCATGCCAGCGTGCCGCCTCCTGCGCCAGCACGCCGCAGCAATGCAAAGGCCCCGGGCAGCAGGGACTGCGCCGGGGCCCACACAGCCGAAGGTCAGATTCAATCCACGTCGATGTCGTCAAGCGTGACGGTGATGTCGGTCGTCGACACGTCAACCTTCCAGAAGGTGTAGCTGTCGCCATCCTCGTCGACCAGGCGGATATCGAAGACGGGGCTCGAATAGCCGCGCAGGTTGACCCTGCGGGTAGCGTTGTTCATCAGTACGTTCTCACCCAGCACATCCTCCTCCCAACTCTTCGACTTCGCCGGACTGACGTACATGTAGAAGATGGTGAAACCGGTCTTGTTGGTGATATCGACGTAATAGTCCGCAGCGAAGGCACTCGCCCCCAGCCACATCGACACCGCCATTGCCGCAATGAACTTCATGAAGGCCCGCATGGAAGGCTCCCGGGAAACATGTTGATGTTGAAGAACCGGCTTGCGCCGGCCTGCGCAGCCCCGCTCGCACCGCCTTCGGTTTCACACACCGCGCACGGGGAGGAGTATGCAGTGCGCCCGAGCCTGACCCTCAGCCCTCCGCACCGGCGCTCATTCTAGCCGTCAGCGCACTTTTCGGCAGGCAGCATTGTTGCAGATCTGCGACGCAATCCTGCTCCCCGCTGTGGGGTGAAAAGCGTCAGCAGTGGCAATGGGCGGGGCATTACGGCCCTCCTGGCAGGAGCACGGCAGGCTTCATCCGCAGGCTTATCGGGGCCACGCACATCAAGGGCCCCAGGGTCGAAAAGCCACATGATGATCATGGTTTATGCCAAGATGCCATCCTGACAAAAACCTCTTTGATAGCACCAAAGATAGAGGCCGGACATGGCGACGAAAAAGCCCATCGGAATGGTAAGCAAGAAGGCCGATGACACCTCCACGGCAGACGCCCCACCCCGGAGGGCAAGGGCCCGCCGCAAATCCTCAGTCAAGGCGAACAGCGCCTCGAACAGGCCGATCTACCTTGTCGGTATCGGCGCATCGGCAGGCGGCCTTGAAGCCCTGTCCAACCTGATCGCCGCGCTGCCAACCGACCTGGGGCTGGCTTACGCTGTGATCCAGCATCTGTCGCCGACTCACCGCAGCATGATGGCGCAGTTGCTGGGGCGTGAAACGGCGATGGCGGTAAAGGAAATCACCGACGGCATGGAGCCGGAACGCGACACCATCTACGTGACGCCGCCAAGCAGCAACATGGTCCTGCGCGAAGGTCGCTTTGTCCTCCAGGATGAACCCAAGAGCGCCAGCCCGCGCCCCTCCGTCAACGCCTTCTTCTCCTCACTGGCGGCCGAAAAAGGCGAGGATGCGATCGGCGTAGTACTGTCCGGAACCGGCAGCGACGGTGCCGTCGGCCTGCGCGAGATCAAGGCAGTTGGCGGCTACACCTTTGCCCAGGAGCCGCAGAGCGCCAAATACAACGGCATGCCGCAGGCGGCCATCGACACTGGCTGTGTCGACTGGGTCTTGCCGGCCGAGGAGATTGCCCGCGAGATTGCCCAGATTGCCCGCTCCAAAGGCTCTGTCGCAGTCAGTCCACCGGCCGCGACAACCACCCTGAAGAAGCTGTTGATCCGGGTCAAGCAGCAGACCCGCATCGACTTCGGCAACTACAAGGAGGGCACCATCTGGCGCCGTATCGAACGGCGGCTGGCCGCCCGCCATGTATCAAGCCTGGACGACTATCTGGCACTGGTCGAGGCCGACCCCAGCGAACTCGATCATCTCTGCAAGGACATCCTGATCTCGGTAACGGCTTTCTTTCGCGATCCGGCAGCCTTCGAAGCGCTGCGCACGACCCTGCAGGCCCTGCTGGCAACCAAACACTTCGGCGACGAGATTCGCATCTGGGTACCGGGCTGCGCCACCGGGGAGGAAGCCTACAGCATCGCCATCCTGCTGGCGGAGCTGCTTGGCCCCAATCTGAGCCAGTTTCGTGTCCAGATCTTTGCCACCGATCTCGACCTCAACGCCCTCGCCGTCGCCCGCCGCGGAGCCTATCCGGAAACGGCCCTGTCCGACATGGATCCTGCGCTGGTTACCAGGCACTTCAGCAATACCGGCAACCGCTACGAGGTCTCGCGCACGCTGCGCGACATGGTCGTGGTTGCCCGCCAGGATCTGGTTCAGGACCCACCCTTCCTGCGCCTGGACCTGGTCAGTTGCCGCAATGTGCTGATCTACTTTCAGACCGAACTGCAGGCCAAGGTACTGGGGACCTTCCACTACGGCCTGCGCCCGGGCGGCTATCTCTTCCTCGGCAAGTCCGAAGGCGTATTCCAGCAGATTGGACAGTTCGACCCGAGCGACAAGACCGCCCGCATCTACAGGCGGCGCCCAGGCGAATCACGTCTGATGCCGATGCCTACCTTCCATCTGCCCGACAACCGCGAACGCCCCTCCGCTCAGCAGCCGAATGCCCAACAACGCTTGCTGGATGCATCGATCAAGCTGTTCATACCACCCACCATCCTGATCAACGCAGCCTTCGAAATCCTCCATATTCAGGGCGAGGTCGGTGACTTCCTGAGTATCAGCGCCGGGAAACCCACCACCAACCTGCAGCAGTTGATCAGGCGTGAGTTTCGCGCCGATCTCAACCTCATGGTGCATCAGGTCGAGCGCTCCTCGGAATCGGCCAGCGGACGCCCACACCTGATCAAGACCGTGGATGGCAAGCGACGCGTACTGCTGTCAGTTCATCCGCTGGAAAAAGGAGTGACCAGTTCCTTCTTCCTGATTGCCTTCGAAACCCCGCCCGTCGAGAAAGCACCGAGCGGGGACTCGAAACCGGATGCCACACAGGATTCGATAGACGTCAAGGCGCTGGAGGAGGAGCTCATCTCGACCCGTGAACGCCTGCAGACGGTGATCGAGGAACTGGAAACCTCCAATGAGGAGATGCAGGCCCTCAACGAGGAGGTGCAGGCTGCCAACGAAGAGCTTCAATCCACCAACGAAGAACTGGAATCGGCCAACGAGGAACTGCAATCCACCAACGAGGAGCTGACCACCGTCAATGAAGAACTGCAGGTCCGCTCCGGCGAACTTGCCGAAGCACTTAACGACCTCGAGAAAATTCAGAACAGCGTGGGCTTTCCCATCCTGGTATGCAACGAGAACATGGAGCTGTCGCGTTTCAACAGCCCGGCCATCATGATCTTCCTCCTCACCGAGAAGTCCATGGGCCAACCCCTGCCTACATTGCGCCTGCCGTTCGGCATGAAGGATTTCTCTCCGCAGGTTCGACGCGCCATCGACACCAATCAGTCCATTGAAGAGGCCGTATTCTCCAACGAACGGCATTACCTGCTCCATATCGCACCCTACGAGACCACTCGCCCGGGCAGTCGCGGCGCGATCATCAGCCTGATGGATCACACCGAACGGCTGGCCGCCGAGCGAGCGATTCGCGAAAGCCGTGAGCGGCTGCAAGCGATCATGGACAACTCGACCTCAATGATTTCTCTCAAGGATCTGGCCGGGCGCTACGAGTTCGTCAATCGACAGTTCGAAAAAACCTTCGGGCTCAAGTCAGCCGACGTGATCGGCAAGACAGACGCACAGTTGTTCATTGGACGCAATGCCGACCATTTCCGCAGCAAGGAACTCGAGGTCGTCCGCCGCCAGGAGGCCATCGAATCAGAGGAGGTCCTGCGACGCGCCGACGGCGACCGCTACCTGCTCTCCATACGTTTCCCGCTCTTCGGCATCGACAATGTCATTCAAGGGGTCTGCACACAGTCTTCCGACATGACGGACCGTCGCCATGCAGAGGAGCAGTTGCGCCTTGCCGCGCGCGTCTTCGACCGCGCAGGCGAAGGCATTGTGGTAACGGACCCGCAGCAGCGGATACTCACCGTCAACGAGGCCTTCACCCAGGTTACCGGCTATACGATCGAGGAAGTCTCGGGCAAGACCCCTGCCCTGCTGTCCTCCGGCCGCCACGGCAATGACTTCTACCTGGAAATGTGGGAAGCGCTCCAGGAAAAGGGCTGGTGGCAAGGTGAGATCTGGAATCGCCGCAAGTCCGGAGAGATATTTCCGGAATGGCTGACCATCAATACGGTCCACGACTCCGATGGGGCACTCACCAACTATGTGGGAATCTTCAGCGATATCACTGTGATAAAGGACTCACAGCGCCGCATCGAATTCCTCGCCACCCACGATGAACTGACCAGCCTCCCCAACCGCACCTTGTTCGTGGACCGGGTCCGCCAGGCCATTGAACGCGCCAAACGGCACGAAGACCAGTTTGCCATCCTGTTTGTAGACCTCGACAACTTCAAGGTCATCAACGATTCGCTGGGACATGCTGCCGGCGACAAACTGCTCAAGGAAGCCGCCTCCACCCTGCGCCAGTGCCTGCGCGCGGTTGATACCGTAGCACGCTTTGGCGGCGACGAGTTTGCGCTGCTGATCGAGGAAACGAATGCCGTTGAGGTAGACGTGGCGGCGCGCCGGATTGCCGATGCACTCGGTCGCTCCGTTGATATTGGCGGGCATGACATTTTCGTCAGTGCCAGCATCGGCATCAGCATCTACCCAGATGACGGCAGCGACTCCGAGACCTTGCTCAAGAATGCTGACAGCGCAATGTACCAGGCAAAGGAAGCCGGCAAGCACACCCACCGGTTCTTTACCAGCAATCTCAAGGATCAGGCAGACGAACGCCTGCTGCTGGGCAATGGCCTTAAACGAGCCATCGACAGCGATGAACTCTTCCTGCTCTATCAACCCCAGATCGACATGACGAGCGGTGTGCTGATCGGCATGGAAGCCCTCGTGCGCTGGCAGGAACCTAAAACGGGCCTGATCATGCCGAACAAGTTCATACCCCTCGCCGAACGCTCGGGACTCATCAACCACGTCGGCGACTGGGTCGCAGACGCAGCCTGCCGCCAAGTAGCCGCCTGGACCGCCCAGGGATACGACGTCCCAAGGATATCGATCAACGTTTCAGCCGAGCAGTTCCGCCAGTCCCACCTGCCGTCAACAATCAGACGGCTGCTCACGCACTACAGACTTGAGGCCCATCAACTGACCATCGAACTCACCGAAAGCGCCCTGATGGCCGACCCCGAGCACTGCCGCCGTCTACTGAGGGATCTGAAGGTGCTCGGCGTCGGGCTGAGCATCGATGATTTCGGCACTGGTTTCTCATCCCTGTCTTCACTGCGCAGATATCCCATCGACGAACTCAAGATCGACCGCTCATTCATCGATGAGCTTGTCTCAAATCCGGACGACCGTGCCATCACACAGACCATCCTGGCGATGGCCTCCACACTGGGGCTGTCAGTGGTGGCAGAGGGCGTGGAAACCGAGCATCAGGCACGCACCCTGCGCGAGATGGCATGCCCGGCCGGGCAGGGCTATCTTTACGCCAGGCCTCTCACGGCCACAGAGATGTGCACAAGACTTGCACTGCGTCCGTAAAGCACTGGACGAAAAAAAACAGGCAGGTTTTACCTGCCTGTTTTTTCTTGAAACTGGCGCGCCCGGAAGGATTCGAACCTCCTACCCCCTGGTTCGTAGCCAGGTACTCTATCCAGATGAGCTACGGGCGCTTTGCGAAGAAGCAGAATTTTAGCAGCTCTACTTCCTTAGTCAAGCATCGGTTAAAAACTTTTTGCTTGAAGTGGCGGAGAGGGGGGGATTCGAACCCCCGTGCCAGGTTTCCCTGACCATCCGATTTCGAGTCGGCGCCGTTATGACCGCTTCGGTACCTCTCCGCGATCCCCGCCGAGGCGGGGAGGCCGCATTATACGCACAAGCGCGGCGAAATGCACCAGCACAGAATACGGCCCGGCCAGGGCACTCAGGCGCCTGCGCGCGCGGTACGGGGCAGCAGTTCTTCGTAGGCGCGCACGGCCTCGGCAGCGTACATCAGCGTCGGGCCACCGCCCATGTAGGCGCACACGGCCAGTGTCTCCATCAGTTGTTCGCGGGTCACGCCGAGGCGGATCAGGGCCTTGACGTGAAAACCGATGCAGGCATCACAGCGCGAGGCGACGCCGATGGCGAGCGCGATGAGTTCCTTGTGCAGGGCCGAGAGGCTGCCTTCCTTGAGGGCGCCCTTGGCCATTGCGCCGAAGCCCTGCATGGTTTCGGGCGCCTCGGCGCGCAGCGCTTCGAGTGCCTTGGAAACGTCGTTGGTGATCTGGACGAAGGATTTGCCGGACATGGGGAATAGCTCTTTGTTAATGTTTCTCTAATATACCATTCGTGCCTGCCCTTTGCCATCGCACGGCACGCCGGGCATTGCGGCGCAGCACGCATGGGAGTTGCCGGCTCGCCCTCAGTCGCGCAGAATCGGCCGTCCCGAGACCCGGATGTCTGCCCATGCGCCTGTCGCTGCCCATCCTCGTGGCCGTCGTGCTGACCGCCTGTACGCCTGCCGAGCCGCCGCGCCTCGAGGATTTCCGCACTGCGGGCGAGTTGCGCGTCGGCACCCGCCTCGATGCAGTGGCCTTCCGGCAGGATGGCGGGCAGGGCAATTCCGGATTCGAGCACGATCTGGTGCTGCAGCTCGGCGAGTACCTCGATGTGCCGGTGGAGTTCATCGTCTACCCCGACCTTCCCCGCCTGCTCGACGCGGTGATCAGCGGCAAGGTACATATGGCCGCTGCAGGACTGGCGCGCAACGAGTTGCTGCCCCTGCGCTGGACGACGGCACTGCGCGAACTTGACTTCGTCCTCGTCGGCCACGCCGACGCTCCCGCGGTGCGCCGCGAGGCCGACCTCAACGGCCGCACCATCAGCGCCCGGCGCGGTTCGCTGCCGGCAGAGAAGCTCGAGCGCATGCGCCGCCGCAACACCGGCCTCAATATCCATCTCAGCGTGCTGGACGGCGAGCAGGCCCTGCTCGCCCAGGCTGCGGAGAAGAAGCTCGACCTGGTGGCGGTAGACCGGCTGCACTTCGCCATCGCCGCGCGCCTGCACCCGCAGCTTCGCATCGTCTACGACCTGCCGCTGAAGTCACAGGTGGCCTGGGCACTGCCGGCACAGGGTGACGACGGCGGACTGGCCGCGGAGGTGGATGCCTTTCTCGAAGAGGCGGCCGAGAGCGGTCAGCTGGCGCGCGTCGCCGACCGCTACTTTGGCCACGTCCGCCGCCTGCGGCCGAGCGACATCAGCGCCTTCATCGCCCGCAGCCGCGAGCGCCTGCCGCACTACCGCGCGCACTTCCACGATGCCCAGGCGCGTACCGGCATCGACTGGCGCATGCTGGCGGCACTGTCCTACCAGGAGTCGCAATGGGATCCGCTGGCGACCTCACGCACGGGCGTGCGCGGGATGATGATGCTGACCAGCGATACCGCCGACCGCCTCGGGGTCAAGGACCGCCTCGATGCGCGCGACAGCATCCTCGGCGGCGCGCGCTATCTGGCCATGCTGCGCGACGAACTGCCCGCCGAAGTGGAGGAACCCGACCGCACCTGGATGGCGATCGCCGCCTACAACCTCGGCATGGGCCACATGCGTGGAGCACGCCAGATCGCCCGCAGCCTGCAGCGCGACAACACCTCCTGGCTGGACATGAAGGCGGTGCTGCCACTGCTCTCGCGCCCGGAATACGCCGCCCGCCTGAAGGCCGGCGCCGCGCGCGGCGGCGAGGCAGTGATCATGACCGAGCGCATCCGCAACTACTACGACATCCTCAGCCGCATCGAGCCGCCCTACGAACCCCCGCTGCAACCACGCGGCCTGCAGCTGGGCCGCCAGGGTGAAGCGGCCGGCGGGGTCAACGCTCAGGCGCTGCGCAGCACCTCGACGCCGCCCATGTAGGGCACCAGCGCCGCCGGCACGGTGATCGAGCCGTCGGCCTGCTGGTAGTTCTCCAGTACCGCCACCAGGGTACGCCCGACTGCCAGGCCGGAACCGTTGAGGGTGTGCACCAGTTCGTTCCTGCCCTGGGCGTTCTTGAACCGGGCCTGCATGCGGCGGGCCTGGAAGTCCTCGCAGTTCGAGCAACTGGAGATCTCACGGTAGGTATTCTGCGCCGGCAGCCAGACTTCCAGATCGTAGGTCTTGGCGGCGGAGAAGCCCATGTCGCCGGTGCACAGCGCGACCACCCGATACGGCAGGGCAAGCTTCTGCAGGATGGCTTCGGCGTGACCGACCATCTCTTCGAGCGCCGCATGGCTTTGCTCCGGATGGACGATCTGCACCATCTCGACCTTGTCGAACTGGTGCTGGCGGATCATTCCGCGGGTATCGCGCCCGGCGCTGCCAGCCTCGGAGCGGAAGCACGGGCTGTGCGCGGTGAGGCGGATGGGCAGCGCGTCGAGCGCCAGCACCTGTTCGCGCACGGTGTTGGTGAGCGGAATCTCGGAGGTGGAGATCAGGTACTGTTCGAGCGCGCTGTCATCCCCGCCGCGCAGCACCCAGAACATGTCTTCCTTGAATTTCGGCAGCTGCCCGGTACCGACCAGCACCTCGCGATTGACGATGTAGGGCGCGTAGCACTCGGTATAGCCGTGCTCGGTAGTCTGCACGTCGAGCATGAACTGGGCGAGCGCACGGTGCAGGCGGGCGATCTGCCCGCGCATGAAGGTGAAGCGCGAACCGGAGAGGCGGGCGCCGGTCTCGAAATCCAGCCCCAGCGGCGCCCCCAGATCGACGTGGTCGCGGACCTCGAAATCGAAGCTGCGCGGCGTACCCCAGCGCCTCACCTCGACATTGGCGGACTCGTCGCCCCCCACCGGCACGCTTTCATGGGGCAGATTGGGCAGGCCGGCGGTGAATTCGGCGATGCGCTCCAGCAGCCCAGGCAGGGCCTGCTCGCAGGCCTTCAGTTCGTCGCCGAGCTGACCCACCTCGGCCATCACCGCCGAGGCATCCTCGCCGCGCCCCTTGAGCATGCCGATCTGCTTGGAGAGCGCATTGCGGCGCGCCTGCAGTTCCTGTGTGCGGGTCTGCAGGTGCTTGCGCTCCTCTTCAAGGGCCAGGAAGGTGGCCGTATCCAGGGTCAGGCCACGGCTGGCGAGGCGGGCCGCGACGGTATCGATCTGCGTGCGCAGGAGCTGAATGTCGAGCATCAGTATTTCCACAAGTACGTTTCAATTCATGGACATGTCGCACAAGCCTCGAAGAACTCTGAGCTTGTCACGCCATCCGTATGCTTTCACGGCACTTTCACATTACCGCAACCGATGTTGCGGCGCGCCATTTAAATCAATCCAATCAATTACTTAAAAGAAATCCAAAAGTAAAAGGCAACTTGCTTTCGGGCCATGCTGTCTTAAGCTTGAAATAGTGAGCAAAGCTGCACAGACAGCACCCATACCGAGGAGGACCACATGTTATCCATCCGCGACTGCCTGGACTACTGCGACCTTACCGAGGAAGAAGTCGCCCTCATCGCCGAACACGAAGGCATTCCCGATGCCGCCGCCGCGCAGGTAGCCTGCGGACTGGTGCAGACCCCCGAGGGCGTGCTGCTGCTCACCCACTACATGCTCGATCTCGTCGAGCGTGCCGCCGAGCGCGGCGACGCTGGCAAGGCGGAAGAGGCGCGCAAGCTGTGCGAGCGTTTCGTCGCCGATCATCCCCTGCCCCACTGACATCCCCCTGCGCTCAGCGCTTGCCGCCGCGCGCAGCGGCATCGAGGCCGCGCAGCCAGGCCAGTTTCTCGCCGATGCGCGACTCCATGCCACGCCCCACGGGCTGGTACCAGCCAGGTTCGTCCATGCCCTCGGGCAGATAGGAGGCCCCGGCGGCATAGGCTTCGGGCTCGTCATGGGCATAGCGGTAGGCCGCACCGTGGCCGAGCTCCTTCATCAGGCGCGTCGGCGCATTGCGCAGGTGCATCGGCACCGGACGCGAGACGTCGCCGGCAACGAATTTGCGCGCGGCATTATAGGCCTTGTACACGGCGTTCGACTTCGCCGCACAGGCCAGGAAGACCGTGGCCTGCGCGAGCGCCAGTTCGCCCTCCGGTGAGCCCAGGCGCTCGTAGGTAGTGCAGGCGTTGAGGGCGATCTCCAGCGCGCGCGGATCGGCGAGGCCGATGTCCTCCACCGCCATGCGCACCAGGCGGCGCCCCAGGTAGAGGGGTTCGGCCCCGCCGTCGAGCATGCGGCACAGCCAGTACAGCGCGGCATCCGGATGCGAACCGCGCACCGCCTTGTGCAACGCCGAGATCTGGTCGTAGAAGGCGTCCCCGCCCTTGTCGAAGCGGCGCAGTTTCTGCGCCAGGGCGCGATCGACGAATTCGCCATCGACGTGCGCGCAGCCGGCGGTCTCCGCCGCCACCTGGATCTGCTCGACGAGATTCATCAGGCGGCGGGCGTCGCCATCGGCAAAGCCGATCAGGCGCGCACGCGCATCCTCATCGAAGCTCAGTTGCGGGCAGGCCGCGGCCTGCGCGCGCTGCAGCAACTCGGCCATGGCATCACCGTCGAGGGGTTCGAGCACATACACCGCGGCGCGTGAGAGCAGCGCGGAATTGACCTCGAAGGACGGATTCTCGGTGGTGGCACCGATGAATGTCACCAGCCCCTGTTCGACAAAGGGCAGGAAGGCATCCTGCTGCGCCTTGTTGAAGCGGTGCACCTCATCGACGAAAAGGATGGTGTGGCGCCCGCGCGCCTGTGCGGCACGGGCCTGGGCAATGGCCTCGCGGATCTCCTTGACCCCCGAGAACACCGCCGACAGGGCAATGAACTCGGCATCGAAACCCTGCGCCATGAGCCGCGCAAGCGTGGTTTTGCCCACCCCCGGCGGCCCCCACAGGATCATCGAGTGCGGCTTGCCCGACGCAAAGGCCAGGCGCAGCGGCTTGCCCGCACCGAGCAGGTGCTGCTGCCCGGCAACCTCGTCGAGGCTTTGCGGACGCAGGCGCTCGGCCAACGGTACGCGCGGTGCCTCGGCGTCGGCGAAGAGATCGCTCATCGCGGCAGCGCGGCCTTCACTGGCCGATCACGTCAACACCGGGCGGCGGCGTGAAGCGGAACAGCGACTTGTCGACCGCTTCCACCACCTGCAGGCGGGTGAACACGATCACCGTGTTCTGGCCGAAGCTGTCGCGCATCTCCATGCGCCGCAGTTGCCCGCCGGAGAGCCCCAGGCGCATCGACTCGAAGCCGCTGTCGGCCTGACGCGGGCGCGCCACCACCCAGCTCAGCCCCTCGCTCTGACCGCCTTCGGCGAGTTCAAAAGCGCTGTCGATGTCGCTGCCACCGACCAGCACGGCCGCCGGGGTGCTGCCCAGGGCATCGCCGAGGGCACGCACGGTGACCTGGGCGAGATCGACGTCCCACGACCACAGGCGCTCGCCATCGCCGACCAGCAGCTGACGGTAAGGCTGTTCATAGACCCAGCGAAAGAGCCCCGGACGGGCGAACGCGAAACTGCCTGCAGCGTGCTGCGGACGCCGCCCGGAGGCCGAATGCACGACCTGTTCGAACTCGCCCTCCGCGGCCGGCGTTGCCGCAACGAACTGGCGCAGCTGCGCCACGCCGTCGCCCGCCCAGGCCGTACTCACCGCAACGGCGCTCAACAATGCCATCGCGCAGCCGCGCAGAAGCTTCATTGGCCGCATTTCAGTCGCCCTCCTTGGGCGGAACGATCACGTCACGATTGCCGTTGCTGCCCATCGCACTGACCAGCCCGGCGCGCTCCATCTGCTCGATCAGGCGCGCGGCGCGGTTGTAACCGATGCGCAGGTGACGCTGCACCAGCGAGATCGATGGCCGGCGGGTCTTGATGACCACCTCGACGGCCTGGTCGTAGAGCGGATCGGCCTCGTCGCCACCTTCGCCACCGCCACCACCCAGCGCCGCATCCATGTCGTCCTCGGGGGCAGAGAGGATGCCTTCGACGTAGTCGGGCGGACCCATCTTCTTGAGGTGCTCGACCACCTTATGCACCTCCTCGTCGGCAACGAAGGCGCCGTGCACACGCACCGGCAGGCCGGTGCCCGGCGGCAGGTAGAGCATGTCGCCCATGCCCAGCAGGGTTTCGGCGCCCATCTGGTCGAGGATGGTGCGCGAGTCGATCTTGCTGGAAACCTGGAAGGCGATGCGGGTCGGCACGTTGGCCTTGATCAGGCCGGTGATCACATCCACCGACGGACGCTGGGTGGCGAGGATGAGGTGGATGCCGGCCGCACGCGCCTTCTGCGCCAAGCGGGCGATCAGCTCCTCGACCTTCTTGCCGACCACCATCATCAGGTCGGCAAGCTCATCGACCACCACCACGATGTGCGGCAGATGTTCCAGCGGTTCGGGACTTTCCGGGGTGATCGAGAACGGATTGGTGAGCGGCGCACCGGCCTTGGCCGCCTCGGCCACCGCCTTGTTGAAACCGGCAAGGTTGCGCACGCCGACCGCGGCCATCAGCTTGTAGCGCTTGTCCATCTCCACCACGCACCAGTTGAGCGCATTGGCGGCATGCTTCATGTCGGTGACCACCGGCGCGAGCAGGTGCGGGATGCCCTCGTAGATGGAGAGCTCGAGCATCTTCGGATCGACCATGATCAGGCGCACGCGCTCGGGCTCGCTCTTGTAGAGCAGCGACAGGATCATCGCGTTGATGCCCACCGACTTGCCCGAACCGGTGGTGCCGGCCACCAGCAGGTGAGGCATCTTGGCAAGGTCGGCCACTACCGGCAGCCCGCCGATGTCCTTGCCGAGCACCACGGTGAGCGGCGAGTGCATGTCGTGGTAGGCCTTCGAGCCGACGATCTCCGACAGGCGTACGGTCTGGCGCTTGGGGTTGGGCAGCTCCAGCGCCATGCAGGACTTGCCCGGCACCGTCTCGACCACGCGGATGGAGATCAGCGACAGCGCGCGGGCCAGATCCTTGGCCAGATTCACCACCTGGCTGCCCTTCACCCCGGTCGCCGGCTGGATCTCGTAGCGCGTGATCACCGGCCCCGGATAGGCGGCCAGCACCTTGACCTCGACACCGAACTCGGCGAGCTTGGACTCGATCAGCCGCGAGGTGAATTCCAGCACCTCGGCCGCCGGCGGCTCGCCGTCGCCGCTGGGCTGGTCGAGCAGCGACAGCGGCGGCGTGCCGCCGGCCACCGGGTCTTCGAAGAGGGACTGCTGGCGCTCCTTGAGCACGCGCTCGGACTTCGGCACCTCGGCCACCGCGGGCTCGATGCGCAGCGGTGGCGGCGGCGCCTCCTCGCTCTTGCGGCGGCGCTTCTCCACCACCGCCTCGCGCTTCTGCGCCACCTCGCGCCCGGCGCGGCGATCCTGCCAGGTGTAGTAGCCGCGCTGGGCGGCAAACCAGGCCTGCTCCAGCCATAGTCCGATGCGCTCCACCACCGCCAGCCAGGACACCCCGGAGAACAGCGACAAACCGGCGGCAAGCGCCGCCAGCAGCACCAGCGTACCGCCGGTAAAGCCCAGGTAACGCTGCACCGCCAGCCCCAGCTCGGTGCCGATCAGGCCGCCGGGCCCGAGTGGCACGCTGCCGCCGTGGGAATGAAAGCGCAGGGCCTCCAGCGCGCTGCTGGACAGCAGCACCACCACGAAGCCGGCCATGACGATGAAGAAGGAACGCCGGTCGACCTGGAATTCGTGACGCAGGCGGCGAAAGCCCCAGGCCAGCCCGTAGCCCAGGAAGATCACCCACCACCACGCCGAAACGCCGAACAGGTAGAGCAGCAGATCGGCCAGCCAGGCACCGAAGCGCCCGCCCGGATTGCTCACCCGCGCCACCTCGGCGGCATGTGACCAGCCCGGGTCGCTGCGGTTGTAGCCGAGCAGGATGAGGCCGATGTAGAGCGACATCACACCCAGCAGCAGCCACTTCGCCTCGGTGAGGAGCAGCGAAATCTTCTCTGGCAGGGGTTGCGAGCGCGAGGCGGAACGAGACAGCATCAGGGCGGCAAGCGGCGGAAGGCCGGGGGAATCGTCAGCGGGCCATTATATGCCAAGCCCGCCCCCCGGTCCGGCAGCGTTGCCGGCGGTAACAATGGCGACCGGCCGGCGCGCTCAGATGTCGCCGAGGCGCTCGCGCAGCAGCACGCCCTGGTCGGTTTCCTCGATCAGTCCCTGGGCGGTGAGATCCTTCATCACCCGGCTGACCATCTCGCGCGAGGCGCCGATCATCTTGGCGATATCCTGCTTGGACACCTTCTGGCGCACGATCCGTCCGCCCTCGTGCGCCTCGGCCATCTCCAGCAGCAGACGGGCCACCCGGCCATAGACGTCCATCAGTGCGAGACTCTCGATCTTGCGGTCGGCACTGCGCAAACGCTCGGCGAGATTGCACATGATGCGCCAGGCGATCTCGAAATTGTCGCGCATGATCTGGCGGAAATCGGCCTTCGGCAGCATCACCAGGTCGGCCGCACTGACCGCCACCACCGACGCCGAGCGCGGCTGCTCGCCGAACACCGCCATCTCGCCGAACAATTCGCCCTGGCGGAGGATGGAGAGGATCACCTCGCGGCCATCCTCGTCGCTGACCACCACCTTGAGACTGCCGGTGAGGATGAAATAGACGTAGTCGCTGCGGTCGCCCGCCATCACCACCGCCTGCCCGCGCGGGAAACGGCGCATCATCGCGCACTGCGCAACGGCCGCGAGGGTCTCCTCGGACAAGCCGTTGAACAGCGCGAAGGTCTTCAACGCCACGGTGGATACGGCGGTAGGCTGGCTCATGAGGTCTCCGCAAAAGCCTGGGTGAGAATCAGTATTTCCTGACTTGACACATCAGTTTATTTTCCGCGCAGTATAGTCGAACATCCTTGCCGCCGTTCAAGCCTCCGCCATGCCGCACGCAAATCCGCCCCGGCCACGGGCCGATTGCGCCGCGCTATCGCCGCCATGGGCGGGCGGCATATCAGCGCTCGGCTATAATCCCCCGCTGACCCCTCCTTCACCGCCAACCCTCGGAGACACCGCCAGCCATGACCACCAAGCACGCCCGCCTGCTCATCCTCGGCTCCGGCCCCGCCGGCTATACCGCGGCCGTCTATGCCGCGCGCGCCAACCTCAATCCGGTACTGATCACCGGCCTCGCCCAGGGCGGCCAGCTGATGACCACCACCGAGGTGGACAACTGGCCGGCTGATGCCGACGGCGTGATGGGCCCGGACCTGATGGCGCGCTTCCAGAAGCATGCCGAGCGCTTCAACACCGAGATGATCTTCGACCACATCCACACCGCGAAGCTGCAGGAGCGCCCCTTCCGCCTGCTCGGCGATGCCGGCGAATACACCTGCGACGCGCTGATCATCGCCACCGGCGCCACCGCCAAGTACCTCGGCCTGCCCTCCGAGGAGAAGTTCTCCGGGCGCGGCGTGTCGGCCTGCGCCACCTGCGACGGCTTCTTCTACAAGAACCAGGACGTCGCGGTAATCGGCGGCGGCAACACCGCGGTGGAAGAGGCGCTGTATCTGGCCAACATCGCCAGGAAGGTGACCCTGGTGCACCGTCGCGACAGCTTCCGCGCCGAAAAGATCATGGTCGACAAGCTGATGGAGAAGGTCGCTGCCGGCAAGATCGAACTGGCGCTGGACAGCGCGCTCGACGAGGTGCTGGGCGACAACAGCGGCGTGACCGGCATGCGCATCCGCGACCTGAAGAGCGACAGCACGCGCGACGTCGCCCTGCAGGGCGTGTTCATCGCCATCGGCCACAAGCCCAACACCGATCTGTTCGAAGGCCAGCTGGAGATGGAAGGCGGCTATCTGGTCACCCACGGCGGACGCGAGGGCAATGCCACGCAGACCAGCATCCCCGGCGTATTCGCCGCCGGCGACGTGCAGGATCACATCTATCGCCAGGCGGTGACCTCGGCCGGCACCGGTTGCATGGCAGCGCTCGATGCCGAGCGCTACCTCGACGCACTGGGCAAGGCCGACTGAAGGCATGAGCCGTCCCGCCCGCCACCGTCCGCCACAGCGGCCGCACGGGGCGGGCGCTGGCGACAGCGCGCTGGCGGCACTGGCCGGGCTCAGGCGCGCCCTGCGCCCGACGCCGCAGAATCCCATCATGCGCGTCTGGGAGGCGGCGCACACCCCACCCGCCGCAACACCCGCTCCTGCGTCCGCCCCGGCGGCCACAACCACTGTGCCGCAGGCGGCCGATCTGGCGCTCTTCCAGAACGTCATGAGTGACGTGCAGCCGCTGGCCCCGCGCCACACCCGCGTCGAGCTCGCCCCGCCGCCCCCCGCACCGGCACCACTCAAGCGCCATGCCGATGACAGCGCCACGCTGCAGGAATCCCTGCACGCACCGCTGAGTTTCGAGGATCGCCTGGAGATGGGCGACGAGGCCGCCTTTCTGCGCCCCGGCCTGCCGCGCCGGGTCCTTGCCGACCTGCGCCGGGGGCGCTGGGTGCTGCAGGGGGAGGTTGACCTGCACGGTCTCAACCGTGAGGAAGCGCGCACAGCGCTGGCGCACTTCCTGCACACCAGCCTGCAGCGCGGCCGGCGCTGCGTACGGGTGATCCACGGCAAGGGCCTCGGCTCACCCGGCCGCTTTTCCATTCTGAAGCAGCTCTCGCGCGGCTGGCTGGCACAGCGCGAGGAAATCCTCGCCTTCTGCCAGGCCGGGCCGCATGCCGGGGGCTCCGGCGCCCTGCTGGTCCTGCTGCGGGCACCGGCCGGCAGCCGCGAGCGGCAGGGCTAACCCACGCTTCTCACCCCCTCACGTCGCGAGGGGGTCGAGGCGCCGCCGTGGTGCGCCGCACGGACTGAGCGGCGCCGAAGGCGTAGCTGACACTACGTCGAGGCGGCGTGAGGGAGTACGGCGTGCCACGGCGAGTGCATCGGCACCCGCAGCAGGGATGGTGTGAGAAACGTGGGCTGGCTAGATCGCCGCTTCGTTGGTCTCGCCAGTGCGGATGCGCACCACCTGCTCGACCGGCATGACGAAGATCTTGCCATCGCCGATCTTGCCGGTGCGGGCGGCCTTGATGATGGCCTCGGTGGCCTGCTCGACCAGATCGTCGCCAATGACGATCTCGACCTTGATCTTGGGCAGGAAGTCCACCACATACTCGGCGCCGCGGTAGAGCTCGGTATGGCCCTTCTGCCGGCCGAAGCCCTTGACCTCGGTGACGGTCAGGCCGGTGATGCCGACTTCGGAAAGCGCCTCGCGCACCTCGTCGAGCTTGAACGGCTTGATCACGGCTTCGATCTTCTTCATCTGCTACGCCTCCTCGGGTTCGTTGCCTGATGCCGCGCGGGACGGCGGCATCGCGTTTCAGTATTCGTCCTGATAACCCGATGTTATCGGATATCGCCAATCCCTGCCGAAAGCACGGCGGGTCAGACGGATCCCCACCGGCGCCTGACGGCGCTTGTACTCGTTGCGCTTGAGCATCGTCACGGTGCGGCGTACCTCGGCCGCGGGAAGGCCGCGGGCAATCATCGCACGCGGTGATTCGTCGCGCTCCATGTAGGCCTCGATGATGGCATCGAGCACCTCGTAGGGCGGCAGACTGTCCTGGTCCTTCTGGTCGGGCTTGAGTTCGGCCGACGGCGGGCGGGTGATGATGTTCTCCGGGATCACCTCGCCCTGGGTATTGCGCCAGCGCGCGAGGCGGAACACCAGAGTCTTGTAGACGTCCTTCAGTACCGCGAAACCGCCGGCCATGTCGCCGTAGAGGGTGGCGTAGCCGGTGGCCATCTCGCTCTTGTTGCCGGTGGTGAGCACGATGGCGCCGGTCTTGTTGGACAGCGCCATCAGGATCATGCCGCGGATGCGGCTCTGCAGGTTCTCTTCGGTGGTGTCCGCGGGGAGACCGGCAAACTGCCCGGCAAGCAGGCCGGCAAAGGTCTCCATCGCGTCTGCGATGGGAATCTCGTCGTAGCGCACCCCCAGGCGGCGCACCATCTCGCGCGAATCGTCGAGGCTCATCTGCGCGGTGTACGGCGACGGCATCATCACCGCGCGCACGCGCTCGGCCCCCAGGGCATCGACGGCAATCGCCAGGGTCAGTGCCGAATCGATGCCGCCGGAAAGGCCAATGATGGCGCCTGGAAAACGGTTCTTGCCGAGGTAGTCTGCCACCCCCAGCCTGAGTGCGGCATACATCTCTGCCTCCGCCGTCGGCACGGCAGCCTCCTGCGCCCCCCGCCAGCGCCCGTCGGTCAGCTCGACAATGTCGAGCGCCTCGCCGAAGCACGTCCCCTGATAGGCCAGCGCACCGTCGGCGTCGAGGGCAAATGAGCCGCCGTCAAACACCAGCTCGTCCTGCCCCCCCACCATGTTGCAGTACAGTACCGGCAGCGCCGTCTCGGCGGCCCGCTCACGCATCACCTGATGGCGGGTAGCCAGCTTGCCGGCATGGTAGGGTGAGGCATTGAGCGCGAGCAGCACCTCGGCGCCGGCAGCGCGCGCCAGCTCGGCCGCTGCGGGCTCCCAGACATCGGCACAGATGTTGATGCCGAAACGGCGCCCGCCACACTCGAACACCGCCGCCGCACGCCCCGCCTCGAAGTAGCGCTCCTCGTCGAAGACATCGTAGTTGGGCAGGCGCAGCTTGTGATAGACGCACAGCTCCGCGCCGTCGCGCAGCACCGTGGCGGCATTGAAGCGCTGCCCGGCGCGCTCCTGCGGGTGTCCGAGGACCAGGGTGATGCCCTGCGTGGCGGCGGCAATGCGCCCTACCTCGCGCGCGCAGGCACGGTAGAAGTCGGGGCGCAGCAGCAGATCCTCGGGCGGATAGCCCGACAGCGCCAGCTCAGGGGTGATCATCATTGCCGCTCCGGCAGCGCGTGCGCGCGCCAGCGCTGCGATGATGCGCTCGGCGTTGCCGGCGAGGTCGCCGACCACCGGGTTGAGTTGGGCAACGGCAATGGTAAGCGGTGTGCTCATGATGGGGACGATAGCGGGTGACCGCCGCATTGCGGCGCAGTCATCCACAGGAGCCGTGGGCAAGCCTGTGGACAAGCGGTGAACAAGGGGCGCAGGGCACTGGCCGGAAAGCCGTTTTGCGCGCCGCGACATTATTACGCAGCACGCGGCGCAGGCAAAGAAAAAGCCCGTCCTGAGGACGGGCCTTGCATCTGCGGCAGCACTGCTCAGCGATTGGCGTTGCTGATGCCGTCGAGGATCTCCTGGCGGGCCTCGTCGATGGAACCCCAGCCGATCACCTTCACCCACTTGCCGGGTTCGAGATCCTTGTAGTGCTCGAAGAAGTGCACGGTCTGCTTCATCAGCAGTTCCGGCAGATCCTCGATGCCCTGCACCTTGTCGTACAGCGGGGTGAGCTTGGAAACCGGCACCGCGACCACCTTGGCATCCATGCCCGACTCGTCTTCCATCTTCAGCACGCCAACCGGACGGCAGCGGATGACCACGCCCGGGTGCAGCGGGAACGGCGTCACCACCAGCACGTCGACCGGATCGCCATCGCCGGCGATGGTGTGCGGCACGTAGCCGTAGTTGATCGGGTAACGCATCGAGGTGCCCATGAAACGGTCCACGAACACGGCGCCGCTATCCTTGTCCACCTCGAACTTGATCGGATCGGCCTGCGCCGGAATCTCGATGATGACGTTGATGTCGTTCGGCACGTCCTTGCCGGCCTTAACGAGGTCGAAACCCATCTGATGCCCTCCCATGGAAATAGTCGCGCGAATTATACGGGAAAGGTGGGCGCGACTATAATGCCAGGATTCGTTGAAGGTGCCGCCGCGTGCAGCGACGGAGAATCGGGAAACAGGTGCGAGACCTGTGCTGCCCCCGCAACGGTGTGGCCGGCGTGCGTGAGCACTGCCGTGCCGAGCCCGGAGACCGGCCTTCGATTTGGCAACCCCGCCCTGGCGGGTTCTTGCCGTGTAGCGCTGCGGGCCGGCTGCGCGACACGAGCCTCGTGCCCGTGCCTGCCCGCCGCCGTGTTCGACGACAGACGGGTCCAGATGCACGCTCCGCCGACCTTTCCGGTGCATGCCACCGCTTCGGCCTCCCCACCATCGCTGCAGTGGGGATGGCTGGCTTTCGTCGCCGGCCTGCATGCCGCCGGACTGGCCTGGCTGGGTGGTCTGCCGCTTGCCGGCGAGCCCCGTCCGGCCTCTGCGCCGGCCATCAGCGTGGCCCTGCTGGCACCACCCGCACCCCCGGCACCTGCTGCACACACGGCAAGCACACCTGCGGAACCCAAGGCGCCCCCGGTGCGCCACACCGCGCGCCAGCCCGCTGCCACACCCACGCCCCGTCAGCAGCATGCCGCGACGCCGCCAGAGCCACCCGTGCAATCCGCCACCGCGATCAGCAGCCCCCCGGCGCCCCAACCCGCGCCGGTCACCCCGGACGAACCGCCAGGGGTTCAGGCAAGCAGCGCGCAATCGCTGACGGCGACAGCGCCGGAGGACAGGCCGCCGGCAGCTGGCGGGACGCAGGCGGCACGCTTCGACGCTGCCTACCTGCGCAATCCGCCGCCTTCTTACCCGCCCGCCTCACGGCGGCGCGGCGAGGAAGGCCAGGTCATACTGCGCGTCCACGTCGGTCGCGACGGCCTTCCTCTGCATGTCGAAGTGGCGGAAAGCAGCCGCCATCCGCGCCTCGATCAGGCCGCCCTGCAAGCCGTGGCGCGCTGGCGCTTCGAGCCCGCGCGCCACGGCGAGGTGGCCGTCGACAGCTGGCTCAGGGTGCCGGTGGTATTCCGCCTGCAGAACGGTTGATGCCCTCAGACGGGGGCGTCAAAACCTGCCGCCTCGACCGCTTCGCGCAGTTGCTCGACGCCAAGCAGCGCGGGGTCATAGATCACCCGCGCGCAGGCGCCCTCCAGCGACACCTCGGCGGCACTGACGCCCTTGAGGGCCTGCAGCACGCCGGTGACATTGCGCACGCAGCCGCCGCAGCTCATGCCCTCGATCTTGATCGTCACTTCATTCATTTTGCGGTTCTCCAGTGCGCAGGCATGCTTGAACACTCCGGCAACAGCGCCGGAGCTGAGGGATTTTTTTACCGGAAGGACCTGCAGGCCGCAAGCCTCAGCAGACCACACCGCTCCACAGCACGCCACCCAGAGACGGCGCGTGAAAGAGGCCGAAGATGCCGAAGCCCATCACTACCAGCCCGGCCGCAAAGCGTACCCTGGTGCTGCGGGTGATGTCGCGGAAGCGCCTGAACAACAAGCCGGCAAGTAGCAGGTTGGGAAGCGTGCCAAGACCGAAGGCCAGCATCAGCCCGGCACCACGCGTGGCCGAACCGGTCACCAGCGCGGTGGCCAGCACGCTGTACACCAGCCCGCAGGGCAGAAAGCCCCACAGCAGGCCGAGCGGATAGCCCTGCGCCACCGAGCGCGCCGGCAGGAAGCGGCGACTGAAGGGCTGCACCCGGCGCCACAGATGCTGGCCGAGGCGTTCCACCGGGGCCAGCAACTGGGTGAAGCCGGTGAGATAGAGCCCGAGCGCGATCAGCATGAGGTTGGCGAGGACGTACAGCCCGAGCTGGATCGGCATGATTTCGTTGTAGAGCATGCCCACCGTGCCGAGCGCCCCGAGCAGGGCTCCGGCCACCGTGTAGGTGGTGATGCGCCCGAGGTTGTAGGCCAGGTGTATGGGCCACTGGCGGCGCGTCTGTCCGGGCACCTGGACGGTGAGGGCGCCAACGATGCCGCCGCACATGCCGACGCAGTGGGTGCCGCCAAGCAGGCCGATGAGGAAGACGGCGATGTAACCGGTTTCAGGCATGGACGCGACGCGCAGGCGGGTGCAGGGGGGGCTGTCATTCTACCCCCGCTCCACCGACGCCGTTCAGATCACCTTGGAGTAACGCGCACGTTCGCGGTCGGCACGCAGGTAGCGGTCAAAGACCATCGCGATGCCGCGCACCAGCAGGCGGCCGGCGGGCTCGACGGAGATCCAGTCGTCCTCCACCTTGAGCAGCCCGGCCTTTTCCATCTCGCGCAGATCGGCGAGCTCTTCGGCAAAGTAGGTCTTGAAGTCGATCAGGTGGGCAATCTGGATGGACTCGATGGAGAGCTCGAAGTGGCACATCAGCGCCTGGATGATGGCACGGCGCAGGAGGTCGTCGGCGGTGAGCTCGATGCCGCGCAGCACCGGCAGTTCGTCCTGATCGAGGATGTCATAGTACTCGTCGAGCGTCTTGACGTTCTGCGCGTAGGTCGGCCCCACCTTGCTGATCGCCGACACCCCGAAGGCCAGCAGATCGCATTCGGCATGGGTGGAATAGCCCTGGAAGTTGCGGTGCAGACGGCCCTGGCGCTGGGCGATGGTGAGCTCGTCCTCGGGCTTGGCAAAGTGGTCCATGCCGATATACACATAGCCTGCCTCGGTAAGGCGGCGGATGGCGAGCTGGAGGATCTGCAGCTTGGTGTCCGCGGTCGGCATGTCGGCGGAGTTGATCCGCCGCTGCGGCTTGAAGAGCTGCGGCAGATGGGCATAGCTGTACAGCGAGATGCGATCCGGAGAGATCTCCAGCACCTGCTCCAGGGTACGGTTGAAGCTGATCACGTTCTGCCGCGGCAACCCGTAGATGAGATCCATCGACACCGACTTGAAACCGGTGACGCGTGCGGCATCGACGACGAGCTTGGTCTCCTCGTAGCTCTGCACGCGATTGACCGCTTCCTGCACGTCGCTGGCGAAGTCCTGCACCCCCACGCTCATGCGGTTGAAGCCGAGGTTGGCGAGCAGCTCGACGGTATCGAAATCGACCTTGCGCGGATCGACCTCGATGGAGTACTCGCCGTTCGGGATGAGGGTGAAGTGCTCGCGCACCGAGTCCATCAGCTGGTGCATTTCCTCGTGCGACAGGAAGGTCGGCGTGCCGCCGCCCAGATGCAGCTGCGCGACCTGGCGCGTACCGCCCAGACAGGCGGCCTGCATCTCGATCTCCTTGGCAAGATACTTGAGGTACTTCGCCGAACGCCCGTGATCCTTGGTGATGATCTTGTTGCAGGCGCAGTAGTAACAGATCGTGTTACAAAACGGGATGTGGAAGTATAATGACAAAGGCCGACTCAGCCCGCCGACCCCCCTTTTGGCCAGCCATTCGCGCAGGGCCTGGGCGTCGAAGGCCTCGACGAAGCGGTCGGCAGTCGGGTAGGAGGTATAGCGGGGCCCGTTGATGTCGAAGCGACGGATCAACTGGGTGTCGAAGATGAGTTCTTTCTGGGTGTTCATGGTCGAGCTGCAGCAGTCTGTGCCGTAAGATCGCAGAAAGCGCTAGTGTAGTGGTTGACGTGGATCAACGTCGCACCGTTGTCCATTTTCCGAGGCGGAGCTGTTTATCGTGCAAATGAAGGCGACAGTGCCGATCTCCAGTGCAGGTCTCAAGACAGCCTGTTCGCAGTGCAACCTGCAGGAGCTGTGCCTGCCCTTCGGGTTGTCGGAAAACGACATCGACCGTCTCGACGAACTGGTCGGCACGCGGCGCAAGATCAAGCGCCAGCAGCACCTGTACCGCGCCGGCGACCTCTTCGAGGCGATCTACGCCATCCGCGCCGGCTCCTTCAAGACCGACGTGCTGCTCGAGGACGGGCGCGAACAGGTCACCGGCTTCCAGATGACCGGCGAGATCATCGGTCTCGATGGCATCAGCACCGAATTCCACACCTGCAATTCGATCGCCCTCGAAGACAGCGAGGTGTGCGTGATCCCCTACGCCAAGCTGGAAGAGCTGTCGCGCAAGGTCGAAGGCCTGCAGCACCAGTTCCACAAGGTGATGAGCCGCGAGATCGTGCGCGACCACGGGGTGATGATGCTGCTCGGCTCGATGCGTGCCGAAGAGCGCCTCGCCGCCTTCCTGCTCAACATGTCGCAGCGCTTCACGGCGCGCGGCTTCTCCTCCGCCGAGTTCCATCTGCGCATGACCCGGGAGGAGATCGGCTCCTACCTCGGCCTCAAGCTGGAGACGGTATCGCGGGCGTTCTCACGCTTTCAGGACGAAGGCCTGATCGCCGTCCAGCAGAAGCACATCCGCATTCTCGACGGCGCCGGCCTGAAGCGTCTCCTGCAGCATCAGCCTGCCGGCGGCTGACGCCTGCGCGCGCTCATGCGCTCACCCAGCACGCGCTGATCATCCTCGGTGAGGAGAATGCGCGCCATCGGCAGCAGCTCCCCTTCCTCACGTTCGATGTGGCGCTGATAGCGCTCCGCGAAGGCCTGCACATCGGCGGCGTCGAGCTCCGCCTCTTCCCCGCGGCTGATCGGCAGCAGCACCGCGCGCATCGCCGCCCAGCCCGCGAACATGCGCTGGTGATCGGCCAGCAGCCAGTCCACCAGCGTCTGCAGATGTGCGCGCACACCACCTTCGGCGCGCGCCAGAAGGGCCGGAAAGAGATCCTCCTCCTCGTCGAGGTGATGATTCACTGCGGCAAGGTCGAAGTAGCGCATCACCGCCACGGCGGCCTGCTGCGCCTGACGGTCGGCACCGTGCTCGGGCAGCCACGCCGCCAGCCGGGCAAGGGTGTCGAGCTGGCCGTGCAGGCGCTCATGGCAGGCCTCGACCATCTCCAGCGGAGTCTCGAAACCAGGGGAGACGGGAATCAGGATCTCGTTCATCGTCACTCGCTATCCGTTCATGGACAGGAAACCTGCGGGGTTCTTGCTCAGCGCCACCGACACGATCCACGCATAGGTGAACAACGCCGCCGCCAGGGCCGCCAGCCGGCGGCGCAGCGTGTGCCCGCGCAGGGCCTGGGCGCCAAGGGCGATGTAGAGCAGCAGACCCGCCACCTTCGCGCTCACCCACGGTGCCTCGAACGGATACTGGCGCATCAGCACCGCCAGCGCAATGGCGCTGGCCAGCAGCGCACTGTCCACCAGGTGTGGCAGCACGCGCGCCGCACGGCTGCGCAGCAGGGCGCTGCCGGAGAGCATCCAGTACGCGCGCAGCACAAAGCCGGCGGCGCTCAGCGCCACACAGGCAACATGCAGGTGCTTGAGCACGACATAGGTGTTCATCAACCCTCCCCGCCATCACTGCGCGGACGCAGATAAATGGGCAGGTAGCGCAGCGCCCACACGCCGAACACTGCCAGCCAGCCACCTACCGCCACCGCCACCGCCATTGCCGGCGCCCAGGGCAGGAACGGCAGCAGATCGGCGCCGACGCGCAGCACGGCAACAGCCTGCAGGACAAGGAACAGTGCCCAGGTCGGGCCATCAGCGAGCAAGGGCCTGCCGGAGTGACCGAGGGTGACGCGCGACACCATGGCGAGAAGGATGGAGGCAAAGAAGCCCACGGCGAGCGCATGCAGGGGGGCGTGCGCGAATACGTGAATGCCGGCCAGCGCCAGGGCACTCTGCACGGCATACAACAGCCAGGCCACCCCCAGCCAGGCAAAACCGAAGTGCAGCATGCCGAGCAGGCGTACCCGCTGCGCCGCCAGGGGGCGCCAGCGCACGCTCAGCATCAGGGCGACCAGCGCAGCCGGGGCATCCACCAGCCAGCTCCACTGCCCCAGCGCGGCCATTGCCAGCGCGCCATGCACGACTGCTGCAGCAAGCAGCAGGTGCAGCGCCCAGGCCGGACGCCACAGCGCATAGCCAGGGATGATGGAACTGGAGAAGAACGGAATCATGCGGTGGCAGACGCTGACGAACACCGGCAGCAGAAACCACCACAGCCCGGCCTCGATGGCCACCCTCGCCCACCCCGCGCCGCCGCCGCCAAGCACCACCAGCCAGGCCAGCAAGGCCACCACCCCGCCGCCCACACCGAACCACGCCGCGCGCGCATGCAGGGGCGCTGCGGGGCTGCGAAAGGCCACCTGCCACAGCGCCGCAGCGAGCACGCACCAGCCGGCGAGAACGACCAGCAGGGCCAGCAGGGCCAGCCCCGGCAGCCACAGCCCCGGCAGCATCAGCGCCCACCCCGCAACGAGCAGGCGCCAGCCCGGCAGCCAGGCCTTCCGAGGCGGACTCTCCACCGCCTGCCAGCGCGGCATGGCGGTGAGCAGGAAGCCGAAGATGAAGAACGGGAATGCCGCACCCAGACTCAGCAGGGCATGGACCCAGCTCACCGGCAGCACCCACTGTGGCATTGCCCACCACCCCAGGCGGGCGATCAGCACCCACGCCCACAACGCAAAGGAAAGCAGCACGGCAAGCATGCCGGCGAGAAACATCGCCCGGTGCGGGGCGCGGAAAAGCACCCCTTGCGGCGCCACGGCAGTCGTTCCGTCCATCGTCAGACCTCGGCTTAACCCGCACCACCATGGTGCAGGTAGAATGCCCCCCGAAGGAGGCTCACGAATGCCCGATCAGACCCTGGACATCCCCGCACTGCTGCGCCAGCTCCCCCTTTTCGGCGAACTGCTGCCGGAGGATCTGGAGCGCGTTGCACGCTTCACGCGCGAACGCGCACTGGCCCGTGGAGAAGTGCTGTTCCAGCGCGGCGACATGCCGCACGGCTTCTACGCGGTGATCGACGGCCAGGTGAAGCTGGCGTTCTCGTCGGCGCAGGGCAACGAGAAGATCGTCGAGGTCATCGGCCCGCGGCAGAGCTTCGGCGAAGCGGTGATGTTCATGAACCGCCCCTATCCGGTATTTGCCGAAGCGCTTGCCGACAGCCGCCTGCTCCATGTCGGGCAGAACGTGGTGTCCGAACTCATCGACCAGGACTCAGCCTTCGCCCGCCGTCTGCTCGCCGGCCTGTCGATCCGCCTGCACGGCATGGTGCGCGACGTCGAAACCTACTCGCTGCGTTCGAGCACCCAGCGCGTGATCGGCTATCTGCTCCAGCAGGCCGAAACCGACGAAGGCCAGGCGCGCGAGTTCGACCTCGCCACCAGCAAGCAGGTGATCGCCTCGCGCCTCAACCTGACCCCCGAAACCCTGTCGCGCATCTTTCACGACCTCGCCGAAGCGGGCCTGATCAGCGTCCGCGGCAAGCACATCACCCTCCACGACCCCGCCCGCCTGGCCAGGCACCAGGCTTGAAGCGAGGCCGCGCACAGCCGGCGATTACCGGCCGTGCGCGCATTGTCGCGGTGTCGAGGGTGCGGCGGCCTTGACCGCCATCAAGTGCGGCGGGTCCGTTCAGCTTTCGCGCACGTAGGTACCCGGCGCCGGCGCAAGCTGGGGGAAAGCCTTGCTGGCCGCCGGACGGGCCTCGACCAGCGCGCCGCAGCGCGGCTTGAGCCAGGCCATCCAGTCTTCCCACCAGCTGCCCGGGCGCTCCTCGGCGCGGGCCTGCCAGGCTTCGGCACTTTCCCCGCCGCGGGCGTCGGCCACCCAGTAGCGACGCTTGGGCGGATTGACCGGCGGATTGACGATGCCGAGGATGTGCCCCGAACTGGAGAGGACATAGCGACGCTCTCCGGAAACGTGGTGGTTGACCTTGTAGGTCTGCGTCCACGGCGCGATATGGTCGTCCTCGGCGGACACCGCATACAGCGGCTGCACGATGCGGCCGAGGTCGATCTGCTCGCCGGCAATCTCGAGGGCGTCTTTCTGCACCAGGCGGTTGTGCAGATAGAGTTCGCGCAAATACCAGGCGTGCATGCGATAGGGCATGCGGGTGGCGTCCATGTTCCAGTACAGCACGTCGAACGGCGGCGGTGCCTCGCCGTACAGCCAGCCGTGCACGACGTAGTGCCAGATCAGGCTGTTGGAGCGCAGCAGGCGGAAGGAGGCGGCCATCTCCTTGCCGTCGAGGAAACCCTTGCTGGCCATCTTGCCGGTGAGGTAGCGGATGCTCGAATCGTCCACGAAGACCTCGATGTCGCCCGGCTTGCTGAAGTCCACCAGGGTGGTGAACAGCGTCCAGTCCGCCACCGGCACCTCATCGGCCTTGAAATGACGGTTCGCCCAGGCCATGTACATCGACAGCGCGGTACCGCCGATGCAGTAACCCACCGCGTGAGCCTTCGGTGCACCGGTGAAACGGCAGGCAGTGTCGACGATGGCGTGCACGCCCTCGCGCAGGTAGTCATCGAAGCCGACCTCGCGCATCTCCGCACCGGGGTTCTTCCAGCTGGTGATGAAGACGTCCAGCCCCTGGTCGAGGAGGAAGCGGATCATGCTCTTCTTCGGCACCAGGTCGAGAATGTAGAACTTGTTGATCCACGGCGTGACGATCACTACCGGTTCGGCATGCACGCGCGGCTGGGTGGGGGCGTAGTGGATCACTTCGAGAAGGCGGTTGCGGAACACCACCGCACCGGGCGTGGTGGCGAGATTCTCGCCAACCACGAAGTCGTCCGGACGGGTCATCTGCACGTTGCCCGCCTTGAGGTCGGCGAGGAAGTTGTGCAGGCCCTTGCGCAGGCTCTCGCCGCGGCTCTCGGCGGCCTTGCGCAACGCCACCGGGTTGGTCCAGAAGAAGTTCGTCGGCGCCACCGCATTGAGCCACTTCCGCCACCAGAACGCGGCACGGCGACGCTCCTTGGCAGAGAGCCCCGGGGTGTCGTAGAGCATGTCCTGGATGTGGTGGGTGAAGGCCAGGTACCACTCCTTGGTGAGGTCCCAGCTCGGCGATTCGGTCCATACCGGATCGGCAAAGCGCGCATCGTCGGCATTTGGCCGGATGGGATCCTCGCTGGCAACGCCGAGCGCCCGTTTCCAGGTATGGGCCTGCAGGCGCCAGAGATCGCCGGAGAGCATCGCCATGCGCTCGGCGAGTTCCTGGGGGTGCGCCATCCAGGCCAGTTGCGCATGCATGATGGGCGCCGCCATGCCCAGCGGATCGACAACGTTCTCCAGCGTGCTGCGCATCAACTGCGCGGAGTGTCGCATCATCTGCGGCGGCGTCAGGGCTTCCTTGCTGCTCATGATCTGGCTCCTTGTGCGTGTGCGCGGCGGCACACGGTCCATGTTAGGGGCATCCTTGCGGACTGTCGACGTCAGTCCAGTGCATAGGCCTGGCCACCCTCCGGCAGCACCACGCCACCCCAGCCCAACTCGCGCTCGATGGCGGCGGCGAAGGCGGCCGATGCGCCCGCCTCACCGTGTACCACAAAGGTGTTGCGTGGCGGCTGGCGGAAGTTGCGCAGCCAGCCCAGCAGCGCGGGCTGGTCGGCATGCGCGGAGAGCCCACCGATGGTGTGGATGTCGGCGCGCACGGCGACGCGCTCGCCGAACAGGGTGACCATGCGCGCGCCCTCGACGAGGCGGCGTCCCAGCGAACCGGCGGCCTGGAAGCCGGCGATGACCACCGAGCTCTGCGGCCGCGGCAGGTGGTTGCGCAGGTGGTACTTGACCCGGCCGGCATCGCACATGCCGCTGGCGGAAATGATCACCAGGCCGGAATTGCGCTCGTTGAGGGCGATCGATTCCTCCACGTCGCGCACGAAGCTCACCCGCGCGCGCCCGGGATGGGCACGCATCCACGCCAGCAGTTCGGCGGTATCGGCATCCCACAACGCATCGTGCTTGAGGGTGAGCCCGGTGGCTGCGGCGGCCATCGGCGAGTCGACGACGATCTCCAGGCCATCGACGCGTCCCTGGCGAACGAGGTTGGCAAGCACGAAGATCACCTCCTGGGTACGCCCCACCGCAAAGGCCGGAATGATGACGTTGCCGCCCTTCTCCTTCAGGGTGTGGCGGAGCACCCTCACCAGTTCGTCCTCGGTCTCCGCCAGCGGCCGGTGGGCACGGTCGCCATAGGTCGATTCGATGACCAGGTGATCGGCGTGGGCGATGGGCGTCGGGTCGCGCACCACAGGGCGCATGGGCTGGCCGAGATCGCCCGAACACACCAGGCGGCGCGCGCCGGCACCGCTACCCACCAGCAACTCGATGATCGCCGAGCCGAGGATGTGTCCGGCGTCGTGAAAGGTGCAGCGCACCCCGCGCCCGGGAGAAAACTGCACGCCATAGGCCTGCGCCTGCAGGCGCTTGAGGCTGTTCTCGGCCTGCGCGACGGTATACAGCGGCGCCACCTCCCGCCCCCCGGCGCCACGGCGCGAGCGCTGACGGCGGTTGTTCCACTCGGCCTCCTTCTCCTGGATATAGGCGGAGTCGAGCAGCAGCACCTCGAGCAGATCCACCGTTGCCGCAGTGGCGACGATGGGGCCGCGGTAGCCCAGGGTGACCAGTCGCGGGATGAGGCCGGAGTGATCGAGGTGAGCGTGGGTGACAAGCACGAAATCGATTTCGCGCAGATTGAAGTCAAGGGCATGAAGATTCTTCGCCGCCGCACTGCGCCCACCCTGGAACATGCCGCAATCGACCAGGAAAACGCCTTCGTCATGCTGCACGCGCATGCACGAACCGGTCACTTCGCCTGCGGCACCATGGAAGGTGATGTTCATGATGGGCTCCTGTACCTCGTGCCGCCTTCAATCGCGCGGGCACGAATCTGACATGTCTCAGCTTGCATGGACCACCCCGCGGCCGATTTGATCGCAGTCAACGGATACGCCGCTCTCGCCGCGCTGGCTATAATCTTAACGCCGCGCACTCCACGCCAACCCAGGAAAAGGATACACCGTCATGTTCAAACACCTCCTCGTCCCCACCGACGGCTCTCAGCTTTCCGAAAGCACCGTTGCGCGCGCAGTGTCATTTGCCCGCGAAGCTGGAGCGCGCATTACCTTCTTCTATGCGCAACCGGACTTTCCGCTGCCGATCTACGGCGAGGGCGCCCTCATCGACCCCACCACACCGGAACAGTTCGCGCGCTCAGCTGCCGAGGAGGCCACACGCATCCTCGACCGCGCCAAGGCCACCGCCGACGCTGCAGGGGTGAGCGCCGACACCGACACCCTGGTCAACGAGGTCCCCTACCAGGCCATCATCGAAGCGGCCGACCGCCACGGCTGCGACCTCATCTTCATGGCTTCGCATGGCCGCCGCGGCATTGCCGGGCTTCTGCTCGGCAGCGAGACGCAGAAGGTGCTCACCCACAGCACGACGCCGGTGCTGGTGTACCGCTGACCCCCGCAGCACCGCAAAAAGCACAACGGCCCGCCATTGGCGGGCCGTTGTGTCTTGTACGCTGCACGCCTGCGCCAGCGCGTGCAGATGTTTCCTCACTTGCCTTGGGCGTTCTTGCCGTCCTCATCCATCTTGCGCACCGCATAACGGTAGATGTAGGCACCCATCACGAGGATGAACACGATGGTGAACAGGCTCAGCAGACCGATATCAGTGGTCAGCAATTCATTCCAGGCCATGAGACAACTCCTTTTACAGTCGACGGGTTAGGAACCTGATGGATCAATCCTGATTTCCGTCTCTGTCGGGAGAAATGCGGCCCCGTTCAAGCGCCAGCTTCGGGACTCGTCTTCTATCTGAAACAACCAACGACCCTTGCTCAGGGGGTCGATCAAGCCGGTGAACACGCCTCCGTGACGGCGCAGCACCAGTTCCTGGTCCATCCCGCCACGGGTGGGATGGGCGATGGTAAGACGCACGACGTCGGGCACGCTGGCGGCATCGGTAGCGGTGATGTCCAGCCGCACGCTCCCCTCGTCAATGGCCAGACCGGCACTCAGGCCAAGCGACTTCGCCAGTGCGAGGCGGTCGATGGTCTGCACGATGGCCCGCCCTTCCTTGTAGTAGTCATCCACCACCAGGCCATCCCACACCTTGATGGAGGTGGTCAGGAAGGCAATCCCCACCACCACGGAGGTGGCGGGAATGGCGAGGATGAACCACGGCCAGAACTGCTTGTACCAGGGCTCGGGGGTCTGTTCGGTCATCGTGCTTGTAGTCATGGGCTCAGTGAGGCATCAGGAAGGTTGTCTTTTCACGTACGGCCACCGACTCGTCGCCAACGGCCACTATCTCGAAGAATAGTTCATTGGCGCCGGGCTTGCCGACTCCGGGCGGCACCACGACCTGCAGGGTGACGGCCTGGGCAGACGCGGCGGCGACATCGAAACGCTCGTTGCCCAGCACGCGGGCCCCCTCCAGGCCGCTGAGGCGGATCTCGAAGGCGCGCGGACGCTCGACCATGTTCATCACCTGCAGGCGATAGACGTTCTCGATGTTGCCGTCGGAGAGCTCCCGCGCCAGGCTGGCACGGTCGCGGATGACGTCGACACGGAGGTCGGAGCGGGTCGCCAGCCCCCACGCCAGCGCCGCGCAGATGAGCGCCAGAATGGTGCCGTAGATCAGCGTGCGCGGGCGCATCACGTGACCGAAGATCTCGCGCATGCCCCAGTGTTTCTTGATCGCGTTCTCGGTGGAATAGCGCACCAGTCCGCGCGGATAACCCATCTTGTCCATCACCTGGTCGCAGGCATCGATACAGGCCGCACACCCGATGCACTCGTACTGCAGGCCGTTGCGGATGTCGATGCCGGTCGGACAGACCTGCACGCAGATACCGCAGTCGATGCAGTCGCCCTTGCCTTCGGCCTTGTAGTCGGCACCCTTCTTGCGCACCCCACGCGGCTCACCGCGCTCTTCGTCATAGGTAATGACCAGGGTGTCGGGGTCGAACATCACCCCCTGGAAGCGCGCATACGGGCACATGTACTTGCACACCTGCTCGCGCATGTGGCCGGCGAAGAGGTAGGTGAAGGCACCGTAGAAGAGGATCCAGAAGGTCTCCCAGGGGCCAAAGCCGAGGGTCAGCGCCGACTGCATCAGCTCCTGCACCGGGGTGAAGTAGGCCACCAGGGTAAAGCCGGTCCACAACGAGAACAGGCCCCAGGCAAGGAACTTGGTCCCGCGCAGGGCCAGCTTGTGCCCGCTCATCGGCGCGCGGTCGAGCTTGGCACGCTTGTTGTGGTCGCCCTCGATCTTCTCCTCTATCCACATGAAGATCTCGGTATAGACCGTCTGCGGACAGGCGTAACCGCACCACAGGCGACCGGCGATGGCGGTGAAGAAGAACAGCGCGTAGGCGGAGATGATCAGCAGGATGGCAAGATAGAACACATCCTGGGGCCAGAAGACCCAGCCGAAGATATAGAACTTGCGTTCGGTGAGGTGAAACAGAACGGCCTGCCGGTCGTTCCAGGACAGCCAGGGGAGGCCGTAAAAGAGGATCTGGGTGACCCAGACGAGAATCCAGCGCCAGGTGGTGAAGGTTCCGCTGGTGGAGCGCACCTGAAGTTTCTTGCGCGCTGCGTAAAGTGTGTCCTGCTTGGGGTCGGGCGGCTTGGGGGCGCCCGCCGGTTGTGGCTTGGGGGTTGGGCTGTTCATGATCTCTTCTTGTAATGGATTTTTGTTTTTTTACTGCTTGGGGGGGAGTCCCCGGAGCATGACGCTCCGGGGACGGTCACTGCGGTACTGCGGTACTGCGGTACAACTGATCAGGCGCTTACTTGCCCTGATTGAGGCTCAGCACGTAGGCGGCCAGGATGTGCACCTTGGCTTCGCCGAGGAAATCGCCGAAGGCAGGCATCTGGTTCTGACGGCCATTGGCGATCTGCTCGATGATGGCGGCTTCGGAAGAGCCGTACACCCAGACGTTGTTGGTCAGGTTGGGCGCGCCGAGCATGGTGTTGCCGGTCGCGTCGGCACCGTGACAGACCGTGCACTGCTGGTCGAACATTTCCTTGCCGCGCTGGGCGCGCAGGGAATCGTGGGCCAGGCCGTTGAGCGAACGCACGTAGTTGGCAACGTCCTTCACGCCTTCGGTACCCAGCACCGGGCCGAACGGGGGCATGACACCGAAACGGCCATGCATGATGGTGGCCTTGACGGTCTCAGGCTCGCCACCCCAGTTCCACACGTTGTCGGTGAGGTTGGGGAAGCCGCGCGCACCCTGGGCAGCAGAGCCATGGCACTGCGCGCAGTAGGTCAGGAACATGCGCTGGCCCATGGCATTGGCGTCGGAATCGGCCGCCACCGCCATCAGGTCCATCTCCAGGTACTTGTTGAAGATCGGCCCGTACTGCTCGTCTGCACGCGCCATCTCGGCCTCGTACTGGCCGATCGACGACCAGCCGAACTGGCCCTTGACGTTGCCGAAGCCCGGGTACATGGCCAGATACACCACCGCGAAGATGATGGTGATCCAGAACAGGTACATCCACCAGCGCGGCAGCGGGTTGTTGTACTCCTGCAGGGTCTCGTCCCAGACATGCGACTGGAGCTCGGCCTGCTGGCCGGCAGCAGGTGCCTTGCCGCCCGAGTTGGCGACCAGAATCACCACGCAGAACAGGATGCTCAGGGCCACCAGGCCCATCACGTACATGTTCCAGAAACCGCTAACAAAGTCAGCCATTTGTATTTCCTTCCTTTCCTTGCCGGCCTGCTGCGGCCGGCGGATCGTCATCGGTCAGAGGCAGTCGCGCCGCTTCTTCGAAACCCGCTTTGGCGTGCTTGCTCCAGGCCCAGATTGCGATGCCAACGAAGCACAGAAAGCCAACGACGGTGACAATGATGCGAAAGTCATTCAGTTCCACGGCGCGTCCTCAACCCCTTACCTTACGTTCTGCAGCGCGGTGCCCATGCCTTGCAGGTAGGCCACCAGGGCGTCCAGCTCGGTCAGACCCTCCACAGCGGCGGGCGCTGCGGCGATTTCTTCCTCGCTGTACTTGTGCAGACCGACCATGTTGAGCGCACGCATCTTGGTCTGGATGTCGGCCACCTTGGCCGGACGATCGAGCCAGTAGTAGGCCGGCATGTTGGACTCCGGCACCACGTCACGCGGGTTCAGCAGGTGGACACGCTGCCATTCGTCGGAATAGCGGCCGCCGACACGATGCAGATCCGGACCGGTACGCTTGGAGCCCCACTGGAAGGGGTGGTCGTAGATGAACTCACCCGCCACCGAGTAGTGGCCATAGCGCTCGGTTTCGGAGCGGAACGGACGGATCATCTGCGAGTGGCAGTTGTAGCAGCCTTCGCGGATGTAGATGTCGCGACCGACCAGTCGCACCGGATCGTAAGGCTTGACGGCGAGCGTGTTGCCTTTCTGGTCGATGGGCTGGGTGGTCGACTTCTGGAAGAACAGCGGCACGATCTCCACCAGGCCGCCCACGCTGACGGTGAGCAGGGTGAGGACGATCATCAGGAATACGCTGCGCTCGATTTTGTCGTGCAAGGATTTTTGAGCCATTTGCTATCTCCGATTAGGCGTGGGCGCCAGCAGGTGCCAGAACCGGGGCGTCGTAGGCCTTCTGGCCGGCAATGGTCTTCACCATGTTGTAGAACATGATGAGCATGCCGGTGAGGAAGAGGATGCCGCCGACCAGACGGATGGTCCAGAACGGGTAGCTGGCCTTCACGCTCTCCACGAAGGAATAGGTCAGGGTGCCATCGAGGTTGGTGGCACGCCACATCAGACCCTGCATCACGCCGGCAATCCACATCGAGGCGATGTAGAGCACCACGCCGATGGTGGCGATCCAGAAGTGGGTATTGATGAGCTTGACGCTGTACATCTCGGTCTTGCCGTACATGCGCGGCAGCAGGAAGTAGATGCAGCCGATCGACACCATGGCCACCCAGCCCAGCGCACCGGAGTGCACGTGGCCGACGGTCCAGTCGGTGTAGTGCGACAGTGCATTGACGGTCTTCACCGACATCATCGGACCTTCGAAGGTCGACATGCCGTAGAAGGACAGCGAGGTGATCAGGAACTTCAGGATCGGATCGGTGCGCAGCTTATGCCAGGCGCCGGAGAGGGTCATGATGCCGTTGATCATGCCGCCCCAGGACGGTGCCAGCAGGATCAGCGAGAACAGCATGCCGAGCGACTGGGTCCAGTCGGGCAGCGCGGTGTAGTGCAGGTGGTGCGGACCGGCCCACATGTAGGTGAAGATCAGCGCCCAGAAGTGCACCACCGACAGGCGGTAGGAGTACACCGGACGGTCAGCCTGCTTGGGCACGAAGTAGTACATCATGCCGAGGAAGCCGGCGGTCAGGAAGAAGCCCACCGCGTTGTGGCCGTACCACCACTGGATCATCGCATCCTGCACGCCGGCATAGGCGGAGTAGGACTTGGTCAGGCTGACCGGGATCGCAGCGCTGTTGACGATGTGCAGCAGGGCAACGGTGAGGATGAAGGCGCCGAAGAACCAGTTCGCCACGTAGATGTGGGAAACCTTGCGCTTGATGATGGTGCCGAAGAAGACGACGGCGTAGGAGACCCACACCACGGCGATCAGTATGTCGATCGGCCACTCCAGTTCGGCGTACTCCTTGCCGGAAGTGAAGCCGAGCGGCAGCGACACGGCCGCCAGCACGATGATCAGCTGCCAGCCCCAGAAGGTGAAGGCTGCCAGACCGGGCGCGAACAGCGGCGTATGGCTGGTGCGCTGGACACAGTAGTACGACGTGGCAAACAGCGCGCAGCCACCGAATGCGAAGATCACCGCATTGGTATGCAGCGGGCGGAGACGGCCATACGACAGCCATTCGTGAACACTCAGTTCAGGCCACACGAGCTGTGCTGCGACGATAACGCCGACCAGCATGCCCACGATGCCCCACACCACCGTCATGATGGCGAACTGGCGCACGACTTTGTAGTTATAAGTCGCTTGCGATTGCATGTGAGTCACCTCTTTGATTGAAAACCCCTTGTAGATCCCATCCGACTTCGCGTATCCAGCCCGGAAATCGACCGGTGAAGGATACGCCGCAAGTGGATCCAGAATTTGACGCAGATCAACATTGTATTCCAGCGCGGGGATTGCCGGAAGCGCGCGAAGCCTTGCCACGCCTTGCATTTGGGCAAAAAAAAGGGTGCGTGTAACACGCACCCCCAACCCCAACAGAGAGACAAAATCCGGTTGCCTCACCGCTGTGCAGAGCACGGCGCGCAGCGGTGAATAACCATGTGCGCAGTGTGCCTTAGCGGCCGGACCGGACCTTGACTTAAATCAAATACCTTGCGAGTAATCCCTATGCCGTACTCATTGACCGCATCACCGCTTCGCCAGCCGGTTCGGTTCAGCGCTCACCGCCCTTGCCCCCCGTCCCATCGCCCTTGTTCTCATCGGCATCCGGCGGCTGGTCGCGGTCGTCCATCATCAGCCGGTAGGCCGGACCTTCAAGGTCGTCGAACTGACCGGAGCGCACCGACCACCAGAATATCATGCCGATGAGGAAAACGAGCACCACCGACAGCGGAATGAGTATGTAGAGACTGCCGAGCAGACCGTCCATGGTGACTACCTCGTCTGTTGCGCGCGCGCCCCCGCCCCTTGCAGGCGCAGCGCATTGAGTACCACCAGCAGGGAGCTGGCAGCCATCCCGATGCCGGCCATCCACGGGGTGATCAGCCCCATCATCGCCAGTGGCACCGAAGTGAAGTTGTAGGTGAAGGACCACCACAGGTTCTGCCGGATCACCGCCAGGGTACGCCGCGACTGACCGATGGCCTGCCCGAGACCGACGAGGTTCTCCGACAGCAGCACGACGTCGGCCTGATTGCGCGCCAGATCGGTGCCACCGCCCATGGCGATGGAGACATGGGCCTGGGCGAGCACCGGCGCATCGTTGACGCCGTCGCCCACCATGGCCACCAGGACCCCCGCTTGACGCTGACGGGCCTCGACCCAGGCCTGCTTGTCCTGCGGGGTGAGGCCGGCATGGGCCTCGGCAGCGCCGACACGGGCCGCAACCGCAGCCACCGCAGCCGGCGCATCGCCGGAGAGAATGACAGTCGGAATGCCCTGACGCTGCAGATGGGCGAGCAGCAGCGGAGCTTCCTCGCGCACGCGGTCGGCGAGGCCGAACAGCGCCACCCAGCGCCCCTGCGCCGCCAGAGCAACGACGGTGGCGCCATCGCCCTCGAGCGCCGCAACTTCGGCAGGCACCGCGCTGCCGGCCAGTTCGGCAACGAAGGAGGGGCGCCCGATGCGCATCAACTCACCATCCACCTGCCCTTCCACACCCTGCCCGGTCACCGCCCGCTGCGCGCTCACCGGCGGTAGCCGGAGGCCTTCCGCGGCCAGGCGCACACCGGCGGCAATGGCGTGCTCAGAGGCCTGCTCAAGCGCAGCCGCCTGCGCCCGCACCTGCGTCTCATCACTGCCGTCGAGCACCGTCACCGCACCCGCCTGCATCTGACCGTGGGTCAGCGTGCCGGTCTTGTCGAAGACAAAGCGGTTGGCACCGGCCAGCGCTTCGATGGCGTGCCCGCGGGTGATCAGCACCCCCATGCGGGCCAGTGCATCGGTGGCCACGGTCAACGCGGTCGGCGTGGCCAGCGACAGCGCGCAGGGGCAGGCCACCACCAGCACGGAGACGAAGACCCACAGCGCCCGCTCGGGATCGATGAACTGCCAGCCGACATAGGTCAGCGCCGCCAGCACCAGCAGGGCGATGATGAAAACCCGGGCAACGCGGTCGGACTGGGTGGCGATGCGCGGCTTTTCCGCCGCCGCACGATCCATCAGCTGACGGATCGCCGCCAGGCGGGTGGAATCGCCGACCCGGCGGATCTCCACCACCACCGGGCTGCTGACGTTGATGCTGCCGCCGGTAACCTCGGCGCCCGGTGCCTTCGGTACCGGCCGGCTCTCTCCGGTGAGCAGGGCCTCATTGGCCTCGCTATGGCCTTCGGCCAGCACACCGTCGGCCGGGAATACTTCGCCGGGACGCACGCGCACGCGGTCACCGGGCTGCAGTTGCGAAACCGGCACCTTGTCGACGGCGCCGTCTGCGCCAAGGCGCTCGGCGAACACCGGCAGCACCTTGCCGAGTTCCTCGACCCCGCGCACCGCCTTCTGGCGCGCCAGCATTTCCAGATAGCGCCCGCACAGCAGGAAGAACACGAACATGGTCACCGAGTCGAAATACACCTCCGGCCCGTCGATCAGCGTCGCCCACACGCTGGCGGCAAAGGCGCTGCCCACCCCGAGCGCCACCGGTACGTCCATGCCCAGCCGGCGCAGACGGAAATCACGCAGCGCACGCTGGAAGAAGGGCGCTGCGGAGTAGAACACCACCGGCAGGGTCAGCACCAGGCTTGCCCAGCGCATCAGCACCTCCATCTCGGCGGTCATCTCGCCTTCGCCGGCGACGTACACGGGAATCGCGTACATCATCACCTGCATCATGCCGAAGCCGGCGACGAAGACCCGCCACAGCATCGAGCGGCGCTCGCGGTGGGCTAGCTGCTCGGAACGTTCGGCGTCGTAGGGATAGGCGCGGTAGCCGATGGCCTGCACCGCGCCGAGGATGTCGGAGAGCTTGATCTCGCGCTCGTCCCAGCGCACCCGCGCACGCCGGGTGGCGTAGTTGATGTCGATGCCGCGCACACCGGGCTGACGCGCGACATGCTGCTCGTTGAGCCACACGCAGGCCGCGCAGGTGATGCCTTCGAGGATCAGCGAGGCCTCGCGCTCATGCTCTCCGACCGGACGCACGAAGGTTTTCTGGAAGTCGGGGTGATCGAACAGACCGAGTTCCTGCAACTCCTGCGGCATCGCCTCGCGGCGCGATTCGGGCATCGCATCGCGGTGGCGGTAGTACTCGGTGAGATTGTTGTCGACAATGGACTGTGCCACCGCTTCGCAGCCGACGCAGCACATCCGCCGGCTCTGCCCTTCGATGCGGACATAGTGGCGGGTCTCGGGTGGGATCGGCAGACCGCAATGGTAGCAGTTGGGGTCTTCAGACCCGGCGACGACGGGTGGCGGGGCGGTTTCGCTGGCAGTATTCATCTACGGAGTCGGGAGCGCCCGCGCGCAATGACCGGGACGGCAGCGCGGGAAAATACGGAAGCGCACTTTTAGCACAAATACCCGACTTTGGGCCTGACCTGCCGCAAAGGTTCCCCGCTGGCGGCAGCACCCCCTCGGGCCTGCCACTGCCGCCAGTCCGGGCGCTTACTTGGCTGCCATGCGGATCGCGCCATCGAGGCGGATCACTTCACCATTGAGATAGCTGTTCTCGATGATGTGGCGCACCAGCGCGGCATACTCGGCCGGTTTGCCCAGGCGCGACGGGAAGGGCACCATTTTGCCGAGCGAATCCTGCACCTCCTGCGGCATGCCCATCAGCATCGGGGTCTCCATGATCCCCGGAGCGATGGTCATCACACGGATGCCGAAGCGCGCCAGTTCGCGAGCCACCGGCAGGGTCAGGCCGACGATGCCGGCCTTGGAGGCCGCGTACGCGGCCTGGCCAATCTGGCCGTCGTAGGCCGCCACCGAGGCGGTGCTGACGATCACCCCGCGCTCGCCACCCTCATCCGCTTCGGCCTTGCTCATCACCTCCGCGGCCACGCGCATCATGTTGAAACTGCCCACCAGATTGATGTTGATGGTGCGCGCAAAGGACTCCAGGCGGTGCGCACCGTCGCGCCCCACCACCTTCTCGGCCGGAGCCACCCCGGCGCAGTTGATCAACCCGTGGAGGCCGCCGAAAGCGCTCACCGCGCGCTCGATGGCGGCCCTGGCGCTGGCCTCGTCGCTCACGTCGGTGCGCACGAAAACCGCCGCCGCGCCCAGTTCGGCCGCCACCTGCGCGCCCGCCTCGGCATTGACATCGGCCAGCACCACCTTGCCGCCCGCCTCCACCAGCATGCGTGCGGTCGCCGCACCGAGGCCGGAGCCACCGCCGGTCACCACGAATACCTTGTCGTCGATCTTCACCTGCTCTCCTCCCGTGTTCGGATACCTGCTTCGGACAACTCGCCCGCATTTTTCGCTCCCGCGCTGCAGCAGCCACTGAGGCGCTCACGACGCACCGGTGCGGAAATAGCGGGATAGACGACGATAGGAGACGTTGACGTAAACGTCAACATGTTGCAGAAGTACTTGGAAAAGAAAAAGGCCACCCCCGAAGGACTGGCCTATTCTTTCAAGCGGATGGTGCCGGCAAGAGGAGTCGAACCCCCGACCTTCGCATTACGAATGCGCTGCTCTACCAACTGAGCTATGCCGGCCCGGCACGTCAGCAGACGACGCACCACAAGGGACGGCAATATACCCGATGCACGGCGGTTTCATCAATCCCGCCCTCACCCCTCCCGCCCTCACCCATCTCCGCACTCGTTCCAGTAGGCGGGGCGGGCGTAGGTGCTGCGGAAATGATCGAGCAGCAGGCGCATGCGCAGGGCGAGGTGGCGGCGTTGCGGAAACACCGCATAGATGCCCAGCGGCGCCGCGGCCCAGTCTTCCAGTACCGGCACCAGGCGGCCGCTGCGCAGGTCCTCGCCGACCTCCCACAGCGAGCGCCAGGCCAGCCCCAGGCCAGCCAGCGTCCAGTCGCGCAACACTGCGCCGTCGTTGCATTCAAGGTTGCCGGCAACGCGCAGCAGCAAGGGGGTGCCGTCCGCGCCACGGAACTGCCAGCCGCGCTGCTGGGCCAGACACAGGCAGTTGTGGGCGAGCAGGTCCTGCGGGGTCTGCGGCGTGCCGTGACGGGACAGGTACTCGCGGCTGGCGATCACCACGCGGCGGTTTTCCGCCAGACGCACGGACACCAGGCTGGAGTCGGACAGTTCGCCGATGCGGATGGCGCAATCGAAGTTCTCGTTGATCAGATCGACCATACGGTCGGACAACTCCAGTGTGCAGCTGACTTCCGGGTTGGTGCGCAGGAAGTCCATCACCAGCGGCGCCACATGGCGGCGCCCGAAACCTGCCGGCGCAGTCAGGCGCAGATGGCCGCTGGGCTTGATGCCGCCCAGACTCACCGAGGCTTCTGCATTGGCAAGATCGTTGAGGATGCGCTGGCAGTCCTCGAGAAACGCACTACCCTCGAAGGTGAGCGTGATGCGCCGGGTGGTGCGCAGCAGGAGCTTCACCCCCAGGCGCGCCTCCAGGGCGTCGAGGCGGCGGCCGATCACCGCCGGGGTCACCCCCTCCTCGCGCGCCGCGGCCGAGAGCGAGCCGCGCGTGGCGACGCTGACGAAGCTCTCGATCTGTTTGAGCTGATCCATTTTTTACTCAAAGTAAAAGATCAATTGATATACCGTTATCTTCTATTTTCATTTGTGACGCAATAGACTCGCTGTCAAATCATGCCGGGTGGAGGAGACACCACCCGCGGCCAGCACCCTTTCAGACGGGCGCAGCCCGCAGGCGACGGCCCGCGGCCCGGCGCAGCACACCGAAGATCACCGCTTTTCGCAACCATTCAGACAGGAGTTTCCATGAGCCTCGACCTGCCCCAGGGCATGCAGATCAACGCCCCGCTGCACCCGCGCTTCGACCAGATCCTCACCCGCGAGGCGCTGGAACTCGTCGCCAAGCTGCACCGCGCCTTCGAACCGCGCCGCCAGGAACTGCTGGCCGCCCGCGTCGCCCGCCAGGCGCGCATCGACGCCGGCGAGCTGCCCGACTTCCTGCCGGAAACCAAGGCCATCCGCGAAGGCGACTGGAAAGTCGCGCCGCTGCCCAAGGCACTGGAATGCCGCCGCGTGGAGATCACCGGCCCGGTCGAGCGCAAGATGATCATCAACGCCTTCAACTCGGGCGCCGACTCCTACATGACCGACTTCGAGGATTCCAACAGCCCGAACTGGTACAACCAGATCCAGGGCCAGGTGAACCTCTATGACGCGATCCGCCGCCAGATCGACTTCGTCGCCGAAAACGGCAAGGAGTACAAGCTCGCAGACAAGATCGCCACCCTGCAGGTGCGCCCGCGCGGCTGGCACCTGGACGAGAAGCACGTGCTGGTCGACGGCCAGCGCGTCTCCGGCGGCATCTTCGACTTCGCGCTCTTCCTCTTCCACAACGCCAAGGAACAGATTGCCCGCGGCGCCGGCCCCTTCTTCTACCTGCCGAAGATGGAAAGCCACCTCGAAGCCCGTCTGTGGAACGACATCTTCGTGATGGCGCAGGACCACATCGGCCTGCCGCAGGGCACCATCAAGGCCACCGTGCTGGTCGAAACCATCCTCGCCACCTTCGAGATGGAAGAGATCCTGTACGAGCTGCGCAACCACTCCGCCGGCCTCAACGCCGGGCGCTGGGACTACATCTTCTCCTGCATCAAGAAGTTCAAGAAGAACAAGGACTTCTGCCTTGCCAACCGTGGCGCGATCACCATGGAAGTGCCCTTCATGCGCTCTTACGCGCTGGCCCTGGTGCAGGCCTGCCACAAGCGCGGCGCCCCGGCCATGGGCGGCATGAGCGCGCTGATCCCGATCAAGAACGACCCCGCCGCCAACGACAAGGCGCTGGCCGGCATCCGCCACGACAAGACCCGCGATGCCAACGACGGCTACGACGGCGGCTGGGTGGCCCACCCGGGCCTGGTGTCGATCGCCATGGAAGAATTCGTCAAGGTGCTGGGCGACCGCCCCAACCAGTGGGACAAGCAGGTCTCCGGCAGCTTCGGCCCCAAGGACTGGATGAACTTCCAGCCCGAGCAGCCGATCACCGAAGTGGGCGTGCGCAACAACATCAACGTCGGCATCCACTACCTCGGCTCCTGGCTGGCCGGCAACGGCTGCGTGCCGATCCACAACCTGATGGAAGACGCCGCCACCGCGGAGATCTCGCGCTCGCAGATCTGGCAGTGGGTGGTGAGCCCGAAGGGCGTGCTCGACGACGGCCGCAAGGTCACCGCCGACATGGTGCGCGCGCTGATCCCCGAGGAGCTCGCCAAGGTCAAGGCCACCGTCACCGCCCAGGGCGAGGACACCGCCACCTACGACCAGGCGGCGAAGATCTTCGAAGAGATGTCGCTCTCCGACGACTTCCCCGAGTTCCTCACCCTGCCGCTGTACGAGGCGATGGACTGAGCACAGCCACCCCGCAACGATGACGCCCGCGCCCGCGCGGGCGTCTGTCGTTTACCGTGCTCAGGGACAGACCGCCGCGCTCGGGCGATTGCGCGCATCCACCGGACGATCCGCCGCCAGCGAATAATAAGGATCACAAGGCGGCGCCTCGGACGCCGTGCGCAGCACCAGCTCGGCCGATTCCTCACCCGCTGCGCCGTCGGCGGCGAGGGCCTGCAGGCGGTAGCGGTAGCTGCGCGCCGGCAGCACGCCGTGGTCTACGAAGGGCGGCGCGTTTACGATGGTTTCGACCGCTGCCCCACCGGCCTCGTCGTCATGACGCAGGAGGCGATACGCCACCGCACCCGCCGCCGGCACCCAGCTCAGGGCCACGGCGCGTGCCGAAACATCGACGCGGAGCAGCTCCGGCACGCTCGCCGGCGCCGCTTCCACGCGGCCTTCGCCCCCGGACATCAGGCGCTGCACCATGCGCCACACCGCGGCGACCTGCACTCCCTCACGGGTGGCATAACGTCCGGCAAAGTCGAAGAAGAAGTCGTTGTAGCCCCACCAGTCCCAGCAGCCCTGCGGGTTGTACGGCGTAAAGGGCACGGCACGGGTCGCCACCGTCTGCGGATAGAGCACGACGATGCGGTTGGCCGCCGCCCATTCGTTGAACCCCGCGCCGTTGACGAAGGCCAGCCCGATGCGCTCGGCCTGCTGCTGGCAGCCGTGGAAAGCCACGTGCAGGCGGCACGGTTCGCCCGCCGCGCAGGGCGCCGGCAGGTACAGATAGCCGGTATCGGCGAGCGCCACGCGCACGGGTGAGCGTTCACGCTCCCCACGGCGCACATAGGGGCGCTGATCGAAGGCCTGCACCGTCCCCGCGCCGGCGGCATCGACAGGCGGCAGCAAGGGCCCGTGAAACAGCTGCAGGGCAGCGCCGGCCGCATCGTAAGCCCCGCCGCCCAGGGGATCGATGCAGGCATTGATGTACTGCCCGCCGGTCTGCGTGCAGGCATTGCATGCCGCTCCGCCATCGGCTGCCGCGGGGCGCGTGCATGTGGCGCTGATCTGCGCGTGCGCCGCATTCATGTCGTTGCGGTAGAACACCTGCTGCCCGGGCACGAACTCGCGGTACCAGTCGAACAGGGCGTCGACCACCGCTCGTCTGACGATGCCGTCGTTATAGCCGTGGAACAGCCACACGCGCTGCGCGGCAAGTGCGGAGAGGGGCGCAATGCGGCCCTCTTCCGCCCATTGCCGGGTCGCGGCGGCCATCGCACGCCGTTCGTCAACGCCGATCGGGCGCGCCGGATAGGCCGGGTCGCCCTGCATGCAGCGCGCGATCACCCGCCCCACCGCTGCTCCACCAAGGGCGTCGCCGCCGGCACAGAAATACGGCCCGCCGGCGGTGGCGGCGACCCCGCTGACCACCTCGGCATGGGCGACGCCGAACTGCACCGCCATGTAGGCGCCCGAGGAGATGCCCGAAACGGTGACCTGCGTGGGGTCGATGCGCAAGGCCGGCAACACCTGCGCCTGCGCCGCCGACACCGGCAGGATGCCGGCCAGCAGCCACAGCAGGAATACGCCAGCGCGCCTTTTCATCGCGTTCCCTTCCATGTCGTTGGCGGCCCTGCCGGCAGACGCCGCCTCGATGACCATTGCATTGCTCACCTTAGCCACCGCCGTGCTGCAGCGCAAGCGGGCGTATCGGTCGAGCGCGCGGCATCTGTCACTCGTGCGCCGGACGCCGGCGCGGTAGCATGCGTCGCATCGCATTCAAGCCCCGCCTTCGATGGACCTGCTCACCGACATCATCCTGCGCGCCGGCCGCTCGGCCGTCGAGCTGGCCCTCTTCGTGCTGCTGCCCATCATGGTGGTGATGCTGTCGCTGATGCGCCTGCTCGAAGCGCGTGGTGTCATCGACTGGGTGGTGCAGCGCGCCACGCCGCTGCTGCGCCCGGCGGGTCTCACCGGGCTCGGCGTGTTCGCTGCGCTGCAGATCAACTTCGTCAGCTTCGCCGCGCCGGTGGCCACGCTCACCATGATGGAAGGGCGCGGCGCCTCCGACCGCCATCTGGCGGCCACCCTGGCGATGGTGATGGCGATGGCGCAGGCCAACGTCACCTTCCCGATGGCGGCGATGGGGCTGAACTTCGCCCTCACCCTGACGCTCTCCATGGCCGGCGGCCTGCTTGCCGCGGCGGCCACCTGGCATGTATTCGGGCGCAAGCTGTCGGCGGTAGAAGGACCGGTGGACGAGACCCTGCATCACCGCAGCGCGGACGATGCCAAGGGCGTGCTCGACGTCATCAACCGCGCCGGCGCGGAAGCCTTCAAGATCGCCGTGGGCGCCATCCCGATGCTGGTGCTGGCACTGGTCGCGGTGATGGCGCTGCGTGCCAGCGGCGCCATCGACGCGCTGACCACGCTGCTGACCCCGCTGCTCGCCGTACTGGCCATCGACCCTGCCTTGATCCTGCCCACGCTGACCAAGTACATCGCCGGCGGCACCGCGATGATGGGGGTGATGGACGAGATGCTGCGCGAGGGCAGCGCCAGCGTGGCGGTGCTCAACGGCAGCGCCGGCTTCCTCATCCACCCGCTCGACGTGGCCGGCGTGGCAGTGCTGATCTCCGCCGGGCGGCGGGTGGCCGGCGTGCTGCGCCCAGCGCTGGCCGGCGCGGCAGTGGGCATCGCCTTGCGCACCCTGGGTCATGCACTGCTGTAGTGCCGGCCCCGGCTATAATTCCCCCTTTATCTCGACCGGTACCGTCACCGTGAGCACTCCCCTGTTCGAATCCACCATCAAGAGCCTGCCGCTGCTCGGCCGCGGCAAGGTGCGCGACATCTACGCGGTCGATGCCGACAAACTGCTGATCGTCACCAGCGACCGGCTGTCCGCCTTCGACGTCATCCTGCCGGACCCGATTCCGGACAAGGGCCGGGTGCTGACCGCGCTGGCCAATTTCTGGTTCGACCGCCTCGGCCACATCGTCCCCAACCAGCTTACCGGCATCGATCCGCAAACCGTGGTGGCCGCCGACGAGCGCGACCAGGTCGCGGGACGCGCGCTGGTGGTCAAGCGCCTCAAGCCGCTGCCCATCGAGGCCGTGGTGCGCGGCTACGTGATCGGCTCGGGCTGGAAGGATTACCAGACCACCGGGGCGATCTGCGGCATCGAACTGCCCGCCGGCCTGCAGCAGGCGGCAAAGCTGCCGGCGCCGATCTTCACCCCGGCCACCAAGGCCGAAGTGGGTGACCACGACGAGAACGTCTCCTTCGCCGTTGCCCAGGCCAACTGCGACGCCGTTCTGGCCGAAGCGCTCGCCGGCACCGGCAAGAGCGGCGCGGGCCTGGCCGAGGAAGCCCGCGATGCGGCGATTGCGCTGTACACCCAGGCCGCCGACTACGCCGCCGGGCGCGGCATCATCATCGCCGACACCAAGTTCGAATTCGGCGTCGATGCCGCCGGCACGCTGCATCTGATCGACGAGGCGCTGACTCCGGATTCGTCGCGCTTCTGGCCCGCCGACAGCTACCGCGAAGGGATCAGCCCGCCGTCCTTCGACAAGCAGTATGTGCGCGACTACCTGGAGACCCTGGACTGGAACAAGAAGGCCCCCGGGCCACGCCTGCCGGCCGAGGTCATCGAGCACACCGCAGCGAAGTACCGCGAGGCCTACGAGCGCCTGACCGGCACTCCCCTGGGCTGAGCTCCTGACCTCTCCTCCCCCTTCAAGGGGGCGAAGCCGGGGTTTCGCGAAGCATGCTTGGCGCCGGCTGAGCGGGCCGGCTGTGCAAAGCCGGCCCTGGACAGGACAGGAGGGGGATGGGTTTCCGGCGGGAACGACCAAGGTCCGTCGAACCTCGTCAACAACCCCTCCCCTTAAAGGAGAAGCGCCGCGCTAGCGACACCCCCCGGTTCAAAAAACAACAATCAGGCCGCAGGCCCCTCAGGAGACAAACATGCAGATCCCCGCCAGCGGACGCGGGCTGGCGATGGCCGTCGTCATTGCCGCCTACATCCTGTCCTTCTTCCATCGTTTCGCGCCTGCCGGCATCGCCCAGGATCTGGCCCTCGCCTTCCAGACCAGCGCAGCCTCGCTGGGCGTGCTGGCGGCAACCTATTTCTACGTGTACACCATCATGCAGGTGCCCACCGGCATCCTGGTGGATACCCTCGGCCCGCGCCGCATCCTCGTCACCGGCTGCGTAGTGGCGGCGGCCGGCAGCCTGCTGTTCGGCCTCGCACCGAATCTGGATATCGCGCTGGTCGGCCGCACCCTGATCGGGCTGGGCGTGTCGGTGGTCTTCATCGCCATGCTGAAGCTGATCGCGGTGTGGTTCGATGAGCGCCGCTTTGCCACCATGGTGGGACTGTCGATGCTGCTCGGCAACCTCGGCTCGGTGCTTGCCGGCACCCCGCTCGCGGCACTCGCGCAGGTCACCTCCTGGCGCGGAATTTTCTTCGGCGCCGCGGTCATCTCGGCGGTGCTGGCGGTGGCCTGCTGGTTGTTCGTCAAGGAAGGGCGCAGTGCTGACACTGCGCGTCCGCGCTTCGACCGCACGGTGGTCATCAACGGCCTGCTCGGCGTGCTGAGGAACCGCGCCACCTGGCCGGCGGTATGGGTGAATTTCGGCCTCGCCGGCAGCTTCTTCGCCTTTGCCGGGCTGTGGGCAACACCCTACCTGGTGCAGGTGCACGAACTGAGCCGGGTGGAAGCCGCCAGCCACCTGTCGCTGTTCTTCGCCGGCTTCGCCGTCGGCTGCCTGGCCATCGGCTCGCTGTCGGACAAGCTCGGCCGCCGCAAGCCGGTGCTGATCGCCGCCAGCCTGGCCTACTGCCTGCTGTGGCTGGTGTGGTTGTCCGCACTGCGCATGCCGGTCGGGCTGTCGTATGCCCTGTTTGCCCTGATGGGCCTGACCACCTCGAGTTTCTCGCTGACCTGGGCATGCGCCAAGGAAGTGAATCCGCCCCAGCTCTCCGGCATGAGCACCAGCGTCACCAACATGGGCGGCTTCCTCGCCGGTGCGCTGCTGCAGCCGGCGGTGGGACTGGTGATGGACTGGGGCTGGGACGGCACGGTGATTGACGGTGTGCGCATCTATTCGGCCGACACCTTCCGCCTCGGCATCGGCCTGCTCGCCGCAGCCGGCGTGCTCGGTGCGTTGTCCAGCTTCTTCATCCGCGAAACCGGCTGCCGCAACATCTGGCAGGCCCCCGGCGGGCGCTGAAACCGCCGCCGATGGCGGCGGGCTATTGCACGAATAGCAGGGCACAGCACGCATCGCGGGCGCTTTTTCGGCACAATACAGCACTTCTGCATAGCTGCCCGGAACCGCCGCCCCATGAGCAATCCCCTGCTGCACCTTGCCGCCCTCCCCGACTTCGACGCCATCCGCCCGGAGCACGTCGCTCCGGCGCTCCGCCAGCTGATCGACGACAACCGCACGCTGATCGCGCGCCTGACCGCCGACGACGCGCCGAGCAGCTGGGACGGTTTCGTCGTGCCGCTCACCGAGGCCGGCGAGCGTCTGGGGCGCGCCTGGGGCGTGGTCGGCCACCTGCACAGCGTCAAGGACGTGCCCGAATGGCGCGAGGCCTACAACGCCATGCTGCCCGAGGTATCGCGCTTCTACGCCGAGGTGGGGCAGAACCTGGCGCTGTTCGGCAAGTACAAGGCGCTCGCCGAAAGCGCGGAATTCACCACTCTGTCGGCGGTACGCCGGCGCATCGTGGAACACGAAGTGCGCGACTTCCGCCTCTCCGGCGCCGAACTGCCCGATGAACTCAAGCCGCGCTTCCAGGCCATCCAGGAAGAGCAGTCGCAGCTGGCGGCGAAGTTCTCCGAGAACCTGCTCGATGCCACCAACGCCCACGCCGAATACGTCCGCGACGAAACCGGCGTGGCCGGCATTCCGGCCGACGCGCTGGAAGCCGCGCGCGCCGCCGCCGAACGCGACGGCCAGCCGGGCTGGAAATTCACCCTGCAGATGCCCGCCTACCTGCCGGTGATGCAGTACGCCGACGACCGCGCCCTGCGCGAGCGCATGTACCGCGCCTACGCCACCCGCGCTTCAGAAGCCGGCAAGGCGGAATGGGACAACGGCCCGCTGATCGGCCGCATCCTCGCCCTGCGCGACGAGGAAGCGCGCATGCTGGGCTACCGCAACTTCGCCGAGGTCTCGCTGGTCCCCAAGATGGCCGACGACCCGCAGCAGGTGCTGGACTTCCTGCGCGAGCTGGCTGCCAAGGCAAAGCCCTTTGCCGAGCGCGATCTCGCCGAACTGCAGGCTTTCGCGCGCGACGACCTGGGCCTCGCGGATCTGCAGCCGTGGGACATCGGCTGGGCCTCGGAGAAGCTGCGCCAGGCGCGCTACGCCTACTCCGACCAGGAGGTGAAGCAGTACTTCCCCGAACCCAAGGTGCTCGACGGCCTGTTCGGCGTGATCCGCACCCTGTACGGCGTGGACATCCTGCCCGACGAGGCGCCGCGCTGGGACACCGACGTGCGCTTCTTCCGCATCGAACGCGCCGGCGACACCATCGGCCACTTCTATCTCGACCTGCATGCGCGCGACACCAAGCGCGGCGGCGCCTGGATGGACTCCGCGCGCAGCCGCTACCGGGGCCGCGAGGGGGTGTCCACCCCGGTCGCCTACCTGGTGTGCAACTTCCCCGGCCCGGTAGGCGGCAAGCCGGCGACCTTCACCCACGACGACGTGCTGACCCTGTTCCACGAAGCCGGCCACGGTCTGCACCACCTGCTCACCCAGGTGGATGAACTGGCCGTCTCCGGCATCCACGGCGTCGAGTGGGACGCGGTGGAACTGCCCAGCCAGTTCATGGAGAACTTCTGCTGGGAGTGGGACGTGCTCAGCGCAATGACCGCCCATGTGGAGTCCGGCGAGCCCTTGCCGCGCGCGCTGTTCGACAAGATGATCGCCGCCAAGAACTTCCAGAGCGGCATGCAGACCGTGCGCCAGCTCGAGTTCTCGATGTTCGACCTGCGCCTGCACGGCGAGGTGGACGCCAGTGCAGGCCCGGTGCCGGTGGAGCGCGTGCTCGCCCTGCTCGACGAGGTGCGCCGCGAGGTGGCGGTGATCATCCCGCCGGCCTGGCACCGCTTCCCGCACAGTTTCTCGCACATCTTTGCCGGCGGTTACGCCGCCGGCTACTACAGTTACAAGTGGGCGGAAGTGCTTTCCGCCGACGCTTTCGAAGCCTTCGAGGAAGCCGGGCAGGGCCGTGGCAGCCTGCTCGATGCGGAAACCGGCGCGCGCTTCTGGCGCGAGATCCTCGCGGTCGGCGGCAGCCGTCCGGCGCTGGAGTCGTTCAAGGCCTTCCGCGGTCGCGAGCCGCGGGTGGATGCCCTGCTACGCCACAATGGAATGGTGACTGCATGAAACGCCTGTTGCTGCTGACCGCCCTGCTGACCGCCACCCCCGCCCTCCTTGCCCAGGGCACCACCTACCGCTGGGTGGACGAACAGGGACGGGTGCATTACTCCGACCAACCCCCGCCCCAGCAGGTCCGCCAGGTCGAGGAGCGCCGCTTCGTGCCGCGCAGCGCCGATCAGGTGCCGGCCTACACGGTCAGCGTGGCGGCCGACACCTACCCGGTGACGCTGTACGTCTCGGAAACCTGTGGCGACCCCTGCCAGCGCGCCAAGGCCTATCTCGACGGCCGTGGCGTACCCTACACGGAGCGCGTGCTGCGCAACGAGGAAGACGTCGCGGCCTACCGCGCCGCGCTCGGCGAACCGGAAGAGATCCCCGCCATCACCGTCGGTCACTTGCCGTTCAAGGGTTTCCTCGAGTCGTCGTGGGCCCGCCTGCTGGACGACGCCGGCTACCCGCGCAGCGCGCCGCCGATGCGCTGAGCGCCGCCTCGAACCGATGCCCCATATGCCCCGGGGTGGCGCTGATGGCGCCGCAACCCGGGGCCGCCACGCCGCGCGCGCCGCTCCTGAACCAACCCCAGCCCCACCGACAGGCACACGCAAGAAAGTGAAGATCGCCACCTGGAACGTCAACTCGCTGAAGATCCGCCTTCCCCATGTCCTCGACTGGCTGGCCGAACACCGCCCCGACGCGCTCTGCCTGCAGGAGCTGAAGCAGGAAGAGAAAGCCTTTCCGTTTGCCGAGCTGGAGGCCGCCGGCTACCACGCCGTGGTCAACGGCCAGAAGACCTACAACGGCGTCGCCATCCTCACCCCCGCTGCGGCGACGGACGTCGTCCGCGACATCCCCGGCTTCGCCGACGAGCAGAAGCGCATCATTGCCGCCACCGTGGACGGCGTGCGGGTGATCTGCGGCTATTTCCCCAACGGCCAGGCCGTCGGCTCCGACAAGTTCGACTACAAGATGCGCTGGCTCGCCGCGCTCACCGAGTGGGTCGGCGCGGAAATGGCACGCCACCCGCAACTGGTGCTCACCGGCGACTTCAACATCGCCCCCGAGGCCCGCGATGCCCACCCCGACTGGAAGGACGAGATCCACGTTTCCGCACCCGAACGCGCAGCCTTCGAGGCCCTCACCGCGCTGGGCCTGGTCGACGCCTTCCGCCTCTTCGAGCAACCCGAGCGCGCCTTCTCATGGTGGGACTATCGCATGATGGCCTTCCGGCGCAATTTCGGCCTGCGCATCGACCACATCCTGGTCTCTCCGGCGCTGCGTGCGGCCTGCCGTGCGTGCTCGGTGGACAAGGCCCCGCGCAGACTCGAGCGTCCCTCTGACCACGCTCCCGTGGTACTCACCCTGGAACGCTGACCCCCGATGCAACACGCCCTGCCCACCGCCAGCTATCCCGTTCTCGACGCCCTGCCCGCGCCTGCACGGGCGACGCTGCAGGCTGCCGCGCAGTGGATGAAGGTGGCCGCGGGCCAGGTGGTGTTCGACGACCATCAGCCCTGCGAGGGCTTCCCCTTCGTCGTCGAGGGTTCGATCCGGGTGGTGAAATGCGCCCCCAGTGGTCGCGAGCTGCCGCTGTACCGCGTCGCCGCAGGCGAGACCTGCGTCATCTCTTCGTCCTGCCTGCTCGGCGGCACCGACTACAACGCCCGCGGAGTGGCCGAAACCGATACCGTGCTGATGCTGCTGCCGCGGCAGGTCTTCGACACCCTGCTCGGCGAGGCGGCGTTCCGCAGCTTTGTCTTCCATCTCTTCGCCGAGCGCATCGCCGGGCTGATGCAGTTGATCGAAGAGGTCGCCTTTCACCGCCTCGACCAGCGTCTGGCCACCCTGCTGCTCGGCAAGGGGCGAGTGCTCCACGTCACCCACCAGCAGCTGGCCGACGAACTGGGCAGCGTGCGCGAAATCGTCAGCCGGCTGCTGAAGGGCTTTGCCGCGGCAGGGCTGGTGCGCCTGGGGCGCGAGCAGATCGAGATCCTCGACCCTGCCGGCCTGCGCAGGCTCGCCGCCGGAGCTATGTGACCACGGTTACAGACCGCGCGCCGCGGCGGTGGTCAAATGGCGTCTTCACAACCCACTGGAGAACACCATGAAAGCAAACGTCGGCGGTATCGACAAGATCCTGCGCATCGTTGCCGGGCTGGTGCTGATCGTGCTGGCCATCATGGGCATCGGCGCCCCGTGGACCTGGATCGGCGTCGTCCCCCTGGCCACCGGCCTGATGGGCTGGTGCCCGCTGTATCCGCTGCTGGGCATCAATACCTGCCCCATGAAGAAGAACTGAGCGTCCGCCACGTACGCACAGCAGGGCCGGGGCCTTACCCGGCCCTTTTTCTTTGTGCGGCGACGTGATTGGCTATGGCAACGTAATCATCCACCGTCAGGCGCTCGGCACGCAGGCCGCTGTCGATGCCGAGGGCGTCGAAGCCGGCAGCATCGAGCAGGCCGTTGAGGGTGTTGCGCAGGGTCTTGCGGCGTTGCCCGAAAGCCGCCGCCACCACTTCGGCGAGCACCTCCTCGTCGTCCGCATGCAGTTGTTCGGCGGGCAGCGGGATCAGCCTCACGATGCTCGACATCACCTTCGGTGCCGGGCGGAAGGCGCCCGGCGGCACGTCGAACAACCGCCCCATGCGGAAGCGGTACTGCAGCATTACCGAGAGACGGCCGTAGTCGTCGCTGCCGGCCTCGGCGACCATGCGCATCACCACCTCCTTCTGCAGCATGAAGGTCATGTCGCGCACCTGGGCGGCAAAGCCGGCGAGGTGGAAGAGCAGGGGCGTGGAGATGTTGTAGGGCAGGTTGCCGACTACCCGCAGCGGCGCACCGAGGGTGGCAAAATCAAATTTCAGCGCATCTCCTTCGTGCACCGTCAGGCGCTCGGCCGGCCAGCGCTGATGCAGGCGGGCGATGAGGTCGCGATCGATCTCGACGACGTGCAGATGGGCGAGGCGTTCGAGCAAGGGTTCGGTCATCGCCCCCAGGCCGGGACCGATCTCGACCATCACATCATCACGCAGCGGACGGATGGCATCGATGATCTTGCGGATGATGTTGGGGTCGGAGAGGAAGTTCTGCCCGAAGCGCTTGCGTGCGCGATGTTCCATTTACGGCCTGCGGTATGGGGAGTGGGGTTTCAGGCCGGCGCGCCGCGCTGCGCAACCATCTGCGCGGCCAGTTCGACCGCGGCATGCAGGCTGCCGGGGTCCGCGCGGCCGCTGCCGGCAAGGTCGAGCGCGGTACCGTGATCGACCGAAGTGCGGACGATGGGCAGACCGAGGGTGACGTTCACCCCGCCGCCGAAACTGGCATGCTTGAGCACCGGCAGGCCCTGGTCGTGGTACATCGCCAGCACCGCGTCGCCGCGCGCCAGCGTGTGAGGGACGAACAAGGTATCGGCGGGCAGCGGGCCGATCAGCTGCATGCCTTCGCCGCGCAGGCGTTCGAGCACCGGCTCGATGACCTCGATTTCCTCGCGCCCCATATGCCCGCCTTCGCCGGCATGGGGATTGAGTCCGGCCACCAGGATACGCGGCAGCGCAAGACCAAAGCGGCGCTGCAGATCGTGGTGGACGATGCGCAGGGTCTCTTCGAGCACCGTCGCAGTGAGCGCGGCCGGCACCGCGGCAAGCGGCAGGTGGGTGGTGGCCAGCGCCACGCGCAGGCCGCCGCCGACCAGCATCATCACCACCCGTGCGCTGCCGGTACGCTCTGCTAGGTACTCGGTATGGCCGCTGAAGGGCACGCCGGCCTCGCAGATCACGCCCTTATGCACCGGTGCGGTGACCATGCCGGAGAAATGTCCGCTGACACAGCCATCGATGGCACAGTCGAGCACATCGAGGACATACGGCGCATTGGCGACATCCAGCCGTCCGGCCTGCGCCGGCACGGCCAGCGGGCGGTGAAGGACTTCGAGTATGCCGGACTGCGGACGGGCCGCCGGGTGATAGGGCTGCACGCTGGCTGCCACTCCGGTGCACGCCAGGCGCGAGGCGATGAGCCCGGCATCACCGATCACTACCAGCCGCGCCGGCCATTCACGGCTGGCGAGCCAGGCACACAGCTCGGGGCCGACACCGGCAGGCTCGCCGCTGGTGACGGCGAGCACCGGGGCTTCAGTCCTGTTCGAGGCGGTATTCGACATAGGTGCTGTCGCGCAACTGACGAACCCAGTCCTCGAAAGCGTCCTCGGACTTGCGCTCGCGCAGCGCGGCGCGCGCCATCGCCCGCTTGCGCTCCTCGGAGACGTCCTGCACGCGGCGCTCGTGCACCTTGATGAGGTGCCAGCCGAAGGGCGAGCGCACCGGCTCGCTGACCTGCCCGGGCGCCAGGGCGTCCATTGCGCGCTCGAAATCGGGCACGGTGTCGCCGGGGTAGATCCAGCCCAGCTCGCCACCGTTGGCCGCGGAGAGGTCGGCGGAGTGATTGCGCGCCAGCTCGGCAAAATCGGCACCACCAAGGATCACGCGCTCGTACAGGCCACGGATACGGCTTTCCGCTTCGGCGTCGGAGACGATCTCCGAAGTGCGGATGAGGATGTGGCTGGCGCGGGTCTGCTCGACCGTGTCGGGGCCGGCCAGCGTGCCGCCGCGGCGATCGATGAGCCTGACGATGTGCAGCCCGGCGGCACTGCGCAGCACCGGCGACATCTGGCCGGGCTGGAGACGGTCGACGATCTCGGCGAACAGCGCCGGCAGGCGGTCGCGGCTGCGCCAGCCGAGCTCGCCACCGTTCATCGCATCGGGGGCGTCGGAAACGCTGGCAGCGACGCGGGCGAAGTCCTCCCCGCCTTCGAGGCGGCGCACCACCTCATCGGCGCGGCGGGCGAGCGCATCGAGTTGCGTCGGCGTCGCGCCCTCCGGCGCACGCAGGAGGATGTGGGCGAGCAGATACTCGCCACCGGCGAAGGCGTCGGGGTTGTTGACGATGAAGTTGTCCACCTCGGCGTCAGTGACCACGATGCGGCTGTCGACTTCGCGCTCGCGCAGGCGGGTGATCAGCAGTTCGGTACGGATCTCGTCGCGGAAACGCTCCCAGGGGATGCCGTCGCGGTCGAGGGCCTCGCGCAGCTGCCCCAGGGTGAGGCCGTTGTTCTCCGCAATGCGTGCGATGGCGCGCTCGAGGGTGGCTTCATCGACACGGATGGCGCTGTCGGCAGCGAGCTGGAGCTGGGCACGTTCGATGATCAGGCGTTCGAGCATCTGCCGCTCGAGCACTTCGCGCGGCGGCAGCTCCACCCCCTGGCGGCTGAGCTGACGGACGGCCTGATCGAGGCGGCTGCGCAGCTGCAGCGCGGTGATGACCTCGTGGTTGACCACCGCGACGATGCGATCGACCTCGACTGCGCGCGCCTGCGCGACAGCGGGCGAGACGGCGACACTGGACACGCCGGCGAGCAGCGCAAGACTCAGGCGGGAAAGCAGTTTTTTCATGGACTCTCGGAGGTGTGGGTCAATCGGTGCCGAAGATACGCCCGGAGCCGGGCTCGTTGATCTTGCCATAGCCCGACACGCTGCGCTTGAGCAGCCCCACCGGGTTGGAGCCGATGCTGGCCAGACCATTGAGTTCAAGCTGCAGGAAGAGCGACTGGGTAACGCGGTCGGTGGTGGTAGCGAAACGGTGGGCGACGGCGCGGAACACCCAGCAGCCGCCATCGTACTCGATACCGGCGATGGCTTCGGTGACGCGGTTCTCACGGATCGAGCGGGTGACGCGGCCGACCCCGTACCAGCGCCCGCCCAGCGGCCACTGCGCCGAAACGTCGATGTCGCGCAGCACTCCGCGGGTCCAGCGGTAGTTCAGGTTGATCGCCTTGGCGTACTCGGGCTGCCAGCCAACGCCGAAATTGAAGCGCTCGGTCTGACTGTCGCGCGGGTTGTACTGCCAGGCGCTGTTAAGCGTCGTGGTCGCGGTAACGCGACCGCTGAGGGCGGCAAGAAAGTCGGTACGGCGGTCGATGCGCAAGGGCTCGCCGGGCAGGGCGACGCGCTGATCGGAGAAATAATGGCGCTGACCCACCGCCACGCGCAGGCGCTCGGCACCGTTGCGCGGATCGATCAGCCGCGAACTCAGCGCCACGGTGATCTGGTCGGCATCGGCGACACGGTCGCTGCCGCTGTAGGCGCTCTCGGAGAACATCTGCGCAAAGCTGAAGTCGTAGCGCGCGGTGTCGAACACCGGAATGTCATCCTGCTTGCGATCCGGCGCCTTGACGTAGAACACCCGCGGCTCGAGGGTCTGCTGGTAGGCATTGCCAAAATAGCTCGCCTCACGCTCGAAGATCAGGCCACTGTCGATGGAGAAGATCGGCACCGAGCGGGTGATCGAGGTCCGTCCGCCAGCGATGTAGGGATCGTCGAGGCGGTACTTGGTGTAATGCAGGCCGAGCTTGGGAATGATGAAGTAGCCCGATCGCTCGACAGGCAGCGAGACCTGCGGATAGAGCACCAGCCGGCTGCCATTGACGTAGCGGGTCTTCTCGGGGTGTTCGAAGTCGGTGTAATGGCTTTCCAGCGCCCAGGTGGTGCCGCCCGCCATCCCGGCGCGGTTGGCACTGAGGCGCAGTTCCGGCAGCTTGCGATAGGGTTCGTCGCCGGACAAGGTCTGGTAGCGCTGCACCAGCGCCGAAGCCGACCACCAGTCGGCGCCGTAGTAGTCGAGCCGGCCCTGGCGCAGCAGGTTGACCTTGGAAGCCACCGACACGCGCGAACTGAGATCCTCGAAATATTCGTCGTCCGACACCGCGTTGACATCGAGCGAGGCGTACAGACGGGAGGTAATGCGGTGCTGGTGCTGCCAGGCCCCGAGACTGCGCGATTCGCCGGAAACACGGTCATTGGCCAGCCACTCCGTGCGCAGCTCACCGGCGTGGTCCTCGCCGAGGTAGCGGAACTCGCCGCCCAGCTGCAGACCGCGGCGGCTCATGAAGCGCGGTGACAGGGTGGCATCGTAGTTGGGCGCAATGTTCCAGTAGTAGGGCTGGGTGATGTCGAGGCCGGTCTTGTTGGAGGTCCCCACGGTCGGCGCCAGCAAGCCGGACTGGCGGCGGCCGACGAGAGGAAACTCCGCCCACGGCACCCAAAGCATGGGTACGTCCTTGAACACCACGGTGCCGTGGCGCATGGTACCCACTTCGCTGTCGTAGTCGAGGTGCAGGTCGCGCGCCTTGACGTACCAGTCCGGGTCCTCGGGACGGCAGCTGGTCCAGGTTGCATTGCGCAGGCGGTACTGGTTCTCGCCCTCGAAATACAGCCCTTCGGCCTCGCCGCTGCCGGTGACCTCGCGCGGGGCCTCGCCGGCACGCGGATCGGAGCGTCGGGTGATGGCATAGCGGGGGGACTCGAACTCACCCGTGCGTGCACCGACGACGATACGCGCCGCCGGCCCGGTGATCTCGTCGGTACCCTGGGCGAGACGGACGTTGCCCTCGGCAATGGCCTCGTCGCTCACCTCCCGGTAGAGCAACCGGTCGGCGGTCAGCGTGATGTCGCCCCGCTGCAGCTCGGCCTCGCCATCGGCGACCAGTTCCACCGCACGCGTGCCGCGGATGCGCAGCGCCGAAACCTGGGTCGCCTCACGTTCGCCTGCAGCCGGCGCGGCTGCGGCAGTTTGCGTGCCTGGCGCGGGCAGCGGCGACGCGTCCTGCTCCTGCGCGGCAGGTGCCGCCGACACACTGTCGTCCAGTGGGCGTACCGGGCTCACCACTGCGGCCGCCGAGGCCGGCGCGGGTGCCAGTGCCGGTTGCGTGGGGACAGGGGTGGCCTGAGGCGCGCTCGGCGCGGGAGTGGGCGCGGCGGCGGCAGCTTGTCGTGACGGGGAGGCGACGGGCGCACGCGCCGGGGCCGGCTGGGGGGTCACGGCAGGCGCGGGCGTCCGCGCACGCACCAGATCTGGAGAGACGACCAGCGCGGGCATGCCGCCAGCCAGGGCGCTGCCCGACATGCAGCACAGCAACAGCGGAAGCAGCTTCATCCGCGTCTTCAAGCACAAGTCCGGCAAAACGCACCCCGTCCAAAAGTCGGCGCCGGCAAGGGCGCACGTGTTGGTCTTTGATAAACTTGCGGATTCTACACGAAGCCCCAGCGGAGCATTGTCTTGCATCGATTTGCCCAAATGCAGCACTGGCTGGCCGCGCAGTTGCCCGGCCAGGATTTCGAACTCGCCCCCGCTTCGGCGGACGCCAGCTTCCGCCGCTACTTCCGCGTCAGCTTCACCGACGGCAGCCCCTCGCGCATCGTCATGGACGCACCGCCCGAACACGAGGACTGCCGCCCCTGGCTGCAGGTCGCCGAACTGTTCGGTGCCAGTGGCGCCCATGTCCCGGAGGTGCTGGCGCGCGACGCCGAGCAGGGTTTCCTGCTGCTTTCCGACCTTGGCAGCCGCACCTATCTCGACGTGCTCACCGCGGACAACGCCCACGCCCTGTACGCGGACGCGCTGGGCAGCCTGGTCGCCATCCAGGCCGCCAGCCGCCCCGGGGTGTTGCCCGAGTACTCGCGCGAGCTGCTGATGCGCGAGCTGCAACTCTTCCCGGAGTGGTATGTGGCGCGCCACAAGGGCCACACCCTGGACGACGCCCAGCGCGCCATGCTCGACAAGGTATTCGCGCGCATCCTCGCGGTGAACCTCGACGAGCCCAAGGTCTTCGTGCACCGCGACTACCACTCGCGCAACCTGATGTATCTGGAGGACGGCCGCAACCCCGGCATCATCGACTTCCAGGACGCGGTGTACGGCCCGCTCAGCTACGACCTCGCCTCGCTGTTCAAGGACGCCTACATCCGCTGGGAAGAGGATTTCGTCCTCGACCTGCTGGCGCGCTACTGGGACGCCGCGCGCAAGCTCGGCCTGCCGGTGCGCGAGCACTTCGCCGACTTCCACCGCGACTTCGAGTGGATGGGCGTGCAGCGCCACCTCAAGGTGCTGGGCATCTTCGCCCGCCTCTACCACCGCGACGGCAAGGACGGCTACCTGAAGGACATGCCGCTGGTGATGGACTACCTGCGCCGCGCCTGCCGCCGCTATGGCGAGCTCGCCCCGCTGCTGCGGCTGCTCGACCAACTAGACCCCGAGCCGGTCGAGTTCGGCTACACCTTCTGAGCCCGCCGATGCGCGCGATGATCCTGGCTGCCGGGCGCGGCGAACGCATGCGCCCGCTCACCGACAATTGTCCCAAGCCGCTGCTCGCGGCCGGCGGCAAGCCGCTGATCGTGCATCACATCGAACGCCTGCGCGCGGCCGGCATCACCGAGCTGGTGATCAACCACGCCCACCTCGGCGCCCAGCTGGAGGGCGCGCTGGGCGACGGCAGCGCGTTCGGCGTGCACATCGCCTGGTCGCGCGAAGGCACGGCGCTGGAAACCGCCGGCGGCATCCGCCAGGCCCTGCTCCTGCTCGGCGAGCAGCCCTTCCTGGTGATCAACGGCGACGTCTATTGCGACGCCGATCCCGCGCTGCTCGCCGCCGCAGCACACCGGCTCGCCGCGACCGGCGATCTGGCCCATCTGCTGCTGGTACCCAACCCCGACCACCACCCGGACGGCGACTTCGCCCTGACCGCCGGCCGCGTACAGGAGCAGGGCAGCGCACGCTTCACCTTCTCCGGCCTGGGCGCCTACCACCCGGCGCTGTTCGCCGACCTGCCCGCCGGCCAGCCCGCCCGGCTCGCTCCACTGCTGCGCAGCGCGATGGCCGCAGGGCGCGTCTCCGGCGCACTGCACACCGGCTACTGGCTGGATGTCGGCACCCCGGCGCGCCTCGCCGAACTGGACCGCCATCTCGCCGTCGAAGCACAACACCGCGCATAATCCCCGCCATGAACGCGCCCACCGAACACGTCCTCGACATCACCCCCTTCCGCGCCCGCCGCGAACGTCTGCTGGCCCGCATGCACGCGCTGGGCGGCGGCGTTGCCATCCTGCCCACCGCGCCGGAACGCACGCGCAACCGCGACGCCCACTACCCCTACCGGCACGACAGCTACTTTTACTACCTCACCGGCTTCCGCGAGCCGGAAGCGGTGGTGGTGCTGGTGGCCGGCACCGAGGACCGCAGCGTCCTGTTCTGTCGCGCCAAGGACGAGGAACGCGAGATCTGGGACGGCTACCGCTACGGCCCCGAGGCCGCGCAGGCCGCCTTCGGCTTCGACGAGGCGTGGACCATCGGCGACCTGGAGCGCCGCCTGCCCGACCTGCTCGCCAACCAGCCGGTGCTGTGGAGCGGCCTGGGCTATGACGGCGAATGGGACGGCAAGGTCATGGCCGCGCTCAACGCGGTGCGCGCCAACGCCCGCAGCGGCGTGGTGCCGCCGCACTCGGTACGCGACATCCGCGCCGAGCTGGACGAAATGCGCCTGATCAAGGACGACTTCGAACTGGCCACCATGCGCCGCGCCGCCAGCATCTCGGCCGGCGCCCACCGCCGCGCCATGGCCGCCACCCGCCCGGGGCGCTTCGAATACGAGATCGAAGCCGAACTGCTGCACGCCTTCCGCGCCGCCGGCAGCCAGGCTCCGGCCTACACCAGCATCGTCGCCAGCGGCCGCAACGCCTGCGTGCTGCACTATGTCGAGAACGACTGCCGCATGGCCGACGGCGACCTGCTGCTGATCGATGCCGGCTGCGAGCTCGACGGCTACGCCTCCGATATCACCCGTACCTTCCCGGTCAATGGCCGCTTCTCCGGCCCGCAGCGCGACATCTACGAACTGGTGCTCGCCGCCCAGGGCGCCGCGAAGGCCGCCATCCGCCCCGGTGCGCACTGGAACGAGCCGCACGAAGCCGCGGTGCGCGTGCTCGCCCAGGGTATGCTGGACCTGAAACTCCTCAGCGGCAGCCTCGACGGCGTGCTGGAAAACGGTGATTACCGCCGCTTCTACATGCACCGCACCAGCCACTGGCTGGGCATGGACGTCCACGACGCCGGCGAATACAAGCAGGACGGCGACTGGCGCCTGCTCGCACCGGGCATGGTGCTCACCGTGGAACCCGGCTGCTACATCCGACCGGACGACAAGGTGCCCGCAGCCTTCTGGAACATCGGCGTGCGCATCGAGGACGACGCCGTGGTCAGCGCAGACGGCTGCGAGTTCATCACCGAAGACGCCCCGCGCAGCGTGGCCGACATTGAGGCGGTGATGCGCGAGGCGCAGGCATGACGACCCACGACCTGCTGGTGGTCGGTGCCGGCCCGGTGGGCATGGCGCTCGCCCTCGCGCTCAAGGACAGCGGGCTCGACGTGGTGCTGGCCGACGCCCGCCCGGCCGAAGCCACCGCCGCCGACCCGCGCGTGCTCGCACTCTCCCACGGCACCCGCCTCACGCTGGAGCGCCTGGGCGTGTGGCAGGCCCTGCCCGCCACGCCGATCGACACCATCCACGTTTCCCAGCAAGGCGGCTTCGGCCGCACGCTGATCCACGCCACCGACTACGGCGTGCCGGCCCTCGGCCACGTTGCGGCCGCCGGCGCACTGGCCGCAGCGCTGCGCCAGGCGATCGACCATGCGGGCATCAGCGTGCTGGACGAAACCGAGGTGCGCAGCCTCACTCCCGCCGACGACGGCGTCACCATCGAACTCGCCGGCCGCCATGCGGGCAGCCGCCGCGCCCTTCTGGCGGTGTGCGCCGAAGGCAGCATCAACGCCGACCCCACCGAGACGATGAGCCGCGACTACGGCCAGCACGCGCTGATCGCCATGGTGCATGCCACTGGCGCGGCACGCGGCACCGCCTTCGAGCGCTTCACCCCCGCCGGCCCGGTGGCCCTGCTGCCCTGCGGCGAGGCCTACGCCCTGGTCCATGTTGCGTCTCCGCAACAGGCCGACACACTGCTCGCGCTGGACGACAGCGCCTATCTGGCCCGCCTGCAGGCCCACCTCGGCACCCGCATCAGCCTCACCGCGGTCAGCGAACGCCTGCGCTACCCGCTCGGCCTGCGCGTGCGGCGCAGCCCGGTGGGGGCGCGTACCGTCTGGCTGGGCAATGCCGCCCAGACCCTGCACCCGGTGGCCGGCCAGGGTTTCAACCTCGCGCTGCGCGACGTCTGGGCGCTGGCCGATACCCTGCTGCGCCACCCCGGCGACCCCGGCGCACCCGCCACCCTGACCGCCTACGCCCGCAGCCGCAGCGCGGACCGTTTCGGCACGGTACGCTTCACCGACACCCTGGTACGCCTGTTCAGCAACGACCTGCCGCCGCTGCGTCATCTGCGCGGTGCCGGCCTGTTCGCCCTCGACATGCTGCCGCCGCTGCGCCACTTCGTCGCCAAGCGCATGATGTTCGGCGCCCGCGCCTGGCCCTGAACGAGCCTGGCCACCGACACGTGGCTCGCACCAGGACGCGGCACTACCCGGAAACGCTCAGCCCGCGCGAGCAAGCACCGCAGATTCCTGCCGGGCAGGGGACGCGGCGATTTCGGTACGCATGAGCCGTGGCCCGCGTCCCCTGCCCGGCCACCCCGTATCTCTCCCGCCTTCACCCGCCCCAGGATGGGCCTGCCCCCCGCACGCAAGCCCCCACCCCCTGCGCCGCATGGGGTAAAATGCCGCCCTTTCCCCCCACGCCCGACCGCCCCATGCAGTTCGCCGGTTTCACCCTGCGCAACAACCTTTTCGTCGCCCCCATGGCCGGGGTGACGGACCGTCCTTTCCGCCAGCTGTGCAAGAAGCTGGGGGCCGGACTCGCGGTGAGCGAGATGGTGACCTCCAACTCGCTGCTCTACGGCAGCGCCAAGACCCGCCGGCGGGCCAACCACGAGGGTGAGGTGGCGCCGATCTCGGTGCAGATTGCCGGCGCCGATCCGGCGATGATGGCCGAGGCGGCGCGCTACAACGCCGAGCGCGGCGCACAGATCATCGACATCAACATGGGCTGTCCGGCCAAGAAGGTGTGCAACGTGATGGCCGGCTCCGCGCTGATGCAGGACGAACCGCTGATCGCGCGCATCCTCGAAGCGGTGGTCAAGGCCGTGCCTGACACCCCGGTAACGCTGAAATTCCGCACCGGCTGGAACCGCGACAACAGGAACGCCCCCAGGGTCGCGCGCATCGCCGAGGAATCCGGCATCCGCGCCATCGCCATCCACGGCCGCACGCGCGCCGACCAGTACATGGGTGAGGCGGAGTACGACACCATTGCCCACGTGAAGACCCTGGTGAGCATCCCGGTGATTGCCAACGGCGACATCGACAGCCCGCAGAAGGCCAGGCACGTCCTCGACTACACCGGCGCCGACGGCGTCATGATCGGCCGTGCCGCCCAGGGCCGGCCGTGGATCTTCCGCGAGATCGAACACTACCTGGCCACCGGCGAACTGCTCGCCGCACCGCTGGTCAGCGAAATCCACCAGGTGTGCCGCGAGCACCTCGCCGATCTCTACGCCTTCTACGGCGAAGACACCGGCCTGAAGATCGCGCGCAAGCACATCTCCTGGTACACCAAGGGCCTGGTCGGCTCGGCGGCCTTCCGCCGCACCATGAACCAGCTGCCCACCATCCCCGCCCAGCTCGACGCGGTGGACGTCTTCTTCGGCCAACTTGCCGAGGCCGACGCCCGCCTGCGCTATGAAGAAGACCTCCCGCAGGAGCTCGCAGCATGAGCCGCAGCAACGACATCGCCGATTCCGTCCACCGCACCCTCGACCAGTACTTCCGCGACCTGGACGGCGAACGGCCGGCGGCCATCTACGAGATGGTGATCCGCAACGTCGAACGCCCGATGCTGGAATTCGTCCTGCGCCAGGCCGGCGGCAACCAGACCGCCGCAGCCGACATGCTGGGCATCAACCGCAACACCCTGCGCCGCAAGCTCACCGAATACGATCTGCTGTGATCGCCCGCGGCGCATGGCGCGCCGCGTCCCGTCTTTCCCACTTCCTGTTGCAGAGCTTCACATGACCGTCACCCAAGCCCTGATCAGCGTGTCCGACAAACGCGGCGTGCTCGAATTCGCCCGCGAGCTGTCCGCCCTTGGCGTCAAGCTGCTGTCGACCGGCGGCACCGCCGCGCTGCTGCGCGATGCCGGCCTCGCCGTCACCGACGTCTCCGAGCACACCGGCTTCCCCGAAATGCTCGACGGCCGGGTGAAGACCCTGCATCCCAAGGTGCATGGCGGCATCCTCGCGCGCCGCGACCTCGCCGAGCACATGGACACCATCGCCGCGCACGACATCAGCCGCATCGACCTGGTGGTGGTGAACCTCTACCCCTTCCAGGCCACCGTGGCGCGTCCGGACTGCACCCTGGAAGACGCCATCGAGAACATCGACATCGGCGGCCCGACCATGGTGCGCGCCGCGGCCAAGAACCACGGCAACGAGGCCGGCGGCGTGGGCATCGTCACCGACCCCGAGGACTACGCCGGCATCGTCGCCGAGCTCAAGGCCAACGCCAAGACGCTGTCGTACAAGACCCGCTTCGCGCTGGCGGTGAAGGCCTTCACCCACACCGCGCGCTACGACTCGGCGATCTCCAACCACCTCACCGCGCTGGTCAGCAACGAAGCCGGCGACGTGTCCAAGCAGGCCTACCCGGAGCGCTTCCAGCTCGCCTTCGACAAGGTGCAGAACCTGCGCTACGGCGAGAACCCGCACCAGAGCGCGGCGTTCTACAAGGAACCCAATGCGCCCGAAGGCGGCATCGCCAGCTACACCCAACTGCAGGGCAAGGAGCTGTCGTACAACAACATCGCCGACGCCGATGCGGCGTGGGAATGCGTGAAGGCTTTCGACAGGGACGTGGCACACTCGGCCTGCGTCATCGTCAAGCACGCCAACCCCTGTGGCGTGGCGCTCGGCGCCACCCCGCTGGAAGCCTACAAGAAGGCCTTCTCCACCGACCCGACCTCGGCCTTCGGCGGCATCATCGCCTTCAACGGCGAAGTCGACCGCGCCGCCGCCGAGGCGGTCTCGGCGCAGTTCCTCGAAGTGCTGATCGCCCCCGCCTACACCGCCGACGCGCTGGAACTGCTGCGCGCCAAGCAGAACGTGCGCGTGCTTACCTGCCCGCTCGGCAAGCCTGCCGGCGCGCTCGACTACAAGCGCGTGGGCGGCGGCCTGCTGGTGCAAAGCGCCGACGAAGCGCGCATCGCGCTCGCCGATCTCAAGATCGTCACCCAGCGTGCGCCCACCGAGGCCGAACTGCGCGACATGCTGTTCGCCTGGCGGGTGGCCAAGTACGTCAAGTCCAACGCCATCGTCTACTGCAAGGACGGCATGACCATCGGCGTCGGCGCCGGGCAGATGAGCCGGGTGGATTCCGCCCGCATCGCCAGGATCAAGGCCGAGAACGCCGGCCTGCAGATTGCCGGCTGCGTGGTCGCCTCGGACGCCTTCTTCCCCTTCCGCGACGGCCTCGACGTGCTCGCCCAGGCCGGCGCCACCGCGGTGATCCAGCCGGGCGGCTCGATGCGCGACGCCGAAGTGATCGCCGCGGCCGACGAGCAGAACATCGCCATGGTGTTCACCGGCTTCCGCCACTTCCGCCACTGATCGGAGCAGCCCCATGAAAGTCCTCGTCATCGGCTCCGGCGGACGCGAACACGCGCTGGCCTGGAAGCTCGCCCAGTCGCCCAAGGTCACCCGTGTGCTGGTCGCCCCCGGCAATGCCGGCACCGCACGCGAACCGCTGCTGGAGAACGTGCCGGTCAGCGCGATTCCCGATCTGGTACAGCTGGCCCTCGGCGAGCGGGTCGCATTCACCGTGGTCGGCCCCGAAGCGCCGCTCGCCGCCGGCGTGGTCGATGCCTTCCGCGCCGCCGCGCTGCCGGTGTTCGGCCCGGTGCAGGCCGCCGCCCGTCTGGAAAGCTCGAAGGACTTCGCCAAGCAGTTCATGATCCGCCACAACATCCCTACGGCGAAGTACCAGACCTTCGCGGATGCGGCGCAGGCACACGCCTACGTCGATACCGAGGGGGCGCCCATCGTCATCAAGGCCGACGGCCTGGCCGCCGGCAAGGGCGTGGTCGTCGCCATGACGCTGGAAGAAGCGCACGCGGCCATCGACATGATGCTGCTCGACAACAAGATGGGTGATGCCGGGGCGCGCGTCGTCATCGAGGAGTTCATGCAGGGCGAGGAAGCCAGCTTCATCGTCATGGCCGACGGCAAGAACGCCCTGGCGCTCGCCACCAGCCAGGACCACAAGCGCCTCAAGGACGGCGACGAAGGCCCCAACACCGGCGGCATGGGGGCCTATTCGCCCGCCCCGGTGGTCACCCCGGAGGTGCATGCGCGGGTGATGCGCGAGGTCATCCAGCCCACGCTCGCCGGCATGGCCGCCGACGGCAGCCCCTACACCGGCTTCCTGTATGCCGGCCTGATGATCGACGAGGCCGGCAAGCCGCGCGTGGTCGAGTTCAACTGCCGCATGGGCGACCCGGAAACCCAGCCCATCATGATGCGCCTGAAGACCGATCTGGCCGACCTGGTGGAAGCCGCCATCGCCGGCAGGCTGGATCAGGTCGAGGCCGAGTGGGACCGCCGCGTCGCACTGGGCGTGGTGATGGCCGCCGAAGCTTACCCGGACAGCCCGCGCAAGGGCGATCCGATCGCCCACCTGCCGGCCGACAGCGAGGACGTGCACGTCTTCCATGCCGGCACCATCGAACAGGACGGCCAGGTGCTCACCGCCGGCGGGCGCGTGCTGTGCGTCACCGCACTGGGTGACAACGTGCGCAGCGCACAGAAGGCCGCCTACGAGGTCGCCGACCAGATCCAGTTCGCCGGCCGCCAGTACCGCCGCGACATCGGCCACCGCGCCGTGGCCCGCAAGGGCTGAGGCGATGGCACTGGACACGCCTGACCTCGCACGGATCAAGGCCTACTTCACCGGCCTGCAGGCACGCATCGTCGGGCGCCTGGAGACCTTCGACGGCCAGACCTTCCGCGCCGACGCCTGGGAGCGCCCCGCCGGCGGTGGTGGCCTCACCCGGGTCATCGAGGAGGGCGACTTCTTCGAGCGCGGCGGGGTGAACTTCTCGCATGTGATGGGCGAGGCCATGCCGGCCTCGGCCACCGCGCACCGCCCCGAACTGGCCGGGCGACGCTTCGAGGCCATGGGCGTGTCGCTGGTCCTGCATCCGCGCAACCCCTACTGCCCGACGGTGCACATGAACGTGCGCTGCTTCGTCGCGCTGGCCGAGGGCAAGGATCCGGTGTGGTGGTTCGGCGGCGGCATGGACCTCACGCCCTATTACGGCAATGACGAGGACGTGCGCCACTTCCACGCCGCCTGCAAGGCAGCGGTACTGCCCTTCGGCGGTGAGGCGGAATACCGCCGGCTCAAGGACTGGTGCGACCGCTACTTCTTCCTCAAGCACCGCAACGAGCCGCGCGGCGTCGGCGGGCTGTTCTTCGACGACCTCGGCGCCGACGGCCAGACCTCCTTCGACACCGCCTTCGGCCTCACCCGCTCGGTCGGCGACGCCTTCCTCGACGCCTACCTGCCCATCGTCGAGCGCCGCCGCGACACGCCCTATGGCGAGCGCGAGCGCGACTTCCAGGCCTACCGCCGCGGGCGCTACGTGGAGTTCAACCTGGTGTTCGACCGCGGCACGCTGTTCGGCCTGCAGTCAGGCGGGCGCACCGAATCGATCCTGATGTCGCTGCCGCCCATCGTCAAATGGCGCTACGACTGGCAGCCGCAAGCCGGCAGCGCGGAAGCGCAACTCTACGAACGTTATCTCAGGCCGCAGGACTGGGTTTGAGAAAGACGGAAGCCGCTGTGAAGCGGCTTCCGTCTTTCGGCTTCAGGCCACGGTCGCGAGCGGCGCCGCCGCGCTGGGTGCGCCGGACACCTTGACCGCGGCGCGATAGTGGTCCTGCGCTTCGTCGGCACGCCCCAACTGCTCCAGCAGGCCGGCGAGCGCGAGGTGGGTCTCCACCGCCCCTTCGATGTTGAGCGAGGCTTCGAGATAGCTCTGCGCCTTGCCCCACAACTGCGCCTGCAGGCACAGGCGGCCGAGGGCCAGCAGCAGTCCGGCGTCGCGCGGATGCTGCTGCAGCCAGCCCTCAGCCTTCGCCAGACAGGCAACGGCATCATCCTCCCCACACAGGGCGTAGAGACGGGCGAGCGCTGAGTCCCACTCCTCCTCGAGAAGCTTCTCCAGTTTGCGGCGTGCCAGCGTACCCTGCCCGCCGGCCACCAGCAGCGGCACCGCACGTTCGACCATGCGGCGATCCTTCATCTCCGCGGCGGGGATGGCCTTCCAGTAGTCGGCCAGCGCCTTGCCGTCACCGGCGAGCTGGCGCAGGCGCTCGACGTGGGCGCGGCGCAGCACCGGCGCCACCTGTTCGTCGGAAAGGGCCTTGTGCTTGAAGAGCTGGCGGGCAAGCCTGAGCACTTCCTCCCAGCGCTGCAGCGCCGAAGCCACCCGCAGGGACAGGCGTAGCGCGGCGATGTGGCGGTGGCCGAGCTGGCGCAGGGTTTCCAGATGCGCAGCGGCGCTCTCGTAGTCGCGGTCCTCGACCGCCAGTTCGGCCTCACTCATCAGCCGCGCCGGGCGGGCCTCTTCGCCGGCATCGGCAACGCGTGCGATCCAGATCCGGTAGCGCGTCTCGTCACGCAGGGCGTGGGCGGCACGGGCGGCGACCAGCGCCGCCATTGCCGGGCTCTCGCCATTGTCGAAGGCCTTCTCGGCAAACTTGAGGGTCTGCGCGTAGCGGCCCTCGAAGAGGGTACGCAGGGCGTCACGCAGGGCACGGCCGGCGCGGTCACGCCGACGGCGCTCGCGGAAGGCGCCGACCACTCCCGGCAAGGCGAGCGTGCGACGGATCAGGCGCACCACCAGATAGCCCAGCACGAAGACCACCACCAGGCCGATGATGACCAGATTGAGGGACACCTGGACGCGGTAGGGCGGCACCACAACCAGCACGTAGCCCGTGTTGACGCTGGCCACGGTGGCCAGCCCGGCGGCGAGGGCGAAGATGCCGATCAACCAGATCAATGCACGCATCGGCGCTTCCTCAACGCTCGTCGGCAGCGCTGGTGCTGCCTGCCGCGGGCGGCGTCGCCACGACCCCGCCTTCGGCTGCGCGCGCCTGCAGCAGGCGCAACGCCGCCATGCTCTCGAGAGTGGTGATCTGCTCGGTCACCACCGGTGTGGCCTCCAGCGCCGCCAGATCGGCCACCGCGGCCTGCACGGCGGCGTCACGCAGATCGAAGAAGCGCTCCATCCAGCCCCGCGCCTGGGCGAGATCGGCGGCATAGGTGCGCCCGTCGCGCGCGAGCAACGCCAGGCGCGCGGTGAGCAGGCGGATCTTGACGTTCTCGCGCAGGAAGGTGCTCTGCGCCGGGGCCATCAGCACCGGCTCGGACTGGTCCAGGCGCTCCACCCGCACCAGGGTCTTGAGCTCGCGCCAGAGGTCGAGCCCGAGGGTGGCGAGGAAATCCAGCGGACGCGACTCGAAGGACGGCGCATCCGCCTCCGCTGCGGCGTCGCCGGCGACCTCCGCGGGCAACTCCCCGGCGTAGGCCAGCGGCAGCACGTCGACACGCTCCTGCAGGCGCTCAAGGCGCAGCGCGAGGCCCTGTACATCGACCTGCGGCAATGCCCGCAGGGCCTCGATGTCACGCCCGACGGCACGGCGCAGGGCGATCAGCTGCCCGCGGTCCTGCAGCGCAAGGCGGGCTTCGGCGCCCTGCAGGGCGATGAGCGCGGCCTCGACGTTGCCGGCAAGCTGCAGTTGCTGTCCGGCAATGGTCACCGCCTGCTCGATCTCGGCCATCACGCGGTCTTCGCGCGAGCGGGAAAATTCCTGGTAGAGCGCTTCGAGCGCGGCTGCCTGCCCCTCGGTGGCCGCAAGCTTGGCTTCCAGTGCTCCCAGCTTGCCCTGCTGCTGGATGAGGGTTTCCTGCTGCTGGCGGGCAAGCGTGCGCGCCTCATTGCCGATCCCCTCGACCGCTGCCAGCCGGCTGGCCAGTTCGTCGCGCAGGGACTTGCCCCCGGTGCCGGCCTGCCAGCCTTGCCAGAGGCCCAGCGCCCCCACAGCAAGGGCAAGCACGGCGAGGACAGCGGGCCACAACGATGCCCCGCGGCGGGCTGCCTGCGCCTCGCGGGCAGGCGGCGGTGCGGCAGCAGAGCCTGCGTCGGGGGCAGGGGGCGGAGTGGACTCTTCAGCCCCCTTGAGCGGCGGCTGGGTCAGCGCAGGGATCTCTTCTTTCATGGGTTCAGTTTACAGTGAAATGACGTTCAAGAGCCCCCAGCAAGCCGTCGTCCCCGGGGGCACAGGGGTGAACATCTGCAAAACCGGCCTGACGTGCCGCAGCGGCGATGCGTTCGTGAGAGGCGAACAGGGGCAAGGCCGCCACGGCCGCCGGCAGCGTGCCGCCGAGCAGACCGAGCAGGTTGCGCACCCCTTCGGTGCTGCTGAGGGTAAGGGCGTCGATCTCGCCGCGCTCGGCAAGCTCGCGCAGCACGGCGGGTTCGACCAGCGGCAGGGTGCGGCGGTAGCAGCTCAGGTAGTCGACCTGCGCGCCGCGCGCGCGCAGGGTATCGCCGAACAGCTCGCGCCCGCCATCGCCGCGCAGCACCAGTACGCGTTTGCCATCGATGGCCGACGGTGCGAAGGCCGGCAGGGCAAGCACGGCCTCGCTGTCATAACCTTCTGCGGGCGCGATCACCGTCGTCAGCCCATGACTGGCCAGCGCCCGCTCGCTACCCTTGCCGACCGTGGCGACGGCGAGCTGCGGCGGCCACGGACGCTGCGCGAGGATGACCTCCAGCGCATGCCTGACCGCATTCGGACTGACGAAGAAGACCACGTCGTAGTCCTCCAGACGACCCGCCAGTTCGCGCAGCGCAGAGGTATCGGCGAGCCCCTCGATCGCCATCACCGGGAAACGCACCGGCACGCCGCCGCGCGCGGCGATGGCCTCGCAAAGGGCATCGGCCTGCGCCGCGGGGCGGGTGACGACGATGCGCAGACCAGCAAGGGGAAGCGCGGCGGACGGGGACATGGCCAGCGCCGTCAGCCCAGCTCGGCGAGGATGTCGGCGGCGCCCTGGGCGCGCAACGCGTCGGCGAGCGTCTGGCCGAGCTGCTCCGCATCTGCCGGCGCGCCACTGCACTCGGCGCGCACCACGCGGCTGCCATCGGGCAGTGCGACGAAGCCGCGCAGGCACAATTGCCCGTCGCGGATCTCGCCATAGGCGCCCAGCGGCACCTCGCAGCTGCCTGCCAGTGCGCGCGCCACGGTGCGTTCGGCACGCACACAGGCGGACGTCTCGGGATCGTTGAGCGGTGCCAGCCAGGCCGCCACCTCCGGACGACCGGCGAGGCACTCGATGCCCAGGGCCCCCTGACCGGCCGCCGGCAGCGAGACCTCGGCAGGCAGAACACCGCGGATGCGTTCGCCCAGCCCGAGGCGCATCAGTCCGGCGGCGGCGAGGATGATGGCATCGTACTGGCCCTCGTCGAGCTTGCGCAGACGGGTATCGAGGTTGCCACGCAGACTGGTCACCGACAGATAGGGGTAATGCATGTGCAACTGCGACTCACGGCGCAGCGAGGAGGTCCCGACCACTGCCCCCGGCGGCATGTCTTCGAGACTGGCATAGCGGTTGGAGACGAAGGCGTCGAGCGGCACCTCGCGCGCCGAGATGCACGGCAGCGCGAAGGGCTCGCCCATCTCCATCGGCACGTCCTTCATCGAATGCACGGCGATATCGGCACGGCCGTCGAGCAGTGCGGTCTCCAGCTCCTTGACGAACAGCCCCTTGCCGCCGACTTTGGCCAGCGGGCGGTCGAGGATCTGGTCACCGCGCGTGGTCATGCCGAGCAACTCCACCTGGCAGGCGGGATACAATGCTTCGAGGCGGGCCTTGACGTGCTCGGCCTGCCACAGGGCGAGACGGCTCTCGCGGGTGGCAATGACGATGCGCGCGGGCGCGGGATGGGTGGCAGGGCCGGATTCGGTTCGGGTCACGATCGGGTAACTCATGCAAGGAGGACGGGACGGATGCCACAGAAGCGGCTGTGCTGCAGCGCCGCATCAGGGTTCACACCCATGGCGCGGAGGCTGATGGCGATTCTAGCATGTGCCCTGCTCGTCCCCGCCGGCAGCGCCGCCGCGCCACCGGGCCTGCCACCGGCAGCGGATCTGCAGCGCGACGGCCTGGCCATGGCGCGCAGCGGCCAGCCGCTGGTGGTTTTGTACAGCCAGAACGGTTGCGGCTGGTGCGAGCAGGCGCGCAGCTATCTGGTACCGATGGCTGCCGGCAGCGATGCCGCGGCGCTGTTCCGCCAGGTAGACCTCGATGCGGACACGCCGCTGACGGACTTCGGCGGCCAGCGCACCACCCAGCGCGCCTTCGCCGCGGCCCAGCAGGTGCGCTTCACGCCCACGGTGGTGGTCTACGGCCCGCGTGGCGAACGCATCGGCGAAGCCATCGTCGGCATGCGTCTGCCTGATTTCTATGCTCTCTACATCGAGCAGGCCATCGCGGTGGCCCGCGAACAACTCAAACCGCAGCACTGACCGCCCCGGACGCCCCGCCATGACCGACAACACCCTGCCCGCCAACGACAAGGACGCCCCCCTGCGCGAGGACATCCGCCTCCTCGGCCGCGTCCTCGGCGACACCGTGCGCGACCAGCAAGGCGAAGCCAGCTTCGCGCTCATCGAGCGCATCCGTCAGACTTCGGTGCGTTTCCGCCGCGATGAGGATCTCGAAGCCCGCCGCGAGCTCGAAGACCTCCTCGACGCCCTTGCGCGCGAGCAGACCATCCAGGTCGTACGCGCGTTCAGCTATTTCTCCCACCTCGCCAACATCGCCGAGGATCAGCACCACATCCGCCGCAGCCGCGCCCACCTCATCGCCGGCTCGGCGCCGCGTGCAGGCAGCCTGGCCTGCGCCCTCGAACGCCTCCGCGAGTGCCTTGGCGACGACACCGAGGCTGCCACCGGCGAGCTTCTCGGCAAGGCCGCGATATCGCCGGTGCTCACCGCCCACCCCACCGAGGTACAGCGCAAGAGCATCCTCAACTGCCAGACCGAGATCGCCCGCCTGCTCGACGAACGCGACCGCATCACCCTCACCCCCGCAGAACACCAGGCCAACGACGAGGCCCTGCGCCGCGCCGTCCTTACCCTGTGGCAGACGCGCATGCTGCGTCCGGCGCGCCTGTCGGTGGTCGACGAGGTCAACAACGGCCTGTCCTATTTCCAGACCACCTTCCTGCGTGAACTGCCGCGCCTCTATGCCAGTCTGGAAGACCAGCTCGGCGGCACCGAACTGCCCGCCTTCATGCAGGTTGGCAGCTGGATAGGCGGCGATCGCGACGGCAACCCCTACGTCACCGCCGAAGTGCTCGACCGCGCCTTCGCCCTGCAGGCTGCCACCGCGCTGGGCTTCTACCTCGACGAACTGCACGCCCTGGGCGCACAACTGTCGCTCGCCAGCGGACTGGTCAATGCCTCCGATGCCCTGCTGGCGCTCGCCGAAACCTCCGCCGACCATTCCCCGCACCGCAGCGACGAACCCTACCGGCGCGCCATTGCCGGCATGTATGCGCGCCTGGCGGCAAGCTGGAACGAACTGCTGGGCGGCCAGCCTCCGCGCCACGCCGTCGCTGCGGCGCAGCCCTACAGCGGCCCGGACGAGTTCGCTGCCGACCTCGACACCCTGCACCGTTCGCTGGTCGCCAACGGCTCGCAGGCCCTCGCCCGCGGCCGCCTGCGCCACCTGCGCCGCGCCGCGCGGGTGTTCGGCTTTCACCTCGCCCCCATCGATCTGCGCCAGAACGCCGACGTGCACGAGCGCGTGGTCGCCGAACTGCTCGCCTGCGCCAGCCCCGGCAGCGACTATCTCGCCCTCGACGAAGCGGCACGCTGCGAGCTGCTTCTTGTCGAACTGGCTACCCCGCGCCTGCTGGCCTCGCCGCACGTGCGCTACAGCGCCGAAACCAGCGGCGAACTGGCCATCTTCCATGCCGCCCGCCGCGCCCATCTGCGTTTCGGCAGCGCTGCCATCCAGAACTGCATCATCTCCAAGACCGCTGCGGCCTCCGACCTCCTCGAACTGGCGGTGCTGCTCAGGGAAGGCGGGCTGCTGCGCCCGCAGGAGCGGGCCCTGGACGTCAACATCGTGCCGCTGTTCGAGACCATCGGCGACCTGCGCAACGCCCCGGCGGTAATGGCGAAGCTCTTCGAACTGCCCCCCTACCGTGCCCTGATCGCCGCCCGCGGCGATCTGCAGGAAGTGATGCTGGGCTACTCCGACAGCAACAAGGACGGCGGCTTCCTGACCTCCGGCTGGGAGCTCTACAAGGCCGAGATCGAACTCGTCACCGTTTTCGCCCGCCACGGCGTGCGCCTGCGCCTCTTCCACGGCCGCGGCGGCTCCGTCGGACGCGGCGGCGGCCCCAGCTACCAGGCCATCCTCGCCCAGCCCGGCGGCGCCGTGCAGGGGCAGATCCGCCTTACCGAGCAGGGCGAGGTGATCGCCGCCAAGTACGGCAACCCCGAAGTCGGACGGCGCAACCTCGAAGTCCTACTCGCCGCCACACTGGAAGCCAGCCTTGGCAGCGGCGACGCCCCGGCCCCCGATCCGGCCTTCATCGACACCATGCAGGCACTTTCCGACAGCGCCTTCGCCGCCTACCGCGGACTGGTCTATGAGACACCCGGTTTCGAGGACTACTTCTGGCAATCCACGGTGATCAGCGAGATTGCCGAACTGAACATCGGCTCGCGCCCGGCATCGCGCAAGAAAGGCACCCGCATCGAAGACCTGCGCGCCATACCCTGGGTGTTCTCGTGGTCACAATGCCGACTCATGCTGCCGGGCTGGTTCGGCTTCGGCAGTGCCGTGCAGGACTGGCTGGCCCGCCACCCCGCCGACGGTCTCGCCGGCCTGCAGCGCATGCACCGCGAATGGTCCTTCTTCGCCACCCTGCTGTCGAACATGGACATGGTGCTGGCCAAGAGCGACCTCGCGATTGCCTCGCGCTATGCCGAACTGGTGCGCGACACCACCCTGCGCGACACCATCTTCGAGCGCATCCGCAAGGAGTGGCAAGCCACCGTGGACGCCCTGCTGGCGATCACCGGACAGAGCGAACTGCTCGACGGCAACCCGTTGCTGAAGCGCTCGATCCGCAACCGCTTCCCCTACCTCGACCCACTCAACCACGTCCAGGTCGAACTGCTGCGCCGCCACCGCGAGGTCCACGACGACGAGCGCATCCGCCTGGGCATCCACATCTCCATCAACGGCATCGCCGCCGGCCTGCGCAACAGCGGCTGAGCGGGGCTGTCGCTACAAACCCAGCAACTGCTTCACCGCCGGCCACTGCCGGCGGCTCACCGGCAGGCGCTCGGGCACGTCGGTGAGCAGCACCTCCCAGTGCCCCTCACCCTCCCCCCGTTCGCCGTCATTGACGCGCTCCACGCCACTCAGGGCCGCGCGCGCCACCAGGCTGTTGCGGTGGATACGCAGGAAGCGCTCGCCGAACTCCTGTTCAAGCTGCACCAGGGTTTCATCGAGGAGGTATTCGCGCTCCGCCGTGCGCGCAGTAACGTACTTCTGCTCCGCCTTCAGGTAGAGCACCGCGTCGACGGGGACGAGCAGGATGCGCCCGCGCTCGCTGACGCTGAGGTGGCGGCGCGCGGAGGGCGCCAGCGCGGCCAGCGTGCCTTCGGCAAGGGGCGCACGCTGGCGGACCTTGCCCAGCGCGGCGGCGAGGCGCTCGGCACGCACCGGCTTGAGCAGGTAATCGACCGCCGCCACTTCGAAGGCCTGCACCGCATACTGGTCGTAAGCGGTGGTGAATATCACCGCCGGCGGCAGCGCAAGGCGCTGGAGGTGGCGGGCGAGTTCGACCCCATCCATCACCGGCATGCGGATGTCGGCCAGCACCGCATCGGCCTGGGTGTGCTCCAGCAGGCGCACAGCCTCGGCACCGTTGGCGGCCATGCCGACCAGCTCGGTGGGCACTGTGGCAGCAAGATCGCCGAGCAGATCGCGCAGACGGCTGCGCGCCGGCGCCTCGTCATCGACAATGAGTACCCGCAAGGGTGGCTGCGGCGCGCTCATGAGGGCCTCCGGCAGGGCATGCGGATACGCACGCGGTAACGCCCGTGGCGGGCCTCGGTGTCCAGCCCGGCTTCGAGGTCGAAGAACAGCATCAGACGTTCGCGGATGTTCTCCAGCGCCATGCGGTTGCCTTCATGGTGATCGGCCTGCTCGGCCACGGGATTGTCGACCTCGATGCGCAGCTCCTTGCCGCGGCGGTAGATCTGCACACGGATCTCGCCGCCCGCAGCGGCCGGCTCGATGCCGTGGTAAACCGCATTCTCGAGCAGCGGCTGGAGCAGCAGGGGCGGCACCAGGGCATCACGCGGACAATGCTCGGTCTGCCAGTGCACCTGCAGGCGCTCGCCCAGGCGCAGGCGTTCGAGGTCGAGGTAGTGCTCGCACAGGCGCAACTCGTCATCGAGGCGCACCAACTCGCGGTTCTCGCGCATCTGCACACGGAACAGTTCGGCCAGTTCCTCCAGCGCGCGCTCGGCACGGCGCGGGTCAGAGCGTATCACCCCAAGCACGCCGTTGAGGCTGTTGAACAGAAAGTGGGGGCGGATGCGTGCAGTCAGGGCCATCAGCCGCGCCTCGGTGAGCGCAGGCGACAGCAGGCGGTTGCGGTAATCGAAGTAGCCCAGCCCGAGCGCAGCCGCAGCCACCGCCCACAGCACCCAGCGCAGCACGCCTTCCCCGCCGCCGACCAGCTCGCCGGCCAGCATCCACGCCACCACGGCAACCGCTGCGGCAAGCGCGAGCACCGCCACCACCGCCCAGCGCACGGGCAGACGCACCAGCAGGGGGTGGCCAATGTAGAGCAGGGCCGCGGCATACAGAAGCGGCAGCTCGAGACGCCCGGCAAAGGCGATGAAGTCGGACAGGAAGTCCGTCAGGGCCTCGCCGGTGATCAGCACCGTGCCCACCGCGAGCAGGTTGATCAGCAGCAGCAGGCGCAACAGCACACCCAGATTGCGGAAATCCGGCAGCACGCCGCCTGCGGCAGGAGAAGAAGGCTTTTGCTTTATACTTGACATCGCTCACGCCGGGCCGCCCATCCCTGTGCGCCGCCCGCAACACCGCCGAATCCGGCGCCAACACCCACGCTGCCCTCATTATGACAGATACCTCCTCCGCGCAACCGGCCAAGGCCTGGTCGGGACGCTTTTCCGAACCGGTCTCCGATCTCGTCAAACGCTACACCGCATCGGTGTTCTTCGACCAGCGCATGGCCGAACAGGACATCCGCGGCTCGCTCGCCCACGCCAGGATGCTTGCCCGCCAGGGCATCATCGGCACCCAGGATCTGGCCGACATCGAGCGTGGCATGGCGCAGATCCGCGACGAGATCGCGCGCGGAGAGTTCACCTGGAGTCTCGACGACGAGGACGTCCATCTCAACATCGAGAAGCGCCTCACCGCGCTGGTCGGCGACGCCGGCAAGCGCCTGCACACCGGGCGCAGCCGCAATGACCAGGTCGCCACCGACATCCGCCTGTGGCTGCGCGACGCCATTGACCAGATCCTGGTGCTGATCGGCGACTTCCAGCGCAACGTACTCGAACTTGCCGAAGCGCACGCCGACACCCCGCTGCCGGGCTTCACCCACCTGCAGGTCGCCCAGCCGGTGACCTTCGGCCACCACCTGATGGCCTACTGCGAGATGACCCGGCGCGACGCCGAGCGCTTCGCCGACTGCCGCCGCCGGGTCAACCGCCTGCCGCTGGGCAGTGCCGCACTGGCCGGCACCAGCTATCCGATCGACCGCGAATCCGTTGCCCGCGAACTGGGCTTCGACGAGGTCTGCTACAACTCACTGGACGCCGTCAGCGACCGCGACTTCGCCATCGAATTCTGCGCCGCCTCCGCGCTGCTGATGACCCACCTGTCGCGCCTGTCGGAAGAGCTCATCCTGTGGATGAGTCCGCGCGTGGGCTTCATCGACCTCGCCGACCGCTTCTGCACCGGCAGTTCGATCATGCCGCAGAAGAAGAACCCCGACGTTCCCGAACTGGTGCGCGGCAAGACCGGCCGCGTCAACGGCAGCCTGATCGCCCTGCTGACCCTGATGAAGGGCCAGCCGCTGGCCTACAACAAGGACAACCAGGAAGACAAGGAACCCCTCTTCGACACCGCCGACACCGTCATCGACACGCTGCGCATCTACGCCGACATGATGGGCAGCCGCATCGACGAGAAAACCGGCGAACGCGTATTCAACGTCCGCGTCAAGGCTGCGGCGATGCTCGGCGCGCTCTCCCAGGGCTACGCCACCGCCACCGACCTGGCCGACTACCTGGTCAAGAAGGGGCTGCCCTTCCGCGACGCCCACGAAGCCGTCGCGCTGGCCGTGCGCGCAGCCGAAGCACGTGCATGCGACCTGCCCGACTTCACGCTGGACGAACTGCGTGCGGCGATGGCTGAAGTCAATGGCGCCGCGGAACGCGTTGGCGAAGACGTCTTTGCGGTGCTCACCGTGGCCGGCTCACTGGCGTCGCGCAATCACGTCGGCGGCACCGCCCCGCAGCAGGTGCGCGCCGCAATTGCGCGCATGCGCAGCAGCCTGGGCTGAACCATCTCGCGTCGGTTTTTTTTACACCCTGCTCAGGGCCATCCCCGAGTACACCGTAATTGACTGATACAAAAGGATAAAAATACCAAGGAATTGCAGGCTCGATCCTTGCTAATCATGAAGCATGTCACGCCCTCGACCATATCGGGCTGGATTTCTCTGCCCGATTGGCGACAATAGGATCATCCGTTTCGAATGGCCGCACACATGAAAACCCCTGCCCCTGACACCCAGCAAGCCAGCCCCGCGACCCCGACCTCCACGGCCGGCCGCCGCCGCGTGCTGCTCGCCGGCGGTGCCAGCACGGTGCTGCTGTCGGTAAAGACCGGCAGTGCCCTGGCGGCAGGGCGTTGCGTCTCACCGTCGGCGTACTCCTCGATCAGCGCGCTCACCCACGCCAGTCAGAAGCCCATCGAGTACTACCCGGTGTGCCAGTCGCACGGCTACTACGGCAACGGCGGCATTTCCAAGCACGAGCGCCAGCAGCGCTGGGGCGTGGTGGATTTCAAGACCGCCACCCTGTCCAACCGCGGCTTCACCGCCACGGCCAACTTCCCGGCCACCACCAAGCTCCTCGACATCCTGCAGAGCGTGCCCTACCGCGCCGACGAAGGCGACCTCGTCACCGTCTACCTGGACGCCATCAACGGCCGCAGCACGCCCTACATCAGCGTCGACAACGTCCTCGACATGTGGGCGATCATGTTCCGCGGCTCGGCCTTCAGCAGCGGCCCCTTCAGTGGCTGGACACCCTCCGACGTGCGCAACTACCTCAACCTGGTGGTCAACTGACAGCCTCCGCAGGTCTTGACCGCCCCACCCGCAGTACCCCTCCCGCTGTTTGCCCTGCGCCCGCAGTGGCATGTGCATTTCCATGACGACGACAGTTGCGTTGCCTTTCACCCGCACAGCGGCGACATCCTCGCCCTCACCCCGGGTGCCGGTGTCGTCCTCAGGATACTGCGGGACGGCCCTGCCAGCATCGCTGAGCTCGCCGAACGTCTGCACACACTCGACACCACCCTGCGCACCGACGATTGCCTGACGCACTGCCAGCACATCGTCGACGAACTGCTCGCCTCAACCCGCCTGATCGAGCGCCCGGACAGCCATGAAGCTCGCTGAACTGTCCCCCGCCGCGCTCGCCGGCCGCCTGCACGATGGCCTCATCCTGCACACGCCGCCATTCAGCTTCCGCCTGCGCAGCCCGCTCGCACATCTTCACCAGGCACTGCGGCTGGCCTACGCCGACTACAGCATTGCCGCAGACGGCGCCTACGACTTCGACCTCCACATCGCACCGGTCTCCGGCCCGCGGCGCTGGCTGCGTCCGCTGATCCGCATCGAAGTCGACGGCGCCCGCCCCTTCGAGGTGCTGCCCAGCGCCCATGCCTTTCCATTGCTCGAATGGGCGATGAACTGGTGCGTGACCTCCACCGCCCACCACTACACCCTGTGCCACAGCGCGGTACTCGCCCACCGCGACCGCGCGGTGCTGCTGCCCGCCCCGCCGGGCTCGGGCAAGAGCACGCTGTGCGCCGCACTGGCGCTGTCGGGCTGGCGCCTGCTCTCCGATGAACTGGCCCTCATCGCCCCCACCAGCCTGGCCATCCACCCCTGCGTGCGCCCGGTAAGCCTCAAGAACGCCTCCATCGCCATCATCCGCGAGCGTTTCCCCGCCGCCCGCCTGACCCCGGAGGTCTTCGACACCATCAAGGGCACCGTCGCCCACCTCGCCCCGCCTGCGCTCGCCCTCGACCACGCACACGTCCCCGCACGCCCCACCTGGGTGATCCTGCCGCAGTACCGTCAGGGCGCCACCACCACGCTGCAGCCCCTGGTGCGCGCCGAGGCCACGGCGGAGCTGGCGCGCAACTGCTTCAACCTGGTCGGCATCGGCACCCTGGCGTTCGACACCCTCGCCGGCCTCTGCGATACCGCACAGTGCTACCGCCTCGAATACGCCTCGCTGGACGAAGCCATCGCCCTCTTCGGCCAGCTTGCCACCGCATAATGAGCCCCCCCCGCCCCCTGCTCCACCGCGTGCTCGCACACCCCGCCGAGGCCGCTGCCCTCGACGACGCCGGCTGGCATCTGCTGGTCGGCCAGGCGCGCAGTGCCGCCGTCCTCGGCCGCAGCCTGAGCGCCGTCGCAGCGCGCATTGGCGAAAGCGCGCTGCCGCCCTGTGCAGCCCATGCCCTGACAGCGGAAAGGAATCTGGCCGCCCACCGCTGCGCCTGCCTGCGCTGGGAAGTGGAGGAACTCGCCCGCGTACTCGCCCCGCTCGGCGTACCGGTGATCCTGCTCAAGGGCGCGGCCTACGTCATCCAGGGCCATGACTGGGCGCACTGGCGGCATTTCGGCGATATCGACATCCTGCTGCCGGCAGCGACCCTGCCCGACGCGGAAAGACTGCTCGCGGTCAATGGCTGGATACACAGCAAGCGGGACGACTACGACCAGGCCTACTACCGCCGCTGGATGCATGAACTGCCACCACTGCAGCACCTCCTGCGCGGCACCGCACTCGACGTGCACCACACCATTGTCCCGCGCACCGCGCGCTATCACCCGCCGGCAGAAAAGCTCTTCGAGAACGCACAAGGCCTGCCAGCCGATGACCGCCTGGCCACGCTGTCGACAGCCGACCAGTTTCTCCATGCCGCAACCCATCTGTTCACGGAAGGCGAAACGGACATGGCACTGCGCAACCTGGTCGATCTGCATGACCTGCTGTGTTCGGGCTCCGCACAGGACGCCGACGGCTTTGCTGCCGCGCTCTGCGAGCGCGCTGCAACGCTGGATCTGATCGCCCCGCTGGCACTCGCCGCTCGCCATCTGCACCGCCAACTGGGCTCGATGGCGGCCGCCGCTATCAACGCTGAACTGGCCCGCAACAAGCAGATCCGCGCCTTTACCGGCACACTGGACTGGATGTTCGACGCCGCTTTCCGCGGCCACCACCCCAGTATGCGCAGCCGCAGCCTGGGCTCAGCCAGCGCCCTGCTCTATCTCCGCGGACACTGGCTGCGCATGCCGGCAAGGCTGCTGGTCGCTCACCTGACCCGCAAGCTGCTGCGCCTCAGCGGCAACGGCAAGAACGCCCCCTGACCTGCATCCTCTTACCAGCACTCGGTAATCGGCTTGTCGCCGGTACGGGTGCGCGCGCCGGTTTCGTCGATGCGCAGGGTACCGCAACCGCCGACGTTGCCGTCCCGGGCCAGTTGCACGCCCTGCGGCACCGCCTCAAGACGGAAGGTTCGCGGCGCAGTAAACGCCGGGTCAAGTTCGATGGTGTAAAAAGTGGCGAGGTTGCTTTCCGTACGACACCCCCCTGCCGGCAAGGCGACCGCGACCGCCGCCGGAGTCTGGTCATAGCGCATGTTGGTGGTGTAGAAGCGCTCCATGAACTGCGCCATTTCCTGCAGGCAGGCCTTGGCCTGGCCGCGGCGGCTCTTGGTGATGTACTCGTTGTAATTGGGGATCGCGATCGACGCCAGCAAGGCAATGATGGCGACGACGATCATCATCTCGATCAGGGTAAAACCGCGCGCACGCTTCATTTCCGTATCCTGTGAAGAAGGGCCTGCACATGCAGGCCCCTGAATCAGCACTCCGTCGTCAGCGCACGATCTCACGCCAGGACGACCAACCTGCAACACCGCCCCCACCCGGAGGGTTATTCAGCCGGAAGCTCTCCCGTGCAGCACTGTCATACGTACCCAGCATGAAGGTCTCGCCTTCCTCGTTGGTATAGAAGAGCATTTCGTTGGGGCCGCTGGTATGGCGAACGATGGAGCGCCCGCTGAGGAACATGGGATTGGTCAGACGCGCGCCGGAGAAGGGGCTTATCGCCAGAGTAAAGCCGGTGCCCTCCGGTTCGCAGGGATCGGAAGAGTCGGGAATACGCACCGTCCCGAACAGTCCGCCCAGCATGATCCGATTGGATACCAGCATGCGGGCGCCGCTCTCGACAAAGTCCACATACCAGCCCTGCTTGCCTTCCATGTCGGCGCCCGAACTCGCCTCTGTCTCACCATCGGCCTGTATCGTACGCTGCACAAGCTCAGTAGCACGATCGGTGATCGTGGTGCCGCTGTCGATCAGCCCATACCAGGACTGCACGGTAGTGTCAGTGAGGTCGGCCTGGTTGAGGTACCGCCCGGTACCGAAGAACACCCAGCGCTTCAGCGTCACCGGCTGCACAGCCACGTACGGGGCAGCGCTGATCGGCTGCACCTGATTGGCAGCATTCCTGGCGGTGAACAGCAAGCCGAGGGACTGCGTGGAGTCCAGATCGGTGAAGCGCCAGACGTTGCCAAGCAGATCGCCGCCATAGACGGTATCGACAAACCCGTTGCCATTCGTATCGCCAGCAGTAATCCCCGTAAGACCGTTGTTGCCCGTCGCGCCGGTGGGGATGACGTCCACCGCGCCATCGCCGATCTTGATCATCACCAGGGCCGACTCGCCGTCGCTGCCGTTCGGGCCGTTGGGCAACAGTACCCGCCAGTCGCCATCGGCGATCTGCGCGATCACCGGATCACCGATGACATTGCCAAGCTCCGGAATCTGCGCAGCAGTCTTTTCCCACAGCAACTGGATATTCTCCGGATCGGTAATGTCCAGAGCGTACACCGCGCGCGCGCCGCGCCCCATGGTACCGATCAGCACCGTACGCCAGGCCAGTACCGGCGACGACGGCGTAGCCGAGTACACCTGCCCCGTGGCCATGCGCCCATCGACAAAATAACGGTGCTCGAAGGCAGGATCGGCAATCGTACCCAGGCCTGAGTCGAACGCCGCCGCAGGAACGAAGGCGAACATCTCGGTCCCCGCCCGTTCGACGACATTGCTTGCGTCATCGAGCTTGTCCGTGACCCGGAACGCGTGCAGCATGCCATCGTTTCCACCGGCGAACAGCACCGCGGGACGGGCCGAATTGGCCGTAGCGAACGCCGGGTAGCTCGTTGCCCCAAGGAAGGTGCGGCCCTCGAAGAGTGCGTCACTGGGCGCCCCGACGTACTCCGAGCGCGAGTTGATGAAGGACCCCAGAACCTGCTCACGATCACGCAGGGTGCCGCCCTGGGCGATTTCCTTGTCGCGGGCGCCGCGGATGTAGTTCATCACATCGACAGAATTCCCAAGCGCCGCCTGCTGAGTTGCGGTCAGATTGGCCCAGGTCAACGCCCGCAGCGCGGTGCCGGTATTGACGCGGATATTGCGCAGATTGTGGGCCGGAAGCTCTTCCAGCGCCGACCACTCCGGGGTGGCTCCGATGGTGCCGGTGGAGGTATTGAAACTGAAAGCCTGTACATCGCCGTGCCAGTTGCCGCTGTAATACAGCGTCTGAAAGACCAGCGAGCCGGCAATACTCTCGTCGGAAATGTTCAATCCCGCGCCGGAGCCACCCAAGCCCTCGATGGCTTTCAGGGCATTCGTTAGCCCCTCTTCCAGAGCGGCGGGGTTAGCCGCCACAATGAACTCGCCCCGAGAATTGACCGCGGCATGCCAGAGGTCGTCAATCTTCCGATCGGCGCTTCCACTGTGCGGATCAGGCCAGTCCCTTGTTCCAGCGGCAATCTCATCCAAGGCAGTATCGGGATCAAGGGTTCCACGCAAGCCAATGGAAATACCGAATGTAACCATATGCTGCCAGAACGCCGGGTTTCCGGCGCTGACCGGCACGTTGTTACGCATGTATTCCTCCGTACGCAAATCGTGCTTCCAGTAATACATCGCCACATCCGCCAAGGTACGAGCCTGGCTGTCGAGAAAAGGGCGCTCCGGTTGGTACTGGAAGACCGTTCCGTCCGGATGTTCAATTTCCGGCCCCGCTAGATTGTCGTTGTTCGCGGCAACATCCGCCGAGACCGGATCAGAACCGTTCCAATAGCCATCGGTGGTCAGGATGGCAAAATTACGGCGGCAGGACAGCTGGGCACTGCCCGACTCCGGGCCATAGGGTCCATTGGCGTCGGAACGCATGTAGTAGTTTCCGGTTGCCTCCAACGCCCGGCGCAGCGGTGTACCGCCACCCGCTGTTGCCCCAAAAAGCCTTGAGAACCAAGTCTGGCGATTATCCCCCGAAAACAAACCATTATCATTACCCACAGGAATGTCGAGCGCAGTCCGATTATGAATAGTGCGGAACCCAACGCGAAAATCCTCGCCCAATCCAACAAAGGCGCGGCTAACCCCAGCCTTCGCCATCTTCATCCGGGTTCGGTAAAAGTGATACCAGTTCGCATAGTTTTGCCGTTCTTCGGCAATAGTACGGGTAATCGTCGTCCCGTTAGGCAAATCCCAGCTGAAGCTGGCCACCGCAACACAACCGCTATTATCGTCGCATCCCCCACCCGTACCACTTGTGTCGTTCGTGCAATCCATACAGAACGCGACTGCGCGCGCATCGCAACGGTTGGCCGTACCATCTGAATTCAGGCGCCAGCGGTAATAGTTGTTACCATTACGCAGGTTGAAGCTAGGATTATTAGGCTCTTTAGGGACGTGAAAGCAACGATTCTGCGTGGTCAGATCCACTGAGCCCGTCAGAAAACGCTTGCTGGCTGTGGTTCCCCCGGAGACACTACTCGGCAGGGGTTCACTGTAAGGCGTCATGCCAGAAGGAACTACCCACGGCTGATAGGTGATGTGGGGGTTGTAGTAAAGCGTGTTGATTGGATAGGCCGTATAACGAATATTCGGCCCTGACGTCATCGACGGAACCGAATCCGGCATGTAATTCCAGTCCATCGACCCCGAGTCATCAAGAATGAACATGATGTTCGGCGGAATGGGCTGCGGCACCACCAGCGGCATCTGGTCGATGGCCACTGTGGCGTAGGAAGCGCTGGCCGAGAGCAGCGCGACGAAGGTCGCACACAGGCTGAGCGCCGCACGGCGGATGGCGGCCGGGCAGAGAGTGGTGACGGATATGGGTGACATGATGGAACCCCCCGAACTTCAGGTTGAGGCGATGCCCGTCAGATGTTGACGCGCACCACGGTTTGCAGCACGACGATGGCACGGCCGTCCACGGCGCCGGGATTGGCGCTGCGCACGGTGACGCGGTAGAAATTGGCGGGCGGACGGACGATGGGCGGCGGGCAGGCGCGCTGCTGGCACTCGGCACTTTCCCAGCCGGTGGTTTCATCCTCACCGCTGTCGAAGCCTATCCAGGCGATGTGGTACTGCGGCACCCCCTGGACGAGTCCGGCGGAAACCTGAAAGGCTGCCGGCACGTTGGTCCAGTTGGTGTTGTCGTTGGCCCAGGCGGTGGCCGGCACGATGGGGCAGGCCGCTGCGCTGACGCGGCAGTCGATGCCGTTGAGGGCGACGAGATCTTCAGGATTCGCCTCAATCGCCGCTTCCGCCGCACGCAGCGCAGATTCGGCAACCTGGAAGGCCAGGTCGCGGTCGTAGAGGTTGGCGCTCATGCGCTCCTGCAGGGTGGTGTTGCGGATGCTGGACAGACCAACCAGCGAAATCACCACCAGCAGCAGCAGGGCGACGATCAGCGCGATGCCGCGCTGGCGCGAGGGGGTAAGGAAGCGGGAGTTCATGACACGCGGTTCCTGATGGCGACGGTCTGGGTGACACGGCGGGTAAGGCGGTCTGCCGCTGCGCCGGTCGTCACCCCGGCATCGGGGCCGACCAGATCGAGAGTGATGCGCACGGCGGTGACCGTTGCCCAGTTGACGACGGCAGCAGGCGCAACGTATTGGTTCGCGCCCTGCACCATGAATTCGAGTTGCATGTCGTCGACCCCTTCGATCAACTCGTCCGCCGCAGGTAGCGCATTCACCAGCGCGACACGGTAAAGCGAGCGCCCGCCCTGCTGATCGCAGGGCACGCGGTTGTTGCAACCGACGTACCAGCCTACCGAGTTGTAGCGGTAGAGGGCGGCGTTGATGGCATAGGTGCCGATATCCGAGGTGCCGTTCTCCTCGTCGTCGCCTCCACCTGAGGCATGTCCGATATCGGTATTCCCGGCACCGCCTACGCTGGTCACGCGGAAGATGCTGTAGCGGGCAAAGTCACAGACAGCAGCGATATCCGCCGTGCCGATGCCGTCGACATTGGCATCCAGCGTCAAGGTCGTTCCGGCAAAGTCGTGAGCCGTCACCACGCTGCCCTGCCCTGCGGCGTAGCTCATGTGAATGGCATGGGTCCCGGCAGCACGATCCCGCTCGCCAACGCCGAAACCACGAAATGGGTAAGCCACAGCATTATCGAAAGCCACAACGCCGTACGCTGAGCCCCCAGCGTAGGTCATCCACCAGGCAGCGTTGGCGCCGTTGAGCACATTGACCTCGGTGAGGTTCTCACCGCAGCCACTGCCACCCGCCTCGCGGATGTCGCGCGCCATCAGGTCGAAGGCGAGGCGGGCGTTTTCCTGCACGCGGCCGAGGTTCTCGCCGGCGTTGTAACTCACCCGGTTGGCGAGGAAGACGCTGACCACTGCGCCAAGGATGATCAGGCCCAGCAGCATGGCGATCATCAGCTCGACCAGGGTGAGGCCGCGCTGCCCGGTTGCCTGCGGGCGGGACGAGGAAACGGAGATTGGCATGTTCATAGCCGTACCTGGGTCTGCAGAATCATCTGGGCGTTGCCGCCAGTGGCGCGACTGTCGTTCCAGCGACTCTCGACGGTGCAGACGCCGGTGGCCGCGTCGCAGTTGATCGATCCGCACGCATCCTGGCCAAGATGCTGCTCCAGCACGCCGAGCCAGGCAGTGCGGTCGGCATCGGCCTGAGATGCGTTGCCGGGTGCGGCCCAGCACGCTGCGGGGCCGGGAAAGGCGATGTTGTAATCCCCCGCCCGTGCCGGGCCGAGGTTTGCCCGCATGGCGTCGATGATCGAATGATTGACCATTACCGCCAGACTGCGCTCGCTGGCGCTTTGATTGTTGCGCAGGGAGCTGGCCTGCAGGGCGGCCATGCCGAGCAGGCCGATGGACAGGATGACCAGGGCAATGAGCACTTCCAGCAGGCCGACACCACGCTGGCAAGTGGCCGCCCGCGCGCCCCTGTCAGGGGTTGGCGACTGCACCGGTGCAGGCGTTGAGGACAATCGCTGTTTCAACACGTTCGGTCTCCATGCGGCTGCCGCCGCCGCGGACGTTGAGATTACGGCTGTTCTGCGGGGGGTTGTTTACCGGCGCGCAGATACGCAGGCGGCCGACGATGGGCTGCCCCGCATTGCGGGCCAGCGAATCGGCGCCAAAGGTGAGGACGGTACCCACCGCGGGAGAGGTCTCCACGGTCAGGCGGTTGTCGATGGTGCCGCTTCTGAGCAGCGGGTTGGCCAGGCCGGGGGCGACGACGATCCAGTTTTCCCAGGGGTCATCGACGGCCGAGCAGACCGCGTCCCCCGGGTTGTCGGCGCGACAGAAGCTCACCGGCGCATTGAGGCGGATGGCTTCACTGCGGGCCAGCTGCAGCGCGGCAAGCAGCTCGTTGGTCTGCCCGGTGAGGCGGTTGCTGACCAGCATGGCCTGCATGTTGGGCACCGCAATCGCGGCGAGGATGCCCAGTACGGCAACCGCGATCATCAGCTCGATGAGCGTGAAGCCGCCGGAACGCCCTGGAGTGGGATGCCTTGGAGTGGGAGGCCTTGGAGTGGAATATGAAGGCATGTCTGCCATGTCACCATTGAGTGGAGCCTGATGACATTCTAGACAGTGCGCACGGCATGCGGCGGTGGGTGCGACGAACGCGCGCCGGCGGTGGATGAATGGCGGGTGTGGAAGCCTCACCCGCCATTCATCGGGGTATTACTGGGGGGCAACGGCCCCGGCGTCCTGCAGCATCTGCAGCAGCTCACCGCTGTCGAACATCTCGCGCATGATGTCCGAGCCGCCGACAAATTCACCGCCGACGTAGAGCTGGGGGATGGTCGGCCAGTTGGAGAATTCCTTGATGCCCTGGCGGATGGCGTCGTTCTCCAGCACGTTGACGGCGGCGACCTGGCTGACGCCGCAGCGCTTGAGGATCTGCACGGCAGCGGCGGAGAAACCGCACTGGGGGAACTGCGGCGTGCCCTTCATGTAGAGCACGACGGCATTGCTGCTGACCTGTTCGCGGATGAGGTCCTGGATGTCCATGTATTGCCCCGCAATAAACTTGAGTGAAAAAGTCGGGTAAGTCTAGATTGCCGCGCCGGCGGCGTCAATGCGCGGCTCAGGGACGGCCCGGCCAGCGCCCGCCGGTGACCCGCTCGATGCCGGCAAGGTCGGCCCAGGAGTTGATCGCGCTGAAACCGGCGTCGGTGAGCAGGCCGCGCACGGCAGCGGCCTGGTCGTAGCCGTGTTCGAGAAGCAGCCAGCCGTCGTCGTCGAGATGGGCGGGGGCGGCGGCGACGATGTGCTGCAGGTCGTCGAGTCCCTCGGCACCGGCAGCGAGCGCGCTGCGCGGTTCGAAACGCACGTCGCCCTGGCTCAGGTGAGGGTCGCCGGCGGCGACGTAGGGCGGATTGCTGACGATGAGCTGATAGCGCTCGCCGGCCAGCCCTTCGAACCAGCTCCCCTGCATGAAGGAAACGCTCGCCCCCAGCCGCGCGGCGTTGCCCATCGCCACCCACAGCGCCTCGCGCGCGGCATCGACGGCGGTGATCTCGGCGCCATCGAGTTCGAGCGCCAGGGTGATGGCGATGGCACCGCTGCCGGTGCCGAGATCAAGGATGCGCGGGCGGGGATGGGCGCCACCGTGCGCAAGGGCAAGTTCGACGAGCAGCTCGGTTTCCGGGCGCGGGATGAGCACCGCCGGCGAAACCAGGAAGCTGCGTCCGAAGAACTCGCGCTCACCGGTGAGGTAGGCCACCGGCTCGCCGTTGACGCGCGCCTCGACGAGGGCGCAGTACAGGCACCACTGCTCCTCGTCGAGGGGGCGCTCGGGGTGGGCGGCGAGGTGGGCTGACGGGCAGCCGAGGACGTGGCGCAACAGCACCCGCGCGTCGACGACGCCGATGCGCGCGCGCGCCCACGCCAGCGCGGTGGCGATCGGCGGCGGGGCGAGGGGGCGCTCCACCTCAGTCACCGGCAAGCTCGGCCAGTTGTGCGGCCTGATGCTCGAAGGTGAGCGCGGCGAGCAGTTCGTCGAGATCGCCATCCATCACCGCATCGAGCTTGTAGAGGGTGAGGTTGATGCGGTGGTCGGTGACCCGCCCCTGCGGGAAGTTGTAGGTGCGGATGCGCTCGGAGCGGTCGCCGCTGCCGACCAGGCTCTTGCGCGTGGCGGCCTCGCGGGCCTGCTGTTCACGCACCTGGGCGTCGCGGATGCGCGCCGCCAGCACCGCCATGGCCTGGGCGCGGTTCTTGTGCTGGGAACGGTCGTCCTGGCATTCGACGACGATGCCGGTGGGCAGGTGGGTGATGCGCACGGCAGAGTCGGTCTTGTTGATGTGCTGGCCGCCGGCGCCGCTGGCGCGGAAGGTATCGATGCGCAGCTCGGCGGGGTTGATGTTGACCTCGGCGAGCTCGTCGGCCTCGGGCATCACCGCCACAGTGCACGCCGAGGTATGGATGCGCCCCTGGGTTTCGGTGACCGGCACGCGCTGCACGCGGTGACCGCCGGATTCGAACTTCAGCTTCGAGTACGCCCCGGCGCCGCTCACCCGCGCAATGACCTCCTTGTAGCCGCCAAGCTCGGACTCGCTGGCGGAGACGATGTCCACCCGCCAGCGCTGGCGCTCGGCATAGCGCGCGTACATGCGCAGCAGGTCGCCGGCGAACAGGGCGGCCTCGTCGCCGCCGGTACCGGCGCGCACTTCGAGGAAGAGGTTGCGTTCGTCGTTCGGGTCGCGCGGCAGCAGGGCGCGCTGCAACTCGCCATCGAGCTCGCCCATGCGCGCCTCGCCGGCATCGATCTCGGCCTCGGCCAGTTCGCGCATCTCGGGGTCGGCGAGCATCTCGCGGGCGCTGCGGCAATCGGCCTGTGCCGCCTCATACTGGCGGAACAGGGCCACCACCGGCTCGATGTCGGCACGCTCGCGCGACAGGGCGCGGAAGGCGTTCATGTCGCGCGCGGCCTCCTCGGAGGCGAGTTCGCGGTCCACCTCGGTGAGGCGGGCGGCGAGCTGTTCGAGTTTGTCGCGGATGCTCTGCTTCATGGCTGGATGCAATGACGATGCGCCACCGGGAGGCGTGCCGCGACCGGCGGCGGCCTCCGCGCAGCGTGCTAGTCGTCGGCGGAAAGGTTGAAGATCTGCCGCACCACGCGCGCCGCCTCGGCCTGCTGCGCGCCTTCGGAGTGGTTGAGGAAGCGTGTCGGGCCGTGCACCAGCTTGTTGGCGAGGCCATGGCTGAGGGCATCGAGCACCGCGCGCGGGTCCTCGCCGCGGCCAAGCTGACGCAGCGCACGCTCCAGTTCGGCCTGGCGCAGCGCCTCGGCATGCTGGCGCAGGGCGCGGATGGTGGGCACTGCATCGCGGGCCTGCATCCAGTGGATGAAACCATCGACACGCTCGTCGATGATCCCCTCGGCCTCCAGCACGGCCTGCTGGCGGGATTCGAGCCCGGCATCGACGACCTGGGCGAGGTCGTCCACGGTGTACAGGAAAACGTCGTCGAGGGCGCCGATCTCAGGTTCGATGTCGCGCGGCACGGCCAGGTCGACCATCACCATGGGGCGGTGGCGGCGCACCTTGACGGCACGCTCGACCATGCCGAGGCCGACGATGGGCAGCGGCGCAGCGGTACAGGAGATGACCACGTCGAAGCGCGGCAGCATCTCGCCGATCAGGTCGAGGCGCAGGGTCTGCGCCCCGAAGCGCTCGGCCACGCCCTGGGCGCGGGCTTCGGTGCGGTTGGCGACGGTCATCGAACGCGGTTGCGCGCCGGCAAAGTGGGCAGCACACAGTTCGATCATTTCGCCGGCGCCGATGAACAGCACGTGCTGGTCGGCCACGCGCTCGAAGATGCGCTCGGTGAGATGCACGGCAGCGGCGGCCATGGAGACGATGTTGGCGCCGATGGCGGTGGTCGAACGCACCTCCTTGGCCACCGCAAAGGTATTCTGGAAGAGCTTGTGCAGCAGGGTGCCGAGGGTGCCGGCCTCCTCCGCGCGGCGTGCCGCCTCCTTCACCTGGCCGAGGATCTGCGGCTCGCCCAGTACCATCGAATCCAGCCCGCTGGCCACCCGGAAGACGTGGCGGATGGCATCGCGCTGCGGATGTGTATACAGATAGGGAGCGATCTCTTCCAGGCTCAGGGTGTGGAAGCGCGCCAGCCAGTCGGCCGCCGCCTGCGGCTGCTCGGTGGCGAAATACATCTCCGTGCGGTTGCAGGTGGACAGGATCGCCGCCTCGCGCACCGCACTGGCGCGGGTGAGGTCGTGCAGGGCCTCGTCGAGCCGCTCCGGACGAAAGGCCACGCGCTCGCGGATGCTCAGCGGAGCGGTGTGGTGATTCAGACCAAGGGCGTAAAGTTGCATGGGCGCGGGAGAGGCACGGACGAGGCGCATTATAGCACCCCTCGCAAAAGCTCAATAAACAGCAAAATCAATAGCTTGCATTACACACTCGGACGCCCTGCGGGCATCTCCGCGCGGCATGCAAGGCGGCGAGTATAGCCCAGCGCGTTCCCGCAACCATGGCGATTCGCCCGCCCGCGGGCGTTTTCCGCATAATACGGCCCCGCTCCCGCTTTTCCGCCGCGGTCACCACCATGCCCAGCCCCGCCCTGCTCTTCCACCTCTTTGCCGACCTGCTCACCCCCGGCGTGCAGGCACGCGTGGCCGAACCGCAACTGAGCATGGACGACCCCGACGCCGCGGCGGCCTTCCATGACGCCGGGCGCAGCGACGGCCTGCTCGCCGCCAGCTACCTCTACCACGCCATCCAGGCCAGTGCGCAGATCCCGCCCGCAGCCCGCGTGCTCGACCTCGGCTGCGGCCCGGCCAACCAGCTCGCCGTCATCGCCGACATCTGTGCCGACGCCCGATTCACCGGCATCGACGCCTCACCCGCGATGCTCGAGCTCGCCGCGACCACGCTGGAGCGCTGCGGCCGCAACAATGTCGCCCTGCACGCCGGGCGCATGGAGGCGCTGGAAGGCTTCGCCGACGCCAGCTTCGATGCGGTGATCTCCACCGTCAGCCTCCACCACCTGCCCGACTGCGCAAGCCTGCACGCCTGCATGCGCTCAGTGCGCCGCGTACTCAGAGCAGGCGGCGGCCTCTACCTGGCCGACTTCGGCCGCCTCAGCCGCCAGCGCACCCAGCACTTTTTTGCCCACGAACGCAGCGCCGTCCAGCCACCCCTGTTTACCGCCGACTACTACAACTCCCTGCGCGCCGCCTTCAGCCTCGCAGAGTGGCGCGCCGCCGCACGCCATGTCGGCAACGGCGTGCGTATCGAGCGCAGCTTTCTGGTACCCTTCATGGTGGTCCTGCGCACGCACCCGGGATACGCAGTGGACTGCGCCCGCCGACAACGCGCGGCGGAGCTGTGGCAGGCCCTGAGCCGGGCCCGCCAGCGCGACCTGCGCGACCTCGCACGCTTCCTGGGCCACGGCGGCTACGCCCTGGCCTACCCGCCGTGGCGCCCGCAGCACCGCTGACACGGCAGGATCCGTGGGCAGCAGTCGAGGGCCGTGGAAAAGGACGGGCCTGTTGTCCGGAAGGCCGTGTGCAAGACTATAATGCGCGCCAGGGCGGTGCAGCCGGATGGCATGCCACCGCCGCAGTTTCTCACTACCGCTTTGCTATTTCATAGGCTCAGTATGCTGGAGAGTGTAGCGATCCGATAACGCGGCCCCGAACTTCGGGCTGTCAGTTATCGCCATGCAGACAAGGGCGCGACCACCCCGCCAGGGGCGGTCGCTGTCATGCATTTGATCGCTTTCAGGCTCTCCAGAATGAACCTTTCCAGGCCAGAGCAGAGGACACTGCACGTCCTCGCAAAAGGCGGCCGCATCGTGCACAACCGCGATGACAAGGGCCACATCTTCTCCGTCGACTGCTACACCCGCGAAGGCTTTCTTCTTGCGGACTGCACCCTTGCAGTCTTTCTGAAGCTGCGCGGCAAGCGCCTCGTCAGCTCGAAAGACGGGCATCCCTACCGGATCAACGCAAGAGGTCTGCGCGCGGTCCGGCCGCAACCCGACAATCAATGAACCAGCGCATGCGGCCACCCGGGGGCCGCTCGCACTCAATACATGGACATCGACATGAACAGCACTTTCACCTGCAGCGCGCAGGATCACACGCTGCCGATCAGCATCCGCCCCGAGAACGCAGCCGACCATCCCGCCGTCGACGCAATGATCCGCGAGGCCTTCTGGAACCTCTACAGACCGGGCTGCGACGAGCACTACACCGCCCACCTGCTCCGGAATCACGAGGACTTCCTGCCCGAACTGACTTTTGTTGCCGAAGTCGATGGTCAGATCATCGGCAGCATCATGTACGCCCGCTCCTGGGTGACAAATGAAGCGGGCGAGAAAGTGGACACGCTCACCTTCGGCCCCCTGTGCGTACACCCGGCATGGCAGCGCCGCGGTGTCGGTACGGCGCTGATCGAACACACCCGGGCGTTGGCCGTGCAGCGCGGGTATCCGGCCATTCTCATCCTCGGCGACCCGCACAACTACTGCAAGCACGGCTTCAGGACGGGCAAGGACCTCGGTGTCAGCATGGTCGATGGCCGCTATCCGCTCGGCCTGCTGGTACTGGAACTGCGTCCGGGCTTCTTTGCCTCGAGCCCGCGCTGGGCCTTCCAGCCCAGCCCGGTGTACGAGTTTGACGCAGCTCAGGCGGAAGCCTACGACCTGCGCTTCCCGCCCAAGGAGAAGAAACACCACTACTCCCAGGAGCTGTTCTCAATGCTGGTGCGCGCAGTGGTCGACTAAGGCAAGGCAGCCCGGCACCCAGCCGCGAAGGCGGCGCGGAGTGCCGAAACCGCGGTGCGCGGGCGGCGGTGAGAACGCCGGAAAGCAGTCCGCCCGCGCTCGCGCCAACATCTCCGGAATTCATCCCCGGCATGCTCAGACGAAAAAAAACCAACCGGAAACGGTTGGTTTTTTAGTGTTCTGGTGGCCAGTCGCGGAATCGAACCACGGACACGCGGATTTTCAATCCGCTGCTCTACCAACTGAGCTAACTGGCCAACGAGGTGCGCATTATAGCGGAGCGGAGCGCGCTGTCAAACCCTTTGCGGGCGTTTTCAACGCCCTGCGCCGGACAGCGGCTCACTCGCCCTGCGCCAGGGACTCACCCAGGCCGACGGGGGGCTGGGTGGCGAGCTGACTGCGCGGGAACACCACCTGGGCGATGGTGCCCTGCCCGGCAGGGTTGGGATTGAGACTGACGGCGGCGCGGTGCAGTTCGGCAATCTCCTGGACGATGGGGAGGCCGAGGCCGGAGCCATCGACGCCGCTGCCGAGGACACGGAAGAAGCGCTCGAAAACGCGCTCGCGGTCGGCCTCGGGGATGCCGATACCGTTGTCCTCGACCTCGAGGATGGGGGCGCCGGCGTGGCGCGTGCGGGCGGTGACGCTGCCGCCACGCGGGGTGTACTTGATGGCGTTGTCGACGAGGTTCTTGATCATCTCGCGCAGCAGCACCGGGTTGCCCTCCACCGGCAGCGGCGCACCGGTGCCCTCGACGCCGAGGTCGATGTTCTTGGCCAGCGCGCGCGGGAAGATGTCCTGCGCCACCTCACGCACCACGGCCTCCAGATCCACGGTCTCGACAGCGTAGATCTTCTCGAAGCTGGCCTCGGCGCGGGCCAGCGAGAGCAACTGGTTGATGAGGTGACTGGCGCGGTCCGCGCTCTCGGCAATCTGGCGCAGCGACTGGCGCTGCAGCTCGGGGTCGGTCTCCAGCAGAGCAAGGTCGGTCTGCATGCGCAGACCGGTGAGCGGCGTGCGCATCTGATGGGCGGCGTCGGCGATGAAGCGCTGCTGGGCCTGCAGGTTCTCTTCGAGGCGGGCCATCATGTCGTTGAAGGCGACGATCAGCGGTCGCACCTCCTCGGGCACGCTGGCCGGCGGGATGGGCGACAGGTCGGTGGGGCGGCGGCGGCGGATGAGGCTCTGCAGGCGGGACAGCGGCGCGATGCCGCGGGTCAGGCCGACCCACACCAGCACCACGGCAAGCGGGATGATGGCGAACTGCGGCAGCAGCACGCCGGTGACCACGCGCGAGGAGAGGTCGGAGCGCTTGTTGCGCGTCTCGGCGATCTGCACCAGCAGCACTTCGTCCGCGGCGCCCCCCGGCGGCAGGACGAACTGGTAGGCGATGCGCACTTCCTCGCCCTGAATGATGTCATCGCGAAACAGCACTTCCTCCGGCAGCCAGTGCGCCGGGCGCGGCAGACGGGGAATCTCGCCGTCGCCGGTAATCACCGCGCCTTCGGGGCGGGCGACCTGGTAATACAGGGTATCGTCCTGATCGGCACGGAAGAGCGCACGCGGCGGAGCGGGAAAGTTGACCACCACTTCGCCCTCATGGAGCGCGACCATGCGCGCGAGCACCCTTGCGCTGTCAGCCAGCGCGCGGTCATAGGGCTGGTTGGCGATGTTGTCGGCGACGTTGTGGGTGACGATGATCGAGATCGGCCACAGGAACAGCAACGGCGCGAGCATCCAGTCGAGGATTTCGCCGAACAGGGAGTTCGGCTGTCCGGGCGGGCGCGCGGCGGCGGCAGCCTTGCGTTCAGACCTTCGCCGCTTGCTCAGCATCCGGGTTTTCCAGGCAATACCCCAGGCCACGCACGGTGACGATGCGCACGCCGCTGTCTTCGAGCTTCTTGCGCAGGCGGTGCACATAGACCTCGATGGCATTGCTGGACACTTCCTCACCCCAGCCACACAGGTGGTCGACGAGCTGGTCCTTGCTCACCAGACGCCCGACGCGCAGCGCAAACACTTCCAGCAGGCCGATTTCGCGCGCCGACAGGTCGACGAGCTGGCCGTTGATCTTGACCACACGGTCGGCCTGGTCGTAGCTCAGGCAGCCGACCTCGATACAGCGCGGCTGGCCGGTGCCACGCCGGGTCAGGGCGCGCACGCGGGCCTCCAGTTCGGGCAGGGCAAAGGGTTTGGTGAGGTAGTCGTCGGCACCGGCATCGAGCCCCCGCACGCGGTCCTCAATGCCGTCCTGGGCGGTAAGGATGAGCACCGGCATCGCCGACTTGCGCGCCCGCAGGCGTTTCAGCACCTCGATGCCGGGCAGGCGCGGCAGGCCGAGATCGAGTATCAGCAGATCGTAGAACTGGGCCACCAGGGCAGCGTCGGCATCGACGCCGGTGGCGACGTGATCGACCGCAAAACCACCGCGGCGCAGCGTACGCGCCAGACCGTCGGCAATCACGGTATCGTCTTCGGCAAGCAGGATGCGCATCGGATTCCGGGCGTAAGTTATATGTAAGCGCGTGCACGTAGAGTCAGCAGCGCTGTTCTCCTTTACTCGGTCTGAGGGAATGGCTGCCTTGTGGCAGACATTCCGGGGAGCGCCCCGCATTGCGCTGCGGCTGCTCCCCGCCGGCTTTTTTCCCATCCACTCCGGCGATTATCACACGCTTTCCGCCCTTCGGGCAGAGCGCGCAGGGGCCGTTGAGCGCCCTGTAATCGGGATAGGGGGGAGCCGTGAGGCTCCGCCCCTCCCACACCACCCGGCATGCGGGTCCGCACCGGGCGGTTGGAATAGTTGAGGTCGGCATGCAGGGACGAATCCCTTAGCACCGCCTGAAGCTGCTGGTCTCTGATCCGCCGGATTTGGTTCCTCGCTGCCGGAGTGTTTGGGGCTTCACCC
>NZ_PZKC01000029.1 GCF_003034845.1 Pseudothauera lacus | reverse complement strand
CGTACCTTATGTCGATTGCCCAACTTTCCTCGTAGTCTTTATCGGTTCTTGGACCAAGTTGCCTTATCAGTCCTTGCTCACCTATGCGCAACTCCTCCATGTCCCGCTCCCACATCTTCAGCCTGTACGCCTGGCTGGGCACGGGCCAGCCGCGTTCGCGGCCGGCCCACTGGGGGTGGCCGGGATCGACGGCGCTGGCGAGCACCTCGACCTCGCCGTCGGGGTAGAACAGCGCCCACAGCATTGTCGGCTCGCCCTCGTAGCGCGGCAGCTCCACTTCGAGGAACTGGTAGTCGCGCTTCAATGAGGAGCCGTTCCACCAGTCGTAGCGCAGCTTCACCCGTATGCCCGGGCGCCAGCGCTGCGGCAGCTCGTAGCAGCACATCGTGCCGCCGGCTTCGTATGGATGCAGGCCAGGGCCGCCGGCCGGGGCGTTGGTCTCCGGGTTGATGAACAGGAAGCCGTTGAGGTCCTCCTCGGTGTAGTTGATCGCCGATACCGCTACGGCCACCTGGCGGCCCCCGGTGGCCTCGCAGCCGGCCAGCCACAGTGCGGCCAGCAGCATGCAGGCGGCGGTGCGCAGGTGGCGGGTGAATGTGCATGTGCTCATGAATGTCGTCCTTCGTCGTGGCTGCTGCGCATGCCCGTGCCGTTGTCACCGAGCTCGGCAAAGGGGCTGCCGACGCCGGGGGAATGGATGCGGAAGAAGTGCGGGTACTTGTCCTCGACGCCGGGCCACTGGTCCTTGAGATGGGGCATCACCGCCAGCGGGGCGATGGCCTGGCCCTGGTAGGCATCGAAGAGGCGGGCGACGTTGGAATGGCTGTGATCGCCGGCCTCTTCGCTGACGCCGTAGTTGTTGCGCGTGCCGTCCATGAAGAAGCCGAGGAACAGATTGGTGTCGCAACCGTGGTGGGGGTCGGCGATGGGGGGGTGTTCGCGGTAGTCGTGAGCTTCGATTATCCGTCGTTCTCTTTCGCCAAAAAAAGTATTGAAGTTCGCTGGGGCCACGTTGACGGAAGGATCAAGCTCTTCTGCGAAAGTCGTTGTCATGGCCTTCTGGTCTCCAGTTGGCGCCTGCGTTCACGCATGCGTTCGGCTGCTTCGATAAATTGAGTCTTCTCGTGTTCTGCATATGCGGGATCAAGAGGGCCACTAAAACCGGACAGAATCTCTCGATTAAACCTCTCGTCAAGTGCCCAGGCTTCTCTAAGTTGCTCCTCCGTGCGGTGTTCTGCTGCGCGGCGAAATGTCTCCTCGCCATCCCTCAACTCCTCCATGTCCCGCTCCCACATCTTCAGCCTGTATGCCTGGCTGGGCACTGGCCAGCCGCGTTCGCGGCCGGCCCACTGGGGGTGGCCGGAATCGACGGCGCTGGCGAGCACCTCGACCTCGCCGTCGGGGTAGAACAGCGCCCACAGCATTGTCGGCTCGCCCTCGTAGCGCGGCAGCTCCACTTCGAGGAACTGGTAGTCACGTGCATCCAAAGAACCGTTCCACCAGTCGTAGCGCAGCTTCACCCGTATGCCCGGGCGCCAGCGCTGCGGCAGCTCGTAGCAGCACATCGTGCCGCCACCTTCGTATGGATGCAGGCCAGGGCCGCCGGCCGGGGCGTTGGTCTCCGGGTTTATGAACAGGAAGCCGTTGAGCTCTTCCTCGGTGTAGTTGATCGCCGATACCGCTACGGCCACCTGGCGGCCCCCGGTGGCCTCGCAGCCGGCCAGCCACAGTGCGGCCAGCAGCATGCAGGCGGCGGTGCGCAGGTGGTGGGTGAAGGTGCATGTGCTCATGAATGTCGTCCTTCGTCGTGGCTGCTGCGCATGCCCGTGCCGTTGTCACCGAGCTCGGCAAAGGGGCTGCCGACGCCGGGGGAATGGATGCGGAAGAAGTGCGGGTACTTGTCCTCGACGCCGGGCCACTGGTCCTTGAGATGGGGCATCACCGCCAGCGGGGCGATGGCCTGGCCCTGGTAGGCATCGAAGAGGCGGGCGACGTTGGAATGGCTGTGATCGCCGGCCTCTTCGCTGACGCCGTAGTTGTTGCGCGTGCCGTCCATGAAGAAGCCAAGGAACAGGTTGGTGTCGCAACCGTGGTGGGGGTCGGCGATGGGGGGGTGTTCGCGGTAGTCGTAATTATTGAGGTCATCCAGATCTCTTTCGGAGAAGAACCTGTGCCTGAGCGAGGGATCTTGCCAAGTTTCGCTGTCAATGGGCTCGGCAAACTTTGTCGTCATGGTTTGTTCCTCTCCAGAGTTGCTGCTCGATCCCGCACGTTCTGCGCAGCGGTTCTGTAGCGTTGCTTGCGGTATTCGAGGTAACGAGGGTCATCCGGGCCCGTAAAGTCCTTGATCTCCTGAGGGCGTCGGGAGCTGTCCCCCTCCCATTCGCTAACCAGTTGTTCTGGCGTTCTATGAAGTGCCGCGTTCTCAAAAATCTCTATCTCGGCGCGCAACTCCTCCATGTCCCGCTCCCACATCTTCAGTCTGTATGCCTGGCTGGGCACTGGCCAGCCGCGTTCGCGGCCGGCCCACTGGGGGTGGCCGGGATCGACGGCGCTGGCGAGCACCTCGACCTCGCCGTCGGGGTAGAACAGTGCCCACAGCATTGTCGGCTCGCCCTCGTAGCGCGGCA
>NZ_PZKC01000028.1 GCF_003034845.1 Pseudothauera lacus | reverse complement strand
ACGATGTCATCGCTGACCTTGCGACGGTCGACAAGGAGCGTGCCTACAACGTACTGCGCCTCAGGGCTGCCCAGGTCGGCGGCCTTGCGGTAGTAGCGCAGGGCGAGGACGGGGTCGCGGGCGACGGCGGAGCCGGTTTCGAGCATGCGGGCCATGTCGTAGTAGCCGCCGGGGATGCCGCGGGCGATGAGTGCTTCGGTGAGGGCGAGGCGCTCGCCCAGGGGGTTGGCGCTGCGCGCCTGGCCGCGCTCGATCATGCGGCGTAGCTCGAGGTTGGCGAGGTCGTGGTCCCAGGCGGCGGCGATGCGCAGCAGGCGTTCGATGGGCGGGTAGTGGGCAGGGTTGTCGAGGCGCAGGTTCTCGCGGCGCAGCCAGCGTGCGTGGCGGTAGAGCTGGTCGGCGCGCGGCTCGCGCGCGGGGATGGCGTCGGCCTCGCGGACGCAGGTGAAGGCGAGGTCGGCGCGGATGTCGGCAAGGTCCTGCATGGCGGGCGGTTCCGGGTGGCGGGGCGGTGGAGGCGGCTCCTGGCAGGCGGCCAGCAGTGTGGCGGCGAGCAGCAGCGTGGCAAGGCGTGGCAAGGCGTTGTCAGTCACTGGCCTTGCGCTCTTCGCTGGTGCGCAGGAAGGGGGCGAGCTGGGCGATGGGAGGGAAGCGATTGGACCTCCGCTTTGTGTTTTCTTCCATGATGTCTGCCCATGCCTTGAAGGCTTCCTTCGTATCGATGTGAGCCCCCCTTGCGTTGGTATGTGAGGCCCACAACTGCAAGCGGGCGGGGCGGGTGACTTCCGGGCGATCGTGGGCGATGTTGATCTCGGTGTCGACTTCCATGCTGCGGGTGTTGATGTTGGAACTGCCGAGCGTCATGTAGGCGTCGTCGACGATCATCAGCTTGGCGTGGATATAGACCTCTACCCAGTCTTCCCCGGCGGCGGTGTCGGGGGCGACGAGGGTGCACAGGTGGCATTTCAGGCCGGGGATGTCCTCAGGGGGGATGGTCTGCCCGAGTTCCTCGTCGTAGGCCTGCTGCAGGGCGCGCTCGCGGCCACGGGCCTGGTCGAGGCGCTGATCGATCTCGGTGGTGTCCGCGCCGCGCTTGCGCAGTGTGTCGCGCTCCTGTTCCAGGGCGGTGGTTTGGGCGCGCGTGGCCTTGAGTTCGTCGTCCTGGCGGGCCAGGCTGCCTTGGCCCTGCAGGCGGGCTTCTTCTTCGTCAAGGGCGCGCTGGCGGGCGCGGATGTCTTCGAGTTCGCGGTTCAGCGGAGCGTAGCGCTCGGCGCGCTGGCGTGCGACGGCGGGGTTGGTGACCGGCACCATGCTGTGTTGCTGGTCGAGGGCCTTGATCTGACGCTGGACCTGCGTCTCGCGGGCAGCCAGCGCCTTGCGCTGGGCAGCGATGGCGTCGAGCCGTTCCTGGCGTGCCACGCCAGGCAGGGCGTCCGCGCGACCGAGGGACTGCAGCATGCGGTAGGTGTTGACGGTGCCGGCGCCAATTCCGGCATCGCTGGAATTGGTGAGTACGAAGAGGTGGATGGCGCCATGGGCTGCGGGGTCGCGCCCGCGTGCCAGTTGTGCGGCGACGCTCGCCTTGATCTTTTCGGCCAGCGGCGGCCAGCGGAAGTACTGGTTCTCGATGTGGATGAACTGACTGACGTTGTTGACGGCCTGCAGGTAGGACTTCATGACGTCCTTGACGCCGTACTGCGGCTGGGTGCGCAGGATCTGCCCGACGATGGGGACATCCACATCGCTGGTGCGCAGGGGGTAGGCGCTGAAGTCCGGGCGCGGTAACCGGCGCAGGCTGCTGCCGAATGCGATCTCGCGCTCCCAGGCGTGGGCGAAGTTCAGATAGAGGTCGCCAAGCACCGGACCGCTGAGCCGGCAGGAGAAGTCGTGAAGCGGATAGGCGCCATTGGCTCGCCGGTTGGGTGCGGGGTCGGGCTGACCGTAGAGGCGAAAGTGGCGTTGGGCGCTGTGGGCGTTGGTATCCCAGTAGTGGTCGAGGAAGTTGTGGCCCATCAGGAAACCCAGTGCGCGCCCGGGGTCTTCGTGATCGATGAGCACGGTCTTCTGGTGGTGGCTGGGTGCTGCAGCCAGTGTGGCGCGGGTTTCAAAGGGAAGCTCGGCATCCTCGAAACTGCTGGTGGCGGTGCCGGCACGGTCGCCGAGACTGAAGCCACGGCTACGGAACTCGATGTTGCGCCAGGCTTCCCGTGAGCCGAGGGCGCCGTGGTTGGCTGCGCGCGAGAGCAGGTTCTGGTCGCGGTCGAAGAGCGCGAACCATCGTTTGTCGTAGTCGTACTGGGCGTCGGTACTGGTGGGGGGGCGGTCGCCGAGGCGGAGCTGCCAGCGTCCGGGGGTGTTGGATTCGTCCAGTACCTTGCCAAGAACGTTGGCGGGCTGCACGGCAAAGCACAGGATGCGCACGCGCACCCCTTTGTCGGCCTTGCTCAGGAGGAGGTCGCCGATGCAGGGCGCCTGAGCATCGCGCAGCAGATGCATGGAGGGCTGGAAGGCCCAGCAGATGATGTCCACCGAGCGAGTGGCCGCGGCGATGGCTCGGTGGACCGCGCCAAAGGCCTCTTCGCCATTGACCAGGAGCTTGAAAGAGGCGGGTTGGGGACTGTACTCCGATTCGTCGACGAACCACGGTGGCGTGATGGTGGCGCTGCGTCCGTGTGCCAAGGCGATGGGGATGCGGTGGTGGGCTCTCATGACTTGAGACGGCCTGCGGCCTTGAGGGCAGCGGCGTAGCGTTGGCGGGCCTTCTCGGGCACGGCGGTGGAGCCGGTTTCGGCGGCAACGCCGGGTTGGTGCTGGAGAATGCCCGTGTTGGCGAGAGGGTCTTCGCCGCGATCGGCAAAGGCGTTGTCGATGGGTAGCGCATAGCGCACGCCGTTGGCCAACTCGACAAGGTACTCGCGGGTGGCCGCACTGTGATCAAGCAGCAAACTGCCGCTGCCGTCGAGCACACCTTCGGTGATGCGCGCACCATCGGCGTATACGGTGTAGGGCATGCCCTGCCAGGCGGAATGCAGCCCCTGTGCAGCGTGGTCGAACTCGATGCGTACCGGGGTGGTGAAGCTGCCTCGGGGGAAATCGGGATGGTCGCGGTTCATCCGCGTGGGCCCGCTGAAGCTCTTCTTTGCGGCATGGATGGTGAGGGTGCCTGGGCAGCGCACGGTGATGCTGCCGTCGAGGGTGATGCTGGCGCCGCCATCGACGGCGATGACGATGCGTTTGGCGGCGGCGAAGT
>NZ_PZKC01000027.1 GCF_003034845.1 Pseudothauera lacus | reverse complement strand
GTTGCTTCAAAATCTCGCTTCTTCGCTGCTTGAGCAGCAGATCTTTAAAAACTTGAACAACCGATAAGTGTGGGTGCTTGGTTGTTGTGACCGCAAGCTGCCTTCGGGCAGTGGATTCACAATGATTTGAGTGCTCGCAAAAAGTCAGTAATGATTTTGAGTGCTTTGCTGGATTGAACTTAAGAGTTTGATCCTGGCTCAGATTGAACGCTGGCGGCATGCTTTACACATGCAAGTCGAACGGCAGCGGGGGCTTCGGCCCGCCGGCGAGTGGCGAACGGGTGAGTAATGCATCGGAACATGCCCAGTCGTGGGGGATAACTACTCGAAAGAGTAGCTAATACCGCATACGTCCTGAGGGAGAAAGCGGGGGATCTTCGGACCTCGTGCGATTGGAGTGGCCGATGTCGGATTAGCTAGTAGGTGGGGTAAAGGCCCACCTAGGCGACGATCCGTAGCTGGTCTGAGAGGATGATCAGCCACACTGGGACTGAGACACGGCCCAGACTCCTACGGGAGGCAGCAGTGGGGAATTTTGGACAATGGGCGCAAGCCTGATCCAGCCATGCCGCGTGAGTGAAGAAGGCCTTCGGGTTGTAAAGCTCTTTCAGTCGGGAAGAAAAGGCGGGCTCTAACATAGCCCGTTGCTGACGGTACCGACAGAAGAAGCACCGGCTAACTACGTGCCAGCAGCCGCGGTAATACGTAGGGTGCGAGCGTTAATCGGAATTACTGGGCGTAAAGCGTGCGCAGGCGGTTTTGTAAGACAGATGTGAAATCCCCGGGCTTAACCTGGGAACTGCGTTTGTGACTGCAAGGCTAGAGTACGGCAGAGGGGGGTGGAATTCCACGTGTAGCAGTGAAATGCGTAGATATGTGGAGGAACACCGATGGCGAAGGCAGCCCCCTGGGCCTGTACTGACGCTCATGCACGAAAGCGTGGGGAGCAAACAGGATTAGATACCCTGGTAGTCCACGCCCTAAACGATGTCAACTAGTCGTTCGGAGCGGTAACGCACTGAGTGACGCAGCTAACGCGTGAAGTTGACCGCCTGGGGAGTACGGCCGCAAGGTTAAAACTCAAAGGAATTGACGGGGACCCGCACAAGCGGTGGATGATGTGGATTAATTCGATGCAACGCGAAAAACCTTACCTACCCTTGACATGCCAGGAATCTTGGTGAGAGCCGAGAGTGCCTTCGGGAGCCTGGACACAGGTGCTGCATGGCTGTCGTCAGCTCGTGTCGTGAGATGTTGGGTTAAGTCCCGCAACGAGCGCAACCCTTGTCACTAGTTGCCAGCATTTAGTTGGGCACTCTAGTGAGACTGCCGGTGACAAACCGGAGGAAGGTGGGGATGACGTCAAGTCCTCATGGCCCTTATGGGTAGGGCTTCACACGTCATACAATGGTCGGTACAGAGGGTTGCCAAACCGCGAGGTGGAGCCAATCCCTTAAAGCCGATCGTAGTCCGGATCGTAGTCTGCAACTCGACTACGTGAAGTCGGAATCGCTAGTAATCGCGGATCAGCATGTCGCGGTGAATACGTTCCCGGGTCTTGTACACACCGCCCGTCACACCATGGGAGTGGGTTTCACCAGAAGTAGGTAGCTTAACCTTCGGGAGGGCGCTTACCACGGTGAGATTCATGACTGGGGTGAAGTCGTAACAAGGTAGCCGTAGGGGAACCTGCGGCTGGATCACCTCCTTTCAAGAGAAAAGGTCACGGTGACCAAGTATCCACAACTTATCGGTTGTTCAACGTGTCGTGCCTCGCAACACACAGCGGGTCTGTAGCTCAGCTGGTTAGAGCACCGTCTTGATAAGGCGGGGGTCGTTGGTTCGAACCCAACCAGACCCACCAAGCGTTTCAGGTCCGGGGGGCTGTAGCTCAGCTGGGAGAGCGGCGGCTTTGCAAGCCGTAGGTCGTCGGTTCGATCCCGACCAGCTCCACCAAGCGGTGTTCAAGTGTTGTGCAGGGAAGGTGTGAAGTGTTTGTCGCCCGAGTGGGTCGGCCAAGACTTCACCCCTTCGGCGTCGGCCGGCGTAGCCGGGCAGATGCTCAAGAGGACCGTTCTTTAACAAATTGGATAGCAGTAGTAAAGCACACGCGGTGGCAGTCAGCATTGCATCGCGTGTGATGGGTAGTGATTGCATCGCGTCAAGGGCTGCGCTTTGAACCGGCGGCAGCACCTGGCGCGCACAAACGAGTTGTATTGCCTATTGCCGGGCCTTCGAACAGAGGGCCCAAGGTTATAGGATCAAGCGACTAAGTGCATGTGGTGGATGCCTTGGCGATCACAGGCGATGAAGGACGTGCAAGCCTGCGAAAAGCACGGGGGAGCTGGCAATGGAGCTTTGATCCCGTGATGTCCGAATGGGGAAACCCACTCCGCAAGGAGTATCCCTGGCTGAATACATAGGCCAGAGGAGGCGAACCGAGCGAACTGAAACATCTAAGTAGCTCGAGGAACAGAAATCAACCGAGATTCCGTCAGTAGTGGCGAGCGAAAGCGGATCAGCCTGCACGACTAAACCATCTTGTTAGCAGAACGGTCTGGAAAGTCCGGCAATAAAGGGTGATAGCCCCGTATGCGAAAACAAGGTGGCGGGTCTGAGCGTGCGACAAGTAGGGCGGGACACGTGAAATCCTGTCTGAAGATGGGGGGACCATCCTCCAAGGCTAAATACTCGTGATCGACCGATAGTGAACCAGTACCGTGAGGGAAAGGCGAAAAGAACCCCGGGAGGGGAGTGAAATAGATCCTGAAACCGCATGCATACAAACAGTGGGAGCCTCCTTGTGGGGTGACTGCGTACCTTTTGTATAATGGGTCAGCGACTTACGTTATGTTGCGAGCTTAACCGAATAGGGGAGGCGTAGCGAAAGCGAGTCTGATAAGGGCGCTTTAGTAGCATGATGTAGACCCGAAACCGGATGATCTATCCATGGCCAGGATGAAGGTGCCGTAACAGGTACTGGAGGTCCGAACCCACTAACGTTGAAAAGTTAGGGGATGAGCTGTGGATAGGGGTGAAAGGCTAAACAAATCCGGAAATAGCTGGTTCTCCCCGAAAACTATTTAGGTAGTGCGTCGTACGGACACTTGCGGGGGTAGAGCACTGTAATCGTTGGGGGGGTCATTGCGATCTACCCCGCGATAGCAAACTCCGAATACCGCAAAGTGATATACGGCAGACAGACAGCGGGTGCTAACGTCCGTTGTCAAGAGGGAAACAACCCAGACCGCCAGCTAAGGTCCCAAATGCATGGCTAAGTGGCAAACGAAGTGGGAAGGCATAGACAGCTAGGAGGTTGGCTTAGAAGCAGCCACCCTTTAAAGAAAGCGTAATAGCTCACTAGTCGAGTCGTCCTGCGCGGAAGATGTAACGGGGCTCAAGCCATGAACCGAAGCTGCGGATGCACGCAAGTGCATGGTAGGGGAGCGTTCCGTAAGCCTGTGAAGGTGTCTCGTAAGGGATGCTGGAGGTATCGGAAGTGCGAATGCTGACATGAGTAGCGATAAAGGGAGTGAAAAGCTCCCTCGCCGAAAGCCCAAGGTTTCCTGCGCAACGTTCATCGGCGCAGGGTGAGTCGGCCCCTAAGGCGAGGCTGAAAAGCGTAGTCGATGGGAAACGGGTCAATATTCCCGTACCGGTCATAGATGCGATGGGGGGACGGAGAAGGTTAGGTCAGCCGGGTGTTGGACGTCCCGGTTTAAGCGTGTAGGCATGCACCGTAGGCAAATCCGCGGAGCTAAGCTGAGGCGTGATGACGAGGTCTCTTTGAGACCGAAGTGATTGATACCATGCTTCCAGGAAAAGCCTCTAAGCTTCAGTCTATGATCGACCGTACCGCAAACCGACACAGGTGGGCAGGTTGAAAATACCAAGGCGCTTGAGAGAACTCAGGAGAAGGAACTCGGCAAATTGATACCGTAACTTCGGGAGAAGGTATGCCCCATTAGCTTGTAGGAGAACATCCGAAGGGCGAAGGGGCCGCAGAGAATCGGTGGCTGCGACTGTTTATTAAAAACACAGCACTGTGCAAAATCGAAAGATGACGTATACGGTGTGACGCCTGCCCGGTGCCGGAAGGTTAAGTGATGGGGTGCAAGCTCTTGATCGAAGCCCCGGTAAACGGCGGCCGTAACTATAACGGTCCTAAGGTAGCGAAATTCCTTGTCGGGTAAGTTCCGACCTGCACGAATGGCGTAACGATGGCCACACTGTCTCCTCCTGAGACTCAGCGAAGTTGAAGTGTTTGTGAAGATGCAATCTCCCCGCGGCAAGACGGAAAGACCCCATGAACCTTTACTGTAGCTTTGCATTGGACTTTGACGGGACTTGTGTAGGATAGGTGGGAGGCTTTGAAGTGGGGACGCCAGTTCTCATGGAGCCAACCTTGAAATACCACCCTGGTGTCGTTGAGGTTCTAACCCAGGCCCGTGAATCCGGGTCGGGGACCGTGCATGGCAGGCAGTTTGACTGGGGCGGTCTCCTCCCAAAAGGTAACGGAGGAGTACGAAGGTCGCCTAGACACGGTCGGACATCGTGTTGATAGTGCAATGGCAAAAGGCGGCTTGACTGCGAGACCGACAAGTCGAGCAGGTGCGAAAGCAGGTCATAGTGATCCGGTGGTTCTGTATGGAAGGGCCATCGCTCAACGGATAAAAGGTACTCTGGGGATAACAGGCTGATTCCGCCCAAGAGTTCACATCGACGGCGGAGTTTGGCACCTCGATGTCGGCTCATCACATCCTGGGGCTGTAGCCGGTCCCAAGGGTATGGCTGTTCGCCATTTAAAGTGGTACGTGAGCTGGGTTTAAAACGTCGTGAGACAGTTTGGTCCCTATCTGCCGTGGGCGCTGGAAGTTTGAGGGGACCTGCTCCTAGTACGAGAGGACCGGAGTGGACGCACCTCTGGTGTACCGGTTGTGACGCCAGTCGCATCGCCGGGTAGCTAAGTGCGGAAGAGATAACCGCTGAAAGCATCTAAGCGGGAAACTCGCCTCAAGATGAGACTTCCCCGGGGCCTCGAGCCCCCTGAAGGGTCGTTGAAGACCACAACGTTGATAGGTCGGGTGTGGAAGCGTGGCAACACGTGTAGCTAACCGATACTAATTGCCCGTGCGGCTTGATCCTATAACCTTGCGCAACACAACTCTAAAACAGTCACTACCCAACACAACTGCTATCCACATTTGTTACCCGCTCAAAGTCTGACGACCATAGCGTCTCGGTACCACCCCTTCCCATCCCGAACAGGACCGTGAAACGAGACCGCGCCGATGATAGTGAGGTTCCCCTCGCGAAAGTAGGTCATCGTCAGACTAACCCA
>NZ_PZKC01000026.1 GCF_003034845.1 Pseudothauera lacus | reverse complement strand
GCATACCTGCCGCACCCCGCACTGGCCTGCCACCCATGAAGCGCTCGCCGCCAGCGGCGGCCCCATGCGCCCGCCTCCGGGCGCGAGCCCCGACCACCAGCCCCTGCAGCGCCACGAGCAGTTCATCAGTGCCTTCTGGCTGCTGTGCGCCATCGCCGGCTGGGCGTGGCTGATCGGCAGGTGAAGGGCCGATGCAGGAATCCGACAATCGCTGCAAGAGGTTCTGTGATGGGGCTTGAAGTCCTCAGGGGGCGGATCTCGCACTACCAGGCGGAACGCCACTTCGCCGATTTCGTGTTCACCAACCAGGACCGCAAGGGCATGGGCGTACTGACCGTCACCGCCGCCCCGGCCAACCAGTGGGCCATGGGCGCACACGTCGACGGGCGCTCACGCAACGGTATGCTGGCCCTGCGCATCATCCACACCCAGCGTGTCCCCAACACCGCAAAAAGCGCCACGACCATCCAGTCGCCGCGCATCCCGCGCAACTCCGGCCCCGTCTTCAAGCGCGTGCGCGTAAGTACGCGCTTCTGGCCCGATCAGGCGGGCGACCCCCAACTCGTGCTGCCGTCGGACAGCGGCCGCATCGACACCCTCAATGCCCGGGCCTCGCACTACATCGCCCGCTCGGAAGCCGCCCGCGCCGAAGCCCAGGCGCGGGCCACCGCGTGTCATGAGGCCGGTCGCTGCTCGGGGGACCAGATTCTCTGGTAAGCCCGACCCGTTCAACGACACATGCAACGACACATGAAAATCGGCAAACTCAAGCTCATCCGCGAACTGCGCGACCTGCCGGTGGTGGAAACCGCCAACGCCCTGCACATCAAGCACATCGGCGTGCTCGAACCCCTGCAGAAAACCGCCACCGAGCACATGGTGCTCGACAACTTCATCGAGGAAGCCAACACCGCCTATCTGCAAACCCGACTTGGAGGGGATGATTCGGCGGGGCTGGGGGTGTCCATGGCCGCACTGGTCGCGCTACCGGGGGCGTTTATTTTTTTCTTTCTTTCACTCGCAAACGTTCTTCTGGTGGCCCAAAGTCCTGAGTGGATGGATTCGACAACTAAGGTCATTGCATACGTCGTAGGTTTCGTAGGGGCTGCCGGCCTCCTGCTAGCGTTATCCTTTGGCCTACAAGCCTTGTCAGGAGACTTGGTCAAAGACCGCGACACGTACTACCGCATTTGCCGTCGTTCCGGAAAGCTCTATACGTACCGCCTTGGGCGACTGGTCTGCTCCAGGCTCGACGACCTCGTGCCGTGCCACTTCCGCACCGGCACGGCCACCGCGGCTGTCGGACTGCTGTATCTGGTCGACTACGACCGCGAACACAAGGTCGCCCGCTACGCTCACAAGATCAGCGCTTCGTCTCCGCTCAAGGGTGACAGTCAGGCCATCTGGGAGTTCTATCGCCGCTACATCGACGGCGAGTTCGACCACTGGCGGGTGATGACCCAGGCGCCAGCCCTCGAATACGGCCCCATGGCCGTCATGCGCAACTACTGGCCCGCCCGCATCGGGCGCAGGCTGATCGACCGCGGCGGTGCATGGGGACTGCCGGGGGTGCTGGTGGTTCTCATCGGCGGCCTGCTGGTCGGCGGCCCGTGGCTGTTCGTCACCTGGGCGCATGGGCGGCTCACCGGGCCGGACTGGTCCGGCATCCCGGCTGAAGAACTCACCCCTGACCCGGTCGAGGAGGCCGACCACCCGGTGCTGCTCAAATTCGACCCCGTCAGGAGTGTCAACCCCTCCCCGGCAAAATGGGAAAAGCCTTTTTACACCGCAGCGATGGCGCTCGGCGTGCCGGTGTGGATCGGATTGATTGGAGGGGCTATGGCTGGTGCTGTGTGGGCAGGAGCAATGGGGCTTCATCTATTTCTAAGCATCTAAGCAATATAGGGAGCAATGCAGTCGCCGCCACGCATCCCGCAGAACACCGAAGCGCGTGCGTACCCGCCGGCCGCCCGATCAGGCGGGCGACCCCCAACTCGTGCTGCCGTCGGACAGCGGCCGCATCGACACCCTCAATGCCCGGGCCTCGCACTACATCGCCCGCTCGGAAGCCGCCCGCGCCGAAGCCCAGGCGCGGGCCACCGCGTGTCATGAGGCCGGTCGCTGCTCGGGGGACCAGATTCTCTGGTAAGCCCGACCCGTTCAACGACACATGCAACGACACATGAAAATCGGCAAACTCAAGCTCATCCGCGAACTGCGCGACCTGCCGGTGGTGGAAACCGCCAACGCCCTGCACATCAAGCACATCGGCGTGCTCGAACCCCTGCAGAAAACCGCCACCGAGCACATGGTGCTCGACAACTTCATCGAGGAAGCCAACACCGCCTATCTGCAAACCCGACTTGGAGGGGATGATTCGGCGGGGCTGGGGGTGTCCATGGCCGCACTGGTCGCGCTACCGGGGGCGTTTATTTTTTTCTTTCTTTCACTCGCAAACGTTCTTCTGGTGGCCCAAAGTCCTGAGTGGATGGATTCGACAACTAAGGTCATTGCATACGTCGTAGGTTTCGTAGGGGCTGCCGGCCTCCTGCTAGCGTTATCCTTTGGCCTACAAGCCTTGTCAGGAGACTTGGTCAAAGACCGCGACACGTACTACCGCATTTGCCGTCGTTCCGGAAAGCTCTATACGTACCGCCTTGGGCGACTGGTCTGCTCCAGGCTCGACGACCTCGTGCCGTGCCACTTCCGCACCGGCACGGCCACCGCGGCTGTCGGACTGCTGTATCTGGTCGACTACGACCGCGAACACAAGGTCGCCCGCTACGCTCACAAGATCAGCGCTTCGTCTCCGCTCAAGGGTGACAGTCAGGCCATCTGGGAGTTCTATCGCCGCTACATCGACGGCGAGTTCGACCACTGGCGGGTGATGACCCAGGCGCCAGCCCTCGAATACGGCCCCATGGCCGTCATGCGCAACTACTGGCCCGCCCGCATCGGGCGCAGGCTGATCGACCGCGGCGGTGCATGGGGACTGCCGGGGGTGCTGGTGGTTCTCATCGGCGGCCTGCTGGTCGGCGGCCCGTGGCTGTTCGTCACCTGGGCGCATGGGCGGCTCACCGGGCCGGACTGGTCCGGCATCCCGGCTGAAGAACTCACCCCTGACCCGGTCGAGGAGGCCGACCACCCGGTGCTGCTCAAATTCGACCCCGTCAGGAGTGTCAACCCCTCCCCGGCAAAATGGGAAAAGCCTTTTTACACCGCAGCGATGGCGCTCGGCGTGCCGGTGTGGATCGGATTGATTGGAGGGGGCATTGCCGGAGCAATCTGGATGGGACTGATGATGCTTCATATGGTTCAGAACATGTGATTTTCTTTCGCCAACACGATGGGTTTCGTGCTCTCCGGTCAAAGCGCCTTCGGCACGAACAGCCGAGCGGAATGCACCATCGAGGCTCGCACAATGGCATGCTGAGACTGCGCGTCACCCACACCCAGCGCGTCCGCAATACGGCCAAGACGCCCTCCCCCTTACCTCCGCGACCAAACATCTCAGTAAACAGCACCCCCAGCTTCAGGCGCGTACGTGTAAGCATCCGACTATGGCCCAACCAAGTGGGCGAACCTGCGCTCGTGCTGCCGTCGGATAGCGGCCGCATCGAAACGCTCAATGCCCCAGCCACGCACTACATCGCCCAGGCCGAGGCCGCCAGGCGCGAGGCACAGGAGCGGGCTACCGCCTGCTATGAAGCCGGCCGCTGCTCAGGCGATACCATTTACTGGTAGGCAAGCACCTGCCCAAATCACCACGACAAATGAGAATCGGCAAGCTTCAACTCACCCGCGAACTGCGCGACCTGCCCGTACTGGAAACCCCAAACGCGCTACACGTCAAGCACATCGGCATCCTCGAACCCCTGCAGAAGACGCCTACCGAGCATCTTGTGCTCGACAATTTCATCGAGCAGGCCAATACAGCCTACGTACAGACCAGACTAGGGAAAAACGATATCGCCGGACTGGGGATTTCTGCGGCTGCACTAATAGCAGCACCGGCAGCATTAGCATCCCTTCTGATCACACTGAGCCTATTTGCAGCCCTCTTGCATACAGGAGGTGAAACCGGCGGATCGGTCGATATTGTTAGCTACAGCGTCAGTTTCGTAGGGCTAATCAGTTTCTTCATCTCATTGCTATTTGGCCTCCAGGCCCTATCTGGCGACCTGGTTCAAGACCGCGACATCTACTACCGGATCTGCCGACGCGCCCGAAAGCTCTACACATGGCGCCTTGGCCGTTTGGTGTGCTCGAACCTCGACGACCTCATCCCCTGCCATTTCCGCACAGGCACAGCCACCGCTTCGGTCGGGGCTCTGTATCTGGTCGATTACGACCGCGAGCGCAAGATCGCCCGCTACGCACACAACATCAGCGCGTCTTCCTCGCTCAAGGAGGACAGTCAGGCCATATGGGAATTCTACCGTCGTTACATCGACGGCGAATTCGATCGCTGGCGAGTCATGACCCAGGCACCTCCGCTCGAATATGGCCACATGGCCGTGATGCGCAGTTACTGGCCGGCGCGCATCGGGCGCAGACTCATCGACCGCGGCGGCCTGTGGATCCCCGTGGGCCTGCTGGTAGTACTCGCCGGCGGTTTGCTGGTCGGGGGGCCCTGGCTGTTCATCACCTGGGCACACGGACGCCTGAAGGGGCCAGACTGGTCGGGCATCCCCACCGCGGAGCTGACGCCCGATCCGAAAGAAGAGGCTGCTCATCCGATGCTGCTGAAGTTCGACCCTGCCAGGAGCACCAATCCCGTCCCTGCCTCATGGGAGAAGCCCTTGTATGCCTTTGCTGCGGCTCTTGGTGTGCCGGTATGGATTGCCTTGATCGGAGGGGCCATCGCCGGGGCCGTATGGATAGGCTTGATCGGCATGCAGATCATGAGTACGTAAAAGACGCCTCTTTTGAATTTTGAGCGGGTGAACTGGGCTTCAGAAGCGGTGGAGCTGGCCGGGTCAAGGGCGGGCGGAGCCCGGCGAAGCGTATCCTTGACGCGGACAGCTCCACCGCCACGCTTGAGGGCTCGTGGCAGGCAAAGCCTTGCGCCGCCTGCCCCCGAGCCCGTCCGGCGGCGAGGACTGCTCTTCTCGCGGGGTTGAATTCGGGGCGGCCGGTAGCCACGAAGCTCACCCAGCGGCACCCGCAACCAACCCACTCGTTTTTCAAAAGAGTCTAAAAGACAGATAGCGGCGCAACTGCACACAGCGATCGACATCATGATCAAGTCATAATGGCGGGCAGCTCCCGGTCGACAAGCTCTCCATGCCCAACCTCGTCCTGCCCATGCTCAGCGAGCAGCGCATCATCACGGTAAACGACTGATGAGCGCCCCGAAAAAGCGGCGCTTTGGCGCCTTCGGCTCCATCGACCGCAAGTACCGCCAGTGGCGCTACCTGCCCGGCGTGCGCCATGGCTCCGGTGCGCGCCCGGATGGTGAGCGCCTGGTCTATCGCATCAACGAGACAACACTGGAGATTGGCGGAGGAGGCTCATTTGTCAGGGGGTATCTGTGGCCGTTGGGTCTGACTGCCATCCTCGTCTCATGTGCCTTGACCTACGGTCTGATCACAATTCTCTCGTTCGACGACATCGTAACCGAGCCAGGCATGGCCGCAATGGACTATGCCCTTCTTATCGGCGGGACACCCATTTTAGTTGCGGGCTTTGCTTTTGGAGTTCTCCTCTTCTTTGGGGACCTTTTCGGGTACACCGACGCCCCGGTGCGCTTCGACCGCGCCCGGCGCCGGATCTACGCCTGGCGTGATCACCCCCAGGGCCCGGAGGAGTACGACTGGGATGCCGTCAAGGTCGTCACCCAGGACGTGCGCGGTCCCACCCAGGTAGCCACGTCCTTCAAGTCCGTTCTCCTCGTCGATGAGGACGAGCACGGCGAGGTCCGTTTCAGCCGCAAGCTGCCGCGCATCGTGCAGATCGGCGAGGTGTCGGCCAGCCCTGAGCAGGCCCTGCAGGCGTATGAGTTCGTCCGCCTGTTCATGGAACAGGGCCCGGCCGCGCTGCCCCCGGTGCGCCACTACCTGAGCGTGCGCCGGCGCGGCCTGCGCGCCTTCGTCGATGTGCTGGGCATGATGCGCGCCACGCCCATCGCCGCCCTCACCTCATCCGGCCGCCCTCCTCGCGAACGCGCCCTGGCCGCGGCCCTGATCGCCAGCATCGGCCTTCTCGCGCCGATGTTGATGTGTTTCCAGATCGCCCATGGCATTGCCATGCATACCTGCCGCACCCCACACTGGCCTGCCACCCATGAAGCGCTCGCCGCCAGCGGCGGCCCCATGCACCCGCCTCCGGGCGCGAGCCCCGACCACCAGCCCCTGCAGCGCCACGAGCAGTTCATCGCCACCTTCTGGCTGCTGTGCGCCATCGCCGGCTGGGCGTGGCTGATCGGCAGGTGAAGGGCCGATGCAGGAATCCGACAATCGCTGCAAGAGGTTCTGTGATGGGGCTTGAAGTACTCAGGGGGCGGGTCTCGCACTACCAGGCGGAACGCCACTTCGCCGATTTCGTGTTCACCGACCAGGACCGCGAGGGCATGGGTGTGCTGGCCGTCGCCGCCGGCCTGGCCGGCCTCTCCGGACAGGCCGTGGGCATGGCCAGTGCGGCCGGCAGTACCAAGGAGGAAGCCGATTACCTTCAGTTCGAGATCGACGGCAAACCAGTCAAGGGCTGGGTATGGCGCAGCCCCTTTCAGGAGGGCGACAGGGTTGAGGTGGCCGCCGAATGGCAGGCGGACCATTACGAGCTCTATGCCATTACCCGTCCGGCGGACAACACCATTGCCCTGTATCCGCATTGCTCGCGGGGCAGCAAGAGCCATTGGCGGAACGCTTGGTCGTCATGGCTGTGGGGAACCGCCTATTTCATATTATTTGGAATGTGCTTCTTGGGTGTATTCGGATTTTTCAGGGGTGAGACCCTCACCGACGAGGATTACATAGAGTACCTATCGGTAATGCTAGCCGGCTCAACCGTATTCTTTTACCCCTTCTTCGCCCTCATGACCTGGTCCCTGGGCCGCAAGTGGATGCCTTTCGTGCGCATGTCCGAACGGGTCTTTACCGCCCTGGGCTGGGACAACCCCGCCGAGGTCGACCTGGTCAAGCGCTCCAAGGCCCAGCGGCGCGGCGGCGAAGCGCTGGAGTACGGCGTGTTCTATTTCCGCTACTGAACCGACTGGCAGGTGAAGGAACTTGAAGATGCGCTGCAAGAGCTTCTGTGATGGGGCTTGAAGTACTCAGGGGGCGGATCTCGCACTACCGGGCGGAACGCCACTTCGCCGATTTCGTGTTCACCGACCAGGACCGCAAGGGCATGGGCGTGCTGGCCGTCACCGCCGGCCTGGCCGGCCTCTCCGGACAGGCCGTGGGCATGGCCAGTGCGGCCGGCAGCACCAAGGAGGAAGCCGATTACCTTCAGTTCGAGATCGACGGCAAACCGGTCAAGGGCTGGGTATGGCGCAGCCCCTTTCAGGAGGGCGACAGGGTTGAGGTGGCCGCCGAATGGCAGGCGGACCATTACGAGCTCTATGCCATCGCCCGTCCGGCAGACAACACCATTGCCCTGTATCCCCATTGCTCCCGAGGCAGTAAGAGCCATTGGCGGAACGCTTGGTGGTCATGGCTATGGGGAACCGGCATCTTCATATTTTTTGGAATGCTGTTCGTAGGTGTTATTGGCTTGTTTGTGGGCGAAAGCCATGCGGAAGGGCTTTACGGCAAAGTTCTATTTGCTGCGCTAGCCGGATCTGTCTCATTTTTTTACCCCTTCTTCGCCCTCATGACTTGGTCCCTGGGCCGCAAGTGGATGCCTTTCGTGCGCCTGTCCGAACGGGTCTTTACCGCCCTGGGCTGGGACAACCCCGCCGAGGTCGATCTGGTCAAGCGCTCCAAGGCCCAGCGGCGCGGCGGCGAAGCGCTGGAGTACGGCGTGTTCTACTTCCGCTACTGAACCGACTGGCAGGTGAAGGAACTTGAAGAAGCGCTGCAAGAGGTTCTGTGATGGGGCTTGAAGTACTCAGGGGGCGGATCTCGCACTACCGGGCGGAACGCCATTTCGCCGATTTCGTGTTCAACGACCAGGACCGCAAGGGCATGGGCGTGCTGGCCGTCGCCGCCGGCCTGGCCGGCCTCTCCGGGCAGGCCGTGGGCATGGCCAGTGCGGCCGGCAGCACCAAAGAGGAGGCCGACTACCTTCAGTTCGAGATCGACGGCAAGCCGGTCAAGGGCTGGGTGTGGCGCAGCCCTTTCCAGGAGGGCGACAGGGTCGAGGTGGTCGCCGAATGGCAGACGGACCATTACGAGCTCTATGCCATCACCCGCCCGGCTGACAACACCATTGCCTTGTATCCGCATTGCTCGCGGGGCAGCAAGAGCCATTGGCGGAACGCTTGGTGGTGGTGGCTCAAAGGAACCTCTGCGTTCGTGGTTATGGGTTTGCTCGTTTTGGAAGCAAGCATGTTCTTGATGGATGCGACGATACTGTTCGATAAAGAGGCCGCAACATACTTCCTGCTTGGTGTTCCCAGCATCTTCTTCCCCTTCTTCGCCCTCATGACCTGGTCCCTGGGCCGCAAGTGGATGCCTTTCGTGCGCCTGTCTGAACGGGTCTTTACCGCCCTGGGCTGGGACAACCCCGCCGAGGTCGATCTGGTCAAGCGCTCCAAGGCCCAGCGGCGCGGCGGCGAAGCGCTGGAGTACGGCGTGTTCTACTTCCGCTACTGAACCGACTGGCAGGTGAAGGAACTTGAAGAAGCGCTGCAAGAGGTTCTGTGATGGGGCTTGAAGTACTCAGGGGGCGGATCTCGCACTACCGGGCGGAACGCCATTTCGCCGATTTCGTGTTCACCGGCCAGCGGCGCAAGGGCATGCCACCAGGCGCGGTGAGCGCTTGCACAGCAGAGATCGGCACCATGATTAAGTCATAATGGCGGGCAGCTCCCGGTCGACAAGCTCTCCATGCCCAACCTCGTCCTGCCCATGCTCAGCGAGCAGCGCATCACCAAGGTGAACGACTGATGAGCGCCCTGAAAAAGCGGCGCTTTGGCGCCTTCGGCTCCATCGACCGCAAGTACCGCCAGTGGCGCTACCTGCCCGGCGTGCGCCATGGCTCCGATGCGCGCCCGGATGGTGAGCGCCTGGTCTATCGCATCAACGAGACAACACTGGAGATTGGCGGAGGAGGCTCATTTGTCAGGGGGTATCTGTGGCCGCTCGGCCTCGCATTCTGTGTAGCAACTGCAACGCTAGTTGTAATGTCGTTTCTAATTTTGCTTGACGCCCAATCCTCCAGTACCGAAGACGTCTTTTGGGACTACGTGATCGTCGTAGCATTCTTCTTCCTCGCTTTTCTTTGTGGTGTATTCGGGGCCATGCTCTTCATCGGGGACCTTTTCGGCTACACCGACGCCCCGGTGCGCTTCGATCGTGCCCGGCGCCGGATCTACGCCTGGCGTGATCACCCCCAGGGCCCGGAGGAGTACGACTGGGATGCCGTCAAGGTCGTCACCCAGGACGTCCGTGGTCCCACCCAGGTGGCCACGTCCTTCAAGTCCGTTCTCCTCGTCGATGAGGACGAGCACGGCGAGGTCCGTTTCAGCCGCAAGCTGCCGCGCATCGTGCAGATCGGCGAGGTGTCGGCCAGCCCTGAGCAGGCCCTGCAGGCGTATGAGTTCGTCCGCCTGT
>NZ_PZKC01000025.1:12931-18803 GCF_003034845.1 Pseudothauera lacus | reverse complement strand
ACAGGCGGACGAACTCATACGCCTGCAGGGCCTGCTCAGGGCTGGCCGACACCTCGCCGATCTGCACGATGCGCGGCAGCTTGCGGCTGAAACGGACCTCGCCGTGCTCGTCCTCATCGACGAGGAGGACGGACTTGAAGGACGTGGCCACCTGGGTGGGACCGCGCACGTCCTGGGTGACGACTTTGACGGCATCCCAGTCGTACTCCTCCGGGCCCTGGGGGTGATCACGCCAGGCGTAGATCCGGCGCCGGGCGCGGTCGAAGCGCACCGGGGCGTCGGTGTAGCCGAAGATGGCACCGATAAATATGCTGCTTCCGATAACTCCCCCGATAGGCAAGAACAGCAATCCCACTATTGCCGTCATTTGGTGTGCGCTAAAACCGCGTTGGAGAACTTCAAACGGATACATCGCCATTGCGGCATTAATGCATGCGATAACCATAATCACGCCAAGCAAAGCATAAGCGCCACGCGGCGAGGACGCGGCAGTGCCGATTTCCAAAGTCGTGTCGTTGACACGATAGACCAGACGCTCGCCATCCGGGCGCGCACCGGAGCTGTGGCGTACCCCGGGCAGGTAGCGCCACTGGCGGTACTTGCGGTCAATGGAGCCGAAGGCGCCAAAGCGCCGTTTGTTCGGGGCGCCCATCAGTCGTTCACCGTGATGATGCGCTGCTCGCTGAGCATGGGCAGGACGAGGTTGGGCATGGAGCGCTTGTCGGGCCAGTAGCTGAAAGCCAGGGTGACGCGGTCATAGCGCTGGTCGTTGATGCGCATGAGGCCGCTGTACTGGTGGCCGTTGCCGTGTGGGCCGATGCGTGGCGGCGCCTCCCAGATGAAGGCGTCGGGTTGAGGCAGCGGCGTGGTGGGGGGCGCGGAGAGCCGGGGGCGGTGCGGATCCTGGGGGCTGTTGCCCTGCATGCGCGGGCGCAGTGTCTCATGCATGACCTCGCGGGTACCGGCGCGACCGTGCAGGGTGATGGCGCAGTCGATGACGCTTTCGGCACCGAGAGCGGGCAACGTGATGGAAAAAACGAACTCATCCCAGGAGTCGTAGAAGCTCTGGTCGCGCAGGCGCCAGCGGTCCTTCCATGCCACGGAGATGTTGACGGAGTAGACGACCTGGTTGAGGCGCTCCATTTCGTCCGCGGGCGTGAAGGGGGTGTTGCCGCGGCCGTAGTAGCTGCCGCGCAGCCACTCTTCGAGCGGGGTGTCGGTGTTGCGGATGGCCTGCCACAGGAAATAGGCACCGGCGCCTATGGCGAGTATTGCGAGGGCAATCCAGCCCCAAACAGGGATGGCTGCCGCTAGCCCGCCGAGACCAGCAAGAAAGCCTAGGTGGCCTACCAGTGCGCCCGATGCATGAGCGGCGGCAAGTGCTCCTCCCGCGATAGATATGCCGGAAACGAGAGTCCAAACTGCGGCGGACTGATACGCGTCTGCTGCATCACTGTCATCTCGAGCGCGGTAGTTCTGTGATCGTGAAAATAGATGTATCGAACTGAATAGTGCTGCTAAGGCACCAAAAATGCCGCCATAGAACGCGATTTGCGTGACGCGCAACGCAGCGGCGTTCCCCACCGCCTTCCCCAAAGCCCCGCTTACGATCTCCACCGTTGCACCCACCGCAGCGAGAATGGCCGCAGTGAGGCCGAAGGTCGACTCCGCAGTGGTGTTGCGAAGGTCGAAGCTCTCGCCGGCGTCGGCCAGGTCCAGGGTGCTGAAGACCAGCCCTGCCCAGGCCAGCACGCCTGGAAGTGAACGGGTGTACTGCATCAGGCCGCGGAAGGGGTTGACCCCAGGTACGGCTGCTGCAGCGGTGCTGCCGGCCAGTGCGGCAGGCAGTCTGGCGGCCTCGCTGTCGGGGAGCCATAGCTCAACCACCCGGGTGCGTTGGGTGGTGCTTTGGGTGTTCATGAAGGCGTACTGGTCTACACCGTTGGTGCCCACCACGTAAGTCCTGGTGCCGCTGTGACTCTCGATGTCGAGCAGGCGACGGGCGGTGGCCTGAGGGGGGCCGAAGGTCGCTTCGGCAATCATCGACGTGAGCTGGGTTTCAGTGACGCGGATGGTGCGGAAATCGATGTTGATGTGGGTGCGTACGCTGGTCACCACCAGCATTCGCCATCCTGTCGTGCGTGCGCTCGCCCCGCCTTGCGCGGCAATGCGGGCGTGCTGACTGGCCATGGAGGTACCAATGGCGGCCATGGCCTCGGGGTTGGCGCGGGCGGCGATGCGTTGGCGGAAGTCTTCGACCGCGGCGCGCAGTTTGTCGGCAAGGGCGACCGCCAGCGCGGCCTGGTTTCGTGCGGGCAAGGATGCGCTGGCGATGAAACGACCGATGTCTGCGTCCAGTGCGGTCACCGCTCCCCAGATGACGGCGTGGGGGTTGGCTGGGTCTTCCTTGAGCCAGTCATCCCACAGTTTTTCTTCGCCGAGCAGGTGAACGCTGCCGTTGGCGACGCCTGCGGTGGCACTTTGACGGTCGTGGGCGGAGCGGTCGTCTTCGGGGTCGAAGTCGCGCCAGACGATGTGCGCACCGCTGCTCTGGTTGAGCTTCAGCACGTCGTGAGAGAGGGCGAGGATGCGGTCCTTGAACGTCTGCAGACGGCTGTCGTAACGCTGTTGATCGTCTCTTAGACGGACGTGGTCGTAATGTTTGCGGAAGCGCTCGTTCCACAGCGCCTCCTGTCCGTTGCTGGTGAACGACTCCTCGAAGCCGCGAATGATGCCGGAGATCATCGTTGCACGCCGGTGTTCGGCCATGAAGTCGTTCAGGCGCGCCACTTCGGCGTTGCGGTCGGCGTTGACCTGCAAGGTCAGGCCGTGGTCGTCTGCCAGCGCGAGGACAATGCCGCTGCGCCCTGCCGTGGCAGCGGAAATGCGTGCAGCTTCGTCCTTGATCCGGCCAGCCAGTGCCGCGCGGGGCGACAGCGGTTCGCGCAGGTTGCGGCTTGTGAGACCGACCAGAGTGTTGGGGGCGTAGTTGATTACGCGATCCGCAAGCTCCGCGGACATGGGGTAGGCGCTGCGGACGGCATTGCCGGCGCTGTGCGCGGGGCCGACCGAGCCGTTGGCGGCAGCCATGACGTCTACCCGGGTCAGGCGACGATCACGGCTGCCGTCGCGGTTGTCGGCGTAATCGCGCATCACTTGCTGCGTCCACCGGTAGCGGCTGAATGCGATCCAGACAGTAGCGTGGCGGGCGGGGTCTACGGCGATGAGTTGTGCGGGAATGTTGTCACCGGCGCGCCGGCAGGCAACCGACATGGGCGTGATGTCCGCCGGCGAGGCTGGGCACTGTGCAGGTGGCATCATGCGCAGCAAGCCTTCGCGATCGACTACGTAGGCATCCCAGGATTTGTCTGGTTTGAGCACGTAGAGATAGCCGCTGGGCAACGTGCGTAACACCAGGGCATGCTCCTGCAGCCCCTGTGCGGTGGTTACACTGAGAGCATCGCATGCGGCGGCAAGCGTGGCGTAGGTGGCGTTGACTTCGAGCTGTTGGCGCGGGATGGCGACGGGAATCACCGGCAGAATGGCGAGTCCCTGCTTGTTGCAGTCGGGGCAGCCGTTCTGCGGGCGGGCCGGAGTCGCGTTCGCGGCAGCCTGAGTGATGGCGTCTGTTGTGCTCATGGATTTTGACTTTGCCGAGAGGCGGAAAGCTGCTGCCAGAAGCTGTTATCGAAGCCCTGCAAGGCGTGTTGAAGGGATGCGCCCATTGTGCGTGCTTCCTTGAGAGCGGCCGATACGGCGGGATGGCGGTCGAATCGAGGGTGGGCGGTGAGTGCGCAGGCGCAGTAGACCAGAATGTCCTGTTCGGTGTCGAAGCCATGGCTGCGGCAGTCATTTATGGCCTGTTCGACCAGCGGTGGCAGGGAATTGGACAGGGCGATTCCCCATTGAGGGCAGAGCGCGAGGACCTTGTTGCAGAGGGTGACGTCCTTCAGTCGTCCCCAGGCAGCGTCGTCGAAGCGCAGGCGCTGATCTTGTGTCTCGTCGCTGGCGGCAGCCTCGGAGGACCCCGGAAGACCTTCCAGTTGGCCCATTGGGGTGATGTTGTGCCAGTTGCCCAGCCGGGAGCGCAGTCGCTGCCAGTGGCCTGGGGGAAGCACCCGGGGCAGGTGCCACCGCACGCGCGGATCCCAGTAACGGAAAGGATGTGCTCTGCCATGCGGGGCGATGACGGCAGCGCTGCGCGCGAGCCTGGCCGCGGTCGCCTGGGGGGCGGTGTCGTCCGGCAGCCAGGCGCAAACGCAGCGTCCGCGGTATCCGTTTGGCATCCTGTTTGTGGCTTCGCGCAGGGCAATGTCGACGCTGGCATTGATCAGCCGCTCGGCAGCCGGTTCGCTGGGAGCGTGGATCAGGTAGGGCGCGCGTGCGGCATCGATGTCGGCGTGAATGCGGGGCAGCGATTGCACGACTGCGGCGCCGGAGGCGAGGCACTGGACGGTGTCGGGATGTGCGGCGAGCGGGTCGCCCAGCAGCGGGTCGATGAAGATGCTGACGGGGCGTGCGCCGATGACTTCACGCAACTGGAGCAGGGCCCGCTGGAGTGCTGCCTGGAGCGCGGGGTCCGGCTCCGTCATGTCGACGGCTGGGACTGGGCGGGTCACACCGCGCCTCCGCTGCTGGCGAGTTCTTCCATGGCGCGGGCACACCCTTTCAGCGCCCCCGGGCTGTTGAGGCTGGCGCTGCTGCTGGCGCTCTGCGGCTTGGTCCAGATCTTCTGGCCGGCGTGCAGGTTCACGCCGCCGGGGGCGTGCAGCTCGATGGTGTTGCCCTTCATGCGCAGGTAGGCGCCGCCGGCGGTGGCGAGCACGTGGCCGGCGGGGGCGTCGATGTTTACGCTGGCGCGGGTGCTGGCGAGGGTGACGCGCTGCTCGGCGGCGATGTGGATCGCTCCGCCCTGGGCCTGCACCTCGGTGGTGCCGCTGGCCGCGTGCAGGGCGATGCCGGTTTCCTGGTTGGGCTTGGCCGCGTCGGTGGCCTTGCCGACGGTGAACAGCGTCAGGCCGGCGGCGATGGCGAGCGCCTGTTCGCCCTGGGCGGCGAGGTTGATGTCGTGCCCGGCGGTGGCCGACAGTTCGGTGCCGGCAACCAGCCAGGCGCTGGCCGGGGTGAGCTGGGCGATGCCGCCGGGGGCGCTGAACTGGATGCGCGGGGCGGACCATGCGGCCACTGTGCCGGTGCCGCCGCCGGTGGGCTTGAAGGGGCTTTCGGGGGTGGTGGCGGCGGTGGTGGTGGCGGTGGCGGAGAGTTCGGCGCGGGCGCGTTCGAGGGCGTCGAGCGCGGGCAGGGGGGCGGCCTCGCCCTTCACAGTGGCGCCGTGGGTGGTGGCGGCGTCGGCCAGGGCGCTGGCCAGGGCGTGGGACTGTTCGGTGTCGGCGATGGCTTCGCGGCTGTCGAGGTGGTCGCCGCTGGCGCCCGCGCGGGCGTCGGTGGACAGCAGCAGGCCGGCGCCGGCGCGCAGGGCGAGCGCGCCCTGGGTGTCGAGCTCGGCGCCGTGGCCGCGGTCGTTGTGGCGGGCGTTGCCGTGCTGGTACTTGAGGTGGCCCAGTTGCAGGCGGCTGGCCCAGGCGGTGGTGCCCAGTTCGATGCGTCCCTGGCCGGGGGTGTCGTCAAAGACCAGCTGGTTGTAGCCGCCGCGCCCGCTGCGGCTGGCGGCAAGCTCCTGGGTGCGCAGCCCGGAGAGGCTGGCGCGGTGGGCGTGGGGTGCGGCCTGGCCGGCGAAGAAGGTGGGGGCGTTGGCGCTGGCGGCGCTGTCGCCGCCGGCCAGGCGGTTGCCGGGGGCGTGGGGGGGGGCGCGGGGGGGGGGGGGGGGGGGGGCGGGGCGGCGGGGGGGGGGGGGGGGGGGGGGGGAGGGGGC
>NZ_PZKC01000025.1:0-12921 GCF_003034845.1 Pseudothauera lacus | reverse complement strand
CGCCGCCGGCCGTGGCGCCCCGGCCCGCCCGGTGGCGGGGGGCGCGGCGGGCGCCGCGGCCGTTGTAGGCGGCGCCGACGACCACGGGGCGGTCGGGGTTGCCGTGCAGGAAGGTGACCAGCACTTCCTGGCCGGGGCGGGGGATGAAGTGTGCGCCCCAGTTGGCGCCGGCCGCCGCTGAGAGGACGCGCACCCAGGTGCCGAGGGCGTCGCTGGCGGGGGCGTTGTCTGCACCGCTGGGATGGGGCAGGCGGCTGGCGGCGCGGCTGCCGCGCTGCCAGTGGAACTGGATGCGGATGCGGTGATCGCGGTCGGTGTGGGTGGGGGCGCCGTCCTCGCCGACGACGATGGCGCTGTGTTCGCCGACGATGTGCGGGCGCAGATCGACGGGCTGGCCGTCGGCGTCGATGAGCAGGGGGCGCCAGGGGATGTGGGCGCGCACAGCATCGAGGCGGCAGCGGTAGTAGGCGTCGGCGCCGCTGTGGGGGAGGTTGTTGCGGGCGCGGTGACGCACGGCGGTGATGAGGAAGCGGCGCTGCGCGGCGGGGTCGGTGTCGTGCTCGGGGTGGTCGTCGAGGGTGAACACGGTGGCGGGGGCGGCGCTGCGCACGGTGCCGTGGCCGCGGAAGGTCTTGAGGCGGACGTCGAGTGCTTCGCGCCGGCGGCTGCTGAGGCGTTCGCCGTCGGCCTGGGTGTGCCAGGCGTAGGGGCCGGGGTCGAGGGTGTCGTCCAGGCGCGGGGCGGCGGGGCCGTTGTCGATGGCGCTGGGCTGCATCTGCTGGCGCATGTGTACGCTGCGGTAGTCCCAGCTGGCCATGGCGGTGGCGCTGCTGCCCAGGCGGCGGGCGCCGGCCCAGCGGTCGAGGGCGTCTGCGGCGAGGGTGGCGCCGGACTGGGTGTAGCGGATGTGGGGCTGGGCGTTGTCGGCGAAGGCGCCGTTGTGGTCGGCGATGACCAGCAGGGCGCCGTCGGCACGGTGCTCGAACCAGTAGAAGAGGCCCTCTTCGGCGAGCAGGCGGCGCAGGAAGTCGAGGTCGGTCTCGTGGTACTGGATGGTCAGCGAGCGTTGCGGGTAGGCGCTGCGCTCGGCAACGTCCCAGCGCCAGGCGGGGGCGAGGGTGCCGCGGCCCTGCCAGTCGGCGAACAGTTCGTCGACGATGTCGAACACGCTCATGTCCTGGAAGACGTAGGCGTCGCTGCGCTGGCCGAGCAGGGCGAGCCAGGGTTCGATGCGCAGGCGGTAGTGGCCGAAGCCGCCGTCGGCGCCGCTGCGCTCGAAGGCGGTGATGTGGCCGTGGAAGGGGCGCGGGCCGCTGGCGGTGGCCAGATCCAGGCGTACCGGCTGGCCGAGCAGGGCCTGCGGGCGCAGGCGGGCGTCGGCGGAGATGGCGCGCAGGTGGATGCGCAGGCCGGCGTGCTCCAGCAGCGGGCCGAGGGCTTCGTCGATCTGCACCTCGGTGGCCAGCAGCACGTCGGCGCCCAGCGGGGTGTGCAGGGTGAGCAGGCGGGCGTGCTGCGACCAGTTGGCCGGGGTGGCGGACATGGCGGCACCTCTGGAAGGACGTTGGGATTATGTGGGTCGGGATTTATACCATAATGCTAGCTGTTCGTCATTGGTTGGTGGCGCCTTCCAGGCTTGCGCGCGCCTGCCGGGGTGTTTTGTCGCGCCTTCGCCGTGCCAAGGGGCGTGGGTAAACGTCCCGGCTTACGAGGCTTTACCGGGGAGGGCGGGGCGATCCGATATAATCGCAGGCTTTTCCGTACCTGCGAGTGCCATGAGCGCCGATCCGAAAGCCCTTCTTGCCGACCTGTTGCGCAGCGCGCTGAAAAGCGTGGCGCCCGAGCAGGTCGATGTCGCCATCCTGCTGGAACGCCCGAAGCAGGCCAGCCATGGCGATTTCGCCACCAACCTGGCCCTGCAACTGGCCAAGCCGCTGCGCCGCAATCCGCGCGAGCTGGCGGCACTGCTGCTCGCCGAACTGCCCGCTTCGCCGCTGCTGGCGAAGGCCGAGGTGGCCGGTGCCGGCTTCATCAACTTCACCCTCGCGGCGGCGGCCAAGACCGCGGTGGTGCTTGAGGTGCTGGCGCGTGGCGCCGACTATGGGCGCGGTGCGAGCAAGGGTGTGAAGGTGCAGGTGGAGTTCGTCTCCGCCAATCCCACCGGCCCGTTGCACGTCGGTCACGGCCGCGGTGCGGCTTATGGGGCCTCGCTGGCGGATGTGCTGGCCTTTGCCGGCTTTGATGTCACCCGCGAGTACTACGTCAACGACGCCGGCCGCCAGATGGACATCCTGGCGCTGTCGACCTGGCTGCGCTATCTCACCTTCTTCGGTATCGAGGTCGCCTTCCCGCCCAATGCCTACCAGGGCGACTATGTGATCGACATGGCGCGCGAGCTGCGCAATGCTCACCAGGACCGCTTTGCCAGGGTGACGCTGGCGCAGGTGCTCGACGGCACGCCGGGTCTGCCGCCGGCCGAACGCAAGGACGACGAGGCCAAACAGCAGCGCGAGGAACACCTCGATGCGCTGATCGCCAACGCCAAGCGCCTGCTCGGCGAGGACTACCCGTGGGTGCACGGCTTTGCCCTCAACGAGCAGCTGAGCGACGGGCGCGAGGATCTCGCCGAGTTCGGCGTGCGCTTTGACAAGTGGTTTTCCGAGCAGAGCCTGTTCGACACCGGCCTGGTCGAGCGTGCGGTGAGCCAGCTTGAGAAGGCCGGCCACATCTACCTGCAGGATGGCGCGAAGTGGTTCCGCTCCACCGACTTCGGCGACGAGAAGGACCGCGTGGTGCAGCGCGAGAACGGCCTGTATACCTATTTCGCCTCCGACATCGCCTACCACCTCAACAAGTACGAGCGCGGCTTCGACCGCATCATTGACATCTGGGGCGCCGACCACCATGGCTACATTCCGCGCGTGAAGGGCGCCATCGCCGCGCTCGGCCTGCCGCCGGAGAAGCTGGAGGTGGCGCTGGTGCAGTTTGCGGTGCTGTACCGCAACGGCCAGAAGACCTCGATGTCCACCCGTTCGGGGGAGTTCGTCACCCTGCGCGAGCTGCGCCGCGAGGTCGGCAACGATGCCTGCCGCTTCTTCTACGTGCTGCGCAAGAGCGACCAGCACCTCGACTTCGATCTCGACCTGGCGAAGAGCCAGAGCAACGAGAACCCGGTGTACTACGTGCAGTATGCCCACGCCCGCGTGTGCTCGGTGCTGACACAATGGGGCGGTGAGGCAGGCGAGCTGGCCGCGGCCGCTCTCGACCGGCTGGAGAACGAACGCGAGCTGGCCTTGTGCGCACGCCTGGCGGCCTACCCGGAGCTGGTGCAGAACGCTGCGGCCGATTATGCCCCGCACCAGATCGCTTTCTACCTGAAGGATCTGGCCGCGGATTTCCACAGCTGGTACAACGCCGAGCGCATGCTGGTCGAGGACGAGGCACTGAAGCTCGCCCGTCTCGCGCTCGCCGCCGCGGTGCGCGAGGTGCTTGCCGCCGGTCTGGCCCTGCTGGGCGTGTCTGCGCCCGAATCGATGTAGTCTTGCGGAGAACAACGTGAGCCGTGACCCGAAAGCCCGCCCCAAGGCGGCCCGACAGCCTGCCCGCCGCAGTGGCGGGGGCATCGTCATCGGCATCTTCATCGGCCTGGTGCTGGGTGCGGTGATTGCCGCCGGTGCGGCGTGGTACTTCACCCGCGCCAACCCCTTCCAGGCCGCCCCGACCACGCCCCGCCTGCCCAGTGGCGACCAGCCTCCGGTGGCCCTGCCGGGCAAGCCCGGCGACCGCCCGGTGGTGCAGCAGGATTTCCAGTTCTACCAGATCCTGCCGCAGGGTGAGGCCGCGCCGGCGACACCCGCCACGCCGCAGCCGGCACCGCCGCCGCAACCCGTCGCCGAGCGCCTCTACCTGCAGGTGGGGGCTTTCGAGAATCCCGCCGAGGCCGACAACCTCAAGGCCCGCCTGGCGCTGAGCGGTATCGAAGCCAGCGCCCTGCGCGGCCAGGCGGCCGATGGGCGCATCGTGCACCGCGTGCGCATCGGCCCCTTTGCCACCCCGGAGGCGATGGCGCCGACGCGCGCGCGGCTGGCCGAAGCGGGCTTTTCGGCTACCGTGGTCCGCGGCTCGCCGTGATCGCCAGGGCCGGAGGGCGCGCGGGTTGAACGTCTGCGCGCCACCGGCGTCTTATCTGCCGTAACCGCTACGGAGACCTCCTTCATGCATCGTCGTACCGCCCTCAAGCAACTTGCTGCCCTGGCCGCCCTCGCCACCCCGGCCTCCGGCGCCGTGTTCGCGCAGGCCGCGAACACCTATGTCACCCTCGATCCTGCGCAACCCACCGACGATCCGGCGCGCATCGAGGTGATCAAGTTCTTCCACTACGGCTGCCCGCACTGCTCCGACCTCGCTCCCTTTGCCCATCGCTGGGCGGCCGAGCAGCCTGCGGATGTGCATTTCCGCCAGATTCCGGCGGTGTGGAACAACCCCCAGCTGAGCGGTCTGGCGCGGCTGTATTTCGCCGCCGAAACCACCGGTGACATCGACAAGCTGCACACTGCCATCTTCACCGCCGTGCAGCAGGAGCGCCGTCCGCTGCACAGCGAGGGCGCGGTGCGCGAGTGGATCAAGGGCAAGGTGGCCGACGAGAAGCGCCTCATGGACGCCTACAAGTCCTTCGGGGTCAACTCGATGATCCAGCGCGGCGACCAGCTTGCCCGCGCGATGCGCGTCAACAGCGTGCCCACCCTGGTGGTCGATGGCCGCTTCCTGACCTCCAGCTCGATGGCCGGCGGCCACCCCGAAGCGATGCGACTGGTCGGTCAGCTCGTCGACCGCATCCGCCGCGAACGCGCCGCCGCCTGATGGCGCCGGCGGGCCCGCGCCATGCCCGATGGTTTATGATGCGGCCTCTGACCTTTGGAGGATGAGCCGCATGGCGGAAGAATCTGTCGAACGGCGCGGGCGGCAGCGCTTTCTGGCCACACGTTGGGGCCAGGTGTGTTTCTGGGTGCTGATCGAGGGCGAGAAGCTCGAACTCAACGACCTGTCGCTGGAAGGCTTCGCTTTCCCCGCCTCTTCACCGCCGCCCACCGGGCAGGCGGTCTCCTTCGTGCTGCAGCGCGCCGGCGTGCCGGACGAGATCCGCGGCCAGGCGCAGGTGGTCAATTACCTCCACGACGTCTCCGGCGGTCAGGCCGGCTGCCGCTTCGTCAGCTTCGAGGGTGACGGCGCCGAGCGCCTGCACGACTGGCTGGTCGCCCACGTCATCGCCAATGCCACGGTGCGCATCACCGAAAAGGATGCGCGTGCCATCGTCGCTGGCGGCTCACTGATCTGAGCGGCGGACCACCCGCGCGCCGGCGCTGTCTGCGGCGCGCGTGCTGAAGTGCTGGGCCGCATCAATTCGGGCCGCTCCCCGTGCCGGGGGGCGGCCCGAATGCCTTCTGCCTGCCGTCTGTTCAGGCTGTGCCGCCGTAGCGCGGGCGGCGCCATTGCAGCGCGATCACCAGGGCCAGCAGGGCCAGGGTGGGGATGAAGATCCATTCCTTGGCCGGGCGTTCGACCGGCAGCTCCACCGTCTGGATGACGAAGCCCTGTTCGATGCCCAGGCGTTGAGCCTGCGACTTGAACTGCACGGCGGCGACCTGCAGGTCTTCGCCGAAGGCCATCACCATCAGGCCGGAATGGGCCAGCCGGGCGCGGGCGTTGAGCGGCTCGCCCTCGGCGTTGGTGGTCGGCCCCAGGGGCAGCAGCACGCCCTTGGAGATGTCGCGGCCGTCGGCGTTGGTGCCTTCGATCCAGATGCGCAGGCCGCTGTTGGGCGGAGCCTGCTCGGCCAGCTGCAGCAGCTGGCCGCCTTCGAGCTCTTCGAAGGGCGGGTGGATCATGTCCATCCAGAAACCGGGGCGGAACAGGCTGAAGGTGATCAGCAGCAGCAGCACCGTCTCGTGGATGCGGTTGCGGGCGAAGAACCAGCCCTGGGTGGCGGCGGCGAAGGTCATGCTGGCGACGATGGCGCTGACCACGGTAAGGGCGAGCTGCCACCAGCTGTCGATGCCGATCATCAGCAACTGGGTGTTGAAGATGAACATGAAGGGCAGGATGGCGGTACGCGCGCTGTAGCCGAAGGCGGTGAGGCCGGTGCGGATGGGGTCGCTGTTGGCGATGCCCGCGGCGGCGTAGGAGGCCAGCCCCACCGGGGGCGTCACGTCGGCCATCAGGCCGAAGTAGAAGACGAACATATGTACCGCGATGAGGGGCACCAGCAGGCCGTTCTGCGCCCCCAGCTCGACGATCACCGGGGCCATCAGGCTGGCGACGACGATGTAGTTGGCGGTGGTCGGCAGGCCCATGCCGAGGATCAGGCAGATCACTGCCACCATCACCAGCATCACCATGATGTTGCCGCCGGAGATGATCTCCACCAGCTCGGTCATCACCAGGCCTACACCGGTGAGGGTGACGGTGCCGACGATGATCCCCGCGGCTGCGGTGGCGATGCCGATGGCGATCATGTTACGCGCGCCGGTGGCGAGCCCGGAGAAGAGGTCGTGGAAACCGTGGGCGGTGGCTTCGCGGTAGTTGCCGGTCTTGCGGAACCAGGCGAACAGCGGGCGCTGGGTGACGAGGATGAAGATCAGGAACATCGTCGCCCAGAACGCCGACAGGCCGGGGGATAGCTGTTCGACGACGAGGTTCCAGATCAGCGCGGCCACCGGCAGCAGGAAGTGCAGCCCGGCCATCAGCGTGGGCTTGACCTCGGGGAGGTACTCCATGCCGTCCTTGGGGTCCTCCATGTGCAGCTCGGGGTAGCGCGCGCAGAGGGCGATGAGGCCGATGTAGGCGGCGAACATCAGCAGGCTGACGACGATGAAGGAGGCGTCGCCGGCAACGTCCTTGATCCAGCCGAAACCGTAGTAGATCACTCCGGCGAGCAGGACGAGGCCGGAGAGCGTCATCGTGGTGCTGATTGCCGTGCGCTGCCAGGGCGAGGGATTGCGCCGCGGGATGCCCTGCAGGTTGGATTTCATCGCCTCCAGATGGACGATGTAGAACAGCGCGATGTAGGAGATCAGCGCCGGCAGCAGGGCGTGCTTGAGCACCTGGGTGTAGGGAATGCCGACGAACTCGACCATCAGGAAGGCTGCCGCGCCCATCACCGGCGGCATCAGCTGGCCGTTGACGCTGGAGGCCACTTCCACCGCCGCGGCCTTGTCGGGGCGGTAGCCGACGCGCTTGATGAGCGGGATGGTGAAGGTGCCGGTGGTGACCACGTTGGCGATCGACGAGCCGGAGATCAGCCCGGTGGAGGCCGAGGCCACCACCGCCGCCTTGGCGGGGCCGCCGCGCAGGTGGCCGAGCAGGGCAATGGCCGACTTGATGAAGTAGTTGCCGGCACCGGCGGTTTCGAGCAGCGCGCCGAAAAGCACGAAGAGGAAGATGAAGCCCGCCGAAACCCCCAGCGCGACGCCGAACACGCCCTCGGTGCTCAGCCACAGGTGGTTCATGCCCTTGTTCAGCGAGGCTCCGCGGTGGGCGATGATGTCGGGCATGTAGGGCCCGAAGAAGATGTAGATCAGGAACACCGCGGCGAGGATCACCATCGGCAGGCCGAGCGCGCGGCGAGCGGCCTCCAGCAGCAGCACCATGCCGCACACCGCGGCCACCAGGTCGAGGGTGGTGGGCAGCCCCGGGCGGGTGGCGACCTCGGCGTAGAAGAGGAACAGGTAGCCGGCACAGAAGGCCCCGGCCAATGCCAGCAGCCAGTCCTGAACGGGGATGTAGTCGCGCGGCGAGGACTTCAGCGCCGGGTAGGCGGCAAAGGCGAGGAAGACCGCGAAGGCGAGGTGGATGGCGCGCGATTCGGTGTCGTTGAGGATGAAGATGCCCAGCGAGAAGGGCAGCGGCGAAGCGATCCAGAGCTGGAACAGCGACCAGCAGATGGCCACCGCGAAAAGCAGCTTGGCGGCCGCGCCGACGGGTTTGCGGCCGCCGGTATCGGCTTCGGCGACGATCTGTTCGAGCTCGGCATCACTCAGCTCGTGATGCGCCGTGGCGGTGTTGCTGGTGGTGGTTTCTGAGCGGCTCATGGTCCGCACCTCCCGGGGTGAGGCAGGTTGGCCCGGGGCTGCGGCTGGCTTGTGGCGTGCGCGCCCGGTGGCACAGGATGGAACGGAGTCCGGCGGCGGTCGGGACGTCCTGCGGGTGGGGACGGATGCCGGCGGAACGCTGAAACGACGGCGGGGCGGTCTTTCGACCGCCCCGCCGCGGGCTGCTTACATCCAGCCCTTTTCCTTGTAGTACTTCACGGCGCCGTCATGGAGCGGCGCGGACAGGCCATTGCGGATCATGTCCTGCGGTTCGAGGTTGGCGAATGCCGGGTGCAGGCGCTTGAACTCGTCAAAGTTCTCGAACACCGCCTTGACCATGGTGTACACGACGTTCTCCGGTACCTTGGTGGAGGTCACGAAGGTGGCGGCCACACCGTAGGTGGTGGTCGGTTCCGGGTTGTTGGCGTAGAGCCCGCCGGGGATGGTGGCGACGGCGTAGTAGGGGCGCTCGGCGACCAGCTTGTCGATGGCCGGGCCGGTCAGCGAGACCAGCTTGGCGCCGCAGGTGGTGGTCGGGTCCTGGATGTTGGCCGAGGGGTGGCCGACACCGTAGAAGAAGCCGTCGATCTTGTTGTCGCACAGCGCGGCGCCGTGCTCGTCGGCCTTCAGCTCGGAAGCCAGCGAGAAATCACGCAGCGTCCAGCCCAGGGCGCTGAGCAGCTCTTCCATCGATGCGCGGGTGCCGGAGCCGGGGTTGCCGACGTTGAAGCGCTTGCCCTTGAGATCGTCGAAGCTGCGGATGTTGGCTTCCTTGCGGGTCAGCACGGTGAACGGCTCGGGGTGCAGGGAGAACACCGCGCGCAGGTCCTTGTTGGCGCCCTGGTTCTGGAAGCTGCTGCTGCCGTTGTAGGCGTGGTACTGCCAGTCGGACTGGGCGACGCCGAAGTCTAGTTCGCCGGCGCGGATGGTGTTGAGGTTGTAGACCGAACCGCCGGTGCTCTCCACCGAGCAGCGGATGCCGTGCTGGGCGCGGTCCTTGTTGATCAGGCGGCAGATCGCGCCGCCGGCAGCGTAGTACACGCCGGTGACACCGCCGGTGCCGATGGTGACGAATTGCTGCTGAGCCTGGGCCGGGGCGGCGCCGAGGGTGCCGACGACGGCAAACGCTGCGGCCAGAGCGGTCAGTTTCTTCTTCATGCCATACCTCCTGATGAGTCATCACTTGAATGGACGATTCCGCGGCCGGCAGACCGGCCATGCCGGGGCCTGAACCCCGGCCACGACGGGCGCGTGGCGGTTGCCGCGGAAAAGCTGAAGCAGCTTCGCACGTTTCGTCCCCGCCTGTCAGCTAGGGATAGCCCGAAGTTATCGATGCGCGCGGCCGATGGCAAGGGTTCTGCAGTGCGGAACAGCGTTCCGGCAGATGTCCGGTGTTATGCTGAAGGCATTGACGCAAAGCGGAGGAAGTCATGAAACGCATGCTCGCGGCGCTGCTCCTTGCCGCTGCCGGGGCCGCCCAGGGGGCGGGTACCTGGGCGGCGTTCTTCGCCACCAGCGGGGCTGCGCTGGAGGTCGACTACGTGCGCCTGGAGGGCGTCCTGCCGGCCGCGCAGCGCGCCAGCCAGCGCGACACTCTGCTGCTCCTGCACGAGGTCTGCGCCCAGGGGCGGGAGGGCCGCGGGCCGGTGCGCGCGCTCAGCGCTGCGGAGTTGCCCGAACACCCCTACCGCGAGGAGGTGGAGATCTACTACGCCGGCGAGCGTTCGCTGGTGGTGCGTGACATGGTGCGCTACGCCATCGACCAGGGGCCGCCCAACCGCCGCGCCGCGGAGGCGCATGCCTACCGCGGCGATTGCGGCCTGCGGCGCGAGCACGTCCGCGAGCTGATCTACATGCACGGCGAGGCCAGCTGCAAGGTCGGCCAGCGCGGCAGCGACGCCCGCGCCACGCCGGCGTGCCGGCATCTGGGTCTGGTCGGTGGCGGGCGCGGCGCCGCGGCCGACCGCACGCGTCCGGAAGGGGCGGGGTTCTCGCCGGCGTCGCCGCCGCCGGGCGTCGATCCGGCGCTGTGGGCGAGCCTTGCCGGCGGTGCACTGGGGCAGGCGCAGGCCATGCTCGGCGCCAGCGGTGAGCACCGCAGCGTGCGCGGGCAGCGCTGCGAGGTGTATGGGCGTCCGCAGGTGGTGGAAGTCTGCCTGCAGAGCGGTGCCAGGCGCGCCGGTTTCTCCGCCCTCAACCCGGTGCAGCCCGGCCTGCTGCTGAGTGCGCGCAGCCCGGCGCTGGATCTCGATGCGGTCGAGGTTGCCGAAGGCGTGAAGGTGGCCGAGGCACTGTTCCGCGTGCCGGTGGATGCCGCCGGCAGGGTCGAGGTCGAGCGCCTGCCGCCTGCGCGGCGCTGACACCGCTCAGGCGCTGGCGGCCCGGCGCGGCAAGCGCGGGTGGGCGCTGGCGAGGCTGAAGTCGGCATCCGGCACCGCCGGCTGGCGCCCGTCGATGCGGTCGGCGAGGATCCCGGCGCTGCCGCAGGCAAGGGTGAAGCCGAGGGCGCCGTGGCCGACGTTGAGCCACAAGCCGGGTACCCCCGAGGCGCCGATGATGGGGCGGCCGGTGGGCGTGGCGGGGCGCAGGCCGGCCCATGGCTGGACGTCGTCGAGGTCGACGCCCTTGCCGAAGGCGGCGCGGGTCTCGCGCACCAGGGTGGCGATGCGGCTGCCGGCAATGCCTTCGTCGTGACCGACGATGTCGGCCATGCCGGCCACCCGCAGGCGCCCGCCGAGGCGGGCGTAGACGATCTTGCGCTGGAAGTCGGTGACGCTGAGCTCGGGGACCGCCGCCGCTGCGCGGATGGCCGCGCTGATGCTGTAGCCCTTGAGCGGATAGACCGGCAGGTCGAGGCCGCAGCCGGCGGCCAGAGCCGCCGCGCCGACACCGTTGGCAAGCACGCAGGCGTCGGCACGCAGCTCGCCGCCGTCCGCGCCGCCCAGGCGGACCCCTGAGACCCGCTTGCCGTCGTGCAGCAGGCCGTCCACCGCGCGCCCGAGCAGAAGGCTGACGGGGTTGTCGCCGCGCTGCAGGGCGGCGGCGAGGGCGAGGCAGAGCTTGTGGCAGTCGCCGGCCTCCTCGCTGCGCGTGAGGATGCCGCCAACGATGTCGCCGCGCAGCGCTTCCAGGGCGGGCTCGCGGGCCACGCAGGCAGCGCCGTCGAGGGCTTCCTGTTCGCTTGCCAGTGCAGGCTGGCTGGCCAGCAGCGCGCGCGCCGAGGCAAAGCTGCGCGGGTCGCGGTAAACCACCAGCTTGCCGTTGCGGCGGTAGTCGAACTCCATCCCCGGCTGGGCGGCCAGATCATGCACCAGACGCTGGCTGTAGAGCGCCAGCGGCAGCAGCGCGGCAACCGAGCGCAGCTTGTCGTCGCCGTTGCAGGCGCGCAGGAAATCGACGATCCAGCGCCATTGCGCGGGGTCGAAGCGCGGCACGAAGCGCACCGGGGCGTCGCGGCCGAGCATCCAGGCGGGAATCTTGAGGAGGATGTCGGGATCGGCAAGCGGCGCGATGTAACGGTAGCTCAGCTGGCCGCCGTTGCCGCGGCTGGTGCCGCTGCCGGCCTCGGCGGCGCGGTCCACCACGGTGACGCGGTGGCCGGCGGCACGCAGGGCGCGCGCGGTGGCGAGGCCGACGATGCCGGCGCCGATGACGAGGATGTCCATGAGAGGTCCAGTTGCAGGGGGTGTGCCCAGACTATAGCCATTGCACACAGAGTGATCGTGTCGGATCATGCGGTAAGTTATGTTCAAAAGACATGGAGTGCGCCATGCGACTGCGTCACATCGAGGTCTTTCGCGCCGTCATGCTGACCGGCTCGGCGAGCGCCGCAGCGCGCCTGCTGAGCGTCTCGCAGCCGGTGGTGTCGCGCGTGCTGCAGCACGCCGAGCTGGGCCTCGGCTTTGCGCTCTTCGAGCGCGCCCGCGGGCGGCTGCTGCCGACCGCGGAGGCGCGCGCGCTGTTTGCTCAGGTGCAGCGCGCCTGGGGCGAGATCGAGCGTGTGGAAGCGCTCGCCGCCAATCTGCGCCGCGGCGCCAGCGGCCTGCTGCGGGTGGCGGCAACGCCGTCGCTGGCCACCAGTCTGCTGCCCGATGCCCTGGCCGCCATGCGCGATGCCCATCCGCAGGTCGAGTGCGATCTGTGGGCGAGCCACACGCGCGAGATCGAGGCCCATCTGCTGTCCTGGGAGGTCGACGCCGGCTTCGCCATCGAGGCGCCGGAACACGTGGCGATCACCGTCAGCGCCCTGTGTGCGGGAGAGATGGTGCTCGCCGCGCCGCGGCCGTGGAGCAGCGGGGTGCTGCGCCCCGGGCGGCGGGCGTGGCTGGGCGGGCGCCCCTTCATCGCCCTTGCCGAAGCGACTCCGCTGGGCGAGCGTCTCGCCGCACGCCTGGCCGCGGCACAGTGGTCGCCCCGCCAGGTGCTGCGCGTGCAGACCTATGCGCTGGCCGGCACGCTGGTCGAACGCGGCCTCGGCTACGCCTTTCTCGACGGCTATACCGCTGCCGCGCTCGATCCGGCGCGGGTCGTGCTGATGCGCACGGCACCGGTACTGCCGTTCACCCTGAGCATGATGAGCGCGGCCGGCAGCGTACCCTCGGTGCTGGTCGGCCGCCTGCGCGACTGCCTGCTGCACGCCGCCCAGCGCAGCGCCGCAAGCCTGGCCGGGCGCCTCGACAGCCAGGCCCTGGAGTTTGATGCTTGAACCTAGCCCGCATTTCTCACGCCCTCACGTCGCGAGGGGGTCGAGGCGCCGCCGTGGTGCGCCGCACGGACCGATCGACGCCGAAGGCGTAGCTGACACTACGTCGAGGCGGCGTGAGGGAGTACGGCG
>NZ_PZKC01000024.1 GCF_003034845.1 Pseudothauera lacus | reverse complement strand
TCGACTTGCATGTGTAAAGCATGCCGCCAGCGTTCAATCTGAGCCAGGATCAAACTCTTAAGTTCAATCCAGCAAAGCACTCAAAATCATTACTGACTTTTTGCGAGTACTCAAATCATTGTGAATCCACTGCCCGAAGGCAGCTTGCGGTCACAACAACCAAGCACCCACACTTATCGGTTGTTCAAGTTTTTAAAGATCTGCTGCTCAAGCAGCGAAGAAGCGAGATTTTGAAGCAACCCAACCACTTCGTCAACCCCCTCTCAGCAAATTCTCAAACCGCAAAACCGCTGAAAGTACCGCCCTTCGCCGCTTCGAGCCCGTTTCCGGACTTGCCGGAAAACACCGCTCGGCGCTGAAGAGGGGCGAATTATAGACACTCGCAGAAGAGTGTCAACGGGGGCACGGAAAATTTCTTCGCCGCGCCCTCCGCAGCGCATCAGGCGAGTACTACAGAAGCGAACTTGCGCTTGCCGACCTGCAGGACGACCGTCGCTCCAGCGCTCAGCACCAGCCCCTTGTCCTCGACGCGCTCGCCATTGAGCCGCACCCCACCCTGTTCGATCATGCGCATCGCCTCCGAGGTCGAGCCGGTCAACCCGGCCTGCTTGAGCACCTGCGTGATCACCAGACCCTCGCCAACCTGCACATGCACTTCGGGCAGCTGGTCGGGGATGGCACCGCGCTGGAAACGCGCTTCGAAGTCACGCAGCGCATCCTCGGCCGCCGCCTGGCCGTGGAACCGGGCGACCAGCTCCTGTGCGAGCAGGACCTTGACGTCACGGGGATTGCGCCCCGCCTCGATATCCGCCCGCAGCTGAGCGATCCCCGCGGAGGGCAGGAAGGACAGCAGTTCGTAGTAACGCCACATCAGCGTATCGGAGACGGACATCACCTTGCCGAAGATCTCCCGCGCCGGCTCGGCGATGCCGATGTAGTTGCCCAGCGACTTGGACATCTTGTTGACGCCGTCCAAGCCCTCCAGCAGGGGCATCATCACCACGCACTGCGGCGCCTGGCCATAGTGCTTCTGCAGTTCGCGTCCCATCAGGAGGTTGAACTTCTGGTCGGTCCCGCCCAGTTCGACGTCAGCCTTCATGGCCACCGAGTCGTAGCCCTGACACAGGGGATAGAGGAACTCATGGATGGCGATGGGCTGGTTGCCGGCGTAGCGGCGGGCAAAGTCGTCGCGTTCGAGCATCCGCGCCACGGTGTTGTGGGAAGCCAGGCGGATCATGCCGGCGGCACCGAGGTCGTTCATCCAGGCGGAATTGAAGCAGATCTCCGTGCGCGCGGGATCGAGGATCTTGAATACCTGCTCCTGGTAGGTGCGGGCATTCTCCATGATCTGCTCGCGCGACAGCGGCGGACGGGTGGCATTCTTGCCGGAGGGGTCGCCGATCATGCCGGTGAAGTCACCGATCAGGAAGAGGATCTGGTGGCCGAGTTCCTGAAAGTGGCGCAACTTGTTGATCAGCACCGTATGGCCGAGATGCAGGTCGGGCGCGGTGGGGTCGAAGCCTGCCTTGACGCGCAAGGGACGGCCGCTTTTCAGCTTCTCGGCCAGTTCGGCTTCGATCAGCACTTCATCGGCGCCACGCCTGATCAGAGCCAGCGCGGAATTCACATCGGTCATTTACAAAAATCTCCCTACGGGTATTACGGGATGCTGCGCAAATTTGCTAGACTCACGGGAGTTTTTTTGCCGAAGAGTCCCATGCAGGCCCGAAAGAACAGGATTCTAGCCGAACTGTCGGCTCATCTTCCCAGCGGGAAGCGCGCATGGATCATTGGATCCGTATTCAGCATCTCCCTTTTCGGGGTCGTGGCGGCCACTGCGACGGCCCCCGATGCGAGTCCGCCGTTTGCGCTCGAAACCGTCGTCGAACCCCTGCAGCTCAGCCCTGTGGCGCCGGGCGCCGACAGCGCCCTGCCCTATATATACGATGAGCGCGTACAACCGGGCGACACGCTGCAGTCGATCTTCCGCCGTCTGAACATCGACGACCCTGAAGCCTTTGCGTTCTTTACCGGCGACGAACTCGGCAAGCAGGCCATCCGCTACCTGCGCTCCGGCCGCGCGGTGACCGCCATGGTGCAGGCCGACGGACGCCTGCTGTCGCTGAGCCTGCCGACCTCGCGCGGCGCCGGACGCATTACCCTGGAGCGCGACGGCGAGCGCCTGGCAGTCCGCGACGGCATGGCGGAAGCCCCCGAAGTGGTGGTGGAGATGCGCAGCGGCACCATCCAGCACTCCCTTTATGGCGCCACCGACGCCATCGGCCTGCCCGACAGCATCGCCAACAAGCTCGCCGAGCTGTTCGGTACCGAGATCAACTTCCATACCGACCTGCGCCGCGGCGACAGCTTCAGCGTTGTCTATGAGACGCTCTACCAGGAAGGCTCGCCGGTGCGCACCGGCAAGGTACTGGCCGCCGAGTTCGTCAACCAGGGGCGCCGCCACGCCGTGGTGCTCTTCCGCGCACCCGACGGTGGCGAGAACTACTACACCGCCGACGGCCGCAGCCTGCGCCAGGCCTTCCTGCGCTCGCCGCTGGAGTTCTCCCGCGTGACCTCCGGCTTCGGGCGCCGCATGCACCCCATCCACAAGAACTGGCGCACCCATGCCGGCGTCGATTTTGCCGCCCCCACCGGTACGCCGGTAAAGGCCACCTCCGACGGCACGGTGTCCTTCGTGGGCAACCAGCGCGGCTACGGCAACATCATCATCCTGCAGCACCGCGACCGCTACTCCACCGCTTACGCTCACCTCAATGGCTTTGCCCGCGGGCTGAAGCGCGGCGACCGCGTCAATCAGGGCGACGTGATCGGCTTTGTCGGCATGACCGGCTGGGCCACCGGCCCCCATCTGCACTACGAGGTACGCATCAACAACGTTGCGCAGGATCCGATGCGCATCGCCCTGCCCAAGGCCCAGCCCTTGAACGCGCAGGAACTGACCGTGTTCCGCACCCAGACCCAACCGCTGGTCGAGCGCCTGGCGCTGCTCAACCGCATCGAAGTCAGCGCGCTGCGCTGAAACCGCCGCCGTGATGCAGAAAGGGGCGCCCGCGGGCGCCCCTTGTCATTTGCAGCGCCGGCGCGCGCTCAGGCCGAGAACGACGAACCGCAGCCGCAGGTGCTGGTGGCGTTGGGATTGCGGATGACGAACTGCGACCCCTCCAGCCCTTCGGTGTAATCGATCTCCGCACCAACCAGATACTGGTAGCTCATCGGGTCGATGAGCAGGGTGACGCCGTTCTTTTCGAAGGCGGTATCGTCATCGGCGGTTTCCTCATCGAAGGTGAAGCCGTACTGGAAGCCGGAGCAGCCTCCGCCGGTGACGAAGACGCGCAGCTTGAGCGCCGGGTTGCCCTCTTCCTCGATCAGCTCCCTGACCTTGTTGGCCGCACTATCGGTAAAAACGAGCACTTCCGGGGTTTCGACGACTGCGTTCATGTTCTCTCCTTGTGGGGTTTGTGGCGAATGATGCGGCATTCGCCCCCTTGTGGTCAAAGTTGATCGATGCGAAGGCAAAAGGTTCCGTTCAGGGGCTGACCGGGACGATGTCGAGGCCCAGCGCCTCTTCGAGGCCGAACATGATGTTCATGTTGTGCACGGCCTGTCCGGCGGCACCCTTTACCAGGTTGTCGATCACCGACAGCACCACCACCACATCGGCACCCTGGGGGCGATGCACGGCGATGCGGCAGATGTTGGAAGCACGCACCGAGCGGGTTTCCGGATGAGCGCCGGCAGGCAGCACATCGACGAAAGCCTCGTTGGCGTAGCGCTCCTCGAACAGGGCCTGCAGATCGACGTCGCGCGTCAGGCGGCCGTACAGCGTGGCGTGGATGCCGCGGATCATCGGCGTCAGGTGCGGCACGAAGGTCAGCCCGACCTCAGCGCCGGCAGCGCGCGCGAGGCCCTGGCGGATTTCCGGCAGGTGGCGATGCCCGGACACGCCATAGGCCTTGAAGTTGTCGGCAGCTTCGGCAAACAGGGTATGCACCTCGGCCTTGCGCCCTGCGCCGGACACCCCCGACTTGGCATCGGCAATGAGGTGGGCGGGATCGATCACGCCGGCCTCGATGAGGGGCAGGAAACCGAGCTGCACCGCGGTGGGATAACAGCCCGGATTGGCCAGCACCCGAGCCTTGCGAATCTGCTCGCGATTGACCTCGGGCAGGCCATAGACCGCTTCTGCGACCAGTTCCGGGGCGGCATGCTCCATGCCGTACCACTTCTGCCACTCGGCAATGTCACGAATGCGGAAGTCGGCAGCGAGGTCGATGACGCGCACGCCAGCAGCGACCAGCTCGGCGGCCTGCTTCATGGCAATGCCGTTGGGCGTGGCAAAGAACACCACGTCACACTGGTCGAGGGCGGCGTCCTGGGGGGTGACGAAACGCAGGCCGACGCGCCCGCGCAGACTGGGGAACATGTCGGCGACCGGCATCCCGGCTTCGCCGCGCGAGGTGATTGCAGTCAGCTCGACGCCGGGGTGACAGGCCAGCAGCCGCAGCAGCTCGACCCCGGTATAGCCCGTCCCACCTACCACACCTACCTTGATCATCTTGGTTCCTCGCCGGATTGTGAATTAGCGCGCAGATTATGCATGCCGGACGGAAAAGCACAAAGCCGCCTCGCGGGCGGCTTTGCAACGGCAATCCCGCAACGGGGATCAGCGCTTGGAGAACTGCTTGCGGCGACGTGCCTTGTGGAAGCCGACCTTCTTGCGCTCCACTTCGCGGGCGTCGCGGGTCACGAAACCGGCCTTGCGCAGCTCACCCTTGAGCTCGGCGTCGTAGTCGATCAGCGCGCGGGTGATGCCGTGGCGCACGGCGCCGGCCTGGCCGGATTCACCGCCACCGACCACGTTCACCATGATGTCGAAACGGCCTTCGTTGCCAGTCAGCACGAGCGGCTGACGGACGATCATGCGACCGGTTTCACGGGAGAAGAACTCGTCGACCGGCTTGCCGTTGACGACGATGTTGCCCGAACCCGCCTTGATGAACACGCGAGCAACCGCGGTCTTGCGGCGACCGGTGCCGTAGTTGTAGCTAACAGCCATTTATCGGCTCCTGTCAGATCTCGAGAACTTTGGGCTGCTGGGCGCTGTGCGGGTGCTCGGCACCGGCGTAGCACTTCAGCTTCTTGAGCATGGCGTAACCCAGCGGACCCTTCGGCAGCATGCCTTTCACGGCCTTTTCCAGGACGCGCTCGGGGAAGCGTTGCTGCAGCTTGGTGAAGTTGGTCTCGTAGATCCCGCCCGGATAGCCCGAGTGACGGTAGTACTTCTTGTCGAGCGCCTTGTTGCCGGTCACGCGCAGCTTGTCGACGTTGACGACGACGATGTAGTCACCGGTATCAACGTGCGGGGTGTAGATGGGCTTGTGCTTGCCACGCAGACGGCGGGCGACTTCGGCGGCGAGTCGGCCAAGCACCTTGTCCGTCCCGTCGACAACGAACCAGTCGCGCTGTACTTCGTGCGGCTTGGCGGAAAACGTTTTCATTTGAACCTCGATGTCTTTGTCAGGCCTGCCGAGCGGGCCACCAAACGGAAAGCTGGCAATTTTAATGCTCGCGGACGGCCCGTGTCAATCGCGTGTGAGCACATGCGAGCAGAAAGCAAAAAAAAACGCAGTCCCTCGGGACTGCGTTAAATCCACACCAAAGGAGGAGGGTGGAGGAGACACCGTTTGGATCGCGGCTTGCATTGCGATCCGACTGGGATGGATTACAACAAACGAGAGGAGCTCGCGCAAGCGGTTTTTGTGCATTGCACGATAAATGTTTTGATTGCCCTATAAGCTCCGTTTATGGACCACAAACACATGTTTTATATAAGATTACCCGCCCAGACAGGCTCACACCACCCTCCCCGTCAAGCATTCCGGCATCGCACCGCAGTACGCCACCCAGGGCACTCACGGCAGCACCCCTGCGTGCCGGCAACGCTGCACTGCAGCGCCGCAGCATTTCTCACACAGGCACGCCATGAGGGGGCCGAGGCGCCGTCGTGGTGCGCCGCACGGAGCGAGCGGCACCGCAGGCGTAGCTGACACTACGTCGAGGCGGCGCGAGCGAGTACGGCGTGCCACGGCGAGCGTATCGGCACCCGCAGTAGGGACGGGGTGAGAAATGCGGGCTAGAATCCGCCCCGGCGCGCACGCCACCACCGCAACACCCGGCGCAGGCCGGACACCCTCAAGGAGAGAGCAGCAATGGAGTGCACCATCAAGTGGGTTGACGGCATGACCTTCATGGCCGAAACCGGCACCGGACACCTCGTCACCATGGATGGCGCCCCCGAAGCCGGTGGCCGCAATCTCGCCCCCCGCCCCATGGAGCTGATGCTGGCGGGTGCGGGCGGCTGCACGGCCTTTGACGTGGTGCTGATCCTGCGCCGCGGACGCCAGGAGGTCAGCGGATGCACGGTGAAGCTGGAGGCGCAGCGCGCCGACAGCGACCCCAAGGTGTTCACCCGCATCCGCTTCATGTACACCGTCAGCGGGCGCAACCTCAAGCCCGAAGCCGTCGAGCGCGCCATCCACCTGTCTGCGGAAAAGTACTGCTCGGCGTCGATCATGCTCGGCAAGACCGCCGAGATCACCCACGAGTGGGAAATCGTCGAGGCCTGAGCCCCTTACAACGCCACTGCCCTGCACCCGCCGGGCAGCGGCGGCTGGCGGCCTATACCCAGTAGACCGTGCGGGTCATCACCCGCGAGGCCAGCTTCATCGCCACGCCGACCGGCGCCGGCAGGGCGCGTCCGCCGAGTGCCAAGGCAGTTTCGGCATGTGCCACTTCGTCGACCTTCATCTGCGCGACGATCGCCCGCGAGCGGGCATCCTGTGCCGGCAGGCTGTCGAGATGACTGTGCAGGTGGGCTTCGACCTGGCGCTCGGTCTCGGCAAGGAAGCCGAGGTTCCAGCGGTCGCCGAAACGCCCGGCGAGCAGGCCTATGGCCAGTGCACCGCCGTACCAGAGCGGGTTGAGCAGGCTCTTGCGCCCGCCCAGCTCGGCAATGCGCTGCTCGGTCCACGCGAGATGCTCGGTCTCCTCGTCGGAGGCATGCTGCAGGGCCTCGCGGATCGCCGGATCGCGCGACATGATGGCCTGCCCCTGGTAGAGCGCCTGGGCGCAGATCTCACCGACGTGGTTGATGCGCATCAGCGCCGCCGCATGACGACGCTCACCATCGTCGAGCGCGGCCTCGGGCAGATCGGCGCCCGGCACCGGACGCACCGAGCGCGCGGGGGCAAAGACGGTGCGCAGGGCACGGTCGAACTGGAGGATGGCCTGATCGATCATGTGATGACCCCCTTGTTGGTTGCGAATGCGTGAAGCGATGAGCGCGCGCCGCTCAGCACCATGGCTCGCGGAACCACCGCTTCACCCCCACAGCCTCAGCGCAGTAACGCATCGATGCCACTGCCCGCGCCGCCGCGCAGGCGACGCAGCACCTCGGCGCGATTGCGCGGCGGCGCCGGGCCATCGCAGAAGTACTCGCGCGCCAGCGCTGCCGCGACCCGGTTATAGCTGTTGTTGACGATGGGCTCCCAGCGGCTGTTGCGCGCCGGCGACCATGTGCCGTCGGAACGCCCCGACGCGTAGATGCGGCGCTCGTGGGTGGCGCAGCGGATGCCCTCGAAGGTGACGTTCTCGGCCCCGCCCGGCGTGCGCACGACGAGCACGTAGCGCACCACGCCATCGGGGTCGACGGTGAAGCTGTCGCGGTCGATGAAGAACCGGTTCGGCGATGCGCTGGAAACGAAGAACGCGCCCAGCGCCGCGTCCTGAGGTGCGGCGGGCATCTCGAAGTCGCCTTCGCGCCAGTTGGCGAGCGCTTCCTCGTCGGTAAATAGCTGCGCCCCTGCCGGGGCACTGATGAAGGCAAGCGCGAGCAGGCACTTGCGCAGCTTGGCAATGGGCATCACGGCGCCTCAGGCTGGTGGTATCCGGGAACGGAGGGCTGCGGACGCGAACGGAACAGCAGACGGGCGAGTTCAGTCAGCGCCTGCTGATACACCCCGCGCTTGAACTCGATGACCGCATCGAGTGGCACCCAGTACTCGCTCCAGCGCCAGGCATCGAATTCCGGATGGTTGCTGGCGCGCAGACTGACGTCGCTGTCACGGCCGACCAGACGCAGCAGAAACCAGATCTGTTTCTGCCCGCGATAGGTGTTGCGCCATTCCCGCTTGATCCAGTGCTTGGGAACGTCGTAACGCAACCAGCCACGCGTGCGGCCGAGAATCTTGACGTGCTCGGGACGCAGCCCCACCTCTTCGAACAGCTCCCGATACATGGCCTGCTCGGGGGTTTCCCCGTGCTTGATGCCGCCTTGCGGAAACTGCCAGGAGTGTTCGCGGATGCGTTTGCCCCAGAAGACCTCGTTACGCGCGTTGACCAGAATGATGCCGACGTTCGGGCGATAGCCTTCACGGTCGAGCATGTTCAAACCTTCAAAAATTTCATGGACTGCGTTGGATTCTTCCACACTTGCCCTGTCTTGGAAAGCCGCGGGGTGCCGGCCGTTCCCCCGTGCGGGGGCGCATCGTCTAAAATCTGCGCCTCTTCATCCCACCGCTCCGGATCAGCCAGCATGCGCGCCTCCCAGTTCTTCGTCTCCACCCTCAAGGAAGCCCCGTCCGACGCCGAGATCGTCAGCCACAAGCTGATGCTGCGCGCCGGCCTGATCCGCAAGGTCGCCGCCGGCATCTACACCTACATGCCGATGGGCCTGCGGGTGATCCGCAAGGTGGAGAACATCGTGCGCGAGGAGATGGACCGCGCCGGCGCGCTGGAGCTCACCATGCCCATGGTGCAGCCGGCCGAGCTGTGGCAGGAGACCGGACGCTGGGACAAGATGGGCGACGAACTGCTGCGCTTCAAGGACCGCCACGAGCGCGATTTCGCGCTGCAGCCGACCTCCGAGGAGGTCATCACCGACACCGCGCGCCAGGAGTTGAAGAGCTACCGCCAGCTGCCGAAGAACTTCTACCAGATCCAGACCAAGTTCCGCGACGAACGCCGGCCGCGCTTCGGCGTGATGCGCGGGCGCGAATTCACCATGAAGGACGCCTACTCCTTCGACCGCGACGTGGACGCCGCCGGGCGCAGCTACGACGCCATGTACGCCGCCTACTGCCGCATCTTCGACCGCATGGGCCTCACCTACCGCGCGGTGGCCGCCGACACCGGCGCCATCGGCGGCGACCGCTCGCACGAGTTCCAGGTCATCGCCGACACCGGCGAGGACGCCATCGTGTACTGCCCGCAATCCGACTACGCCGCCAACATCGAACTGGCCGAAGCCCTGCCCCTGCTCGCCAGCCGCGCCGCCCCCGGCGCCGACCTGGTGAAGACCCCGACCCCTGGCAAGGCCACCTGCGCGGACGTCGCCGCGCTGCTCGGCGTGGCGCTGGAGACCACGGTGAAGTCCCTGGTGCTGGCCACCGACGACGTGGATGAGGCCGGCAAGCCCGCCGGCGTCACCGTCTGGCTGCTGCTGGTGCGCGGCGATCATGAGCTCAACGAAGTCAAGGCCGGCAAGCTGGAGGGCCTCAAGAACGGTTTCCGCTTCGCCAGCGAGGCCGAGATCCTCGAACACTTCGGCTGCAAGCCCGGCTACCTCGGGCCGATCGGCCTGCTGAAGCCGGTCAGGGTGGTGGCCGACCGCACGGTGGCCAACATGGCCGACTTCATCTGCGGCGCCAACGCCGAGGACTTCCACTACACCGGCGCCAACTGGGGCCGCGACCTGCCCGAACCCGACCTGGTGGCCGACATCCGCAACGTCGTCGCCGGCGACCCCAGCCCGGACGGCAAGGGCACGCTCGCCATCCAGCGCGGCATCGAAGTGGGCCACGTGTTCTACCTCGGCACCAAGTACTCGAAGGCGATGAACGCGACCTTCCTCGACGAAGACGGCCGCCCCAAGCCCTTCGAGATGGGCTGCTACGGCATCGGCATCACCCGCATCCCGGGCGCGGCCATCGAGCAGAACCACGACGAGCGCGGCATCATCTGGCCGGCAGCCATCGCCCCCTTCGAAGTTGTGATCTGCCCGGTGGGCTGGGGCCGCTCGGACGCCGTGCGCGACACCGCCACGGCGCTCTACGAGGCGCTGCGCGCCGCCGGCGTGGACGCCATCCTCGACGACCGTGACGAGCGCCCCGGGGTGATGTTCGCCGACTGGGAACTGATCGGTGTGCCGCACCGCGTCACCATCGGCGACCGCGGCCTGAAGGAGGGCATGGTCGAGTACCAGGGCCGCCGTGACGCCGAAGCAACGAAGCTGGCCGTCGACGGCCTGTGCGCAGCGGTTCTCGCTAGACTCGGGGGCCGCTGAGCGTTATAAATCTGCCATGAACCCACCCCGCCAGCTCCTCCGCGCCTTCGTCGCCGCAGCCCTGCTGGCGGGCGGCAGCGCTGCCCTGGCGGGCAACCAGATGTACGAACCGATGGCCGCCAGCGTGCGCGCTGCGCTGCACGCCGCGGTTTCCGACGCCGGCGCGCCGCGGGTGATGATCGCCAACGACGCCGAGCGCGAGCGCTGGCTGGAAGACATGTCGCGGCGCCTCGAACGGCGCATCCCCGACCGCAACTACCGCCTCGAGCTGCTCACCTCGGTGCACTACGAGGCCACCCGCGCCGGACTCGATCCGCAGTTGGTGCTCGGCGTCATCCAGGTCGAGAGCAACTTCCGCAAGTACGCCATCTCCTCGGCCGGAGCGCGTGGCTACATGCAGGTGATGCCGTTCTGGGTGGACGTCATCGGCGCCCCGGGAGACAACCTCTTTCACCTGCGCACCAACCTGCGCTACGGCTGCACCATCCTGCGCCACTACCTCGACATCGAGAAGGGCGACCTGTTCCGCGCCCTGGGGCGCTACAACGGCAGCCTCGGCAAGGCCCACTACCCCAATCTCGTGCGCACCGCCTGGGAACGCGACTGGTCATGGACCAGCCCGCCCCTGGCGGCAGCCGATCCCCCCGTTGCCGCCAACTGAGCGCGAAGGAGCCTTCGATCATGGACAACCGCCTGTTTCGCCGCCGCTCCGTCGCCATCGATTTCAACGTCTATGACGACAGCAACGGCGAGTTGCTCGGCCGCATGGGCGACCTCAGCCCCGCCGGCTTCATGGTCTACAGCAAGCACGCCCTGAAGAGCGAAACCCTCTACAAGCTGCGGGTGGAATACCTCGGAGAGGACGGCTCCCTGAAGTCCGCGCGCCTGAAGGCCAAATCGATGTGGGCGGGGCGCGACGTGAATCCCGAGCTGCACGCCTGTGGCTTCCGCTTCTTCGACCTCGAAGCGCCCACGGCGAGCAAGGCAGTCACCGAACTGCTGGCGCGCTTCACCGTCGGCGAGAGCGACCACGAAGACTATTGAGCCGCATTTCTGACCCTGTCCCTGCTGCGGGTACCGGGGGATGCGGGCCGGGGCCGCTGCTGATCCGGCTCAATGACCCTGCTCTATCGGCAGCAGGGTGTCGTACTTGACCTCGCGCAGCACCACCGCGGTACGCACGTTGGCCACGCCCGGCATGTTGAAGAGATGACGATGGAGGAAGTCGTCGTAGGCCTTCATGTCGGCAACGACGATCTTCAGGATGTAATCCGCATCGCCGGTAGTGCTGTAGCACTCGATCACCTCCGGGTGTTCGAGCACCGCGCGCTCGAACTCATCGACCGTATTGCCGGCATGGCGCAGCAGGCTCACATGGGCCAGCAGGCACTCCTTCAGGCCCAGCGCCTCGCGGTCGAGCAGCACCGTGTGGCGGCGGATGAGGCCGCTCTTCTCGATCTCCTTCAGCCGCCGCCAGCACGGCGTCGCCGACAGGCCGATGCGGGCAGCCAGCTCCTGCACCGACAGGCGGGCATCGCGCTGCAGTTCGTGAAGGATGCGGCGCACCATGCGGTCGAGCATGTTCGTTCTCCTGAACAAACTTGATGTGGATCAATAATACTCAGACTCAGCGAATCCTGCGCAGAAAGAGAAGCCATTCTCCTCACTTCGGGCACTAAGCTTTCATCACGACAGAGGTGTGCGGCACGACGACCGCCCCCGGCCCCGTGGAGAGACAAACCATGCAGACCCCCGCCCTGCGCGCGGGCGGTGTCGCCGCACCCGCGGCGGGCACCCCCGCAAGCGCGCCTTCCGCAGCGCTCGTTTCCGCCCCGCCGTTGCGCGCCGACTATCGCCTCGGCGACAACCTCGCCGCCAGCCGCGGCACCGTCTTCCTCACCGGCATCCAGGCCCTCGTGCGCCTGCCGCTGATGCAGGCCGCACTCGACCGCGCGCGCGGCCTGCACACTGCCGGCTTCGTCAGCGGTTACCGCGGCTCGCCACTGGGCGGCTACGACCAGGCCCTGTGGAAGGCGCGGCGCATGCTCGACGACGCCGGCGTGCAGTTCATGCCGGCGATCAACGAGGAGCTCGCCGGCACCGCGGTGCTGGGCAGCCAGCAGGTCGAGTCCGACCCGCAGCGCACCGTCGATGGCGTGTTCGCGCTGTGGTACGGCAAGGGCCCGGGCGTGGATCGCGCCGGCGACGCGCTCAAGCACGGCAACGCGCGCGGCAGCTCACCCAGCGGCGGCGTGCTGGTGGTGGCCGGCGACGACCACGGCTGCGTGTCCTCGTCGATGCCGCACCAGAGCGAACTGGCGATGCAGGCCTGGAGCATGCCGGTGCTGCACCCGGGGAATGTCGCCGAGTACCTGGAGTTCGGCCTCTACGGCTGGGCGCTGTCGCGCTACAGCGGGGCCTGGGTGGGTTTCAAGGCCATCTCCGAAGTGGTCGAGAGCGGCATGACCGTTGATCTCGACAGCGTGCGCACCCACTTCCCGCCGCCGGTCGAATTCGTCGCCCCGGCCGATGGGCTGCACTACCGCTGGCCCGACCTCCCCAGCCTCGGCATCGAACAGCGTCTGGCCGCCAAGCTGGATGCGGTGCGCGCCTTTGCACGGGTAAACAGCATCGACCGCTGGATCACCCGCCCCGCGCGGGCCGAACTGGGCATCGTCACCGTCGGCAAGGCGCATTACGACTTCCTCGAGGTGCTGCGCCGCCTCGGGCTCACGCTCGCCGAACTGGAAGCCGCCGGCATCCGCATCTACAAGGTCGGCCTGGTGTTTCCACTCGAAGCCGGGCGCATCGACAGCCTGGTCGAGGGCCTCGCCGAGGTGCTGGTGATCGAGGAGAAGGCAGCGGTGGTGGAAAACCAGCTGCGCGAACTGCTGTACAACCGCGCGGTGCGCCCGCGCGTGGCCGGCAAGACCGACGCTGCCGGACGGCCGCTGCTCTCCGCGCTCGGCGAGCTGCGCCCCTCGCGCATCATGCCGCTGTTCGCCGAATGGCTGGCAACGCACAAACCCGCGCTCGACCGCCGCGCGCGGGTAGAGGATTTCACCGCGCCGCCGCTGCTCAGCAACGTTGCCGACGCGGTGCGCCGCCTGCCCTACTTCTGCTCCGGCTGCCCGCACAACACCTCCACCAAGGTCCCGGAGGGCTCCATCGCGCAGGCCGGCATCGGCTGCCACTTCATGGCCTCGTGGATGGAGCGCGCCACCACCGGACTCATCCAGATGGGCGGCGAAGGCGTGGACTGGGCCGCGCACGGCCGTTTCACCGCCCGCCCCCATGTGTTCCAGAACCTCGGTGACGGCACCTACTTCCATTCCGGCTCGCTGGCCATCCGCCAGGCCATCGCCGCGCGCGCCAACGTCACCTACAAGATCCTCTACAACGACGCGGTGGCGATGACCGGTGGCCAGCCGGTCGATGGCGTCATCGGTGTCGAGCGCATCGCCCGCCAGGTCGAGGCCGAAGGCGTGCGCCGGCTCGCCGTGGTCAGCGACGAGCCGGAGAAGTACCGCGGCCAGGAGAGCCTGTTCCCGCCCGCCACCACCTTCCATCACCGCAGCGAACTCGACGCGGTGCAGCGCACCCTGCGCGAGATCGAAGGCGTGACCTGCCTGATCTACGACCAGACCTGCGCCGCCGAGAAGCGCCGCCGGCGCAAGAAAGGCGAGTACCCCGACCCCGACCGCCGCATCTTCATCAACGCCGAGGTGTGCGAAGGCTGTGGCGACTGCGGCCAGCAGTCCAACTGCCTGTCGGTGCTGCCGCTGGAAACCCCACTCGGGCGCAAGCGCCAGATCGAGCAGTCGTCCTGCAACAAGGACTATTCCTGCGTGCAGGGCTTCTGCCCGAGCTTCGTGTCGGTGGAAGGCGGCCGGCTCAGGAAGCGCGTCGCCCGCCTCGGACGCGACAAGCTCGACGAACTGATCGCCCACCTGCCGCAACCCGCCACGCATCTGGACGAGGCGCCCTACGACATGCTGATCACCGGCGTGGGCGGCACCGGCGTGGTCACCGTGGGCGCACTGGTCAGCATGGCCGCCCACCTGGACGGCATGGCGAGTTCCCAGCTCGATTTCATGGGCTTCGCGCAGAAGGGCGGCGCGGTGCTCGCCTTCATCCGCTGGGCCAGGCGTCCGGACCTGCTCAACCAGGTGCGCATCGACACCCAGCAGGCCGACCTGCTGCTGGCCTGCGATCTGGTGGTGGGCGCTTCGCCGGATGCGCTCGGCACCGTGCGCCGCGGGCGCACCCGGGTGGTGGCGAGCAGCCACCACAACCCCACCGACAAGTTCGTGCGCGACCCGGACGCCAGCCTGCATGCCGAGGCGCTGCTCGACAAGCTGCGCTTTGCGGTGGGCGCCGACGACGACCCCGCAGCGCTGGAAGCGGTGGATGCCTACGATCTCGCGCTGCGTCTGCTGGGCGACTCCATCGGCGCCAACATCCTGCTGCTCGGCTACGCCTGGCAGCACGGCCTGGTGCCGGTGTCGCTCACCGCCCTGGAGCGCGCCATCGAACTCAACGGCGTGGCGGTCGAAGCCAACCGCATGGCCTTCCACCTCGGCCGCCTGGCCGCCGAGGAACCGGACACGGTGCTCGCCCTCGCCGAGGAACCGGCGCCGCGCACGATGACCCTGGACGAGCTCATCGCCCACCGCGTCGATCACCTCACCACTTACCAGAACGCCGCCTACGCGGCGCGCTACCGCAGCCTGGTGGACAAGGTGCGCGCGGCCGAACAGCGCCTCGCAGCCGACCCGGCGCTGCCGCTCACCCGCGCGGTGGCGCACGGCTACGCCAAGCTGCTGGCCTACAAGGACGAATACGAGGTGGCGCGCCTGTACACCGACGGGCGTTTCCGCCGCGCGCTGGAGGAGAGCTTCGAGGGCGATCTGCAACTGTCCTTCCACATGGCCCCGCCGCTGCTGGTCAAGCCCAAGGACGGCGCGCCGCCGTCGAAGGTGCGTTACGGTCCCTGGCTGCTCAGGGCGATGACATGGCTGGCGCGCGGCAAGGCGCTGCGCGGCAGCTGGTTCGACCCCTTCGGCCATACCGCCGAGCGGCGCATGGAACGTGCGCTCGCCGCAGCCTATGCGCAACAGCTCGAAGCGCTGCTGCCACGGCTGACCGCCGAACGCCTGGCCGACGCCGTCGCGCTGGCGACGCTGGCCGACCGGGTGCGCGGCTTCGGCCACGTCAAACTGGCCAGCCTGCGCACCGTGCTGGCGCAGGAAGCGGCGCTGTGCGAGCGCCTGGGGCTGCCGCCGCTGCTCGCCAGCGCGGTGCCGGCGGAGGCCATCGCCACCATCCCAGGCAGCGCGCTGCGCGGTATTCCGGTGGTCACCGCGCGCTGAGCAAGGGCACAGCCATCAACCCGGCAATCAAATACCGTTCGGGCTGAGCGAAGCAAGCCCCGCCGCGGGCGAGCCTGCTCCCCTGTGCCCGGCAGGAGCAGGCTCGCCCGCGATGGCTCCGGGTCGGTTGCTCAACCCGCCGCCGCGACCACCCGCGGGACCGAAGACTCGCGCTCCAGCGCCCGCGAGCTCTCCTGAACGGTGGACAGCGACTGCACGTCACCGGAGATCTCGCCACCTTCCTCGATGAAGATCTTGCCGTAGCGGATCTTGCCGCTGACCCGCCCGGTGGCGTGCACGATGAGCTGCTTGCGCGCGGTCAGTTCGCCCTCGAAGCGGCCGTGGATCTCCGCCACGTCGATGCCGACGGTGCCGGAGAAGGCGCCGTTCTCGGCGATGCGGATGACCCGGCTGTCCATCGTCGCCTCCACCCGCCCCTCCACCACCAGGGTGTCGCAGTCGAGGATCTGGGCGCCCTTGAGCTTGACCTCGGGGCCGACGATGAGCCGGCTGTCGCTGGCCCGTGCGCCGTCCTCGACTTCCGCCTGCGGGCGGGCCGGCGCCGGGCTGCTGTCCGCCACCGCCTCACTGCGCGGCGTGGCGACGACGGTGGAACTGGCGGGGCTCAGCGGCGGGGCATTGAGGGGGCGGGACGGCATGCGCGCACCCGGCGTTTCCGCGGGCTTGTTGAACAGCGGGGGTTTGTTGAACATGGTCTCTCCTGTTGCAGCGGGCGCCAGCGAAGCCTGGCGCGCTCGGCAGAGCTCTCTGCAAGGGCCGTACCAGCCCACTGCCGGCGCGCACTGCCGGCCATTGCAGGCGCCGGAGGAGGCGCTGCCGGGGGCATAACGTCGCTGCTGCCCGACAGCGGCGGCCTCCGCCCGGCGCAGATGACGCTGGCTGCACGGAGATGGCACCGTCGCCGGATGGCGACAGCATGGTGCACTGAAACATTGCTTTGCACTTGCTTACCGTGCGCGACCCACCCCGCCCCTACACTGCCTTCATCCCCTGCCACCGTCATGACACCGCCGCCGATGACCGCTCCGCGCCCCCGCCTGCTGCTGCTCGACGCCGATCCCGCCCGCCGTGCCCACCTCCATGACTGGCTGCATCACGACGGCCATGCGGTCACCGCGGCGGAGAACAGCGCCACGGCACTCGACGCGCTGGCCACCACGCCCTGCGCGGCAGTGCTCGCCGCCATCGACGACGAGGGCACCGGCGCCCGCCTGCTGGAGGCCGTCCACGCCCACCAGGCGGTTCTGCCTGTCCTCGTGCTCGCCGGCGACGGGCTCGATACCGCCGCACTCCTGCACCACGGCGCCGCAGCCTGCCTGACGCAGCATTGCAGCCGCGACACCCTGCGCGCCGAACTCACCCGCGTGCTCGCCACCGGCGCTGCGGACGACAGTGCGGGCGGCACCGACTGGCGCGCGGAGATCGTCAGCCGCAGCACGGCCATGCATGCCCTGCTCAGCGAAGCCCGCCTGGTCGCCGGCACCGACGCCAGCGTGCTGATCCGCGGCGCCAGCGGCACCGGCAAGGAGCTCCTCGCGCGCGCCCTGCATCGCGCCAGCCCACGGGCGGCGCGCGCCTTCGTGGCGATCAACTGCGCGGCGATTCCCGAGCACCTGCTGGAGTCGGAACTCTTCGGCCATCGCCGCGGCGCCTTCACCGGTGCCCACGGCGATCACCCCGGCCTGCTGCGCGAGGCCGATGGCGGCACCCTGTTCCTCGACGAGATCGGCGACATGCCGCTCGCCCTGCAGGCCAAGCTGCTGCGCGTGCTGCAGGAACGCAGCGTGCGCGCACTGGGCAGCAGCCGCAACACGGCGGTGGACGTGCGCATCATCTCCGCCACCCACCACGACCTGCAGCAGGCCATGGCAGCGGGCAGCTTCCGCGCCGATCTCTACTACCGCCTGAAGGTGGTCGCCCTCGACCTGCCTGCGCTGGAGCGCCGACGCGAGGACATCCCCCTTCTCGCCGCCCACTTCCTCGCCCGTGCCGCGCGCCGCTTCGGCCGCCAGGTGCGCGGCTTCGCGCCGCGGGCGATGGAGGAACTGCTCGCCGCGGCGTGGCCGGGCAACGTGCGCCAGTTGCAGAACGTCGTCGAACAGGTGTGCGCGCTGTGCACCGGCGCGCTGGTGCCGCGCCATCTGGTGGCGCGCGCGCTCGACGGCGAACCGCGCAGCGCGCTGTGCAGCTACGAGGATGCCCGCCGGCGCTTCGAGCACGACTACCTCAGCGCCCTGCTGCGCCTGACCGGCGGCAACGTCACCGATGCGGCGCGTCTGGCGGCACGCAACCGCACCGAGTTCTACCGCCTGCTGCAACGCAACGGCCTGCGCCCGGAGCATTTCCGCCCCAGCGGCGAACACCCGGCCGGCGCGCTGTGGGCCTAACCCGGCAACGAAATACGCTACTCCGTTCGCCCTGAGCCCTTCGGCTGTGCTCAGGACCGGCCTGTCGAAGCCCGTTCGAAGGCACTGCCATCAAGTGCCCTTCGACAGCCCGAACGGATGTGGGCTCAGCGCCCGTTTCAGTTTGGTTCATCCCAGGTCACGGTCGGAAGGTGCTTCGGATAGGGCTTTCACAGCCCATTCGCTGCACGCGGCGAGGCCGTCGTGGGATGGGATTATGGCCGTCGATGGGGGCGGTGGTGGCATGGTCGGTCGTGATGAATGCAGCCGCTTACACCACCGCCGTGTCGTCGGGGACCTCGCCGGCGGGGGTGGATCTGGTCAGGCGCAGGTTGCTGGCACCGGCATAGACGCGCCGAAAGCGCAGATAGCCCGCACCGAGGGTGAAGGGTTCGCGTCCCGGCGTGGGCATCTCCGGCACCTTGCCGGTGCGCATGTAGTGCTCGATCCAGAGAGTTTCGGCGCGTGTCAGGTTGGCATGGATGTTGTGCGGGTCTTCGATCAGGTGGCGCACGCTCTTGTAGCGTTCGACTTCTTCTTTCAGCCAGGGCTCTACCTCTGCGGACTCAAGGCTCCAGAGCTTGAACCAGGCCCGTGAATCGTGCACGTAGTCCTGCAACAGGCGGTCGACCGCCGCGGGCACCGCCGCGACGTGCCAGAACCCTTCCAGGTCGCACCACTCGGCAAAACGATCCGGATCGACGACGGGGTAGTTCTTGTACACTACGTACGTCGGCCCGAAAATCGGCCCGAAGAACGCCCCGAGAATCGACTCGAAAAGTGCCCTTATCTGTGTGCGGCCCTCCGGCGGAGTCTCCAGCCAGCGCTCGAAGGCGCCGATCTCCGCCTGCAGCTCGCGGTCGGCCCCCAGCAGGTCGTTGCGGTCGACCTGCGGCGCGCGCCGCACACTGGCCATCTCCGCCACCCGTCCCGCCCACAGCTTGCGCCACAGCAGCGCCAGCTGCATGTGGTGGCGCATCAATGCGCGCAAAGGCGCCCCCCGGGCCGCGGCTTCGGTGCGCCCGCGCACCAGGGCGCGCTCGCTGCGCCAGATCTCGCGCGGTCCCGCATCCACCTGCGCCTGCAAGGCCTCCTCACGGGCCCGTGCCTCGTCTACGCGTTCCTGCGCCTCCCTGATCTGCTTTGTGCGATCGGCGTGGTCGCGCCCGTAGTTCCAGCCCACCATGCGGTACTTTTTATCCACGCCCCGGGCGGCTTTCTCGGCCTCCTCGCGTGCCTTCCGGGCCTGGCGCAGTTCCTCTTTCAGGCGCTCCAGGGTCGCTCTGGCATCGACATCAACGGCGGGCGCTGGCGGCCATTCAAAGGCCGCGCTGGCGCGCACGTAGTCGTTGAAGGCGGCGATCAGGCCGCCGTCGACGCGGAAGCGGTCATGGACGAATGGTCTCGCCCGTTCCAGCTTCAACGGCACCCCGCTCAGGCGTGCGGCACGGTACATCACCGCCAGTGGGATGCGCGACAGCAAGTCGTCTCCCAGCTCATGAATCCCCCGCCCCTGTTCGCCCGGCGCATAGCCGCCGCCGACGTCCGAATGCACGCCCGGAAAGACGATCTCGGCGCTGTTGGCGGGCAGTTGCCCGTCCACCGAGATCGAGTCGAGCGGAAAGGAGCGCCGCAGCTCATGGGCGGCCACCAGATGCAGGCACTTCAGGCCCTCTGGTACGCGCAGCGAACGCTGCGCATCGGCCCAGGCCTGGTGGCCGGTGGCGTCATGGTGGAGCGCCGCGTCGCCCACCGAGGCCACCGTGTCGAACAGCCCCATGAACTCGAAATGCACCGCAAAGCCGCCCAGCGTCAGCCCTGCCACGCCACGCTCGCGGGCATCGAGCCGGCACAGCACGTGC
>NZ_PZKC01000023.1 GCF_003034845.1 Pseudothauera lacus | reverse complement strand
GCCGCCGCGGTCGACGAGATGCTCGGCAACATCACCCACATCGCCTCCAGCACCGAGGACGTCCGCGAACGCTCGCGCGAGAGCCTGGCGCGCTCGCAGGAGGGCCAGCGCAGCCTGGCGCAACTGGTCGGCGAGGTCACCGAGGTGCAGCAGGCGGTGCATCACATGGCCGATTCGGTGGGCGAATTCGTCGAATCGACGAAGGCGATCACCAACATGACCCGCGAGGTGCGCGAGATTGCCGAGCAGACCAACCTGCTCGCCCTCAATGCCGCCATCGAGGCCGCGCGTGCCGGCGAACAGGGCCGCGGCTTTGCCGTGGTCGCCGACGAGGTGCGCAAGCTGGCGGAGAAGTCGGCGCGCTCGGCGAGCGAGATCGACGGCATCACCCAGCAGATCACCCGCCAGTCGCAGTCGGTGCAGACCTCCATCCACCGCGGTCTCGAGCATCTCGATTCGAGCCGCAAGGCCGCCGAGGAAGTCTCCGGGGTGCTGGAGGCGGCCAACGCCTCGGTCAGCGAGGTCGGCGAGGGACTCGACAACATCGCCAGCGCCACCGCCGAGCAACGCCGCGCCAGCGAGCAGGTCACGCGCAGCATCGAGGCCATCGCCACCATGGCGCAGGAGAATGATCGCGCCATCCAGGACACTGTCGCCTCCGCTCAGGAACTCGAACGCCTGGCCGCCGGGCTGCAGGAGTCGGTCTCGCGCTTCCGCGTCTGAACGGCGGCGCGGCACAATGCAACAGGGGCCCCGCGGGGCCCCTGTTGCATCTGATGCTCAGTTGATCCGGATCGGCACGAAGATGCGCGTGTCGTCGCGCTGGATGAGCAGCGCAAAACGGTTGCCGGAGTTGGCCAGCAACTGGCGGAACTGCTCCACCGAACGCACCTGCTGGTTGTTGAGGGCGAGGATGATGTCGCCCGGGCGCAGGCCGGCGCGCGCCGCGTTGCCGCTCACCCGTTCGACCACCAGCCCGCCCGGTACCCCGAGCCGGGAGGCCTCCTGGCTGCTCAGCGCGCGTGCCGCCAGTCCGAGGCGCGGTGCGGTTTCCTCGCCCTTCGGGGCGCTGTCGGCCTCGGCGAGCTTCTCTGCACCCAGTTCGCCGAGCACCGCGGTGATCTGGCGCTGTGCGCCGTCGCGCCATACCTGCAGGCGGACGCGGGTGCCCGGGCGCTTGTCGCCGATGATGCGCGGCAGATCGGCGGAGTCGCTCACCTCCTGGCCATCGACGCCGAGCACCACGTCGCCGGGGCGCAGGTCTGCAGCCGCTGCGGGGCTGCCCGGTTCGACGCTGGAGACCAGCGCGCCGCGCGCGCTGTCGAGGCCAAAGGACTGCGCCAGTTCGCGGTCGAGGCCCTGGATGGTGACCCCCAGGCGACCGCGCTGCACGCGGCCGTGCTCGACCAGTTGTTCCTTGACGTTCATCGCCACGTCGATGGGGATGGCGAAGGAGATGCCCATGAAGCCGCCGGAACGCGAATAGATCTGCGAGTTGATGCCGATCACCTCGCCGGCGAGGTTGAACAGCGGCCCGCCGGAGTTGCCCGGATTGATGGCGACGTCGGTCTGGATGAAGGGCACGTAGTTCTCGTCGGGCAGGCGGCGGGCCTTGGCCGAGATGATGCCGGCAGTCACCGTGCTGTCGAAGCCGAACGGCGATCCCACCGCCACCACCCACTCGCCGACGCGTGAGCGCTCGGCGTCGCCGATTCGCACGGCGGGCAGGTCGCTGGCCTCGATCTTGAGCAGGGCGATGTCGGTGCGGCGGTCGCTGCCGACCACGGTGGCGCGGAACTCGCGCTTGTCGGTGAGGCGCACGGTGACCTCGACATCATCGTCACCGTCGCCGACGACATGGGCGTTGGTGAGCACGTAGCCGTCGCTGCTGACGATGAAGCCGGAGCCGATGCCGCGGTTGATGCGCGGCCCGCTGCCCTGCCCCGGCATGCCGGGAACGGGGACGCCGAAGCGGCGCAGGAAATCGTAGAAGGGGTCGTTGGCGAAGGGGTTCTCGGCGTTCGGCGCGGTGCGCCGCTGCACCACGGCGATGTTGACCACGGCAGGGCCGACCTCGGTGACGAGGTCACCGAAATCGGGCAGGCCGAAGCGGTTGCTGCTCAGCGTCGCAGCGGGCGCGCTGGCGCTGGCGTGGGCGGCGGACAGCAACGGGCTGGCGGGGAAGGCGGTGGCAATGGCGAGGGCCAGCGAGCTGGCAAGAAGCAGTCGTTTCATCGTCGTCGGGTTTCCGCAATGAAAGGGGGGGTGGGCGTGTTGACGCCCTATGGCGCCGGGCGTTCCCGGTACACCCAGTTGGGGACTGGACGGGAGGCTTCAAGAGGCGTCGCGGGAAGCGGCGCGGCGCTCAGAACTCCGTGCGCACGCTGAGGAAGATCTGCCGCCCCACCCGTGTCGCCGGGCGGTCGTTGCCGAGGCTGGCCTGCAGCGGACGGTGGGCGAGTTCCTGATGACGGCCGAGCAGGTTGATGCCGCTGAGGCGGACGTCGAAGACCTGCCCGCCGCTGCTGAAGCTGCGGGCGATGCTGAAATCCAGCGTGGTGTAGGCCGGCACACGGTAGCGGTAGTTCGGCACGTAGCCGGTGCCGGCGTTGAGCGGTCCCATGCGCAGTACCGTAAGCGTGGTCTGCCAGCCCTGCCAGGACTGCAGCCAGCTCAGGCTGGCGGTGTAGGGCGCGACGCTGTCACGGATGGCGCGGTCGCGCGCGGAAGCGCGCACCATGCTGTGATTGAGGATCAGCTCGCCGTCCGCCCACGGTGACAGGCGGAGCTGGTATTCGAAGCCGTTGAGGCGGATCCGGTCGGGGCTGTTGGTCCAGCGTGTGGCGCCCAGCAATCCCTGAATGACCGGATCGGGTGGTGGCAGGGTGGGGCCGGGGGCGCTCGGCTCGCGAATGATCATGTCGTTGATGCGTTCATGGAACAGGCGCAGGTCGAAGACGCCGTTGTGCGCCGGGAGGAGGGCGAGGTAGCCGAGTTCGAAGGCATCGATGCGCGAGGGCTGGATGTGCGGGTTGGAGAGGTGGCGGTACTGCAGGATGTTGCCGTTGAAGGCCACGCGCACATCGCCGCTGCGCTCGAAGATCGACGGCTGGCGCCACGCCCGCGACCACCCGAGGCGCACGGTGTGGGCCGGTTCGGGCTGCCAGTTGAGGAACAGGCGCGGGGCCATGCGGGTGCGGTCGGCGTCGATGCGTTCGACCATCAGCCCGGCGTTGAGCAGCCATTGCGTCGCCAGGCGCCATTCGGCGTTGCCGAACAGGCGCCACTCCTTCTGACTGCGCGCACGCGGATCGGCGTAGAAAAGGTCCGGAGCGTCGAGCCAGTCGCGCCGCCATTCTGCCCCCCACAGCAGGTGCAGGCGCTCGCCGAGACGCAGGCGGTGCTGCAGTTCGACGTTGTCGCGGCGACTGTCGCGGTTGTTGTTGACCGGGATGCGCATCGCCGGAAGGCCAAGCCCGGAAGGGACATTCACCGTCGAGTCGACGAACCACTCGTCGCGCGTGCGCTCGCGGTTGTGGTAGTAGGACAGCGACCATTCCTCGTCGGCGCTGGGCGCATGGCGCCAGCGCAGGTGAATGCTGCGGTCGACATGGTGTGCGGTGCGTTCGGCGCTGCCGTCGAAGAGGGTGCCGCGATAGCCCATGCCGCGTCGCCCCTGATTGATGCCGGCATGCACGGTGAGTTCGTTGTAGGGATCCATGCGCAGGTCGCCGCGCAGGTTGAGGAGGGTCGATTCGCGCCCGTCGTTGACCGACGGCATGCCGTCGTCGCGCAGATGGCGGGCGGTGATGCGCAGGCCGAGGGCGCCGTGCTGGGTGACCATGCGCGCGCTGGCATCGGCAATGCCGTTGCTGCCGGCGCTGACCGCCACCGAGCTGCCGCGCTCGGCGCTGGTGTGGCGGGTGATGATGTTGACCACGCCGAGAAAGGCGTTCGAGCCGTAGGCTGCGGAATCGGAGCCGCGCACCACCTCGATGCGTTCGATGTCGTCCATCGCCAGCGGCAGGGCTCCCCAGTCGGCGCCACCGAAGTAGTAGGGTGAATACACCGAGCGGCCGTCGACCAGCACCTGCATCTGGTTGGGGTAGTCGCCGCCGAGGCCGTGATAGGTGATCCACTGGTCGTTGCCGCGTTCCTGGCCGACCTGCATGCCCGGCACCAGGCGGAACAGGCGGCCGAGGTCGCGGTAGCCGGTGGCGGCGATGAGGCGTTCGTCGATGACGGTGACCGCGCCCGGGGTGTCCTGCATGGGCTGGGGCAGGCGCGAGACGGTCAGTACCACCGGCAGGGATTCGAAGAAGGCCGCTTCGGCGCTGCCGTCGAAGGCATGCAGCGGCGCCGCCCCGGCGCCGAAAAGGACGGCGGCGAGGGTGGCGGCAGCCGTCGCGAACGGCATCGATCCATGCTTGCTGAGTATTGTCGGTGGCATCTGGCCTATTCCGTTTGGCGGATCAGATGGCGTGGCCCGAAGTATATCCCTCAACGTGCCCGTTACGCACCACAGGTCATCGCGGTAACATCGCCCTGTTGCCACAACCCGTGCAGCATTGCTGTACCGCCATCGCCATGACGCTCACCGATCTGCGTTACCTCGTCGCCCTGGCCCGGGAGCGCCACTTCGGCCGCGCGGCGGAGAAATGCCACGTCAGCCAGCCCACGCTGTCGGTGGCGATCAAGAAGGTCGAGGAGGAGCTCGGGGTGCAGCTCTTCGAGCGCAGCGCCACCGAGGTCAAGATCACCGAGACCGGCCAGCGCATCGTCACGCAGGCCGAGAAGGTGCTGCTCGAAGCCGCGCAGATCAACGAGATCGCCGCCGCCGGCAAGGATCCGCTGTCGGGGCCGCTGCGCGTCGGGGTGATCTACACCATCGGCCCCTACCTGCTGCCGCGGCTGATCCCGCGCGTGCACCAGCTGGCGCCGCGGATGCCGCTGATCATCCAGGAGAACTACACCGCCCGCCTCGCCGAGGCCCTCAAGCGCGGCGAGCTCGACGTCATCATCATCTCGCTGCCCTTCGACGAACCGGGCGTGGTCGCGCAGCCGGTGTATGACGAACCCTTCCGCGTGCTGTTGCCGGCTGAGCACCCATGGGCGCGGACGCCGCGGGTCGAACCCGACACCCTCGCCGGTGACCAGCTGCTGCTGCTCGGCGCCGGCAACTGCTTCCGCGACCAGGTGCTCGAAGTCTGTCCGCAGTGCCGCACCGCGAGCTCCTTGCAGCGCACGCTGGAGGGCAGCTCGCTGGAGACCATCCGCCACATGGTGGCCACCGGCCTCGGCGTCACCGTGCTGCCAAGCTCCGCCGCCGACGAGCTGGAAGCGCACAATCCGCTGATCGCCGTGCGTCCGTTCAGCGAACCCGAGCCTTCGCGGCGGGTGGCGCTGGCGTGGCGGGTGACCTATCCGCGCAGCGGTGCGATCGACGTGCTGCGCGCCGCCATCCTCGAGAGCGGGCTGCCCGGCGCACGCGCAGTGGGACGCATGCCGGCGGGCGAGCCGGCTTCGGCGAGCGGATAATGACCCTTGTGCCGCAATAGTCTTCGGGGATCGCCGCGATCCCTGTTTTCAATTGGCTCCCTGCGGCCGGATCGAATACGATAAACACATCGACCCGCAAATGACGGGCCTTGCGGACACTGACCAGGAGAACGCTGATGGACATCGATATCGGTATCAACAAGAAGGATCGCGCCAAGATCGCCGATGGGCTCTCCCGCCTGCTGGCCGACAGCTACACCCTCTACCTCACCACGCACAACTTCCACTGGAACGTTACCGGGCCGATGTTCAACGCCCTGCACACCATGTTCGAGACCCAGTACAACGAACTGGCGCTGGCGGTGGACGAGATTGCCGAGCGCATCCGCGCACTGGGCTTTCCGGCCCCGGGTACCTACAAGGAATTCCAGAAGCTGACCAGCATGAGCGAGCCGGACGGCGTGCCCAACGCCCAGGAAATGATTCGTCAGCTGGTCCTCGGCCAGGAGGCCGTGATCAAGACTGCACGCAGCATCGCACCGCTGGCCGAGAAGGCGAGCGATGAGCCGACCCTGGACCTGCTCACTCAGCGCATGCAGGTGCATGAAAAGACCGCCTGGATGCTGCGCAGCCTGCTCGAAGGCTGAGCGCCGGCAAGCCAGCAAACAAACGGGCCCCGCGGGGCCCGTAGTCTTGTCTGCGCTAGCCCGCCTTGGTGCTGCGCTTGCGCGCAGCCGGCTTGGCGGCCTTGCCGTCTGCGCCTGCCTTGGGCGTCTTGGCTTCGAACTCGAAGCCGACCTTGCCGTCGGCGCCGCGTACCAGGTAGGCGGAAAACTTGCGCCGCGTGCGCGCCGAAACGAAGCCCTTGAGCAGCTCCGTCCTGCCTTCGGCGAGCAGCCTGGTCATCTGCTCGCGCTCGATGGGCTGCTGCAGGATGATCTTGCCGGAGCGGAAATCGCAGGACTTCTGCGGCCCCACCGATTTCTCGCAGACATAGGCCATGCCGTGCTCGAACACCCCGGCGCCACACTTCGGGCAGGGGCCCAGAGACTGCTGGGCGGAGAAATCGACCGCCTCGGCATTCTCGTCATCCTTCGGCTGGCCGAAGTCGAAGGTTGGTTGCTTTTCTTCGTTGAGCACGATGTCGGCGTTGAACAGCCGCCCCATCTTGTTGCGGAAGCCGGTCAGCGGGCCGACCTTGCCGTCGCGCAGCAGGGTCTCGATCTCGTCGTACTCGAACTGGCGGCCGGCGACGATCTTCCAGGTGCTCCACTCGCAGGCCTGGCAGGCGAACTTCTTGTAGTTCTCCTTCACCGTGCCGCCGCACTTCGGGCACGGGGTCTGCAGCGTGACGAAGTCGCCCGGTACGGTATCGGATTCGAAGCGCTTGGCGCGTTCGACGACCTCGCGGGTCATCTCGGCGATCTCGGCCATGAAGGCCTCGCGCGACAGTTCGCCGCGCTCCATGCGGGCGAGCTTGTACTCCCAGCCGCCGGTCAGCTCCGGCGAGGTCAGCGCATTGATGCCGAGGCCCTTGAGCAGGGTGATGAGCGAGAAGGCCTTGGCACTGGGGATCAGCTCGCGGCCTTCGCGGTGCAGGTAGCGCTCGGTGATCAGCCCTTCGATGATCTGCGCGCGCGTGGCCGGGGTGCCGAGGCCGCGCTCGGCCATCGCCGCGCGCAGTTCCTCGTCGTCGACCATCTTGCCGGCGCCTTCCATCGCCGACAGCAGGGTGGCTTCGTTGAAGCGTGCCGGCGGCTTGGTGACCAGCGACTTCAGTGCCACATCGTCGGCATTCACCGTTTCGCCGGCACTGATCGGCACCAGTTGCGGGCCGCCGTCCTTGTCGTCGTCGGCCGCGGCCTTGCCGTACACCGCCAGCCAGCCGGGGCTGACCAGTACCTTGCCCTCGGTCTTGAAGGCCTCGCCCTCGATGCGGGTGATGCGGGTGGTGATGCGGTACTCGGCGGCCGGGTAGAACACCGCCAGGAAGCGCCGGGTTACCAGGTCGTAGATCTTCTGCTCGGCCTCCGAGAGGCTCTTCGGCAGCGTCCCGGTAGGAATGATGGCGAAGTGGTCGGAGATCTTGGTGTTGTTGAAGATGCGCTTGTTGGGGCGCACCCAGCCCTGGCGGACGATTTCGTTGGCAAAGGGGCCGTACTCGTCGGGCAGGGTGCGCAGCACGTCCTTCACCGTGGGCAGGTAATCCTCCGGCAGGGCGCGCGCATCGGTACGCGGGTAGGTCAGCACCTTGTGCTTTTCGTACAGCGCCTGGGCGATCTGCAGGGTGACGCGGGCGGAGAAGCCGAAGCGGCCGTTGGCCTCGCGCTGCAGGCTGGTGAGGTCGAAGAGCAGCGGCGAGAGCTGGGTCGAGGGCTTGGCCTCCTCGCTTACCGTGCCGCGCTTGCCGGCGCATTTGGCGCGGATGGCCTCGGCCTGGGCCTTGTCCCAGAGGCGGAAGGCGGTGGCGTGTTCGTCGCCTTCGGGCTTCCTGAAGTTCTCGTCGAACCAGCGCCCGGCGTAGTGGCCGGCCTGGCAGGCGACGTCGGCCTCCAGCTCCCAGTAGTCGCGCGGCTTGAACTTGCGGATGCGGTCCTCGCGCTCGACGACGATGGCCAGCGTCGGCGTCTGCACGCGTCCCACGGTGGTGAGGTGGAAGCCGCCGGTCTTGGAGTTGAAGGCGGTCATCGCGCGGGTGCCGTTGATGCCGATCAGCCAGTCGCTCTCGGCGCGACAGATCGCCGCCGAGCGCAGGCCCTCGACTTCCTGCGCGGCGCGCAGATGGGCGAAGCCGTCGCGGATGGCCTGCGCGGTCATCGATTGCAGCCACAGCCGCTGTACCGGTTTGTCGGTCTTGGCGTGCTGGGCGATGTAGTTGAAGATCAGCTCGCCCTCACGCCCCGCGTCGCAGGCGTTGATGAGGCCGCCTACATCCTTGCGCTTGATCAGCCGGGTGAGCAGCTTGAGGCGGTCGTCGGTCTTCTCCACCGGTTTCAGCGCGAAGCGCGGCGGGATTACCGGCAGGTGAGCGAATGTCCATTTGCCGCGCTTGACCTCGTACTCGTCCGGCACCACCAGTTCGAGCAGATGGCCCACGGCAGATGAGAGCACGTAGTCGTCGGACTCGTAGTAGTCCTTTTCCTTGGTGAAGCCGCCCAGCGAGCGGGCGATGTCCGCTGCGACCGAAGGTTTCTCCGCGATGATCAGTTGCTTGCTCATGCCGTATTGGGGGTCGATGGGGCCGCGTCTGCTGCGTGGCCGCTGATGGTTGGGCGGATGATAAGCAGCCGCTGCCGCCCCGTGCAAGGGCGCGGCGACGGGCTGTCCTTACTGCAGGGCGAGGTCCTCGTCGGCCTCGCCGTTGAGCAATTCGTCGAGGATCAGGCTGTCGAGCGGCTGCTCGCGCTGCCACAGCACCATCAGCACGATCACCTTGAGGCGGTGCAGGCTGATGCGCAGGCGGGGGTCGAGCGCCATGGCGCGTTCGATGATCAGTTCGCGGGCGCCGCCATCGAGCGCGCCGGCGTTTTCCAGGAAGGCGATGAAGCCGCGGCAGTCGGCATCCAGGCGGACCATCTCGGCATCGGCGTAGATGCGCAGCGAGCCTGCCGAGGGCGCGATCTGCGGGCTGCAGGCGGCGTCCATCTCGCGCAGGCCGGTGAGCCAGCTGAGGGCTTCGGAGATCTCCTCGTCCTCGAAGCCGGCCGCGGAAAGCTTGCGCGCGAGTTGATCGGAGGCCGGGCAGGCGCCGGCGTGGACGTAGCTCTCGAAGAGGTAAACCAGAATGTCGAACACGATGACCTCCTACAGGGCAACGACAGGCGGGTGGGGCCGGAAAGGCCCCCTGGGCGCGGAGGTGGCGCTCAGCAATGGTGGCGCTGGAACCTGCCACCGGGCAGGCGGACGATGCGGCCGTCCATCTCCATGGGCAGCAGAATGGCGTACAGCGCATCCACCGTCAAGCCGCAGCGCCCCGCCAGGGTGTCGATGTCCACGGGGTCGTGGCCGAGCGCGCCGAGCACGGCATCGTCCCCGGCGGTGCCGCGGGCGGGCGCCGCGGTGGCCGGGGCGGGGGGCGCCGGCGCCGTCCAGCGCAGCTCTTCGAGGACGTCGGCGGCGGTCTCCACCAGCTTGGCGCCGTCGCGGATCAGGCGGTGGCAGCCGCGTGCCTGCGGTGAATGGATGGAGCCGGGGATGGCGAACACCTCGCGACCGTTCTCTGCCGCCAGCCGCGCGGTGATCAGCGAACCGCTGCCCACCGCCGCCTCGACCACCAGCACGCCGCGCGCGAGGCCGGCGATGAGGCGGTTGCGGCGCGGAAAGTTGTGCGCCAGCGCGGGGGTGCCCAGTGCCAGTTCGCTGAGGATCAGGCCATGCTCCGCAATCTGGCGCGCGAGTGCCTGGTTGCGCGCCGGATAGACGCGGTCGGCGCCGGTGCCGATCACCGCGATGGTCTGTCCGCCGGCGGCGGCCAGCGCGCCGCGGTGGGCAGCGGCATCGATGCCCAGTGCCAGCCCGCTGACGATGCTCAATCCGGCGGTGGCCAGTTCGCGCGCGAAGGCGGCAGCATTCTCCTCGCCCTGCGGGGTGCAGCTGCGCGCGCCGACGATGGCCAGTGCCGGGGTGTCGAGCAGATCCAGGCGGCCCTTGGCGTACAGCAGCACGGGCGGGTCGGCGACCTCGAGCAGGGCGCGCGGATAGGCGCCGTCGGCAAGGGTGAGGATGTGATTGCCGGGGGTGACGGCCCACGCCAGTGCTGCGGCGATGGCTTCATGGTCGGGCGCGGCGAGCAGCGCATCGGCGCCGTCGCTGCCTACTACCGCGGCAAGATTGGCGCGCGGGGTAGAAAAAATCGCCGCCGGCAGGCCGAAGGCGGCCAGCAGGCGGCGTTGTCGTTCGGGGCCCAGGCCCCGCGCCAGGGTCAGCCGCAGCCAGTCGGCGAGATCCGGCTGCGCTGCGTTCTCAGGGCTGGCGGGCACCGTCGCCGACGGTCACCGGGCCGTCGGTATCCATCACCAGGGCGTAGGAGACGCGGTTGAAGGTGCGGAACACGAAGGCGATGCCATAGCGCTGCGGGGGCAGCTCGAAGGTCTCGCGCTCATGCACGATGCTGCCACGGTTGCGCCACAGTGCCAGCACATGGCCGTTGTCGAGGCCCTGGTCGCTGCCAGCATTGAGGATTACCACATGATGACGGCCGGTAACCTCGACGCCGCGGTGAATGGCGATGATGCGGGCGTCGATCGCGGTCTCCGGGGCGCGCGGCACGTAGGAGAACACCAGCGGTACCTCGCTGGGCAGCATCAGGTCGCCGGCACCGATTTCTTCCAGCGCGGTGACGACGCGCAGCGTCGCCGGAGTGCCGTGTTCGGTGACGCGCGCCGAGCCGAGGTGCACGGCCTGGTAGCCGATGGTCTCGCGGGTCACCGGATCGACCAGCGGCTGGGCCTTGCGGTAGACCTGCCAGCTGTCCTTGTCGGCGGCAACATTCTTGGCGAAGACGGTGTCGCCGTTGCCGGCGAAGACACGGGTGCCATCGTTGCCGATGATGGTGGCGGAATTGGCCAGCGCGGCCTCATCGACCACCAGCGGGGCGACCAGGAAGGCCTCGATGACGTCCAGCGGAATGCTCGGGATGGCACCGCCGAGCGCTTCCTCATGGACCTGCGGCGACAGGCGCTGATCGCCGCCGATGCGGCGGCCGATGCTCAGCCACGGCCCGCTGCGGTCGAGGAAGATCACCTGGCCGGGATAGATCAGGTGGGGATTGCGGATCTGGTCGCGGTTCATGCGCCACACTTCGGGCCAGCGCCAGGGTTGCTTGAGGAAGCGCCCGGAGATGTCCCACAGGGTATCGCCGCGCACCACGGTATAGGTGTCGGGGGCGTCGTCGGCGATCTCGACGGGCGTGCTGGCCGCCGCAGGGCCGCTGAGAAGGGCGGCTACGCTGAACAGGAGAGGGAATATAATGCGGATCATTGCTCGCTTCCGGTTGGTGCGGGCCGGGGCAAACCGGTCCGGAACGCAAAGGGCCGGAGGGGAGTCGAAGCGACAGTTGCAGGCGCCATTGCTCCCCTGTTTTCCCGACCCAGCACATGTGCATGTCAAAGCGCTTGAAATTCTGCACGTAATGTCTTAACCCGGCAAGCATTTATGGCTCTACTACCCATCCTCCGTTATCCCGATCCCCGCCTGCACACGCGCGCCGCGCCGGTCGTCGAAGTTGACGACGGCATCCGCACGCTCATCCGCGACATGGCCGAGACCATGTACGAGGCCCCCGGCATCGGTCTTGCCGCCACCCAGGTCAACGTACACCAGCGTGTCGTGGTGATCGATGTTTCGGAGGACAAATCGGCGCTGATGGCCTTCATCAACCCGGAGATCGTCGCCCGCGACGGCGAACAGGTGTGTGAGGAAGGCTGCCTGTCGGTGCCCGGCATCTACGACAAGGTCACCCGCGCCGAACACGTGCGCGTGCGGGCGCTCGACGGCGAGGGCAAGCCCTTCGAGCTCGACGCCGACGGCCTGCTGGCGGTGTGCATCCAGCACGAGATCGACCACCTCGACGGCAAGGTCTTCGTCGAGTACCTCTCGCCGCTGAAGCTCAACCGCATCAAGGCCAAGCTGGCCAAGAAGGCGCGCATCACCGCCTGAGGCCCGATCAACCCTGTTCGGCCCGGACCCGCGGCGCGGTGCGCTGCCGGGCCCGGGCCGAATGCCTTGCGCAGCATCGTTGCGCGCCTTCACCGAACAGCGAGACTGCCGATGTCCGGACAACTCAGGGTCGCCTTCGCCGGCACCCCCGAATTCGCCGCCCAGGCCCTGCAGGCCATTCTTGCCGCAGGCTTCGAAGTGCCGCTGGTGCTCACCCAGCCCGACCGCCCGGCCGGCCGCGGCATGAAGCTCACGCCCAGCGCCGTCAAGCAGGTGGCGCTGGCCCACGGCATCGCCGTCGACCAGCCGGAGCGCCTGCGCACCCCCGAGCAGCGCGCCGCGCTCGCCGCCGCCGCGCCCGACGTGCTGGTGGTGGCGGCCTACGGCCTGCTGCTGCCCGCGGAGGTGCTCGCCCTGCCGCGCCTGGGCTGCATCAACATCCACGCCTCGCTGCTGCCGCGCTGGCGCGGTGCGGCACCCATCCACCGTGCCATCGAAGCCGGCGACGCGCACACCGGCATCACCATCATGCAGATGGACGAAGGTCTTGATACCGGGGCGATGCTGATCGCGCGCAGCCTGCCGATCCACCCGCACGACACCACCGCCAGCCTGCACGACCGCCTTGCCGCGCTGGGCGCGGAGCTGGTGGTGGAGGCCTTGCGCCGGCTGCCCGAAGGCCTGCCGGCCACCCCGCAGCCGGATGAAGGGGTGACTTACGCGGCCAAGATCGCCAAGGCCGAGGCGGCCATCGACTGGCGCCGCCCGGCGGCGCAGATCGAACGCACGATGCGTGCTTTCGACCCCTTCCCCGGCGCCACCGGCAGCCTGCGCGACACCGCCATCAAGTGCTGGACGGGCGAGGTGGTGGCCGCTGCCGGCGCACCCGGCGAGGTACTGGCCGTGGGGGCGGACGGCATCGTGGTGGCCTGCGGCGCCGATGCCTTGCGTCTCACCGTGCTGCAGCGCCCCGGCAGCAAGCGTCTGCCGGTGCGGGAATTTCTCGCCGGTTTCCCTGTCTCTGTGGGCGACTGCTTCGCAATCGCAGCGGGTTGAAATCCACCCGTTGCGGCCCCACATCGGTCGGACGGCACAGTGACCCGGCCGTTTCCCTCACCCCCGACCCCTCTCCCGCACGCGGGCGAGGGGAGTTTCGAGAGTCGCTCCGCGACTTTCATCGACTGGAAGGACACACGCAATGTTCGGCAACTGGTTGAAGACCTCCATTCTGATGGCCGGCATCGTCGCGCTGTTCGGCGCCGTGGGAGCGATGATCGGCGGCCAGCAGGGCATGCTGATCGCCCTGCTGGTCGGCGGCGGCATGAACGTCTGGGCCTACTGGTTCTCCGACAAGATGGTGCTCAAGATGTACAACGCGCGCCAGGTCGATGCCACCACCTCGCCCTACCTCTACAACATGGTGCGCGAGCTCGCCAACCGCGCCAACATGCCGATGCCCAAGGTGTACATCATCGACGAGGCCCAGCCCAACGCCTTCGCCACCGGGCGCAACCCGGACAATGCCGCGGTGGCCGCCACCAGCGGCATCATGCGCATGCTCTCCGAGCGTGAGCTGCGCGGCGTGATGGCGCACGAACTGGCGCACGTGAAGAACCGCGACATCCTCATCTCGACCATGTCGGCGACGGTCGCCGGTGCCATCTCCATGCTCGCCCAGTTCGGCATGTTCTTCGGCGGGCGTGGCGACAACCGCCCGCATCCGGCGCTGCAGATCCTCGTGATGATCCTTGCGCCGATGGCGGCGATGATCATCCAGATGGCCATCTCGCGTACCCGCGAGTTCGGTGCCGACCGCGGCGGCGCGGAGATCTCCGGTGACCCCGAGGCGCTCGCCAGCGCGCTCGCCAAGATCGAGGCCTACGCCAAGGGCATTCCGATGCACGCCGCCGAGGAACACCCGGAGACCGCCCAGATGATGATCATGAACCCGCTCTCCGGCGGCGGCCTGCGCGGCCTGTTCTCCACCCACCCGTCCACCCAGGAACGCATCGCCCGCCTGCGCGCCATGCTGCGCTGAGCGGGCTGCCCGCCGGGGCCTCCGATTTCAACCTCAAGCCCTTCCGTTTCGACCAGGTCCTCAACTTCCTGCGGTGCTGTGTCGAGCGCGCTCGCCTGGCGCGCGGGAACTTCGTGCTAGGCCGCGTAGCTTGCCGGGCGAGGAGGATGGGGTGGGGGGTCGCCGGCGATCCAGTACCTCTGCGCACTGATCAAACGCGTTGTACCGATACCTGCTACGGTGCTGATTCTGGGCGAATCCGGAGTCGGCAAGGAGGTCGCCGCGCGCGTCCTGCACCAAATTGCCTGCTCGCCGAGCCCCCGCTCGCAGATCGGCTCCGGCAGCCTGCCGGTGGACCGCCTGCCCTCCGCCGGCCTGGTGTGCCGCCCGCTCAGGAAGGGGGGCACCCTCAACCGCCTGGAAAAAGCCCTGCGCGCGCTGCCGGTGCCGGTCATCGGCCGCATCGCCGACAACGCCCTGTGGCTCGACCTGCGTTGCCTGCGCGGCGCGGACGAGGCAGACTTCGCGGCGCAGTGCAAAACCCTGAGTTGAGCGTGCCTGAAGACCCATCCCCCTCCCAACCTCCCCCTTGAAGGGGGAGGGGCCGTTGATGGTCTTCAGTTAAGGAGTACTGCCGGACACATACCCGCCGATCTGCGTATCGGCCGTCCGGAGAAACGGCGGTCTGCGTACCGCCACCACACCGCCCGGCCCTGAGCCGGGCAACTTAAACCCCGGCGCACCCGCACCGGGGTGGCTTGCCGCCACGGGGATCCACATCCCGCGGCGCACACAATTCGGGAGCTACACATGCAACATCGAGGAACTGCCGCGCGCAGGGGTTTCCTGCTGTCCGCCGCCGCCCTTGCGCTGGCCACCACCCTTGGTCTGGGTGCGAACCCCGCGCTGGCCCAGCAGGCGCCAGCCAAACTCATCATCACTGCCATTCCGGACGACGGCGACGCCGACCGCATGCGCGAGAACTTCGGCGCCCTGGCGCGCCACCTCGGCAAGGCCGTGGGCATTCCGGTCGAGTACATGCACGTCGAGAACTACGCCGCCAGCGTCACCGCGCTGGCCACCGGGCGCGCCCACATCGCCTGGCTGGGCGCGGTGACCACCGCGCAGGCGCGCATGCAGATGGGCGACAGGCTCACCATCCTCGGCTGCCGCGACATCGACAAGGGCTTCGTCAGCTATTTCATCGCCAACCCGTCCACCGGGCTGGGCACGGTCGCCGACCTCGGCGAACTGGCCAGGGCCGCGCAGGGCAAGGGCTGGAGCTTTACCTTCGGCAGCAAGAGCAGCACCTCCGGCCACATGATGCCGCGCAAGTACTTCATGGATCAGACCGCCACCACCCCGGAGCGGGTCTTCCGCAGCGTGGCCTACTCCGGCAGCCACGACGTGGTGATGCAGATGGTCGCCGACGGCACCCATCAGGTCGGCGCGCTCAACTACGCCTCCTGGGACAAGGCTGCGGACGAACTGAAGGCGCGCGCCCCCATCGTCTACAAGACCCCGCCCTACACCAACTACGCGCTCACCGCGCGCGCCGACCTCGGCCCCGAACTGCTCGCCAGGCTGCGTGCGGCGCTGCTGACCATCGACGGCAGCACGCCGGAAGGGGCTGCGGTGCTGAAGTACCTCAAGGCCGGCAAGTTCATCGAGGCCGACATCTCGGAATGGCAGGGCTACGTCGATCTGCTCGAATCGGGCATCGACATCGGCGGCTGAGGCCGCTGTGAGCCGCCGGGCGCAGGTCCGGCGGTCACTCCTTCCATTGCGAGCGCGATGCATCATGAAGCCTTTCCCCGCTGACCAGGCGCCGGCGCCGGTTCACATCGCCGGCGGCGCGGTCGCCTATGGCGGCACGCGCGTGCTCGACGGCATCGACCTCAGCGTTGCTGCCGGCGAGCGCGTCGCCGTCATCGGCCCCTCCGGCGCCGGCAAGACCACGCTGTTCCGCCTCATCGCCGGGCTTGCCCGCCCGGCCGCCGGCCGTGTGCAGACCCTCGGCCAGGACACCGCGCGCCTGTCCGGCCGCCGCTTGGCGCGCCTGCGCCGCGAGGTCGGTTACCTGCACCAGCAGGACAACCTGATCCCGCAACTGCGCGTGGTGCACAACGTGCTGATGGGGCGGCTGGGGCACTGGTGGCTGGCGCGCGCGCTGCTCTCGCTGCTGTGGCCGCAGGAACTCGACCGTGCCCGCGCCGCGCTCGCCCGCGTGGAGCTGGAAGACAAGCTGTGGGCGCTGCCGGACGAACTCTCCGGCGGCCAGCAGCAGCGCGTTGCCGTCGCCCGCCTGGTGGTGCAGCAACCCCGTCTGGTGCTCGCCGACGAGCCGGTCAGCGCGCTGGACCTGCGCCTGGGGCGCGAGATCATCGCCCTGCTGTGCGACCTCGCCCAGCGTGACGGCGTCACCCTGCTGGTAAACCTGCACACCCTCGACCTCCTGCAGGGCCACTTCGACCGCGTCGTCGCGCTGCGTGCCGGGCGCCTGTTCTGGCAGGGCAGGCCGGAAGAACTCAGCCAGCACCTGCTGCGCGAGCTCTACGGCGCCGAGTACCGCGCCCTGCATCTGGACGAGATGGCGCTGCCGGCATGACTATTAACCCGGCAACGAAATACGCTATTCCGTTCGCCCTGAGCCTGTCGAAGGGCGTTCGTGCCGACTGGGCTTCGACAGGCTCAGCCCGAACGGTATTTGATTGCCGGGTTAATAAGCCCCGCCGCGGGCGTGGCAAAGCAGACGCAGGAAACGGGTACTCCGTTCGCCCTGAGCCTGTCGAAGGGCACTTGATGGCAGTGCCTTCGAGCGGGCTTCGACAAGCTCAGCCCGAACGGAAGCGGCGCAACGATGGGCGCTGCTGAAATGAACAGCGCCGCCCTGCCGCTTGCCGCGCGCTACCAGAAGCGCCCGCTGGGCCACTTCTACGCCCTGCTGGCGGTGCTGCTCGCCGTGCTGGCCGCCCTGGGCGCTGCCGAGTGGGACTGGGCCGCGCTCACCGACAGCGAGCGCCGCGCCCAGGCTGCGGCGCGCATCGGCGCCTGGCTGGCGGCCTTCGCCCGCCCAGATCTCTCCGCGGCCTTCGTCGCCCACGCCTGGGAGCTCACCCTGCAGACCCTCTCCGCGGCCATCCTCGGCACCGCGCTGGCGGTGCTGCTGGCCTGGCCGCTGGCGATGGGGGCGAGTCGCGCGGTGTGCGTGGGCGAGGAACGCGACGCCGGGCGCAGCGCGCACTGGTGGCCGTGGTTGCGGCCGTGGTTGCGTCATTTCCCGCTGCGCTCACCGAGCGCGCTGCTGTGCGCCGCCTGCCGCCTGCTGCAGGACATCCTGCGCGCGGTGCCGGACTTCGTCTGGGCCATCATCCTGGTGGCGATGATCGGCCTCGGCCCGCTCACCGGCGCGCTCGCGCTGGCGCTCAACATCACCGGCATCCTCGCCAAGGTGTACAGCGAACTGTGGGACGGCGTCGATGAGTCGCGCTATGCCCAGGTGCGCAGCCTCGGCGGCGGGCGCATCGCCACCTTCCTCTACGGCATCCGCCCGCTGGCCTCGCGCAACGTGCTGTCCTTCACCCTGATGCGCGCCGAATGCGCCATCCGCAACGCCGCGGTGATCGGCGCGGTGGGCGGCGGCGGGCTGGGCGCGGAAATCTGGTACCAGGTGCGCTTTGGCGCCTGGGACAAGGTCGGCACGCTGATCCTGTTCACCCTGCTGCTCACCCTCGCCGCCGATCTGGCCAGCAACTACGTGCGCCGCCAGTTGCGCGGCGATGCCGCGCGCAGTGGCGCGGCGCCGGCCTCCTGCGCGCTGCCCGGGAGCGTCGGCGAGGCCACCCCGCGCGCCGCCGTGCAGCCCTCCGCCCGTGCTGCGCGGCCGCCGCTGCGCCCCTGGCTGGCTGCCGGCTTCGTTGCCCTGGCGCTGTCCTGGTCGCTGTGGTTCATGGGCTGGGGCAACCACGCCGGCGAGGGCGGCGCGCCGCGCAACCACCTCGTCCCCGCGGCGGAGCTGTTCACCGGCCAGGCCTGGGAGAACCTGCGCTTCTTCGAGCGCCTGCTCAAACCCGAACTGGATCTCGCCGCGATTGGCCTCGGCGACCCCGACAAGGCTGCCGCCCGTGCCGCACAGGGCAAGGCGGTGGAGCTTTTTGCCGACTACGGCGTGGCGGACTTCTGGCGCCCGGCAGCGTGGGCCGCCTGGCAGGTGGAACTGCAAAAATGGTTCGTCTGGCGGGTGGTCGAATCGGCCGCGGTGCCGCTGGCCATCGCGGTGATCGGCACCCTGCTCGGGGTGGGCGGGGCAATCCTGCTCACCTACCCCCATTCGGCCAGCTTCCAGCTCCACGCCGCGCAATTCACCGGCGAAAGCCCGGCGCCCTGGCAGCGCCTGCTGCGCGCCCTGCAACTGGCCGCGGCACGCGCCAGCGCGGTGGTCGCACGCGGCGTACCGGAGGTGATGTGGGCCTTCCTCGCCATCGCCTTCTTCGGCCCCGGCCTGGTCGCCGGCACCCTGGCCATTGCCCTCCATACCCTCGGCGTGCTCACCCGGGTGTTCGGCGAGGCGGTGGACAACCAGCCGCTGGCGCGCTTCGAACCGGCCTGCGGCGCCTCGCGCGCCACCACCTATGCTAGCGTGGCGGTGCCGCGCGTATGGCGCGACTGGATGACCTACGCCTTCTTCCAGTTCGAGAGCAACGTGCGCGCCGCCGTCGTGCTGGGCCTCATCGGCGTCGGCGGGCTGGGCTTCCAGTTCAGCTTCAACTTCGAATGGTTCCGTTTCGAACGCGCCGGCACCTACCTGATCATGATCATCCTGCTCACCGTGCTCATCGACCGCAGCGCCCGCCTGCTCAAGCTCTCACGGGTGGGGCGGTGAGCGGGCCACCCTGCCCGCTGTGCGCCGCCCCCGCCGCCACCCCCTTCGCCGAGCATGACGCACGGCGCTACTGGCGCTGCGCGCGCTGCGAGACCACCTTCGTGGACCCCGCCCAACTGCCGGCCCGCGCAGACGAGCTGCGCGAATACGCCTTGCACCGCAACGACCCCGACGACGCCGGCTACCGCGCCTTCCTCGCCCGTCTCACCGAGCCCCTGCTCGCCCGCCTTGCCAGCGCCAGCCGCGGACTCGACTACGGCTGCGGCCCAGGGCCCGCGCTGGCCGCCATGCTGCGCGCCGAAGGCCACCAAGTCGCGCTCTACGACCCGCTCTTCGCCGCCGACGAGGCCGTGCTGCGCGCCACCTACGACTTCATCACCTGCACCGAGGTCGCCGAGCATTTCCACCGCCCGGCGGAGGAGTTCGCCCGCCTCGACACCCTCCTCGCTCCCGGCGGCTGGCTGGCGCTGATGACCACCTTCCTGCCCGACGGCTGCAACTTCGCGCGCTGGCACTACCGCCGCGACCCCACCCACGTGGTGTTCTACCGCCCCCCCGCCTTCCACTACCTCGCCGCCCGTCACGGCTGGGAATGCGAGATTCCGCGTGACAACGTCGTGCTGATGCGCAAGCCGCTGCTGCCTCCAAGCAGCCGGCGCGGCCGAGCTTGATGTAGAAGGCATTGCAAAACGCAAAGGTCACGAGTTATTCCTATTGGCCTGATTGCCGAAGCGCCGGTATTCCAAAAAGCCACCCGTTCGGTACCGGTTGCTCACGAAATGCAGCGAAATTCCGGGTCTACAAAGAATTTTCCCTGACTGCAGTACGGGCAGGGACGGCCACTCAGCCGAAAGGTACTGACGATAGTCGTCGCCCCGCATTTCGGGCATTGCTCGATCGGTGCACGGGAGTCAACATTGAACTCATCCCCGCAGGCGAGGCAAAGGTGCGGGGAATCGTTACCAACACATCGGTCAACCTCGGGATCGGGATGATAGGCATATTTTTTGAGTCCATTGGCACCCACGTAGTAAGGATTGCCGTCGGACCAGGCCTCAATCGCTCGACCGCAAGCACTGCAAACGTATCTTAAGCATTCAGCCACTGATGCAGCCTCCATTTGACACCGAACGTTGGAGGTAACCGGACTGCCGCTTGCGGCAGGTCCGGTTGACCGAAGGGTTGAACGAAGCCGCTACGCGGAGAGGTCGCCCGCCGGGCACCCACGAACTATCCTGCATGACGACTCCGTCACGGTGATGGCGTCGATTCTGCATGACTTCGTGAGGAGTGACCAGCATGCCATCGAACTTTCCCGCCGACTTTTCCCGGCAGTACGACAGCCATCTCAAGCATCTGAAGCTGAAGGGCCTGCAGC
>NZ_PZKC01000022.1 GCF_003034845.1 Pseudothauera lacus | reverse complement strand
GACTTGAGGGGAATGAAGGCGTCCGGCGAGAGGACGTCGACGACCAGCTCCATGCCCTCGTCGAGGGCTTCCACCCCCCACCACGCTTCGACCAGCACGGTGGCCTGTGGCGCCGACAGTTCCAGTTCGTAGAGGCGGCTGGAAGCGGTAAACAGGGAATGCATGGGCGGCGGGAGGGGCAGGATAATGTCAAGTGAGTGAAATCATAATGCAGGATATGAAGATGTCAAAGTGCGCGGGCAATAACGGTACTGCCTCCTGTTGCGAACACGTCGCGGCGCAAAGCCTGAGGGCACCTTGCTGAGCTGAGCGTTTCCCTCGGCTGCTCTCAAGAAGCAGCTTTCGATTGTCATGGCCCGGGAGGCCCCACTGCCGTTCGGGCTGAGCCCTTCGGCTGCGCTCAGGACCGGCCTGTCGAAGCCCGTTCGAAGGCACTGCCATCAAGTGCCCTTCGACAGGCTCAGGGCGAACGGAGTACCCGTTTCCTGCGTCTGTTTTGCCACGCCCGCGGCGGGGCTTACTTCGCTCAGCCCGAACGGTATTTGATTGCCGGGTTAAGCCGCATTTCTCACACCCTCACGTCGCGAGGGGGTCGAGGCGCCGCCGTGGTGCGCCGCACGGACTGAGCGGCGCCGAAGGCGTAGCTGACACTACGTCGAGGCGGCGTGAGGGAGTACGGCGTGCCACGGCGAGTGCATCGGCACCCGCAGCAGGGATGGTGTGAGAAATGCAGGTTAATAGTCTCAGCGCAGCAGGCCGCGCAGGCGGCGGCCAAGCTCTTCCTTGAGTGCATCTTCCGGGGTCGCCGGGGCGCTGCGCTCGCCCTCGCCGTCGCTGCCGAGGGCGCGTTCGAGGCGCTCGCCAAGGGCACGGCGGGCAGCATCGCCGGCCACTTCCGACCACAGTACCTGCGCTGCCGGAGCCTCCAGCGGGCCACGCAGGCGCACCGGCACGGTCAGCCCGCGCAACTGTTCGAGGCCGGCGCCGCCCTGCCCTTCGGCGCTGGCGACCACCGCGGCACGCAGGGTGTAGTCGATGCGGTTGGCGCCGATGTCCACCAGCCCCGCGCCGCCGACCCGCAGCAGCGGGCTGAGCAGGGCGAGGTCGTCGTTGCGGGCGACACCCGCGGCGATGCGCAGGCTGGCGTCGAGGCTGCTGAAGTCGGTCTGCTCGGTGCGGCGGAACTCGTGGCTCTGGTCGCGCCGTCCGGAGAGCAGGGCCTGACCGTCGCGGAGGATCTGGCCGAGGTTGAAGCCCTTGATGGCGCCGTCGCGCAGGGCCAGCGTGGCGCTGCCGGCAAGTGCGCGCTTGAGCTCGCCGACCGTGCGCCCGCGGGTGTCGAGATCGACGTCGAGGCGGCCGCGCCCCTCAAGAAGGTCCTTGGCGGCGAGATCGCGCAGCAGCGGGCCGATCTGGATGTCGACATAGCTCTGGCGGGTGCGCACGCGCTGGCTCTGGCTGTCGATGCGCACTTCGCCGCTGAGGCTGCCGCCGTAGCCGCGCGCGCTCAGCGGCGCCACGGCGAGCTCGCGACCATCGCCGGCAAGCGTGGCGCTGAGGGCGGAGAGGGTGAGCCCGGCGGCACGCAGTTCGCCGATGTCGACACGGCCGTTGAAGGCCAGCGCGCCGGCAAAGGCGAGATCGACGGCCTGCGCGTCACCGTCCGCTGGCGCGGAGGCTGGCGTGGGCGGGGCGCCGGCGGGTGGTGTCGCGGCGGGGGCGCTGCCAGCCGCCGCTAAGGGCGCTGCGGCGGTGTAGCGATCGAGGTCGAGGCGGTCGAACTGGAGCGTGAAGCTGAGCGGACGGTCGCGCGCGCTGTCGATGCGGGCATCGATGGCACTGTCGTCAAAACGCCCCTTGAGCTGCATCTGCGTGCTTCCCTCGGCGGGCAGATGGCTGATCGCACCGCGCACGGCGAGCACCAGCGGCGCACGCGCGCCGGGCTGCAGGCTGAGATCGAGGACGAGGTCGTCGAAGGCGACGCGGGCACTGCCGACGCTGAGCCGGGCACGCAGGTCGACCTTGCCGCGCAGTGCCGGCTCGCTCAGGTCGAGCGCGGCGGCCAGCGCCAGCGCAGTGGGGGTGTCGGGCTGCAGGCGGCCAAGCTGCAGGCTGAGGCCGCTGAGCGTGCCCTTGAGGCCGCCGGCGGCGTCAGCGACGTCGATACGGGCATCGAGCAGCTCGACGCCGTCGATGTCGAAGGTGAACGCCGCACCGCCCTCGTCCGCCCCGCCGCCGCGGGCGCCGCGGTCACCGGTGGCGGAAGTTTCGGCGGAGTCGGCGGAAGCTGCGCCGAAAAGATCGTCGAGGTTGCTGCGTCCATCGGCGCTGCGGCGGTAGCTGATCTGCGGGCGGATCACCCTGACCCGGTCCACGCGCACCTCGCCACGCAGCAGCGGCATCACCCGGAGGGCAAACTCGACCTCGTCGATGGCGGCAAAGGGGGTGCGCCCGTCGCTCTCGCTGAGGTGCAGGCCGGCGGCGGTGAAGGCGAGGCGGGGAAAGACGCTCAGGCCGATGTCGCCGTCGATGGCCAGCGTCCGTCCGCTGCGCTCATGGACCAGTTCGACGAGACGGTCCTTGTGACGGTTGGCGTCGAAGGTGGCAACGAGGAACAGCGCCACCGCGATCACCGCCACCACGCTCGCGGCAAGGGCGTAGAGCCCGATCCTGAGTGCCTTCATCCGTATTCCTCCACTCCCCTGCCGCCTTGCCCGGCGGATCGTGTTTCCTCTGCCAGCGCCCTCAGGCGGTGCCGCCGACGGTCAGTCCGTCGATGCGCAGGGTGGGCTGGCCGACGCCCACCGGCACGCTCTGGCCGTCCTTGCCGCAGGTGCCGACGCCGGGGTCGAGCGCCATGTCGTTGCCGATCATGCTCACCCGGGTGAGCGCGTCGGGGCCGTTGCCGATCAGCGTCGCGCCCTTCACCGGGCGGGTGACCTTGCCGTTCTCGATGAGGTAGGCCTCGGCGGTGGAAAAGACGAACTTGCCGGAGGTGATGTCCACCTGACCGCCGCCGAAGTTGACCGCGTAGAGGCCCTTCTTCACCGACTTGATGATCTCCGCGGGGTCCTTGTCGCCGTTCAGCATGTAGGTGTTGGTCATGCGCGGCATCGGCAGGTGGGCGTAGGATTCGCGCCGGCCGTTGCCGGTGGGGGCCACCCCCATCAGGCGGGCATTGACCATGTCCTGCATGTAGCCGGTGAGGATGCCGTCCTCGATCAGCACGGTACGCTGGCTGGGGTTGCCTTCATCGTCGATGGTCAGCGAGCCGCGGCGGTCGGGGATGGTGCCGTCGTCCACCACGGTGACCCCGCGCGCGGCGACCTGCTGGCCGATGCGCCCGGAGAAGGCCGAGCTGCCCTTGCGGTTGAAGTCGCCTTCAAGACCGTGGCCAATGGCCTCGTGGAGCAGGATGCCCGGCCAGCCCGGCCCCAGCACCACGGTCATGGTGCCCGCCGGTGCCGGCGCGGCGTCGAGATTGGTGCGTGCCTGATGGACCGCAGCGCGCGCGTAGTCGCGCAGCAGTTCGTCGGAGAAGTGACCGTAGTCGAAACGCCCGCCGCCACCGGCGCTGCCCTGCTCGCGGCGCCCGCCGTCCTCCATGATCACGGTGATCGACACGCGCACCAGCGGACGCACGTCGGCAGCGAGGTGGCCGTCGGCGCGCGCCACCAGCACCACCTCCCAGGAACCGGCCAGATGCGCCATGACCTGGCTGACGCGGGCGTCCTCGGCGCGCGCGAAGCCTTCCAGGCGTTCGAGCAGGCGGACCTTGGCGGTATCGTCGAGGGAGTCGAGCGGATCGTCGTCGCGGTACAGGCGGCGGCGCGCCTTCGCCGGGCTGATCGCCACCTTGCGGCGGCGGCCGGCAGCGGCAATCGCCCGCGTCGCGGTGGCGGCATCGACGAGCGCGTCCAGGGAGATGTCGTCGGAGTAGGCGAAGGCGGTCTTCTCGCCACTCACCGCACGCACGCCGACGCCCTGCTCGATGTCGAAGCTGCCGGCCTTGACGATGCCTTCCTCCAGGCTCCAGGCCTCACCGCGGTGGTACTGGAAGTAGAGGTCGGCATGGTCGATGTCGTGGCGCATCAGCTTGCGGAAGACCTTTTCCAGTTCCGCGTTGCCCAGTCCGTAGGGGTTCAGCAGATAACGGTCGGCGACCTTGAGGGCGTTCTTGGCTTTGCTCATGGGGTTCCTGATGGGTGTCGGCAGGGGTTCGACCGTGCCGGCAGAAAAACGATCACTGCCTATGGTCTCACAGGCAGCGGTGGCGCAGGGCGGGCAGGCTGGCGCGTACGGCGGCGATGCGCGCCGGATCGACCTCGGCGACGACCACGCCGGGGCCTTCCGCGCGGCACGCCAGCACCTCGCCCCAGGGGTCGATGAGCATGCTGTGCCCCCAGGTCACCCGCCCGCTGGGGTGGCGCCCGCCCTGTGCGGGGGCGAGCACGTAGCACTGGTTCTCGATCGCGCGCGCGCGCAGCAGCACCTCCCAGTGTGCCTGCCCGGTGGTGTGGGTGAAGGCGGCGGGGAGGATGATCAGGTCGAGCTCGCCCATCGCCCGGAAGAGTTCGGGAAAGCGCAGGTCGTAACACACCGAGAGGCCGGTGCGCCCGGCGGGCGAATCGAACACCACCGGCGTGCTGCCGGCCTCGATGGTGGCGGCCTCGTCGTAGCGCTCCTCGCCCTTGCGGAAGCCGAAGAGGTGAATCTTGTCGTAGCGCGCCAGGCGTTCGCCGTCCGCGCCATACACCAGCGTGCTGTTGCGCACCTTGCCCGCGGCGCCGGCGGCCAGCGGCAGGGTGCCGCCGACCACGCAGATGCCGTGGCGGCGCGCGCTGTCGCGCAGGAAGTCCTGCAGTGGGCCGTCGCCGTCGCGCTCGCGGATGCGCACCTTGGCGGTTTCGTCGGCGCTGAGGAGGGGGAAGTACTCGGGCAGCGCCACCAGCCGCGCACCGGCGGCGGCAGCTTCGGCGATCAGTTCTGCGGCAACGCGCAGGTTGGCATCGACATCGGGGCCGGACACCATCTGCACGGCGGCGATGCGGACAGGGGTAGCGGTCATTGCGGGGCACTCCCGGCTTCGGTGGGGGGAACGGCGGGGTCGGCGGCCGGAGCCGGTCGCGCCCCCGTGAGTTTGTCGACGCGCGGCTCGCTCCAGCTGCCGGTGATCGCATAGTCGAAGGCGAGCAGCTTCTCGAAGGGATCGCTGAGCGCCTTCTGGGCAATGTAGGTGACCACCCCGGCGACCGGATTGATCAGGCCCGCAGCGGCACCGATGGCGATCGACTCGCTCAGCGTGGGCTGCACGGTGACCCGCAGATCCTGGGTCTCGGCCTCCAGGTCGACGCTGCCGCGCAGGGCGATGCGCGCCGCCGGGCCGCGGATGCTGAAGTCCTCGGTACGCATCACGCCGTCGTCGATGGCGATGTTGCCATTGATGCGGTCGAAGACGAACCCTTCGGAAAACACGTCGCGAAAATCGAGACTGATGCGTCTCGGCAGCGCCTGCAGGCTGAGCACGCCGAGGAGGCGGCCGACACCCGGCTCAAGGCGCTTGAACTGGCCGTCCTCCACACTCAGCACGAGCTTGCCGTCGAGGCTGTGGTAATCGACCTTGAGCGGGCTGCCCTGCCAATCCACCTCGCCGCTCAGTTCGGCCTTGCCGTCGCGCAGCGCATCGGCGTAGCCGAGGCGGCCGAGCAGCGCGCCGACGTTGTCGGAGCGGATGCTGAAATCCAGCCGGGTCAACGGCCGCGCACCGCCGCGCCACACCCCGGAGCCCTGCAGTTCGCCGTCGGCATTGGCCAGTGCGAGGGTTTCCAGCTCCCACTGGCGGTTGCGGTTGCGCGCCAGCACCTGCAGGCGACCGAGCTCCTTGTCGCGCAGGACGAAGTCGTCGACCACCAGATCGACCGCCGGCAAGCGGCGCAGGGCGTCGTCCTCGGCACCCTCGGCGTCCCCGCCGCCGCCCAGGCCGAGGCGCAGGTGGCGCAGCCGGGCATGCAGCGCGCCATCGCCGGCGCCACGCCAGTCGAAGCGCCCGCTGGCCTCGCGGCTGTCCAGCTGTCCGCGCCAGTCGCCGCCCACTGCGGCGGCGCTGAGGTCGACCATGTTGAGGCGCTGGCCATATACCTGCAGGCGCCCAGCCTTGAGTTCGATGCCGGCCAGTGCCAGCGCCGGCATTTCCTGCCCGCCACCACCGTTGCCGCGCAGCGCGCGGCGCCAGGCATCGAGGTCAAGCTCATCGACGTGGGCGCTGATCATCACGCCGTCGGCGGCACTGCGCAGCGCGGTGTTGATGCCCAGACCACCGCGCGCCACCGCCCAGCCCAGCGGCGTAGCCCGCCGCTCGACGCTGAGCGTCAGGCGGTCGCCGAGCTCGGCGCGGATAAGCTGACGCTCGCCACGCTCGCGGCTGTCGAAGCCGATCAGCAGCGGCCAGCTCTGCCGCGCCGACTTGTTGAACGGTTCCGGCAGGCTGGCGGCGATGCCGTCGAGCGCCGAGCGGATGCTCACCGTACTGCCGTCGCGGCGCAGGTCGATGTCCGCCTGCCAGGCGGTGGTGCCGGAGAGGTGGGCGAGCAGCGGCCAGTCGAAGTCACGTTGCAGGGCGGCAACGCTGAGGCCGCCGCGGGCCTCGAAGCGCACCGCGCCCTCGGCCCCGGTGGTGGCGGTGAGACGCAGCGGCTGGCCGAACAGGCGGCCGCTGGCCTGGGGAATCTCCAGCGTGCTGCCGGTGAAGCGCAGGGTGCCGGCCGCGCCCTCCAGCGCCGGCATGCCGGGCAGCAGCCACAGGCGGTTGTCGCCGAAGCGGTAGCTGCCCTCGACGGTGGTATCGACGACGTGGCGCAGCGGCATCACCAGGGCAAGGTCGAGCGTGCCGGTGCCTTCCGCCCGCATCGCATCGGTGAGGCCATCGACGCGCTTGCGCACCGGGCTGTTGGCGATGAAGCGCAGGAAGTCCGCGGTCGGCCCGCCGGCACGCCCGCGGATGCTCATCACCTCGCCACCGGCGGCTTCGAGGTCGGGCAGGTCCGCACGCACACCGCTCAGGCGCACGCCGAACACCCGCCCGCGTTCGGCGGTGACGGTCATCGACGCGCCTTCGAAGCGCAGTTCGCCGTCGATGCCTTCGATCGCCGGCCAGCCCTCGGCATACTCCAGGCGCGCGCCGGCGATCCGCGCGGTAACCAGGAACTGGCCGTCGGCGCCGTCGCGGAACGGAAAACGCTCAAGATCGCCGCGCAGACGCAGGCGCGCCTCCGGCGCGCTGCCGCCGACGATACTGCGGCGCAGCCAGGTGCGCGTATCCTGGTTGACCACCAGCGGCATGTAGCGCCACACCGCAGGGCCATCGGCGCGCAGCAGGCGGGCGCTGAGGTCGATCTCGCCGGCCTCGCCGGCCTTCGGCCAGTAGCGCCCGGAAGCGCTGCCGGAGGCGTCGGGGTTCTCGAAGCTGGCATTGTCGAGCGCCAGCTCCAGGCGGCCGTCGCGCTGCGTCCATCCGCCCTCGGCCTGCAGCACGGAAAGCACCAGGCGCGGTTCGGCAAACACCGCCGGCAGGTCCAGCCAGGTATCGCGCCCGGCGATGCGGAAGCGCCCGCTGCGCTCGTTACCGTCGACTTCGCCGGACAGCCCGCCTATCCCCGGCAACGCGCCCTGGGCGGCAAGGCCGATGTTGTCGAAGGCGGCGGCCAGCGTCCAGCGCTGCAGCTGCTCCGGCGGCCCCTGCCATTCCAGGCGCACCGCGCTCGCATGCCCGCGCGGATCGAAGGCGGCGAGGCGCTCGCGCACCGCCGGGGCTAGCGGCAGGTGGGCGGCAAGACGGGCGAGCGCAGCAAAATCCAGGCGATTGACGCGGAAGGCGCCGCCGCTGGGCGCTTCCACCGTGCCGCGCACCGTCAGGTCGACATCGACCGGCTCCAGCACCACGCCATCGCCGGTCTGCAGCGCCAGCCCGCGGGTCTGCACGGTGGTGCCGCCGGGGCTGCGCAGCACCGTGAGGTGGCCGCGCAGGGTGGCCAGCTCGAGCACCGGCAGGCCCTCGCCGAGGCGGGTGCTGACCCCGTCAAGGGCCAGATTGGCGCTCAGGCGGGCCTCACGCTCACCGTCCACACCGATCCACGCCCGCAGCCCGCCGCTGCCGCTGAGCTCCACCGGGTAGTCCAGCCAGGCCGTCCACGCGCCCAGCTCGGCGTGATCAAGGCCGATGAAGAGCTGCCCCACCCACTCGCCACGGCTGCCCGGACGCACGCTGACGAGGTCGCCGCGCAGATCGAGCCGCGACGCCAGCGCCGCGGGCGGTTGCGCACTGAGGCCGAAACGGTAGCGCCCGCCCTTGCGGTCGAGGCGGAAGGCGAGCTCTTCGAGGCGCAGTTCGGGGGCACCGCGCAGATCGTCCGACCACGTCACCGCGGCGTCGCGGATGACTATCTCGCGCTGGGCGAGCAGCCAGTCGAGGGTGTCGCCACCGGGCGCGGCCGGATCGACCGGCATGCCGGCGACGAAGAAGCGCCCTGCGGCGTCGCGACGCACGGCCAGTTGCGGGGCAAGTATCTCCAGGCGGTGGAAATGGGGGCGCAGGCGCAGCAGTGAGGACCACGCCAGCGTCGCATCGACGCGCTCGAAACGCAGCGCCGCGCTGCCGTCGCGTTCGGAGACGGTGAGGCCGCCGAGATGGAAGCGCGGACGCAGACCCGACCAGTCGGCGCTGATCTGCTCGATCTCCAGCGGCAGGCCGATGGCCTTGCCGAGCGCGGCGGCGATCTGCGGGCGGTACTCGCCGATCCGCGGCATGACCACCTCGCGCAGCACCAGGAAGAGGCCGGCGGCGCAGAAATAGGCCACCACCGCCACCATCAGCAGGGCGTCGCGCCGGTTCGCGCGGCGGGCACTGCGAACGGCAGGGGGAGCGGAAGCGGTGTCGGTCATCGGCGAAAGGTGTGGCGGCCAGGCAACGGGGAAGGGGAGCCGGGCGTGGCCGGGCGCAAGCTTGGCTACAATGATCCCCGTGCCCCGCACTGCCCGCAAGCGCGCGCAGAATGAGGCGATGAATTGTAACAACGGGGAATAGCGCCGCCCATGTCTTTCGATCTCGCCATGTTTCCGCCCGCCCTCGCCCACGCCGCCGGCTTCTCGCGCTTCCTGCGGCGCCTGCTGGAAAGCCGCCCGTGGCTCGCCGCAAGGCTGTCAGCCTCCATCGCCGCGCCGCTCGACGCCGCCGCCATGCAGGCCTTCCTCGGCGAACGCGCCACCAGCGCCGACAACCTGCGCGCCAATCTGCGCGACCTGCGCAGCTGGGTGATCACCCACGTCATGGTGCGCGACCTCGACGGCCGCGCAACGCTGCAGGAAGTCACCGAAACCATGACGGTGCTTGCCGAGGTCACCGTACGCTGCGCCCACGACATCCTCCGCGAAGCCCTCGTGCAGCGCTACGGCCACCCGCTCTCGCCCACCGGCTGGGAACAGGAGCTGCTGGTGATCGGCATGGGCAAGCTGGGCGGGCGCGAGCTCAACGTCTCCTCCGACATCGACCTCATCTTCGTCTATCCCGAGGACGGCGACACCGGCGGCAGCAAGGTGATCAGCAACTTTGAATTCTTCGAGCGCCTCGGCAAGCAGCTCATCCAGGCGCTGGCCGAAGTCACCGAGCACGGTCAGGTCTTCCGCGTCGACATGCGCCTGCGCCCGAACGGCGATTCCGGCCCGCTGGTGGCCAGCTTCGACATGCTGGAAAACTACTTCATCACCCAGGGCCGCGAGTGGGAGCGCTACGCCTGGATCAAGGCCCGCGTGCTGTGCGGCGAACGCTGGCAGGAGCTGGAGCAGATCGCCCGCCCCTTCGTCTTCCGCAAGTACCTCGACTATGGCGCCATCAACGCCATGCGCGACCTCCACGCGCAGATCCGCCGCGAAGTCGCCCGCCGCGACCGCGCCCACAACGTCAAGCTCGGCCCCGGCGGCATCCGCGAGATCGAGTTCATTGCCCAGGTCTTCCAGCTCATCCGCGGCGGCCGCGACGGCGCGCTGCAGATCCGCCCCACCCTGAAGGTGCTTGCCGAACTGGGTGAACGCGGCATCCTGGGCGCGGCAACGGTGGCCGAACTGGCCGCTGCCTACGACTTCCTGCGCCGCCTCGAACACCGCCTGCAATACCTCGACGACGCCCAGACCCACGACCTCCCAAACAATGATGGCGACCGCGCGCTGATCGCCGCCAGCATGGGCTGTGCCGACTGGGCCGCGCTGTGCGCCGAACTCGACCGCCACCGCAGCGCGGTGAGCCGCCATTTCGACGACGTCTTTGCCGACCCCAGCGACGGGGACCACGCCCTCGACGATCTGTGGGCCTGCGCCGGCGACGCCGCACAATGCGAAACCCGCCTCGGCGAGCTGGGCTACCGCGACCCCGCCGCCGCCGCCCAGCGCCTCGCCGCCATACACGGCAGCCCGCGCTACCAGCAGCTCCCCGACCACATCCGCAGCCGCTTCGACGCCCTCATGCCGCGCGTGGTCGAAGCCGCGGCGGCCACCCCGGGGGCCGACGACACCCTGGCGCGCTGTCTCGACCTGATGGAGGCGATCAGCCGCCGTGGCGCCTACCTGGCCCTGCTGCAGCAGTACCCGCAGGCCCTGCGGCGGGTTGCCGAGCTGGTCGGTGCCTCGCGCTGGGCCGCCCAGTTCCTTACCCGCCACCCCATCCTGCTCGATGAGCTGCTCGACGACCGCGCCCTCGAAAGCGCCCCCGAGTGGGCGGGCTTCCGCCGCGAACTGGCCGCCCAGCTCGATGCCGTCGAGCCCGACATGGAGCGGCAGATGGATCTCATGCGCGAGCAGCACCATGCCAAGGTGTTCCGCCTGCTCACCCAGGACATCGCCGGCCTGCTGACGGTGGAGAAGCTCGCCGACCACCTCTCCGAGCTCGCCGACAGCATGCTCGCGCTGACCCTGCCGCTGTGCTGGCGCAAGATCAAGATCCGTCACCGCGAGGCGCCGCGCTTCGCGGTGATCAGCTACGGCAAGCTCGGCGGCAAGGAACTCGGCTACGCCTCCGACCTCGACATCGTCTTCCTCTACGACGACGAAGCCCCCGAGGCCGCAGAGGTCTACACCCGCCTCGCCCAGCGCACCAACACCTGGCTGTCCAGCCAGACCGCCGCCGGCATCCTCTTCGAGACCGACCTGCGCCTGCGCCCCAACGGCGACGCCGGCCTCATCGCCTGCTCGCTCGAATCCTTCCGCAAGTACCAGCTCGAATCGGCCTGGGTGTGGGAACACCAGGCCCTCACCCGGGCACGCTTCTCGGCCGGCGACGCGGCCATCGGCGCCGCCTTCGAACGCATCCGCGACGAAGTCCTGCGCCTGCCCCGCGACCTTGCCGAACTGCGCCGCGAAGTGCTGGCGATGCGCCAGAAGATGCGCGACGCCCACGCCGGCAAGAGCCCGCTGTTCGACCTCAAGCACGACGCCGGCGGCCTCGTCGATGTCGAGTTCCTCGTCCAGTACCTCGTCCTCGGCCACGCCCACACCCACCCCGGGCTCACCGGCAACCTCGGCAACATCGCCCTGCTGCGCATCGCCGGCGAAATCGGCCTGATTCCCGCCGATCTGGCCGCCGCCTGCGGCGACAGCTACCGCGAACTGCGCCGCCTGCAGCACCGCCAGCGCCTCAACGACCAGCCCTCGCGGGTGCCCGGCGAAGAAGTGGAAGCCGCCCGTGCAGCGGTCGTCGCGCTCTGGGAGGAGGTCTTCGCGACAAGCTGAAGGCATTTTGGTTGCAGTGCAACATGCATGCAACGGCCGGATCGCTACAATGCCCGCATGAGCCAGGAAACCGAACTCAAGCTGAGCCTGCCCAAGCGCGCCGTGGCCGCCCTGCGCCGCCATCCGCTGGTTGCCGGTGCACAACGTCAGGGCAACGCCCAGACCCTCGACAACACCTATTACGACACCGTCGATCTCGCCCTCAAGGCGCGCAAGGTCGCCGTGCGCACCCGCCGCTACGGCCGCACCTGGCTGCAGACGGTGAAATGCGCCGCGCGCTCCACCGGCGGCCTGTCGCAGCGCCCCGAATGGGAAGGGCCCTTCGACGGCGCCTTCGATTTCAGCGCCGTCGACGATGCCACCACCGCCCGCCTGCTGGCGCGCCACCAGGACGCCCTGGTGCCGGTATTCACCACCCGCTTCCGCCGCGAAACGCGCCTGCACCGCAACGCCGCCGGCAGCGAGATCCTCATCATGATCGACACCGGCGAGGTGCTGGTCGGCGAACACAGCGCGCCGATCTGCGAGGTCGAACTCGAACTGCGCAGCGGCACCCCCACCGACCTCCTCGAACTGGCCTGCGAACTGGCCCGCACCCTGCCGCTGATCCCCGCCGACCTCAGCAAGGCCGAGCGCGGCTACCGCCTCTTCCTCGGCCAGTCGCCGCGTCCGCAGCGCGCCGAAGCCGCCACCATCGACCCGGCGATGAACCTCGTCGACGCCTTCCGCGAGCTGGCCTTCTCGGCGCTGCGCCAGTGGCAGGCCAACGCCGTCGGCGCGATGGACCACGAAGACCCCGAATTCATCCACCAACTGCGCGTCGCACTGCGCCGCCTGCGCTCGCTGCTGCGCCTCTTCGCCCCCGCGTTGCCGCCGGGCTTCGTCGACGACTGGAACGAGCAGCTGCGCGATACCGCCAACCGCTTCGGCGACGCCCGCGACCTCGACGTCCTCCACGAAGAGCTGCTCGCCCCGGTGATACCCGACGGCCTCCACGAGCGCCCCGGTCTGCCGCGCCTGCTCGAAATCGTCGCACGCGCCCGCGACGACGCCCGCGCGCAGGCCGCACGCGGCCTCGACGGCGCCGGCCAGGGCCGCCTGATGCTGGCCTTCACGCTCGCCCTGCACACCCTGCCGAGCAACAGCCTCATCGTCGCCGCCGACCTCACCACCTTTGCCCGCCTGCAACTCGGCCGCCTGCGCAAGAAAGCCCGCCGGCGCTACGGCGACGCCACCAGCCTGATTCCCACCCGCCTGCACGCCCTGCGCATCGCCCTCAAGCAACTGCGCTACGGCATCGAGTTCTTCGCCCCGCTGTTCCCCGCCCGCGCACTCAAGCGCTACCAGGACACCCTGGCGCGCGCACAGACCACGCTGGGTTTCCTCAACGACGTCGACGTCGCCCGCGAGCGCCTCGAAGCCTGGGCCGGCGACGACACCGAACTCTACGCCGCGGTGAACTTCGTCACCGGCTGGCACGGCCCGCGCTACGCCCGCCTGCGCCGCCGCACGCTGCAGGAGGTCGAACCGCTGCTGTGGGGCAAGACCCCCTGGGCCTGAACCCGCCCCCACACCGCGCTGTCACCTGCAGGTAACGCGGGACATCCACAATCCCGCCCCTTGAGGAGAGGATGAGATGGACCTGTTGCTGTGGCGTCATGCCGAAGCGGTCGAGGGCAGCCCCGACCACGCCCGCGAACTCACCGAACGCGGCCAGCGCCAGGCCCGCCGCATGGCGGCCTGGCTGAACGAGAACCGTCCGAAGCGCCTGCAGGTGCTGTGCAGCCCCACCGTGCGCACCCGCCAGACCGCCGCCGCATTCACCGACGACTTCGAGATCGTCAGCGCCCTGGGCCCCGACGGCAACGTTGCCGGGCTGCTCGCCGCCTGCGGCTGGCCGGACGCCTCCGGTGCCGTCCTGGTGGTCGGCCACCAGCCCGCCCTCGGCCGACTCGCCGCGCTGCTGCTGTCCGGCAGCGAGGCCGAATGGACGATCAAGAAAGGCGCCCTGTGGTGGTTTACCAACCGCGTGCGGAATGGCGAAACGCAGACCGTGCTGCGCACCGCGCTGCCCGCCGAGTTGCTCTGACACGGCATCCGGCACCCCCTGAACAAGGGCACCGGAGAGGCACTGCGGCATCCATACAACACTACCTGGACGCTGTGGCGTACAGCACTTGTGCTTTGCCGGCCATCCCGTAAGATGCGCAATCCCCTGCCTCCGCCGCCATGATCAAGCGCTTCCTGCCCACCCACGACAGCATCAAGCAAAGCCGCCTGCTACGCTGGCTGGGCCCGCGCATCCACGACCCCTCGCTGTGGCACCTGAACCGCCGCGCGGTGGCCAAAGGCGTCGCCATCGGCGCCTTCTTCGGCCTCATGGTGCCGGTGGCGCAGATCCCCGCCGCCGCCGTGGTCTCGCTGTTCGCGCGCGCCAACCTGTGGATCGCCGCAGTCACCACGCTGATCAGCAACCCCTTCACCTACGGCCCCATCTACTACTTCGCCTACCGCATCGGCAGCAGCCTGATCGGCGCCCCGCGCAGCGTCGCCACGCTCAGCGACGAAGCCGCTGCCGAACACGCCGTCGCCGCGCTGGCATGGATGAGCAACATCTGGCACTGGATCACCGGCATCGGCCGCCCACTGGTGCTGGGCATGCTGCTGATGGCGGTCACCGCCGGAGTCATCGGCTACCTCGCCGCGCAGCTCTTCTGGCGCACCCGGGTACTGATGAAGCGCCGCCGCCAGCGCCACGCGCGCGCCGCCCAGGCAGCCCAGGCCGCCCTGCGGATCTGATGCGGGCTTAATGCACTGCACAAAGAGGGGTATATTGCCTAAACTGGCAAAACCTCCACGGCCGACCGAGAAAGACCCTCCCCGATGAACTCACCGATTGCCAACGGCACCGTCCACGACATCGACGGCACCCGGCGCGTCCATTACGACGGCTACTGGATCAAGCTCTACGATCCACCCGAAGACAGCCTGCAGGCCAAGAAGACGCTGATCGGCGCCCTCACCCGCCGGCTCTTCAACCACGTCGAGCACGGCATCAACATCCCCGGCAAGCGGCTGGCCGAGACGCGCGCAGCCTACGAAGCGGAGACCGACCCCGCACGCCGGAGGGTAAAGGGCGCGATGCTCGCCGGCGCCACCTTCAACCGCGCCACCGACATCTTCACCAAACTGGTCGAACTGCAGGAACAGGGCGTGGTGATCGAGTCCGACAACGCCCTCATGCGCGAATGCGGCAAATGCCTGCAGGACGCCCTCGAACTGGGCCGCCTGGTCCGCCACCGCAGCGGCGACGAAGGCATCGACGAACTCTGGGGCGAACCCTTCCGCGCCTTCTCCATCCCGGTGGACGCCTTCTACGAAAGCCGCTACATCAAGATCGCCCAGACCATGCGCGAGGTCGACCGCCTCGCCGCGGTAATGACCGCGACCTTCGGCGGCAATCCGCTCTTCAGCGGCGTCACCGAGCTGATCGCCAAGTTCGCCGCCGCCGCCAAGGTGAAGTGCGAGACCCTGCGCACCGACGGTGCCATCTTCGACGTATGGGCGGAATTCGTCATCGCCTCCGAGGCCCTCGACGCCTTCACCCCCCATCTCACCGCCGGCGCCCCCGCGGAACAACTGCAGATGGCCGCCGACGGCCTGCGGCTGATCTGCCAGGGCCGCGACCTGGTCACCTACATCACCCGTGCGCGCGTGCCGATGCCCAAGAGCGCACGCGAATTCATCGACCGCTGCGAGGCCTACGAGGCCCACTGTAGCAACTTCTTTGCCGGCCAGCCCGCCGCAGCGTGCGCCAATTGCCGGAGCTGAGCACATGAAACGTACCGATCTCGAAAAACTGCGCGGCCTGAAGATCAACAACCGCCTCAAGGGCACCCCGCCGCCCTCGCGCTTCGCCGCAGCCTCCGCCGGCGACAAGGCCGGCGCCCGCCTCAACCCGCTGGTGGCGAAGCTGCTCGGGCAGCAGGCGAAGGAAGAAGAACCCACGCGCCAGGGCGACGCTGACCATTAACCCGGCAATCAAATACCGTTCGGGCTGAGCCCTTCGGCTGCGCTCAGGACCGGCCTGTCGAAGCCCGCTCGAAGGCACTGCCATCAAGAGCCCTTCGACAGGCTCAGGGCGAACGGAGTACCCGTTTCCTGCGTCTGCTTTGCCACGCCCGCGGCGGGGCTTACTTCGCTCAGGGCGAACGGAACAGCGTATTTCGTTGCCGGGTTAATAAGGCCGTCCACCCAGGGCCTGTCGAAAGGCCTTTCCACGCAGTGCCTCAGCGAGTACTCACAACACCAACCACACTCAGCGCGGAGCGCTGACGGCGGCGAAAAAATCCCAGATCAGGGCGCTGGCATCGAAGGCCGACGAACTGGCCCCCTTGCCTCGACGCGTGATGCCGCCCGGCCACGAATGGCCGCCGGAGTCGGTGACGCACGACTCCACGCGCACGCCCGCCGCACAGGCGAGGTAGGCCTCGCAGCGGGCACCGGAGAACTCGCGCACACGCTGCGGTGCGCCCTCACAGCGGTCATGCGCGGCCCAGCGGCGCAAGGTCTCGGGCACGGACGTGAAGTTCGCGACCTTGCTTTCATCGCGGAACGCGCCGGGGCCGGCACCGCCTTCGAACAGCACGTGCGTGTCGTCACGCGCATGGATGTGCAGCACCGGCACCGGGCGCGCCGGCGCGCAGTGCACGGTGTTGTCGGTGCCGGCCACGCTGGCGACCGCGCGAAACAGGTCGGACGCCTCGCAGGCCAGCCGGTAGGCCATCATGCCGCCGTTGGACATGCCGGTGGCAAAGATACGCGCGGGGTCGATGCGGGCCTGCGCCTGCAACCGTGTGACCACCGCGCGCAGGAACCCCACGTCGTCCACGTCGCGGTCGCGCGCGTCGCCGCAGCACGCGCCCGCGTTCCAGGTGGCAAGGCGCCCGCCGGGAAAACGGCTGTAGCCGTTGGGGAAAGCGACAATGAAGCCGCCGCTCTCGGACGCGCGGATGAGGCCATAGCGCGCATCGTCGGCCATGAACTCGGCAAAGCCCCCACCGCCGTGCAGCGCAAGCACCAGCGGCAGCGGCTGAGCGCCCTCGGCCGCGCGTGGCACGTGCACCACGACCGTGCGTTCCAGCCCCTGGTGCACCACCTTGAGTTGATGATCGCCCGGCACCAGGGGCAGCGCCGCAGTGCCGGGCGCTTCGGCCGCCGTGCGCCGCTGTGCGATGTGCTCGCGCATCGCGGAGCCCTCGGCGTGCGCCCAGCCGCTGGCGGCCAACATGCCCAGCCCCAGCACACCGAGCGTCAGAGACTGTGCTGTCCGAAGAAGGAATGCCCTGTTTTTCACGGCAACACCTCACCCATAACGTCCGGATCATCGAGCGGCAGTCCGGCCAGACCAAGGCCCGGCACCGGGGATCAAATACCGTTCGGGCTGAGCCTGTCGAAGCCCAGTCGGCACGAACGCCCTTCGGCAAGCTCTCAAGAAACAGCTTCCGATTGTCATTGCCCGGAAGGCCCCACTCCCGTTCGGGCTGAGCCCTTCGGCTGCGCTCAGGACCGGCCTGTCGAAGCCCGTTCGAAGGCACTGCCATCAAGTGCCCTTCGACAGGCTCAGGGCGAACGGAGTACCCGTTTCCTGCGTCCGCTTTGCCACGCCCGCGGCGGGGCTTACTTCGCTCAGCCAGAACGGAATAGCGTATTTCGTTGCCGGGCTGATAGGCAAGAAATCAGGCGATGATGCCGCCGCCCAGGCAGACCTTCGATTCGTACACCACCACGCTCTGCCCCGGGGTCAGTGCCCATTGCGGCTGGGCAAAGACGATCTCGGCGCGGCCGTCGCCGACGGTGTCGATCTCGCACGGCATGTCCGGGGTGCGGTAGCGCGGCTTGGCGGTATACACCCAGTGCGTATGCGGATCGCGCCCGGCGATCCAGTTCAGGTCGATGGCGCTCAGGCGCTCCTTGAGCAGCGCCGGGTGGTCGTGGCCCTGCACCACGTAGAGCACGTTGGCCTTGACGTCCTTGGCGGCCACGTACCAGGCGTCGTGCTCGCCGGCCTCGTCCTGGTTGCCCTTGATGCCGCCGATGTGCAGGCCCTTGCGCTGGCCGATGGTGTGGTACATCAGGCCCTGGTGCTCACCCAGCACGCGGTCGTCGTCAAGCGCGCGGATCTCGCCCGGCCTGGTCGGCAGGTAGCGCATGAGGAATTCGCGGAAGGGACGCTCGCCAATGAAGCAGATGCCGGTGGAGTCCTTCTTGGCGGCCACGTGCAGGCCGGCCTGCTCGGCAATCCGGCGCACCTCGCGCTTGTACAGGCCGCCGAGCGGGAAGAGCGTCCTGGCGAGCTGCTGCTGGTTGAGGCGGTAGAGGAAATAGCTCTGATCCTTGGTACCGTCCTCGGCCTTCAGCAACTGGAATTCGCTGCGGCCATCGTTGTTCCATTCGCGCACCTGGGCATAGTGCCCGGTGGCAATGCGCTCGGCGCCCAGCTGCATGGCGTGGTCGAGGAAGCAGCGGAACTTGATCTCGGAATTGCACAGGATGTCCGGATTGGGCGTGCGCCCGGCCTCGTATTCGCGCAGGAAATCGGCGAACACGCGCTCCTTGTACTCCTTGCTGAAGTTCACCACTTCAAGGTCGATGCCGATGACGTCGCACACCGAAGCCACATCCACCAGATCCTGGCGGGTGGAACAGTAATCGGCATCGTCGTCGTCCTCCCAGTTCTTCATGAACAGGCCGGTAACCTGATAGCCCTGCTGCTTGAGCAGCAGCGCGGTCACCGAAGAATCGACACCGCCGGACATGCCGACGACCACCTTCATGCCCTGCGCATCGGCACCAGGCTTCACCACATTACTGGACATTCGGTCCGCCTCCATTCAACCAGTCTGCCAGCGGCAGCACCACCGCCGGATCGCCGTTGTCGACGAACCAGCTGTCCACCGCAAAACGCGCGCCCGGATTGCCCGGCGGCGGCACGGGCGGGCGGGGGATGTCGTCGACCACCTCGGGGCAGTCGCACAGGGCCAGCAGCAGGCCGACATGGTCGGGCACCTCGACCGCCGCCGCAAGGGGTGGAGGCGGCTCCACCTCCTCGATGACCGCGGAAAAGTGCTGCATGATGAAGCGCGCCCGCCGCGCCGGCTCCAGCACACGGTGAAAACGCAGCGCACCGCGCAACGCCAGCATGTTCAGCAGCGCGGTGGTATTGGTGGAGTGGTCGATGCAATCCATGCGCCCATCCACCCCGGCATCGCGCAGGTTGCCGCCACGATCCGCCCCCACCGGCGTCTGCGTCGCCGCCAGCGCATACAGTTCGCCGATCACCGCGGCCAGCTCCTCGCGCTCGGCAGCGGCCGAATCCGTCGCCGCAAGGCGCGCGGCCAGCGCATCGAGGCGCTCGCCGGCATAGACCACCAGCCCGCGCGAAGCGCAATCGTAGTTGTAGCACAGCGCCACAAGCTCGCCCGCCGCCGCCGGCGTGGCCGCCAGCAGCATGCCCACCAGCAGTGCCGCCCGCCTCATGCGTGGTAATGGCGGATCAGGTCGAGGGCGTGGCGCTGCCCGGCCAGCCAGTCCTCCACGCACTGCAGTACCAGCGGGCTGCGATGACGCTGCGGGCAGGCGCGCAGCTCATCGGCGCTCATCCACAGCGCGCGGACAATGCCATCGTCCAGGCAACGGCCGGCCTCCACGCCATCCACGCGGCCGCCAAAGGCAAAGCGCAGATAGGTCAGATCGCCCTGCGGGCGCGGCCACTGATAGACCCCCACCAGGCATTCCGGCACAAAGCGGTGCGCGGTCTCCTCCAGCGCCTCGCGCACGCTGGCCTCGACCAGCGACTCGCCGCACTCCAGATGGCCGGCGGGCTGGTTGAGGCGCAGGCCTTCCGAGGTGTGCTCTTCGACAAGCAGGAAACGGCCGTCCTGCTCGATCACCGCAGCGACGGTGACATTGGGTTTCCAGGTACGCTGCATTGCATCGGGGCGCGATTGAAAGAAGCCCGGATTCTACCAGCCCGGCCGCCCCAACCTTGCACTGCAGCACCCAGATGCGAGAATGGAACGCCCCGCAGACGCCAACAGGAGCCCCCATGGACGACATCAACCTCACCCTGAACACCCTCCAGGAAACCTGGCTGCCCCTCGCCATGCAGTACGGCGCCCGCGTGCTGCTCGCCCTCATCACCCTCTTCATCGGCTGGTGGCTGGTCGGCAAACTCACCCAGGGCGTACTCGGCCTGCTGCAGCGGCGCAAGGTCGAACCCACCCTCCACGGCTTCCTCGGCAGCCTGCTCGGCGTCGTGCTCAAGGTGCTGCTGCTGGTCAGCGTAGCGGGCATGATCGGCGTCGAAACCACCTCCTTCATCGCCGTCATCGGTGCCGCCGGCCTCGCCATCGGCCTCGCCCTGCAAGGCAGCCTGGCCAACTTCGCCGGCGGCGTGCTGATCCTGCTGTTCCGCCCCTTCCGCGTCGGCGAATACATCGAAGCCCAGGGCGTGGCCGGCACCGTTGACCAGATCCAGATCTTCCACACCGTCCTCAAGACCCCGGACAACAAGACCGTGGTGGTGCCCAACGGCAGCCTCTCCAACGGCAGCATCGTCAACTTCTCCCGCCAGGCCACCCGCCGCGTCGATCTCAACATCGGCATCGACTACGGCGACGACGTCAAGGCCGCGCGCGCCATCCTGCTCGAACTGGCCGAAAACGACGCCCGCGTGCTCAAGGACCCCGCCCCGGTCGTCTGGCTCGCCTCGCTCGGCGACAGCTCGGTAAACCTCTCCCTGCGCATGTGGACCAGCACCGCCGACTTCTGGCCGACCTTCTTCGAACTGCAGGAAAAAGCCAAGGAACGCTTCGACGCCGCCGGCATCACGATCCCGTTCCCGCAGCGCACCGTACACCTCGTCGGCAACGGTGCAACGCCCACCGCCACCGCAGACGCCGCCTGAGCCACCCGCCGGCAGGGCCGGGGCGGTTACGCCCCCCTGCCGAACCCACCTGCGCAGCCTCCGCCGGATGGGGCACAGGCTGCCTGCGCACATCGACTTCAGTGCCGTCCTGGCAGGAAGCGCGCAGCCCTGCGCAGCCCGTGCTGCGGACAGAACTTGCTGAGGACTTTCAGACGGTTAAGCAAGGAGCACGCGTGCGTGACAGGTGCATTTGACAGCCCAATGCGCTTGGGATACGGTCATCTGCAACGATTCGTGGGACGGTCGGCAGGAGGGTGTGGATGAGTTGTGAAGCGCGGGGTGGTATACGGATTCCGTATACTCAACTCATGGCCCTTTCCGTCTACTACAACTGTTAAAAACCTAGGGAAGCCTTAAATGGGCCGAAAGTTCATTTCTCAGAAAAAGCAGACAAAAGATGAGCTTTTTGACTCTCTAGTCAAGAATGCTATCGATTTTTTAGATTCATCCCTCGATGATCTTGAAAAAAGGCCCAAGAACTCGATTGTAGATTTTTATACCTCGATCGAATTATTCCTTAAAGCTCGCTTAATGGCTGAGCATTGGACGCTAATCATTAGTAAACCTGAAACAGCCAATATCGATAGCTTTAGAGTTGGTGACTTTCATTCTGTCTTCTTAGAGGATGCAATAAGGAGACTTAAGGGTGTCTTAAATGAGTGCCTCGAACAATCGACGATAGATAACTTTAAAGCACTGGGGGAGCATCGTAATCAGATCGTGCACTTTGCCCATTCTGATTACGCTGATTTTTCTGCTACAAAGGCTGGTGTAGTGGTAGAGCAATGGGCTTCTTGGCACCACTTGCATGCTTTGTTGACGGAAAAATGGAAAGACATTTTTGGGCCATATAATAAAGAGTTTGGGCGCATACACAAACAAATAATGCGGCAAAAAGAATTCATACAAGCCAGATACAATGAGTTGAAGTCCAAAATTGATGTAGAGGAGAAGGCCGGTAAGAAAGTTATTGACTGCCAGCATTGTGAAATGCATGCAGCTATTGTGTCAAAGGAACACAAATGGGGTGACGATTATAGCTGTATGGTTTGTGGCGTGAGTGATACAGCAGTGGCATCAACTAACGAAGAGCTAGAATGCCCAAAATGTCATAAGAGCTTTGAATTCTTTGATAAAAATTTAACAGCCTGCCCGCATTGCGAGATGCCGATTTCTACGGACTTACTTATTGATCTATGTGAAAAAAAGTATATTGAGGGGGATGATTGGTGGGAGGAGGGGCAGCCGCATATCGCAGGATGTCACAATTGTCAGCATGAAAGGCCCTCGGTATTTTACATCGACGGGCTGTGGAGTTGTGTGGCCTGCTTTGATAGAGGGTGGCAAGCCATTGCATGCCCAAATTGCGACGAATTTGTCACTGGCGACATGGATACAATTAACTATTTTGCCTGTTATAAATGCGAAGATGAGGTTAGGAAACGGATTCGAGAAGACGGTTTTTAACAAGCCGCTGCACTCGGATAAATTTTCCGCGACGCTCCAAATTTACCGGTGAGCGGAGCGTTGGCCGTAACGAACTATGCCCCTCGAGACTCCTCCACAACTCAGTGCTGACCCTCTTGGTCTAGTCCGTTCACTTCCGACGCGACAAATACCACTTGACCAGATCAAAGTCCCTGAAGGACGTGTCGAGGACGAGTTCTTCGGATCGCGATACCGCGCATTTCTCCGCGGCAAGGCACCGATTCACGAAACCCGCATATCACTGAGCGACATTCGTCGCGGCTTCTGGAAGCGTTCCGAGGGTAGGTGGCAACTTATCGAGGACCCGTTCTCAGACTCCGATATCGCCGAGGTTGCCGCGATGGTGCGACTCGGCAGTCGGCCAGTCCTTCATTTATATGAAAACCCCAATTCAGAGGACACCAAGCGCTTTGTTTGCTCGGACGACGCGGTGGTGCACGCAGTCTACGAAAAATTGGGTTTGTCGAAAGTCCCAGTTGCACTATTGGCGAGGCCGCGTGGACTGGAAGAGTCATGCCTTTCCGTTCGCTGCTTTCCCCGGAACGGGAAAGATCCTATTCCACTCCTGGAGGGTGTGGTCCCCGTAATGCATGAATTGGTGCCGTCGATCCTAGGTACCGAGAAGCGGCCAGTCACTGAATCGTTTGAACGGCTGCTAGCATCGTTGTCCGACACGAAATTGGCCCTCAAGCGCTTTCATCACCCTGGATCCACCACGCTTCACTATCACCACACTCTCTACTCGGTCCTTCATCGGGGCGAGGAATGCATCGAGGCGATGCATTTGCTCATTGAGGGCAGAAAGCCACTAGCAGCCGCGGCCCTCTTGCGTTCACTACACGAGTTGGTGCTCGTTTTCTACGTGGATTGGCTCGCCCCAGAGCACATATGTCGATACCTTCAGATGGCATCAGTCCGATCGGAAAAGCAGTGGGAGGCAACATGTGAGCAGTGGCGCAAGGCGGACGTTGCCGCAGGCGCGTCGCCGCTTGAAGCGAAGAACATCAAAGACGCTCACATGCGCGCCTTTCGTCTGGGCTCGATCGTTGGAGAGAGGGCACGGCTGTTCCCGTTCGGGCAGGAATTTCAGAGTGACATTTACAGCTTTCTGTCCGATATCATTCATCATGATTTCAGTATGGCTGCTCGGTACGCCCATACGCTCGATCATGGCGACGAGGCAATCTATCATGGGGAGGTCGTTCACACGATTCTCCATCTTGCGGATGTTTTGGTCGCGGCCGTTGTTACGCGCGTTCGCGACGACATTGGTATTGGCCAGGAGATACTGCAAAAGAACGCCCAACGATTAAGGTTATGTCGTGATCGCGAAGCGAGCCACGACATGAACCGATTGTTGAACAAGCCCGGTTCGTTTCCCTGGAAATAGCTTCAAGTGCCCCGACCCGGAATGGGCCGAGGTGGCCAGCA
>NZ_PZKC01000021.1 GCF_003034845.1 Pseudothauera lacus | reverse complement strand
GTCGGTGTTGGTGGCGCAACAGCCGCATGCGATTGAACCGTGCGATGCCTATCGCCTACTTCGACCGGCTCGGTGTGCCTCGGCTCTCATGACCTCAACTGCTCGAACCGCCCGGTGCGGACCCGCATGCCGGGTGGTGTGGGAGGGGAACGGTCAGGTAAGCTGTCCGCCCCTATCCCGATTGTCCTCATCCAGCGTTCTTTCCACCGTGTCAGCCCAGTTTCCGCAATCCCTTTCCCGCCCGCGCATGGTGCTCGCGGCGTGGTCCATGGCTGCCCTGGTGGTGCTGGCCATCGTCCATGGCGCCGGCTACCTGCCGGCCTGGCCGGCGGGCTTGGCCGCGTGGGTGGCAGGTGTCTGCCTGTGGCCGCGCCTGGATCGTCGCCAGCGGCGTTTCGCGCTGGTACTCGGCGCGCTCGGCGTGGTGGCCCTGCTCGTGGCGTGGTGGCAGGGGCTGCCGGTGCCGTGGTTGCGCGTGCTGACGCAGAATACGGCGCTGCTCGGCATGCTCGCGGCGGTCAGCTTCCTGCAGCTGGTCGGTCTCGGAGCGGCCGCTGAACCTCCGCCCGAGGGGCGCCGGGCGCGCTGGCAGACACTGTTCGGCGTGCATCTGTTTGGCGCGGTGATCAACATGTCGGCGGTCTTCATCATGGCCGAACGCATGGCTGCCGGCAGCCGCCTGTCACGGACCCAGGCGGCGATGCTGAGCCGCGGCTTTCTTGCCGCCGCGCTGTGGTCACCCTTCTTCGCGGCCATGGCCGTGGCGCTGACCTATGCCCCGGGGGCACGGCTGGGTGAGGTAGTGGCAGCGGGCGTGCCGCTGGCGCTGGGGGTGTTGTGGCTTGCCGGGCGGCTTCCGGCGGGGCGCGCTGACACCGCCGAGGCGCCGTTCAGCGGCTTTCCGATGCGCCTCGGTGCGCTGTGGCTGCCCGCCACCCTCAGCGTGGTGGTGATGCTCGGTCATGCGTTGCTGCCGGGCTGGTCCTCGCTGGCCATCATCAGCGCTGCGGCGCTGGCGCTGGCGATGCTCTCGGCGTTCTTCGGCAGCGGTCTGCGCGCGGGTACGCGGCGCATTCTCGATCATGCCGAGCACCGCCTGCCGGCGATGTCCGGCGAACTGCTGCTGTTCCTCTCCGCCGGCGTGTTCGCCACCGGGCTGCAGGCGCTGTTCGCGCAGGGCGCGGCGTGGATGCCGTTTGCCCACTTCGGCCCGCTGCAGGCGGCGGTGCTGCTGGCGGTGATGATGGGGCTGGCGGCGCTGGGCATCCATACCGTGGTCACCATCGTCATGGCGTCGGCCTGGCTGATGCCGCTGTCGCCCGATCCGCTGCTGCTGGCGATGGTCTTCCTGCAGGCCTGGGCGATCGGGCTGGCGCTCAACCCGATGGCTGGCGTGCATCTGTCGCTGCAGGGACGCTTCGGCCTGGCGGCGGTCGACCTGGCGCGCGCCAACCTCCGTTATGCGCTTGCCGCCTATCTGCTCGCGGTGCTCTGGCTGGGAATCGTGGGACTGTGGCGGAGCGCCTGGTAGTGCGCCGCGGGGTCAGCCGAACAGATAAGGGAACAGGCGCCGCCGTTCGTCGCCGTCGAGTGCGCTGACGCGGGCGATGTTGCGCGCCGGGATGCCGTCTACGTCCGGGTAGCTGGCCACTGCGCGGTCGATGCTCGATTCGCGGATGAGGTGGAAAAGCGGCCACGGCGAGCGGTTGGTGAGGTTGCCGGGGTCGTCCGCCGCGGTTTCGGCAAAGCGGTAGTCAGGGTGGAAGCCGGCGACCTGGTAAGTGCCCTCCCAGCCGAATTCGCGCAACCAGATGTCGACGAGGTCGAAGAACTGGTTGTAGTCGTCGAAATCGTCGAGCAGGTGGGGGGCGGCGAGGAGGGTGGTCTCGGTGTCTTCCTCGGCGCTGGCGTCGAGCAGGCTCATCTCTTCCTGCAGGGCTTCGAGCAGGGCCTCCTCGTCGGCGGCGTCGGTGACCGCGATGCGGATGCGGCCGAGCTTGTTGGGCTGATGGGCGAAGGGGCAGAGGTTGAGGCCGATCACCACGTCTTCCAGCCAGCGGCGTACCTGTTGTGCGATTTCAGCGTTGTCGTTCATGGACTTTCCTTGGTGTCGGGCGCGTCGAGCAGCGGGCTCAGGCTTGCGCGAGCATGTTGCGGGCGGTGTCTAGCACTGCGCCGGAGAGGTCGCTGTGCAGGCAGTCGATTTCCACCAGTTCCGGCCAGGTTTCGCGGAACTGGCGCTGCCAGGTGAGCTGGCGCTTGGCGAGCTGGCGGGTGGCGGCGATGCCCTTGAAGCGCAGTGTGTCGATATCGTACAGCCCGTCGAGGTGCTCCCAGGCCTGGCGGTAGCCGACGCAGCGCATCGACGGCATGCCCAGGTCGAGCCGGTAGCGGGCACGCAGGTGGCGCACTTCGTCGAGCAGGCCGGCGGCGAGCATGTGTTCGAAGCGCTGCGCGATGCGCGCGTGCAGGATGCTGCGCGTGGAGGGCGCGAGGGCGATCGGCAGCAGGCGCCAGGGCGGCGGCGCCATCTCGCGGCGGGCGTAGCTTTCGGCAAGCGGGCGGCCGGTAAGGCGGACGATTTCGAGCGCGCGCTGGATGCGCTGGGCGTCGGTGGGTTCGAGACGGGCGGCGGCGTCCGGGTCGAGGGCGGCGAGTTCGGCGTGCACCGCGGGCCAGCCGCGCGCGGCAGCGGCGCGGTCGATGTCGGCGCGCAGGGCGGCGTCGGCCGCGGGCAGCTCGGAGAGCCCCTCGCGCAGAGCCTTGAAGTACAGCATGGTGCCGCCGACCAGCAGCGGGATGCGTCCGCGGGCGGCGATGCCGTCCATGACGCGCAGCGCGTCGGTGCGGAAACGCGCGGCGGAATAGGCTTCTTCCGGCGAGACGATGTCGATCAGGTGGTGCGGACAGGCGGCCAGCTCGGCGGGGCTGGGCTTGGCGGTGCCGATGTCCATGTCGCGATACACCAGCGCCGAGTCCACGCTGACGATCTCCACCGGCAGTACTTCGGCGATGGCCAGTGCGCAGGCAGTCTTGCCGCTGGCGGTGGGGCCGAGCAGGAGGAGGGCGGGAGGATGAGCGAACTTCAAAGGGCTGCGGGGGTCAATGAACAAAGGCGGCGATTATCCCGTGTTATTACTGATGCGGCCAGCGCCGAGACGTGCGAGAATGGCCCAGAAGTTATAACCAAAGTCAAATATTCGGGAAAGACTCCGGTAGTATTCCCCTATCCCCAAAGCGGGAATGGTATTGACCTCTGGTTTCCTCGCCGATGACCATGCTGACTCGTCTTCTCCTCGCTGCCGTGCTTTTGCTGTCGCTGCTCACGCCCGTGCGGGCGAGCGAGGGTGTGCTTACCTTCGGCGTGTTCCCCTTCAACAGCGCGCTGACCCTGGTGCGCACCCACCAGCCGCTGCGCGACCATCTCGCGGAGGTCCTGCAGCGCCCCGTGCAGCTGTATTCCGCGCCTGATTACGCCGGCTTCATCGACGAACTGGCAGCGGCACGTTTTGACTTCGTCATCGTGCCGCCGCACTTTGCCGTCTTCGCCCACCAGCGTGGCTATCAGCCCCTGGCGACCTACGCCAATGAACTGGAGTTCGTCCTCATTCTCGGCCCCGGCGTGGATGAGGATCTGCGCGGCAAGCGCGTCGGCGTTCCCGACCGTCTGACCATAGCCAGCATCGCTGCGCTGCGCTGGCTGGAGGAGCGCGGCCTGAAGGCGGGGGTCGATTACCAGTTGCATGACTATTCCACCCATGGCGCAGCCGCGGCGGCGGTGGCACTGGGCGACGCCGCCGCCGCGGTGGTGGCCGCTTCGGCCCTGCGCCAGACTCCCGCGGATGTTCGCCAGGGCGTGCGAGTGAGTGCTGTGGTGGGGCGTTTTCCCAGCCTCGTGACGATGGTGCACGAGCGCTTCGGGCCGGACATGCATGTGCGCAGCAGCGCCGCGCTGATGGCTTTCCCCGATAGTGAGCGTGGCCGCCAGTTCTTTGGCGGGACGCACTACGGAGGGTACCGCGCTGCCGACCTCTCCGTATTGCGTGATCTCGAACCCTACTGGGAGATTGCCCGTCGCCTGATGGCGGAACAGCGGTGAGCTCGCGCAGCCACGGCTCCCTGCGCTGGCGTCTGGTGATGGCGGCACTGCTCATTCAGGCGGCGATGCTGGTGGTGCTGGTGAGCAATGCCGGGCGCCTCATCGATGACCACCTCCAGAGCCAGGCGCGGGCGCGCATCGGCGCTTACGAACATGCCTTCCAGAGCGGCGTGGCGGGCTTGCTGGCGGCGCGCGACTTTGCCACCCTGCGTGAACTGCTGGAGGCCTGGCATCAGGCGACCGATGTCGAGTATCTCGCCGTCAGCGAGGGCGGCGGGCGCATCATCGCCGCCTCCGGCTGGAGTCCCGAGCAGGCCCCGCCGGAGCCGCAAGAAGGTCTGGTGGGTTCGGGCATCGCTCATCAGGCCTTCGATGTGGAGTTTGCCGGGCAGTCCTACGGCAGGTTGCACCTGGGCGTCCGGATGGATTTCCTCGAACGTGCGCGTGCCGAGTTGTTCATTCAGTCGCTGGTGATTTCGGTGCTCGCCCTGCTGGCGTCGGCGCTGCTGCTGAGTGTGTCGGGCTACTGGCTGACACGCCGCCTCGATGGCCTCATCCGTGCCAGCGACGACATCGCCGCCGGTCAGTACGACAGCCGTGTGCCGGTGCAGGGGGGTGACGAGGTTGCCCGCCTCGCCGACAACTTCAATGCCATGTCGGCCGCTGTGGCCGAACGTGTTGCCGAGCTCAGGTTCCAGGCCCGCCACGATCCGCTCACCGGCTTGCACAATCGCCGCGCTTTCGAACTCGAACTCGGCGAGGCGCTGCAGCGTCGCGCCGGAGCGTCGCTGTACGTGCTGTACGTCGATCTCGACCAGTTCAAGGCGGTCAACGACAACTGCGGCCATGCCGCCGGCGATCAGTTGTTGCGCCAGGTTGCCGAGCGCCTCACGGCCCTGCAGTCCCTCGGTTTTCTCGCTCGCCTGGGTGGCGACGAGTTCGGCCTTTTCGTCTGTGGCGCCGAAGAGGCCGCGGTACGCGCGCTGGGCGTGCGCATCATCGACGAGGTGCGCAGCGTCAGCTTCGCCTGGGACGGGCAGATCTTCACCATCGGTGCCAGTGTCGGCCTGGCCTGCGCCGATGCCGCGCACGCCACCGTCACCAGTCTGCTGATCGCAGCCGATTCGGCCTGTTATGCGGCCAAGGAGCGCGGGCGCGGGCGGGTTGCGGTATATGCCCCGGGCGAGGACTGGTTTGCCCAGCGCCAGCGCGATCTGGCCATGCTGCCGCGTATTGCCGGGGCTCTCGAAAGTGGCCGCTTCGTGCTCTATTTCCAGCGTATCCGTGCGCTCGATGCGCTCGGCGGGGATCACGCCGAGGTGCTGGTACGCATGCACGAGGAAGATGGCACCGTAGTGCCGCCGGCGCACTTCATTCCTGCTGCCGAGCGTTTCAACCGCATGCCCGAACTCGATCGCTGGATCATCGACGCCACCTTCGCGCAGATCGCAGCCTGGCGCGAGGCCGCGCGCGAGATGCCTTTCAGCCAGATCTCCATCAATCTCTCCGGCGCCAGCCTCGACGACCCCACGTTGGCGGACTTCATCGACGAGCGCATGCGGGTGCATGGCGTAGAAGGCGAACTGCTGTGCTTCGAGATCACCGAGTCAGCCGCGGTGGCCGATCTTGAGCGTGCTCTTGCCTTCATCGCCCGCGCCCACGAGTGGGGGGCGGCGCTGGCGCTGGACGACTTCGGCAGTGGCCTGTCCTCCTTTGCCTATCTCAAGCAGTTCCGCGTCGATTACCTGAAGATCGACGGTCAATTCGTCCGCAATGCGGCCAATGATGCCTCCGACCGTGCAGTGATCGAGGCCATGGTGCATCTGGCGCAGGCCCACGGACTCAGAACCGTGGCAGAATTCGTCGCCGAGCCTGCGCTGCTGCCGATGCTGAGGGCATTGGGAGTGGATTACGCGCAGGGCTATACGGTGCACAAGCCGGCGCCGCTGGCCAGCGCCTGACTCCGCCTCACGCCCGCGGGCGTGCCGGCATCTGCCGAACTGCAAGGACACTCCAGTCGTGAAGATCTTTTCCCCGCTGTACGAGCGGACCATGAAGTGGGCACGCCATCGCCGCGCGCCGTGGTACCTGGGCGGCCTGAGCTTTGCGGAGTCGTCCTTCTTCCCCATTCCACCCGACGTCATGCTGGCGCCGATGAGCCTGGCGCAGCCCGCGCGCGCATGGTGGTTTGCGCTGCTCACCACGCTCACCTCGGTGGCCGGCGGCGTGCTTGGCTACATTATCGGCATGTATGCCTTCGAGCTCATCGAGCCGTGGCTGCGCGAGACCCGCTACTGGGACAAGTACCTGCTGGCGCAGGACTGGTTTGACCGCTGGGGTTTCTGGGCGGTGTTCCTGGCGGGCTTCTCACCCATTCCCTACAAGGTGTTCACCATCGCCGCAGGGGCCATCGCGATGGCGCTCGGCCCCTTCGTGCTGGCTTCGCTGATCGGTCGCGGGGCGCGCTTCTTCCTCGTCGCCGGCCTCATGGCGTGGGGTGGCGAGCGCATGGAGATCACCCTGCGCCGCTACGTCGACCGCATCGGCTGGGCCACTGTCGCCCTCGTCGTGGTGCTGCTGATCTATCTGCAACTGCGCGGCTGAAGGTTTTCCCCTCAGCGCACGAACTTCTCCCGTCTCAGCACGCCGACGTCGGCGACGAAAGCCACCATCGCGTAGTGGCGGAAGTACTTGTCCTCGACGTGGCGGGTGATGGCCTGCGAGGTCTGTTCGTCGCAGAGGATCTCCATGCGGATGCTCTTGTCCGCGTCCCAGGCGCCCGAGCGGCTGCCATGGCTGCCGCGGCCGCGCACGTCGGCGACCGTGTAGCCATGGGCGCCGAGTGCCATCACGTCCTTCGCCAGCGGACTCTCCAGGGCTTCTTCGGCGATGATGACGACGAGCTTGCAGGGGTGGGTGTTGGGCATGATGGTCAGACTCCGTAAACCAGGCTCACGATACGGTCGTAGAGCGGAATGCCGATGAGGATGTTGAACGGGAAGGTGACCACCAGCGCTGCGGTGATCGACAGCCCGGGGTTGGCTTCCGGCACCGCGATGCGCATCGCCGCCGGTGCGGCGATGTAGGAGGCGCTGGCTGCCAGCGTGGCCAGCAGCAGGGTGCCGCCGGCGCTCAGCCCGATGAAGGCGCCGGCCAGCGCCCCCAGCACGGCGGAGAGGATGGGCATGCCGATCGCAAAGCCGACCAGGAAGGCACCGCTGCTGCGCAGCGCCCCGGCCTGGCCGGCGGCCACCAGGCCCATTTCCAGCAGGAACAGGCACAGCACGCCCTTGAACAGCTCGAAGAAGAAGGGCTGCAGCGGAGCGAGGCCGTCGGGGCCGGCCGCCCAGCCGATCAGCAGGCCGCCGCCAAGCAGCACCATGCTCTTGCCGAGGAAGATCTCGTGCAGCAGCGGGCCCCATTTGATGCTGCGCATCTCGCCGCCCATGCGCGCGAGGAGGATGCCGACGGCGATGCCGGGCATCTCCAGCAACACCAGGAAGAGCGGCAGATAGGCCTCGTAAGGGATGTCGCGGGCGAGCAGGTAGTCCACCGCCACCGCGAAGGTGACCACGCTCACCGAGCCGTAATGGCCGGCGATCGCCGCGGCGTTGTGGCGGTCGAGGCGGCCGAGCTTGTAGAGGATGGGGAAGGCGATGAGCGGGATCACCACGCCCAGGCCCATCACCGACAAGGCCTGGGGGAGGACCTCCAGCGGGTCCTGGCGGGCCAGCTCCATGCCGCCCTTGAGGCCGATGGCAAGCAGCAGGTAGATCGACAGCGCTTCGTAGAGCTGGCCGGGAATCTTGAGGTCCGAGCGCGCCAGGCGGGCGGCGAAACCGAGCATGAAGAAGAGCGGGATGGCGTCCATGGGAAGGGAGCGGGCAGGTTTCAGTCGTCGCCGCGCAGCGGCCGCGGCGGGCGCAGCAGGAAGCGGGCGGGGTCGATGGCGTTGGAAAGATCTTCTTCCAGCGGTAAAGGTTCCCCGCACAGCATCGCGGCGATGGTTTCACCCATCAGCGCCGCCCACACCAGACCGCGTGCGCCGAATCCGGATACCGCCCACAGGCCTTCCTGGCGGGGAATGTCGCGGAGCTTCAGGGGCTGGTCGAGACGGCAGGGCAGCGGCACCGCGCCGACCATCGGCAGGCGGTCCGGGGAGGCCGGGCGGAAGCCGACGCGCCCGCCCAGCGTGGCCGCAGACAGCGTGGCGGTGTAGCCGGGGAGGATGCCTTCGAGGCGGACGAGGTTCTCTTCATGGTCGGCCAGCCGCAATGCGCTGTCCTCGTCGCCGGCGGCGAAGGTCGCCCCCGCACAGCGCAGCCCGTCGACCTCGGGGCTGACGTAGCCGCCGCGACATACCACCACCCGCGGCGGCGAGGATGTTGCGGCGGGCAGCAGGCTGACCTGGCCGCGTGCGCTCACCACCGGCAGGGCGGCCGCCTGCGGCAGCTCGCGGATGTCGGTGCCGTTGGCAAGGATCAGCTGTGGGGCGGCGGCGATGCACGCGCCCTGCGCGTCGAGCGCCTGCCAGTTGCTGCCATCGTGCCGGATCGCCGCCACGCGACGGCCGAAGTGGCAGCGGATGCGGGTGGGGTGGGCGGCGAGATTGGCGCGGCACAGACTGGGCGGTTGCACCCAGGCGGCGGAGGGGAACCACCAGCCGCCCTGGCTCACCGGCCAGCCGGCAATCTCTCTGGCACCGGCAGCGTCGACGTAGCGCAGGAAGTCGGTGGGCTGCTGCAGGCGTTCGACCACCGCGTGCTGGCGTATTTCCTGGGCATCGTCGCGGGCGAGGTGGAGGACGCCGCAGGCCTGGTGGCGAACCGGCTGGCCGAGGCCGGCAAGGTAGGCGAGGTGGCGCAGGCCGTAGAGGGTGCCGGCGCGGGTGAGACGGCCGAGGCGGTTGTCGTCGAGACTGGGGAGCGGGCGCAGTACGCCGGCGTGGTTGCCCGAGGCGCCCTGCCCGGGGCCGTCGGCGGCGTCGATCACGTCCACCGTCCAGCCGCGCGCGGCGAGGCGCTCGGCGGCGCTGCTGCCTGCCGCTCCGGCGCCGAGGACGATGGCGTGGCGCACCGTGCAGCCGCGCTGCGGGCGGCCGGGGCCGCGGTAGTCGCCACACAGCATGTCACGCTTGGTGGCGTAGCCGGGGGCCTTGCGGGTCTCGAAACCGGCGCGGCGCAGGCCTTCGCGGACTTCGCCGGCGACCGACCAGGTGGCCAGCGTGGCAGCGGGGGCGGCAAGGCGGGCGAGCTGGTGGAAGATGCGCGGCGACCACAGTTCGGGGTTGCGCGCCGGAGCAAAACCGTCGAGGTAGAAGGCGTCCGCGCTGGCACGCAGCTGCGCAAGGGCATCGTCGGCGGAGCCGAGGAAGAGGCTGAGGGTGAGGGCGCCGCCATCGAGGTGGATGCGGTGCAGCCCGGCGGTGAGCGTCGGCCACTGCGCCACCAGCTCTGCAGCGAGGGGCGCCAGTTCGGGCGCTTCGGCGAGCAGTGGGGCATGCATGGCGGCGAGGTCTTCCTTGCGGAAGGGATGCAGCTCGCAGGAGATGAAGTGCAGGCGTGCGCAGCGCTGCGGGTCGGTGCGCCATGCCGCCCAGGTGGTGAGCAGGTTCACCCCGAGGCCGAACCCGGTTTCGACAATGGTGAACTGTTCGCGCCCCTGCCAGCGCGCCGGCAGGTCGTTGCCGGCGAGGAAAACGTGACGGGCTTGCCCGATACCGCCAGCGGCGGCGTGGTAGACGTCGTCGTAGGGCGGCGAGTAAGGCACGCCGGAGGCGGTGAAGGCCGGTTGTGCGGGATGTATGGGCATTGCGCTGCAGGGGCGGCGGCAGGCGCCGTCGCCCGCCGTGCGGGACGGTTTACTCCGGACGCATCTGCGGGAAGAGGATGACGTCGCGGATCGAGGGCGAATCGGTGAGCAGCATCACCAGGCGGTCGATGCCGATGCCGCAGCCGCCAGTGGGCGGCAGGCCGAATTCGAGCGCGCGGATGTAGTCGGCGTCGTAGTACATCGCCTCTTCGTCGCCGGCGTCCTTGGCCTGCACCTGGGCCTGGAAGCGCGCGGCCTGGTCTTCGGGGTCGTTGAGCTCGGAGAAGCCGTTGGCGATCTCGCGGCCGACGATGAACAGCTCGAAGCGTTCGGTGATCTCCGGGTTGCTGTCGGAGGCGCGCGCCAGCGGCGAGACTTCCACCGGGTAGTCGATGATGAAGGTCGGCTCCCACAGCTCGGCCTCGGCGCAGGCTTCGAAGAGCTGCAGCTGCAGGCTGCCGAGGCCGCCCGGCTTCACCTTCTCGCCGAAGTCCTTGATCTTCTGCTTCAGCCAATCGGCGTCGGCCAGCTGTTCGAGGGTGAAACCCGGGTGGTACTTGCGGATCGCCTCGACGATGGTGAGGCGGTGGAAGGGCTTCGAGAGATCGAGCTCGCGGCCCTGGTAAACGAAGGATTCGGTACCCAGCGCCTCGCGCGCCGAGTGGCGGATGAGGCCTTCGGTGAAGTCCATCAGCGTGCGATAGTTCGCATACGCCTCGTAGAACTCCATCATGGTGAATTCGGGGTTGTGGCGCGGGCTGAGGCCTTCGTTGCGGAAGTTGCGGTTGACCTCGAAGACCTTCTCGAAGCCCCCCACCACCAGGCGCTTGAGGTAGAGCTCGGGGGCGATGCGCAGGTACAGCTCCATGTCCAGCGCGTTGTGGTGGGTGATGAAGGGCTTGGCCGCAGCACCGCCGGGAATGGGGTGCATCATCGGCGTTTCCACCTCCAGGAAGCCGTGGCCGACCATGTAGTTGCGGATCGACTGCACCATGCGGCTGCGTGCGACGAAGGTGAAGCGGGTCTCCTCGCTCATGATCAGGTCGACGTAACGCTGGCGGTACTTCTGCTCGACGTCGGTGAGACCGTGGAACTTGTCCGGCAGCGGCCGCAGGCTCTTGCTGAGCAGGCGGATCTCGCCGGCCTGCACGGTGAGCTCGCCGGTACGGGTCTTGAACAGCGTGCCGACGCAGCCGACGATGTCGCCGATGTCCCAGTGCTTGAAGTCGGCGTAGATCTCGTCACCGACCTCGTCGCGCTTGACGTAGAGCTGGATGCGCCCGGAGAGGTCCTGGATGGTGATGAAGCTGGCCTTGCCCATCACCCGCTTGAGCATGATGCGCCCGGCCACGCGCACTTCCACCGGGGTGGCTTCGAGCGCTTCAGGATCCTTGTCGCCATACAGTTCGTCGAGCTTGCCGGCGGTGTTCTCGCGCGAGAAGTCGTTCGGGTAGGCGCGCCCGCTGCTGCGCCAGTTGGCGAGCTTCTCGCGGCGCTCGGCGATGATGTGGTTCTCGTCGACGGGGATTTCGGGGTTCTGCGGCTCGGACATGGTGGAAGCGTGCTCGGTAAGGAAGGCGTAGGGTGGCTGCGCTAGGCTGCGCATGGCGCACTTGATTGCGGACAATGTCGCAATTGTCTCAGGCAGGCAGGATCCGGGCAAATCGGCGTGTGCAGCCGTGCGCCCAGAGACGGGGCCGGCGCGCTGTTCACGGCGGTAAACCCGGCGTGGCGCGAAGCTCAAGTTCCGCGCTACCATCCCGTTACTACACTATAACGACACACCTACAAGAGGGAGACACTTCGATGAGCACCTTCCGGCAGCTCTACGAAGCCGTGGAGAAGACCTTCTGGAACTCGTTGACGAAGAAGCTGAGCAGTTTCCTGCTGCTGTTCTTCATCGACGTCTTCTATCTCGGCATCTACATCCGTCAGAAATCAGAGGTCGCCGGCCTGCTGGCCAGTGGCCAGGTGGCGCCGGAGACGGTGGCCGGCGTCAGCGCCGCGCTCGACGCCGGCCTCTACGCCATGCTGGTGCTGACCGTGCTGGCACTGGCGATCAACGTCGGGCAGATCCTCTACATCCGCTACCTGATCGTCCGCCCGGTGAAGGTGATCACGCGCATCTTCAACGAGATCGCGCGCGGCGAGGGAGACTTCTCCCGCGACCTGCCGGTGACCACCCATGACGAACTGCGCGACCTGGCGCAGAGCTACAACCGCTTTGCCGACAAGATGCGCCAGATCATCAGCGACGTGCGCACGATGAGCGTGCGCATCGCCCGCGAGGCCGTGCAGGTCAAGGCCCGCGTCGAGCATTCGGCGGCGGATGCGCGTGAACAGGGGCGTATGACGGAAGTTGTATTCACCGCGAGCACCGAGTCCACCCGCGCGATCGACGAAGTGTCGCGCAGCACGCAGAGCATTTCCTCGTCCACCAATGCCAACCTCGACATCGCCCGCCAGTCGCTCGCCGAGATGGAGGACATCGCCGGCAAGATCAACAGCGTCGGCGACAAGGTCGCGCACTTCAACCTCACCGTCGATGAGCTGTCGTCGCGTTCGGAGAGCGTCAAGAAGATCGCCTCGCTGATCCGCGAGGTTGCCGACCAGACCAACCTGCTGGCCCTCAATGCCGCCATCGAGGCGGCGCGCGCAGGCGAGGCCGGGCGCGGCTTCGCGGTCGTTGCCGACGAGGTGCGCAAGCTTGCCGAGCGCGTCAACCAGGCCACCGCGGAGATCCACGGCAACATCACCGGGATGATCGAGCTGGTGGATAACACCCGCTCGGAGAATCAGGTCATCAACGCCGACGTGGTGGCCACCCGCGAGGTCGTCGGGCGCTCGGCCGGCCAGTTCCGCCACATGGTCGGCGAATTCGAGGAAACCGGCGAACAGCTGCTGCAGATTGCCGCGGCAATGGAGGAGCTGTCGGCGACCAACGCCCAGGTGCATGAGAACGTTACCGTGATCCATGACCTGTCGACCAAGGTGGCGGTGCAGATGGAGGACTCCGAATCACGCAGCCGCGACCTTGCCCAGGCCACCGAGGCGGTGCAGGAGCTGGTGTCGCGCTTCAAGATCGGCAAGGGCGCCTTCGACAAGGTGGTCGAGCAGACGCGCCTGTTCCGCGACCGCGTCCAGCAGCAACTGCAGCAGATCGCCGATGCGCGCATCGACGTCTTTGACCGCCGCTACCAGCCGGTCGCCGGCACCAATCCGCAGAAATACAAGGTCGGCTGGGGCGACGAGTTCGGCCGCCGCTGCCAGAAGCTGCTCGACGACTCGCTTGCCGCCACCCCCGGTGCCACCTATGCGGTGGCGGTGAATACCGACAGCTACCTGTCGGCGCACAACAGCAAGTTCTCCAAGCCGCTGACCGGCAACTACGACACCGACCTCGTCGGCAACCGCACCTGCCGCAAGTTCGAAGGCCCGGCCGAACTGCGCGCGGCGCGCAACACCAGCGCGATGCTGCTGCAGACCTTCCTGCGCGATACCGGCGAGGTACTGTGCGACATCTCCATGCCCATCCAAGTTGGCGGACGGCACTGGGGCAACGTCCGCGTCGGCGTGCCGGTCGATGCGCTGGTGAAGAAAGACTGAGCGGCAGCCGCGCTCACCCGCCAAGCTGGCGGCTGGCGAGGCTGCCCAGCTCCATCAGGGCACGGATGTGGCGGTTGGTGAACGGATAGCAGCCCGACAGGCGGATGTGGCGCGTGTAGCGCCCGGAGGGCGAGAACAGCGTTCCCGGGGTGATGCTGATGCCGCGCCCCAGCGCGTCGTCGAAGAGGCGGTCGGCACTGCAGCCCTCGGGCAGCTCCACCCACACCAGGAATCCTCCGGTGGGCTCGGTGGCCCGTGTGCCGGCCGGAAAGGCATCGTCGATGAGGCCGCGCAGGCGGTCGATCTGGCCGGCGTAGGTGCGCCGCAGGCGGCGCAGGTGCTGTTCGTAGGCACCGCTTTCGAGAAAGGCTCCGAGCGCCTCGCAGACGACTGCCGGCTGTGACACCGAGGAGCAGAACTTGAGGTCGGCGACCTCGCGCTGGAAGCGCCCGGCCTCCATCCAGCCGACGCGGAAACCCGGCGCCAGGGTCTTCGAATACGACGCGCAGAGGATCACCCAGCCGTCGCTGTCGAAGGCCTTCACCGCCGGCTGCAGGGGCGTGGCGTACTGCAGCTCGGCATACAGGGCGTCCTCGATCACTGGCACGCGGTACTCGTTGGCCAGTGCGGCGAGACGGCGCTTGGCCTCCAGCGGCATGCTGGTGCCGAGCGGGTTGTGCACGTTGGGCATGCACACCACCGCGGCCACACGCTTTTCGGCGAGCAGCATCTCCAGCGCATCCATCGACATGCCGCTGCCCGGATGGGTGGGTACCTCGATGGTACGCAGGCCCAAACGCTCGCACAGCGGGATGAGGTTGAAGTAGGTCGGCGACTCCAGCGCTACCGCATCGCCCGGGCGGGTCACCGTGCGCAGGGCAAACTGCAGGGCCTCCATGCAGCCGTTGGTGAGCACCACATCGTCGGCGGCCATGTTCACCCCCAGGGCCAGCGCATGGCGGGCGATCTCGCGGCGCAGGCGCAGCGGCCCCGGTGGCAGCGCGTAGTCGGTGATCAGATGCGGCTGGCGGCGCATGGTGTCGGCCAGGTGGCGGGCAAGGCGCTCGCCGGGATAGAAGTCGCTGCCCTTCGGACAGGCCAGCGAGAGGTCGACGTTCTCCGGGTCGGACTGCGCCGCCACCACTGCGGCGATGCGGTTCAGCACCGCGGCCTCCGCCGCGCGCGCCGGTGCGCTGCGGCCGGCAAAGCGTGGCGGCGGTGGCGCGGCAAGGCGCGAGCGCACGAAGTAGCCCGACTGCGGGCGCGCCTCCACCAGCCCGCGCGCTTCCAGATGACGGTAGGCCGCCAGCACGGTGTTGATGCTCAGCCCGCGGCTGCGCGAGGCCTCGCGCACCGAGGGCAGGCGGGCACCGGCGGGCAGGCGGCCATCGTTCATGGCAGCGCGCAGCTCATCGGCAAAGGACTGGTAAAGCGGAGTTTGTACGGGGCTGTCCATGGGCGGCGACTCAGGGCTGACTGTGCCCAGTATAGGCGCTCACCGGTCAGGCTGTAACCATTCCCGGAGCAGGGTCAGCGCCAGCCCTGACGCTGCAGGGCATCGGCAACCCCGGTGGCGATGCGGGCGTAGCCGGCGGCGTTGGCGTGGATGCGGTCGGCGCGCAACTCGGCCTGCGACAGGGTATCGGCGACCGTGGCCGGAATCAGCGCGCTGCCATGGGCGCTCGCCAGTTCGGCGTACACAGGATGGTCGCTGAGCTTGCCGAGGGCCGCCGCGCCCAGGGAGGGCGCGGGAACGGCCACCAGGGCGACATGGGTGCTGGCGGCGCGGCTGGCGCTGAGCATGGCGGCAATGTTGGCGCGGGTGGTGTCCACAGGAACCTGGCGGAGGAAGTCGTTGCCGCCGATGGCCACGATCACCGCGTCCGGCGCGTACTCGGCGAGCAGCTGCGGCAGGCGGGCACGTGCGTCTGCCGAGGTGTGGCCGGGAACGCCGGCATTGATCACCTCCCAGCCGCTCAGCTCGGCCAGGCGCTCGGGCCAGCCCTCGCCGCGCCCGGCGCCGGTGCCGGCGACCAGGCTGTCGCCCACCACCAGCACGCGGGCGTTACCCGGCAGGGGGGTGAAGCGTGCCTGCTCGCCGCCGCAGGCGGCAAGCAGGAGGACGGCGCAGGCCAGCATGAGCGCCTCTCCGGCACGGTGCCGGAGGGAACCAAGGATCGCCGTTCTGTCCGTCATTGCTGACGCAGCAGTTCAAGCTTGGAAGCGTCGGTGTGCTTCTGCAGGCCGGCCATCGCCTGAGCGACGTTGGGATGGGTGAACAGTTCACCGGCGGCGACCTGGCCGAGCACCTGGAAGCCCTGCTGCAGTGCTGCCGGACCTTCGTAGCGCAGTGCCGCGCGCGCTTTGTCGAGGCAGGACTCGGTGAGCAGGCGGACGAACTGCTCGCCGGTGGCCTTGTTGGCGGCTTCACGCTCGGCCTCGGTCACCGAGGCGATGGAGGCCACCGCCGGGTGGGCCGCCACCGCGGTGAACATCCAGCGCACCAGGGCCACGCGGTCATCGGTGGAGGTCGATTCGACCAGGCAGCGGGCAAGGTCGTCGCCGTGCGGGCCGGCGTGGGCGGGAGTGGAGAGCAATGCCGGCACGGCCAGTGCGGCGAGGAGGGTGCGTTTGAACATCCGGATACCTGTGCGTTGAGAGGGGAAAGATGAAGCGCGCGACTGGAGCCGGCGGGTGCGGCGTCGCGCGTGTAACTATATGGCAACGGCAACTCAGTTGGAACAGCGCACCGCTGCGGTATGGCTGCGCGCCTGGCGGCTGATGTCCTCGACGGAACGTGTCGGTGCGCCCTCTTGTGCATCCCGAATGGTCAGGCCATAATCGGACAGGAAGTGGCGAACTTCGCCGATCTGTATGGCGAAATTTACGTTTTGAGCGATATCTCCGGTAGTGCGAGCGACTCCGAGCGCGTTCAGTTTCGCGGTGACTACGCCAAGCACTGCACCGCTGGCGTCAAACAGTGGGCCGCCACTGTTGCCCGGCTGTACCGGAGCGGTGAACTGCAGGTGGCGGCGCTCACCCTGCACGCCGGCCAGTGCACTGACGTTGCCGGTGGTTACGTTGAGGTCATCGGCCAGTATTCCTGCGAGAGGGTAGCCGGCCGCAACTACCGCCTCGCCCAGGCGCGCATCCGTGCTGCGCAGCGCCACCGGGGTGCCTTGGCCGCCCTCCACGCGTAGCAGCGCGAGATCGCGTGTTGCGTCGCTGTGTACGGCGCGGGCCTGCAGATTGCCGGCGACGCGGATGTTCTGGCAGTTCGCCACGACATGGGCGTTGGTGAGCAGCAGATCGGCCCCCACCCAGAAACCGCTGCCGCTGCTGCCGCTGCGCCCGCTGGCAGCGCCTGCGGTGCGCGCACTGGTGCACGCCACGAAGCGTCCGTTCATGCACACATCGTAGGCCTGGCTGCCGGCCTGGGCGGAACTGAAGCCGAGGCGGCGGCGGTCGGCGGCAAAATTGGCGAGTTCGGTGAGCTCGACTTCGAACTCGTTGCGTACCAGTCCGTGCACGTCGGTCAGGGGGACGCCACGGGCCAGGAGCTGGCCAAGTTCGGTGGTGATTCGCCGCACTGCGGTGCAGCACTCGACATCGACCTGCGGAGCGTTGCCCGTATTGCGGGTGTCAAAGCGTTCCACCGTCGCGGGTGGGGGCGTCTGGCTGAAATGGGTGACGCCCTTGTCATCGACCCAGCGGTACATCTTCTGTGCGACCGCAGACCAGGGCAGCAGGCAGACGAGCAGCAAGGCAAGTGTTTTGAACGACATTGATGGTCTCCTCGGCAGGTCATGCAAGGTGCCGCAGTACCTGCAGCCTCACGTCCACGGTGAGTTGCAGGTGTTGAAGCGCGGCGGCGCGTGCCCGTCCGGCGGCAGTGGCGCGGTAAAGGTGAGGGGTCATGGCGAGCAGGTCGGCGATCTGCTGCGGGTTCTCCAGGGTGACGGCGAAGCGCAACTGCTGCGCTGTCGTGGCGTGGAAGGGGGCGGGCCAGTTGGCGGGGGCGGGGCGTTCGGGTTTCAGGCTGGGGTAGATGATCTCGCGCAGTTCGCGCAGATGGTCGGGGCCGGCATCGACCAGCAGCAGTTCGCCGCCGGCCTTGAGCACACGGGCGAACTCGGTGAACACGGGGAAGCCGAACATGCACAGCACACGGTCGACGCTGGCGTCGAGCACCGGCAGTCCGGCGTTGCTGCCCACCACCCAGGCCATCTGCCGTGAGCGCCGGGCGGCGGCCTGCACCGCCCACTTGGAGATATCCACCCCCAGCACGCTGAGCGCCTGTCCGCGCGCCTGCGCGGCAGTGGCCAGCTCGCGCAGGTAATAGCCTTCCCCGCACCCGGCGTCGAGGCAGGCCAGTGTGCCGCTGTGCGCCTGTGCAGGCAGCACGGCCTGGCTGACCGCTGCGGCGATGGGCTGATAGCAGCCGCTGTCGAGGAATCGCCGCCGCGCGGCGACCATCTCCTTGCTGTCGCCGGGATCCCGTGAACGCTTGCGTTGCACCGGCAGCAGGTTGAGGTAGCCGTGGGCGGCAACGTCAAAGCTGTGGCCGGCGGGGCATTGGCGGGTGGGGCCGTTACCGTGCAGCGGGGCGCCGTCGAGCGGGCAGGCGAGGGCCTCGAAAGGGGTGATGAGGGCGGGCACGGCTGGGCAGCGAGGATGGCTGAAGTGCGCAGTCTAACCGCTGGCGGGTCACCGGTGGCTGCGCCGCTACTTGGCGTAGGTGTAGGCCTTGGCCACCAGGTTGTCCATGTAGCGCTGCAGGAGGGCGGCGGTCTGCGTCTCGGCGTCGCGCATCAGGGCTTCGCTCCAGGCCGCCATGATGGCGATGTTGGCACGGGTGTAAGCCTGTCCGAGGGGCGATTCGTAGAACTCGCTGAGGCTGCGCACCTCGTCGGCGCTGAGGTGGGCGGCGAGGAGTTCGGCGTAGATCTTGATCGCCTTGTCGGTGTCGATCAGTGCCGCCATGCCGTCCATCAACACCTTCAATTCGGCGTCGACGTCGCGGTAGAACTGCTTGGGCAGGCCGGGCAGCGCGGCGCTGATCTGCTCGATGTACTGCTTGCCGGCGCCGGCGCCCTGGTTCCTGAGGGCCTCCTTCTGTGCTTCGATCTGTTCATACATGCCTGCCGCACGCGCCAGGCGCAGCAGGTCGTCGTGGCTGGGGGTGTCCGCATGCGCGCTGGCGAAGGGCAGCAGGCAGCAGCTGAGCAGGGTGGCGATGAACAGTTTCATGGGCAAGGCTTCCTTTGTGGGGTCAATAGTAACGGTGGCGGTAGTGGTACTCATCGATGACGCGGACGGGCTCGGTGCTGCCGCCCGCCGCGGGCAGGGTGAGCGTGCGCTGCTGGTCTTCCTCGTAGATCAGCATGGTCGCCGGGTCGATCACCCGCAGCACATGGCCGGAAAGCTGCGCGCCCTCTACGGTTGGGGCGGACTGGTGCGACTGCTCGACGCGCACGCAGCGTCCGGCGGGGCAGTCCTGCCAGCCGGCAAGGAGGGTGCGGACGGTGTATTCGAGCATGCTGCCATCGGGAAGGCGGTACTCGGCGCGTCCCTCGACGGACTCGCCGATGCGCATGCTGCGCCCGCACAGGTCCATGTGGCGGGCGTCCCACAGCGCTTTCTCGTGCGCCACCATGGCCTCCTCATCGAACGCTGCGGCGAGCGCAGCGGCATGCTCGGCGGGCAGGTTCTCGCCCAGCCAGGCGGCAATGCGCTCCAGGCCCTCCACGGCGATCACTTTGCCGCGGGCGGAAATGACGAAGGTGGGTTGCACCGCCGCCAGGATGTCGGCGGCCGGGCTGTCGATCTCGCTGCCGTTGAGCGTAGACCGTGCGGCGACGACGCGCGGCGAGTAGGTATAGCCGTCACCCACGGCAGAGAAACGGGCTTCGAGCGCCGCTTCCGATTCCAGACGTTGTGCCGGCAGTCCGGGCACGGTGCGCACGTGGACGGCCTTCACGGTCTGCTGCATGCGCACGCCGTCGGGCGGGGCGAAGCGGAAGTGGATGGGGTCGTGGGCGGAGTGCTCATCCGCGGCCGCGGTGCCCGCAAACACGAGCAGGGCGGCAAGCGCTGCATGGAAGGGAAGGGACATGGACCGGAGTGCGGCTGTGCGGAGAAAGGCGCATTATACCTTTGGCATTGATGCCATGTATGCATAATGCTTCGTCGTGGCGAACGAACATGCCCGCCTATTAACCCGGCAATCAAATACCGTTCGGGCTGAGCCCGTCGAAGCCCGGTCGACGCCAACGCCCTTCGACGAGCCCAGGGCGAACGGTAGTGACTATTTCATTGCCGGGTTAATAAGGCACGCGCTGCCTGTTCGACCACGCCTTCCAGCGCCCCCCCACCATGCGTGTTCCGGAGGTGACGACCCACTTGCCGTCGCTGGTGTGGTGGATGTCCTCTTCCCCCGTGAGTACGAGTTGCCCGCGGATGAAGCGGTAGCGCTCCGCGACATGCTGACAGCAACTGGCCCGCGCAGCCGCAGTGATGGTGCCGTAGCCGGCGACCATCGGCTGAGAGAGTCCGGATAGCACCGGATGATGGACGAACTGCCCCTTGAGCGCATCGTAGAGATAGAAGTCGAGGCTGAAGTTCGGCCCTGCGCCGCCGTCTGCATTGGGCAGCACGATGTCTGGCCAGCCGTCGAAATCGACATCCATGACCGCCAGTTGCTGAGCGGGCGGAATGGTGGACGCCATCGCGGCTATTTCGACTTCCTGGACGACCGTGTCCGTTCCGCGGGCAAGGACTCTGAGCCGTTCGCTGGTGTGGCGCCCGTCGAAATCCGGCGTGATGGCGAGCGCGAAGGTGAAATGGGCGGTGCCCTGTTCCTGCACGACCCATTCGGCCGGCGGAGGCTCTGCGCTGGCCAGCGCCGCCGGTGCTGCAGCCAGGGACAGGAATGCGAAAGCGGCGCACCGCGCCCGACGACCCGGCCAGGCTTGGCTGGGGCGTCCAGTCATGGGCGTGAGCAGGCTTGTGCGGGCGCTGCCGAACCCTCTGCGGCGGGGGCGCCAAGGGTGTCCTGCGCGGCCCGGATCTCCGCGCACAGCGCCTGGCTGGTGGCGCAGAGGTCGGCGTACTGTGCGGCGCTGAAGGCGGAATTGGCCGGGTAGGGGCCGTCGAAGAGGAAGGCCAGGGCGCGTCCGCGCGGTGTGTCAGGCAGCGCGGCCAGCCGCCCCATGACCGCCTGCGGGTGGGACAGCAGCAAGGTCCGGTAGGCGTGCTGCAGGAAGTTCACGCTGTCGGCATCCCAGTGGGCCTCCGCGGCCAGGGCCACGTATCTGGCGGCCAGTTCGTCGGGGTCGATGTAGTGCGCGAGTGCGGGCAGGCTCACGTTCAGGGGCAGGTCGTACAGCGGGCCGATCCCCTTCGTCGCGTGATAACCATACACAGCGCTGAACTGGCAGAAACGCGCCGGGATGGTGGCGAGAAAGGCTGCCGCGCTGTCCTGCGCCGGAGCGTCAACGAAAGCGTAGTGGGCCCTGCGCATGGCCTCATAGTCCATCTCCGGCAGCGCGCATTCGGCGAACACTGGCGTGACGACGGCCGCGAGCAGGGCAAGCAGGCCGCGGGCGCTCATGCTGGCGGGGGTCACCGGAGCTCTTCCCCGGCGCCGGACAGGGCCAGTTGTGCGGCAGCGCGGGCGTGCAGGGCGGTGGTGTCGAACAGCGGCAGCGCGCAGTCCTGCGCGGAGACCAGCAGCGAAATTTCCGTGCAGCCGAGGACGATGCCCTGGGCACCCTGGTCGGCGAGCTGCCCCATGATGCGCATGTAGTCACGGCGCGATTGCGGGTTGAGGGTGCCGAGGCAGAGCTCCTCGTAGATCACCCGGTGGACGGTCTCGCGCTCGGCCGCCGGCGGAATCAGCACCCGCAGGCCGTGGCGCTCACTGAGGCGGGCGCGGTAGAAGTCTTCCTCCATGGTGAAGCGCGTGCCCAGCAGGCCGACGCAGTCCAGCCCGGCAGCATGGATCGCAGCCGCGGTGGGGTCGGCAATGTGCAGCAGGGGCAGGCCTGCGGCCGCCTTGATGGCCGCTGCCACCTTGTGCATGGTGTTGGTGCACAGCACCAGGTGCTGTGCACCGGCGGCGCGCAGGGCAAGCCCGGCGTCGCCAAGCAGGCGTCCCGCAGCGGCCCAGTCGCCGGCCCGCTGCATCTGTTCGACGTCGTGGAAGTCCACGCTGTAGAGCAGCAGGCGCGCCGAATGCAGGCCGCCCAGGCGTTCCTTGACGGTTTCGTTGATCAGGCGGTAATAGGGCACGGTGGATTCCCAGCTCATGCCGCCGATCAGGCCGAGGGTTTTCATTGTGTCTCCTGCAGCGGCCGTTCAACGGATCTGGCAGCGGATCGGCACCATCCGCCCGATCAGCAGCAGGAGTTCGTCACCCTTGCCGTGCACGCTGATCGGCCCCTTGCCGTAGCGGAAGCCCGAGGCGGCAACCTCCTCCTGCAGTTCCAGGGGCTCGCCGCCACGGACCAGCACGCCAACCCCCTGCAGCGGGAAGTGGCGCAGCTCGATCTCTTCGCCGTTTTCACAGAGGTAGCGGACGCGGCTCTCCGTCCCTGTTCCGGCTTGCGGCGGAGCGGATGGCGTGGCGCAGCCGAGGGTGAGCAGGCTGGCCAGAACGGCCGTGAGGGGTGCTTTCATCGGATCACCTGGGTGGAGGCGGGCGAGTCTCGGTGTACTCGGGAGCATGGCGCATGGGGCAATGCACCGATTATATCCCCGTCATCGGCAAGGGCCCCGCCGGTGTTGATGTGCCGGCCGCAGCATGCCGTGCGCGGGACGCTCATGGCGTGGAGCGCACCTCGGGCAGGTAACGGTAATGGCCGGTGATCGGGTAGCTGAACAGCATGTCTTCGAGGCGTGGGCCGGCGCCGATGTTGTGAACGATCAGCGGGCGCCCCGAGCGCGCATCGACAACGTCGGTGACGATGCCGATATGCGGCAGATTGCCGGGCAACATCCAGGTGACCAGATGCCCCGGGCGGTAGTCTGCGGCGTCGGCGCTCACCGGCAGCGCTACGCCGTGGCGGCTGAAGTAGGTCTGCAGGTTGGGCACGCGCCGGTGGTCGATGTTGCTGTCCGGCCGGGTAAGCCCCCAGATGCGCCGTGAAGGATAGGTGCTGAAGTGCCGGCGCATGTCCTCATGCACGCGCTGCTGCAGGTCGATGCCAAGCTCGCGGTAGCTGCGGATGACCTCGTCGGTGCATACGCCGATCTCCGCCGGCACGTCGCCATTCGGGTAGGGGATGGCGATATAGCGCCCGTCGTAGCGCACGCTGTGCTGCGTGCGCGCCAGCGCCGCGGCGACCAGCCGGGCCTGCGGGCTTGCCGCCTCGGCGCGGACGGCCGGCGCCGTGAGCGTCAGGTTCAGCGCCAGGGCGCAGGGCAGGAGCGCGCCGGCGGCGCGCAGCCACAACCGGTAGCGGGAGCGTTCACGGGGCAGCGCAGGCATATCAGGGCTCGATCCGGATCGGTGTGCCGTTGGCCACGGCGCGCCAGATTTCTTCCATCGCCACATTGCTCACCGCCACGCAGCCGTCCGTCCAGTCACGACGCTGGGTCAGCGCGCCCAGCCAGCCCAGTCCGTTGCGCTGGCCGTGGATCATGATCATGCCGCCGGGTGAGACACCCTGCGCGGCCGCCCGTGCGCGGTCGGTGTCGTTGGGGTAGGAGACGTGCAGCGAAAGGTAATATCCGCTGCGCGGGTTGCGCCAGTCGAGCACGTAATCGCCCTCCGGCGTGCGCTGGTCGCCCTCCTGCTGCTTGTGCCCGGCGGGGTTGCCGCCAAGCGCAACCGCGTAGCTGCGGTAAGGCACTCCGTCGCGCAGGAGGTGGAGCCTGCGCTCGCTCTTGACCACCAGCACGGCCTCCGCCCGCGGCAGATCCTCGGCGAGCAAGGCCGGCAGGTGGGCGTCGGCGACATAAGCACCACCACCCAGCACCGCAAGCGCGGCCACCGCCACCAGCATTCCCTTGCGCATCGTCGGTGTCTGCCGGAGGTTCAGGCGATGTGCACGATGCGCCGGCGCAGCTTGCCGCCAACCCTGCTTATGCTGCGCCAGCTGCTGTCGTCGTTCATCGTGATCCAGCGGCGCTCCTCGCTGCGGTAATACCAGTCCTTGTCATGCTGGTAAAACACCTGCATATCCTTGCCTTCCAGGATGTTGAGGATCTCGTTGCCGTGCGCGCGGATCTCGTCGAAGTCGGTCGTCGCCTTCTGCCCCATCTCGCTGTACAGGCGGTTCAGCTCAAGCAACAGGGCATTCACCTCGGGCGCAAGCGGCGTCGCGTTGAGGCCGATCTTGGCGGCCTCGTTGAGCAGGATCGGGTAGCTGTGCGAGGGGTACTTGGAATTCAGCGTTGCCGCGATCTCATGCGCCCGCGCCTCATCGGCAATGTGATAGGCCAGCAGCTCGCGGCACAGCATCACGGAAAGCGACTCGGCACGGTCCACCGCGCCGATCACCAGCGGATGCACGTAGGAAAAGAGGCTCTTGTACGGATTCTCGGTGGAATCGTGCTGCTCCGCGCGCCAGCGTCGAATCACCCGGTTCAGCTCATCAAGACTCACGCTGACGCGGTCATTGTCACGGTCAACGGGCGACAGGGCGTGGTTCAGGGATGTATCCACCGCGGTCAGGAACGCCGTCGGCCCCATGCGGATCTCGTCCGCACCCAGCGTGATCATGGTCGCCGCCGACGCACATTCCAGCGGCACCAGCGCAACCAGCCTGCGGCAATGCTGGCGCAGCAGGTTCACGAAGCGCAGTGAAACCTGCCCGCTGCCACCATCGGACTTGATGAACAGGTAGATCGTGTCGTGAAAGCCGGCGCCCTCCAGGATCTCGTTGAGGGCGACAACGTCGTTCGCGCACACGGAGCCGCGCGGGTTGTTCCAGTAGGTGATCAGCGGGCCGCCGACGATGGCGCTCACGCGCGCGATGACCTCCTGCGTCCTGGCAAAGAGCACAGGGGGTTGCTTGATCTTGCGGGCCGGGCTGTTGTTCTCTTGGTCCATGGATGGGGTCGCTGACGGGGTTCAGGGAAAAGTGCCGGCACATGCGCTGCTGCGATGGTGCGCAGCGGCCGTGGAGGAAGGCCGGAGGGCGCTACATGTTATACGTTCATCATCATTGTGCAAGGGCCTTGCCGCGCCCGCAGCCGGGCTTGCAGCGCTCAGCCCGGACGGCATCTGATCGCCGCATCAATCGTCGTGCTCCCAGACACCGGAGTCGTACATCAGCGCCATCGTGTAGTTGACCTGCAGGGTCTGATTGGGCGGGCACTTGATCAAGGATCCCTTCTCGGCGGAGTCCGGGGGCGATACGAACAGGAATGAGCCATCCCTGAGGGGGTCGAACAGGGTGTACACGTAGCCCTCGTTCACGAACTCGACGGATGCATCGCCATTGCCGAAGAGAGTGTAGGAAAAGGAGCCCGCCGGCGGTTTCTTCTCAAGCGGATACGTGAACACCACCTCGCCGTGTCTGGAGGCGCGGTACTGCATGTAGCCCGACGTGCGGCTCAGCAGCCGTGACGAGCACAGCGAGTAGATCCGCTTGCCCGTTGCACAACTCCACAAGGTGACCTCGTCCTCTCCGCAGAGCGGGCTTCGCGGATACTCGGCCTCGTACTCCAGCCAGGCATCGTCGCTGACGGACGAGGCAGGGGAGTGTTCCTGTGCGGAGGCTGTGGCAGTGGTGAGTGCCATGATCATGACAAGAAGTGGCTGAATCAGGCTCTTCATCCCGGCAGGGCTCCCGCAGCTACGCATTCATCATTCATTGTCATCCTCGTCAGGCGCTTCGAGGCCCAGCAATGCCGCGCGAAACATCGTCGGATGTTGCCGCCAGCAGTCGCTTGGGAAGCACTGATTTATTCCCCACCGTTCGGGCTGAGCCTGTCGAAGCCCTTGAATTTCCGAGGAATGCCCTTCGACAAGGCTCTCCTGAGCGTAGCCGAAGGGCTCAGGGTGAACGGACATAATCAGCGTTTCCCTTGGTCTTGATCGAGTTCGCCGGTCATCGCCTATTTGCCTTGCAGACACGCCGGCCGAATGGTGTGTTCATTCGGGTCGGTCAGTGATAGTTCTCCGCGATACAAGGCTTTCTGCAGCACCCTTGCAACATGGTTCATCGATTGATCCCAATGCGCAGAATGGTTAGAAACAGGATCGGTGATCTCGATTCCCCGGTCGGTGGCGCGCAGGAGGATGGTGCCCCATCCCTGCATGTCGATGCTGCGCTCGGTGGGCGACAGATCGATTGACTGGGAAGCGTCGGGAATGCCCGCAAAAATCGCTTCGCAAAAGGCAGGCAGATGAGTCGCGTCGGCATTCGGCACGAATCGTGTCCGGTTATGGAAACGCATGTCCGCCGGGACGCCCTCCAGGCTGTTCAATGCGATGACGGAGTTTACCAAGCGGCTGTTCAATTGCACCGGTTTCAGGGCGCGCAGGGCATTGCTTTCCGTGTTCCACTCAAAATAATCACCGAAACGCGTGGCGATCTCATCCCGTGAATCCTGCTTGCGGGCTGCCGGGCCTTCGAGCACGTACACCTCGGGCACAAGTGGGTTCGACAGGGTCGAAAGAACGAGAACGAGCAACCTGTTTTCCCCCAACAAGTCGGAGTAGCCGATTCGCGCGATGCGTTGACCATCCGGCGAGCGCGAGGCCAGCCTCAGATAAGCCGCGCCGACCGGGTGGGATAGTTCCAGATGACGAAATGGCGAGGTTTCAAGCCATACGTCATCATCGACAACCACAAAAGGCTGGGTCCGCAAATCCCACGCGTCATCGCGGCCGAAGCGGCCATCATTGCGCTCCCGCAATCGATTGCTGTAGTTGATGGCGATTCGCCTACGCTCGATCTGTTGGTCCTTCTCGGTGAATAACCACAGCTCGCCGTCGTTGTTTCCGGATGATCCGCCGTACTGCAACAACACTGCCGGAGGGGTGTCAGACACCACATAGGCGTGATCGAAGCGGCCGCGTCGTCTTTTATCGGAACACAGACTCCCGCCCCCCCAACCGACGGGCGTGCAAAAGTCGATCGGCTTTCCCTGAAACCGGACGATGCTTTTCCAGTAATAGTCATCGGGCCGCGCGTTGTTTTCCCCCGACTGGAAGCGGACTTTCCACCGGCCGATTTCAAATGATCCGACCCGCAGCCATTCCTCCGGCGCCACAACTTCCTTCTGACAACCCGCCAACAACTGAGCGGCCAGCAGGAAGGGGAGCAACACCATCAAGTGGCGCCTTTGTCTCATGCGTTCATGTCCTTATTATTAACCCGGCAACGAAATGCGCTATTCCGTTCGCCCTGAGATTCTATGGTTCTGGTCAAGCACGAGAGAGCCTGTCTGGGTCGAACTGCGTTTGAGTGCGGAACAGGGCGAACGCCGTGCGCAGCAATCGTCTGGCCAGGCAGACCAGGGCG
>NZ_PZKC01000020.1 GCF_003034845.1 Pseudothauera lacus | reverse complement strand
CGACCACCGCCGCCCTGGTCTGCCTGGCCAGACGATTGCTGCGCACGGCGTTCGCCCTGTTCCGCACTCAAACGCAGTTCGACCCAGACAGGCTCTCTCGTGCTTGACCAGAACCATAGAATCTCAGGGCGAACGGAGTACCCGTTTCCTGCGTTCGCTTTGCCGCGCCCACGGCGGGGCTTACCTCGCTCACGGCGAATGGTAGTGACTATTTCATTGCCGAGTTAATAGAAGGCTGCGGCGGCGCTTCAGCCGGCGGCGCAGCTGCGCAGCATGCGCACGTCGGTGAGCGTCATGCCGCGCCGGCCATTGGGGCGGATGACCCCCGCGCGGGTGAGGCGGCCGAGTACCCGCGAAAGGGTTTCCGGGGTCAGGTTGAGCTGCGCGGCAATGGTCTGCTTGTCGGTATCCAGGCGGATCTCGCAGTGTCCCGCGCTCTCCGGTGCCAGGCGCGCGAGGTAGTGGGCGACGCGCTGGGTGCTGGTGCGCTGCACGCACTGCTGGAGGTTCTCGATGAGCTCGTACATGCGCGTCGATAGATTGCCCAGCAGCGCGGCGTTAAGCGCCGGACAGGCCGCCATCGCCCGGCGCAGGGCGCCACAGCCGATCACCACCACGGTGCTGTCGCGGGTGGCCTCGGTGGTCACCGGCTGAGAGCGGCCAAGGAGGGCGGCCTCCTCGCCGAAGCTGTTGCCGCGGCCGGCGAGCAGGATGATCTTCTCGGCGCCGCCGGGGGAGAGCAGGAAGCACTTCACCTCGCCTTCGACCACCACGTACATGCCCTCGCTGGCGCGCCCCTCCTGGCTGATGGTCTGGTGGCGGGCGTAATGCACGACGCGGCTGCCGGCGGCCAGCTCGTCGAGCGCCGCGGGCGGCAGGGTGCCGAAAGGCGGCAGGGTGGCAAGGGTGTCGGCGATGGCGAGGGCTGTGTGGGGCATGTGATGATCCTCCTGCGGGACTGCGCGAAGCGTTGCATTCCCGGTAGTCTAGACAGCGCAGCGCCGGCCGGATGCAGGGCGGACAGCGCGGAAATGCGGCGTGATACCTCTTTGGAGGTATCAGACGTTTTTGCCATGTCATTGAAAATACAGTGGATGACACTTCGTTCAGGGCGGCAGACGGCCTTGCCGAGGGCGTAGACATACCTCTCTTGCCCCCAGTCCCGCGGACGTACCACGGAGGAAGATGATGAGCCGCATCCGCGATGCGCTGGCCAGACGTTCCATACTGCTGCTGGTCGGGCTGGCGATGCTGGCGGTGACCGCGATCAGCCTTGCCGGCATGAGCGCCTCGGTGGTGGTGGCCGAGGCGGTGCAGGGCAGCGGCAGCGCCATCAACGTTGCCGGCAGCCTGCGCCGCCTCACCCACCGTACCGCCAGCCTGGTGGTTGCCGATGCGCTGCACGGGCGCGAAGCCCAGCCCCGGGTGGCCGCGGCCATCGAGCATTTCGAAGTCCACCTCGCCCATCCGGCGCTGCTGCGGGTCATGCAGCGCTCCCCGGACAGCGTTTTTGCCGCCACCTATCGTGGTGTGGACGCGGCCTGGCGGTTGCGTCTGCGGCCACTGTTCGAGGAGGCCGGCGGACGCGCCGGCGTGATGCCGCCGCCGGAGTTCCATGAACACCTGCTGAGCGAGGTGGATGCCTTCGTCGACCAGCTCAACACGCTGGTGGCGGTGCTCGAACACGATACCGAGGCCAGCATCGGCCGTCTGCGCACCACCCTCACCGTGGCCATCGTGCTTGCCGTGCTGGTGGTGGCCGCGGCCTTGTGGCTGCTGCACCGCGCCGTGTACCGGCCGCTGGCCGACCTCGTCGGCAGTTCGGCGCGTTTTTCGCGCGGCGACCTCGATGCCCGTGTGCGTCATACCGGACGTGACGAGCTGGGGCGGGCGGGGGCGGCGTTCAATCACATGGCTGACGAGATCAGCAAGCTCTACCGCGATCTCGAACGCCGTGTGCAGCTCAAGACCGCCGAACTGCAGCGCACCAACCGCTCGCTGGAGCTGCTCTATCACGCCATCGCCCGCCTCTACCACGCGCCCTCCGCTGCGGCCACCTACACCGCCACGCTCAGAGACATCGAGCAGATCCTCGATCTCGAGGGCAGTTTTGCCTGCCTGCGCCCCAAGCACGACGGCCCTGCGGTGGTGCTGGCGAGCAGCATCGGCAACTGCCCCGAGCGCGCCGACGACGAGGCCTGTGCGCATTGCCGCGGTGCCGCGGCGCCGTGGACCTACGTCAGCGAAGGGGGCTACGATCTGCTGCGCGTGCCGCTCAGCGACGCGGACCGCAGCTACGGCATGCTGCGCCTGGCGCTGCCGCCGGGCCGCCGCCTGGAGGACTGGCAGCGCCAGCTCCTCGAAGCGCTCTCGCGCCATATCGGCATGGCGCTCGGCATGGCCCGCCGTACCGAGCAGGAACGCCTGCTGGCGCTGCAGGAGGAGCGCTCCATCATCGCCCGCGAGCTGCACGACTCGCTTGCCCAGTCGCTGGCCTACATGAAGATCCAGGCCAGCCTGCTGCAGCCCCTGCTGAAGGATCCGGCGCGGGCGGCGCAGGCCGCGGTGGTGCTCGGCGACCTGCGCGAGGCCATCACCGCCACCTACCGCCAGTTGCGTGAGCTGCTGGTGTCCTTCCGGCTCAAGATGGAGGGCGACTTCACCGCGCTGCTGGACAACACCGTCGAAGAGTTCGCCGCGCGCGGTGACGTTGCGGTGGACCTCGACGTTGCGCTGGGGGTCTGCCACCTCACCCCCAACCAGGAGATCCACGTCCTTCACGTCATCCGCGAGGCACTCTCCAACATGCTGCGCCATGCCGCCGCCAGCCACGCCTGGGTGCGCATGCGCTGCGAGGATGGCAAGATGCTGGTGGTGACCGTGGACGACGACGGCGTCGGCATTGGCGACGCCCCCGCGGACGGCCAGCACCACTACGGTATGGCGATCATGCGCGAACGTGCGCGCGGCCTCGACGGCGAACTCGTCGTCGGCGAGCGTCCCGGTGGCGGTACCCGGGTGGCCCTGCGTTTCCCGGTCGATACGGTCAGTGCGCCGCCCGCTGCGGCGGCGCCTGCACACACTGTGAGTTTTAGATGAGCGAACCCCCCCAGCGCGTCGTCATCGTCGACGACCATCCCCTGTTCCGCAAGGGTCTGGCCCAGCTCCTGCAGACGCTGCCGGACTTCCACCTCGTCGGCGAGGCCGCCAGCGGCGAGGAGGGTCTGGCGATGGCCTGTGAGCTGCACCCCGACCTGCTGCTGCTCGACCTCAACATGAGGGACATCGGCGGTCTGCAGGTGCTGCGCGGCGTCCGCGCCGCCGGCATCGACACACGGGTGGTGATGATCACCGTCTCCGACCACGGTGACGATCTCGTCGCCGCCCTGCGCGGTGGCGCCGACGGCTATCTGCTCAAGGACATGGAGCCCGAGCAGATGCTCGCCTCGCTCGCCAGCATTGCCGTCGGACACGTGGTGGTGGCCGACAAGCTCACTCACCTGCTGGCTGCGGCGCTGCGCGCCGAGCGGCGCCCGGAGACGGTCGGCGAGGCCGGCCTCACCGAGCAGGAGCAGCGCATCCTCGAGCGCATCGCCGGAGGCCTGTCGAACAAGCTCATCGCCCGCGAGCTCGACATCGCCGAAGGCACCGTGAAGGTTCACGTCAAGCACATCCTGCGCAAGCTCGGCCTGCGTTCGCGGGTCGAAGCGGCGGTGTGGGCGGTGGCGCAGGCGCGCAGCGGCTGAGTTGCGCCCGCTTGCGGGCAATTTGAGAGCATTTCTCAACTTGACCGCAGTCAATGACCACCCCCCGGAGGCGGGCGCACGATGACCCCATCAACAGCATGGGGTTGGCCGTGGAGTCCGTTTCCCTGTCGCGCAGAGCCTTTCTGCGCGCTCGTTCCCGCACTGAACTGAACGCCCCCCGGCGCCCGCCCTGGGCCTTGCCGGAGGCGGCGTTCGTCGCCCGCTGCACGCGCTGCGATGCCTGTGTGGAGGCCTGTCCCACCGGCGTGCTGCGCCCCGCCGAGGGGGGTTATCCGGTGGTCGACTTCTCCCGCGCGGCCTGCAGCTTCTGTGCGCGTTGCGTCGAGCAATGCATCCCGCAGGCCTTGTCGCCCGCCGCTGCCGCGCAGCCGTGGGCACTCAAGGCCGTGATCGGACAGGGCTGCCTGGCGCTGCACGGCGTCGAGTGCCGGGTGTGCGGGGAATGCTGTGAGGGGTCGGCGATCCGTTTCCGTCCGCGTGTCGGTGGGGTTGTCCTGCCGGTGGTCGACGCGGAGGCGTGCACCGGCTGCGGTGCCTGTGTGGGCCCTTGCCCGACGCGGGCGATTGCAATGGAGAGTGTCTGATGAACATCGCAAGTCTGGTGGTGCGAGCCAAGCCCGAGCATTTCGGCGCGCTGGAGGAGCTCTATCGCGGCATTCCCGGTGCCGAAGTCCATGCGCGCTGTGTCGACAGCGGTCACCTGGTGGTCACCGTGGAGGATGGCGAAGGCTACTCCACGGCGGATTCGATACTGGCAGTGACCATGGCCAAGCATGCCCTGAGCGTGACCCTGGCCTACGAATACACCGATGAAGGTCTGGAATTGCAGGAATTACAGGAGGCATGACGAACATGGATCGACGCGCATTCATCAAGTCCAACGCGGTTGCGGCCGCGGCGGCAACGGCGGGCATCGGCGGCATTCCGGTGGTGGCACAGGCGCAGCAGGCGGGCAATTCGTCCACCCGGGTGCGCTGGGACAAGGCCGCGTGCCGCTTCTGCGGCGTAGGCTGTTCGGTGCTGGTCGGGGTGCAGAACGACCGCGTGGTGGCCACCCAGGGTGACCCGGATTCGCCGGTCAACCGCGGTCTGAACTGCATCAAGGGCTACTTCCTGTCCAAGATCATGTATGGCGAGGACCGCCTTACCCGTCCCCTGCTGCGCATGAAGGGCGGCAAGTACGACAAGAACGGCGAGTTCTCCCCGGTGAGCTGGACGCAGGCCTTCGACATCATGGCCGAGAAGTGGAAGGCCGCGCTCAAGGAGCACGGCCCGCGCTCGGTCGGCATGTTCGGCTCCGGCCAATGGACGGTATGGGAAGGCTATGCCGCCTCCAAGCTCCACAAGGCCGGATTCCGCACCAACAACATCGACCCCAACGCGCGCCACTGCATGGCCTCCGCGGTGGCCGGGTTCATGCGCACCTTCGGCATGGACGAGCCGATGGGCTGCTACGACGACATCGAAAACGCCGATGCCTTCGTGCTGTGGGGCAGCAACATGGCCGAGATGCACCCCATCCTGTGGAGCCGCATCACCGACCGCCGCCTCACCCACAACGGCTGTGAAGTGCACGTGCTGTCGACCTTCGAGCACCGTTCCTACGAGCTCGCCGACAACCCGATGATCTTCGAGCCGCACACCGATCTGGCGATCCTCAACTACATCTGCCACCACATCATCTCCAACAACAAGGTCAATCGCGACTTTGTTGCCAAGCACGTCAAGTTCGCCATGGGCGAGGGCGACATCGGCTTCGGTCTGCGCCCCAACCACCCGCTCGAAGCCAAGGCCACCAGCAACGGCTACCCGGGCGCCGACGGCAAGCCCAAGGGCAACCCGGGTGCAGCCAAGGAAATGAGCTTTGACGAGTTCGCCAAGTACGTTTCCGACTACACCCTGGAGAAGGTCTCCAGGCTGTCGCGTGTGCCTGCCGACCGCCTGCGCCGCATGGCCGAGCTCTATGCGGACCCCAACAGGAAGGTGACCTCCTTCTGGACCATGGGCTTCAACCAGCACACCCGTGGCACCTGGGTGAACAACATGATCTACAACGTCCACCTGCTGGTGGGCAAGATCTCCGAGCCCGGCAACAGCCCCTTCTCGCTCACCGGGCAACCCTCGGCCTGCGGCACCGCGCGGGAGGTCGGCACCTTTGCCCACCGCCTGCCCGCCGACATGGTGGTGACCAATCCCAAGCACCGTGAATTTGCCGAGAACATCTGGCAACTGCCGGAAGGCACCATCCCCGACTGGGTCGGGCTGCATGCCGTGGCGCAGAGCCGCGCGCTCAAGGACGGCGTGCTCAAGTGCTACTGGACCTCCACCACCAACAACATGCAGGCCGGCCCCAACGTCAACGAGGAGATCTATCCCGGCTGGCGCAACCCGGAGACCTTTGTCGTGGTGTCGGATGTCTATCCCACCGTCTCTGCACTTTCGGCCGACCTGATCCTGCCCTCCGCCATGTGGACGGAGAAGGAAGGTGCTTTCGGCAATGCCGAACGCCGCGGGCAGTTCTGGCGCCAGCAGGTCAGGGCGCCAGGTGAGGCGAAGTCCGACCTCTGGCAGTACATCGAGTTTGCCAAGCGCTTCAAGGTCGAGGAGGTGTGGCCCGCCGAGCTGATCGCCAAGAAGCCCTCGGTGCGTGGCAAGACCCTGTACGACGTGCTCTACGCCAACGGCGAGGTCAACAAGTACCCGCTGAGCGAAGTCGCCAAGGTCAACGCCCATGCCTGGGCGGGCTACATGAACGACGAATCCCGCGAGCTGGGCTTTTACCTGCAGAAGGGCCTGTTCGAGGAGTACGCCCGCTTCACCCGCGGCAAGTATCACGACCTCGCCTACTTCGACGACTATCACCGTGCGCGCGGCCTGCGCTGGCCGGTGGTCGATGGCAAGGAAACCCTGTGGCGCTACAAGGAAGGCTACGACCCCTATGTCAAGGCCGGCGAGGGCTGGAACTTCTATGGCCACCCCGACGGGCGCGCGACGATTTTTGCGCTGCCCTACCAGGAGCCCCACGACAAGCCCGGTGGCGAGTACGACCTGTGGATGTGCACCGGCCGCGTGCTGGAACACTGGCACACCGGCTCGATGACCCGCCGCGTGCCCGAACTGCACCGCTCGGTGCCCGAAGCGCAGGTCTTCATGCACCCGGAGGATGCCAGCAGGCGCGGGCTGCAGCGTGGCATGTCGGTGAAGGTGGCTTCCAAGCGTGGGGAGATCGTCGCCCGCCTGGAGACCCGCGGGCGCAACAAGCCGCCGCAGGGGCTGATCTTCGTCCCCTTCTTCGACGAAGGGCGCCTGGTCAACAAGCTGATCGAGGACGCCACCTGCCCGATCTCCAAGGAAACCGACTTCAAGAAGTGCCCGGTGAAGGTGATGAGGGCGTAAATGCCATCGCCCCCCCCGGGGGGCACCGAATTCTCCTCCCCCTGCAAGGGGGAGGCCGGGAGGGGGATGGGTTTCCATCAGGATTGACTCGACTCCAGGCGAGCCCCGCCTGTAACCCGTAACCCATCCCCACCCCGGCCCTCCCCTTGAAGGGGAGGGAGGATGCAGTGCCAGCGGCAGATCGCAGAGTTCCTGTCCTTCCCCTTGAGGGGCAGGGACCTGCCGACAGAAGTGATTTGAGCCATGAGCGACCAAGCAGACCAGCGTGCCGGAGAGCCTCAAGCCCTGCCCCGCCGCCGCTTCCTGAAGGATGCGGCGGGCGTGGCCGGGGGCGCTGGCCTGCTCGCACTGGGCGTTGGCCTCCATGCCCGCCAGGCCGGTGCCCTGCCGGCCACCGCGCTGCGTCCGCCCGGCGCGCTGCCGGAAGCGGACTTCCTCGCCGCCTGTGTGCGCTGCGGGTTGTGCGTGCGCGACTGTCCGTACGACACCCTCAAACTCGCCCAGCTCGGCGACGGCGTGCCCGTCGGCACGCCCTGCTTCAACGCCCGCAGCATCCCCTGCGAGATGTGCGAGGACATCCCCTGTGTCCCCGCCTGTCCGACCGGGGCGCTCGACCGTGCGCTGACCGACATCGAAGAGGCGCGCATGGGGCTGGCGGTGCTCATCGACCAGGAAACCTGCCTCAACTACCTCGGCCTGCGCTGCGACGTGTGCTATCGCGTCTGCCCGGTGATCGACAAGGCGATCACCCTGGAGATGATCCACAACCCGCGCTCCGACCGCCACGCGATGTTCCTGCCTACCGTGCATTCCGATCACTGCACCGGCTGCGGAAAGTGCGAGCAGGCCTGCGTGCTGCCGGGTGAGTCGGCCATCAAGGTGCTGCCCACCCACCTCGCCAAGGGCTCCACGGCCGAGCATTACCTCAAGGGCTGGGTGGAGCGCGAGGCGCACGGACGTTCGCTGATCGGCGACCAGGTCGAACTGCCGGTGCGCGGCATGGAAGGCCAGGCCTATGGCGACACCCGCCTGCGTCCCGACGCCCCGCCGCCCGCCGGCGACACCCGTCCGTACGCGCCCGGCGGCCTCGACTCGGGATGGAAGCCGTGAGCGCCGCCCCGCAACCGATATCCACGCGCGCCACCGCGGTGCGCGCCACCGTGCAGCGCCCGGGCGTCGACGCGGTGCGCGAGAAAGGCTGGTGGCGCGCCAGCAAGTGGCTGCTGGCCCGCCGCCTCACCCAGTTCGGCATCCTCGCAGTGTTCCTGATCGGGCCGTGGTTCGGGGTGTGGATCGTCAAGGGCAACCTGTCCTCCAGCCTGACACTGGAGATCCTTCCCCTCACCGATGTCTTCCTCCTCGCGCAGATGCTCGCCGCCGGCCAGTGGCCGTATCGCGAAGCCCTGCTCGGCGGCGGCATCGTGCTGGCCTTCTACCTCCTCGTCGGTGGGCGCACCTTCTGTTCATGGGTGTGCCCGGTCAACCTGGTGACCGATGCCGCCGCCTGGCTGCGCCGCCGCCTCGGCCTGAAGGGGGGCAAGAAGCCCTCCGCGCACACCCGCTACTGGCTGCTCGCCTTCGTGCTGGTGGCCGCGGCGGTGACCGGCACGCTGGCCTGGGAATGGGTCAATCCGGTCTCCATGCTGCACCGCGGGCTGATCTTCGGCTTCGGGCTGGCATGGGGCATCGTGCTGGCGGTCTTTCTCTACGACCTCTTCATCGCCAGCCGCGGCTGGTGTGGCCACCTGTGCCCGATGGGGGCCTGCTACAGCCTCCTCGGCCGCGTCGCCCTGGCGCGAGTGAGCGCCGACAAGCGCCGCCTGTGCGACGACTGCATGGACTGCTTCGCAGTATGTCCCGAGCCCCAGGTGATCCGCCCGGCGCTGAAGGCGGCGGGGCAGGACCACCCCCTCATTCTCGACCCCAACTGCACCACCTGCGGCCGCTGTGTCGACGTGTGCAGCAAGGACGTGTTTCGCATTACGACCCGATTTGACAGGAGCGAGTCATGAACCGCAAGACCCGTAATCTCGTGCTGGCACTGATTGCATCCCTTGGCCTCGGCGCTGCCGGTGCCCCTCTGGCGCAAACCGTCTCGTCGGTGCGCGGTGTCGATGTCTCGGCGCCCGAGCCGGCACCCGGCAACTTCCGCCAGTTGCCCGACAGCCCGCCCATCCCGCGCGACTACGTGCAGCAACCGCCGCTGGTGCCGCACAAGGTCGAGGGCTACGAGGTCACCGTCAACTTCAACAAGTGCATGGACTGCCACTCCTGGACGCGTTACCTGGAGGCCGGTGCCACCAAGGTCAGCCTGACCCACTTCAAGGATCGTGACGGCGGCGAACTCTCCAACATCTCTCCGCGGCGCTACTTCTGCCTGCAGTGCCACGTGCCGCAGACCGATGCCCGTCCGCTGGTGGAGAACACCTTCCGTCCGGCTACCGGCGTGCGCTGAGACCAAGCGGGGAACGACATGAGCGACGACAACAAGAAGAGCCTGTGGCAGAAGCTGCGGGCACTGGGGCTGGGCACCATCGCGGTGGCCTTTACCGCTGGCATCATCTTCTGGGGCGGCTTCAACACCGTGATGGAGTGGACCAATACGGAGCAGTTCTGCATCTCCTGCCACGAAATGCGCGACAACGTGTACGAGGAATACCGCAACACCATCCACTACCAGAACCGCACCGGCGTGCGGGCGATCTGCTCGGACTGCCACGTGCCGCGTGAATGGGTGCCGAAGATGATCCGCAAGATCCAGGCAACCCGCGAGCTCTACGGCAAGGTCATGGGCACCATCGACACGCCGGAGAAATTCGAGGCCCACCGTCTGCGCCTGGCCGAGAACGAATGGCGGCGGATGCGTGCCAACAACTCGCAGGAATGCCGCAACTGCCACAGTTTTGAGTACTTCGACTACTCGGTGCAGGGACGCCGTTCCAACCAGGCCCACCAGAGCGGGCTGGCCGAGGGCAAGACCTGCATCGATTGTCACAAGGGCATCGCCCACTCGCTGCCGCCCATCGAGCAGGACATCGGCCTGGAACGTCCGGCGGTGACGCCCGATGTCTTCCATCCGCCGTCAACGCAGCAGTAGGTAACACTGCCTGCGGGCCGGCAGCGGCCCGCAGGCGACGGCCGGCGGTGGGCGCGGCAATGGCGGTACTTCCTGCGCTGGCTGCGCTGTGGTTCAATCCCCTCCCATGCTCGAAGTCACCGATCTCGCCTGCCTGAAGGGCGACCGCCTGCTGTTCCGCGGCCTCGCCCTGCGTCTGGCGCCGGGCGCCATGCTGCGCGTCGCCGGTCCCAACGGGGTCGGCAAGACCAGCCTGCTGCGCCTGCTCACCGGGCTTACCGAGCCCGAGGCCGGCACCGTGAGCTGGTGCGGCGTGCCGCTGCGCCGCGAGCGCGAGAACTTCCACCGTGCGCTGTTCTACCTCGGCCACGCCGCGGCGCTCAACGACATGCTCAGTGCGCTGGAGAACCTGCGTTTTGCCTGTGCCGCAGCGGGCGATGAAGAGGTCGACGAAGCCGCCTGCGTGCGTGCGCTGGAGCGCATCGGTCTGGGTGCCCAGCTTGATCTGCCGGCGCGCGTGCTCTCCCAGGGGCAGCGCCGCCGCGTCGGGCTGGCGCGCCTCTTTCTGGCTTCGGCGCGCCCGCTGTGGGTGCTCGACGAGCCCTTCACCGCGCTCGACGTCCATGCCGTCGCCGATCTTGCCGGCACCCTTGGCGCTCACTGTGCGGCGGGTGGCATGGTGGTGCTCACCACCCATCAGGAGGCGCCGTTCGCGCAACCGCCGGACGTGCTCGACGTGGGGCGCTACGCATGCTGAGCGCCTTCCTTGCGGTGCTGCGCCGCGACCTCCTGCTGGCCTGGCGGGGGCGTGCCGATCTGCTGGTGACGCTGGCCTTCTTCGTTGTCGTGGTGTGCCTGTTCCCCTTCGGTGTCGGCGCCGAGACCAACCAGCTGCGCGCCATCGCCCCCGGCGTGCTGTGGGTGGCGGCGTTGCTCGCCAGCCTGCTGGCGCTGCACCGTCTGTTCGCCCAGGATCACGCCGACGGAACCCTTGAGCAGCTTCTCCTGTCTAGTGAGCCGGCGGTACTGTGGGTGCTGGCGAAAATCTGCGCCTTCTGGCTGACCACCGGGCTGCCGCTGGTGCTTGCCGCCCCGGCGCTGGCCCTGCTGTTTGACATTGAAGAAGGCGCCTTGCCGGTGCTCACCCTCAGTCTGGCGCTCGGCACCCCCATTCTCGCCCTGCTCGGCGCGGTGGGGGCGGCGCTCACCCTTGGCGTGCGCGGCGGTGGCATGCTGCTGGCGCTGCTGGTGCTGCCGCTCTACGTGCCGGTGCTGATCTTCGGTGCCGGGGCGGTGGAGGCCTGGCTCGGCGGCAGCGGTGCCGCGGCCCACCTGCTGCTCCTTGGCGGCGGTCTCGCCGGTGCGCTGGCGCTGGCACCGTGGGCCTGCGCCGCAGCCCTGCGAATTGCGATGGAATGAATCGAGGCATGACGACACCCTCCCGCGCCGTGACGCGCAACCCCGAAGGCATCCTGCGCTTCGCCGCGCCCCAGCAGTTCTACCCGCTCGCCGGCACGCTGGCGCCGTGGTTTGCGCAGGCCGCGGCGGTGCTGACGGCGATCGGGCTGTACATCGGCTTCTTCGTCGCCCCCACCGACTTCCAGCAGGGCGAGGTGTACCGGGTGATCTTCATCCACGTCCCGGCGGCGTGGATGTCGATGCTGATCTATCTGGTGATGGCCTTCTGGGCGGCCGTGGGCCTGGTGCTCAACACCCGCCTGTCCTTCATCATGTGCCAGGCGCTGGCGCCGACCGGCGCGATGTTCTGTTTCCTCGCGCTGTGGACCGGCGCGCTGTGGGGCAAGCCGACCTGGGGCACCTACTGGGTGTGGGACGCGCGCCTGACCTCGCAGCTGCTGCTGCTGTTCCTCTATTTCGGCTTCATCGCGCTCACCCGCGCCATCGAGGATCCGCGCCGCGCCGACCGCGCCGGGGCCATCATCGCGCTGGTGGGTGCGGTCAACGTGCCCATCATCTACTTCTCCGTGCAGTGGTGGAACACCCTGCACCAGGGTGCCTCGGTGAGCCTCACCAAGGCGCCGTCAATGGCCACCACCATGCTCGCCGGGATGCTGGTGATGGCCCTCGCGGCGTGGATGTACGCGATTGCGGTGGCGCTGTGGCGGGTGCGCGCGCTGATCCTCGAGCGCGAGCGCCATACCGAATGGGTGGGTGAGGTGCTGGAAGCCGAAGGGAGGGCGCGCTGATGCAGTGGGAATCGTGGGCCGCGTTCTGGCACATGGGCGGCGCGGCGCCCTTCGTGTGGGGCAGCTATGGCGTCACCGCGGCGCTGATCGTGGCGGAACTCGTGCTGGTGATCCGCCGTCGGAAGGACACCGTGACCCGCCTGCTGCGCTGGCGGCGGGCGCTTGGCAAGAATGGAGTCGAATGAATGAAAGCCCGTAACAAGCGGCTGCTGCTGGTTGGCGGTGGCGTTGCCCTGCTGGTGGCGGCGGTGGCCCTGGTGCTCACCGCCTTCCAGCAGAACCTGGTGTTCTTCCACACGCCTAGCGAGGTCTATGAGGGCAAGGCTCCCACCGGCCGAGCCTTCCGTATCGGCGGCATGGTCGAGGAGGGCTCGATCCGCCGCGAGGCCGACGGCCTGACGGTGAGCTTTGCCATCACCGACACCGCCAAGGTCATTCCCGTTACCTATCGCGGTACCCTGCCGGACCTCTTCCAGGAGGGCAAGGGCGCGGTGGTGCAGGGCATGCTTGATGCCGGGGGCCACTTCCGCGCCACCGAGGTGCTCGCCAAGCACGACGAGAACTACATGCCGGTGGAGGCCCAGTACGCCATCGACCAAGCCCACAAAGCCGCCCAGACGGTGCAGCAATGATTGCCGAGCTCGGGCATTTCGCCCTCATCCTGGCCCTCGTGCTGGCCTGTGTGCAGGCCGTGGTGCCGCTCGTCGGCGCGCAGCAGAACCGCTATGCGCTGATGGCGGTGGGGCGCCCGGCGGCGCAGGCGCAGCTGTTCTTCCTGCTCTTCGCCTACGGCTGCCTGACCTGGGCCTTCGTCACCAGCGACTTCACGGTGCGTCTGGCGGCGGTCAATTCGCATACCGCCACCCCGCTGATCTACAAGATCACCGGGGTGTGGGGCAATCATGAAGGTTCGCTGCTGCTGTGGGCGGCCTCGCTGTCGCTGTGGACGGTGGCGGTGACCATCTTCAGCCGTGACCTGCCAGAGGCCTTCATGGCCCGCGTGCTGGGCGTGCTGGGGGCGATCAGTGCGGGCTTCGTGTCATTCACCCTGTTCACCTCCAACCCCTTCACCCGCCTGCTGCCGGCCGCCGCGGAAGGGCGCGACCTCAACCCTCTGCTGCAGGATCCGGGCATGATCATCCACCCACCGCTGCTCTACATGGGCTACGTGGGTTTTTCGGTGGCCTTCGCCTTTGCCATCGCGGCGCTGCTCAGCGGCCGCCTCGATGCCGCCTGGGCGCGCTGGTCGCGGCCGTGGACCACGGCAGCCTGGGTCTTCCTCACCGCCGGCATCGCGGTCGGCTCCGGCTGGGCCTACTACGAACTGGGCTGGGGCGGCTGGTGGTTCTGGGATCCGGTGGAGAACGCTTCCTTCATGCCCTGGCTGCTCGGCACCGCGCTGATCCACTCGCTGGCGGTCACCGAGAAGCGCGGCGCGTTCCGCAACTGGACGGTGCTGCTCGCCATCAGCGCGTTCTCGATGTCGCTTCTTGGCACCTTCCTGGTGCGCTCCGGGGTGATCACCTCGGTACATGCCTTTGCCACCGATCCGGCGCGCGGGCTCTACATCCTGGTGTTGCTGGTACTGGTCATCGGCATCTCGCTGACCCTGTTCGCCTGGCGCGCGCCCAGGCTCACCGGTGGCGGCAGCTTTGCGCTGATGTCGCGCGAATCGACGCTGCTGGGCAACAACGTGCTGTTCGCGGTGGTCACCGGCGCGGTGCTGCTCGGCACCCTCTACCCGCTCTTCCTCGATGCCCTCAACATGGGCAAGATCTCCGTCGGCCCGCCGTACTTCGAGGCCGTCTTCGTGCCGCTGATGGTGCCGGTGGTCGTACTGATGGTGATCGGCCCCTTCGTGCGCTGGAAGAACGACGACAGTGCCCGCATCGTCCGTCGCCTGGCGCCCGGCGCCATCGTCAGCGTGCTGCTGGGCGTCGGACTGGCGGTGGTGGTAGGCAATTTCACCTGGCGTACCGTGCTCGGCCTGGCGCTGGCGGCCTGGGTGCTGATCGGCAGTGTGCAGCTCCTCCGCGCCCGCGTCGCCGAGCGTCCCGGGGCCGCCGCTGGGGCCGGCGTGCGCCTGCGCGGCATTCCGGCGGCGTGGTGGGGAATGTGGCTGGCCCACCTCGGCGTGGGGGTGTTCATCATCGGCGTTACCATGGTCGGCAGCCTCGAATCCGAGCTCGACGTCCGCATGAAGGACGGCCAGACCGCGCGCCTGGCGGGCTATACCTTCACCTTCCGTGGCGTGGTCGATGCACCGGGCCCGAACTACCTTGCCGCGCGTGCCACCATCGAGGTCGCCCGCGGCGAGCGCCAGATCGCCACGCTGACTCCGGAGAAGCGCCTCTACCTCGCCCAGCAGATGCCGATGACCGAGGCTTCCCTCGACATCGGCCCCTTCCGCGACGTCTATGTATCGCTGGGCGACGAACTGGAGGATGGCAGCTGGATCGTCAGCCTCTATCACAAGCCCTTCATCAGCTGGATCTGGCTGGGGTGCACGCTGATGGGCGTGGGCGGCATCTGTGCCGCCGCCGACCGCCGCTACCGCCGCCTTGCCGAGCGCCGCGTGCCGGCTGCCGCCACCCAGAGCGCCTGAGGCCGACACCATGAAAGCGAAATTCCTCGTCCCGCTGGTCATCTTCCTGGCTCTCGCCGGCTTTCTCGCCTATGGGCTGAAGCTCAATCCGCGCGAGGTCCCCTCGCCGCTGGTCGGCAAACCCGCGCCGGCCTTCAGCGTCGCCCAGTTGCAGGCGCCAGAGGCGAGCTTCTCCAGCGCCGACATGCGCGGCCAGGTCTGGCTGCTCAACGTATGGGCGTCGTGGTGCGTATCCTGCCGCCAGGAGCATCCCCTGCTGGTCGAACTCGGCCGTCGCGGGGTGGTGCCGGTGGTCGGGCTGAACTACAAGGACGGCCGCGCCGATGCGCTCGACTACCTCGTCCGCCATGGCAATCCCTACACCACCATCGCCGTCGATCCGGAAGGCAAGGTCGGCTTCGACTACGGCGTGTATGGCACGCCGGAGACCTTTCTCATCGACCGTGAGGGGGTGATCCGCTACAAGCACATCGGTCCGCTCACCCGCGAGCACTTCGAGCGCGTGCTGATGCCGATGATTACGGAGCTCTCCCGTGCCGGCTGAACGTTTCCTCCATTCCCTGCGCACCGCCGCGCTGCTGCTGGCGTGCTGCGCGGCCGGCGCGGCGCATGCCGCCGGCGAGGCCGTGCCGGTGTCCGACGACCCGGTGCTGGAAGCGCGCGTGCTGGCGCTCTCCCACAACCTGCGCTGCCTGGTCTGTCAGAACGAGTCGGTGGCCGAATCGCGCGCGCCGCTGGCGGTGGACATGCGCAACCAGGTGCGCGAGCAGCTCGCGGCCGGCAAGAGCGAGAAGGAAGTGGTCGACTTCCTCATCGCCCGTTTCGGCGACTTTGTCGTCTTCACCCCGCCCTTCAAGGCCTCCACCGTGCTGCTCTGGTTGGGGCCGGCGATCCTGCTGGTGGCGGCGCTGGGCGCCTTTGCGTTGCGCCTGCGCCGTCGTCAGCAGGAAGTCCCCGTTCCCCTCGGTGAGGCCGAGCGCGTACGTGCGCGGGCCTTGCTCGAAGCCGCCCCCCCGCCCGAGGAGCCCTACAAGTGATCGCCTTCGCCATTCTCGCCGGCCTCATGCTGGCCGGTGCCTTGCTGTGGGTGTTCGCCCCCCTGTTCGGACTGCGCGGGCAGACCACCGCCGCGCGCGAGCGCCAGCGCCAGACCGAGACCGCGCTGGCGGTGCTGCGTGAACAGCTTGCCGAGCTCGACGGCGAACGTGCCGCCGGGCGGGTCGATGACGCCGCCTATGCGCGCAGCCGTGAGGAACTCGAACGCCGCGCCCTGGAAGAGGGCGAAGGCGATGATAGGCAGGCCCGCGAAGGCGCGGCACGCGGCTGGGGGCTGGCCATGGTGGTGCTGGTGCCGCTGAGCGCTGCGCTGGTCTATCTGAGCATCGGCGCCCCGGCGGCGCTCGACCCCGCCGCTGCCAGCGCCCGGGAGGGCTTCACGGCCGCGGAGATCGAGGACATGGTGAGCAGCCTGGCGGCGCGTCTGGAGCAGGAGCCGGACAACGTCGAGGGCTGGAACATGCTGGCGCGCTCCTACCTCGTGCTGGAGGACTTCCCGAGCGCGCTGGCGACCTATGCGCGGCTTGCCGAGCTGCGCCCGCAGGACCCCGACGTCCTCGCCGACTGGGCCGACGTCATGGCGGCCACCCGCGATGGCGACGTCACCGGAGAGCCTGCGGCGCTCGTCGAGCGTGCGCTGGCCGTCGACCCGCAGCACATCAAGGCGCTCGCGCTGGCTGGCACGGCCGCCTTCCAGAGCGACGACTTTGCCGGCGCGGCGGCTTACTGGGAGCGCATCCTCGCGCGCGTGCCGGCGGGCAACGAAATGGCCGCCAGCATCCGCGCCAGCATCAACGAAGCACGCCTGCGCGGCGGTCTGCCGACGCTCGACGAAGCACCGCCGCCCGCCGCCCCGGCGCCAGGCGGCGGCGCGCTGAGCCTGAGCGGGCGCCTGCAGATCGACGATGCCGTGCGTGAGCGTGCGGCGCCGGAGGACGTCGTCTTCGTCTTCGTGCGCGGCGTCGATGGCGGCATGCCGCTGGCCGCCCTGCGCTACACCGTGGCCGAGCTGCCGCTGGCCTTCTCCTTCGATGGCGTGGCGCTGATGGGCGGCCCCGACGTGGCGGTACCGGCTTCCCTCAGCGTCATCGCGCGGGTGTCGCGCAGCGGCGACGCAACGCCGCGGGCGGGTGATCTGGAAGGGCGCGTCGACGGCGTGGCCGCCGGCGCCAGCGGCGTCTACGTGGTCATCGACCGCGTGCGCGAGTGATCAGCGCGGGGCCGGCGCGCTGGCGCCGATCTCGCGCAGGCGGCCGTGGCGGCGGTCGTCGATGGTCGATTTGACGCTCTTCAGGTGGTAGTGCATGAGGGCCTCCTTGGCCTCGGCGGAGATGCCGGGGTCGTGGTAGAGGCTGTGGAAGAGCTGGGTCTGGACGAAGATCATCTGCCGCTTCAGCGTCTCGCAGTCGTCATGGCGCACGCCGTGGTTGAGCTGCGCGACGATGCTCAGCACATCCTTCTTGAACTGATAGAGCGTGGACCGCCCCAGCACCGAAGTGCTGCGCCCGCGCTTGGCCTGGCTGAGGGTGTCGGGCGCGCGGGCGCCGGTCTGGGTGATGTTGTGCCGCAGGAGGTCTATCAGTCCCATGCGCGATGCTCCCCGGAGGTGAATTTGAGGTGTGAGAGCATGCTATCAGGATGGCGCAGGGGCGGTCAGCCTGTAACCAATCGTCACAAGCCCTCGTCGCGGCGGTGGTACTCGAAGCCGACCCGCTTGACGTTGCACAGCAGCTCATAGGCGATCGTGCCGGCGGCCTGGGCGACGCGGTTGATCGCGACCTGGGGGCCCCACAGCTCCACGCGGCTGCCGGGACCGGCGGCGGGGAGATCGGTGAGGTCGACGGTCAGCATGTCCATCGATACACGCCCGATCAGCGCGCTGGCCGCGCCGTCTACGGCCACCGGGGTGCCGTCCGGGGCGCTGCGCGGGTAGCCGTCGGCGTAGCCCATGGCCACCAGACCGACGCGGGTGCGGCGGCTGGCGTGGAAGCGCGCGCCGTAGCCGAGAGGGGCGCCGGCGTCGATCTCGCGCACGGCGATGACGCGGCTCTCCAGTGTCATCACCGCCTGCAGGCCGTCGTCTGCGCCCGGCAGGGGGTTGGCGCCGTAGAGCAGGATGCCCGGGCGCGCCCAGTCGCGGTGCGCTGCCGGCCAGCCCAGCACCGCGGCCGAGTTGGCCAGGCTGCGTGGCCCGGGAATCGCCGCGGTGGCGGTCTCGAAGGTGTCGATCTGGCTGGCGGTGAAGAGCACGTGCGGCTCGTCGGCGCGGGCGAAGTGGGTCATCAGGGTGATGTTGCTGACACGTCCACAGTGGCACAGGCGCTGCCAGGCAGGGAGGGCGTCGGCGGGGGCGAAGCCGGCGCGGTTCATGCCACTGTTGATCTTCAGCCAGGCTTCGACGGAGATCCCCGCCGGCGCTGCCTCCAGCATCCGCAACTGCTCCTCGTGATGAACCACGATCCATAACTGCAGGGCTGCGGCGGTAGCGAGCTCGGCGGCATCGAAGACGCCTTCGAGGATCAGGATGGGGGCCGTAATGCCCGCCGCGCGCAGTGCCAGGGCCTCGTCGAGGAAGGCTACCGCGTAGCCGTCGGCAATGTCGGCGAGGGCCTGTGCGCAGGGGATGGCGCCGTGGCCGTAGGCATTGGCCTTGACCACGGCCAGCGCCCGGCCGCCATGGCGGCTGCGGGCGAGGCGGTAGTTGTGGCGCAGGGCGTCGAGATCGATGTGGGCGTGGGCGGGTCTCATGGCGGCAGGGAAGGACGACGGGCCGCGTTACTGTGCCACAGTCGTGCGCCGCATGCCGTCAGCAGATGTACCGATTGCGCGTAAAACCGGCGCCGCGGCCCGTTTCGCGAACGTTCAGGGTGAACGGGTTGGCTGTGCAAAGCGAGCCTTCGCACAGGATGGGATGGGTTTGGTTCGGGCGCTGCGGAGCCCACCCATCCCCACCCCGGCTCTCCCCTTGACTACACTTGCTTCGCTCAGAAGGCGCCGTGGGCGCGCAGGTAGTCCACGTAGGCGCGGTCGACCTTGCAGATGTGGTTGGTGAGCCAGTCGCGCAGCAGGTCGAGCACCTCGGTGTCCACCGTTTCGCCCTGCTCGAAGCGCATCAGCAGTTTGATGACGCGGGTGGTGAAGGCGTCGTGCTGGGCCTTGTGGGCGGCGGTTTCGGGGTAGCGGTGACGCTCGAAGAGCACTTCCTCGGCGATGAAGTGGTTCTGGGTGTAGTCCGCCAGGCCTTCGAGCAGTTCGCCGATCACCTCGCGACGCGGTGCCGGGCCGGACAGTTCGTCATGCAGGGCATTGGTCTGATCCACCAGCCAGCGGTGCTGGCCGTCGATCTCGCCTGCGCCGAGTTCAAGCTCGGCCGTCCATTGCATGAAGGTCATGGATTCTCCTCGGTAAGGCAGCATGCTTTCTGTTACACAAGCGAGCAGCATGCCACGAACATTGCAGCGGCGGAACCACCAGCGCGCGGGCAGGAAGAATATTCCCCTCCGCGGGAGCGGGTATTGAGCCAGATCATTCCTCCGCAAGTTTGCCTGGGGTATATTCGCCCGTTGGTCTTTTGGGGTATGCGTGGGAGCGCCCCGACAAAGCGCGAGGAGAATGCGAGTGACGAACGATGCCGCCCTGAGCCCGGATGCCGCGACCGCGGCCGCGGGCCCCCATCGTTGCGACGTGCTGGTGATCGGCGGCGGTCCCGCCGGGGCGACCGCGGCCACCCTGCTGGCGCGCAAGGGCCACAGCGTGACGGTGCTGGAAAAAGACCGCCATCCGCGCTTCCACATCGGCGAGTCGCTGCTGCCGGCCAATCTCAAGCTCTTCGAGGAGCTCGGGGTGAGCGAGGAGATGCGCGCCATCGGCATCGAGAAGCACTGCGCGGAATTCGTTTCGCCGCACCACGACGCCATGCAGCGCTTCCGCTTTGCCGAAGCCTGGGACAAGACCATGCCCTACGCCTACCAGGTCAGGCGTTCGGATTTCGATCTCGTGCTGATCCGCAACGCCGAGCGCAATGGCGCGCAGGTCCTGCAGGGCTGCCGCGTGCGTGAGGTGGATTACGACGACGATGGCGCCACCGTCAGTGCCGAGCATGACGACGGCCGCCGCGAGCAGTGGCGGGCGCGCTTCGTCATCGACGCCTCCGGGCGCGACACCTTCATGGCCAACCGCCTGCGTGCCAAGCAGCGCAACCCCAAGCACAACAGCTCGGCCCTGTATGCCCACTTCGAGGGCGCGCGCCGCCACGAGGGCGAGAACCAGGGCAACATCACCATCTACTGGTTCGATCACGGCTGGTTCTGGTTCATTCCGCTCGCCGACGGTGCCACCAGTGTCGGCGCGGTGACCTGGCCCTACTACATGAAGCAGCGCAAGGGGCGCAGCAAGGCGCAGTTCCTGCTCGACACCATCGACATGTGCCCGGCGCTGGCCGAGCGCCTCAAGGATGCCTGCATCGTCAACGAGGTCGAGGCCACCGGCAACTTCTCGTACACCACCGACCGCACCTACGGCAAGGGCTACATCCTCCTCGGCGACGCCTTCGCCTTCATCGATCCGGTGTTCTCCTCCGGCGTCATGCTGGCCATGCAGGGCGCCTTCTTCGGCGCCGAGGCGGTCGATACCTGCCTGCGCGAGCCGGCGCGCACCGCAGAGGCCATGCGCCGTTTCGACAAGGACATGCGCCACGGCCCGCGTGAGTTCTCGTGGTTCATCTACCGCATGACCAACCCCACCATGCGCGACCTCTTCATGGGGCCGCGCAACACCTTGCGCATGCGCGAGGCCCTGCTCTCCCTGCTGGCCGGCGACATCTACGGCAAGACGCCGATCTGGTCCTCGCTGACCGCCTTCAAGGTGGTCTATTACCTGTCGTCGATCAAGCACTGGCGGCGATCGCTGGTTGCCTGGCAGGCCCGCAAGCGCAACATCCAGCCGGTGGACGACACCGAGCTCACCGGCGCATGACGGCTGCTGCAGTGCTCGGGCTGGCGTGGCCGCCGGCCGCGCCGGCTCAGCCGCCCGGCGCGCAGGTGTTTGGCGAGATCGTCTTCGGCAGTTCGGCTGCCGCGCTGCAGCCCGGGCTGGCGGTCGCCTGCCCGGTGCTGGTGCCGGCGCAGCCGTGGGCCCTGCGCTGGCAGAGCGCGGCACCAGTGCTGCGCGGCGAGGCCGGCGGCGTGAGCTTTGCCGAGAGCGGCGAACTGCTCTTCGCGACGATCAGCGTCGATGAGCGCGCCGTGGCCGACGCCGCGCGCGCGGCGGCTGCCGGCAGCGCCCTCGAACATGCGGCGCGGCGCGCCTACGAGGCCCTCTTCGCGCTGCTCGACGCCCGCGGCCACGGCAAGCTGCTGCGGGTATGGAACTACGTGCCGCGCATCAATGAGGTCGAGGGCGGCCTGGAACGCTACCGCCAGTTCAACATCGGTCGCCAGGACGCCTTTGCCGGCGCCGGGCGCGTGCTCGAAGGGGCGGTGCCCGCGGCCTGCGCGCTGGGGGTTGGCGACGGCGCGCTGGCCATCGCCTGCCTGGCCAGCCGCCGCACGCCGCTGGCGATCGAGAATCCCCGCCAGGTCAGCGCCTACCACTACCCGTCGGCCTACGGCCCGCGCAGCCCGACCTTCGCGCGCGCGGCGCTGCTGCGCGGCGAGGACAAGCCCCTGCTGTTCATCTCCGGCACCGCCAGCATCGTCGGCCATCGCAGCCTGCACGTCGGCGATGTTGTCGCGCAGACCCACGAGACCTTCGACAACATCGAAGCCGTACTCGCCGAGTGTGCGCGGGTGGCCCCCGAAGCGCGCTACCGCGTCGACGAACTGGCCTGCGTCGTCTACCTGCGCCGCGCCGCCGATCTCGACGCCGTGCGCGCGGTGGTGGAACAGCGCCTCGGGCCGCGGGCACAATGCACCTATGTCGAGGCCGACATCTGCCGCGCCGACCTGCTGGTCGAGATCGAGGCCAGTGCCGGCCACCCCAATCTGGAAGCCTGAAATGAAGTCACAACTGCCTGTTGCCGCCCTGGCCGCGGCCCTTGCCCTTGCAGCCGCCCCGTCCGCCGCCGAGGAACTGCCGTTGTGGGAAGTCGGGGTCGGGGTCGGCGCGGTGTCCTTTCCCGACTACCGCGGCTCCGACCGCCAGCGCACCCATGCGCTGCCGGTGCCCTACGTGATCTACCGCGGCGAGTTCCTCAAGGCCGACCGCGACGGCATCCGCGGGGTGTTCTTCGACAGCGAGCGCGTCGAACTGAACATGAGCCTGGCCGCCTCGCTGCCGGTAGACAGCGACGGCAACGGTGCCCGCAGAGGCATGCCCGACCTGCAGCCGACCATCGAATTCGGCCCCTCGCTGGAGCTCAACCTGTGGCGCAGCGCCGACCGCCGCGCGCGCGTCGACTTCCGCATGCCGCTGCGCGCGGCGTTCACCGTGCGCGGCGGCATGCGCCACGTCGGCATGGTGTTTACCCCCTTCGTCAACCTCGACGTCAAGGACCCCTTCGGCCAGCACGGCTGGAATCTCGGCATGCTCGCCGGGCCGATCTACGGCGACGCCCGCCAGCATCGCTACTTCTACGATGTCGATGCGCGTTACGCCCGCCCCGACCGCCCTGCCTACCGTGCCAGCGGCGGCTATGGCGGCACCCAGTTCATCATGGCGCTGTCGAAGCGCTACGAGCGCTTCTGGGTGGGCAGCTTCGTGCGCTACGACACCCTCTCCGGCGCCGCCTTCGCCGACAGCCCGCTGGTGCGCAAGAAGAGCGCGTGGGCGGCCGGCATCGGCATGGCCTGGGTGCTCGGGCAGTCGTCACAGACGGTCAATGTAGGCGACTGAGCGCCCGCGCTCGCTTCCGGAACCTACGCCACATGCGCCGCCTGCCCGCCCTTTACGAGTACTTCTGCCTGTATGTGGGCCTGGGGGCGCTCGGCGCACTGTGCCTGGCGTGGACCCCCTTCGCGGTGGTGCTGCACCTCGTCCTGCCCGAGCAGCGCGGGGGGCGACTGGGGCGCTGGATGATCACCACGATCTTCCGCCTCTATCTGAACATTCTCACCCTGCTCGGCGCCTGCCGCTTCGACCTCAGCGAACTCGACCAGCTGCGCGACGCCGGGCCGCTCATCCTGGCCCCCAATCACCCCTGCCTGCTCGACGCGGTGATGGTGATCTCGCGCCTGCCCGACGTTGCCTGCATCATGAAGGCCAGCCTGCTGCGCAACGTCTTCCTCGGCGGCGGCGCCCGGCTGGCGCGCTACATCCCCAACGGCAAGCCGCTGGAGATGGTGTTTGCTTCCTGCGAGGCGCTGCGTGCCGGCAGCCAGCTGCTGATCTTCCCCGAAGGCACGCGCACCGTGCGCCCGCCGGTGAACCCCATGATGCCCAGCGTGGCGCTGATCGCGCGGCGCGCCAAGGTGCCGGTGCAGACGATCATCATCGAAACCGATTCCGACTACCTCTCCAAGGGCTGGCCGCTGTTCCGCCGCCCGCCCATGCCCATTCACTACCGCGTGCGCCTGGGCAAGCGCTTCGAGCCCCCGCGCGATGCCACCGCCTTCGGTGAAGAGCTGGAGCGCTACTTTGCCGAAGAACTGGCCAAGGCGCGCTACACGCCGCCCTTTGCCACCCGCGCGGCCGCAGCCGCCTGAAGGCCCACGGCCCCACCCGCCCCGTTCATGACCCTGCCTGCCAACCCCTGCGCGGACGTTTCCGCAACCCACTTCGTCCTCATCCCCAGCTACAACCCGGGCGCCAAGGTCTTCGATACCGTACGTGCGGCGCGCACGCAGTGGAACCCGGTATGGGTGGTGGTCGATGGCAGCACCGACGGCACTGCCCAACAGCTCGCCGCCATGGCCCAGGCCGACGACGGCCTGCGCGTGCTGGTGCTGCCGGAAAACCGCGGCAAGGGCGCCGCAGTACTGCACGGCCTCGACGAAGCTGCGCGCGCCGGCTACACCCACGCGCTGACCATGGACTCCGACGGCCAGCACCCCGCCGAACTCATCCCCCGCTTCATGGCCGAATCCGCCGCCCAGCCCGGCTGCATGATCCTCGGCCGCCCGGTGTTCGACGCCAGCGCGCCGCTGCTGCGCGTGCGTGGGCGCAAGGTGTCCAACGCCTGGGCCAATCTGGAAACCCTGTGGATGGGCATCGGCGACTCGCTCTACGGCTTCCGCGTCTACCCCGTCGAACCCCTGCGCGCGGTGATGCGCGGCCAGCGCTGGATGCGCCGCTTCGACTTCGACCCCGAAGCCGTGGTGCGCCTGGCCTGGCGCGGCGTGCGCCCGGTGAACGTCGATGCACCGGTCAAGTACTTCCGCGCCGACGAAGGCGGGGTCTCGCACTTCAACTACCTGCGCGACAACACCCTGCTCACCTGGATGCACAGCCGGCTGTTCCTCGGCTTCCTGCTGCGCCTGCCGCTGCTGCTGTGGAGGCGGCTGCGGGGCTGAGCGTAGTTGATGCTTGGCCGTTGAGGTTGGCGTAGGTGTCTTGATGCTGTGCGCACAAATGGCGCACAATTGGCGAAGTAAACATCCGGAGGCCGCCATGCCAACTCTTTCCAAAGACACCCGCCTGCACATCCGCTGTGATCAGGAGATACGCCGCTTACTCGACAAAGCAGCGGCATACGCCCATATGAGCGTGTCCGAATTTGTGCTTCGGAATGCGGTCGAGCAGGCGCAGTCGGTCGTGCAGGCGCACGAGGCCATCACCCTGTCTCAGGATGATTTCGCAGCCTTCCTGGACGCACTGGATGCACCGGCCCCCGCCAACCCGGCGTTGCAGCGCGCGTTCCAGCGCCACGCCAAGCACGTGCAGTAAATGACTTACTCCATTCGTCCGCTTGACGTCGACGCGCATACCGCTGAGTTCGAGTGCGGCGAGAAAGCGCTCGACGAATACCTGCAACGTTATGCATCTCAGGACATCAAGCGTGGTGTTGCGCGGGTTTTCGTGGCCTCACCTACCCAGCAGCTACAGGTGGTGTCAGGTTTCTATACGCTCAGTGCAGCCAGCGTCGCGGCAGACGCGCTGCCCGAGAAGTGGCGCAAGAAATTACCTCGCTACCCGGTGCCGGTCGCGTTACTCGGCCGTTTGGCCGTGGCCCGGCAGTGCCACGGACAGGGCCTGGGCTCGATCCTTCTTGTGGATGCGTGCAAGCGCGTTGCTGCCGCCAGTGAAACGCTGGCGGTCGCTGCCATCTTGGTGGATGCCAAATCCCCAAAAGCGGCCGCGTTCTACCAGCACTTCGGTTTTATCGAACTGCCCGGCCAACCCGGCCGCTGGATGCTGCCACGCTCACACTTTGTGGGTTTGGCTTGAGGCACAATCAGGATCAGTGACGATCCGGGACAATGGGGTCAGACACCGACGGTATCCGGCGCCAGAAGCCCAGGGTTCAAAGTTGATCGAGCGGGCTGGTCACGCCCAAGCCACCTCGGTTCAGCACGTGCGTGTAGATCATCGTGGTCGACACGTCGGCATGGCCGAGCAGCTCCTGTACCGTGCGGATGTCCTGACCGCTTTCCAGCAGGTGAGTCGCAAACGAATGGCGCAAGGTATGCACGCTTACCTGCTTGTGCAGTCGCGCCTGCCCGCACGCGCGCCGCACGGCGCGCTGCAGGCGTTGTTCGTAGAGATGGTGCCGCCGCGCAACGCCGGTGGCCGGGTCCACCGCCAGCCGATCGGACGGAAACACCCAGAACCAGGGCCACGACAGCCCCGCACGCGGATACTTGCGCGCCAGCGCATCCGGCATCCACACGCCCGGCACCCCGGCGGCGCGGTCGGCCTCCCACACACGCCGTGCGTGGTCCAACTGCGTGTGCAGAGCTGCACGCATCGCACCCGGCAGCATCACCCGTCTGTCCTTGCCGCCCTTGCCCTCGCGCACCACGATCTCGTTGCGGTCAAAGTCGATATCCTTGACCCGCAAGCGCAGCGTCTCCATCAGGCGCATGCCGGTACCGTAGAGCAACCGCGCAAGCTCGGCCTCCACCCCATCCAGCGCAACCAGCAGCCGGGCGACTTCCGGCCGGGAGAGCACCACCGGCACCCGCTCGCGCTTCTTCGGCCGTCCGATCTCGTTCAGCCACGGCAGGTCGATGCCCAGCACCTCCCGGTACAGGAACAGCAATGCAGACAAGGCCTGGTTGTGCGTTGATGGGGCGACCGAGCGTTCGTTGGCGAGCCAACTCAGAAACGCCTGAACTTCCGCCGCGCCCATGTCGCGCGGATGGCGCATGCCCTGCTGCCGGACAAATGCACGAACCCAATGGACATACGCCTTCTCGGTTCGTATGCTGTAGTGCTTGTAACGAATGCATGCCCGCACCTGATCGAGCAACCTCGGCGGGTTGGATGGAGGTGTAGCCGTGGGAGTGCAGGGTTTGGCGGAGATCTGGGTGCTGTTCATATGTACAGCATTGGAGGGCGATGCCTTGATTGCAATGACAAATGAGCATGCAGAGACCGCAGGGATTATCCGGCAGATGCCGGAATATCCGTCATATTTGATGTATACAACACGTTATGCCTTATGAGATCAGCGCCCTCGCCGAATCCGTGCGTTAGTCCTGTCATGCTGCCCTTTACGCCGGAGGCCGTGATTCAAGTGCTTGAGTGGGGCTCGAATCCTGAACAATCACCGTACTCCCACAAGCAAATTGCGGAGTGGTGTGATCGATTCTGGTGTCAGTACATTGATGTTGATGCACCGCCCGCAATTGAACGGTTGCTTCCCATCCTCACCGATGTTGAGACCCAGTGGGATTTGTATCTTGCCAACACATATCAAATCGAAGATTTGCGTTCCCGTTCATTCGAAGATGAGCGCCTTCCCGTCGAGTGGTTCCAAGACTGGTTGTCGAAAGCAAAGGCATAACATGGCGCTCAACCTCGCTCCCTTCGGTCGCTGGACGGTGCGCGATAAAGCCGCGCAGCGCCGGTTAGCTCTACGTTAAACATTAGAAGATGCGTGCCGTCCAACTTTCCCCCGTTGTCGTTCCGTTCGTGGACGACTCGATGAAGGTCGTCGGAGTCAATTGGTGTGACTCTGGCCCGACCACCATCGACCTGGTTTCAAAGCACTCGGGTCGAAGAGCAAAAGTTGAATTTGAAGCCGATGCTGGACTGCGAATACTTGAGGAGCTTGACCTTGCAGGCATTTGGTTGGGCACTGACCGGTCTGTCCTTAAAGCGTCATGGCTGTTTGAGGTTGAAGCAGGCGGCTGGTTCGACCTTGAATCGACGCGAGATGACTTCTACAAGAAGCACGAAGCACCGATCCGGGAGTTTCTGGTTGCTGGGTACCAAGAGTGCGTGTCCGTGTTTTCTAGCAATGCGCCAAAGGTAGTCGAGCTGAAAGAGAGGTCAGATGTTTAACAAACCGGCCCAGCACGGACGGCCTTCGGCCTCCGCTGGCCTTAATCGTTATGTGTATGAGTGAGTCTGGATGAGCATCACTATCGAAAGAAAAGGAATATGGCTGTACGACAAAGTTGTTGAGAAACCTGTCGATATTATCAGTCTTCCTTATGATTGGTGGTATAGCTTAGCTGAAGCAGACGATATGCTAGAGCCAGACGAAGAGCCAGAGCCACTAAATGAAATTGGTGTTCTCTACTATGTGCGCTTCCAGCATGCAGGTGAAAGCGAAGAGCCAACCTGGGTTGACTCCAAGGGCTATCAAAAACTAATTCAAGCCATTGCAGAGGCCGAATCAAAAGTAACAGGTGGTGTCCAGTGGCAGAACACATAACAAGTGCAGGCTGTCGGACAAATTACTCGCTGCGCGCGCAATTTGCCGCAGCTGCAAACGTTAGCCAACTTAGTGCATGAGCATGGAACACGGACTGTGTAGACTTTGCGAAGAGTTCCGCGACCTCTGCAATTCTCACGCTCTTCCTGATTCAGCGTTCAGGCGACTGTTGCGAGAGGGGGATGGAAAAGCGATTTCCCTCGTGGATGACAAGGACACGCCAGTACGGTACTCCTCGGATAGCTGGGGAGCCAATCTACTATGCTCGCCCTGCGAAGATAAATTGAATCGGGCCTACGATGAATACGGTATTGGCGTATTGACAGGCCAGAAGTGCTCAGTACAACGCGGGGATTCTGGTGTCACATTTCGCAATGTCGACCGTCAGCGGTTCCGTATGTTTTTTCTGTCTTTGCTCTGGCGCGCATCTATATCCATGTCCTTATACACAACTCACGCCGCTTCATCGCGTAGCGCCTGTATGGTGACGGCGGCGTCCATGACGCGCTGCAAGCCCAGCCAGATGGTCTTGACGCCCGGCTCGCCGTCGCCCTTGCGCGC
>NZ_PZKC01000002.1 GCF_003034845.1 Pseudothauera lacus | reverse complement strand
GGCGCGCAAGGGCGACGGCGAGCCGGGCGTCAAGACCATCTGGCTGGGCTTGCAGCGCGTCATGGACGCCGCCGTCACCATACAGGCGCTACGCGATGAAGCGGCGTGAGTTGTGTATAAGGACATGGGTACAGACCTCGGCCACTACGTCGCATCTACATCCCAAAAGCAAATGGTGAGAAACGCCCGCTGGGCATACCCACCATGCGCGACAGGGCAATGCAAGCGCTGCATCTTCTGGCGCTTGACCCCGTGTCAGAAACCACCGGAGACACCCACTCGTACGGCTTTCGCCGCGAGCGATCCACCGCTGACGCCATCGAACAGGTGCGCAACGCGCTGGGCCGCAAAGCATCCCCAAAATGGGTGCTGGAGGGGGACATCAAAGGCTGTTTCGACAACATAAGCCACGATTGGCTGGTCGCGAATGTCTGCATGGACAAACGCATCCTTCGGAAGTGGCTGAAGGCGGGGTACATCGAATCAGGGGCGCTATTCCCCACCAGTGCAGGAACGCCGCAGGGAGGCATCATCTCCCCGGTTCTGGCAAACCTCGCATTGGATGGATTGCAGAACGAACTCCAGTCACTGTTCTCGACAGTACGGGCGGCACGGGACGCAAAGGTAAACCTGGTGCGATACGCGGATGACTTCGTGATTACCGGCGGCTCGCAAGAGTTGCTGGAGAAGCGAATCAAGCCAACGGTAGCGGCATTTCTGGCAACCCGAGGGCTTGTCCTATCAGAAACCAAGACCAAGATCACCCACGTGAGCAAGGGCTTCGACTTTCTGGGATGGAACGTCAGGTATCACGACCGGATTCTTCTGACTCAACCGTCAAAGAAGAACGTCAAGACGTTTCTGGACAAGATCCGCAGTACATTGCGCGAACTGAGAACGGCCCGGCAACGGGACGTGATCGAAAAGCTCACCCCGGTGGTTCGCGGGTGGGCAGGCTACCACCGCAGTCAGATGGCAAGTCGAACGTTCGCAAGATGCGATCATCAAATCTGGGAAGCACTATGGCGCTGGGCCTGTCGCCGACACCCGAACAAGGGCAAGCGATGGATCAAGGCGCAGTATTTCAGGTGCGTCCAAGGTAGAGACTGGCGGTTCGCAACCGAGGATCTGGCCCTACCCCTTCTGCGTGAGTACCGGAAACGGCCTCATACGAAGATCAAGGGCGAGGCCAACCCTTACGACCCGACGTATGACGAGTATTTCTCCCGGCGGCTTGCACGCCAAATGGACGGAACGCTCGAGGGGCGGCGGAAGCTACGCTGGTTATGGTGGTGGCAGGAAGGCTTATGCCCGAGCTGCCTCCAGAAGATTACGCGCGACACAGGGTGGCATCTGCACCATGTGATCAAGCGTAGTGAGCGCGGGACGGACAGGATCAGCAACTTGATCTTGATGCACCCAAACTGTCACGCGCAGCTTCACTCTTCGGAGAAGAAAGACCCTGCCGGCGCCTCGGCTGTTTAGACGAGGCGCTTTACGGGTTGCTTGAGCCGTATGCGGGGAAACTCGCACGTACGGTTCTTAGGGGAGGGGACGGCCGCGAGGCCGCCCCCTTACCCGCCTGCATACGAGGGTTCGATTCCCTTCACCCGCTCCACACCGAATCCACGCAAGTTGTTGATCTGCAGCACGGCCAGCCACCCCGGCTGGCTTTTTCGTTTCTGCGCAAGCAGCAGAAACTGCGGGCTGACACCGTGCGCCAAGCTTCCACCCCGCCGCGCCAGCGGAAGGCCGCTTACCACCCCAGCCGCTCGACTCACCCCGGCAAGCCACGCAAAGCCCTGATCTGACGCCAACCGCGCCCGCCACGGGGCGCTGGCACGAAAGTTGAGTAAGCCTCCCCACCATGCCGCCCCGACCGGGGCCGACGGCATCTGCGACTGGGGAGACCCTCGATGATCGAAACCTTCTACGACGTGCTGCGGCGCCAGGGCATCACCCGCCGCAGCTTCCTCAAATTCTGCAGCCTCACCGCCACTTCGCTGGGCCTCGGTGCGGCGGCCGCGCCGCGCATCGCCCATGCGCTGGAGAGCAAGCCGCGTACCCCGGTGGTGTGGCTGCACGGGCTGGAATGCACCTGTTGCACCGAGTCCTTCATCCGCTCGGCGCACCCGCTGACCAAGGACGTCATCCTGTCGATGCTGTCGCTCGATTACGACGACACCCTGATGGCCGCCGCCGGCCACCAGGCCGAGGCCATCCTCAAGGAGGTCAAGGAGAAGTACAAGGGCCAGTACATCCTCGCCGTGGAGGGCAACCCGCCGCTCAACGAAGACGGCATGTACTGCTTCCAGGGCGGGCGCCCCTTCGTCGAGAAGCTGAAGGAGATGGCTGCCGACTGCAAGGCCATCATCGCCTGGGGTTCCTGTGCCTCCTGGGGCTGCGTGCAGGCCGCCAAGCCCAACCCGACGCGCGCCACCCCGGTGCACAAGGTGATCACCGACAAGCCGGTGATCAAGGTGCCGGGCTGCCCGCCGATTCCCGAGGTGATGACCGCGGTGGTGACCTACATGCTGAGCTTCGAGCGCATGCCCACGCTGGACCGCATGGGCCGCCCGGCGATGTTCTACGGTCAGCGCATCCACGACAAGTGCTACCGCCGCCCGCACTTCGACGCCGGCCAGTTCGCCGAGACCTGGGACGACGAGGGTGCGCGCAAGGGCTACTGCCTCTACAAGATGGGCTGCAAGGGCCCCACCACCTACAACGCCTGCTCCACGGTGCGCTGGAACGAAGGCGTGTCCTTCCCCATCCAGTCCGGCCACGGCTGCATCGGCTGTTCGGAAGACGGTTTCTGGGACAAGGGCAGCTTCTACAGCCGGGTCACCGACATCAAGCAGTTCGGCATCGAGGCCAACGCCGACAAGGTGGGCGCCACCGCCGCCGCGGTGGTGGGCGCCGGCATCGCCGCGCATGCGGCGGTAACCGCACTGGCACGGGCGCGCAACAAGACCGGCATCGACGTGAAGCAAGGGGAACAGTGATCATGGGCGTGTATGAGACGCAGGGCTTCAGGCTCGACAACACCGGCAAGCGGGTCGTGGTCGACCCGGTGACCCGTATCGAAGGGCACATGCGCGTCGAGGTGAACCTCGACGAGAACAACGTGATCCGCAACGCGGTGTCCACCGGCACCATGTGGCGCGGCCTCGAAGTCATCCTCAAGGGCCGCGACCCGCGCGACGCCTGGGCCTTCACCGAGCGCATCTGCGGGGTGTGCACCGGCACCCACGCACTGACCAGCGTGCGCGCGGTGGAAGACGCACTGGGCATCGACATCCCGGAGAACGCCAACACCATCCGCAACCTGATGCAGCTGAATCTGTACATTCACGACCATCTGGTGCATTTCTACCACCTCCACGCGCTCGACTGGGTGGATGTGATAAGCGCGCTGAAGGCCGACCCCAAGGCCACCTCGCAACTGGCGCAGAGCATCTCGTCATGGCCGAAGTCCTCGCCGGGCTACTTCCGCGACATCCAGAACCGCCTGAAGAAGTTCGTCGAATCCGGCCAGCTCGGCCCCTTCATGAACGGCTACTGGGGCAACCCGGCCTACAAGCTGCCGCCGGAAGCCAACCTGATGGCGGTCACCCACTATCTGGAAGCGCTCGACTTCCAGAAGGAAATCGTCAAGGTACATGCCGTCTTCGGCGGCAAGAACCCGCATCCCAACTGGCTGGTCGGCGGCATGCCGTGCGCCATCAACCTCGACGGCGTGGGCGCGGTGGGCGCGATCAACATGGAACGCCTGAACCTGGTGAAGAGCATCATCGACCAGACCAAGGAGTTCATCGAACAGGTCTACATCCCCGACCTGCTGGCCATCGCCTCCTTCTACAAGGACTGGCTGCACGGCGGCGGCCTAGCCTCGCAGGCCATGCTGTCCTACGGTGACATCCCGCAGCGCGCCAACGACTATTCGGGCGCCAACCTGCTGCTGCCGCGCGGCGCCATCATCAACGGCGACCTCTCCAGGATCCACGAGGTGGACATCAAGGACCCGGAGCAGGTGCAGGAGTTCGTCTCCCACTCCTGGTACAAGTACGCCGACGAGACCAAGGGCCTGCACCCCTGGGACGGCGTCACCGAGCCCAACTTCGTGCTCGGCAAGAACACCAAGGGCAGCAAGACCAACATCGAATCGCTCGACGAGGAAGGCAAGTACTCCTGGATCAAGGCCCCGCGCTGGCGCGGCCACGCCATGGAAGTGGGCTGCCTGCCGCGCATGGTGCTGGGCTACCTGCAGCCCAAGGAATACCCCTTCATCCGCGAGACCATCGACGCCGTGCTGACCCAGCTCGACGTGCCGGTGCAAGCGCTCTTCTCCACCCTGGGCCGCACCGCGGCGCGCGGCATCGAGACGCTGTACTGCGCCAACCTGCAGGTCGAGCAGTTCGACAAGCTGATGGCCAACCTCAAGGCGGGCGACCTCGCCACCGCCAACATCGACAAGTGGGAACCCGCCACCTGGCCCAAGGAAACCAAGGGCGCCGGCTTCACCGAAGCGCCGCGCGGCGCGCTGGGGCACTGGATCAAGATCAAGGACGGCAAGATCGACAACTACCAGGCGGTGGTGCCCACCACCTGGAACGGCAGCCCGCGCGACCACAAGGGCCAGATCGGCGCCTTCGAGGCCAGCCTGCTGGATACGCCGCTGGCCAAGGCCGACGAGCCGCTGGAGATCCTGCGCACCCTGCACTCCTTCGACCCCTGCCTGGCCTGCTCGACGCACGTGATGAGCCCGGACGGCCAGGAAATGACGCAGGTGAAGGTGCGCTGAAGCGCGAGTTCTGTCACGGCAGGGCGGCGGCCGGTTTTCTCCTTCGACGCGCCCCGCCGCCCTGCCGCTGACAGACCCATAACCGGCGAACCCGGCGCTCCTCCCCCTTCAAGGGGGAGGACAGGTGGGGGATGGGTTTCGGTTCGGGGGAACAACCCATCCCCACCCCGACCCTCCCCTTGAAGGGGAGGGAGCAGGCGAACCGAACTGCTTTCCCTCGCTCGCCACGCCGAGATTGGATAACTGGAGAACATCATGCTAGCTGAACAGGATGCCTTCGAAGCCGAGCGCAATGCGCGCATGGTCAAGGCGGTATACGTCTATGAGGCGCCGCTGCGCCTGTGGCACTGGGTCAACGCGCTGGCCATCACCGTGCTGGCGATCACCGGCTACTTCATCGGCAAGCCGCTGCCCTCGCTGTCCGGCGACCCCAGCGAACAGTACCTGATGGGGTGGATCCGCTTCCTCCACTTTGCCGCCGCCTACGTCTTCGCCATCGGCTTCATCGGCCGCATCTACTGGGCCATCGTCGGCAATCATCACGCCCGCCAGATCTTCCTCCTGCCCATCCTCAACCGCCACTGGTGGAGCGAGGTGTTCTACGAACTGAAGTGGTACCTGTTCATGGTCAAGGAGCCGAAGAAGTACGTCGGCCACAACCCGCTGGCGCAACTGATGATGTTCCTGTTCTTCACCGTCGGCGCGGTGTACATGATCATCACCGGCTTCGCGCTGTACGGCGAAGGCCTCGGCGTGGGCAGCTGGGCCGACCAGATGTTCGGCTGGGCAATCGCCGTGCTGGGCGGCAACAGCATGCAGATGCACAGCATGCACCGCCTGGGCATGTGGGTGACGCTGTGCTTCGTGCTGGTGCACGTCTATGCCGCCATCCGCGAAGACATCATGAGCCGTCAGAGCCTGATCAGCACCATGATCAGCGGCTGGCGGATGTTCAAGGACTGACGCCTCCTGCAGGAGCGGCCCTGGCCGCGATGCGGACAAGCCCGCTCCTGCACCCGAGACGCCCGCTGCCCATGCACTGCCGCGCAATGGACAGCAACCTTCCACTCTGGAATGTTCTCTTCCACCGGATCCGCCAGTCTTATGCACTGACGCCCCCAACACCCTGATCCACCACCGCATTTCATCCCCCGCCGCACTGGCACGCTCCCTGCTGAACTCCGGACATCCCACCCGGAAGCGCCGCCATGAACACTCCACCCGACTCCATCCTGCTCCTCGGCATCGGCAACCTGCTGTGGGCCGACGAAGGCTTCGGCGTGCGCTGCGTGGAAGCCTTCAATGCGCAGTGGACCGTGCCCGCGCAGGTCACCGTGCTCGACGGCGGCACCCAGGGCCTGTACCTGCTGCCCTACCTCACCGCGGCGCGCCGCCTGATCGTCTTCGACGCCATCGACTACGGCCTGCCGCCGGGCACCCTGCGCCTGGTGGAGAACGCCGAGGTGCCGCGCTTCATGGGGGTGAAGAAGATGAGCCTGCACCAGACCGGCTTCCAGGAGGTGCTGGCCTCCGCCGAGCTGCTCGGCCAGTTGCCCGAGGAGATGCTGCTGATCGGCGTGCAGCCCGCAGAACTCGACGACTACGGCGGCAGCCTGCGCCCGCAGGTGCGCGCCCGCGTGCCCGAGGCAGTGGCGCTGGCGGTGGAGCGCCTGCGCGCCTGGGGCGTGGACCTGCAGCCCGCAGCCGCTCCAAGCTCCGTCCTCAACGACGACGCACTGGCGCTGGCCGGCTACGAAGCCGGCCGCCCGGCGCCGGACGAGGCCTGGCGCATGGGCGACCTGCGCTTTCACCCGGACGCCTGCTGATGTGCGTCGGCATTCCCATGCAGGTGGTGCACGGTGACGATCTGCGCGCGCTGTGCCGCGCGCGCGACGGCAGCGAGGTGTGGATCGACCTGCTGCTCACCGGCGCCCAGCCGCCCGGCACCTGGCTGCTGACCTTCCTCGGCGCCGCCCGCGAGGTCCTCGACGGCGAGCGCGCGGCGCAGATCGGTGCCGCGGTGGACGCGCTCGGCGAACTGCTCGCCGGACGCACTGCCGACGTCGACGCCGCCTTTGCCGATCTCATCGAGCGCGGCCCGCAACTGCCCGACTTCCTGCGCAAGAGCCAAACCCCATGAGCACGCCCTTCGACAAGCAGCTCGAACGCCTGAACGAACGCCACGCTTTCCAGCGCATCGGCTCCGACGCGGTGGACGCCTTTGCCGCCACCGGCGACAGCGTGCTGCTGCTCACCGACGAACCACAGGCCTGCCCGGAAGCCTGGGACATGACACTGGTGCTGCCCGAGGCCCTGCAGACCTGGCCCGGGCGTTTTCACGCCGGCGTCGCCGATCCGGCGGCCAGTGCGGCGATCGCCGCGCGCTTCGGCATCGGCCGCCTGCCCGCCCTGCTCTTTCAGCGCGACGGCGCCTGGGTGGGCACACTCGAAGGCATGCAGGAGTGGGCGGCGCTGGTCGCCGCGCTCGGCGACATGCTTGCCGCCCCCAGCGGGCGCCGCCCCGGCATCGGCATCCCGGTGCGCGCGGCCAGTTCATCCTGCCATTGACGGAGCACCGCCGCATGAAGGACTTCCCTATCCCCGTCGTCTCCCTCGACGCCCTCGGCGCCCGCCGCGGCCCCGACTCGCAGCCTGCCGAGGAGGACGGCTTCGACTACCTGCCGCTGCCCTCCGGCATGCACACCTTCGATCTTCCGCGCATGCCCGAAGCCGTCGATCCGGCGGCTACCGCGGCCGCCATCGCCGCCCTGCAGGCGGTGCTCGACGGCCTGCAGGGCTGGCGCTTCGGCGAGGGCGCCAACCCGGTGTTCGATTTCTCCGCCCTGCCCGCCGATGCGCTGGCGGTGGTGAATGAGGCCCTCGGCCAGGGCGAAGTCTCCGCCATCGTCCGTGGCACGCCGGAGATCCACGTCCAGGAAACCGTGTTCACCGGCCTGTGGCGCGTGCAGGCGCTCGCTGCCGGGGGCAGCATCGTCGCCGACACCCTCGAGGCCGGCGCCATCCCCGCGGTCGTTGCCGCCGTGGCCGCGGCGACGCCGCGCCCGCCCACCGACCACGCCCTGCCGCCCTTGATCGACGGAGTGATGAACGCCCAGCCGGTGCTCCACGAACTCTGTGCCGCTGCCCGCGCGCACCGCAGCGGCGACCCTGCGCACGTGGTCAACCTCAGCCTGCTGCCGATGACCCCGTCCGACCTCGTCTGGCTGAGCGCGGCACTGGGCGACGGCAGCACCACCGTGCTGTCACGCGGCTACGGCAACTGCCGCATCACCGCCACCGCAGTGGCCGCCACCTGGCGGGTGCAGTACTTCAACAATGACGACAAGCTCATCCTCGACACCATCGAGGTCACCGACGTCCCCGACGTCGCGCTGGCTGCCGCCGAGGATTTCGCCGACAGCCTGTTGCGGCTGACCGAATGGGTCGCTACCCTGCAACAAGGTCTGGAGGATGAGGCAGGCGATGTTTGAAGGCAGCTATCTCGGCAACGATCAACGACTGGCCGACGATGCACGGCTCGAATGCGGCATCTGCTGGTGGGAGTACGACCCCGCCGCAGGCGACGAACTCGGCCAGGTACCCCCCGGTACACCCTTCGCCCGCCTGCCCGAACACTGGACCTGCCCGAACTGCGACGCTCCCAAGCACAAGTTCCTGGTGGTCAACGACGCGTGAACCCAGCCTGCCACACGGAAAACCCGCGCCACCTGCTCGCCGCGACCTTTACCCGCATCGCCGCCACCCGCATGGCCGGCCTGCCGGTGGTCAACCCTGCGCTCGCCGTGGCGGTACCGGCCATGGAAGCCTGGCAGGGCGAGTGGGTCGGCGTGCTGGTCACGCCATGGGCGGTAAATCTGGCCATCCTGCCCGGCCCCGGCGGGCGCTTCCGCCCCATCGAGGTGGGGGGGGCGCAGTGGTGGGAGCTGCCCTCGGGGCGCTACGAATTCCTCGGCAACCGCGAGGATGGCCTGGGCCACTACCAGAGCTGCTCGCTGCTCTCCCCAGCCTTCGAGTTGTCTACCCAGGCCGACGCGGAAGACTTTGCGCTCACCGCCTTCGATGCTCTCCTCGCAGCGCCGCCGCCAGCGTCCGCCAGCGCCGAGGGCGCACGCCTGGGCGGCGGCTCGGCAATTTCCCAGCCCGTATCACGGCGCGACTTCCTGCGCGGCGGCCTGTTCGGAGGCGGGCGGTGAACCCCGCCGGCGGGCTGCTCATCGAAGCCGCATGGGATGGCCGCGGCGTGCCGTCGGCGCGCCTGCTCAACAGCCGGCCACAGGCCGCAAAGCTGCTCGTCGGCCGCCGCATCGATGAGGCCATGGCACTGATCCCGGCGCTCTTCGCCCTGTGCGGCAAGGCTCAGGCGCTCACCGCGCAGGCCGCGCTGAGCGCCGCGCGCGCCGAGCCGGCGGCCGACGAAGACGCCCGCAGCGCCGCCGAACGTGCCATCGCCGCCGAGGCGGCGCAGGAACACCTGTGGCGCCTGATGCTGGACTGGCCGGCACTGTTCGGCATCGAACCGCGCCGCGGCCGCTTTGCCGAACTGCACCGCCAGCTCGGCCGTGCCGCCGCCAACGGCGCCGACAGCGCGCGCGAGGTCGGCGGGCAGATCCTCGATCTGGTGGCCGCCGAGCTGCTCGCCGGCTTCTTCACCATGGCCCGCGAACCCTTCAGCCTTGGCGAATTCGCCAGCCGTGCGCGCCGCGGCGGCAGCATCGGCGCGGCCCTCGGCGATCTGCTGGAGATGGGCACCCACGCCCCGCCGCACGGCATGGCCGCGCTGCTACCCTGGCAGAGTGCCGCCGAGTGGGCGGCGGAGTTGGGCCGCGTGCCGGACGAAGTCTTCTGCAGCGCACCCACCTGGCAAGGCGCGCCGGCCGAGACCGGCCCCCTGGCGCGCCATCGTGCATCGATGCTGGTCAGGCTGCTGGTCGAGCGCGGCCATCCGGTAGCCGCCCGGCTGTTCGCCGCGGTGGTCGATCTGTCGGACTGGGCCAGCCGCCTGCGCCATCCGCTCGCCGAGGACATGCCGGTGGTCGTGGACGCCGCACCGCTCGGCGAGGGGGCCGGCGTGGCCTGTTGCGAGACCGCGCGCGGCGTGCTCATCCACGCCCTGCGCGTGGACGGCGACACGGTGGCCGAGTACGCCATCGTCGCCCCCACCGAATGGAACTTCCATCCCGCCGGCGCCTTCGCGCTGGAAGGCAGCGGCTGGCAGGCGCCGGATCTCGAGACCGCGCGCCGCCACCTCAACGCGCTGGTGCTCGGCCTGAAGCCCTGCGTGCCCTTCGAAGTGCGCTTCACGGAGGTGGGCCATGCATGAGATGTCGCTCGCCGAAGGGGTGCGCGGCATTGTCGAGGACGCCGCCCGTGCGCACGGCGGCCGCCGCATCAGTGCGGTGGTGCTGGAGATCGGCGAACTGGCGGCAGTGGAGGTCGAGGCGCTCACCTTCTGCCTGGAGGTGGTGCTGCGCGGCAGCGTCGCCGAAGGGGCGCGGATCGACATCGAGGCCACCCCTGGTACCGGCTGGTGCATGCAGTGCGCCGCCACGGTGCCGGTGGCGGCGCTGTACGACGCCTGCCCGCAGTGCGGCAGCTACCAGGTGCAGCCCACCGGTGGCACCGAAATGCGGGTCAAGGCGGTGGAACTGGAGTAGGAACAATGTGCACGGTATGCGGATGCGGCAGTGGCGAACTGAAGATCAACGGCCAGGCGGTGCCGATGCGCACGCCGGCGAAGGCGCGCGGCAAGGCAGGCGCGCACAGCTGGCGCCAGCCCGCCGCCGCGAGCGCGGCAATGGCGGCTGAGCCGAGCAGCGCCCCCGGCCACCTGCACTTCGGCCACGGCCCGGCGCACGCCCACGCCCCCGGCCTGACCCAGGCCGAGATGGTGAGGATCGAGCAGGACATCCTGGGCAAGAACGACGCCTACGCCGCCGCCAACCGCAAGCATCTCGCGGCGCACGGCGTGTTTGCGCTCAACCTGGTGTCCAGCCCCGGCTCGGGCAAGACCACGCTGCTGGTGGAGACCATCCGCCGGCTTGCGGGCAGCATGCCGCTGGCGGTGATCGAAGGCGACCAGCAGACCGAGTTCGACGCCGAGCGCATCCGCGCCACGGGCGCGCCTGCGCTGCAGATCAACACCGGCAAGGGCTGCCATCTGGATGCCCACATGGTCGGCCGCGCCTTGCGCGAGCTGCCGCTGCCCGAACGCGGCCTGCTGCTGATCGAGAACGTCGGCAACCTGGTGTGCCCGGCCGCCTTCGACCTCGGCGAAGCGCACAAGGTGGTGATCCTCTCGGTGACCGAAGGCGAGGACAAGCCGCTCAAGTACCCCGACATGTTCGCCGCCGCCGACCTGATGCTGCTCTCCAAGGTCGACCTGCTGCCACACCTGACTTTCGACGCCGCACGCGCCATCGATTACGCGCGCCGGGTGAATCCGAAGCTGCAGGTGATCCAGTGTTCCGCCACCAGCGGCGAAGGTTTCGACGCCTGGCTGGGCTGGATCGCCGCTGGCGTGGCGCAGGCGCAGAACCCGTGAGCCCGGCGATGCAGGACGCGACACTGCTCGCCCTGCCTGGCCCGCCGGTGCTCGCCACCGGCGCCTGGTTCGAGAGCACCCCGGCGCGCGTCGCCGACGGCCGCCTGCACTGCGCGCCGGGCGCCGGCGACCTGATCGATGCCGAGGCCTGCCGGTGCTTCGACGCCGCGCTCGACGCCCTGCTGGCGCTGCCCGGCGAACCGCCGCAGGCCGTCGCGCACGACCTGCACCCGGACTTCCACTCCACCCGCGTCGCGCGCGCGCTGGCCGAACGCCTGCAGCTGCCGGCCATCGCCGTGCAGCACCACCACGCCCACATCGCTGCGGTACTGGCCGAACACGGCCACGCCGGCGCGGCGCTCGGCATCGCCGCCGACGGCGTCGGCCTGGGCACGGACGGCGCGGCCTGGGGCGGCGAGTTGCTCCTCGTCGATGGTGCCACCTGTAGGCGGCTGGGCCACCTGCGCGCCCTGCCGCTGCCCGGCGGCGACCGCGCCGCGCGCGAGCCCTGGCGCATGGCCGCCGCGGTGCTGCAGGCAGCGGGACGCGGGAGCGAGATCGCCACCCGCTTCGCCCGCCACGCGGCCGCCGCGCAACTGGCGCAGATCATCGACCGTGCGCACCTGTCGCCGCCCACCACCAGCCTGGGCCGCCACTTCGACGCCGCCGCCGCACTGCTCGGCCTGTGCGAGGTGAACGAAACCGGCGCACAAGCCGCCATCGCGCTCGAATCGGCTGCGCGCAGCCACGGCGCGGTCGCGCCCGAGGCCGACGCCTGGCGCGTCACCGCCGACGGCACGCTGGACCTGCTGCCACTGCTCGTGCGCCTCGCCGACGAGACCGACGCCGCGCGCGGCGCGGCGCGCTTTCACGCCACGCTGGCCGCCGCCTTTGCCGACTGGCTGCAGGTCGCGGCCGAAGCCCGCAATGTGCGCACCGTGGCCTTGGGCGGCGGCTGCTTCCACAACCGTCTGCTGTCCGCCGCGCTACTCGAACACCTCGCCGCCGCCGGCCTCGCCGTGCTGCGCCCCGAACGCCTGCCACCGGGCGACGCCGGCATTGCCGCCGGCCAGGCCTGGGTGGCGCAGCGCGTGCTGCAACAAGGAAACTGAACCATGTGTCTCGCCATTCCCGCCCGCGTGGTGGAATTCGCCGCCGACGACCAGGCCGTCGTGGACCTGGGCGGCGTGCGCAAGCAGGTCTCGCTGGCGCTGGTCGACGGCGTCGAACTGGGCGACTACGTGATCGTGCACGTCGGCTACGCGCTCTCCCGCCTCGACCCCGAGGAGGCGGAAGCCACGCTGGCGCTGTTCCGCGAGGCCGGCGAGCTGTTCGGCACGGCAGGGACGGCATGAAGTACGTCGACGAATTCCGCGACGGCGAAGTCGCCCGCGGGCTGGCCGCGGCCATCCGCGCCGAGGCCGACCCCGCACGCTGCTACGCCTTCATGGAATTCTGCGGCGGCCACACCCACGCCATTTCGCGCTACGGCGTCACCGACCTGCTGCCCGCCAACGTGCGCATGATCCACGGCCCCGGCTGCCCGGTATGCGTGCTGCCGATCGGCCGCATCGACCTGGCCATCCAGCTCGCGCTGGAACGCGGCGTCACCGTGCTGACCTACGGCGACTGCCTGCGCGTGCCGGCCTCCAACGGGCTGTCGATGCTGAAAGCCAAGGCGCGCGGCGCCGACATCCGCATGGTGTATTCGGCGGCCGACGCGCTCGCCCTGGCGCAGCGCGAACCGGGCCGCGAGGTGGTGTTCTTCGCCATCGGCTTCGAGACCACCACGCCGCCCACCGCGCTGGTGCTGCAGCAGGCGCGCGCGCTGGGGCTGGCCAACTTCAGCGTGATGTGCAACCACGTGCTCACCCCCTCGGCCATCCAGACCATTCTGGAAAGCCCCGAGGTGCGCCAGCTCGGCACCGTGCCGCTGGACGGCTTCATCGGCCCGGCGCACGTCTCCACCATCATCGGCAGCCGGCCCTACGAGTTCTTCGCCGAGGAATACCGCAAGCCGGTGGTGATCGCCGGTTTCGAACCGCTCGACGTCATGCAGGCCATCCGCATGCTGGTCCGCCAGGTCAATGAAGGCCGCGCCGAGGTGGAGAACGAATTCACCCGCGCGGTGGGTCGCGACGGCAACCTCAAGGCACAGGCCCTGGTCTCCGAGGTCTTCGAACTGCGCCGCGCCTTCGAATGGCGCGGCCTCGGCCAGGTGCCCTACTCCGCGCTGCGCATCCGCGCGCCCTTCGCGGCCTGGGACGCGGAGGCCAGGTACGGCCTCGACTACCGCTCGGTGCCCGACCACAAGGCCTGCGAATGCGGCGCCATCCTGCGCGGCGTCAAGCGCCCCACCGACTGCAAGCTGTTCGGCACCGTATGCACGCCGGAGAACCCGATGGGCTCCTGCATGGTGTCCTCGGAAGGCGCCTGCGCCGCGCACTACAACTACGGCCGCTTCCGCGACCACTGCACTGCTGCCTGAGAGAGGACCACGATGCTGCAAGCCGCCCTGCTCGGCCTGATCGACGAAGCCTGTGCCGAGATCGTCACCCTTACCGAAGAGATCAACGAAGCGGAGTTCTTCCGCAGCCGCCTGACCCACGGCGAAGCCGTCAAACGCCTGAAGGCGGTCGCCCAGGCGGTGGAGCAACTGCCCGACAGCGCGCGCGCCACCATCGCCGAGATCGACTGGGCACGCTGGCAGGAACTGGGCCGGGAGCTCACCGCCGGCGCCGCCGGGCCGCTGGCGGTGTGGGTGGCGGTGCGCGAACTGGCGCCGCTGACCCTGAACTGGCTGCGGGTGTATCAGCAGCAGCAACCCGAACTCTTCCGCCTCAACCCATGAAGCCCGACTATGTCCGCCCCCTCGATCTGCGCAACGGCCGCATCGACCTCAACCACGGCGCCGGTGGCCGTGCCATGGCGCAGCTGATCGAAGAACTGTTCGCGCGCGCCTTCGCCAACGACTACCTCGGCCAAGGCAACGACGGCGCGGTGCTGCCCGCGCCCGCCCCCGGCGAACGCCTGGTGCTGGCCACCGACGCCCATGTGGTGACGCCGCTGTTCTTCCCCGGCGGCGACATCGGCAGCCTGGCGGTACACGGCACGGTGAACGACGTCGCGGTGATGGGCGCACGCCCGCTGTACCTGACCGCCAGCTTCATCCTTGAAGAAGGCTTCGCGCTCGCCGATCTCGCCCGCATCGTGCAGTCGATGGCCGCCGCCGCACGCACGGCCGGGGTGCCGGTGGTCACCGGCGACACCAAGGTGGTCGAACAGGGCAAGGGCGACGGCGTGTTCATCTCCACTACCGGCCTGGGCGCGCTGCCCGCCGGGCGCGAACTGGGCGGCGCGCTCGCCCGCCCGGGTGACGCGGTGCTGGTGTCCGGCAGCATGGGCGACCACGGCATGGCCATCCTGGCGCAGCGCGAATCGCTCGCCTTCGAGTCCGAGATCGTCTCGGACAGCGCCGCGCTGCACGGCCTCATCGCCGCGCTGCTCGCCGCGGTGCCGAGCGTGCGCGTGCTGCGCGACCCCACCCGCGGCGGGCTGGCCACCACGCTCAACGAGATCGCCCGCCAGTCCGGCGTCGGCATGCAGCTCGACGAGGCCGCGATTCCGGTGAACCGCCAGGTCGCCGCGGCCTGCGAGCTGCTCGGCCTCGACCCGCTGTATCTGGCCAACGAAGGCAAGCTGGTGGTGGTGTGCGCGGCCGAAGATGCCGAGGCCGCGCTCGCCGCACTGCGCGCCCACCCGCTCGGCCGCGAGGCTGCGTGCATCGGCACGGCCACCGCCGACCCGCATCACTTCGTCCAGGTGCGCACCGCCTTCGGCGGCCAGCGCATGCTCGACTGGCTGTCGGGCGAACCGCTGCCACGCATCTGCTGAGGAGCGTACCCCGCCATGCGCATCCTCATCCTCACCCACAGCTTCAACAGCCTCACCCAGCGCCTGCATGCGGAACTCATCGCCGACGGCCACGAGCTCTCGGTGGAGTTCGACATCGCCGACAGCGTCACCGAGGAGGCCGTGGCGCTGTTCGCCCCGGAGCTGGTGCTGGCCAGCTTCCTCAAGCGCGCGGTGCCGGAATCGGTGTGGCGCCGCGTGCCGACGCTGATCGTGCACCCGGGCATCGTCGGCGACCGCGGCCCGGCGGCGCTCGACCACGCCATCCAGCAGGGGCTCGCCGACTGGGGCGTGACCGTGCTGCAGGCCGAGGCCGAAATGGACGCCGGCCCGGTGTGGGCGCATGCCGAATTCCCCCTGCGCGCGGGCGCCACCAAGGCCAGCACCTACCGCAATGAAGTCACCACCGCCGCACTGACCGCAGTGCGCGAGGCGCTGGCGCATTACCCGGACTGGCGCGCCGGGCGCTGGCAGCCGCGCACGCAGGATTACGCCGACCCGGCGGTACGCGGCCGCCCGCACGCGCCGATGACGCAAGCCGAGCGCGCGCTCGACTGGGCCACCATGTCGACCCGCGAGATCCTCGCCCGCGTGCACGCCGCCGACGGCTTTCCCGGCGTGCTCGACACCCTGTTCGGCCAGCCCTGCCGGCTGTTCGACGCCCACCCCGGCCCGCGCATCCCGGACGCCACGCCCGGCACGGTGGTCGGCCGCCGCCACGACGCCGTGCTGCGCGCCACGCGGGATGCCAGCGTATGGATCGGCCACGTGCGCCGCGCCGACCACGCCCACCCCTTCAAGCTGCCGGCCGCGCTGGCCTTCGCCGCAGAGGCCGCCGGCCTGCCGGAACTGGCCGGCGCGCAGCCCGCCTACCCGGACATTTCCTACCGCGAATCGGCCGACGGGCGCATCGGCTTCCTCGCCTTCGACTTCTACAACGGCGCCATGGGCACGCCCGAATGCGAGCGCCTCACCGCCGCAGTGCACGCCGCGCGCGCCCGCCCGACCAAGGTGCTGGTACTCAGCGGCGGGTACGACTTCTGGTCCAACGGCATCCACCTCGGCCGCATCGAGGCCGCCGCATCGCCGGCCGACGAATCCTGGCGCAACATCAACGCCATCGACGACCTCTGCCTGGCGCTGCTGGAGACCACCGACCGCCTCACCGTGGCCGCCCTGCGCGGCAATGCCGGCGCGGGCGGCTGCTTCCTGGCGCTGGCCTGCGACGAGGTGTGGGCGCGCGACGGCGTGGTGCTCAACCCGCACTACAAGAACATGGGCAACCTGTTCGGCTCGGAGTACTGGACCTATCTGCTGCCGCGCCGGGTCGGCGAGGCAGGTGCGGCACGCATCATGCGCGAACGCCTGCCGCTCACCGCACGTCTGGCGGCCGAACGCGGCCTCGTCGACCGCGTGTTCGGCGGCACCGTCGAGGCCTTCGAAGCCGGACTGCAGCGCCATGCCGAAGAACTCGCCGCCGCCGCCATCGAAGACCGCATCGCCGCCAAGGCCGCAGGCCGCGCCGCCGACGAGACCGCCAAGCCTCTTTCCGCCTACCGCGCCGAAGAACTCGCCGCCATGCGGCGTAACTTCTACGGCTTCGACCCCAGCTACCACGTCGCCCGCTACCACTTCGTGATGAAGACACCGCATTCCTGGACCCCGCGCCACCTCGCCCGCCACCGCGAACCCGGCTGGCAGGCCACCATGGAGGCCGCCGCATGCTGAAGCGCCTGCCTACCGTGCTGGTGGTCGATGACGAGGTGCGCTCGCAAGAAGCGCTGCGCCGCACCCTGGACGAGGATTTCGAGGTGTTCACCGCCTCCGGCGCCGACGAGGCGCTGGCCATCCTGGAACGCGAGTGGATACAGATCGTGCTCACCGACCAGCGCATGCCCGGCACCTCGGGCGTCGCCCTGCTGCGCGAGGTGCGCGAGCGCTGGCCGGACGCGGTGCGCATCATCATCTCCGGCTACACCGACTCCGAGGACATCATCGCCGGGGTCAACGAGGCCGGCATCTACCAGTACCTGCTCAAGCCCTGGCAGCCGGAACAACTGCTGCTCACCCTGCGCGGCGCCGCCGAACTCTCCCGCCTGCAGGCCGAGAACCAGCGCCTGGCGGTGGACCTGAAGGCTTCCGCACCGGTGCTCGCCGCACGCGCGGGCGAACGCCGCGGCCAGCTGGCGCAACGCTACGCCCTCGACCGCCTGGTGCGCGCGCCCGATTCGCCGATGAACGCGCTGTGCGCCATGGTCGAGCGCCTCGCCGCGCTCGACATCCCGGTGCTGCTCACCGGCGAATCCGGCACCGGCAAGGAGCTGCTGGCGCGTGCGCTGCACTTCGACAGCCCGCGAGCAGGCGAGGCCTTCGTGGTGGAGAACTGCGGCGCCCTGCCCGACCAGTTGCTCGAATCCGAGCTCTTCGGCCACAAGCGCGGCGCCTTCACCGGCGCCTTCGAAGACCGCGTGGGTCTGTTCAGGCAGGCCGACGGCGGCACCATGCTGCTCGACGAGATCGGCGAGACCTCCGCCGCCTTCCAGGTCAAGCTGCTGCGCACCCTGCAGGAAGGCGAGATCCGCCCGCTGGGCAGCAGCCGCACCCAGGCGGTGGACGTGCGCGTGGTGGCCGCCACCAACCGCGACCTGGAAGCCGAGGTGCGCGCCGGACGCTTCCGCGAGGATCTCTACTACCGCCTCGCCGCCTTCACCCTGCACGTGCCGCCACTGCGCGAGCGGCCGATGGACATTGCGCTGATCGCGCAGAGCCTGGCCGACGAAACCGGCGCCGCCCTCGGCCGCCGCTTCGCCCCGCTGTCGCGCGAGCTGGTCGCTTGCCTCACCGCCTGGCGCTGGCCTGGCAACGTTCGCGAACTGCGCAACGAGGTGCTGCGCATGGCGGCACTGGCCGACGGCGACACGCTCTCCGCCGCCCACCTCAGCGCGCGCGTGCTGCGCGCTGCGGAGAGCGAACAGGAGGCGGCGCTGGAACTGATCGACGGCCTGCAGGGCGATCTCAAGACCCGGCTGGACGCGCTGGAGGCGCGCATCCTCAAGGAGGCGCTGATCCGCCTGCGCTGGAACAAGACCCGCGCCGCGCAGGAGCTCGGACTGTCGCGCGTAGGCCTGCGTGCCAAGCTGGCGCGCTACGGGCTGGAGCGCGCCTGAGCGGCATCGCAATTTCCGCCCTGCGGTGGTTCAATACACCCATGAACCTGCTCTGGCTACAGTCCGGCGGTTGCGGCGGCTGCACGATGTCGCTGCTGTGCGCCGATTCCAGCGACCTGCTCGGCAGCCTCGCCGACGCCGGCATCCGCATCCTCTGGCACCCCTCGCTGTCCGAAGAGAGCGGCGCGGAGGCGCTTGACCTGCTCGCCGCCTGCGCCGCCGGCGAAACCCCGATCGACCTGCTCTGCGTCGAGGGCGCGCTGCTGCGCGGCCCCGACGGCAGCGGGCGCTTTCACGTCCTCGGTGGCAGCGGCAAGCCGATGATCGCCTGGGTACGCGAACTCGCCGCGCGGGCGCGCTACACCCTGGCCATCGGCTCCTGTGCGGCATGGGGCGGAGTCACCGCCGCGGGCTCCAACCCTGCCGGGGCCTGCGGCCTGCAGTATGACGGCGAAGCCGCGGGCGGCCTGCTTGGCGCCGCCTACCGCTCCACCGCAGGTCTGCCGGTGATCAACGTCGCCGGCTGCCCGACCCACCCCGGCTGGGTGATCGAAACCTTGATGGCGCTGGCGCTCGGCCAGTTCGACGGCGACGCGCTCGACGCCCTCGCCCGCCCGCGCTTCTTCGCCGACCAGCTGGTGCATCACGGCTGCGCGCGCAACGAGTACTACGAATTCAAGGCCAGCGCGGAGAAGCCTTCCGACCAGGGCTGCCTGATGGAGAACATGGGCTGCAAGGGCACCCAGGCCCACGCCGACTGCAACCTGCGGCCGTGGAACGGCGGCGGCTCGTGCACGCGCGGCGGCTATGCGTGCATCTCCTGTACCGAGCCGGGCTTCGAGGAGCCCGGCCACCCCTTCGTGCAAACCCCCAAGGTGGCCGGCATCCCCATCGGCCTGCCTTCGGACATGCCCAAGGCCTGGTTCGTCGCGCTCGCTGCACTGTCCAAATCGGCCACACCGCGGCGGGTGCGCGACAACGCGGTGAGCGACCACCTCACCGTCACGCCGGCGATCCGCCGCACGGGGCTGAAGTGAGCATGGGCGAGCGCATCGTTCTCGGCCCCTTCAACCGCGTCGAAGGCGACCTCGAGGTGCAGCTCGAGGTCGCCGACGGCCGGGTGGCGGCGGCCTATGTGAACTCCCCGCTGTTCCGCGGCTTCGAACACATCCTGCGCGGCAAGGACCCGCGCGATGCGCTGGTGCTGGTGCCGCGCATCTGCGGCATCTGCTCGGTGTCGCAGTCGGCCGCGGCGGCCGCTGCGCTGCGCGAGGCGATGGGGCTGGCGGTGCCGGCCAATGGCGAACTGGCCGCCAACCTGGTGCTGGCGGCGGAGAACCTGGCCGACCACTTCACCCACTTCTACCTTTTCTTCATGCCGGACTTTGCCCGCGATGCCTATGCCGGGCGGCCCTGGTTCGACGCCGCGCAGGCGCGCTTCAAGGCGGTGCGGGGCACGGCGGCGGCCGAAGCCGTACCGGCGCGCGCAGCCTTCCTGCAGCTCACCGGCATCCTCGCCGGCAAGTGGCCGCACACCCTGAGCCTGCAGCCGGGCGGTTCGACGCGCGCAGTGAGCGCGGCGGAGAAGATCCGCCTGTACGCGCTGCTGCGCGAGTTCCGCCGCTGGCTCGAACGCCACACCTTCGGCGACACGCTGGAAGCCATCGCTGGGCTCGATTCGGCCGCTGCGCTGGGCGCCTGGGCCGCGGCACGCGCGCCGGCCAGTTCCGACCTGCGCCTGTTCCTGGAAATTGCCGACGATCTCGACCTGGCCCGCATCGGCCGCGCCACCGACCGCTTCCTCAGTAGCGGCGCCTATCCGCTTGGCGGCTCGCCGCTGTTCGCGCGCGGGGTGTGGCAACCGGAAAGCGCTGCGGTGGCCGCCTTCGATCCCGACGAGATCCGCGAAGACCTCAGCCATGCCTGGATGCAGGGCGAGGCCCGCCACCCCTGGCGCGGGCTGACCGAACCGGACGCCGACAAGGACGGCGCCTACTCCTGGTGCAAGGCGCCGCGCCTGGCCGGCCGCGTGGTGGAATGCGGCGCGCTGGCCCGCCAGATGGTGGACGGCCACCCGCTGGCGCGCGATCTGGTGGCGCGCGACGGCGCCAGCGTGCTGGCCCGCGTGGTGTGCCGCCTGCTGGAACTGGCCCGCGTGCTGCCGGCGATGGAACGCTGGGTGCAGGCCCTGCAACCGGGCGAAGCCTTCTGCGCGCAGGGCGCACTACCCGACGAGGCCATCGGCTGCGGCCTGGTGGAGGCCGCGCGCGGCGCGCTGGGCCACTGGCTGGTGATCCGCCACGGGCGCATCGCCAGCTACCAGATCATTGCCCCGACGACCTGGAACTTCTCGCCGCGCGACGCCGCCGGCACCCCCGGCGCGCTCGAACAGGCGCTCGTCGGCCTGCCCGCTGCCGACGCCCGCGTACCGCTGGCGGTACAGCACGTAGTGCGCTCCTTCGACCCCTGCATGGTATGCACCGTGCATTGAGCAGCCTACACTACGCCCGATGAGCACGCCCCCCAAGCCCCCCGCCCCGCTGCAGCACACCGGCCACCCCGGCGAACTGGTGGGCGTCGGCGAGGACGTGTGGATGGATGTCATCCACAAGATGGACGAGGTGTATTCCGACCTGCTGCAGTACGAGGTCGCCCTCGAACAGAAGAACGCCAAGCTGGAGGAATCGCAGCAGTTCATCCTCTCGGTGCTGACCTCGATGTCCGACATCCTGGTGGTGTGCGACCGCAACGGCCTGATCGAGGACGTCAACCGCTCCCTGCTCGACTTCACCGGCAAGGAGCTGGCCGCACTGCGCGGCAGTTCGGTGTTCGACCTCTTCGCCGACGATGTCGCGCGCGCCCAGGCGCGCCACCTGCTCACCCTCTATGGCGAGGCCGGCGTGCATGATTGCGAGCTGCCGCTGCGCGCGCGCGACGGCAGTACCGTGCCGGTGTCGCTCAACTGCACGCCGCGCTACAACGCCGTGGGCAAGTCGCTCGGCATGGTGGTCACCGGCCGTCCGGTGGGCGAGCTGCGGCGCGCCTACCAGGCCCTGCGGCAAGCCCACGAGGACCTCAAGCGTACCCAGCAGCAGCTCCTGCATTCGGAGAAGATGGCTTCGCTCGGCCGCCTGGTGGCCGGGGTGGCGCATGAGCTCAACAACCCGATCAGCTTCATCCTCGGCAACGTCCATGCGCTGCAGCGCTACGCCGCGCGCCTGGAGTCCTACCTCGGCGCGCTGCACGCCGGCGAGGCGCCCGAGCGACTCGCCGCACTGCGCGCCGAACTGCGCATCGACCGCATCGTCGCCGACCTGCCGCCGCTGATCGAAGGCACCATCGAAGGGGCCGAGCGCACCCGCGACATCGTGGATGGCCTGAAGCGCTTCTCGGCCATCGACCGCGACGAGCAGCAGTGCTTCAATCTCGCCGAGATCATCGAGCGCGCGGTGCGCTGGGTGTGCAAGGTCACCCGCGAGGGCTTCCGCGTTCAGGTCCGCCTGCCGGCGGAGATTCCTGTGCGCGGCTCGCCCGGCCAGATGCAGCAGGTGATGATGAACCTGGTGCAGAACGCCTGGGACGCCACCGCCGAACTGCCCGCGGCGTGGCTCGACATCGAGGCCACGATCGACGACGCCCGGGTGATGATCCGCTTTCACGACAATGGTCCGGGCATCGCCGAACACCACCTCGCCCACATCTTCGACCCCTTCTTCACCACCAAGCCGGTCGGCAAGGGCACCGGGCTGGGGCTGTCGATCAGCTACGGCATCGTCGAACGCCACGGCGGCCAGCTCTCCGCGCGCAATCACCCCGCAGGCGGCGCGGAACTGGTGATCGAACTGCCGCTCACGGCACCGCCATGAGCGGACAGGCTCTGACCGCTGCACCAACCCGCCCGGCAAGTTCCCATCCAGCAACGAGGTGTCCGGCCGGCCGGTTCGCTGCGCGGGAGGCCGCCACAAGGCTGGCACGCAACTTGTTAGCACCTATCCACCCCGTCCAAGCATCTCAGGAGGCAGCATGAACCCCAACCGTACGCTGATCACGCTGGGCCTGGTCCTGGCCAGCAGCACCGCCCTGGCCCACCCTGGCCACGAACAGGCCAGTTTCTTCTCCGGACTCGGCCACCCGCTGGGCGGCTTCGACCATCTGCTGGCCATGCTTGCGGTCGGCCTGTACGCCGCCCGCCAGTCGGGGCGGCAGCGCTGGGCACTGCCCACGGCCTTCGTCCTTGCCATGCTGGCGGGGGCAGGGCTGGGTGCCCTGGGCATCATGCTGCCTGCGGTGGAGGCCGGCATCGCCACCTCGGTGCTGGTGCTCGGTCTCCTGATCGCCTTCGCCGCGCGCCTGCCGGTGGCCGCCGCGCTGCCGCTGGTGGCGACCTTCGCGCTGTTCCACGGCCACGCCCACCATGCCGAAATGGGCGAAGGTACGCTGGCGACCTACGCGGCCGGCTTTGCGCTGGCCACCGCGGCACTGCACGGTGCGGGCTATCTCGTCGGCCGCTGGGTGCCGCAAACCTTGTGGGCGCAGCGCCTGCAACGCGCCGCCGGCGCCTTCATCGCGGGCGCGGGAGCCGTCTTTCTGGGGGCCTGATCGCCCCGGCCGATGCGACACGGGAGGTGGCCATGGCCACCTCCCGTGTCGCTTGTACGGCATGCCGTTTCACGGCGCCAGGCGCCGGTAGGCCCCGCCATGGAAGAGCAGCGGCGGGCGGTCTTCGCGATCGAAGTTGACCACCTCGCTGACGAACAGCACATGATCGCCGCCCGGGTGGCGCTGGGTGTTGCGGCACTCGAAACGCGCGCAGCAGCCACGCAGCAAGGGCGCGCCGCCCAGCCCCTCGTCAAACTCCAGGCCGGCGAAGCGGTCGTCACTGCGGCTGGCGAAGCGCTGCGAGAGCTCCTGCTGATCTTCCGCCAGCACGTTGATGGCGTAGTATTCGCAGGCTTCGAACACCGCCAGGCTGGGCAGGTGGGCCGACAGGCTCCACAGCACCAGCGGCGGATCGAGGGACACGGAGTTGAAGGAATTCACCGTCAGGCCGACCGGCGCGCCATTGGCGGCGCGGGTGGTGACCACCGTGATACCGGTGGCGAACATGCCCAGCGCGTTGCGGAAATTGCGGGTGAAGTCTTCGTGGGTATAGTAGTTCTGGGCTGACATGAGCGTCCGGAGTGCGGCGCAGGGCTGAACACCCGGCCGTGATTTGGGTGAATTGCGGATTATCGCCCCGAAGACCGCTTCCGTCGACTCTTTGCTGCACCGCAACAACAGGAAAACCCCTTGTCCAAGCAAGACTTTGCAAGCCGCCTGATGAGCTGGCAGGCCAGCCACGGGCGCCACGACCTGCCCTGGCAACACAGCCGCGACCCCTACCGGGTGTGGCTGTCGGAAATCATGCTGCAGCAGACCCAGGTGGACACCGTGATGCCCTATTACGGGCGTTTCCTCGCCCGCTTCCCGACCCTTGCCGATCTCGCCGCAGCCCCTCAGGAGGACGTGCTGGCGCTGTGGAGCGGGTTGGGCTACTACGCCCGCGCGCGCAACCTGCACAAGGCCGCGCAGGTGGTGATGGAAGAGCACGGCGGGATCTTTCCGCGCACTGCCGCCGCGATCGCCGCGCTGCCCGGCATCGGACGTTCCACCGCAGCGGCGATTGCGGCCTTCTGCTTCGACGAGCGCGCCGCCATCCTCGACGGCAACGTCAAACGCGTGCTTTGCCGCGCCTTCGGCATCGAGGGCTTTCCCGGCAGCCGTGCGGTGGAACAGACGCTGTGGGCGCTGGCCACCGAACTGCTCCCCGAGCGCGACCCCGGGCGCTACATCCAGGCGCAGATGGATCTCGGCGCGACCGTATGCACGCGCAGCAAACCGGCCTGCACACGCTGCCCGCTGGCCGCCGACTGCGTCGCCCGGCGCGACGGGCGCTGCGCCGAACTGCCCACCCCGCGCCCGCGCAAGGCGGTGCCGCGGCGGCAGGCCGATGTCGTGGTGGTGCGTGCGGGCAACGCCGTCCTGGTGGAACAGCGCCCGCCCGCGGGCATCTGGGGCGGCCTGCTGGCCCTGCCCGAGGCGGGCGCGGGCGGCGCCGCGGCATGGACCGCACAGCGCTTTGGCAGCGCAGCGCCTGCGGCGGCAAGCCTGCCGGCGCTCACCCACGCCTTCACCCACTTCGTGCTGGAGATCCGCCCCTGGCTGGTCGACCTGCGCGCCCCTGCCACGCTCGCCGGCGACGGCACGCTGCGCTGGCTGGCGCTCGACACTGTAGACGCTGCCGCGCTGCCGGCGCCGGTGCGCACCATCCTGAAAAGCCTGCCGCGCAGCGCCGGGTAGCCGCCCTGCCTCACTCGGGCAGGGGCTCGGTATCGACGTATTCCTCGACCTTGATGCCGCGCAGCTGGTAGCCGGCGCTGCCGAGGGCGGAGTCGATGCGGGCGACGGTGAGGATGCCGCTCACCCACACCGGCACCATGTTCCACTTCGCCGGGATGGGCTGGTCGGGCATGACGTGGATGAGCTGGTTGACCGGCGGCGGCGGCACGTGGATGCAGGCGCCGAAATAGGGCACCAGCAGGAACTCGCGGATGGTTCCGCCATCGCCTTCGAGGGGGACGACGAAACCGGGGATGCGGATGCGGCGGCCGTTCATCTTCTCCACCACCGGAGCGCGGTCCCACTCTTCGCGCAGGCGGCGCATGAGATCGATGGCGCGCGGGTCGCTGTCGAGCATCTCGTCCAGATTGACGTCGGCGAAGAGTGCCTGCGGGTCCCATTCGGGCGGCAGCAGGTCGTCCCATTCGATCTCGGTAAAGGTATCGCTGCCGGCGCGCTGGGCGGGGTTCAGGCGGTCGCCGACCTGATAGGCGGGCTGCGCCGCCGGCGCCGCGCCGCGCTGCGCCTGCGCATCGGGCAGCAGCCAGACGAGGAGCGGGACGGCGGCGAGGAGCGCGAGCAGGCCGGTAAGGAGGGCGGGACGCAGTTTCATGTCAGATCCGGATGGTCATGCCGTCGGCAAGCGAGTAGCGGTAGGCCCGCCACCCCGGCACCAGGCTGGCGAGCAGGGCCACGGCGAGCACTGCGCCGAGCAGGCGCCACTCCGCCGGCGTTGGCCACCCGGCACTCAGCGGCAGGCCATAGCTGGCCTCCAGCCACGGCCCGACGACCAGTACCGTGGCACTGAGCAGCATGATACCGAGAATGCAGCCGGCGAGGCCGAGGAAGGCGCTCTCCAGCGCCAGCAGCCGGAACACCTGCCCGGGGCTGGCCCCCAGGGCACGCAGGATGGCCAGTTCGCGACGGCGCTCGCCGAGGCTGGCGATGACCACCGCCACCAGGCCGGCGAGCCCCACCGCCACCACCAGCGCGGACACTGCCAGCAGCGCACGCTCGGCGATCTCGATGACCCCCCAGAGTTCCTGCAGGGTGGCGCCGGGCAGCACGGCGAGCAGCGGCTCGTCGGCCCAGGTGTTGATCTGGCGCTGCACGCGGAACACCGCAACGCGCGACTTCAGGCCCACCAGTGCGGCGGTGACGCTCTTCGGGCTGAGGTCGAACTTGCGCACATGCTCGGCGGCGATGTTGACCCCGGGCATGCGGGCTCCGCCCACCCAGTCCACGTGGATGGCCTCGATGCCTTCGAGGCTGACCAGCACCGAACGATCCACCGGCGTGCCCGTGCGCGCCAGCACGCCGGTGATGGTGAAGGGCTTGTCGTCGTGGTGGGCGAAGCTGACCTCGCCGGCGCCGTGGCTGACGATGATCTGCTGGCCGACGCGGTAGCCGAAACGCTCGGCGACCTCGGCACCGACCACGGCATCGAAGATGTCGGCGAAGGGCTGGCCGGCAGCAAACTCCAGCCCATGGCCGCGGCCATAGCGGTAGTGCTCGAAGTACGCCGTGGAGGTACCGACGACGCGGAAGCCGCGGTGCGAATCCCCCAGCGCGATGGGCACCACCCAGTCGACGTCGGGCAGTGCGGCGATGCCTTCGATGCTCTGCCAGGAGACATTGTTGGTGGCGTTGCCGATGTGGAACACCGAATACAGCAGCAGCTGCACGGGGCCGCTGCGCGCGCCGACGACGAGGTCGGTGCCGGAGATGGTGGACGCAAAACCGGCGCGGGCGTCGTGGCGCAGGCGCTCGACGCCGAGCAGCAGGGCGACCGCCAGTGCCACCGAGATCACCGTCAGCAGCGCGGTGAGACGGCGGTTGAGGAGACTGCGCCAGGTCAGGTGCCAGACTGCGAACTTCATCGCTGCACTCCGCCCGCGCGGTTGATCTCCGCCAGCGCCACGCGGCGGTCGAAACGCTCGGCGAGGCGGGCATCGTGGCTGACGAAGAGGAGCGCGGCGGCGGCGGCGCTGCACTCGGCAAGAAGCAGGTCGAGAAAACCGCGCTGACGGTCGGCATCGAGTGCCGAGGTCGGCTCGTCGGCGATCACCAGCGGCGGACGGCCGATCAGCGCGCGGGCGGCGGCGACACGCTGCTGCTGCCCTACCGAGAGCTCCGCCGCGGGGCGTTCGAGCAGCGCACCGTCGAGGTCGAGGCGCGCGGCCAGGCGCGCCACCTCAGCGGCCGGCGTGGTGCCGGCGCCCGCCACCCGCGCACGCCGGGCCGCGGAAAAACGGCACGGCAGGAGGATGTTGTCGCGCGCCGAGAGATAGGGAATGAGGTTGAAGAGCTGGAAGACGAAGCCGATGTGATCGGCGCGAAAGCGGTCGCGGCGCCCGCCGCGCAACGGCCCCAGCACCTGCCCATGGACGCTGACGCTGCCAGCCTGGGGATCGAGCACACCGCCGATCAGCGACAGCAGGGTGGTCTTGCCGCTGCCGCTGGGGCCGTGCAGGAACACCCGCTCGCCGGCGGCGAGGACGAAATCCTCAATCAACAGGCAGGGCGCCGTCGCCCGCGGCCAGGTGTAGGACAGTTGCTGCAGGGCGACGGCAGGCGCGACCGCGGGGGTCGCCGGGGGTGCATTCATTGACTCACAGGGGCAGCTTGTTGCGCGTCCGCGTCAGTGTTGCCGAACCCTGGCCGCGCGGCGTGGCGCTCTGCACGCGCACCCGCTCCATGCGCGGGAAGGCTTCGCCGAGGCGCGACTGCAGTTCGTTGAGGGCGGCAGGGTTGGCACATTCGAGGACGTACTCTACGTGCATGTCGCTGTGCGCGCCATGATCATGGCCGTGGTCGTCGTGCTTGTGACCGTGATCGTGAGCATGGCCGTGGTCGCCCTGCGGCCACGGCGATTCCACGCTGACGTCGGTGAGCGCGCAGCCTGCCGCCGCCGGCAGCACGAACAGCGCGGGGAAGTCGCGCAGACGGGTCTCGGCATCGGCAAGGGCCTTCTTCTGCGCCGCAGTGCGGGGCTCGTGCTCGAAGCCGACGAGGTTGTCGAGCGGCGTCTTCAGGGCAATCGCCAGCTGGCTGCCGTCGACGGCCACCTCCAGATCGGCAACGCCGTGTTCGTGAGCACCGTGGGCCATGACGGCAGGACTCAGGGCAAGCGCGAGCAGCGCCGGCAGCAGTCTGTTCATGTGATATCACTCCGTGGTCGTATGAAGGCGGGTCGCAAACACGCCGCACACCTTGGCAAGGCTGCAGCGCGGGGTTATGTTCGACGAGGTGCCGACCGCACAAATGCTACAATGTTGCATCAGCAATCGCAAATCGCCCCCGCCCGCCATGCCCGACACCCGCCCCAGCGCCCGCGAACTGATTGCCGCCCATGGCGGCCGCGTCACCCGTGCGCGGGTGGCGGTTCTTGAAGTGCTGGGCAGCGCGCACACCCCGCTCAGCCACGAAGGCATCGCCAGTGCGCTGGAGGAAGGGGGCGAGACCTTCGACCGCGTCACCCTCTACCGCACCCTCGAATGGCTGGTGGAGCAGGGCATCGCCACGCGCATCGCCGGCAGCGAACGGGCATGGAACTTCGAACTGGTGGATCGCCACGGCCATCACCATGCCCATTTCCACTGCCAGCGCTGCGGCCGCGTGACCTGCATGGAGGAAGTCGCCCCTGCCCTCGCCGGCGCCCTGCCGCCCGGCTTCAGCCTGGCACAGGCGGAACTGGTGCTGCACGGCGCCTGTGCGGAATGCAACCGCAGCTGAACCCCTCCCTTGCCTTTGACGCAACTGCGTTGCAACATTCATCCCCTTCCCGCCGCCAGCCTCCCCGATGAAATCCCATTCCCACCACGCCCGCCCCGCGGCCGGCCTGCTCACCAGTGGGCTCGGCGCGCGTCTGGCGATCAGCCTGGGCTGCGTCGCCGCGCTGTGGGCGGTGGTGCTGTGGGCGCTGCGCTGAACCCGCCCGGCATGCTGCGTTTCGACAACCTCACCCTGGGCTACGACCGCCACCCGGCCGTCCACCACCTCAGCGCCGACATCCCCGCCGGCAGCCTGCTGGCGGTGGTCGGCCCCAACGGCGCAGGGAAGTCGACGCTGCTGAAGGGCATTGCCGGCGAACTGCGCCCGCTTGGCGGACAGATTCTCGTCGATCCCGCGGCGCGCGCCACCCTCGCCTACCTGCCGCAGCGCGGCGATCTCGACCAGGCCTTTCCGATCTCCGTCTTCGACATGGTGGCGATGGGCCTGTGGCGCGAGATCGGCCCCTTCGGCAAGCTGCGCCACAGCCACCTGCACCGTATCGAGGCCGCCCTCGCAGCCGTCGGACTGAGCGCTTTCGCGCGCCGCGCGGTGGGTTCGCTGTCGGGCGGACAGTTGCAGCGCGCACGCTTTGCCCGCCTGATCCTCCAGGACGCCGCGCTGATCCTCCTCGACGAACCCTTCGCCGCACTCGACGCACGCACCGTGGAAGATCTCACCGCCACACTGCTGCAGTGGCAGCGGGAGGGGCGCACCATCCTCACCGTGGTGCACGACTTCGATCATGTCCGCCGCCACTTTCCCACCTGCCTGCTGCTGGCACGCGAGGCGGTGGCCTGCGGCCCCACCGCGGAGGTGCTCACCGAACCCCTGCTGGCGCGCGCGCGCCAGCTCTCCGAAGCATTCGACGAACAGGCCGCGGTGTGCCGGCGCGAGGACGAGGAGCATTCGTGATCGAGTTCTTCGTCCAGCCCTTCATCGACTTCGAGTTCATGCGCCGCGCGCTGGCGGGCTGCCTGGCACTGGCGCTGGGCGCCACCCCGGTGGGGGTGTTCCTGCTGCTGCGCCGCATGAGCCTGATGGGCGACGCCATGAGCCACGCCATCCTGCCCGGCGCCGCGCTCGGCTATCTGGCCTTCGGCCTCTCGCTGGGGGCGATGACCGTCGGCGGCATCGTCGCCGGCCTGGTGGTGGTACTGGCCGCCGGGGTGGTGACGCGTGCCTCGGTGCTCAAGGAAGATGCCAGCATCGCCACCTTCTATCTGCTCTCGCTCGCCGCCGGGGTGATGATCGTCTCGCTGCGCGGCAACAACCTCGACCTCCTCCACGTCCTCTTCGGCTCGGTGCTCGGCCTCGACGACCACTCGCTGCTGCTCATCGCCGCCATCGCCAGCCTCACCGTGCCGGCGCTCGCCGTGCTGTTGCGGCCGCTGACCCTGGAGTGCTTCGATCCCGCCTTCCTGCGCGGCGTCAGCCGCCTCTCGCCGGTGGCCCACTACGGCTTCCTGATCCTCGTGGTGTTCAACCTGGTGGCCGGCTTTCACGCCCTCGGCACCTTGATGGCGGTGGGCATCATGATCCTGCCCGCCGCAGCCGCGCGGATCTGGACACGCAGCCTCGGCGCCCTGCTCGCCTGCGCGGTGGGCATCGCCTTTGCCAGCGCAGTGGCCGGGCTGCTGCTGTCCTTCCACGCCGACGTCCCCGCCGGCCCGGCGATCGTGCTGATGTGCGGGCTGGCCTACCTCGTCTCGCTGCTCCTCGCCCCCGGCGGCCTGCTCGCCGGACGCCTGCCGGTGCGCAAGCACCTCGAATCCTGACCCTGTACCGACCCGCCATGATCTCCAAGCTGCTGCGCCTGCTGGCCCTTGCCACCGCCACCCTCGCCCTCATCGCCCAACCCGCACGTGCCGAGCGCATCGAGGTGGTGGCGAGCTTTTCCATCCTCGCCGACCTCGTCGCCCAGGTCGGCGGTGAGCGCGTCAGGGTCCACGCCCTCGTCGGCCCCGATCAGGATGCGCACGGCTTCCAGCCCCGCCCTTCGGATGCCCGCCTGGTCGGCGCCGCCGATCTGGTGGTCGCCAACGGTCTCGGTTTCGACCACTGGATCGAGCGCCTCGCACGTTCTGCCGGCCAGCGCCGGCCGGTGGTGGTCGCCAGCGCCGGCATCGACGCACTGAAGGCGGCACACCACCATCACCATGGCCATCACCACGATCACGGCGACCTCGACCCCCATGCCTGGCAGGATGTCGCCAACGTGCGCCAGTACGTGCGCAACATCGCCGCCGCGCTGAGCGCTGCCGACCCCGCCGGCGCCGAGCTTTACGCCACCAACGCCGCACGCTACGACGAGGAACTCGCCGCCCTCGATGGTGACATCCGCGCGGCGCTCGCGGCGCTGCCGGAAGAACGCCGCAAGGTGGTCAGCTCACACGCCGCCTTCGCCTACTTCGAGCGCGCCTACGGCATCCGCTTCCTCGCCGCCCACGGTGTCGCCAGCGGTGCGGAGCCGAGCGCCCTGGGCATCGCGCGGCTGATCCGCCTGATCCGCACGGAAAAAGTGCCCGCGGTGTTCATCGAGAACGTCTCCGACCCCCGCCTGCTCGAGCGCATCCGCGCAGAAAGCGGCGCCCGTGCCGGCGGCACCCTGTATTCCGACGCGCTGTCGGCCGCCGACGGCCCGGCGCCGCACTACCTGACGATGATGCGGCGCAACCTCGCAACCCTGCTGGAAGGCCTGCAGGCCGACTGAACCCTACTTCGACGACACCGCCAGCGCCGCCCCGGCGCCGACGAAGAGCCCGCCGAAGACGCGGTTCTGCAGGCGCAGCGCGCGCGGATTGCGCAACAGCGGACGGAAGCGCGTCGCCAGGCCGGCATAGCACGACATCACCACGGTATCGACCGCCACCATGGTGGCGCCGATGATGACGAACTGCAGCAGCTGCGGCTCGCGCGGATTGATGAACTGCGGCACCAGCGCCGCCATGAAGATGATCGCCTTGGGGTTGGTCAGGTTGACCAGCAGTCCCTGCAGCACCAGCCCGCCGCGCCGCTGCTGCGCGGCGGCGTCATCCACCGCCTCCGGGCGCGCGCGCCACTTCTGCACCCCCAGCCAGACCAGATAGGCGGCACCGGCGATCTTGAGCACCACAAAGGCCGTCGCCGAGGTCGCCAGCACCGCCCCGAGGCCGAGGGCGACCACCCCCAACTGCAGCAACAGCGCCAGCTCCAGCCCGCAGATCGCCCGCAGCGCGGACCCATAGCCATGACGCAGCCCGGTTGCCATCGACAGCACAGCGCCCGGCCCCGGCGATACCGCAATGACGATGGCCGCGACCAGAAAGGCAATCCACAGACTCAGGCTCATTTCACTCTCCACAGCGCCCTGCACGCGGCCCTTGCCGCAGTGCAAAAACAGCAGCATCGCGCTTCCCGGCAGAAGGCGCAAGCACCGTCGACGCCGGCGAATGAACCCCTGTGCCGCGTGGGGGTCGCAGCTGCATGCCGTCTGCGGAAGCTACCCGATGAAAGCCGCCCCCTGGCTCACCGTCCTCGCCCTTACTGCCTGCGTTGGCGTGATGCCCCCGGCGCCTTCGGCGCTTGGCGCGGCCTGCGTCGCCGATGGCGGCTGGGTGCGTCCGGGCGTTGGTGCGGTTGACGGCGCGACGCTGATCGACGAGCTGGCCGACGCCGCGGTGGTGCTGCTCGGCGAACGTCACGACAGCGCCGCCCACCACCGCTGGCAGCTCGACACCATCACGGCGCTCCATGCCCGCGGTGCGACGCTGGTGATCGGGCTGGAAATGTTCCCGCGCCGCGTACAGCCGGCGCTCGATGCCTGGGTGCGCGGCGAGCTCGACGAGGCGGAATTCCTTACCCGCAGTGACTGGGCCAAGGTGTGGCGCATGGACGCTGAGCTGTACATGGACATCTTCCGCTTCGCCCGCGAGCGGCGCATTGCGCTGCGCGCGCTGAACGTGGAGCGGGCGCTGGTGCGCGAGGTCGGGCGCGCCGGCTACGACGGCGTGGCGCCCGAGCGGCGCGAGGGCGTGGGACGTCCGAGCGCGGCACCGCCGGCCTACCGCGCCTGGCTGCAGGATATCCGCCGCGCCCACCACCCGGCAGCGAGCGACGACGCGGCCGCCGCCGCGCGCTTCGTCGATGCGCAGCTGCTGTGGGATCGCGCGATGGCCGAAGGCATTGTCGCGGCACGCGCCGAACATCAGGGGGCAGTGGTGGTGGCACTGATCGGCAGTGGCCATCTGCGCCACGGCTGGGGGGTACCGCATCAGCTCGCCAGCCTCAGTGTGGTCAACGCCGTCATCCTGCTGCCGTGGGACCGCGACAGCCGCTGCGCCGAGCTGGTGGACGGGCTGGCGACGGCGGTGTACGGCATCGGTCGGCCACCCGGCGCAGACGCTTCCGGCAGGCAGCGGCACTGAACCCTCGGCGCAGCGCGGCCGATGCGCTATCCTCGGACGAAGGGCGTGTCGCAGGCCGGCGCGCATTCATGCAGCACCACGACGGGAACGCCGTTGCAGGGAGCGAAGTTCAGATGACATTCCGTCCGCACGGCTCGGCCGACATCGAGGTACACGGCCAGATCCTCATCGCCCGCATCGTCGGGCCGTGGAACATCGAGCTGATCCGCCATTACCAGACGCTGATGAAGGACCATCTGCCCACGCTGAGCGCAGGCGGACCGTGGGCGCTGATCATCGAGATCCACGGCGCCGCCATCTGTCCACCCGATGCCCTCGCTCAGATCAAGGCCGGGGCGGTTGCCCACGCCACCCAGTCAAGGCGGGTGTGCACGAGCTACGTGATCGCCCCCGATGTCGAGGGTCATCACGTCATGGACCGGGTGTGGCGCGAAATCTACGCCGGACTGATCCCTTTCGAGATCTTCGAGACGCGCGCGGCGGCAATGGCCTGGAGCGCGGAGCAACTGGCCCGCCACCAGGATCAGGCAAGGGGCGCGCCGGCCAGTTGAGCCGGCGCGCCCGCGACGCTCAGCGCTGGACCTGGCTGACGTCGCGCACCGCACCGGTGTCGGCACTGGTGGTGAGCGCGGCATAGGCCTGCAGCGCGGCAGAGACCACGCGCTGGCGATTCACCGGCTTCCACGCCGCGGCACCTTTGGCCTCCATCGCCGCGCGCCGGCGGGCGAGCTCCTCGTCGCTCACCGCGAGGTGGATGCGGCGGTTGGGGATGTCGATCTCGATGCGGTCGCCATCCTCGACGAGGCCGATGGCACCGCCGCAGGCCGCTTCCGGCGAGGCGTGGCCGATCGACAACCCGGAGGTGCCGCCGGAAAAGCGCCCGTCGGTAAGCAGCGCACACTGCTTGCCGAGGCCACGGCTCTTCAGATAGGAGGTCGGATAGAGCATCTCCTGCATGCCGGGCCCCCCCTTGGGGCCTTCGTAGCGGATCACCACCACGTCGCCGGCCTGCACCTGCTCGCCGAGGATGCCTTCCACCGCGTCGTCCTGGCTTTCGTACACGCGTGCGGTGCCGGTGAACTTCCAGATCGACTCGTCCACCCCGGCGGTCTTGACGATGCAGCCCTTCTCGGCAATGTTGCCGTACAGCACCGCCAGCCCGCCATCGGCGGTAAAGGCGTTGGCCTTGTTGCGGATCACGCCGCGGGCGCGGTCCATGTCGAGTTCGTTCCAGCGCCGGTTCTGCGAGAACGCCACCTGGGTGGGCACACCACCCGGGGCGGCGAGGAAGAAATCGAACACCGACTTGTCATGGGCCTGCATGATGTCCCAACGCGACAGCGCCTCACCGATGGTCTTGCTGTGCACCGTAGGCACGTCGCGGTGGAGCAGACCGGCACGGTCGAGCTCTCCGAGGATGCCCATGATGCCGCCGGCACGATGGACGTCCTCGATGTGCACATCGGCCACCGCCGGCGCGACCTTGGACAGGCAGGGCACGCGGCGGCTGATGCGGTCGATGTCCTTCATGGTGAAATCCACCCCGGCCTCGCGCGCCGCAGCCAGCAGGTGCAGCACGGTGTTGGTGGAGCCGCCCATGGCCACATCCAGGCTCATCGCATTCTCGAAGGCCTCGAAGCAGGCGATCGAACGCGGCAGCGCCGTGGCGTCGTCGTGCTCGTACCAGCGCCGGGCCAGGTCGACGATGCGGCGGCCGGCCTCCCTGAACAGCTTCTCGCGGTCAGCATGGGTGGCCAGCGTGGTGCCATTGCCGGGCAGCGACAGACCGAGCGCCTCGGTGAGGCAGTTCATCGAGTTGGCAGTGAACATCCCCGAGCACGAACCGCAGGTCGGACAGGCCGAGCGCTCGACGGCGGCGACCTCCTCGTCGGAGCAGTTCTTGTCGGCGGCCTTGATCATGGCGTCGATGAGGTCGAGCGAGAGCACCTTGTTCTCCCACTTCACCTTGCCCGCCTCCATCGGCCCGCCGGAAACGAAGATCACCGGAATGTTGAGGCGCAGCGCGGCCATCAGCATGCCCGGAGTGATCTTGTCGCAGTTGGAGATGCACACCAGCGCATCGGCGGTGTGGGCGTTGCACATGTACTCGACGCTGTCGGCGATGAGGTCGCGCGAGGGCAGCGAATACAGCATGCCGCCGTGGCCCATGGCGATGCCGTCATCGACCGCGATGGTGTTGAATTCCTTGGCTACCCCGCCGGCGGCCTCGATCTCGCGGGCGACCAGCTGGCCGAGGTCCTTGAGGTGCACGTGGCCAGGGACGAACTGGGTGAAGCTGTTGGCAATGGCGATGATGGGCTTGTCGAAATCGCCGTCCTTCATGCCGGTGGCGCGCCACAGGGCGCGGGCACCCGCCATGTTGCGGCCGGCGGTGGAGGTACGGGAACGGTACTGGGGCATGGCTGTGACTCCGCGGGGTGCAGCACGAACAAGAGATTGATTGTACAGTGCCGGCGCGCGCGCGCCACTGGCTTGCGGGGACGCGCACGGAGGATAAAATGATTCTCGTTGATGTCTCACCTCCACATGCCCGACCTCTGCGGAAATCCCATGAACGGCAAGGCCCTGCCCGCACTGACTCCCGCCTGCGAGACCGCGCGCAGCACTCGCCACCCGCATGACTTCGGCCAGGGCGCGCGCCGCAAGGCGGAAACCCGCACGCTGCTGGTAACCGTGCTGACCCTGGTGACGATGGTGGCGGAGATTGCCGGGGGCTGGATCACCGGCTCGATGGCGCTGCTCGCCGACGGCGTGCACATGGGCGGACACGCGCTGGCGCTCGGTCTTGCCACTGCCGCGTACTACCTTGCCCGCCGCCATGCCCGCGACCGCCGTCTGAGCCTTGGCAGCGGCAAGATCGGCGATCTCGCCGCCTTCACCAGCGCGCTGTTCCTCGGCGCCACGACGCTGTGGCTGATCGTCGAATCCACCCACCGCCTGCTCGAACCGCAGCCCCTGCGCGCGGTCGAGGCGATGGTGGTGGCAGTGATCGGCCTGGCGGTGAACCTGCTCTCGGCCTGGCTGCTCGCCGGCAGCCACGACCACTCTCATGACCACGGCCACGATCATGCCCACGGACACGATCCCCACCATGCCCATGCCCCGCAGGACAACAACCTGCGCGCGGCGCTGGTCCACGTCATTGCCGACGCGCTGACTTCAGTGGCGGCCATCGTCGGCCTGCTGGCAGCCTGGCTGTGGGGCTGGCAGTGGCTGGACCCGGTGATCGCGCTGGTCGCGGCGCTGGTCATCCTGCGCTGGGCCGCCGGGCTGCTGCGCCAGACCGCGGCGGTGCTGCTCGACGTCGAAGGCCCGCAGGCCCTGCGCGACGAAGTGCGCGAGCGCATCGAGAGCGTGCCCGGCACCCGCATCGTCGATCTGCACCTGTGGTCGGTCGGCCAGGGGGCGTGGACGCTCACCGTCAGCGTGGTCAGCCACGCCCAGGCCTCGCCCGCCGACTATCGCGCGCGCCTGACCGGGCTGGCCAACCTGCACCACCCCATCATCGAGGTCCAGCCTTGTCAGCGCTGCGCCGCGCCGGCCAGCTACAGCTACCGCCCACGGCGCTGAAGGGGGCGCCCTGCGCTATCATGGGGCGCTTCGCTACCGCACCGTCTGCCGCCGCCATGGACAACACCGCCGCCACCCCGTCCGCCGAGGGCTTCGACCTCAGCCCCGAAGAGATACGCGTGCTCGGGGTACTGATCGAGAAGTGTTTCGTCACCCCCGACAACTACCCGCTGTCGCTCAATGCGCTGGTCGGTGGCTGCAACCAGCTCACCGGCCGCGAGCCGGTGATGAACCTCTCCGAAGAGGCCGTCCGCGACGCCGTTGACAGCCTGATGGCGCGCCGCCTGGTGTCGCAACGCGACCAGGCCAGTGCCCGTGTGGCCAAGTTCGAACATCAGGTCCGCCTCCGTCACTCCCTGCCGCCTGGCGAGCAGGCCGTGCTCGCCACCTTGCTGCTGCGCGGTGCGCAGACCGCTGGCGAGATCCGCCAGCGCTGCGAGCGCATGCACCGCTTCGGCGAGATTGCCGAGGTCGAGGCCATCCTCGACCATCTGGCGGAAAAGTACCCCCCGATGGCCATCGCCCTGCCGCGCGCGCCGGGAACCAAGGAGGTGCGCTGGGCCCACCTGCTCGGCGGCGAGGCGGCGCTGCCGGCGATGGTCGAAGGTGCCGGCAGCGCAACGCCGGGCGGGCGCGGGCGGATTGCCGAACTGGAAGAGGAAGTGCGCACCCTGCGTGCCGAGGTGGAGGCGCTGCGCGAGGAATTCGCCGGCTTCCGCGCCCAGTTCGAGTAAGCCCCACGGCCATGCTGACCCATCCTCACTTCAACCCCGTCGCCCTCACCATCGGCCCGTTCAGCGTGCATTGGTACGGGCTGATGTACCTGCTCGCATTCACGCTCTTCGTCGTCCTCGGCCGCCTGCATGCGCGGCGGCGCCCGGAACTGGGCTGGGACGGCCAGCAGATCGACGATCTGCTGCTCTACGGTGTCCTCGGGGTGATCATCGGCGGACGCCTGGGCGAGGTGCTGTTCTTCGAGCCGGCCTACTACTTCAGCCATCCGCTGGAGATCGTGCAGATCTGGAAGGGTGGCATGAGCTTCCACGGCGGCTTCCTCGGCGTGCTGGTGGCGATGTGGCTGTATGGCCGGCACCACGCCAAGGGCTTCTGGGCAGTCACCGACTTCATCGCCCCGCTGGTACCCACCGGACTGGCCGCGGGACGCATCGGCAACTTCATCAACGGTGAGCTGTGGGGGCGCCCGGTGAGCAGCGAGCTGCCGTGGGCGATGATCTTCCCGTGGGTGGATGCGCTGCCGCGCCACCCCTCGCAGCTCTACCAGGCCGCCGGCGAGGGTGTGCTGCTGTTCGTCGTCCTGTGGGTGTACGCTGCCCGGCCGCGGCCCCTGCGTGCAGTATCGGCGGTGTTCCTGATCGGCTATGGCTGCCTGCGTTTCGCCGCGGAGTTCTTCCGCACTCCCGATCCGGGGATCTTCGCCGGTCTCGTTCCCGGGCTCAGCACCGCGCAGTGGCTGTGCGTGCCGATGGTGGCGGTCGGGATATGGCTGCTTGCGGCGAGCCGCAAGGCACCCGGCGCAGTTCAGCGATAACGCGCCGGGAGGGCATCGCCCTCGGCAGCGAGGGCGCTCAGACAGGCGGGAAGCTCGTCGACGGTGACCACCTGGTCGGCTCCCAGGGCACGCGCGGCACGCGCCGGCACGGAGTCGGCCTCCGGCACCACCGAGACGATGCGCGCATAGGGGGCGACACGCTTGATCAGGCCGACGAAGCGTGCCGGCTCGGCCACCGAGATGCGCCAGTCGAGCACCGTCACATCGGGGGCGAGAAGGAAGAAGAGCTGCATGGAGCGGCTCTCGCTGTCGGTCCACCCGACCAGTTCGATGTCCGGCGAATCGGCGAGGAAGCGCTCCAGCGGACCACTGCGCAATGCCGGCGGTGCCGCCAGCAACACGCGCAAAGGGGCCTTGCCGGCAGCGGCGCCGGAAGGCAGGCGGGCGTTGTGGGCGAGGGCAGCGGACATGTCAGACGGGCAGCACGGCAATGGTATGGTCATGATGATGCATGAATCGGTCGGCATGCAACATCGGGGAATCCCTGATTTTTCATCGCAGCGTGACTTTTGACGCAATGAAGGGGCCTACACCAGGCCTGTGCGCATGGCATAGCGGGTCAGCCCGGCGATGTCGAAGATGTCCAGGCGCTGCATGATCTGGGCACGGTGGGTCTCCACCGTCTTGACGCTGATGTGCAGACGGGTGGCGATTTCGCGGGTGCTGCAGCCCTCCGCGATGAGCCGCAGGATCTCGCGCTGACGGGCAGTCAGCGGCGTGCGGCTGCCGCCGTGCGCGGCCCCTACCCGCCCGGCGACCTGCGGCGAGAGGAAGCGCTCGCCACGCAGTGCGGCGCGCAGGGCAGCTTCCAGCTCGGCCGGTGCGGCATCCTTGACGACGTAGGCGCGGGCGCCGGCAGCGAGCGCCTGATCGAGGTAGTCGGGTTCGGTGTGCATGGACAGCACCACCACCGGGCAGTCTGCCAGCCCGGCGCGCAGCCGCCGGGTGGCTTCGATGCCGTTGAGCCCGGGCATGGAAAGGTCCATCACCACCACATCCACCGCCAGTTGTTCCACCAGCGCCAGCGCCGCACGCCCATCGGCGGCCTCGCCGACGACCTCGAAGCCGGCAAAGCCGCCGATCAGCGCACGCAGACCGCTGCGCACCAGGGCATGGTCATCGACCAGCAGCACCCGCGCGCTCAATCGGCCTCCGCGCGCGGCGGTGCCGGCAGGCGGGCATGGATGCGGGTGCCCGCCCCCGGCGCGCTGTCGATGGCGAAATGCCCGCCAAGCAGCTCGGTGCGCTCGCGCATCCCGGCCAGGCCAAGGCCGCCGCCATTGCGCAGCGCAGCGGCATCGAAGCCGCTGCCATCGTCGGCAATGCTCAGTTCGAGGACATGGCCGTCGTGGTGCACTTCCACCTCCACGCGCGTCGGCGGCCCATGGCGCAGGGCATTGTTGACGGCTTCCTGGACGATGCGGAAGGCAGCCGTCTCGACGGCCTCGTCGAAGCGCTCCAGCCCATCCCCACCGAGCAGCTCGACCGCCACCCCGGCGCGTTCGGCAGCGCTGCGGCAATACCACGCCAGTGCCGCACCGAGGCCGAGGTCATCAAGCATGGCGGGACGCAGTTCGAGGGCACGCGAGCGGATGCGCGCAATGGTGAGGTCGACGATGTCCACGCAGTCATCCACCCGCGCGCGGGTAATGTCGTCCTCCGCCACACGGCCGATGGCGTGCAGGTTGAGCTTCACCGCGGTGAGCTGCTGGCCGACCTCGTCGTGCAGTTCGCGCGCGAGGCGGCGGCGTTCATCCTCCTGGACCTGCATCAGGCGGGCGGAGAGTTCGCTGAGATGGCGGTAGCTGTCGGCGAGGGCACGGTCGGTGGCGTCACGACGGGTGATGTCGATGGCCATCGCCAGCAACTGCACGACCTTGCCGTCAGCGTCACGGATCGGCGTATTGAACCACTCGCAGAGCAGGCTGCGGCCGTCGCGGGTGCGGTTCTCGTTGATGTTGTGGGTGTCGAAACTGCCGCTGCGCAAGCGCGCCAGCACCACCTCGGTCTGTCCGCGGGCGCTCTCGGCGATGATGGTATCGAAGGCGGTGCGCCCGATCAGCTCGCCGGCGCCATAGCCGAACATGCGCTCGAAGGCCGGATTGCAGCTGATAATGCGCCAGTCGGTATCGGTGATCATGCAGCCGATGGGCATGCGCTCGAGGTACAGGCGCGCACGCGTCTCGCTTTCGGCCAGACGCTTCCAGGTCTGCAGTTGCTCGTCAATGTCGAGATAGGCGCCGATCACCCGCGCCGGCTTGCCGTCGCCGTCACGCTCGACGACCTGACCGGTCGAGCGGAACCAGCGATAGCTGCCGTCGCGGTGCCGCATGCGGAACTCGGCCTCGTAGCGTGGCGCGCGCCCCTCCATGTAGGCGCGGAACCGCCGCCGCGCCATGTCGCGGTCCTGCGGATGGAGACGCTCCTGCCAGGCTGCCACGCTATCGCGGAAAGTCTCCGGGGGATAGCCGAGCAGGACCGCCACCTGCGCACTGGTGTCGACCTCCTCGCGGCCGACGCGGTAGTCCCACACGCCCATGCCGGAGGCCCGCATGGCGAGCTGGAAGGCCGCCTCGCGGTCGCTCAGGGTACGCTGCAGGGCGGCCTGCCGGCGCAGCGCCAGCCACATCGCCAGGAACAGCAACAGCGCCGTGGACAGCACGAAGAACAGGCCCTTGAAAGTCTGCAGCTGGGTCAGCCGCGCGGACTCCTGCACCCACACCGCGAGCAGGGTGTCGGAATAGAGGATCCATGCCACCGCCACGCCCGCATAGATCAGCGCGATGGCCAGGGCAATGCGCAGCGGCGAGGGTAGCGGCGGCAGATTGCGGTAAGTCATCGATCGGCCCTTCGGTTGATGGCCCCAATCTTACTCTCCATCGTCATCATCCGGCGCATCCCGACCGCCGGCAGCGGCACGATGCTGCCACGGCCACACGGCGCGCGGTATGATCGGCTCATTGTCCACCACCGCTCCCGATCATGGCACCCGGACTCGTCTCCCGCAGCCTCTCGCGCATGCGCGAGCTGATGGCCAGCGCCACCGCGCGACGCAACGAACCCACCGAACGCACCCTCGAGCGCATCCGCGAGCAGTTGCGCGAATGTGCCGAAGGGCGTGGCGGGGAGATCTCCACCCGGCAGCGTGCCGCGCGCCTGGCGGAAACCTACCTGCGCCTCGACGACGGCGGCAGGCACGCCTTCCTGCGCATCATCGCAGTCGAATTCGGCCCCGATCCTCAACGTATCGCGGCCGCCCATCAGACCTTCCAGGACGCCGTCGGCAGCGCGCGCCAGTGGGATGCCGAAGCCGAACTGCGCGCCGCCATGCGCTCGGCACGCATCCGCATCCTCACCCAGTTCAACGCCATCCCGCAGGGTGTGAAGTTCCTCGTCGACCTGCGCGCCGACCTGCTGCGCTTCCTGCGCGACGACCCCGAGCTCAAGCCGCTCGACCGCGAGCTCGAAGCGCGCCTGGCGGCATGGTTCGACGTCGGCTTCCTGGAACTGAGCTGCATCACCTGGGAATCCCCTGCGGCGCTGCTCGAGAAACTGGTCGAGTACGAGGCCGTGCACGAGATCCGCTCCTGGACCGACCTCAAGAACCGCCTCGGTGCCGACCGCCGCTGCTACGGCTTCTTCCATCCGCGCATGCCACTGGAACCGTTGATCTTCGTCGAGGTGGCTCTGCTCGAAACGCTCGCCGACAACGTCCAGGTGCTGCTCGACGAACATGCGCCAGTGCTCGACCCGCACAAGGCGAGGGTGGCGGTGTTCTATTCGATCAGCAATACCCAGGCGGGGCTGCGCGGGGTGTCCTTCGGCAACTTCCTGCTCAAGCGCGTGGTTGAGGACCTCAAGCGCGATTTCCCGCGCCTGGAAACCTTCGCCACGCTCTCGCCCATCCCCGGACTGGCGGGATGGGCGCTGCGCCAGCCGGAGGCCCTCGCCGGCGCACTCACCGAACGCGACCGCAAGCGCGTGGCCACCGCCGGCGCCGATCCCGAGCGCCTTGCCGAAGTCCTCGCCGAACCGGCATGGGCGCAGAATGCCGCGCTCGTCGACGCCCTGCGCGACCCGCTCCAGCGCGTCGCCGCCGACTACCTTCTGCATGCCCAGCACAAGGGCCGGCCGCTCGATGCAGTGGCACGCTTCCACCTCGGCAACGGCGCCCGCGTCGAACGCCTGAACTGGCAGGCAGACACCTCACCGAAAGGTCTGGCGCAATCCTGGGGGATGATGGTGAATTACCTCTACGACCCCGAGCGCATCGAACAGAACCTCGAAGCCTTTGCCGCCAGCGGCCGTATCGACGCCTCGGCGGCGGTAAGACGACAAGGGCGGCGCTGAACGGAGCTGTGAAAACGGGCATTTTCATCTGTTACATGTAAGATTTTTACTTACACTCTAGTCAGCACGACCGCATTGGGGCACTATCCCGGCACGCTACCCGCCGTCGGTCCGTGCCTTGCAACTACCCCTCCACCGCACCTCGATACGCATTCGCCTGCTGCTGGCGAGCACGGTCGTGCAGGTCGTCCTGCTCACCCTGCTGCTGGCCAACAGCGTTCGCCTGATGGATGGCGCGGCGTCGGCCACCCTCGACACCCTCATCGAGCAGCACACCGTGATGCTGCACAGCATGGCCGTCGTGCATGGCGAACACGGCAGCTACGAGGCCATGCAGGACATCCTCGACGAGCTGCTTGTCGACGCCGGCGAAGGCCTCACCTATGTGCGCATCGCCCGCGCCGACGGCAGCCTGCTGCTCGATGCCGGCGAGACGGTATCCAACGGCGGCGCCAGCCCCCCTGCCGCAGGCATCCTCGGCGGCATGGACAGCGGCTTCATCCACGTCCGCCGCCCGCTGCTGCTGCCGGGCAACGAAGTCGGCAGCCTGCAGTTCGGCGTCTCCGCCGCCAACCTCGTCCACGCCCGCCGTGCCATCCTTGAGCAGGGCAGCGTCATCGCGCTCGCCGTGGTGGGCCTCACCCTGGTACTGCTGGCAGCGATCGGCTACCTCCTTACGCGCAACCTCGGACGCCTGCTCGACGGCAGCCAGGCCCTCGCCGAGGGCCACCTCGAACACCGCCTGCCGGAATCCGGCAACGACGAACTGGCCGATCTCGCCCGCCGCTTCAACATCATGGCGGAGCGCCTGCAGGGGCGCGTGCGCGAGCTGGAAAGCACCGCCAGCCGCCTGCACGCCAGCGAGGAGCGCTACGCCCTCGCCATCCACGGCGCCAACGACGGTCTGTGGGACTGGGACATCGCTGCCCGCACCTTCTACCATTCGCCGCGCTTCGCCGAGATCGTCGGGCGCGGCATGCACGACGGCCCGCTCCCTCCTGACGAGCTCCTCGGCTACCTCCATCCCGACGACAAGGGTCGCTTCAACAACCAGCTCGTCGAACACCTGAAGGGCGACAGCGCCCAGTTCATGCTCGAACACCGCGTCCGCCTGCCCAGCGGCGACTACCGCTGGATCCTCACCCGCGGCGTCGCCCTGCGCGGCGCCGACGGGCGCGCCTTCCGCATGGCAGGCTCGATCGCCGACGTCCATGTGCGCCGCCAGGCGCAGCAGCGCCTGCTCCACGACGCCCTCCATGACGGCCTGACCTCGTTGCCCAATCGCGCACTGTTCGTCGAACACCTCAACAGCGCGCTCGGCCGGCAACGGCGCAGCGACGATTTCCACTTCGCCGTGCTGACCATCAACCTCGAACGCTTCCGCCTCGTCAACGACAGCTTCGGCCATGTCGCCGGCGACGAACTGCTGCGCCGCATCGCCGACCGCATCGCCCGCCACCTGCGCAGCGGCGACATTGCCGCACGCATCGGCGGCGACCAGTTCGCCGTGCTGCTTAGCGACATCGGCGAACGCAACGAGGCCAGCCGCCTCGCTGCCAGCCTGCGCGAAGGCCTTGCCGAGCCGGCGGTGGTCGCCGGCCACACGATCCATCCGCGGGCGCGCATCGGCGTGGCACTGAGCGACGACTACCACGACGACGGCGAAGCCATCCTGCGCGATGCCGACAACGCCCTGCACCGCGCCCGGCGCAGCAGCGACGAACCGGTAACCATCTTCGAAGCCGGCATGCACACCCAGACCCTGCAGGCCCTGCAGCTCGAATCCGAACTGCGCGCAGCGCTGCGCGACGGCGGCCTCACGGTGCATTACCAGCCCATCGTCGACCTGCACAGCGGCGCCCCCCGCAGCCTCGAGGCGCTGGTACGCTGGCAGCATCCGCAAAAAGGGCTGCTGTCGCCGCTGGCCTTCGTCGCGCTGGCCGAATCGCTCGGCCTCATCCACGAGCTCGGCATGCAGGTACTGGAACAGGTGTGCGCCGACATCGTGCGCTGGCGCAAACTCTTCGGCAGCGACGCCCTGCCGCCGGTGAGCGTCAACCTGTCGGCGCGTCAGTTCCAGGTCGTCGGCCTGACCACCGACATCCTCGGCACCATCGCCCGCCACGGCCTGCCCATCGAAGCCGTGCGGGTGGAGATCACCGAGAGCGCGCTGGCCGAACCCAGCGGCCCGGCAGCGGCCATGCTGCGCACCCTGCGCGATGCAGGGATGAAGGTGATGATCGACGACTTCGGCACCGGCTACTCCACGCTCAGCTACCTGCACACCATCCCCTGCGATGTTCTCAAGCTCGACGGCTCCTTCGTGCGCACCCTCGCCGACACCCCGCGCCTCGGCACCATCGTCAGGCGCAGCATCGAGCTGGCCCACGACCTCGGCATGACCGTGGTCGCCGAGTGCATCGAATCCCCCCTGCAGCACGATTTGCTGCTCGCCATGGGCTGCGATTACGGCCAGGGCTACCTCTATTCGCGGCCGCTGCCCGCCGAGGGCATTGCCGGGCTGCTGCGCGATGCGCCGCCGCCATGAAGCGAGCCCACCTCCTCGCCCTGTGGCTGGCCCTGAGCCCCGCCGCGCACGCCGACGATGCCCTGCTGCCGGCGCTGCAGCTGTCCGGCTTCGCCACCCTCGGTGCGGTAACAGCCGATCGCAGCGACCTGCGCTTCTACGGCGCCGACTTCAACGCCCCCGCCCGCCAGCGGGTGGACTTCGGTGCCGACAGCGTCATCGGCCTGCAGGGAAGCCTGCGCCTGAGCAAGGCCAGCGATCTCACCGTGCAGATGACCGCCAAGCGCAACCCGCACGGCGATCACCGCCCGCAGCTGTCGTGGGCGTTCTTCCGCCACAGTCCGGCGGACGGTATAAGCATCCGCGCCGGCCGCCTGCGGGTACCTTTCTTCATGTTCTCCGACACCCTGCGGGTCAATTACGCCCACCCCTGGGTGCGCCCGCCGACCGAGGTCTACAGCCTCAACCCGTTCGCCAGTGCCGACGGCATCGACATGCTGGTGCACGCCAGCGCCGGTGAGTGGTCGATCGAGCTGCAGCCCTACTACGGTGGCGGCTCGATCGACCTGCTCGGCGGTGGCGAGGCGCGCCTGCACGGCGTCCGCGGGATCAACCTCACTGCCAGCCGGGATGCCCTCAGCGTCCACCTCGGCCACGGCCAGGGGCGTCTGGCGGTGCACTGGAAGGACAGCGGCTTCCGCGCCCTCAGCGCCGCCCTGGCACTCGCCGGCCCGGCCTACGACGCACTCGCCGACGAACTCTCCGGCCGGCGCGGGCGCGCGGCGTTCACCTCCTTCGGCGTGCACTGGGACGACGGCCGTCACCAGTTCATCGGCGAGTACGTCCGCCGCCGCAGCGACCGCTACGTGGACAGCGCCCACGCCTGGTACCTGAGTGCGGGCTACCGCACTGGCAGCGTGCTGCCCTATGTCGTACTCGCCAGCCAGCGCCAGGATCAGGCGATCACCAGCCTGGCCCCCCCTGCCGCGCTGCAGGGCGCCTTCGATGCCTATCTGGCCTCACGTTCGGATGCCCAGCGCAGCCTCACCCTGGGGGTGCGCTGGGATCTTGACAGCGCACTGGCGTTCAAGGCGCAACTCACCCACGCCCGCATCGGCCGCCAGGCCTGGGGGTCCTTCTACCCCGATGAAGGCGGCCGGGCGCCGGGCGGGCGGCGGGTGAATGTGCTCAGCGTCGCGATCGACATGGTCTTCTGAACATCATGCGCCGATTCCTGCTGCTCCTCGCCTTCGGCCTGCTGACCAGCACTGCGGTGCGCGCCGAGTTCGTCATCGTCGCCGGTGCCGCAAGCAGCTTCGGCGAACTCAGCCGCGACCTCGCCGAGCAACTCTTCCTCGGCCGCCGCAGCACTACCGCCGACGGCCACTCCGTGCAGCTCCTTGATCTGCCGCGCGGCGCCGAGCGCGACCGCTTCTACTTCCTGCTCACCGCCAAGAAACCCGCCCAGATACGCGCCTGGTGGTCGCGCCAGGTCTTCTCCGGACGCGCCCTGCCGCCCTTCGAGGCGGCCAGCATCGCCGACCTGCGCCGCCGCCTGGGTGACAACCCCGATGCCATCGGCTACCTGCCGGACGACGCCGCGACCGCGGAACTGCGCATCCTTCTGCGCCTGCCTTAGGGCGCACTCAGGGCGGCCGGGGCAGACACCGGCACGCCCCCGTTCAGGGCCGCGCGATGAATACCGGCAGACGCCAGCGCAGGCGCAGGGCGAGCAGGCGCACCAGCAGCACCAGCGTGCCGGCGGCGAGCGCCGCCCAGCCTGCCGACACCCCCCAGGCGACGAGGCCGACAAGCAGCAGCGCCCCGAGGAAAGAGGCGGTGGCATACAGTTCGCTGGAGAACACCAGCGGCACTTCGTTGCACAGCACATCGCGGACGATGCCGCCGAACACCCCGGTGATCACTCCCATCAGCACCGCCACCAGCCAGGGCGCCTCCATGGCCAGCGCGGCCTGGGTACCGCTGACGGTGAACAGGGCCAGGCCGATGGCGTCGGGGATCAGGAACAGACGGGCCGGCAGGCGCACCACGCGCACCAGCGCAAAGGTCGCGAGTCCGGCAACGATGGCGGCGATCAGGTAGCTCTGGTCGGCGATCCAGAACACCGTGCGGTCGAGCAGCACGTCGCGCAGCGAGCCCCCACCGAGCGCAGCGGCCAGCGCCACGACCACCATGCCGAAAAGGTCGAAGGGCTTGCGCCCGGCCTCCAGTACCCCGGCGGCGGCGTTCACCGCCACCCCGGCGAGGGCGATGCCGTAGATGAGGGTTTCGATGTCGATATCGATGCTGATGTCCATGGGCGCAACTTAGCATCACCTCCGGGTTCACGGCCATTGCGGGAATCCCGCTCCGGCACTGGGCGGCGGGCGGCGTAGCAGCTATCCTTCCGTCCCATGCTCAGTTTCGTCCAGGTTCTCACCAGCGGAATCGCCATCGGCTGCGTCTACGGGCTGGTGGCGCTGTCCTTCGTGCTCATCTACAAGGCCACCGCCGCGGTCAGCTTCATGCAGGGCGAGGTGCTGATGGTCGGCGGCTTCACCGTCCTCGCCCTCAACGTCGGCCTCGGCCTGCCTCTGCTGCCGGCGATCCTTTGCGGCGTCGTCCTCGTTGCCACCCTCGGTGCGGGGCTGGAACGCAGCGTGCTGCGGCGCGCCCTCGGCCAGCCCCATCTCACCGCGGTGCTGCTCACCTTCGGGCTCGGCCTGATCATGCGCGGCGCGGTGACCACGGTACCTGCAGCCAGTCACGGCATGCACCGCCTCGCCCTGCCCTTCGGCGATGAACCGCTGCGCCTGGGCGCGCTGGCGATCGCCCCGCAGCATCTGCTGGTGATCGTCGCCACCGTCGCCGTGGCCGGCGCCCTGAGCCTGTTCTTCCGCCACACCCGTGCCGGGCTGGCGCTGCGCGCGTGTTCGGAGAATCCTCAGGGTGCCGCCCTCGTCGGCATTCCGGTGGCCGCCATGCACACCCTCGCCTGGGGTCTCGGCGCCGCCCTCGCCGCCATCGCCGGGGTATTGCTGGCACCGATCACCTTCGTGCATCTGGGCATGGGACTGATCGCCCTGAAGGCCTTCCCCGCCGCGGTACTGGGGGGCATGACCAGCCTGCCGGGAGCGCTGCTCGCAGGCATCTTCATCGGCGTTGCGGAAGCGCTCGCCGGCCTGCTGCTGCCGGAGGGCGGCAAGGACGTGGTGCCTTATGCCTTGCTGATGGCTGCCCTGCTGCTCTTCCCCGGGGGCCTCGGCACGGCACTGCGGCAGTTGCGCCGATGAAGGCGGTGCACGCCGTGCTGGCGCTGCCGGCCGCACTGCGCAACAGTGCCGCAGCCGTGCTCGGCATCGCCACGGTGCTGGCTGCACTGGGTGTCGACTACGCCCTCGCCCAGCTCGCCATGATCGCCACCTTCGCCATCGCCGGCCTGGGGGTGGTAATCATCGTCGGACAGGCCGGACAGATCTCCCTCGGCCAGGGCGCCCTGCTCGCGCTCGGCGCCTACGTGCAGGCGCTGCTGGTACGCCACGGCGTGCCCGCCCTGCTCGCCCTGCCGCTGGCGGTGCTGGCCGGGATGGCCGGCGGCTGGCTGGCCAGCCTCCCCGCGCAACGGCTGGGCGGTCTGTATTTCGCGATGAGCACACTGGCCTTCGCACTCATCGTCGAGGAAGTGCTGGTGCGCTGGAGCACGCTCACCGGCGGTGCCGCCGGCCTGCTGGTGCCCCCGCCCAGCCTGTTCGGCTGGTCCGTGGAGAGCGCCGCGGCGCAGGCCGTGTTCAGCCTGGCCTGCCTGGCGCTGGCGTGGCTGGCCTGCCACCGCCTGCTCGACGCCAGCCTCGGGCGCGCCTGGCGCGCGGTGCGCGAGGATGAGGGCGCGGCCGCCGCCAGCGCCATCGATCCGCTGCGCGCCAAGCGCAGCGCCTTCCTCTGCGGCGGCGCGCTGTCCGGCCTTGCCGGTGCCCTCTACGCCCACTGGATCGGCTTTCTGAGCCCCGAGCAGTTCGGCCTGCTGCTGTCCTTCGAGCTACTCATGCTGGCCTTCATCGGAGGCGTACGCACGCTCGCCGGAGCCTGGTGGGGGGCACTGGTGATCGTCGCCATCCCGCAGGCCATCGCCGTGCTGCGCGACCTGCTGCCAGCGGCGGTCGCCCACACCGCCGGTCTTGAAGCCATGCTCTTCGGGGTCGTCCTGGTGGCGATGATCCTGCTGCGTCCGCAGGGCCTGTGCGGCCCCTCGCCGGGGCGCTGAAGGCAGGGGGCAGCGCGGAGCAACATCTGCGACACCATAATTATGAATTACGCTAAGATGCGCCCTCGCACTATTGCTTTCGAGGTACGCGCGATGTTCCCTTTCCGCCATCTGGCCGCCGCCCTGCTGTGCACCCTCAGCCTCGGCGCGGGGGCGCAGAGTCCCGGCGTGAGCCGCGACGAGATCCGCGTCGGCAGCATCCAGGATCTTTCCGGCCCCATTGCCATGCTCGGCTCGCCGGTGCGTGACGGCATGCTGCTGCGCTTCGAGGACGCCAACGCCGCCGGCGGCGTGCATGGGCGCCGCCTGCGCCTGCTCGTCGAAGACGCCGGCTACGACCCCAAGCGTGCAGTGCTCGCCGCCCGCAAGCTCATCCAGCGCGACCGCGTGTTCGCCTTCCTGGCCAACCTCGGCACGCCGGTGGTGATGGCCACCATGCCGATGGTGGTCGAGGCCGGCCGCCCCCACCTGTTCCCCTTCTCGCCGCACGAATCGACCTACCTGCCGCTGCATCCGCTGAAGTTCCAGATGTTCGCGCCCTACCAGGACTACATGGCGGCGGCGACCCGCCACATGGTGGACAGCAAGGGCTACACCCGCAGCTGCCTGCTCTATCAGGACGACGACTACGGCCTGGAAGTGATGAAGGGCGTCGAGGCCGGCCTGCAGGAGGTCGGCCAGGTGCTGCACGAGCGCACCAGCTACAAGCGCGGGGCCACCGACCTGTCCAGCCAAGTCGCCCGCCTGCGCGCAGCCGGCTGCGATTTCGTCGTCCTCGCGACCGTGGTGCGCGAGACCGTCGCAGCGATGGCCGAGGCCCGCAAGACGGGCTGGAACGTCGACATGCTGGTCACCGCCTCCGGTTACTCGGCACAGACCCACGAACTCGGCGGCGCCGCGGTGGAGGGTCTGTACGGCGTCGCGGTGCTCCCCCACCCCTACGCCGACGGCGCCAGCCCGGCGCTGGCGGCGTGGATCGAACGCTACCGCGCGCGCTTCGGTGCCGCCCCCAATGTGTGGAGCGCGATGGGCTATACGGTGGCCGATCTTTTCGTCCAGGCCGCCGAACGTGCCGGCCCCGAGCTGAGCACGGCCAGCTTCGTCGCCGCCCTGGAGAACCTCCACACTGACGCGGACATCTTCGGTGGGCCGCGCTACCGCTTCTCCGCGCACGACCACCTCGGCAACCGCCACGGCCGCCTGGCGCAGATCCGCGACGGACGCTGGCAACTGATCAGCGACTACCTGCACTGAGCACGGCGGCGGCGCCCCGCGCCGCTTCCGCTCCACCGGCGGGCGTGCAACACTATGGCCTCCGCCATCCGCCGCCCGTGACATGACCCAGACCATCGCCGTCGCCTTCACCGGGGCCTCCGGCATGCCCTACGGCATGCGCCTCGTCGACTGCCTGCTCGCCGCCGGCTGCCGCGTCTGGCTGCTCTACTCACAGGTGGCGCAGGTCGTCGCGCGCCAGGAGATGGGCATCGAGCTGCCTTCGCGCCCGGCCGAGGTGCAGGCCATGCTGCGCGCGCGCTTCAAGGACGAGGACGGCCGCCTGCAGGTCTTCGGACGCGAGGAATGGTTCGCACCGCCGGCTTCCGGCTCCAACCCCCCCGACGCCATGGTGGTCTGTCCGTGCACCATGGGCACACTGGCGGCAATCGCCGCAGGGCTGGCGCAGAACCTCATCGAGCGCGCCGCCGACGTCGCCATCAAGGAAGGCCGCAAGCTGGTGCTGGTGCCGCGCGAGACCCCGCTGTCGGTGATCCATCTGGAGAACATGCTGCGCCTGGCGCGCATGGGAGTGGTGATCCTGCCGCCCAGCCCGGGTTTCTACAATCACCCGCGCAGCGTGGATGACCTGGTCGACTTCGTCGTCGCCCGCATCCTCGACCAGCTCGGCGTCGCCCACGCCTTGCAGCCGCGCTGGGGAGCGGCCACCGATGAGTGAGCAGAACTCCACCCTGCCGCTGTTCCCGCTCGGCACCGTGCTTTTCCCCGACGGCCTGCTGCCGCTGCGGGTCTTCGAGGCGCGCTACATGGACATGACCGCACGCTGCCTGCGCGAGGGCAGCACCTTCGGGGTCTGTCTGATCGCCGCCGGCAGCGAGGTCGGCGAGGCGGCGGTGCCACACACGGTAGGCACCGAAGCCTGCATCGAGCAGTGGGAGATGAGCGAACCGGGCGTGCTCTCCATCGTCGTGCGCGGCCGGCGGCGCTTCCGCATCGAAGACCACGAGGTCGAGCGCGACGGCCTGCTCCGCGGCCGCGTGCGCTGGCTGGCCGAGCCTGCGCCGCAGGCGGTGCCGGCAGCACAGGCCGACATCCTGCCGCTGCTCGACCTCATCGCCGGCGAGGTCGGCAACCCGTTGCCGTCGCCCCACCGCTTCGACGACGCCGCCTGGGTGGGCGCGCGTTACGCCGAGCTGCTGCCGATTCCGCAGCGCGCGCGTCAGGCCCTGCTCGAACTCGACGATGCCCTCAGCCGCCTGGAGATCATCCAGCAGTACCTGCGCCAGCACGGCCTGCTCGGACCCGCCGCCTGAGCAGCCGCGGAGGGGCCGCAGCGCACCGGCTCAGCGCCACACCACCTCGGTGCACAGCAAGTAGCCGGCGCCATACACGGTCTTGATCAGGCGCGCGTGCTGGGGGTTCTCCTCAAGGCGCTTGCGCAGGCGCGACACGCGCAGGTCGATGCTGCGGTCGAGGGCGTCGAGGTTGCGACCGTCGAGCAGCTGCTCGCGCGAGAGGATCTGGTTGGGGCGTTCGAGGAGTTTGCGCAGCAGGGTAGCCTCGGCCAGGCTGAGGGTGTCGGTGACGCCTTGCGGCGAGCACAGGTCGTGGGTGGCGGTATCGAAACGCCAGCCGGCGAACTCGGCCACCCGCCGCCCGTCCCCGGCGGCGGTCAGCGGCTGGTAGCGGCGCAGCACGCTGCGCACGCGGGCCACCAGCTCGCGCGGCTCGAAGGGCTTCACCATGTAGTCGTCGGCGCCCAGTTCGAGCCCCGCAACGCGGTCATAGGTGTCGCCGCGGCCGGTGAGGATGAGCAGGCCAAAAGCGTGGCGGGCACGGATCTGGCGCACCACTTCGAGGCCGTCCATGTCCGGCAGGCCGAGATCGAGCACGCACACCCCCGGCGTGCGCTGCTGCAACTGGCGCAGCAGCGCCGCGCCGGAGGGGAAGCAGTCGACGCTGAAATCGTATTTCTCCAGGGCGCTGCGGATCAGCCTGGCCACCGCCTCGTCGTCCTCGACGATGTACACCAGCCCGGCACTAGTCCCCATGGTCGCGGCCTCCGGGCATGAACGGCGCGATGCGGCTTACCGCCGCATACAAGGCCTCGCGGGTGAAGGGCTTGGCAAGGATGGGCAGGGCGAGGTCGTCATTGATGCTGCCGGCGGCATCGGTGTAGCCGCTCATCAGGATCACCGGCAGCTCGGGGCGGTAGCCGCGCGCGAAGCGCGCCAGCGCATGGCCGTCCATGCTGCCGTGCATGACGACGTCGGAAACCACCAGCGAGATCGCCGGCACGCTCTCCAGCAGGTCGGCAGCCTCCTCGCCGCTTTCCGCCTCCAGCACCGCGCAATCGAGTCCGGCGAGCTGCTTGCGCACCACGCGGCGGACGTCGGGGTCGTCCTCGACCAGCAGCACCACCCGCCCGCGCAGCCAGCCAGCCGGGTCGCCCGCCGCCGGGCAGTACTCCCCCGCGGCGCCGTCGCCGGGCTCGGCGCACGGCAGCAGCAAGGCCACCGTGGTGCCGACCGCCTGGCGACTGCGGATGCGCACGCCGCCGCCCGACTGCTTGACGAAGCCATACACCATGGCCATCCCCAGGCCGGTGCCGCCGCTGGCCTTCTTGGTGGTGAAGAAGGGCTCGAAGACTCGCGCCAGGGTGCTGCCATCCATGCCTTCGCCGTTGTCGCTGACGCTGATCTGCACGTAGTCGCCGGGCGGCAGTTCGAGATCGCCCGCGGCGGTGCCGGTGAGCGCCTCGATACCGGCGTCGATGCGCAGCTCGCCGCCGTTGGGCATGGCGTCGCGGGCATTGAGGGCGAGGTTGAGGAGCGCGCTTTCGAGCTGGTGAGGGTCGACCAGGGCGAGCGGCGCGGGCTCGCCGTGGCAGGTGTGGATGGTGATGTTCTCGGGCAGCGAACGGCGCAGCAGGCTGGTCAAGCCCAGCACCAGCTCATTGACCTCCACCGGCCGCGGCGACAGCGGCTGCTGGCGGGCGAAGGCGAGCAGGCGGCGGATCAGCGCGGCACCGCGGCTGGCGGCCTGCAGCGCCGGCTCGACGTACTCGGCGATGATGGGATCGCCGCGGCGGCTCTCGCGCAGCTCGGTGAGGTTGCCGCTGACCACGGTGAGCATGTTGTTGAAGTCGTGCGCCAGGCCGCCGGTGAGCTGGCCGATGGCCTCCATCTTCTGCGCCTGCGCGAGCGCGCTCTGGGTGCGGCGCTGCTCGGTGATGTCCACCGCATGGACGAAGCAGCCCAGCACCTGGCCGGCGGGACTGAAGTCCGGCACCAGGGTGCTGCGCGCATGGCGCTCGCTGCCGTCGGCGGCGGTGAGGGTGTATTCGTAGCTCACCTCCTCGCCGCCAAGGGCGCGGCGCACCGGTTCGGCGACCTGGTCGAAGAGGCGGGCGCCGATCACCGTGGGGATGGATTGGTCAACAATGCTCTCCGGCGTCCATCCGAACCACTGCGCGTAGCGCCGGTTGGCGTAGCGGTAGGCCCAGGCCTTGTCGAAATAGGCGATGTGGGCGGGAATGGTGTCGGTGATCTGGCGCAGGCGGCCTTCGCTGTAGCGCAGCGCCACGGTGATCTCGCGATTCTTCTCGATCGCCGCGGTGAGTTCGGCGTTGGCCGCGGTGAGCTGGGCGGTACGGCGCTGGATGTGCGCTTCCAGGGTTGCCTTGTCGCGCGCGATCTCGTCCTGGCGGTGCTGCTGGGCGGTGATGTCGGCGTAGAAGGTGACGAATCCGGCATTGTCCGGCATGGGCTGGCCGCGCAGCTCCAGCACCCGCCCGTTGGGGCGCACCCAGCGCGTCAGGTGGGGCTCGAAGCGCCGCGCCGCAGCCATGCGCGCGGCAACCACGGCCTCGGGCCGGTCCCCCGCACATTCGCCATCGTGGCTGTATTCGCCGCGCGCAACGTTGAAGCGCACGAAATCCTCATAGGGCGTGCCGGTCTGCAGCAGGGCCGCGGGAAACTCGAGCAGCTCGACGAAACGGCGGTTCCACGCCACCAGGCGCAGACCGGCGTCGAAGACGGTGACGCCCTGGTCGAAGAGGTCGAGGGCCGCACCGACCATGGAACGGAAAACGGCATCGTCGACACCGGCGGCGGGGCCGGCGATGGAGGACTGCATTGCGGCCGCAAGGGGCATGGGAAAAGACGGCTCCGGCATTGTGGTCAATACGTAGACCGGGATTCTACCCGCTCACCTCGCCGGCAGACGCCGGATGCAGCGCCGCGGACAAGATTGCGTACATTTTCGCGCAAATCCCGACAACTTCCTCTGCCATTTTTTCAGGTTGAGTGCGGCTGCTGCGCCCAGGCGGTGGCTGCACGGAAAGGCATCAAGGGCAAACAGAGTGAGGAGGAAGAGGTGAGCACATCCGTTTATGACCAGGGGCTGGAACGCAACGCCGCCAACTACGTGGCGCTGTCGCCACTGAGCTACATCGAACGCAGCGCCTATGTCTATCCCAACCGCGCGGCGGTGGTGCACGGCCAGCGCAGCTTCACCTGGGCTCAGACCTACGAGCGCTGCCGCCGCCTGGCCAGCGCACTGGTACAGCGCGGCATCGGCCGCGGCGACACCGTGGCAGTGATGCTGCCCAACGTGCCGGCGATGTTCGAGGCCCACTTCGGCATCCCGATGACCGGCGCGGTGCTCAACACCCTCAACACCCGCCTCGACGCCGAGGCCATCGCCTTCATGCTCGGCCACGGCGAAGCCAAGGTGCTGATCACCGACCCCGAGTTCGCCCCCACCATCCGCGCCGCCCTCGACCTGCTGGAAGGCGAGAAGCCGCTGGTGATCGACGCCCTCGATCCCGAGTACCCCGGCACCGAGCGCCTCGGCGAGATCGAGTACGAGGACTTCCTCGCCGGCGGTGACCCGGCCTACGCCTGGAAGCTGCCCGCCGACGAGTGGGACGCCATCGCCCTCAACTACACCTCCGGCACCACCGGCAACCCCAAGGGCGTGGTGTACCACCACCGCGGCGCCTATCTCAACGCTGCCTCCAACATCATCAGCTGGGGCATGCCGCAACATGCGGTGTACCTGTGGACGCTGCCGATGTTCCACTGCAACGGCTGGTGCTTCCCGTGGACGCTGGCGGCCAATGCCGGCCTCAGCGTCTGCCTGCGCAAGGTCGACCCGGCGCTGATCTTCGAGCTCATCCGCCGTCACAAGGTCAGCCACATGTGTGGCGCACCCATCGTCTACGGCATGCTGATCAACGCCCCCGACGGCCTGCGTGCCGGCATCGAGCACAGCGTCGCCGGCCTCATCGCCGGTGCCGCGCCCCCGGCGGCGATCATCGAGGGGGCCGAGAAGATCGGCTTCGACATCACCCACGTCTACGGCCTCACCGAAACCTACGGCCCGGCCTCGGTGTGCGCCAAGCACCCGGAGTGGGACGCCCTGCCCATCGACCGCCGCGCCGAACGCAACGGCCGCCAGGGCGTGCGCTACCACATGCAGGAAGCGATCACCGTGATGGACCCGCAGAGCATGGACTTCGTGCCCGCCGACGGCGAAACCATGGGCGAACTGATGTTCCGCGGCAACATCGTCATGAAGGGCTACCTGAAGAACCCCAAGGCCACCCAGGAGGCCTTTGCCGGCGGCTGGTTCCACACCGGCGACCTCGGCGTCATGCAGGCCGACGGCTACGTCAAGATCAAGGACCGCTCCAAGGACATCATCATCTCCGGGGGGGAGAACATCTCCTCACTGGAAGTCGAGGAAGTGCTCTATCGCCACCCGGCGGTGATGACCGCCGCGGTCGTCGCCAAGCCCGACGAGAAGTGGGGCGAGGTGCCGGCGGCCTACATCGAGGTCAAGGACAACGCCCAGGTCACCGCCGACGACATCATCGAGCATTGCCGCGCCCACCTGGCACGCTACAAGGTGCCCAAGCACATCGAGTTCTGCGTCCTGCCCAAGACCTCGACCGGCAAGATCCAGAAGTTCGTGCTGCGCCAGCAGGCGCAGTCGGCTTCGGCGATCGACTGACCCGCTTTACCCGTAGTCAATCATCAAAAAACCATACCTGGAGGAAAGCAAAGTGCTGTTGAAACGCCAACACGGTGAGGAGCACCCTTACTGGCCGGCCGGACCTTTCAAGATCCGCCTGCCCTTCATCCACTACCGCTGGGAAGTGGCCGAAACCATCCAGGCCCTGGTGATGTTCGTCGTCGCCATGGGCATGATCCCGCTGCTGCAGAAGTACCTCGGCCTGCCCTACGACGTGGCGCTGGCCTATGTGGTGGTGTGCGGCATCGGCTTCATGCTGCCCAACCTCCTGGGCGTGCCTTTCGTACCGGGGTGGATCACCCCGGCCATTCCGGTGGTGCTGCTCTTCATCGGCCAGTTCGAACCGGGCCCGGACGCCATCCGCGCGCTGGTCGCGCTGCAGCTGATGGTCACCTTCATCTTCCTGTTCATGGCGGTCACCCGCCTGGGCTCGAAGCTGGTGAACAACATCCCCAAGTCGATCAGCGCCGGCATCCTGCTGGGCGCGGGCATCGCCGCGCTGTCCGGTGAGATCAGCCAGGGCGGCCGCGCCTACAACACGCCGATCTCGCTCGGCATCGGTGGCCTGGTCACCGCCTACGTGCTGTTCTCGCTGTCCTTCCGCGACTGGACCGAAAAGCACCGCTGGGCCAAGATCGTCGCCGGCTACGGCATGGTGCCCGGCATGCTGATCGCCATGGGCATCGGCTGGGCGGTGGACGAATATCCGCTGCCGGCCATCGAGTGGGGCATTGCCACCCCGGCCTTCGGCGAGATCTGGAACTACCTGCCCTTCACCGTCGGCTTCCCCGGTTTCGACCTGCTGATGCTGGCCATCCCCACCGCGGTGATCGCCTACATCATCGCCTTCGGCGACATCATCGTCGGCCAGAGCCTGATCGCCCGCGTCGACCACCTGCGTCCGGACGAGAAGATCGAAGTGGACGTCGACCGTGTGCACCTGGTCACCGGCATCCGCAACGCCATCCACTCGCTGTTCGCCCCCTACCCGGGTCTGGCCGGCCCGCTGTTCACCGGCGCCATGGCCACCATCGCGGAACGCTACCGCTACGGGCGCAGCGCCATGGACACCATCTACTCGGGTGCCGGGGTGTTCTGGATCGTCGGTTTCATCGCCCTCTTCCTGCTGCCGCTGATCACCCTGTTCAAGCCGGTGCTGCCGATCGCCCTGTCCATCACCCTGCTGATCACCGGCTACCTGTGTATTGCGGTGGCCGTGGAACAGATCGACAACGCCACCTCGATGGGCGTGGCCGGCGTGATGGGCGTGGTCCTCGCCACCCACGGCGCGGCCTGGGGCCTGGGCGCCGGCCTGGTGCTGTGGCTGCTGATCGAACGGCGCAGCAAGAACGCGCCCGCCGACGAACCCATCCACATCGAAGACAACATGCCGCACGAGCCTGACGCGGAAGACCCCGCGCCGGCAAAAGCCAACTGAGCAACCGCCCGGCCGCAAGGCCGGGCCCAGCGCCCTGCGGACGCCCACCGGCGGCTGCAGGGCAGGCAGGAGTAGCAATGATCAAGAACAAGCTTGTCAGCCTCGCCGTCGTGGCGTGCACCCTGGGCGCAGGCCCGGTGCTGGCCAGCGGCATCCATGTGCGCGATGCCTGGATTCCCGCCTACGGCGAAGGTGCGCGCAGCGCCCCGCTGTTCCTTACGGTGACCAATACCGGCACCCCCGACCGCCTCATCGGCGCGCGCAGCGATGCCGCCGAGCGGGTCAGCATCAACACCCTGCAGGCGCACGAAGGCGAACTGCGCGCCACCGCCCTGCAAGCCGTGGCGCTGCCGTCCGGCGTACCGGTGATCTTCGAGTCGGGCAACGCCTGGCTGCAGCTCGAAGGACTCAAGGCGCCGCTGCGCCCGCGTGCCACGGTAACCGTGAAGCTGGTCTTCGAACGCGCCGGCGAACGCGAATACCGCATCCGCGTGCGCCCCAACCCCCTCGGTGGCGACACCCTGGAGAACATGCGCACCGACCCCCTGCAGCAGCCCGGGCAGACCCAGCGCACCGAAGGCCTGGACGACGCCCTGCGCAGCGACCCCTTCCTGCGCTGAAGAGACGGCAGCATGAAGCCCCCGGGGCAGCCCTGAGCTGCCCCGTTTTCGTTCACCACGGCGTCCGCCCCCGGGTTAGCCGCAGTTGTCAGGCGCCGGGGCGCCGCTATGCTGTCGCACTTTGAACCCACCCGCAGCTCATGAACGCCTCCTTCAAGCGCGGCGCCGCCGAAGGTTTCCGCGCCTTCCTGCCACTGTCGATCGGCCTCATCCCGTGGGCCCTGGTCACCGGGGTGGCGATGCGCTCGATCGGCCTGTCGCCGCTCGAAGCCATGGGCATGAACCTCATCGTCTTCGCCGGCACCGCCCAGCTCGGCACCCTGCCACTGATCGCCGCCGGCGCGCCACTGTGGCTGCTGGTGCTCACCGCCCTGGTGCTCAACCTGCGCTTCGTGATCTTCTCTGCCGCCCTCGCCCCGGCCTTCGCCGGCTATTCACGGGCGCGCCGCATCCTGTCGAGCTATCTGCTCGTCGACGGCGTCTTCGCCATCCTCTCGGAGCGCCTGCTGAAGGCCCAGGACCCCCACTGGCGCTGGGGCTGCTACATTGCCCCGTCGCTGTGGTGCTGGACCCTGTGGCAGGTCTTCGCCCTCGTCGGCATCCTCGGCGCCGGTGCGCTGCCGGCCGACTGGTCGCTGGAGTTCATGGCCACCATCGCCCTGCTGGTGATGCTGGTGCCGATGAGCGCCACCCGGCCGATGCTGGTCGCCGCCCTCGTCGGCGGGCTGGGCGCCGTGCTGGCCCGCGGCCTGCCCCTCAAGCTCGGGCTCATCGCCGGTATCGCCGCCGGCATCGCCGCCGGCTTCATTGCCGAACGGCAGGCTGAAAAAAGGAGGCCGGCATGAGCGAAGGACTGTGGCTGTGGCTGACCCTGCTGGCCATCGGCAGTACCACCATCCTCACCCGCGGCAGCTTCATCGTTGCCGGCGAACGCGCGCGCCTGCCCGCCACCCTCCAGCGCGCCCTGCGCTACGCCCCGGCCGCCGCGCTGGCCGCACTGGTGGCGCCGGAGATCCTTCTCGACGGCGGCGAGTTCACCGCCCTCAACCCGAAGTTTGCCGCCGCCGCAGTGGTGGTGCTGGTCTGCCTGCGCCTGCGCAACCCCTGGCTGCCCTTCATCGCCGGAATGGCCGTGCTGCTGCTCCTGCGCAAGGGGCTGGGCTGGTAGGAGGGAAGGGGCCGCGCAGCGGAGGTCGCCGCCGGGCGTTCGTTGACGAGGCAGCGGTGGCCTCGCCTGCACGCTGTCAGCAGCTCATCTGCGACTGCAGGTAGTTCTGCAGGCCGACCAGCTTGATCAGGCCAAGCTGCTGCTCCAGCCAGTGGGCATGGTCCTCCTCGGTATCGTCGAGCATCTTCTCGAGGATCTCGCGGCTGACGTAGTCCTGCTCGGTCTCACAGAGCGCGATGGCTTCGCGGAGATTCTTCACCACTACCATCTCCACGGCCAGATCCTTGCTGAAGATGTCCGGCAGATCCTTGCCGATGGTGAGCTTGGCGGGCGTCATCGCCGGCACGCCTTCGAGGAACAGGATGCGGCGGATGAGCGCATCGGCGTGCGCGGTCTCGTCCTCCATCTCGTGGGCGATGCGTTCGGCGGCGCGGCTCAGGCCCCACTCGGAGAGCATGCGGGAATGGATGAAGTACTGGTCACGCGCCGCCAGTTCGTCGGCGAGCAGGGCGTTGAGTGCGGCGATGACTTTCTTGTTGCCTTTCATGACGGGCTCCACGTACACGAGGGTGGTTGAGCCGCCAATGATAGCCCCATGCGCCGCCACCCGCGTCGACGGCGGCGCATACCTCAGCGCTCAGAACTCCCAGGCGATGCCGGCATTGGCAAAACTGCGGCCATTGCCACGCCCGGCCGCGGCCGAGACCTTGAGGCCATCGACGATCTCGTAGCGCAGGCCCAGCGCACGGTCGGGGCCGCTGTGCTCGACGCCGAAGGTCTCGACGACGAGCGCCAGCCTGGCACCGAGCGGCACATCCACGCCCACGCCCCAGGTGCCGAGGTTCTCGCGCTCACCACGCTCGCGGCTGCTCTCGCGGCCGAGATTGAGATGCACGCTCGGTCCATCCTCGAAGCGCCACGTCAGCAAGCCGCTGAGTGCATGCACGCGGGTGGACACGCCATCGAGGCGATCCCGGCCGTACTCGTACTTGAGTCCGGCGGAAAGCCCGCTGTCGGCCTGCAGGGGAACCCATTTGACCGCCAGGCCGTGGCCGTGGATGACGTCGGCTGGCGAAGCAGCGCGGTCGCGGACGCGGGCGAGACCGAGCTCCAGCTCCAGCTTGTCTGCCGGCGCAAAACCGGCTGCAGCCTCCAGGCCCCGCGCCTTGTCGTCCTTGGACCAGCCGAGCTCCAGCTTCGCACCGCCCCTTTCCAGCGTCCCCGCGTCATCGACGTTCATCGGGCGCTCGGCATGCGCCACGCCCCCTTGCAATGCCGCCACGATCAGCAGCGTACGCATCTTCATCCAAGCCATCCTGATTATCTCCCGCAGCGCTTGAGGGCAACCCGGAGGGACCATTGGGCCCCTTGCGCGGATCACGGAACCATCACTTACACACCATCGCAAATACTACTCGTTGTCGTTTCGGTATGCATTCATGATTTTTGCAAATCTGCTTTCTGCCAACGCAGCACCGCAGGAAGATGCCCCTCAGGTGGGGTACTCCACCGGCCGCAGGTGCGTGACTGAGAGGGGCTTGACCACGGTGCCATCCGATGTAGAATGCGACACGTTATCATTTGCATTTCTCAGGAGCATCCCGTGTCCCGCTTTACCGGTCCCCGTCTCAAGGTGCAGCGTGCCCTCGGCACCGCCCTCCCCGGTCTGTCCCGCAAGTCGCCGGAGGAGCGCAATTACCCGCCGGGGCAGCACGGCATGAAGCAGAAGCGCAAGTCCGACTACGGCCTGCGGCTGATGGAGAAGCAGAAACTGCGCTTCAACTATGGCGTCACCGAACGCCAGATCCAGCGCCTCTTCCGCGAGGCCAAGCAATCCAAGGCACCCACCGGCGAGCGTCTGCTGGAGTTGCTGGAAAGCCGTCTCGACAACTTCGTCTTCCGTGCCGGCTTCGCGCCCACCACCCTGGCCGCGCGTCAGCTGGTCAGCCACCGCCACGTTCTCCTCAACGGCCGCTCGGTAAACATCCCGTCGATCCGCGTACGCCCGGGCGACACCATCACCCTCAGCGCCGCCGGCAAGCGCATCCCGTCCACCGTCGAGTGTCTCGCCGAACCCGCCCTGAGCCGGCCGGAATGGCTGAGTTTCGATGGCGACACGGTCAGTGCCACGGTCACCCGCTGCCCCGACGCCAGCGAGGTTCCGTTCCCGATCGAGGTCCAGCACGTGGTCGAATACTATGCGGTGAGGCTGTGATGAGCTGCCACTGCGACGACGACTGCGACAACTGCAGCGACGACGCCGACATCGACGCACTGCCGCAATACAGCGAGCGCCCCGATCTCGCCCTCTCGGCAGTGCTGTACTTGATGTCGCGGTTCCCGGCCAGCCGCAGCCCGGCGATTGCCGACGCCATCGTCGCCCACCTCCGCGTCGTTTGCGCCGACCCGCGGCAGCCCGACAGCGTGCGCGAGACCGCCGACAAGCTGATGGGCGACTGGTGGGCATACGGCGCCCTTACCGACGAAGGCGCGAACTTCGACGGCTGCCGCCCGAACTGATTGCACGATGGACGCCACCCTGCCCGTCGGCACCCTCTACCGCCAGCACCACGGCTGGCTGGTGGGCTGGCTGCGCTACCGCCTGGGTTGCCCGGACACCGCCGCCGACCTTGCCCACGACACCTTCCTGCGCCTGCTCGGCAGCCGCCGCACGCCGGTGCGTGTAGACGAGCCGCGCGCCTACCTGACCACCATCGCCCGCGGCCTGGTTATCGACCACTGGCGCCGGCGCGAACTGGAACAGGCCTGGCTGGGCGCACTGGCACAGTTGCCGGAAGCCCTCGCACCGTCCCCCGAGACCCGTGCGCTGGTGGTGGAAACCCTGTTGCGCATCGACGCCCTGCTCGACGGGCTGCGCCCCAGAGTGCGCGAGGCCTTCCTGCTCGCCCAACTCGACGGCCTGCCCTACCGCGAGATCGGCGCACGCCTGGGGGTTTCCGAGCGCATGGTGAAGAAGTACATGGCCCAGGCCATGCTGAGCTGCATGCTCGCCCTGGAGGAGCCTGACAGCGGTGGCCACTGATGGCGGGCCAGCTCTCGCACAGCCGCCACTGGCCGTCCTGCAGCAGGCCGCGGAGTGGTTCGCGGTGCTTGCCGACCCCCCCGTTGCCGACCGCGACCAACAGGCCTGGCAGGCCTGGCTGGCCGCGGATCCGCTGCACAGCGCGGCCTGGCAACGAGTGGAGGCGGTCAGCCGACGGTTTCACGACGTCCATGACGACACCCCGGCAAGTGCAGCGCGCGCGGCGCTGTCCAGTGCCCGCAACACCCGCCGCCGCACCCTCGGCATGCTCGGCGGCAGCCTCGGCATGCTGCTCGCCGGCGGGCTCGGCCTGCGCCATTTCGCCGACACCGCTGCGCTGACCACACTGGCGATCTGGGCGGCCGGCCAACGCACGGCCACTGGCGAAGTACGCGAGATCGCCCTTGCCGACGGCGGCCGCCTGTGGCTCAACACCGCCAGCGCGGCCGACATCGACTACAGCGCGGGGCTGCGCCGCATCGCCCTGCACGCCGGCGAGTTGCTTATCGCCACCGCCCCCGACCCGCTCACCCCGCCGCGGCCGCTGGTGGTCGACACCCGGATGGGGCGCCTCACCGCACTCGGCACCCGCTTTTCCGTGCTCCTTGACGGCGGCGCCTGCGTGCTCACGGTCTTCGAGGGCGCGGTACGCATCAGCCCGCAGGCCGGCATTGCCGAGATCATCCACAGCGGCCACCAGGCACGCTTCACCCGTCACGGGGTCGCCGCCACCGGCGCCGCAATGCGGGCGCGGGAAAGCTGGACGCAGGGTTTGCTGCTCGCCGAAGACCGCCGTCTCGACGACTTCGTCGCCGAACTGCAGCGTCACGTCCCGGTACGCCTGGAGGTCGCCGCGGAGGTCGCCGCGCTGCGGTTGGTCGGCGTATATCCGCTGCACGAGCCGCGCCGCGACCTGCCCCGCGTGCTCGGCGCGCTGCAGGCCAGCCTGCCGGTACGCACGCACATCGTCGACAGCCGCCACCTGCGCATCGAAGCACGCTGATTTTCTGCGGCAGCGGTTCCCTTTTTGCCCCCTCGTCCGGCAAGCCTTGAGAACACACCCTCAGATCAGGACCCGGACGCTCATGACCACCCTCCGCGCCCCGCGCTCTCGCCTCCTCTCCCACGCCGTCCGCAATGCGCTGCTGAGCCTGCCGCTGTGCCTGGGCACGCTTGGCGCCAGCGCCCAGAGCGAACCGCCCACGGCCGTCGCCGCCCGCCACTACGACATCCCCGCCGGCCCGCTGGCCGCGGCGCTGACCCGCTTTGCCGCCGACGCCGGCATTGCGCTGTCGGTCGATGCCACCCTGGTAGCGGACCTGCACAGCCCCGGCATCCGCGGCACGCACGAGCTGGCCCCAGGCTTTGCCGCCCTGCTGCGCGGCACCGGACTGGAGGCGGCACGTGCTGCCGACGGTCAATGGACCCTGCGCCCGGCACCCCGCCATACCCATGTGCTGGGCGAGGTAGTGGTGCTGAGCACCCCCGACTCACTGGGGACCCGCGTGCTCGGCCGCGACACCCTCGACGCCCTCGGGCGCGGCGACGGCGACATCACCAGTGCGCTGCGCGTGCTGCCCAACGTACAGTTCGACTTCAACCGCCTCAACCCCGGCAGGCAGGGCGAGATCGCCCCCGCGGAAGTGAGCATCCACGGCGCCAAGCCCTACGACAATGTCTTCCTGTTCGACGGCATGTCGTTCTCCAACAATCTCGATCCGATCCAGTCCAACCCCAACAACGCCGCCAGCCCCCCTTCATCGTCCCAGGGGCTGGCCATCGACACCAGCCTGCTGTGCCGCATCACCGTCCGCGACGCCAATGTGCCGGCCGAGTTCGGCCACTTCAGCGGAGGCGCCATCTCCGCCGACACCTGCGAGCCGGTGCGCAGCTTCGGCGGCAGCGTGTCGATGGAGCTCAGTCGCTCCGAGTGGATGAACTACCACCTCAACGAAGCCCAGCAACTGGCCTACGAGCAATCCACCTCCGACGCCAGCGCCCCCGAGTTCGACAAGCGCACCTACCGCCTCGCCCTCGAAGGGCGACCGGCCGACAATCTCGGCATCATCGCCAGCTATGTGCGCAAGACCGCTGAGATCCCGCTGCGCGCCTACGGCGGCGGCAACGTCAGCCAGGCCGACGACAGCCAGAAGACCGAAACCCGCCTGAGCGAGAACTACTTCATGCGCGCCTTCTGGACCCTGACGCCGACCGTGAAGGCCGACCTGTCGCTGTTTCACGCCCCTCAGCGCGACCGCCACTTCATCAACAACACCCGCAACTCCTGGTTCGAGATCAAGCAGGGCGGGCAGGGGATCAACCTCGGGCTCAGCCATCGCCACGATGCGGTGCTGGTCTCCCATCGCCTGACGTGGAACGAATACCAGAGCTCGCGAGACGCCGACGCCAACTGGTTCGGCAGCTGGCGCTACTCCGCCGGCGACAAGAACTGGGGCTACCGCTCCAGCGCCACCGCCTGGAACAGCGGCGAGGGACAGTACGGCGACATTGACCAGAAGCAGCGCACCACCACCTACCAGCTGAAGGCCGACTGGCTGCCGCTGAAGCTCGGCAGCACCACACACAGTTTCCAGACCGGCCTGGAGGTCTCCGAGCAGCAGAAGTACTTCCACCGGCTCGAAGACGGTGCCATGTACCTGCGTGTCTCATCCACCAACACCTGCGCCACCGCCAGCGCTGGCGTCGATACCGAAACCTGCTCACTGAGCCCGACCTGGAACGGCTGGCCGGGTCAGTTTTTCGATCGCGTCACCTACTACAACGCGGGCAAGTTCGAGGTCGACAACACCATGCTGAGTCTGTTCGGGCAGTACGAGCTCGAATGGGAGCGCCTGCGCGTGCGCCTGGGCGCCCGTTACGAGAAGGACGACCTCAACCCCGAGTCCACCATCTCGCCCCGCGCAGCGCTGTTCTGGGATGTCTTCGGCAATGACGCCACCCGCATCGAAGTCGGCGCCAACCGCTACTACAGCCAGAACTTCATGAGCTATTACGTCAAGCAGCACGTCCTTGCCCTGCAGACCTCGGGCACGCGCAGCCTCAGCGGCGGCGTGCTCACCGACTGGACATACACGCCCACGACCACCTGGCGCAACTACCGCGAGAATCTCGACGGCCTCAAGACACCGTACAGCGACGAAACGGTCTTCAGCCTCAGCCAGAGCTGGATCGGCGCGCGCTGGGGACTCAAGCTCGTCAGGCGCAACGAGCATGACCAGGTCGTCCGCCGCCCGCATTCTGCCGGTGGCAATGTGTTCACCAATGATGGCAGCAGCAAGGCACGCACTGCCGCATTCACCGTCGAGACCGAACACCCCTTGCGCTTCGGCACGAGCCTGAGCACCGTCTCCCTCGGCATCGACTACACCGACGTACAAAGCTCCCATGCCGAGTATGAGGACCTCATCACCCTTGCCCAGGAACGCGACCCGGTGCGCTACGACGGCCGCTGCATGGAGTGGCACGAGCGCCCGGCCGACAACTTCAACCGCCCGCTGACCGCACGCCTGCACCTCGTCACCCAGCTTCCGCAGTACCGCCTGACCATCGGCAATCTGTTCAGCTATCGCGACAGCTATCAGAAGTTCACCCGTCAAGGTTCGGCCGAATGCGGTGGCATGACCGTCAACAACTACGTGCTCACCACCTTCCGCCCCGCCGTCACCTGGGACATGCGCATCAACTGGGCGCTGCCCACGGTGGCCGGGCAGGAAGCCTTCGTCGCCCTGTCGATCGACAACGTGCTCGATCGCACCAACGAGATCCAGGATGGCAGCAACGGCATCATTTACGAAAAAGGCCGCCAGTTCTGGATCGAACTCGGCTACCGCTTCTGAGCACGCTGGCGGCACCTCACGCGAGGTGCCGCCCTCCAGGCTTCAATACCGTCGAACCGATCGCCATGCCACCTCGCCCCATCCCCTCGCTGCGCGCCCTGTGCGCCCTCCTCCTCGCTGCCGGCGGCGCCCTCGCCGCGCCGTCCGCCCTTCACCCCGCCGTCGCCTGTCACGACAGCGCCACCGGCTGGGACATGGCCTGTGTGCGTGCCGCCTACGCCGGCGAGCCCGCCAACTGGCCGCAGCCGCAGGGCGTCGACGACGGCAACTGGGCCGAGATGGCGCCAATCGACAGCCTGCCGCCGCCTGCGGTCGACCCCGCCCAGGCGGCCCTCGGCGAGCGGCTGTTCTTCGACCCCCGGCTGTCGCGCTCCGACCTCATCGCCTGTGCCAGCTGCCACCGCCCCACCCACGGATTTGCCGACACCCAGGCGCTGTCGGCCGGGCACGAAGGCCGCCTGGGCAGCCGCAACACCCCGACCGTGCTGGGGGTCGGCCATGCCTCATCACTGTTCTGGGACGGCCGCGCGGCAAGCCTTGAAGAACAGGCCGCCGGCCCCATCGCCCATCCGGACGAGATGGCGATGGCGCTCGACGAACTGCCCGCCAAGCTCGCCGCCATCGACGGTTACCCGGGAGCGTTCACGCGAGCTTTCGGGGCCGCCGGCGAGGATGGGGCAGCAATCACCCTGGAGCGCATCACCGCCGCGCTGGCGGCCTATCAACGCACCCTGCTGCCGCCGCAAACGCGCTTCGACCGCTTCCTCGCAGGCGAGCGCGCCGCCCTCGACGAGCGCGAACTGCTCGGCCTGCATCTGTTCCGCACCAAGGGGCGCTGCATGAGCTGCCACCATGGCGCCCTCCTCACCGACCATGACTTTCACAACCTCGGCCTGACCTGGTACGGCCGCCAGTACGAAGATCTCGGCCGCTACATGGTCAGCGGCGATCCCGCCGACGTCGGGCGCTTCCGCACACCGACGCTGCGCCAGGTCGGCAACACCGGGCCATGGATGCACAACGGCCGCTTCGCCAGCCTGCGCGGCGTGCTCAACATGTACAACGCCGGCATGCCCCGGCCCCAACCCGGCAACGCCGGGCAGGCCGCTGATCCGCTGTTTCCACAGACCTCCACGCGTCTGCAGCGCCTGGAGCTGGACGCCGACGAACTCGACGCCGTGCACGCCTTCCTGCTCGCGCTATAGCCGTTGTCCGGACACGCGGCCGGGGCACAGACGCGACAGAGTGCTTGCAGTATTGATAATAATGGTTATCATTAACGGCGCAGGAGGAGACCATGCACGCCAGCGACACCCGCACCATCCTCAACCTGGTCAGCAGCGCCGTCCAGCACCTCCATCACTTCGTCGAGTCGGGCTGCCCACGGGCGGAAAGTCAGGCCCGGCTGGCGCTCGACCACCTCGAATGCTACTGCACCGACCCCACGGTGGACGCCTCCCGCAACGCCCTTGAAGGGCTTCTGGACACCGCCCAGGCACGCTGAAGGCAGCCTGCGCGGTCATCGCGCGCCGTCCTCCCGGGGGCATTCCCCGGCAGGACGGCGCAGCCTCATTTGAGCAGCTTGCCGACCTCGGCCAGATAGGCTTCACCGTAGTCGATCACGGCCTCACGCTTCAGCCCTTCGCTGGCGAAATGCATGTCGGCAACGATGCCATGGAGGGCCTGGAACTCCTCCGACAGGCGCAGCAGCGAGTCTTCCAGCGTGTAGCACAGGCTGTGGATGTCGTGGATGGCGTAATCGTCGACCTCACCGGCGAGCAGTGCAGCGAGCTTGGCGTTGGCCTCGCGCAGGTTGGCCATCACTTCCTCGGTGCTGTCGGCCTTCGCGGCCTGATAGTGGTCGACGCGGTTGGGGGGCGGCTGATCGGCGTGGGCGTTGAGCGCAAACACGGGCAGCGTGCTGAGGGCCAGCAGGGCAAGGGTCTTGGTCATGGAAACTCCTTTTTCCTCGGTCAAGGGTGAAGACGGGGCACGGCGGCAGCGCCGCGCTCAGTAGATGTCGCGGCGGTAGCGGCCGTCACGGGCGAGTTGCGCGACGACGGCGTCGCCGAGCACGGCGCACAGGGTTTCATGCACCGCCGGCCCCATGCCCACGGCGTTGCCGCAGACGTAGATCGCCGCACCGCCCGCCACCCACTCGCGCACGGTGTCGGCGGCGCGCAGCAGGCGGTGCTGGACGTATTCGCCTGCCGGTGTGTCACGTGAATAGACGCGGTCGCAGCGCGCGAGCAGGTCGGCGGCCTCCAGTGCGGCAAGCTCCTCGTCGTGGAAGGCGTCGTGGGCGGCGCTGCGTTCGCCGAAGACCAGCCAGTTGCGCCCGTCGCCAGCGCGTGCGCGCTGGCGCAGGTGGGCGAGCAGGCCGGCAAGGCCGGTGCCGTTGCCGATCAGGATCAGCGGCCGGGTGGCGTTGGCGCCAAGGCGGAAGTTGTCGTGGGCGCGCACCCGGGCACGAAAAACCGTGCCTTGCGCAGCCACGCCGGCAAGCAGGCCGGACATCCGCCCCGGCGTGCCGTCGGCACCGCGGATGGCACGCACCAGCAGATGGATGGCACCGTCGGCGGGCAGCGAGGCTATGGAGTAGAGGCGCGGCCGGGCATCGTCTCCGGGCGGGAATATCTGCAGCAGATCGCCGGCCTGCCAATGCGGCAGCGTGGTGGCCGCGCCATCGCCCTGCGGGCCGGTGACCGGCTCCAGTTCGACATGCCAGGCCGGCTGTCCGGCACTGCCGGGGTTGAGCAGGCGGCGCGAGCGCAGCCGCCAGTACGCGGGCGCGGTGCTGTCGGCAATGCCCTCGGCAATTCCGGCCGCCTCGGCGAGACGGTGGCGCCAGGCCGCCAGCGCCTGGGCGTCGGCGGCATCGACCTCGATGCGCGGGAACATCGCCTGCGCACCGCAGGCATGCAGCCAAGCATCGAGCCGACGACCGAAGGCACAGTAATGCGCGTAGCTGCGGTCACCCAGGGCGAGGAGGCCGTAACGCAGGCCGTGGAGCGCGGGGGTCGCGCTCATCAGGCCGTCCACGAAGGACTGCGCATTATCGGGCGCATCGCCTTCACGGCAGGTGCTGACGATGAACAGCACCTCGCGCGCCGCTGTCAGTTCAGCCGCAGTGATGCCGCCAAGGGCGCGCACCCGCGCCGCCACGCCGGCGGCAGCGAGCGCCGCACCGGCTTCCTCGGCGAGTTCGTGGGCAAAACCGGTCTGGCTGGCGTAGGCCACCAGCACCGCGCCAGCTCCGGCAGGCGATGCATCCGCCGCATCCCCGGCACGGCGCCGGGCCTGGCGCCACACCTGCACACACAAGCCCGCATAGCCCAGCAGCACCGCCGCGGCCGCGGCATAGCGCGGCCACTCGACGGCCATCATCGGCGCTGTGCCGCCGTTGTGCATACTGCCGCATGCATCACTGCGGCAGCACCTCCAGGGTGGCGACGTAGGACAGGCGGCGTTCGGCGTTGGCGATGCGCCCGCCGCGGTCATCGATCACAGCCTTCAGATAGTACATGCCGGGCTCCGCCCAGGTGTGGGTGACCTGGCCCCTGGCGTCGGTATGCAAGGTGATCTTGTCGAGCTGGTCGCGGTAACGCATGCCGCCGGCCATCAGTTCGACCTTCACGTCGGCAACCGGCTTGCCGTCGATGACGAAGCCGAAGGTCGCCGCCTCGCCGACGTAGAGGTCGTTGGGGTGGGTCACCGAGACCATCTCCAGGCCAAGGCCGGTGGGCGTCACCGGCGTCGGGCTGCCAACGGTGATGAAGGTTTCGATGCGCCCGACACCTTCGCGCACGCTCAGCTCCGCTGCATCGGCAGGCACGTTGGCGGCCAGCGCTTCATGGGTACCGCGCCAGCGCTTGGTCTCGCTGCCTTCCTTCCAGCTCGCCATCACGCTGGCGTTGGTCAGCGCCACGCGATAGGTGCCGGCCACCGCCAGGTTGGCGTCGAACACCGTGCGCAGCTTGCCCTGGGTCAGTCCTTCGGGCTGCACGGCAGTGCCATCCGGCGCGGTGATGGCGAGATTGTCGCGGATCATCATCGGCCGGTAGTTGAAGTGGAAGGTCTGGTTGGAGACGGCACCATCGAGCGTGACGTAACCGGGGGCAGACAGCACCGTAGACGACGGCAGCAGCCACGCTTCATGAGCACCGGCAAACGGCGCGGCAAGGGAAAGGGCAAACGCGGCAACGGCAAGGCGGGGGCGGACGGTCATGGATGATTCCTCTGCGAGATGGTTGGGGAGCGGGCGCGGCGCGCGGATCAGGGCTTGAGCTGCACGGTGATCGCGCCAAGCTCGTGTTCGCCGCGGACGGTGGCGCTGGCGGCGGCCTGCGGCGGCCAGTTCAGCGGCACGCTGACCACCTCGCGGCCACCGTGCTCGCGCGAGGCCTCCACCAGCAGACGGTACTCGCCAGCGGGCAGCTGGCCGAGCGGAGCCTGCCCGGCGGTGAAGCTGAGGCGGTGCACGCCGGGCGCGCGGGTGGCGCTGGTGACGCCGTCGATGGGCACCTGGAGGTCACGGCCGATGCGCCGCCACCACATGCGCATGTCCTTGAGCCACTGGATGCCGTCGTTGTTGCGCATCTTGGCGTCGTACCACACCGCCAGATTGGCGGCGACGCTGTTGTCCGGCCTTTCGATCCACACCGCCACATAAGGACGGCGGTAGTCGGGGGCGTTGAAGGCGGGCAGCTCGACATCAACGTGGAGTTCGGCGGCAACCAGCACGGGGGCAAAGGTGAGCAGCGCGGCACTCAGGAGGGTACGTTTCATGGCAGGGACAGTCTCATTGATGGACAAACAGGATCACCAGCAGCAGCGGCAGCACCACGCCGAGGCCGACCATCGGCCACACCAGGGGGCGGTTGCGCGCATGCATCCAGAGGATGAACAGGCCGGTGAGTGAGAACACCACGCAGGCCAGTGCGAAGATGTCGATGAACCAGCTCCACGCCGTGCCGCTGTTGCGGCCCTTGTGGAGATCGTTGAGCCAGGCGACGACGCCGCGGTCGGTGAGTTCGTACTCCACCTCGCCGGCACGCAGGTCGATGTTCACCCAGGCATCGCCGCCCGGGCGCGGCAGCGCCAGATAGATCTCGTCCGCAGACCACTCCGCCGCCAGCGCCGGGATGCCGCGCCCGAGCTCCGCGCCCAGCCATTCGCGCACCACCCGCGGCAACGGCCGGGCGCGCTCGTCAGTGGCCTCGGCACGCAGCAGTTCGGCGAGCTGCGGCGGTACGGTGCGCACTTCATTGACCACCTGCGGACGCGCCTCGATGAGATCGGGGTGGTTGAGGGTGATGCCGGTGACGGCAAACAGCAACATGCCGAACAGACAGATCGCCGAGCTTACCCAGTGCCATTCATACAGCGTCTTCAGCCACCATGCGCGGCGTGCCGGCGCCTGCCGGCGCAAAGCCTGCTGCGGCGCGGGCGCGGCTTCGACAACAGGTGGCGGATAGGTCGGCATATGCGGAGCGGAAGTGTGATCAGTGCGGTGCAACAAAACGAGGTTCGATTCTACGAGTGATAACGATTCTTACCAATATTACGGCGGCTGTTTCTTGTACCGTTTTGTAGGTCCGCCCCGGGGCGGACCCACAAAACCTGCTACCCGGCAATCCAATACCCCGCAGCGTTCGCCCTGAGCCCTTCGGCCAGGCTCAGGACGAGCGGTATTTGGTTACCGAGTCAGCAAGTGCGACGCTCAGAAGCTGGCATTGACGCTGATCCAGAAATTGCGCGCGGCATCCTTGTTGTTGTAATCGTCGAGATAGCTCGGCTGCCACCCATTGATGCACGTTGTGCCGCTGGAGCAGGTCACGAAGGTCGTCTTGTAGGTGGTGAAGTCCTGGTCAAGCAGGTTGTTGATGCGGCCGTTGATGGTGATGTTGCGGCTCACCCGGTAGGTCGCGCCGAGGTGGAAGATCTCGTAGTCCTTGAAGTAGGCGGCCTGGTTGTTGATCTGCCCGCGGTAGCGCTTGGAGCGCGCCTCCATGGTCAGGAAGACGTCCAGGTCCGGCAGCGGCCGCCAGTCGAGGGTGGCGTTGAACATGTGCTTGGCGCTGTTGCCCAGCGGACGCCCCTTGTTCGCACCGCTGCGCTGCTCGCTGTCGGTGTAGGTGTAGTTGCCGCGCAGGGCCCAGTTGTCGGCAATCTGCCAGCGCCCGGCGAGTTCCACGCCCTTGATCACCACGCTGTCGATGTTGGTGCTGATCGACGAGGTCGCGTAGCCGAGGTTGGCATACTCGCCGGTGCTGGCGCACACCAGCCCTGTACCCGCACCGCAGGGCTGCGAGGCGATCTTGTCCTCGAAGTCGTTGCGGAACACGGTGGCATTGAAGCTGTGGCGGCGCGGGTGGTTCCAGTAGATCGCCAGCTCGGTGTTGCGGCTGGTCTCCGGCTCCAGGTTGGGATTGCCGAACATCGGCGAGGTGCCCTGGCCGCCGAAGCCGACGATGCCATCATAGAGCTGGGTGGTCTTGGGGGTCTTGAACCCGGTGCTCACCCCGCCCTTGACGGTCCATTGCGGATCGAGGCGATAAACGCCATAGATACGCGGCGAGACGTTGTTGCCGAAGACGTCATGGTCGTCGTAACGCAGCCCGGCGGTGAGCGTGAAGGCCTCCGTCGGCATCCAGTTGTCCTCGACGAACAGCGACCACATCTTGTGCTCCTGGGCCTTGCCGGGCGTGCCGGACTCCATGCCGAAAACACCGTCCTTGAGTTCGCCGTCGATGACCTGGGTGCCCACCACCAGCAGATGGTCGCCGGCAAGGTTGTGCAGGGGGATATCGAGGCGGCCGTCGAGGGTGTATTGGTTGCTCTGCAGGATGCGCTTCGGGCGCGGCAGGAAAGCCTCCAGCTGGGCACGCTGGGCGGGCGTCATGTTGGCCAGTTTGGCCGCCGCATTGGCCCCCGGCACTGCATTCCACAGCGCCAGCAGCTGGTTGCGCTCGGCCACCGTGAACGGCAATGTGCGGCCCTTGTTGTCGGTTTCGATGTAGGACAGGGCAACGAAGCTGGTGGCGAAGTCCCATTTGCCTTCGTGCGAGAGCGACCAGGATTCACGGGTAAATTCCTGCTCGTCGAGATAGCCGACGCGAGGGTCTGCGCGCTGGGTCCACACCCCGCCGTTACCCGCGCATGCGGCCGCGTTGTTTCCAGTCGCTCCTGCGCAGTAATTACCGACGCGCCAGATGGTCTCGATGCTGTCCACCGTGCCGAGCGGGAAGCTGCTGTTGCCGGTGACCGGGTCGATCACCGGCTCGTTGTCGTACACCTGGCGCGACTGGTCGTAGTCGAAGGTGATGCGCTGACGCTCGTCGGGAGTGAAGAAGAGGCTGAAGCCGAGTGCCTGATTGGTGTTGTCCACCGTCCGTCCGCCACCGCCGAAACCAAGGCTGCGGCGGTGCACGGTGCCGTCCGGGGCCACCGAGGAGTCATACTGCGGCGACGAAGCGTCGCGCTCGTAGCGGCTGCCACGCAGGCTCACTGCCAGCAGGCCGGGCACGACGGGACCGCGGACGCTGAAGTCGAGCGTGCTGTTGTCGCCGAAATCGCTGTTGGACTGGAAGCTGCGGCCGTAGGTGACCGAGCCGGTCCACTTGGTGACGTTCTTCTTGGTGATGATGTTGATCACCCCGCCGAGGGCATCGGCACCGTACAGCGTCGACGCCGGTCCGCGGATGACCTCGATGCGCTCGATGGCATCGAGCGGCGGGATGTGGTTGAACTGGTTGCCGCTGAAGCTGTTCGGGTAGATGTCGCCGTGGTTGTTCTGGCGCTTGCCGTCGATCAGGATCAGGGTGTAGTCGGAACCCATCCCGCGCATGCTGATGGTTTTCTGGCCGGTCTTGTCCGAGGTCTCGCCGACATCCACGCCCTCGACATCGCTGATCGCATCGATCAGGGTAATGTAGGGGCGCTTGGCGAGCTCTTCCTGGGTGATTACCGTGATGCTCGCCGGCGCATCGGTGATCTTCTGCTCGAAGCCGGATGCCGACACCACCACGTCGCCGAGCTGGGTGGCCTCCTGGGCGCCGGCCTGGTTGGCGGAGAAGGCAAGGACAAGCGCTGCGGCGCAGGGCCGCAGGACGGGACGTACGAACGCCGTGGCACGCTGGGCGTAAGCCATGAGATGAACCCCTTTCGTGAATATGACAATGGAAGTGGCTGGCTTCCTGAAAGGGGGTGCGCGGCTGGCGCGCGCCTCAGGTGGCTGGCTGAGTTGTTACAAGATTTAGTCGAATGATAACGGTTCTCATAGCTATTACCAAGTGCGTGTTGTTTTCTTGCACCGCAGCGCGCGCTCAGGCACCGCTTCCGGCGCCCTCTGCGTGCCAGCCACCGCCCAGTACCTTGAACAGGTCGACGCTGGCCTGCAGGCGCGCGAGGCGCAGCTGGACGAGCTGATCCTCGGCCGAGAAAAGGCTGCGCTGGGCATCGAGCAGGGTACCCAGGGCATCGCTGCCCTCCTTGTAGCGCAGCTCGGAGAGGCGCAGCGCGCGCGCGGTCTCGTCGCGGATCTCGCGCTGGGTGTGCTCCTGGATGCGCACGCGCTCGGCCCCGCCGAGGGCGTCGTCAACCTCCTTGAGCGCGGTGAGCACGGCCTTGCGCCAGTTCTCCACCAGCACGCGGCGCTGCGACTCGCTGGTCGCGACCTGGCCGCGCAGGCGGCCGCCGTCGAACAGGGCCTGCATCAGCGACACCGTGAGACCGGCGGCATTGACCGGGCTGCCGAGGCCGAGGAAGCCGAACTCGGCGCTCGACACCACGCTCGACAGGCCGATCTGCAACTTCAACGGGAAGAGGGCGGCGCGGGCCACGGCGATGTTGGCATCGGCCGCAGCCAGGCGGGCCTCGGCGGCGGCCAGATCGGGGCGCCGCAGGAGCAGCTCGGCGGGCAGTACGGGGGCCACGGCGGGCAGCGCCAGGCTGTCCAGCGCCTGCCCGGCAACGGCGAAGCCCTGCGGCACCTCGCCGAGCAGGATGGCCAGCGCACGCAGACTCTGGCGCTCCTGCACTTCGAGCGGCAGCACCGCATCGCGCGCGGCGAGCACGGTGCTGCGCTGGCGGCTGAGATCGAGCGCCGAGGCGCTGCCATAGCGATAGCGCGCCTCGACGATGGCGTGCAGGCGCTCGGCGATCTCCAGGTTGCGACGGGCGATGTCGATGCGCTCGCGCAGCGCCAGCACCTGCCAGTAGGCATTGGCCACGCCGGCCACCAGCGACAGGCGGGCGGCCTCGTAGTCGTGGCGGGTCGCCGCCAGGGAGGCCTTGCTGCCCTGCCAGCTGGCGATGTTGCTGCCCCACAGGTCGATCTCGTAGTTCACCGCGAGCGTCGCCGAGGAGCCCTCGGCGCGCGTGCTGACACCGGCGCTGCGGCTCTCATTGACGTTGCTGCGCAGGTTGAGGTCGATACCCGGAAACAGCGAGGCGCCCGCCGAGCGCACGGCGATCTCGGCCTGCAGGACGCGCTCGGCGGTAGCGGCGAGATCGGGGCTGCCGGCAAGGGCAGCGTCGATCAGCACCTCCAGTTCGGCGGAGCCATAGCCCCGCCACCATTCGCCGTCGATGGTCGCGGCGTTCGCGGCGGCGCCGGCTTCGGCCCAGTTTGCCGGCACTTCCAGGGCGCCGCCGGGGTGGGTGAGCGGCAGCGCGCAGCCACCGACGCCGAGGGTGAGCAGGAGCGCGGCGAGGGCGCGGCGCCGCGGCAGGGAGAAACGCAGGGGATGATGGTGTACAGGTACAGGGGACATGGGGACACTCATTCCGAAGCCAGGGCGACGACGGGGTCGAGGCGCGCCGCCTTGCGGGCGGGCAGGTAACCGAATACCAGGCCGGTGGCGAAGGCGCAGCCGAAGGCCAGCACCACGGGGGCGAGGGAATACTCGATGGGGGTGCCGAGGCGCTCGATGAGCGCCGCCACACTGAGCCCGACGATCACGCCGATGAGGCCACCGAGCGCGGACACCGCCACCGCCTCGACGAGGAACTGCTGCAGGATGTTCTTCATCCGTGCGCCGGTGGCCATGCGGATGCCGATCTCGCGGGTACGCTCGGTGACCGACACCAGCATGATGTTCATCACCCCGATGCCGCCGACCAGCAGCGAGATCGCCGCGATCGAGCCGAGCAGGATGGTCATGGTGTTCTGCGTCGCCGACACGCTCTCGATGATCGAGGCCATGTTGCGGATCTGGAAGTCCTCGACACCGTGGCGGGTGAGCAGCAGGTTGTGGACCTCCTCCTGGGTGGCGTCGATGCGATCGACGTCGAGCACCGCCACGGTGACACTGCGCAGATGGCGCTGGCCGGTCAGGCGCAGGCTGGCGGTGGTGAAGGGCACGAAGATGGCGTCGTCCTGATCCTGCCCCCAGGAAGTCGCCCCCTTGGCCGACATCAGCCCGACGACCTGGAAGGGGATGTTGTTGAGGAGGACGAACTGGCCGAGTTGCACCCCTTCCGGAAACAGTGCCCGGGCGACGGTCTGGCCGAGCACCGCCACCGGGGCGTAGCGCGTCTCGTCATCGACCGAGAAGAAGGTACCCTGGGCGAGCGGCCAGGTGCGCGCCTTGATGTAGTCGGCCGAGGTGCCCATGACTTCGGTGCGATGGTCGAGATCGGCGCGCCGCACGGTCACCGTGGTGCTCTGTTCGGGCGCCGCGGCGAGCACGTTGGGCAGTTCGCGGATGGCCGCGACGTCTTCCGGCACCAGTGTGGTGATGCCGCCGCGGCCGCGCATGTTGGGCGCCCCCGGGCGGATGGTGAGCAGGTTGCTGCCCATCGCGCTGATGCTGTCGACCACCGCCTTCTTGGCGCCGTCGCCGATCGCCAGCATGGCGATCACCGAGGCCACGCCGATGACGATGCCGAGCAGGGTGAGGACGGTGCGGAAGACATTCGCACGCAGCGCGCGCACGGCGGTGCGGGTGGCTTCGACGAGATCGGTCAGCGACGACGTGCGGTCCACATGGGGCGCGAAGTCCGGCGTCTCGCGCGCGCCGCCGCGCGGCCCGGGATCGGTGACGATGCGGCCGTCGCGGATCTCGATGATGCGCTCGGCGACCTCCGCTACCTCGCGGGCGTGGGTGATCAGGATGATGGTGTGCCCCGCCGCCGCCAGCCCCTGCAGCAGGCGCATGACGTCGGCGCCGCTCTTGCTGTCGAGCGCCCCGGTGGGCTCGTCGGCGAGGATGATGCGCCCGCCGTTCATCAGCGCGCGGGCTATCGACACGCGCTGCTGCTGCCCGCCGGAGAGCTGGCTGGGGCGGTGGTCGAGACGGTCGGAAAGGCCAAGGTCGCCGAGCAGCGCACTGGCGCGGGCGTGGCGCTCGGGCGGCGGCATGCCGGCGTAGAGCGCCGGCACCTCGACATTCTCGAGCGCGCTGGCGCCGCCGATGAGGTTGTAGCTCTGGAAGACGAAACCGAACTCCTCGCGGCGCAGGCGCGCCAGCTCGTCGGAGTCGAGAGCAGAGACATCCCGCCCCATGAAGCGGTAACTCCCCGACGAAGGACGATCGAGGCAGCCGAGGATGTTCATCAGCGTCGACTTGCCCGAGCCCGAGGCGCCGACGATGGCGACGAACTCTCCGGCCTCGATGCGCAGATCGACGCCGTGCAGGACCTGCACCTCAAGCTCGCCGTTGCGGAAGCTGCGCGTCACCCCGCGCAGTTCGATGAGCGCTTCGCCGCCCTCGGCGCGCAAGGCTGCGACATGCGGTTCGGTCTGCATCAGCGCGGCATCCTCGGCATGCCGGCGGGCGGCTGGCCACCGGCCGCACTGCCCTGGCGCAGCCCGGCAACGACCTGGGCGCCCTCCTCCAGCCCTTCCAGCACCTCGGCGGCAATACGGCTGGTGACGCCGATGCGCACCTCGCGCTCGACGACGCTGCCGTCGGCCGCCGGCACGCGCACCGTGGCGAGCCGTCCGGGCGCTGGCGCCGTGCCGCCACCATCCGCATTGCCAGCTCCCGCAGTGCGCGCCGGCCCGTCGCCATTGCGGCGCTCAGCGGGCGGACGGCGCTCGCCGTCAGGACGGCGCTGTGCCATGCCCTCGGCGCCCTGCGGGCGCTGACGCGGGCGCTCGGTCGCAGCGCCCTGGGGAGCGAGATTGTTGAGGGCCGCCATCGGCACGATGAGCGCCTGCTGCGCGCGCGCAACGATGAAGAACACCTGTGCGGTCATCTGCGACATCAGCCGGCCGTCGCGGTTGGGTACGTCGAAGAGGGCGTTGTAGAGCACCACGTTGTTGGTCACCGTGGGCGTCGGCTCGATCTTGCGCAAGCGCCCGTACCAGCGCTGCCCGGGATTGCCGAGGGTGGTGAAGTAGGCCTCCATGCCGACGCGCAGGCGGCTGACGTCGGCCTCGGAGACCTGGGTCTGCACCGTCATCGTCGACAGATCGGCGATACGCAGGATGGTCGGCGCCTGCTGGTTGGTATTGAGGGTCTGGCCCTGGCGCGCGGTGATCGACACCACGGTGCCGTCGATGGGCGCGTAGATGCGGGTGTAGTTTAGGTTGGCCTCGTCGGCACGCAGATTCGATTCGGTCTGCTCGATCTGCGCCCGCAGGGCCTCGATCTGCGCCCGCGCCGAGCGCAACGCAGCCTCCGCCTGCTGCACCGCCTCCTCGGTGGTGGCCTGCTCGGCGATGAGGTTGAGCTGGCGGCGGTGCTGGATCTCGGCCAGCGTCAGGGAGGCCTCACGATCCATCAGCTGGGCACGCTGGTTGCGCAGTTGCGCGCGCGTCGCATCGACCTTCGACTGCAGCACCGTGGGATCGATCTCGGCAAGCAGGGCGCCGCTGTTCACCTCGGTGCCGATCTCGACGTGGAAGCGTTTGAGCTGGCCGGAGACCTGGGCACCGACATCGACGTAATTCAGCGGCTGCAATGTACCGGTGGCGGTAACGACATCCTCGACATCGGCGCGTTCGACACTGACCAGTTGGTACTGATCGGCCGGCGTCTGCCGTTGGCCATAGTGCTGCCAGAGCCCGTAGGCAACTGCGGCAAGAAGCGCGGCGGCCAGGGCGGCGACGACGACGCGGGTACGGCGGGAGCGGGGAGCGGAGGACACGGCGGGACTCATTTCCATCGGTTGCAGGGGCCACAGGGTGGCAGTGTGCGGAGCATAGCGGAGGGCGCGCGACGGCTTTGTATCGTATTGCAGGACACGAGCACCATCAGCGCCGCGGAGCAGGCGAGATTCTTCTGATCTGCGTCAAAAGCCACGCTGGCACCAAGGTGTTAAATGCGGTTTCCGATTTAGACCCGTTCTAATGTTTGACGCCCATCCAGGGCAGCAAGATTTCTCTCACGTGAGGAGTGCACCATGAAAATGAAGGCTCTCGGCGCAGCAGTTGCCTTTACCCTGTCCGCTGCCGGCACCGCCGCCTGGGCGCAGCAGGTTCGCGACGAACCGATCAAGCCCATCCAGCCCTACGTTTCGTCCAACCCGGCGAAGGTCGAGCTGGGCAAGAAACTGTGGTTCGAACCGCGCCTGTCGATGTCCGGCATCATCTCCTGCAACACCTGTCACAACCTGTCGCGTGGCGGCACCGACAACCTCAAGACCTCCATCGGCCACGGCTGGAAGGCAGGCCCGGTCAACGCCCCCACGGTGCTGAACTCCAGCCTCGCGCTGGCACAGTTCTGGGACGGCCGCGCCGCCAACCTGGTCGAACAGGCCGGCGGTCCGATCCAGGCCGACATCGAGATGAACATGCCGCACGCGCTGGCCCTTGACGTGCTGCAGTCCATCCCCGGCTACGTCGCAGAGTTCAAGGCCGTTTATGGCAGCGACCGCATCACCATCGGCATGGTCACCGGCGCCATCGCCGAGTTCGAGGAAACCCTGGTGACCCCGAATTCGCGCTTCGACCAGTGGCTGCAGGGTGACGACAAGGCCCTCAGCGCCAAGGAACTGGCCGGCTATACCCTGTTCCGCGACAGCGGCTGCGTGGCCTGCCACAACGGTCCCGCCGCCGGCGGCACCTCCTTCCAGCGCATGGGCCTGGTCGAGCCGTACCAGAGCACTTCGCCGGTCGAAGGCCGTTCCGCGGTGACCGGTGTCGACGCCGACCGCTTCAACTTCAAGGTGCCGACCCTGCGCAACGTCGAGATGACCTATCCCTACTTCCACGACGGCGAAGCCGCCACCCTGGAAGAAGCGGTGGACATCATGGGCCGCCTGCAGCTGGGCCGCACCTACAGCAAGGATGAAGTGGACAGCATCGTCGCCTTCCTGAAGACCCTGACCGGCGACCAGCCGCAGATCGCCCTGCCGATCCTGCCGCCGTCCAGCAACGCCACCCCGCGCCCGAACCCCTTCCAGTAAGGGCTCCGGCATCGCACGACGCCCCCTCCCCGACGGGGTGGGGGCGTTCTTGCAGCGTGACGTTTTTTTTACCTTGCGCATATACCTGTTGGCTTAGAATCCGCTTATGCGCCGGCACCGCAATCCGGCCAAACCATGACCAGGATCAAGACAGGCCCTTGCAGAGATGGACAGACTAGCCTCCCGGGACATCGCCGACCTGCTGCGTAACGCCGGCGTTCCCGTGACCTTGCAACGACTCGAGATCGCCCGCGTGCTGCTGCCGCGGCCGGTGCACATGACCGCCGAGCAGATCCTCACCGAGGTGCGCCAGACGGTTCCGGAGACGTCGCGGGCCACGGTCTACAACACCCTGAAGCTGTTTCGCGAGAAGAAATTGGTCAAGGAACTCATCATCGACGCCGATCGCGTGGTTTTCGATTCCAACACCGCGCCGCACTACCACCTCTACGACGTCAACACCGGCAAGGTCACCGATGTCTCCGCCGACGAGCTCACCGTGGTCGGTGTTCCGCAGCTACCGCCCGGTATCGAGCTCGAAGAGGTCGACGTGATCATCCGCGTACGCGGCAAGCAGGACTGAACCCTGCCACACCCGATTACTGCAAAGCCGCCCTTGGGCGGCTTTGTCTTTTTGCGGTGACGGTCGGCAAAGGCAGCCGGACGGGCTACTGCGCCGGCACGGTGATGAAGCCCAGCTTCTGCACCCCCGCGGCACGCGCCGCCGACATCACCTCGGCGATCTTCTGGTAGCGCGTGTCACGGTCGGCGCGCAGGTGCAACTCGGGCTGCGGCTCCTGCTGCGCCGCAACGGCAAGGCGCGCGTCGAGCTCGCTGTCGGCAAGCGGCTGGTCGTTCCAGAACAGCTGGCCGCTGGCGTCGATGGCCAGGGCGACGGTTTCCGGTTTTTCCTGGTTGGGCGCGCTGGAGGCCGTCGGCAGGTCGATCTTGACGCCGTGGGTGAGCAGCGGCGCGGTGATCATGAAGACGATCAGCAGCACCAGCATGACGTCGATCAGCGGCACCATGTTGATCTCGCTCATCGGTGCCTGGCCGCCGCCCTGGTTGAAGCCGCCGAAAGCCATTACAGCGCTCCCTGTACCGCGGCCTGCGCAGGCACCGCAGTTGCAGCCTGCGGCCGGGCCGCCGTCGTGGCGGGCTGGTCGGCCAGTCGCGCACCGGTGCTGAGCCAGGAATGCAGGTCATGGGCAAAGGCGTCGAGTTCGGAGAGCTCGACGCGGTTGGCGCGGCTGATGGCGTTGTAGCCGAGCACCGCGGGGATGGCGACGAAGAGGCCGAAGGCGGTCATGATCAGCGCCTCGCCAACCGGGCCGGCAACCTTGTCGAGGGTGGCGAGGCCGGAGGCACTGATGTTCACCAGCGCATGGTAGATGCCCCACACGGTGCCGAAGAGGCCGACGAAGGGCGCCGTGGAACCGATCGAGGCGAGCACCGTGAGGCCGGATTCGAGACGCGCGGTGGACAGCGCGATCGACTTGCGCAGGGCGCGGGTGACGAACTCGTCGGCATCCAGGGTGCCGCCGAGGGTCTGGCGATGGGTGTGCTGGCTGACGTGCTCGACCGCGGCCACGCCCTGGCGGGCGAGCGCCTCGAAAGGCGAATCCGGCGCCAGCCGGCTGAGGCGGGCGAGGCCGTCCTGCAGGTTGGGCGCAGACCAGAAGGCCTCCACCGCGCGGTCGTGGCGACGGGCGCGGAACTGGCGGACGCTGCGCACGAGGATCAGGTACCAGCTCGCCACCGACATCACCACCAGGACAAAGGCCACCCCTCTGATCAGCAGGTCGGCCTGGGCCCAGAGGTGGGCGAGACCGAAGGTTTCATGCATTTCCACGTTCATCATCCTTCAAGTTTGAAAACCACGGGCACCAGCACCCACGACTCCACGGCCTGGCCGCCGCGTTTGGCGGGCACGAAGCGCCAGCGCCGCACCGCCTCGCGGGCGGCATTGTCGAGACGACCGGAACCGGAACTGGCCGACAGATCGACCTGCTCGGGCTGGCCGCCGGCAGACACCCGCACGCGCAGCATCACCCGCCCTTCCTCGCGCATGCGCCGCGACAGCGCCGGATAGGCGGGCGCGGGATTGTTCAGGTAATCGGCATCGAAGCGTGCTTCGGTAAGCGTTGCCACACCCTCGCTGGGCTGGCCCGTGAGCGGCGCCGTGGCGGGCGCGCTGACCGGCGCCGCAGCGCTGTCGATGGCGGCGGGGGCGGCCTCCTCGGCGGCCTCTGCGGGCGGCTCCTCCACCGTTTCGGTGGTGATCGCGGTCGGCGCCGGCTGCGGGCGCGGCTGCGCTACCGGCCGCGGCCTGGGCGGTTGCGGACGGGGCTGCGGGCGCACTTCGGGCTGCGGCGGAGGCGGGGCCGGCGGCAAGGCGGCTGGCGGCGAAACCACCGGCGCGGCGATCAGCGCCACCTGCATGGGCATCTCGGCAATGCGCACGGCCTCCCAGTCCATCTGCGTCAGCGCGTAGATGCCGCCGATGTGCGCACCCAGCACGACGGCGAGGGCAGCACCTCGACCGAGACGGTGCGCGCGCCGCTGCGCCGGCCGCAGCGCCGCCGGCGCGGCGCGCCGGGTGGGCACCTGCGCTGGCGCGGCGAACCAGCCGCTGCCGGCAAGCGCCGGGCTGGCCGCGCTCATCGCCCCCTCTCCGCCGTAGCCACGCACGTCACAGCAAGGCCGTCACCGGCGACGGCGCAATGAGGAAGTTCATCAGCAGGGCCGCAGCGGCAAGGTAGAGCGCCACCCGGCGTACCGCGAAGGCGGCGCCGAAGAGGCGGGCGGGCAGAGTTTTCGGATGCGACATGGCTCAGCAGTCCTGTGTTCATCTTTACGTACGCTGGCTGGCCCGTCGCATGCCGGGCACTGGCTGGCAGGCGGCGCAACCGGCGCCGCGCGGTGCGGTCAGGAACCGCCCTCGATCTGCGACTGCAGGTAGTTCTGCAGGCCGACCTTGTCGATCAGGTCGAGCTGGGTTTCGAGGTAGTCGATGTGTTCCTCGGTGTCCTCGAGAATCTCTTCGAGAATCTCGCGCGACACGTAGTCCTTACAGGACTCACAGTAGGCGATGGCCTCGACCAGCAGCGCGCGGCCGCCCTGTTCGAGCTTCAGATCGCCCTGCAGGCACTCGGGAACGTTTTCGCCGATCAGCAGCTTGTCGAGGTTCTGCAGGTTGGGCAGGCCTTCGAGGAAGAGCACACGCTCGATGAGCTTGTCGGCATGCTTCATCTCCTCGATGGACTCCTCGTACTCGTGCTTGCCGAGACGCACCAGTCCCCAGTTCTTGTACATGCGTGCATGCAGGAAATACTGGTTGATTGCGGTGAGCTCGACGGTGAGCTGCTTGTTGAGATACTGGATGACCTTCTTGTCGCCTTTCATGATGCCTCCAATGCCAGTGAGAGCCCTGCGGGGAAGGCCTGCGTGGCAGAGGCGGCGACGGCCGTGTCGCGTCCGGCCAGAGCGGATTTCAGACACGAATGCGCACAGGTCGCACAACGGCCGCAGTCGGCCGCGATCCCCAGATGCGTGCGCAGGTCGCGCATGCGCTGCGCACCCTGCTCGACAGCCCGGTGGATGTGACGTTCGGTTACCGCATTGCACACACAGACGTACATGGCAGTTTAGTCCCTGAACAAGAATGCGACCAGCGCACGAAACTATTTGGTCAGTATGAGCTTGCCGGCCCGCGTGGCCCGCAGCGCATACACGGCATCTCCATGGCGGATCATCACGCAGCTGCGTCCCTGCAGCAGCGCTTCGCTGGGCACCGGCTGCTCGTCGGCCCTGGCGGGAGCCTGTGCTTCCGCGGCCGGCGGCTGCCCGGCGGCACCCTGCTTGTCTGATTCGCTCATGGGATGTTGCATCACAATCTTAGCAAGAATGATTCGCATTAGAACATCGACCCATTCGCCCGGTCAAGCGCTTGCATCAATCCCCCCGGTTTTCAGCACGATGCGTGCCAATGCCCGAACCGCCGCGCTGCGCGCACGCGCCCTGCCACCGCCGCCCGCCGGATGCGACAATGGCGGCGATCCTGTCGCATACCTCACAGAGGCTCTTCCATGACCACGCCCTACGTCATTGCCCCGCCCCCCCAGCCCGCCGTGCCGGTGCGCGGCGGCGGACTGTTTCCCGTGCACCGCATCTACTGCGTGGCGCGCAACTACGCCGCCCACGCCCGTGAGATGGGCGGCGACCCCAGTCGCGAAGCGCCGTTCTTCTTCACCAAGGCCGCCGACTGCGTGCTGCCGGTGGCCGATGGCGAATGCGGGCGTTTCCCCTACCCGCTCGCCAGCAACGACGTCCACCACGAGCTCGAGCTGGTCGTTGCCCTCGGCAGCGGCGGCGAGAATCTCAGCGTCGAACAGGCCGCAGCGTGCATCTGGGGCTATGCGGTGGGGCTGGACATGACCCGCCGCGATCTCCAGGGCGAAGCCAAGGCCAAGGGGCGGCCGTGGGACATCGGCAAGATCTTCGAGGCCTCCGCGCCGCTGTCGGCGATCGTTCCCGCCGGTGGCGCGGTTCCGCATGCAGGGGCAATCACCCTGAAGGTCAACGGGGAAGTGCGCCAGCACGGCGATCTGGCCGACATGATCTGGTCGGTGGCGGAGGTGGTGGCCTATTTCTCGCGCTACTACCGCCTCTGCGCCGGCGACCTGATCTTCACCGGTACCCCGGAGGGCGTCGGCCCGGTGCGCCCCGGCGACCGCCTCGAAGGGCAGATCGAGGGCATCGGCAGCCTCAGCGTCGCCGTGGTCTGAGCCGCATTCCGCGCATCGTCACGTCACAGGAGGCTCGGGGCGCCACCGCGCTGCGCCGCACGGAGCGCACTCAATCCAGGCTCACCACGACATCCTCGGCGAGCACCTCGCCAAGGCGCAGGCGACCAATATGCACGCGGCCCTGCAGCGGCCAGCCTTGCCAATCGGGCAGCGTGCTGCCGCCGCCACCAGCGTCGGCCGGCAGGTGTGCGCGCCAGGCCTCGCCATCGACCTCGTCGATGGCGAGGTCGAGCTGTACGGGCGGCTTGCGCTCGCCATCGTAGCGCCAGCCGCCGCGCAGCGCGCTGCCCTCGGCACGGCCGTCGACCTGGCCCTCGAAGCGCCCCGGCACGGCCGCCACGGTACTGTGCAGGGTGATCGCGGGGGCGTCGAGCTCGGCGGCCAGCCAGCCGCTGAGACGCCAGTCGGCTGACCACGCGAAGGCATCGAGCGCTCCACGCAGGCGCAGCTGACGCCCCGCGCCACTCAGGTGCAGCGCTGCGGCGGCATGCTCCGCGGCGCGCACGCCGCCACCGGCAAACTGCCAGCCGCGCCCCTCCAGGGTCGCCTCGTGCACCTGCCAGTGCTCCACGGGGGCGTCCGGCGACGCCGCCAGCCGTGCCTCGCCTCCGCCCTCCAGGGTGAGCACGTCCACCCACAGCGCGCCATCGTCGATGCGGTAGTCGACGGCCATTTCAGCCCTGGCATGGGCCTGCGGCGCCGCGCTGCGCACTTCCGCGTCAACCACCAGCGCTCCGCCATCCAGCACATCCACCGCCGCGCTCAGCGTCAGCGTGGCGATTGCGACCTCCACGGCGGGCACGCCGTCGACAGCGTCGATGCGCAGCCGCAAGGCCCTGCCGTCCACTGCGCGCAGCGCCGGCAGGGCCGGCGGCGTGCCCGCCGCCGCGCGGCGCGGCTGCAGCCAGTGGTCGACGTTCCAGCTGCCATCGGCAAGGCGCTGCAAATGAAGCTCGACCCCGCTGACGGCGAGCGTGTCGATGACGATCTGCCCGCGCCGCAGCGCATCGCGGTCGAGCAAGACCTCGACGCTGTCGACCTGCAACTGCGGCGCAGCCTCGGCGCCGATGCGCAGGCCGTGCACGCGCAAGCGCTGCTGCGGCCACAGCTGCCAGTGCGCCGCAGCCAGCCGCGCCGGCGGCTGCAGCTGCGCCTGCAGCGCGCTTTCCAGCGCCGCGCGCAGCCACGCCTCGCCGCGCCAGTACAGCACCGCCGCGGCAAGGGCGAGCAGCAGCAGGACGGCCAGCAATGCCCGCCGGAGCCATTTCCAGAAGCGCCTCAACACGTCCCCTCAGCTCGGCTGTGCGGGCAGGAAAAGGGTGAAGGTGCTGCCCTGGCCTTCGGCACTGCGCACATCCACCGAACCGCCGTGGCGCTCGGCCACGGTGCGCACCATCAACAGCCCGAGGCCGATGCCATCGCGGCGCTCGGCCGACGGCACTCGCCCGAAGCGGCGGAACAGTCGCGGCAGGTGTTCGGGGGCGATGCCGGGGCCGCTGTCGCTTACCGCTACGGCCCAGCCGCCAGCCGCCGCGCTGAGGACGAGGTCCACCGTTCCCCCGGGCGGCGAATACTTGATGGCATTGGTGAGCAGATTCACCAGCGCACGGCAGAGCAGTTCGCCATCGCCGAGGATGAGGGCGGGGAGCTGCGCTTCGCCGACCTCGATGCGGGTATCGACGAGCACATCCTTGCCGCGAGCCAGCGCCCACACCTCGTCGGCGGCGTCCATTACCACCATATCCACGGCGAGCTCGCGGAAACGCGCCGGATCGAGCGCCTCCGCACGGCTCAGGCGCAGCAGCTGGTCGGCCATGTGGAGGGCACCGCGGGCATGGCGCAGCAGGCGCTGGGCATTCTTGCCGTCACCGCTCGGTACGCCGCCTTCGCCCTCGACGAGGGTGAGGATGGCGGTAAGCGGCGCACGCAGGTCATGGGAGAGGAAGTGCATGGTGTCCTCGCGGGCACGCTGGGCGGCGCGCAGCGCAGTGATGTCGGCAATGCCGATGACCACGCCGCCGCCCTCCCCGGCCACCCCGGCAAGGCCGGCGGCGCTCACCAGCAGGGCCCGCCCGGAATCGGTGCTGGCCTCCACCGCCACACTGGTACCGGCCGCCGGCGCCGGCAGGCCGGCAGCACGCGCCAGCGCGGGCGGCCAGGGCATGGCGGCGAGCGCATCGTGCTGCGCCTGTGGCGCGCTGCAGCCGAGCAGGTCGGCGGCCTGGCGGTTGGCCAGGCGAATACGCCCGCCGGCATCGGCCACCATGGCGCCGACCGGCAGCGCGTCGAGGGTGTCGGCGACGAAGCGCTGCAGGTCGCGCTCACGCCGGGCCGCGGCGCGCACCATGTCGATGCGCGCACGAAAAGGATCGATGACGCTGCCCGCAGGCGCACCGGCAAGCGCCAGGCCGAAGCTCTCGCCGGTGCGCTGCAGGGCGCGCAGCTCGTTATCCAGATAACGCTGGGCGGCTTCCAGGCGGCGCCAGCTCCACAGCGGGTAGGCCAGCACGCAGCCGGCCAGCATGCCCGCCGGCGGCAGCCACAGCTGCGCGCCGCGCAGCAGCAGCCAGCTCCCCGCGAGCACCGCCAGCGCGCAGGCGAACGCCGCCACCAGGGTGAAGCGCGGGCCGGCGCGCAGCATCAGCGCCATCAGTGCAGCGACCACCGCAAGCGCCAGCCAGGCCACGGTGCTGCGCTCGATGCTGTGGATCCCGCTGCCATTGCGCAGGGCGCCGAAGACGGTGGCGTGCACCTCCACACCGGGCATCGGGCGCGCGTGGCCGGAGGTGGGTGTGGGCACGATGTCGCCCATTCCCACCGCGCTGGCACCGACGAACACCACCCGCCCGCGCAGCTCGCCCGCCGCCAGCGCGCCGCGCAGCACGTCTACATAAGACAGGTAGGGGTGACTGCCGGGCGGGCCGATGAAGGGCACGTGCAGCCAGGCATCGCGCCGCCAGCCATCCGCCGGCTCGACCTGCGGGCGGGCGAAGCGCGCCGCCGTGGCCGGCTCCAGCAGTTCCAGCGCCGCCAGCGCGAGCTGCGGATGGTGGGGCGCGCGCATGCCCTCCCACAGATAGACCGAACGGGCGATGCCGTCGGGGTCGAGTTCGATGTGGATGTGCCCGAAGGCCGCCGCCACCGCCGCAAAGGGCGCCGCCGGCAGGGCTTCACCGGCGCTGCGCGCGCCGTAGGTGCCATGGGTGACCGGCAGCACCACGGCCCCGTGGGCAGCCATCGCGCGCGCCAGCGCGGCATCGCCGGCGGGGTCGTGGGGATCCTCCTCGGCAAGGATGATGTCGAGCACCACCACTGCCGCACCGGCCTCGCGGAGACGCTCGACGAGCTGCGCATGTACCGCGCGCGGCCACGGCCAGCGGCCAATCTCGGCGAGGCTGCGGTCATCGATGGCGACGATGCGCACGGCCACGTCCGGGTCATGGCGCTGGGTGGCCATGGCGGCATCGTAGAGCAGGCTGTCAACACGCCACAGCCAGCCCCACGCCGAGGCCCCGGCGGCCAGCCCGGCGCAGATCAGCAGCACCGCCAGCCACTCGGCCAGCGGCGCGCCAAGGACGCGGCGCAGGCGGCTCAGAGCGCCAGCAGGGGCAGGAACAGCATCCACCACGGGAAGTCCGCCGGCACGACGACGCGCTGGGCGCCCGACCAGGCGCCGACGAAGCCGTCGGCATCGATCGCGCGCACGCGCATAAAATACGTCTCCGGCCCCGGGCGCGGCAGCTCGACACCGGGCTCCACCACCCGCCCTTCGGCGCGCACCTGGGTGAAGGCCTCATCGCCGGCGAACTGGTAGTCATAAACCTGGCCGGCCTCGCCGTTCCAGCGGAACACCAGGGTGTCGCCGGCGATCTGCGGCGCTTCGGTAAGCTCCGCCGGCGGGCGCACCGCCAGGGCGGCAGCCGGCGACCACGGCCCCTGGTCGCCGTCGGCACGCAGGCTGGCCACCCGCCACTGGTACTCGCCGGCGTCCAGCGCGTGTTCGACAGCGGTGGCGGCGATGTCCGCGCGATCCACCAGCGGCGCCGCAAAGCCCTCGGCGGCGGCGATCTGCAGGCGGTAGCGCGCTGCTTCCGGTGCCCCGCTCCAGCTGAAGGCAACGCTGCCGGCAGCGACCTTGCCGGCAGCCGCCGGTTCGGCGAGGAAAGGTGGTTCCGGACGCGCCTTGAGGCGGAAGGCATGCACGGCGTCGTGGCCTTCCAGGCCATCGGCGGTGATCGCACGCACGCGCAGGAAGTAATCGCCGTCGGGCAGGCCGGGGAAGCGGGCCTCAGCGCTGCCGGCATGTTCGCCGAGGACCTTGATGAAGTCCGCACTGGCGGCAAGCTGGTAGCGCCAGGCGGCAACCCCGGCGCTCAGGGGCAGCGCGAAGCGCGGCAGGGGATCGTCGAAGAAGTCGGGCAGGCCGTCCACCGCCGGCGCCGACGGCAGCGCGCGCGCCGCACCGAGACGGCCATCGGCCGCGGCAAGGACGCCGAAACCTGCGGCCAGCTCACGCTGCCGCCCGCCGGCCTGCACCGCCACGCGCCCTTCGGTGACTTCGGCGCGGCTGCCCTGTGGCGAGGCGGCGACCCGGAAGGCGGTGCCGCGCACGCCGATCACCGCGGTCGGCGTGTCGACACGGAAACGCGCCGCCGGCCCACGCTGCGGCGGCACCGTGGCCTCCACGCGGCCGTCGTGGACGCGCACGCGCACCTCTTCGCCAGGCGCCAGGCGGTAGCCATGGAGGGCCTGCAGACGGGCGCTGGAGGCCGCCGGCAGGGCGACCAGCGCGCCATCGGGGAAGGCCAGCACGAGGTGGGCGTCGGCCGCGGTACGCAGTTCCGCACCGGCGGCCACCTCCGCCCCTTCGGCAAGTGCGAGGCCATCCGCAAAGGCCTCTCCGCGCAGCGCCACCACCCGCGCCACGCGCGGTTCGGGGCGCAGCAGCGCGCGCGGGATGCGCAACTCGGTACCGACCGGGATGCGGTAGGGATCTTCAATGCCGTTGAGCGCCTGCAGCCGCGGCCAGGCCTGCGGGCGGGTGAGGAAGCGTTCGCCGATGCCGATCAGGGTATCGCCGGCGACGACGCGGTAGCGGATCTCGTCAGCGGCGCGCGCCAGCGTCGGCAGCGCCATCGACAATGACAGGGCGAGAAGGACGAGGATGCGGCGGCAGGCAGTCATGGTATCGGTGACATGCGGAGATGGAGGGCCAGTGTAGTCACTTGCAGCGGCAACACTGCAAGATTATGCAATACCTCCACCATCCGGGCAGACTGTACTGCACCATGGCGGGTGGTTATGATCCATTCCGGCACCGCGCCACTGCAGAGGCTCCGCCCCCGCGGCCGCGGCCCGGAGAACCGCCCACCTACCGGAGAATGCGATGAGCTTCATCAAGGAATTCAAGGAATTCGCCCTGCGCGGCAATGTCGTCGACCTGGCCGTCGGCGTGGTAATCGGCGCGGCCTTCGGCAAGATCGTCGATTCGCTGGTGAAGGACATCATGATGCCCATCCTCGGCCGCCTGATGGGCGGGGTGGACTTCCGCCACCTCTACATCAACCTCGGCGAGCAAACCTTCGCGACCCTCGCCGAAGCGGAGAAGGCCGGCGCACCGCTGATCAAGTACGGCGCCTTCATCAACACCGCGATCGATTTCGTCATCATCGCCTTCGCCATCTTCCTCGCCATCAAGGCCATGAACCGGCTGAAGCGCGCCGAACCGCCGCCGGCACCCGCCGAACCGGCGCCGGAACCGGAAGACATCAAGCTGCTGCGCGAAATCCGCGACGCGCTCAAGCGCGACTGATCAGGCCGCCTCGATGCGCTCGAGGCGGTAGCCGTAGTTGTAGGTCGGGCTGAGGCGGAAGCCGCGCTCGGGGCGCAGGCCGAGCTTGGTGCGCACGCGGCTGATGTGGGTATCGACGGTGCGCGTGGCGACGTTGGGACTGCGCCCCCACACCGCTTCGAGCATGTGGCCGCGGGAGAGCAGGCGGCCAAGGTTGCGGAACAGGAAGAGGGCGAGGTCGAACTCCTTTTCGGTCAGTTCGACCGCTGCGCCATCCACGCTGACCGTCTTGCCCTGCGTATCGAAGCGGTAGATGCCCGCCTCCAGCACCGTTTCGGCAGCCACCGGGCGGGCGCGGCGCATCACCGCGTCGATGCGCGAGAGGGTCTCGAAGCGGCGCAGCGGCTTGACGATGTAGTCGTCCGCACCGCCGCCCAGAGCTGCCACCACGTCCTCCTCGGCATCGCGGGCAGTGGCGAAGATCGCCGGGGTGTCGTCCTGGCGGTCGACGCGCAGCCAGCGCAGGACTTCCTGCCCGGTGGTATCGGGCAGCGACCAGTCGAGCAGGCAGAGGTCGAAGCTCTCGCGCCCGACCACGCGGATGAAGTCGCGCCCGCAGGGGAACACATGAACGTCGTCGCCACGCTCGCGCAGCCAGGCGCTGAGGGTGTCGCTATGCACCGGATCGTCTTCGAGCAGTGCCACTCTCATGCGTAGTCCCCCACATAGGGATTGTCGGCGCGTTCGTCGCCGAAGGTGGAGCGCGGCCCGTGACCGGGCAGGAAGCAGACGTCGTCGCCGAGCGGGAAGAGCTTCTCGCGGATCGAGGCGATCAAGGTGGCGTGATCGCCGCGCGGAAAATCGGTGCGCCCGATGGAGCCGGCAAAGAGCACGTCGCCGACGATGGCCAGACGGCTGCCGGGATGGAAGAACACCACATGCCCCGGCGTGTGCCCCGGGGTATGGATGACCTGCAGGGTCTCCTTGCCGACGGTGACGGTGTCGCCGTCATTGAGCCAGCGTGTGGGTTCGAAACTCTCCACATCCGGGAAACCGAACATCCTGCTCTGCTGCGGCATGCCGTCGATCCAGAAGCGGTCTTCCTCCTGCGGCCCCTCCACCGGCACCTGCAAGGCGCGGGCGAGCTTCGCGGTACCGCCGGCATGGTCGATGTGGCCGTGGGTGATGAGGATCTTGTCGACCTCCACCCCCTCCTCGCGCACGGCGGCGAGGATGCGCTCGACGTCGCCGCCCGGATCGACCACCGCTGCGCGCCGCGTGGCGTCGCACCACAGCAGCGTACAGTTCTGTTCGAAGGGCGTTACAGGGATGGTGCGGCAGTGAAGCATGGCGGCTGCATCCGGCGGTTGAAAGGGGCAATGATAGCCCATCGTCCGCCGGCCCTCAGCCCAGCAGCGCCACCGCCTTGATCTGCGCCCACATGCGCAGCCCGGTTTCGATCTGCAACTGGTCCAGCGAGCGCCGCGTGATGCGCGCGATCAGCGCCGTACCTTCGGCCTCCAGGCGCACCAGCACATGCGCCGGGGTATCGGCATCGGCGATCTCGGTCACCGTCGCCGGCAGCAGGTTGGTGATGCTGGTGCCCTCCACCCGCTCGCGCGCCAGGCTGACGTCGCGCGCATGCACGCGGCAGCGCAGACGGCTGCCGGGGGCTTCCGGGCGCCGGGCGACAAAAACACTGCCGCCCGCAAAGTCCAGTCGGGTGAGGTGGTAGCGCGCGTCATGCTCGCCCACCGTGGCCTCGATGACCACCCCGGCGTCCTCCGCGAAGGCCAGCGGCAGGTCGAGACGCGCCAGGGTCTCGCCCAGTCCGCCGCTGGCGACCACGCGCCCTTCTTCCATCAGCACCACATGATCGGCCAGGCGGGCGACCTCGTCCGGAGAATGGCTGACGTAGAGCACCGGGATGTCCAGCTCGTCATGCAGGCGTTCCAGGTAGGGCAGGATCTCGGCCTTGCGCTTGAGGTCCAGCGCGGCCAGCGGCTCGTCCATCAGCAGCAGCTCGGGGCTGGTGGCCAGCGCCCGGGCGATCCCCACGCGCTGGCGCTCGCCCCCCGAGAGCCCACCCGGCATACGCTCCAGCAGGTGACCGATACCCAGCAACTCAACCGCGTGGTCGAGCGACACGCGGTGCTGCCCGCCGACGCGCTTGCGGCCGAACTCAAGGTTCCTGCGCACTGACAGGTGAGGGAACAGGCTGGCTTCCTGAAACACGTAGCCCAAGGGGCGCTTGTGGGTGGGAAGGAAGGCGCCGTGCGCGCTGTCCTGCCACACGGTGCCCTTGAACAAAACCTCGCCGACGCCGCGCTCCAGCCCGGCAATGCAACGCAGCAGCGTGGTCTTGCCCGAGCCGGAGTGGCCGAACAGCGCAGTCACACCGCGGCCGGGCAGGTCGAGGTCCACGTCGAGCGTGAAACCTGGCCAGTCCACCCGGCAGCGGGCACGGATGCCGTCCGCGCTCAGAGCGTTCATTTCCATGCGCGCACGCCCTTGCGGGTATAGAGGAAGAGCAGCACCACGAAGCTGAAGGCCAGCATGCCGGCCGACAGCAGGTGGGCCTCGGCGTACTCCAGCGCCTCGACATGATCGTAGATCTGCACCGACACCACGCGAGTTTTCTCCGGAATATTGCCGCCTATCATCAGCACCACGCCAAATTCGCCGACGGTATGGGCAAAGCCCAGCACCGCTGCAGTGACAAAGCCGGGACGGGCGAGTGGCACGACCACGCTGAAGAAGGTATCCAGCGGGCCGGCGCGCAGCGTGGCAGCGGCCTCCAGCATGCGCTCGCCGACCGCCTCGAAGGCGTTCTGCACCGGCTGCACGACGAAGGGCAGCGAATAGAACACCGAGGCCACCACCAGCCCGGGGAAGGTAAACGGCAAGGTGCCCAGCCCCAGGCTCTCGGTAAAGCGTCCGACCGGGCCGTTGGGCCCCATCGCCACCAGCAGATAGAAGCCCAGCACGGTGGGCGGCAGCACCAGCGGCAACGCCACCACCGCGCCCACCACGCCCTTCCACTTCGAGCGCGTGCGCGCCAGCCACCAGGCGATCGGGGTGCCGACGATGAGCAGGATCACGGTGGTCACCGTGGCCAGCTTGAGGGTCAGGCGGATGGCGGCGAGATCGACTTCGGTCAGCATGCCGGACGCGCCTCAGAACTCGTAGCCGTAGGCGCGGATAATGGCCCGCGCCTTCTCGCCCTTCAGGAACTCGACCAGTTCCACAGCAACCGGATTTCTCGCCCCGCGGGAGAGGATAACCGCGTCCTGACGGATCTCGGGGTACAGGTCGGTGGGCACCAGCCACGCAGACCCCCCGGTAACGCGCCCTTCCTCCATCACCTGGGACAGTGCGACGAAGCCCAGTTCGGCGTTTCCGGTAAAGATGAACTGGTAGGTCTGCGAGATGTTCTCACCGGTCACGAACTTGGGCTGGACCGCATCGAGCAGACCCAGGCGGGTCAAGGCCTCGATGGCGGCCGCACCATAAGGCGCAGTCTTGGGGCTCGCAATCGCGACATGCCGGAACCCACCGCGGCGCAATATCTCGCCTTGCGGATCCACATAGCCTTCGCGCGCCGACCACAGCACCAGCTTGCCTATCGCGTAGGTGAAACGACTCCCCGGGACGATGCGCCCCTCACTCTCCAGCCGCGCCGGGGTGCGATCATCGGCCGCGAGGAAGACCTCGAAGGGGGCGCCGTTGATGATCTGCGCGTAGAACTTCCCGGTAGCACCATAAGACAGCAGGACGCGGTGCCCGCTCGCCTTCTCGAACTCGGCCGCTATCTTCTGCATGGGTGCAGTGAAGTTGGCCGCCACGGCAACCTGGACCTCTGCGGCCTGGGCAAGGACGGGAGCCAGCACGAGGGCGCCTCCGGACAGCAGTTTGGCAAACACGCGTTTCATGAGCGTCACTCCATCGGGACAGGATCAGTCATAGGTCGCCAGGATCACGCTGGACGACTTGAAGATGGCGCAGGCGCGGGTACCCTCCGCCAGGCCAAGGTTTTCGCAACTGCCGTGGGTGACCACGGCGGTGACGTTCTTGCCCGAAGGCAGCAGCAGGGTGACCTCGTCGTTCACCGAGCCTTCATGAATGGCGGAGATTTCGCCCCACAGCTGGTTGCGTGCGGTAAGGCGGATCTCGCCGTCGGTGGACAGCAGCACCGAGGACGACTTGACCAGCGCGAACACCTCCTTGCCGATCGCCAGGGCGAGGTTCTCTGCGCTGGCCTTGGTGATCACCGCGACGATCTCGGTGTGCCTGTCCAGGCGCAGGCGCACCTCGTAATCCACCTCGCCGTCGCGCAACGCGACGATGGGGCCGGAGAACTGGTTGCGCGCGCTGGTCTTCATGGCCATGCGCTGCATCAGGCGGCGGAACTCGTCGATGCTTACCGGACCGTCGTCGACCAGGCGCGCGGCTACCCGCTCGAGCGCCGCCTGGGTCTCGATCTCCAGCGCCCGGTACATCGCCACCATGCGCCGCCCGTAGTCGGTGAGCAGCGTGCCGCCGCCCTGGCGTCCACCAGTCACGCGCACCACCAGCGGCTCGGGCGACAGGTTGTTGAGGCTGTCCACCGCATCCCACGCCGCCTTGTAGGACAGCGGCACCGCCTTGGCGGCCTGATTGATCGAACCGAGGCGGTCGATCGCCTCCAGCAGGCGCACCCGGGTGTCGGACAGCGCGCTGCCGGCTGGGGCATCGATCGACAGGCGGCCGAGAAAACGCTCGGGACATTGCGGGCTCATGCTCGCTCCTTATATGTTTCGATGTATATAGCGATAAACGTGCCAGAACGCGCCGGGATCGACAACCAGCTCTGCTCACGCTCCTGCTGACGAAACGCCTGCAAAGCCGCGAAATGCACGCGTTTCTTTATGTAGTTAACGCTACAACGAGTCCGTAATCCGACACAAGCTGTGCGACAGCCGCGGACGACGGACCCGATACGGCTCCACCTCAACGCGGCATCCGCTCACTGAAGAGGTAGAACGGCTGCGGCGGCGTGCAGCGCTCATTGCCGAGGACCACACGGCACACCAGCCAGCGCCCGTCGCGCAGACGCCAGGCGGTGACCGACTCGCCCGCGGTCGCCACCATGTAGAACTCCTCGTCATCGTCCGAGCACGGCGCGCTGAGCGTCCAGCGGTGCGCGTAGTAGCACGGCTCACCGTCCTCGTCGCGGCCGAAGATGCGTTCGGCTGCCAGCTCGGGGTCGCGGTGAATGTCGAAATCGAGCGCCGCAATGACCTGATCACGCCAGTGCGAGGGCAACCCCTGGCGCCACTCAACGCGGGCACCATTGCCAAGGCGCCGGCAACTGGCGGCCAGTCCCATGCTGAAGGCGCCCTCACACATCCGCCACCCCTCCCCGCAGGCGTTCGAAGCCCACCGCGACATCGGCGGGCGGAGCTCCGTACGGTGCCGAGGTGGCGATCATGTCGGCCCCCGCTGCAGCGTAGGCCGCCGCGTTATGCGCCCCTACACCGCCGGTCGCCACCAGCAGCGGTGTCAGTCCTGCGGCGTGCAGGCGCCCGCGCAGCGCTGCCACCGCCTGCGGAGGAAACTTCTCCAGCTGCAGGATTTCCGCCCCCGCCGCAGCCCACACCATGGCCTCATCGATATCCGCGACCTCGACGACGGCGCGCTTCTCGGGCTGCCGCGCGCGCAGGCGGCGCAGGGTGGCAGCGGCGCAGTCATCGACAAAGAGGCGATGCTCGGCAAACACCAGCAGGGTCTCCGACAGACCGAGGCGGTGGGCGATGGCACCACCGGCACACACCGCCTTGATCGACAGCGCCTTGGTACCGGGTACGCTCTTGCGCGTGCAGGCCACCGGCAATGGCCGCGCGGCGCTGACAATGGCGGCCGCACTGCCGGCCACCCCGCTCATCCATTCGACCAGGATCTGGGCCGTCTTCCAGGCCCGGTGCAGCGCACCGGCGCTGCCCTCGACATGCAGCAGCTCGGCACCCGCCGCCACGTCGGTGCCCGACCTCACGGCGGGCCGGCACTGTGCCGCACCGGCGAGCTCGAACAGCCGGACTGCTTCCTCGACGCCACAGACTCGCATCGCACCACGGGCACGGAACGTCAGCCGCCCCGGACAGGTTTCTATTCCCAGGGTTGCGGTCGTAAGGTCTCCTGCCGGCACGTCATCGCGCAACAGACCGTGCAGCACCTCGTCGGAGACTGCGCATGAATTCATCTTCAACACCTCGGATGATCTGTTTATGTCCGTATACAGCGATATTCGTGCCAACCGCCCAGGGCGTTATTTCAGCCGTTATGGTTGCTCCAATACAGGCGCACGAACTAGAGTCTGCCGGCGCAGGCCTGCGCTGCCGCAGCTTCATTTTATGTAGCCAACAATACAGCGCGTCAACAAACCGACATTTCGCGAACAGGAGCCCACGATGAAAGTCAGCGCACGCAACATCTTCCGCGGCAAGGTCGCCGCCACCCGTCCCGGCACCGTCAACGCCGAGGTGGACATCGACCTCGGCGGTGGTGACCACCTCACCGCCGTCGTCACCCTGACCAGCCTCAAGGAACTCGGCCTCAGCACCGGCTGCGCAGTCATTGCACTGGTCAAGGCTCCATGGGTGATGGTGCTCACCGACGCCTCAGGGGTGAAGCTCTCCGCGCGCAACAAGCTGGCAGGGACCGTGAAGGCGGTGGAGGTCGGCGCCGTGAATGCCGAGGTCTGCATTGCCCTGCCCGGCGGCACCGAGGTCATGGCGGTGATCACCCGCGATGCGGTCAACGAACTCGGCCTCAAAGCGGGCGTCGCCGCCACCGCCGTGATCAAGGCCTCGCACGTGGTACTGGGCGTACCGGCCTGAAACGCAGACGACGTCGCAAATCCGACAATCTGTCGCATAGCCGCCGCCTGCGCCGCCCCCAACGACGCTGCGGCAGATCACCGCGCGCGGCAGGGCGCGGGTTTGCGGCGCGCCTGCCGGCCAGGAAAGGCTGGCGCAGTTCCTGCTGAAGGGTGGCATTTCACCCACTGCAAGAGGTCGCGACATGCTGCTCAAGCGTTACGAAGAACAGAACCTGCTGTTCAACTCCAACTTCACCGAAGCGGCCGGCGCCGGCCTCACCGCCTACCGCGGCGATCTGGTGCTGACCGAAGGCGAGATCGCCGATGCCTCCGGCCGCCGCAAGCCGCCCACCGCCAGCGTGCGCCAGTCGGTGCTGCTGGCCAACGCCGAGAAGCTGGTGCTGGCCGCCGGCCTGCTCGACGACATCGCCAAGCTGCCGCTGTTCGTCGAGCGCTATGGCAAGGACTTCGCTGCCGACATGCAGGCGGTGTTCTTCGTGAACAACATCGGCAAGGCCATGCAACTGACGCTGGACGGGGTCGGCTTCAAGCTGCTGCCGCTGGAAGACGGCATGGTGTGGAACGAGCTGCTCGAAGAACTGCGCCTGGAGAAGGGTGACCTCAAGGGCCAGAGCGCCGGCGAAAAGGTCGCCACGGTCTGTAGCGCGCTCAAGGACTACAAGCCCAGGGGAGCCGAGGTGGCGCTGGAAGCGGCGCTGGCCGACACCATCGAAGTCAGGCACGGCGGTCGCGGCCCGGTATAAGCGCCAGCACCGCTGTCCTATTAACCCGGCAATCAGATACCGTTCGGCCTGTCGAAGCGCAGTCGGCACGAACGCCCTTCGACAAGGCTCTCCTGAGCGTAGCCGAAGGGCTCAGGGCGAACGGGATAGCGCATTTCGTTGCCGGGTAAACCCGCATTTCCCACACAGGCACGTCACGAGGGGGTCGAGGCGCCGTCGTGGTGCGCCGCACGGAGCGAGCGGCGCCGAAGGCGTAGCTGACACGACGTCGAGGCGGCGCGAGCGAGTACGGCGTGCCACGGCGAGCGTATCGGCACCCGCAGCAGGGACGGGGTGAGACATGCGGGTCAATACCCTGATGGCGGCTGCGGGACAGTCGTCGACGGGCGTTCCGCAAGGCGCGCGGCAAGGCCGGAGTGGCGTAGCGTGCGCCGTCCGCAGGCCGCCGCAAAGGCTGCGGCGCTGCCGGCCAGCGTCACCTGGCGCGCCGCGCGGGTGACACCGGTATAGAGCAGCTCGCGGCTCAGCACCGCCGCGGTGGCGTCCGGCAGCACCATCAGCACGGCGTCGAACTCCGAGCCCTGGGCCTTGTGCACGGTGAGCGCGAAGGCGGTTTCGTGTTCGGGCAGGCGCAGCGCCGCGAGGGTGCGAAAGCCTCCGCCCGCTGCGGGAAAGCAGACCTGCAGGCGGCCGTCGGCATCCGCCAGGGTGAGGCCGATGTCGCCGTTGTAGAGCCCGAGCACGTAGTCGTTGCGCAGCACGATCACCGGGCGCCCCGGATACCACGCACTGCCGGCAGCGGGGGCGTGGCCCAGGCGCGCGCGCAGGTATTGCCCGAGGTGGCGGTTGAGCGCCGCCACGCCGCGCGGCCCGTCGTGCACGGCGGCGAGGATACGGAAGCGTTCGAAGGCGGCGAAGGCCGTGGCGGGGTCGTGCGGGGCGCAGCGCAGGGCCTCGAGGTAGTCACCATAGCCCGCCTCGCAGGCGGCCAGCAGCGCGGCGCCAGGCTGGCGGCCGTCGTCGTCGAGCCACTGCACGGCGCCGTCGGCGGCATCGCGCAGCCAAGCCAGGGTGGCGGCCGCATGGCCGCCGTTGATACCGGTGGCGAGACGGCCGATGCCGGAGCCGGCGGCAAAACGGTGGCTTTCGGTGAGCCACACCACGCTGTCGGGCAAGGCCCCTGCCTCGCCATCCGCAACCGGCGGCGCCCCTGCCAGTGCGGCCAGGCGCGCCGCGGTGGAGGCACGCCAGCGACTGCCGGCGGAGAGTTCGGCGAACACCGCGCCGGCCTCGACGGCGGCGAGCTGATCCTTGTCGCCAAGGAGGATCAGACGCGCCCCCGGCGGCACCGCCTCTACCAGACTGGTAGCGAGGGCAAGATCGAGCATCGAGGCCTCGTCAACCACCACCACGTCGAACGGCAGCAGATGCCCGCCATGGTGGCGGAAGCGCCCGCTGGTGGCGGTGACACCGAGCAGGCGGTGCACCGTCCACGCTTCCTCGGGCAGGCAGGCGCGCAGCGCGGCGGGCAGACTCGCAGCGCGCGCGCGCAGGGCTTCGAGCATGCGTGCGGCGGCCTTGCCGGTGGGCGCCGCGAGCGCCACCCGCAGCGTCGGCTGCAGGCTCAGCAGGCAACCCAGGAGGGCCGCCACGGTGGTTGTCTTGCCGGTGCCGGGGCCACCGCTGATCACCGTCAACGGGCGCAGCAGCGCCAGCGCCGCGGCCAGGCGCTGGCGATCCGGGCGGGCGCCGGCGCGAGGCGGGAAGAAGCGTGCCAGCAGCGCCCCCACCGCCTCCTCGTCGAGCACCGCGTCGGGCGCCGCGGCACGCGCGCGCAAGAGGTCCGCGAGGGCCCCTTCGAGATCGAAATGACGGCGCAGGTAGAGGCGGCCGTCGGCATCGACGACCAGCGGCCGGGCACTGCCGGAGGGCGGCGGGCCGGCATCGACGACGGCGCTGGCCAGCAGGGTGGCGCGCAGGCCGGCGACATCGCCGTCCTCGGCAAGCTCGGCGAGCGGCACGCAGACGTGCCCGGCGCTGCCGGCAAGGGCGAGCTGGCGGCCGACGCGGCGCAGCGCTGCCAGCGCAGCGGGCGGCGCGCCCAGCGCCCGCGCCCAGTCGGCGAGGTGCTCGGCAAAGCCGGTGGCAAGGTCGAGGGCGGCGTGGTCGGACATCGCGGGCTCAGACGGCGTCGGCAACGGGCGTGGAGACCGCGCCGACGAGGGCATCGAAGGCGGCGATCACCGCCGCCGCCGGGCGGTGACGCCAGACCCCGGCGGCGGCGCCATCGACGCGCCAGTGCGGGCGCACGCCGCGCACGAAGAGGTAGAGCACGCCGCCGAAATCGCGCTCATAGTCGTAGTCCGGCAGCGCGCGGCGCAGGTGGCGGTGCACGGCGAGGGTGTAGATGAGGTGCTGGAGATGGTAGCCGTGGGCACGCATCGCCGCATCGAGGGCGGGCGCAGCGTAGTCTTCGACTCGATCGCCGAGATGGTTGGACTTCCAGTCCGCCACCCAGTAGCGCCCGTCATGTTCGAAGACCAGATCGATATAGCCCTTCAGGTAGCCCGACAGCGCCGCAAAGCTCAGCTGCGGCATGTCGTAGCCGTGCGTAGCCAGCCAGGCGTTGAGGGCCGCCGCATCGAGCTGCGGGGCCGGCAGGTGGAAGCCCAGCTCGACGCTGCAGCGCGTTGCCGGCACGCTGCCAAGGCGCAGGCCGGGGACGATCTCGGCGGCCAGCACGTCATCCACCATGCCTGCCAGCATGGCCTGCAGGCGGGGTCCGGCCTCGGTTTCGGAGACGCCGGCAAGGCTCTGCGGATGCTCTGCGAGGGCGCGCGCAATGGCACCCGCGCGGCTCTCCGGCGCGGTGAACACGAGGCGCTCGAACACCGCATGGATGCAGTCGCCAGCGGCCGGGCCGCGCGGAAAGCGCAGGATGTCGCTGGCCTCCGGCTGCGCCCCGGCGTCGTCGCGCAGCGCCACCTCCGTGCCGGCATGGGCGTCGTGGTCGCGCGCGGCCTGTTCGTGGCTGGCGCCGAAGATCAGCGCGCTGAAACTGCCGATGCGCCACCCTGCCGGCAGCGGCGGCGGCACCAGGGCCTCCGGCTGCGCCGCACCGACGAACGCCGGCGGCAGTGCCACGGTGTTGCCGGCGGGCAGCGTGGCGATGCTGATCGCGGGCGCGCCGGCGCTGTCCGCCGCGCCTGCCAGCGCCTGCCAGGCGGCCTCGATGTCGGCCACCGCAGGCCTGCCGTCGAACCACGCCCCCGGCGCGCAGCCGCTACCGGCGACCATCCAGTTGAGCAGGCTGCGCGTGCTCTCGCTGTGGCTGTAACCGCGCCCGTGCTGACGGCCGTAGCAACCCACGACCAGGTAGCAGCGATACACCGCGCGGGTCAGCGCAACGTAGATCAGGCGCAGATCCTCGGCAGCGCTTTCGAGGCGGATGCGCGCGGCCACCGCCTGTGCCTCATCGTCATCGAGCTGGCGGCGGGCATCGAGGAACAGGCGGCCGTCCTCGCCATGCCAGGCACGCAGCCCCTCGTCGCCCTCACGCCGCACGTGGCCGTCGAACAGGAAGGGGCAGAACACCACGCCGTACTCCAGCCCCTTGGCGCGGTGGATGGTGACGATGTGGACGAGATTGCGGTCGGATTCGAGGCGCAGTTGGGCGGCCTCGCCGCCGCCTTCGCCGCCACGCCGCGCCGCCAGGGTGCGCAGCAGGGCTTCCGGTGCGGCACTGCCGGCGTCCTGCTGCAACAGCTCGGCCAGATGCATGAGATTGGTCAGGCGGCGCTCGCCATCGGCGCTGCCGAGCAGGCGCGCTGCAACGCCGTCGTCCACCATCCAGCGCCGCAGCATGACGGCAAAACCGCGGCTCAGCCAGATCTCGCGCCAGCGCGCAAAGCGCGCCAGCTCCTCCGGCAGGCGGCGCTCGTCGGCAGCCAGTGCCGCCAGGGTGGCGGCATCGCGCCCCATGGCGACGGTGGCGAGGGCGGCGAGCACACGCGGTGCGCGCCCCGGCTCGGCGATCGCCAGCAGGACGCGTTCGAGCTCTTCGGCCTCGGCGCTGAGATAGACGCTGGCCTGCGCCAGTTCGACGCTGCCCACCCCCAGCGCGCCGAGGGCGCGGCGCATCAGCGCGCCCTGGCGGTGGCTGCGCACCAGCACGGCGATGTCCTGCGGCAGCAGCGCGCGCTCGCCGATGCGCACTTCGCCGCGCCCGGCGCCGTCCAGCAGACGGGCGATCTCCGCGGCGCTGGCGGCGGCGCCGCGTTCAAGCGCCTGCGCCCGGCTGAGGCGGCGTTCGGGGTCATCGGCCGCCGGCGGAAGCTGCCACAGCCGCAGTGCGGCGCCGTCGCTGCTGCCTGCATCGGTCAGCGGCGGACGTTGCCGGCTGCCCGGAGCGACGCGCACGTAGTCCAGGCCGGGGAGCATGAAAAGCGCCGGGTTGGCGGCGAAGAGGCGGTTGCAGGCGTCGATCAGCGCGGGCGCCGAACGCTGGTTGTGGGCCAGCGCGTAACGCGCATCGGCCTCGCTGCGGGCCTGCAGATAGGTGAACAGGTCGGCGCTGCGGAAGCTGTAGATGGCCTGCTTGGGGTCACCGACCAGGAACAGCGTGCCACGCGCCGCAGGACGCTGGTAGATGCTGGAGAAAATCTCCAGTTGAAGCGGATCGGTATCCTGGAATTCATCGATCAGGGCCACCGGATAACGCGCGTGCAGGTCGGCGGCGAGCCACGGCCGGGCGCCGTCGCTGAGGGCCTCGCGGGCGTTCCACAGGATGTCGTCGAAGGCAATCTGGCGGCGGCTGAGCTTGCGCGCGCGCAGGTCAGCGGCGGCCTCGTCGACAAAGGCGCGCAGCAGTTGCTGGCGCGCGCCGTGCACGGCCTCTTCGCAGGCCTCGCGGGCGGTGAGCAGGGTTTGCGCGGCAGCAAAGAAGGGATGCGCGGGCGGGGCCGCGCCGCCGGTAGATTTCTCCGCCAGCATGCTCGCGGCAAGCAGCTGGAGCTTGCGTTCGCGCGCCGGCGGCAGGGGCGCGGCGGGATCGCCACTGGCCAGCCACGCCCGCCACTGACGGGCCGCGGCAAGGATGGCTTCCGGCTTGTAGGTGCTGCGGTGCAGCTTCACCGCGGGGGCCGCCAGTGCCGCCACAGCCTCGTCAACAGCCGCCGCGGGCAGCGCCGCCCAGGCCTCCTCCAGGTCCACCGTCGCACGCTCCAGAGCGTCCGCCGGCACCGCATCCCACAGTGCCTGTGCGCATGGGCGCGCCATGTAGCGCTGCAGCACGCCCGCCCAGCGCTGCGGACAGTCGCCGCGCGCGCCCAGCTCGCGAGCCAGCAGGGCCGGCAGCGCGGCACCGGCGACGCGGCGGCGCCAGAAGTCCTCGGCGACCTCGCGACGCAGCGCGCTGTCGTCCTCGACCAGTTCGAGCGCATAGGGCAGCGCGGCGGCGAACGGAGTGTCGGCCAGCACACGCTGGCAGAAGCCGTGGATGGTGAAGATCGCCGCTTCGTCGAAAACCTGCAGGGCGTGGCGCAGGCGGGCCTGCAAGGCGGCCGGCGTCTGGCCGGCACGTGCCGCGGCGGCGAGCAGGTCGGGCACGAAGGGGTCGGTGCCGCACGCGCCGCCATCGAGCACGCGCAGGGTGTCCACGATGCGCTCGCGGATGCGCGCCGACAGCTCGGCGGTAGCGGCGCGCGTGAAGGTGACCACCAGCACGCGCTCGATGTCGAGCTCGCGCTCGATCAGCAGGCGCAGATAGAGCGCGCAGATGCTCCAGGTCTTGCCGGTACCGGCGGAGGCCTCGATGAGGCGGATGCCGTCGAGCGGGCAGGTGAAGACATCGAGAGGCGCGGCGTCACTCATGGCCGCGATGATAACCCGCCGCACCCGCACTCAGCGGGCGGACGGCCTGCCCCCTGACGGGAGGCCTCTCCTGCTGGCCGTCAGCGGTTCAGATCCGCTGCGGTGACGCCTGCGATCCCCCAGTTCGTCTTCGGTATTTCATGGATCCAGATGCGGATGTTCTCAGCCGGCGCATCGACAGCTTCCTGCAAAGCACGCGTCACCTTCTCGATGACCGCGCGCTTCTGCTCGTCGGTACGCCCTTCCAGCAGGTAGATCTGGGCAATGGGCACGATAATCTCCTTAGATGAACTTGCAGCCGACCGAGCCCAGATCCTGAATTCTCAGGTTGACGTGGTCGCCGCGTTCGACGGCGACGGCTTCGGTAATGCCACCGGACAGGATCAGGCTGCCCGCCGGAATCTCCTCGCCACGCGCACCCAGATGGTTGGCCAGCATGGCCACGGCGGCAGCCGGGTGACCAAGGACGGCAGCGCCGGCGCCGAGGCCGATGAGCTGGCCGTTCCTCTCCATGACCACGCCCAGGGTGCGCAGGTCGACATCGGCAGGATCAGCGATACGGCCACCCACGACAAAGCGTGAGGATGAGCAGTTGTCGGCAACGACACTCTTCAGGTCGAACTTGAAGTCGCGGTAGCGGGAATCGATGATTTCGATACCGGCCATGACGAAATCGGTCGCCGCCAGAACGGCGGCAATGTGGCAACCGGGGCCGCGCAAGGGCGCCTTGGTGACGAAACAGATCTCCGGTTCGACCTTGGGGTGGATCAATTCATCCATCCTCACCTCACCGCCATCCGGCACGACAAAGGTGTCGGCGAGAAAACCGAAAACCGGTGACTCGACGCCCATCTGCTTCATCTTGGCGTGCGAGGTGAGGCCGGCCTTGAGGCCGACGATGCGGGCCCCACGGGCCAGCTTGCGGCGGCGGATCTCGTCCTGGATGGCGTAGGCGTCGTCCCAGTCCATGTCCGGATGCTGGTCGGTGACCTTGAGCGTATCCCGTGCTTCGAGCTCGCAGTCTTCCAGGTGTTCGGCGAGTTGCAGGATGCTGGCCTGATCAAGTTTCATGCGCTTATCCCCCTTTCTTTGGCCATGGTCAGCGCCGCATCCTCGATCATGTCCTCCTGGCCGCCGACCATGCCGCGTTTGCCCAGTTCGACCAGCAGGTCGCGCGCCGAAATGCCGTACTTCTTCTCTGCCCGCTTGGCGAACAGCAGGAAGGAGGAATAGACGCCGGCATACCCCAGCGTCAGCGCATCGCGGTCGATGCGGATCGGGTGATCCATGATCGGCACCACGCGGTCTTCCGCCACATCCTGAATCCTGGCGACATCGACACCGGTCTCGATACCCATCATGTCGCATACGGCGACAAACACTTCCATCGGCGTATTGCCGGCCCCCGCCCCCAGACCGGCGGCGGCGGCATCGATGCGCACGGCACCGGCCTCGACAGCGGCAATGGAGTTGGCAACCCCCATGGCCAGGTTGTGATGGCCGTGGAAACCCAGCTCGGTCTCCGGCTTCAGGGCGGCACGCACGGCGCCGAGCTTCTCCCTGACATCGCCCGGCAGCATGTGGCCGGCCGAGTCGGTGACGTAGATGCAGTTGGCGCCATAGGCTTCCATCAAGCGCGCTTCCTTGACCAGTCGTTCGGCAGAGGCCATGTGGCTCATCATCAGGAAGCCGACGGTGTCCATGTCCATCTTGCGGGCCAGGGTGATGTGCTGTTCGGAGACGTCGGCCTCGGTGCAATGGGTAGCCACGCGTATCGTGCGCACCCCCAGTTCGTGCGCCATCCTGAGGTGGTCGACGGTGCCGATCCCGGGCAGCAGCAGGGCCGAGATCCTGGCTTGCTTCATCAAGGGAATGACGGTGGACAGATATTCCTGATCGGTGTGCGCCGGGAAACCGTAGTTCACCGAAGACCCCCCCAGACCATCGCCGTGGGTGACTTCGATCAGCGGCACACCCGCTTCGTCCAGGCCGGTGGCGATGCTGCGCATCTGATCCAGGGTCATCAGGTGACGCTTGGGGTGCATGCCGTCCCGCAGGGTCATGTCGTGGACGGTGATTTTCTTGCCGTGCAGATTCATGGTCATTTCCTTACTGGAGCGTCACTGCACCCTTGATGAGTTCTTCGGCAAACATCTCCGCTGTGCGGGCGGCGGCGGCCGTCATGATGTCCAGATTGCCGGCATAGGTCGGCAGGAAATCGCCCAGGCCTTTCACCTCCAGGAAGACGGAGACACGGTTGCCATCGATCACCGGCCCGTTGACCAGGCGGTAGCCGGGCACGTACTTCTGCACCTCCTTGATCATGTCGTGCACCGAATCCATGATCTCCTGTGCCTTGGGCGTTTCCTCGGTCAGGCAGTGGACCGTGTCGCGCATGATCAGCGGCGGTTCGGCCGGGTTGATGATGATGATCGCCTTGCCCTGCTTTGCTCCGCCAACCTTCTCGACAGCGCTGGCGGTGGTACGGGTGAATTCGTCGATATTCTTGCGCGTGCCGGGACCGGCCGATTTCGACGAGACGGTGGCGACGATCTCACCGTATTTCACCGCCTGCACGCGCGAAATCGCGTAGATCATGGGAATGGTCGCCTGACCGCCGCAGGTGACCATATTGACGTTCATCTCGCGCTGACCGATGTGCTGCTGGAGATTGACCGGCGGCACGCAGTACGGGCCGATGGCCGCCGGCGTGAGGTCGATCATCATCACCCCGCGCTCGTTCAGCCGACGCGAGTTTTCGGCGTGCACGTAGGCAGAAGTGGCATCGAAGGCAATCTGGATGCCGTCGGCTTCGACGTGCGGCAGCAAGCCGTCGACACCCTGGTCAGTGGTCTTCAGACCGAGCTCGCGCGCCCGCTGCAGGCCTTCCGAGCTGGGGTCGATGCCAACCATCCAGACCGGTTCCAGGAGCGGACTGCGCTTGAGTTTGTAAAGCAGGTCGGTGCCGATGTTGCCGGGGCCGATCAGTGCGCACTTGATTTTCTTGGACATGAACTTCCCTTGCCTGGAGTCAGATGAAGCGCACCGAGCAGCCACCGATGCCGCCGATGGTGCAACGCAGGTTGTCGCCGGCCTGGACCGGGATCATTGGCCCCAGGGAGCCGGACAGCACGATCTCGCCGGCCTTCAGGGGAATGCCCAGGGTGCCGAGCATGTTGGCCAGCCAGACGACGGCGTTGACCGGATTGCCGAGCGTGGCCGCCCCGGCGCCGGTGCAGGCGATCTCGCCGTTCTTTTCCAGGACCATGCCGCAGGTGGCCAGATCGACGCGGCGCGGATCGACCAGGCGGTCACCGAGCACGAAGACACCGCAGGAAGCGTTGTCGGCGACGGTATCCTGGATCTTGATCTTCCAGTCACGGATGCGGCTGTCGACGATCTCGAAGCAGGTGATGACGCCTTCGGTTGCAGCCAGCACGTCGGCAGCCGTGATTCCCGGGCCCATCAGGTCGCGTTTCATGACAAAGGCAATCTCGCCTTCGGCCTTGGGCTGGATCAGCCGCTCCATGGGCACCGCCTCACCTTCGCTGAAGCTCATGCTGTCGAGCATGTAGCCGAAGTCGGGCTGGTGCACACCGAGCAGGTTCATGACCGCTGCGCTGGTCACACCGATCTTCTTGCCGACGACCCGTTCGCCCTGCTCCAGCCGGCGCGCGATCATGCGCTGCTGAATGTGATAGGCGTCGTCGACGCTGATATCCGGGAAGCGCGTGGTCAGCGGCTCGACGGCCTGGCCGGAGGTCAGTGCCGCGAAGAGCTCGTCGCCAAGAGTGAGGATGAGTGACTTGTCCATGGTCAGAGCTTGATGCAGATGTTCTTGAGTTCGGTGTAGAACTCCAGTGAATGAACGCCGCCTTCACGGCCGATACCGGACTGCTTGGCACCGCCGAAGGGGGTACGCAGATCACGCAGGAACCAGCTGTTGACCCAGGCAATGCCGACCTCGACCCTGCCGGCAACACGGTGGGCCCGCGCCAGATCGGTGGTCCAGATGGCGGTCGCCAGGCCATAGACGTTGTCGTTGGCGCGCCGAATGACCTCTTCTTCGCTGTCGAAGGGCGCAACATGGCAGCAGGGGCCGAATACCTCTTCGCGGCAGACCGAGGCTTCGTCGGACAGCCCGGTCCAGATCGTCGGCTGCACCCAGCAGCCGTCAGCCAGATCGCCCGGCATGTCCGGTACGCCGCCACCGGTGACGATGGTGGCGCCTTCGGCCCTGGCCTTGGCATAGTAGGAAAGCACCTTGTCCTGGTGCTCGCGGGAAATCAGCGGCCCCAGGCCGGTGGTAGGATCCGCCGGCGCGCCGAGCTTCATGCTTTCCGCACCCTTCTTCAGCGCTGCGACGAACTTGTCGAAGATCGGCCGTTCGACATAGACGCGCTCGGTGCCGAGGCAGACCTGCCCGCAGTTGGCGAAGCAGGAGCGCAGCGTGCCCTCGACGGCAGCGTCGAAGTCGCAATCGGCAAAGACGATGGCGGCGTTCTTGCCCCCCATTTCCAGGGAAACCGGGCGGGCACCTTCGGCGGCGGCCTTCATGATGGCGGCGCCGGTACGGGTTTCGCCGGTGAAGGTGATGGCGTTGACACCGGGGTGGGTGGTGAGGAATTCCCCCGCCGAATCGGGGCCAAAGCCGTGCACCACGTTGTATACGCCATTCGGCACACCAACGGCGTTCATGACTTCACCAAGCAGGGTCGCCGTCTGCGGCGTTTCCTCGGAAGGCTTGACCACCACCGTATTGCCACAGGCCAGCGCCGGACCGACCTTCCAGGTCATCAGCAACAGCGGCAGATTCCACGGGCAGACGACCGCCACCACACCGACCGGCCGACGGATGGCGTAGTTGATGGCACCGTGCCCATCCGGCGTGGACATCTCGAAGCACTCGCTGGCCACGTTCTTCACCGTGTCGGCAAAGACCTTGAAATTGGCCGCGCCGCGCGGGATATCGATGTGCCGCGCCAGACTCATCGGCTTGCCGGTGTCGGCGCACTCCGCTTCAAGAAATTCGTCGAAGCGGCGGTTGATCTCGTTGGCAACGCCGTACAGCAGATCGACACGCTCATTGACGGCGAGCTTGCCCCAGGGCCCGGCCAACGCAGCCCGGGCCGCCTGCACGGCGGCATCGACTTCGGACCGTCCCGCTTCGGCAACACTGGCAATGATGTGGTTGTTCAACGGCGAACGCTTGTCGAAGCGCCGACTGCCGCCGACGTAGGCACCGTCGATGAAATTGTCAATCTGCTTCATGCTGCTCCTCATTCAGAACTGTCATGCGGCGAGGCCGATGGCCACCAGTCCTGCCCTGGCGCATTCCTCGTCTTCGCTTTCCGATGCGCCGGAAACCCCGATACCGCCAATCCAGTCGTCGCCCATGCCTATCGGCAAGCCTCCGCCAAAGACGATCAGGCGCGGCTGGCTGGAGAAACCGAGCTTCATGCCCTCGTCGTGACCGACGGCGCCCATCCACGCCTTGGTCGGAAAACCAAAGCTGGCTGAGGTGTAGGCCTTGTCGATGGCCAGGTCGATGGAATGCAGAAAGGCGCCCGGCATGCGCAGGAAAGCCATCAGACTGCCGCTGCGATCAACCACTGCAACGTTGATCTTCCAGCCCTTGGACTCGGCGTGGCGTACTGCGGCTTGCGCCGCAGCAGAGGCCGCTGCCCAGGTAATGCCAGGCGTTGTCGACGCGACTTCCATTGCTCAGGTCACCACCGACAGGAACGCGTCGTTGAGCTTGCGGTCGTGATAGAAGATGCCGCGACCGACTTCGTCGACGGTCCACTTGATCGGCTGCCAGTCCGGGTAGGACGAGTAGCCGCCGCAGTAGGTCTCGAAACGGTTGCCGGATGGATCGAAGGCATAGATGGTGGTGCCGCGGGTAATGCCGTGGCGGGTGGGGCCCATGTCGATGGTGACCTTGTTCATGGTCATGATGTCGGCGGCCCGCAGCACGCGCTCCCAGCTTTCGAGCTGGAAGGCGACGTGGTGCACCTTGCCCGGCTCAGGATGGCGAACGAAGGCGAGGTCGTGTGCCTTGGTGGCGCAGGACAGCCAGATGGCCAGATCGGTCGTATCGTCTTCCAGCACCACATGCTCGACCAGGTAGAAGCCGAGCACATCTTCGAAGATCTTCTGCGATTTCTCGATATCAGGTCCGTAGAGCAGGATGTGGTCCATGCGGATCGGCGCAATGCCCTTCTCGGCCAGTGCGGTCCAGGCTTCCGGGTTGACGTAGGGCAAGCCGTTGCCGACATCCTTCTTCTCGGCATAGAGCTCGATCAGGTGCCCGCTGGGAATCTCGAAGCGCACGCGCTCGCCGGTTTCGAGCATTTCGCCGGCCGGAATGCGCTCGGTGCTGACGCCGTAGGCGCGCAGATCGGCTTCGAACTTGTCGAGCGATGCCTTGCTGTCGACCTTGAAGGCGTAGAAATCCAGGCCAGCCTTGTCAGCCTGACGGATGATGAAGCTGTTGTGGTCACGTTCGTCCCAGGTCTTGAAATAGACCCGGTTCTGCGCATCACGGCCGGTCTCGACGAGGCCGAGTACGTCGCCGTAGAACTTGACGCTTTCTTCCAGATCCAGCACCCGCATCTGCACGTGGCCCGGACGCAATACTCCAGTCAATGCCATTTCCTTACCTCCTCCTTCAGAGTTTTTTTGACGACGGGTTGGCTGTTCCCGATGCCGCAGTCTCACAGCAAAGGCTCTTGCCCATCTTGCCCAGCACCTTCAGCCGCAAGTCGCTGGTGGGCCAGATTCTGCAGGCCAGGACGCGATCACTGGCTTCATCCTCTGCGCTGATGTGCGCACGGCTCATCACGCGTTTTTCGTAGGTTCCTGCGGTCACCTGAATCTTGCAGACACCACAGCCGCCGCCGTGACAGCCGACCGGAATGTGCTTGCGACCAAGTGCCGCCATGCCCGCCAGCACCGTCTGCAGACCTGACTGCAGATAGCTTTCGCACGTATCCTCGATGGTGATCCGGTGCTTGTCCAAGTCCTTGTCTCCCGAACGACTTGATGCCGTTTCTTGCCGTAACCGACCAAGGCGAACCTTACGAGCCTCACGCCATGCCGTCTAATTCCTAATTTGCATGGATTGATACCTGACAGGTATCATCAGACACACCATGGAACTGCGCCACCTGCGGTACTTCGTCGCCCTCGCCGAGGAGCTGAACTTCGGCCGGGCAGCAGCGCGCCTGCACATCTCCCAGCCGCCGCTGACCCGTCAGATTCAGCAACTGGAAGAGATCATCGGCGCCCGCCTCTTCCTGCGCAGCACCCGCGGCGTTGAGCTGACTACTGCAGGAAAGACCTTGCTGGCGGAGGCGCAACGCATCCTCGGGATGGTCAAGGTCGCCGAGGAGCGCACCGGCAAGGCAGCACGCGGGCAGATCGGCAGGCTGGATGTCGGCATTTTCGGATCAGCGATCCTCAACCACATCCCCCGCCTGTTGCTGGAGTTCCGCAATCAGTATCCGGAAGTCGAGATTGCGCTCTATCCGATGACCAAGGCCGAGCAGACGGAAGCACTGCGAGCACACCAGATCACGGTCGGCTTCAACCGCCATGTACCGACGGAGCCCGACATCGTGGTCGAAACCGTCCATTTCGAGCCGCTGGTGATCGCCCTCAATCGCAAGCATCCGCTGGCACGACAGAAGTCCATCCGCATTACAGAGATCGTCGACGAGCCACTGATCCTCTATCCACGCAACACGCGAGTCAGCTTTGCCCACGATGTGCTGAACCTGATCCGGAGCGCTGGTGGAGTGCCGAACGTGGTCCAGGAAGTCACCGATGTGGTCACGGCGATAGCCCTGGTGGCAAGCGGCTTCGGCATCTGCGTCACGCCGCAGGCGGCGAGCAGCCTGAAACTGCCGGGGGTCATCTACCGGCAGATCAAGGCCGACCCGCCGCCCGGTATCGAACTGGCCTGCCTCTATCGCCGCAACGATGAATCGCCAATCCTTGGCGCATTTCTCGACATCATGCGCCGCTTGCCGCCGGCCTGAGCACGCTTTCGCCGCCGCCTCCGGCAGGCGGAACACCGCGCCGCCGGGCAGCGGGCGCCTCAGTAGCGGAAGCGCGCCACCAGGTCGCCGAGGTCGCGCGCCACGCGCTCCAGGCTGTGCGCCGATTCGGCGGTCTGCTGCATCGACGCGCTGGTCTCCTCGACCATCTGCGCGATGCTCTCGACCTGCTGGGCGATGGCGTTGCTCGCCGCGCTCTGCTCGCGCGTGGCCAGCGCCACGTCACGGATGCGCGACAGCGTGGTGCTGGCCCCGTCGCGGATGTCGCGCAGCGACTGCGCCGCTTCCTGGGCCAGTTCAACGCCGCGTTCGACCTGCGGCAGGGCCTGGTCCATGGTGCCCACCGCGCTGCTGGTGTCACCCTGGATGGCGCCGATCATGCCGCCGATCTCCTCGGTGGCCGCCGAGGTGCGCTCGGCGAGCTTCCTGACCTCGTCGGCGACCACGGCGAAGCCACGGCCCTGTTCGCCGGCACGCGCCGCCTCGATGGCGGCGTTGAGGGCAAGCAGATTGGTCTGCGCGGCGATTTCCTTGATCACCCCGGCGATCGAGGAGATCTCGTTGGTGCGCGCTTCGAGCGAGCGGATCTTGTCCGCGGCGGTCGACACCGTGCCGGCGATGCGCTGCATCTCGTCGGTCGCCGTGGCAACCTTCTGCTCACCCCCCTCGGCCATATGCGCTGCTGCCGAGGAGTTGTCCTCGGTGTCGCGGGCGGAATCCGAGATGTGGTTGATCGACACCGTCATCTGTTCGATCGCCGCCGCCATCGACGAGGTCGAGTCGGCCTGCCGGCTGGAGGCCACCGCCACCTGCCCGGAGGCGTGCGAGATGCTCTCCGCGGTGTCCTTCAGGGTCTGCGCGCCGCTGGCGATCTGAGCGACGATCTCGCGCAGCGAGCGCAGCATGCGCGACAGGCCGCCGAGCATGCTGTCGGGCGCCGCGGCGTGCACGTCCACGGTCAGGTCGCCAGCCGCCGCGCGCTCCATGATCGCCAGCGCCTCGGCCGGCTCGCCGCCGATCTGGCGCAGCACCGAACGCGCGATCAGCACGCCGAGGCCGACGATGATCACCATGATCACGCCGCTGATGGCCAGGTCGACGCTGAGACGGGCGACAAAGGCGGTCTTGACGTCATCGACGTACACCCCGGTGCCGATCACCCAGTTCCACGGCCTGAAGGTGGCAACGTACTGCAGCTTGTCCACCGCCGCGGTGGTCCCGGGGCGCGGGAAGGAGGTATCGACGAAGCCGGCGCCGGCGCTGTTGGCTACCGCAAGGATGTCGCGGATGGTGTAACGCCCCTGGCCGTCCTTGATCTCGGCAGTCATGTTGCGCCCGGCCCACTCCGGACGGATGGGGTGCATCACCGAGGCCCCGTCGGTAGACCAGATGTAGACATACTCGGCCTTGCCGTCGGCACCGCCAAAGCGCATGTCGTGCATCGCGCGCTTGACCAGCTCCTGTGCCTCGCGCTCGCTGAGTTCACCGGCGGCGGCGCGCGCATGGTAGGCGGCAGCAATCTGCAGGGAGGACTCGACCACCGATTTGATCTGCAGCTTGCGCGCATCCATCAGATCGCCGCGCACGGCGATGGCACCGAGGGTGATGACGGTACTCAGGCCGAGAAAGGCGGCCAGCACCAGAAGGACGATCTTCGTCCTCAGCTTCATTGCATCCAGCATGATGACTCTCCCTGACAAGCGAAATTACGGTGGGCGCATTCTCTGGGCGCCTTCCACTCACTTCACGCCATCGGGAGCGGCCTCATGGACCCCGGCTGACAGCGACACAGCCCCCGCCTGCGGCGGAGGATTGCGATGATCCGTTTACGGATGCATTTTTTCCAACTTTAGTTGAACCACATTAAGTTTGAAAGCGCGCCGCAATTCCCGTATGTCATTAACCGGAACGAGTCCTTTTTACTCCCCCAGATCGCGCTCCAGAGCGCGCCAGGCGGCGATCTTGGCGGCCAGGGAGAGGCCGGCGTGGGCGGGGCTGGTGGACGGCAGGCGCAGCGCCGGATAATCCGCCCACTCGCCTTGCGGAAGAACGCTCCGGCGATAGCTGGCTGCGGCTGCCGCGCCGTTGAAATAGAGCCGCCGGATGCGCGGATGGACGGCGAAGAAGGCACGAAAATCGTTCGCCACCATGGTCGCCGTGTCGATGTCGGCATCCAGACTGCCGGGACGCACGCAGGAGCTCAGCACGTCCCACACCGCCACCCCGGCAGCGTCGAGGGCGGCAACGCGAGTGCCGTAGTCGGCCTGCGCGGCAAAGCCGAGCAGTTCCCCCATGATGGGCCAGAAGGCATTGCGCGGATGGGCGTAGTACTCGCCGGCCTTGAGCGAGGCCTGCCCCGGCATGCTGCCGAGAATGAGGATGCGCGCCTGCGCGGTGGCGATGGGCGGGAAACCGAAGATGCGTGTCATCAGTCGCCCCGGAGCGCGCAGGGGTAACGGCGCAGTATCTGGTAGCTGCCATCCGCGGCGGAAGCCACGAGCACGTACCCGCTCACTGGCCAGCGCAATGCGGGCTCCTGTGCGGGCGGACGGGCGCCGGCGCAACGTCGCGCAAGGGTCAGATGGGGACGGAAGGGGCGCGCTTCCACCGCCGCGCCAGCCGCTTCCAGGGCCGCGGCGAGGCTGGCATGGAGTTCGCCGAGGGCGCTATCGGCAGCGCACGGCTCCAGCACCGCGAGGCCGCCGGACCACGGCACGGCGCGGCCAAGAGTGAGGGTGAAGGGCCTGCAGGGTACGGCCAGCGCATCGGCCAGCGCGTCCACCCGCGCCTGCGGCCAGGCGCCGATGAAGTGCAAGGTGAGGTGGAGCTTGTCGGTGCGTACCCGCCGCGCCGCAGGCGGCCAGCTCCAGGCGTCGCGATGGCGTGCTAGAGCCGTGCGCAGGCGCTGCCCTGGCCACAGGGCGAGAAAGAGGCGGCAGTGCGGGGCGGACGTACTCACCCCGGCGATTCTATGCCATGCGCGCCTTCAGTCGTCGGGCGCGCACTCGGCCAGCACCAGCCCGATGGCGGTCTGCGGATCGCTGCTCAGCGCCAGGCAGTGCTCGCCCCCGGCGATGTAGTAGAGCGCCCAGCCCTCACCGCTGGCGGCAGGCTTGAGGCGCGGCGGCACGTCGTCATCGGCGCAGGCCACGAAGCGCAGCGCCGGCCATTGCTGGCGCAGCGCGGCGAGGCCGGCCTCGCCATGGCCGAGACGGGCGATCAGCGCGCAGGCCTCGGCAACGATCCCGGCGTTCATGCTTCGGCCTCGGCCTCGGCCCCGGGCACGAAGCGCGCCAGCGACTGTGCCTCGCGGCCCAGGGCACGCGCCAGCCACGGCGGCGGGCTGCCGAGCACGCGCTGCAGTTGCGCGAGTACCTCGCGCGCCGCCCCGCCGGCGGGAAATTTCACCGGATGGACACCGGCACGGACCACCTTGGCGGCGGCCGGACCGCCGACCGACTGCACGTACACCAGCTGACAGCCGGCGAGCAGTTCGGCACGGGCGGCGTTGCGGTCTTCGGCGCCGTCGGCCTCCAGCGTTGAGCGCACGCCGGTGAGCCAGATGCCGTCTTCGGCGACGCGGTAGATGAGGAAACGGTTGCACGAGCCGAAATGGCCATCGAGCTGTTCACCGCTGTTGGAAGCCACCGCCACGGTCAGCGCGCCGGCGCCCTGCGGCACGTCGCTGTCGGGCAGCGGCGCGTCGTCGGCGAGGCCCTCGCCCCACAGGTAGCGTACGGCGCTCTTCAGCACGCTGCCTTCGACCCCCGGGTCGACAATCTCGTCGCCCTGCAGCATGGCCTTGAGATCGGCCACGGTCATGCGCGCGAGCTTCTCGTCAGTGACCGGCAGGCCGAGACGTTCACCGAGCGCATGGACGAAGGCGGCGACATTGACGCCGGGCAGGGTGCGCGCGGCCATGGCGATGCGCAGCGCGGTTTCGCGCGAGACCGGGCTGCCGTTGGGTACGGGGGCGTTCATGGCGGGGCTCTCCAGGGTATGCGGGGCGCCACGGCGACGGCTGCCGCCGCAGCGCCGGGGTCCGGCTCAGGCTGCGAGCGGGACGATGGTGCTGTCGGTTCCCGGGCACACTGCAACGCACTGGGGCTCGTCGAACTCGCCCTCGCACTCGGTACAGGAATCCGGGTTGATCTTGAAGATGCCGCCCTTGTCGGTGATCGACTTGGTCGGGCATACCGGCTTGCAGTCCCCACAGGAGGTGCATTCGGATTGCAGGATCTTGAGCGCCATGATGTTTCTCCTAGCGTGTCATTCCGGGGCGTCGACGCGCTTCGCCCGCACCGAGATCGGCAGCTTGGGCGGTGCATCCATCGGGTCGACGTAGTAGGTACCGCCGTTGGCCAGCTTCAGCTCGCCCCCCCACTTGTCGGCCTGGTCGAATTCGATCGAGACGATGTTGTCTTCCAGGTCGCGCTTGGGCAGGTAGAACGACAGCCCGCCCTCGGCGGTCTTGCGGATCATGATGTTGGCCATGTGAACTCCTTGGACGGGCGCCGCCCCCTTTGCGGGGGCGGCGCCGCGCAACGGCCGCTGTTCAGCGGACGAGGTCGTAGTTGAAGTCGGTGGTCCCCATGCCGCGGGTCTCGTCGTCGAGCTTCTCGAGCACGGCGTTGACCAGGGTGGTGAGGATGTACATCGCGCCCTCGTAGCCCAGGGTGGTCATGCGGTGCAGGTGGTGACGGTCGAAGATCGGGAAGCCGAGGCGGATCAGCGGCACTTCGAACTGCGGGCCCTTGTGGGCGGTGTCGCGCTGGATGTACTTGCCGTAGGAGTTGCCGATGAGGAAATCGGGCTTCTCGGTGAAGCACAGGCTGCGCAGGTGCCACAGGTCGTTGCCGACATACACCTTGGCCTTGGCGCCGTAGGGGCTGGAGGCCAGCAGCTTGTCCATCGCCTTGCCCCAGCGCTTGTTGGCGTTGTTGGAGAGCACGTGCAGCGGCTCGGCGCCGAGTTCGAGCAGGAACTGGGTCATGCCCATGACGAAGTCCGGATCGCCGTAGAGGGCGAACTTCTTGCCGTGCAGCCAGGTGTGGCTGTCCTGCATCATGTCCATCAGGCGGCCGCGCTCCAGTTCCAGCGAAGCGGGGATTTCCTTGCCGGTGATCTCGGAGACCTTCATCAGGAACTCGTCGGTCCAGGCCAGGCCCATCGGGATGTTGAGCTTGGGCACCTCGTGGTTCCAGGTGTTTTCGACGAACTTCTTCGTCTTTTCCAGCTGCCACGGCTGCAGCAGGATGGTGTTGAACGCGTTGGGGGCGTCCTTCACCTCATCCATCGTGGTGCCACCGGCGTACATGCGGTATTCGCCGTCCGACGGGGTGTCGAGCACCTCGGTGGGGTTGGAGAGGATGCTCGCCTCGACGCCCATCTCCTTCATCATGCGGGCGATGACGCGGTAGTTGCCCAGGTAGGTCTCGAAGCCCGGCACGAAGTTGAGCTTGCCGTTCTGCCCCGGGGCCTTGCCTTCCATGGTGTTGAGGGTGAAGTAGCGCGCAATGCCCTCGAACATGTTGTCCCAGCCGGTAGTGTGGCTGCCGACGAAGGACGGGGTGTGGGCGAAGGGCACCGGGTAGTCCTGGGCGATGTGACCTTCCTTCTTCGAGTTGTTGATGAAGGCGTTGAGGTCGTCACCGATGACTTCGGCCATGCAGGTGGTGCTCACCGCGATCATCTCGGGCTTGTAGAGCGCCTTGGCGTTCTCCAGACCGTCGAACATGTTCTTCTGGCCACCGAACACCGCCGCATCTTCGGTCATGGAGTCGGACACGCAGGCGATCGGCTCCTTGAAATGGCGGTTGAAGTAGGTGCGGAAGTAGGCCACGCAGCCCTGCGAGCCATGCACGTAGGGCAGGGTCTTCTCGAAGCCCAGCGCGCACAGCACCGCGCCCAGCGGCTGGCAGGCCTTGGCGGGGTTGATGGTGAGCGCTTCGCGGGCGAAGTTGAGCTCCTGGTATTCCTTGGTGGTGGTCCACTCGAAGGTTTCGGCGATCTTGTCGTCGGGCACCTTCTCTTCGAACAGGTCCTGCTTGTTCTTCAGCGACTCCTTGTAGTCGTCATCGCGGAACAGCGGGTAGCAGGGCTTGATGTCGTCAACGATCTGCATTTGAGGCTCCTTGGCCTGCGCCACTCATCCGTGGACGCGGGCATGAGGTTGATTCCTTGCGGCGGGTGCCGTCTTGGGGCCGGCACCCGCCTGATGGCTATGAGCTCAGGCGGCGGCCTTCACTTCGTCGGCGTCGGCGCTCTTCTTCCACGGCGGGGTCTGCTTGCCCCAGCACGGGTTGTTGAGCGTCATGTCCATGTCGCGCGCGAAGATCGCGAAGCCGTCATAACCGTGGTAGGGGCCGGAGTAGTCCCAGCTGTGCATCTGGCGGAAGGGGATGCCCATCTTCTGGAAGATGTACTTTTCCTTGATGCCGGAGCCGACCAGGTCGGGCTTGATGCGCTTGACGAACTCTTCCAGCTCGAAGCCGGTGACGTCGTCATACAGCAGCGTGGCGTTGCCCATTTCCTTGATGGTGCGGTCGTAGTCATCGCCGTGGGCGAATTCGTAACCGGTACCGACCACTTCCATGCCGAGGTCTTCGTACGCACCGATGACGTGGCGGGGACGCAGGCCGCCGACGTAGAGCATGACCTTCTTGCCCTGCAGGCGCGGCTTGTACTTGTCGATGACGGCCTGCATCATCGGCTTGTACTTGGCGATCACCGCCTCGCACTTCTCCTTGATGGAGTCGTCGAAGAAGGCAGCGATGCGGCGCAGGCTTTCCTCGATCTTGGTCGGGCCGAAGAAGTTGTACTCCATCCAGGGGATGCCGTACTTCTCTTCCATGTGGCGGCTGATGTAGTTCATCGAGCGGTAGCAGTGCAGCAGGTTCAGCTTCGCCTTCGGGGTGTTTTCCATTTCGGCGATGGTGCCGTCACCGGACCACTGGGCGATCACGCGCAGGCCCATCTCTTCGAGGAAGATGCGCGAAGCCCAGGCGTCGCCGCCGATGTTGTAGTCGCCGATGATGGTGACGTCGTAGGGGGTGGATTCGAAGTGCTGGCCGTCGCGGTTGGACAGCACCCAGTCACGGATGGCGTCGTTGGCGATGTGGTGGCCGAGCGACTGCGACACGCCGCGGAAGCCTTCGCAGCGCACCGGCACGACGACCTTGTTCATTTCCTTCGCAGCCTTCTTGGAGACGGCCTCGATGTCGTCGCCGATCAGACCGATCGGGCACTCGGACTGCACCGAGATGCCCTTGTGCAGCGGGAACAGTTGCTCGATCTCCTGCATGATCTTGGCGAGCTTCTTGTCACCGCCGAAGACGATGTCCTTCTCCTGGAAGTCGGAGGTGAAGTTGATCTCGGCAAAGGTATTCACGCCAGTGGCGCCGACGTAGTAGTTGCGACGGCCGCCGCGCGAATACTGACCGCAGCCGACCGGGCCGTGGGAGATGTGGATCATGTCCTTGACCGGACCCCACACCACGCCGCGCGAACCGGCATAGGCACAGCCACGGATGGTCATCACGCCCGGCTGCGACTTGCGGTTGGAGGTGATGCACTTCTTCGACTGTTCGATCGACTGGTCATTGACCGCCAGGTGCTTGGCGCGGTCCTTCTTGGCCTTCTCGGGATAAACCTCGAGAACCTCCTGGATCAGGCTCTCGGTTTCTTCACGGGTGAGCGTAGACATCCTGCTTCTCCTGTCCATGCCGACACCAATCCGTGCACGGCATGCTTAGGTTTGCTCGATACCCGGCGGCAACACGCGGCGCGCGCGCCGCCGGGCGGGTTTCGCCCTGGCGGACGATCAGGCGGCAGCGGCTTCGGCGGCGAGCTCGGCGGCGGTCTTGCCGACGATGGACTCGTCTTCCACTTCCATGATGCCGAACTCCATCAGCAGCTCTTCGAGTTCGTCCATGGTGCAAGGCGTCGGGATCACGAACTTGGTGTTCTCGATGATCTTCTTCGCCAGCATGCGGTACTCGTCGGCCTGCTTGGCCTTGGGGTCGTACTCGATGACGGTCATGCGGCGGATCTCGGCGTGCTGCACGACGTTGTCGCGCGGCACGAAGTGGATCATCTGGGTGCCCAGCTTCTCGGCCAGGGCGATGATCAGCTCGTCTTCGCGGTCGGTGTTGCGGCTGTTGCAGATCAGGCCGGCCAGACGCACACCACCCGAGTTGGCGTACTTCACGATGCCCTTGGAGATGTTGTTGGCAGCGTACATGGCCATCATCTCGCCGGAGCACACGATGTAGATTTCCTGCGCCTTGTTCTCGCGGATGGGCATGGCGAAACCGCCACAGACCACGTCACCGAGCACGTCGTAGAAGACGAAGTCGAGGTCTTCGTCGTAGGCGCCTTCCTCTTCGAGGAAGTTGATCGCGGTGATCACGCCACGGCCGGCGCAGCCCACGCCGGGTTCCGGGCCACCGGACTCGACGCACTTGACGCCACCGAAACCGACGGACATCACGTCCTCGAGTTCGAGGTCTTCCACGCTGCCGGCTTCAGCGGCGAGTTCCATGACCGAGTTCTGCGCCTTGCTGTGCAGGATCAGGCGGGTGGAGTCGGCCTTCGGGTCGCAGCCGACGATCATCACCTTCTTGCCGGCTTCAGCGAGCGCGGCGACCAGGTTCTGGGTGGTGGTGGACTTGCCGATGCCACCCTTGCCATAGATGGCGGCTTGACGAAGTTTTGCCATGATGCGTTACTCCTTGTCGAAACGGGATTCGGTAATCGATCGTGTAGCACTGGACCACGACCCCCATTCCGCAAGGACTGTGCCAATCCCGCAAGAACTCGCCAAGCCATTGAAATGCCAGAACTTCTACCCCAAGCGCCGGCCTCCGGCAGCAAGCCCGCGTACGACAACACCCCTACAATTTGTAGGGCCACGGACATTGACCCGGTACGCGCGCGCCTGAGCGCCCCGGCGACCCTGCGCCTGCCCGTCAATCGCTGCAACCTGCCCGCCGAAGCCCTCGCCAGTCTGGCCTTCCAGCTCTCCCCGGTGGCCCTGGAGGTGGATGGCGTGCGGCCGCTGCACGGCCCCTTGTTCGATTGTCTGTCGCTTGTCGAAGATGCGACAGAGCGCGCCGCGCTGTTCCAGCGCCACATGTGTGCGCACTTCCTGCTCGACGACGCCCCCGCCCAGGGGCTCAGCAGCGCCGCCCGCATCGACCGCAGCCGGCTGGACTACCTGCGCCTGCTGCGCGGCTGGCTGTTCGACTCCGAGGGGCGCGAGGGCGCGGTGCTGAAGAGCTGGGTGGAGTCGCGCTTCGGCCTGCTGACCAGCTTCCACCGCCGCCCCCTGGGCGACGGCGACTGCCCGGCGCGGCGGGATTTCGAGCGTGAACGCGCGCTCGGCCTGTATGCCACCGGCGCACTGGAGGCACAGATCGACCTGCTGTACACCTACGCCCAGCACGAACTGACCCGCCGCCACCGCGGCGCCAGCCACCTTACCCTGTACCGCGGCATCAGCGGACGCGACGCGCTGCCCGTCCTCGACACCCTGGCCGACGGTCACGTGCTGGTACTGCTCAACAACCTCAGTTCATTTTCCGCCAGCCGCGAGCGCGCCGACGAGTTCGGCGACCGCGTACTCGAATGCGCAGTGCCGCTCACCAAGATCCTGGCCTTCTCCCATCTCCTCCCCGGGCGCCTGCAGGGCGAGGACGAGCACCTCGTCATCGGCGGCGTCTGTGCCGCACGCTGGCTGCCCGCGGGCAGTGTGCGCTGAACAGCGCTGCCGCCCTCACACCACGCAGTTGCGCCCCTTGTTCTTGGCCATGTAGAGACGGCTGTCGGCCTCGCGCAGGATGTCGCGCACCACCTCGGCATCGATGAAGGGGTAGCTGCCCGGATGCACCTCCAGCACCCCGAAGCTGGCGCTCAGGGCAATCTCCTGGCCATCGTGGCGCAACGGCGCGGCGACCAGATCGGCGCGCATGCGCTCGGCCAGGCCCAGGCCCTGTTCGCGGGAGGACGACGGCAGGACGATGAGGAATTCCTCGCCGCCGTGGCGGAAGATGAGGTCCGACTGGCGCAGCCGGGCGCGCGCCAGCTCGGCAAAGTGGCGCAGCGCCTCGTCGCCGGCGAGATGGCCGTAGGTATCGTTGACGACCTTGAAGTGGTCGAGGTCGCACATCACCACGCAGAAGGTCAGCTCGGTGGCGCGGGCGATCTCGAGCTGGTTGATCAGCACCTTGTCGAGCGAGCGGCGCGACAGCAGGCCGGTGAGCGGATCCTTGTTGTAGCTGCTCATGATGACGATGTTGTTGATCAGGGCGATCTCGTTGCCGAGGTCGAGCGAGATCAGCTCCGCGCGCTTGAGCAGCGCGTACAGATGGCGGTTGCGGCGGCGCTCGCCGATGCTCGCCGCCAGTTCGCCGAGGAGGCCGTGCAGGTCGGCATGCAGCGCGGCGACTTCATGGCGATGGCTGCGGTCGCGGATCAGCAGGCTGCCCTCGCTGTGCAGCCAGCGCCCGAAGCCGCATTGCGTGGGATCGCGTTCGGGCAGCTCGGCAGCATTGTTGCCGGCAACCGCGGCGAGGACGGCCTGCATCCAGCGCAGATGGGCCTCGAAATGGACCAGCAGGTTCTTGTCGCTGAGGCCGTCGATATGCGCCAGGCGCAGGTGGTTGCGACGCGCCAGCACGGGCAGGTAGTGATCCACGTAGAGCCCCGCGCAACGCTCCTCGAGAATGTCGAAGGCGCCCTGCACGGCGCGGATGGTAGCGACCTCGCCGGCGTCGATGGCGGTCTTCAGGGCTGCGCCGCGCAGGCAGGCGAGCTCGTAGGAAAACAGCACGAAGGGCACCTTCTCGGCCACCAGTTCGGCCACCACCGCGTTGCAGCGGCCGTCCTCCACACCGCCAGCGAGCATGTGCTCGACACAATCGACGAGGCGGCGGTGACGGGCCGGCAAGGCCTCGCCGTGCACGCCGATGGCTTCGAGGACCTGCAGGAACTCGTCACAAAGCTGCGCCGCGGGCTCTCCGCGTGCTTCTTCCAAAGTCATAGCGTGCATCCGTTGCGGGCCCGCTCCCCTTGTGAGGGACGATCCCGAAAGCATCCGAAAGCACTATCTTACCCTATTGATTTTCCGCCGTTTTATTGCGTCACCGAAGTTTGCCTGCCAGCTCCCCGCCGACTGCGCTGCAATCACCGCCGGCCGTGCTTCTCGGCCACCATCGCGGCAATCGCGGCGAGCACCTGCTGGCTGGCCGCCTCGGCTTCGCGCATGCGCTGCACCATGCGCTCGCACACCGCGGGATCGTTCTCCCAGTCTTGGCCGAGCAGTTCCAGCACTTCGTGGACGCGCGCGTGCACCTGCTCGTTGGGCTTGGCCATGCGCGCATAGGCGGAGGTGGCGGCAAAGCGCTCGCGCCCCTTGCCATCGCCGTACCAGCGCCCCAGTTCGGCCTCGGCGGCGCCCTGCGCGGCCACCGCGGCCTCGGCGCCGTCGCCCCCCCGTTCGATCGCCATGTAGGCGTTCTGCAGGTAGAGCACGTGGTCGAGCTTGGCCAAGGACGCATTGGAGAGATCCTTGGCGCGATCGAGCAAGGCCAGGGTGCGCTCGGAGGACTCCGCAAAGACCGCAAAGCGGTTGCGGAACTCGGTGACGCGCGCAGCGGCGGCGGTCGACACCTCGCTGGCCTGCCCGGTCTGGCCGACCATCTGCTCGACACGCTGGCGCAGCCCTTCGATGATGCCGCTGACCTCGCCGGCGGCGTTCTTGGTGCGTTCGGCGAGCTTGCGCACCTCGTCGGCAACCACCGCAAAGCCGCGCCCGTGCTCACCGGCACGCGCCGCCTCGATGGCGGCGTTGAGGGCCAGCAGGTTGGTCTGGTCGGAGATCTCGGCAATGATCAGGATGGTGCGGTCGATGTGGCGGCTGGCTTCGCCGAGTTCCTCGGCTGCGCCGCGCATCTCGCTCATGCGGGAACCGATGCCTTCCAGTGCGCTGCCGATGGCCTCGGTGGTCTGGCGGCTGTCGCGCGCCGCGCTGAGGTTGGCGTCGGCAATGCCGGTGACCTCGTCCATTTCGCGCGCCACCTCGCTGAGATCGGCCTGATTGCCCTGCAGCTTGCCGAGCAACTGGCCCATGTTGATCTCGTGCATCCCCGATCCGAGGCGATTGCGGGCAATGTAGTGGGCGTTGTCCTGCATTGCCCGCAGGGCCTGGTTGACGCTCTGCAGCGACTCCGAGAACTGCCCCGGCATGCCGGCATCGAGGGCATGGCGGTGATACTCGCCGCGCCCGGCGCGGGCGAAGCAGGTGGACACTTCCTTGAAGTAGGTCTCCACCAGATCGAGCATCTCGTTCAGCTCCCAGGCCACCTGCCCCACCTCCCCGAGCCTGGCGGTACGGGTGATGCGCATGTGCAGACGGCCGCGGCGCGCCTCGGCAAGCACCGCACGCATGTAGGCAAGCGTGCGCAGGGGGCGGGCGAACTGGCGCGACGCATACACCGCAAAGGCCAGTGAGAGCAGCGGAAACACCACATGGGTGTAGTTGAAGCCGCTGCGCACCGCCTCCACCACCGCCATCGCCGTGGTGATGGCGCAGAACACCCCGCACAGCACGGTGAAGCGGCGTCCGAGGAAGAGCGCGTGATGGCTCTGGTGATGGTGATGATTCAGATCAATGCCGTGTGGCATGACACACTCCTCAGCCCAGTTGCAGGGCCAGTACGTGGCGTTCGTAGTCGGTTCCGGCCAGGCGCGCGGCCAGCAGCGCGCGCGAAGCCTCGATGGCACGCGCCGGCCCGGCCTTGCGCTCTGCCGCGAGCATTTCCGCATAAAGGGCCTGCATGGCCTTCACCCCCGCAGCAGCGGGGCGGCGGCGCACCGAGAAGAAGCCCACCACCTTGCCTCCCGGTTCGCGATCCGGTGTGACGTTGGCGAACACCCAGTAGTGATCGCCATTGGCGGTAAGGTTCTTGACGAAGCCGAAGAACTCGCGCCCGCCCTGCAAGGTTTCCCACATCAGGTGATACACCCCGCGCGGCATCTCCGGGTGGCGCACGATGTTGTGCTGCACGCCGAGCAGATCGGGTTCGGCATAGTCGGATATCTGCATGAACGCCCGGTTGGCATAGGTGATGCGCCCGCTGAGGTCGGTCTTGGTGACGATCTGCTGCGTGGCATCGAGCTCGATCTCGCGCCCGGTGGGCACGATCTGGCGATTCTTCATGGCTGCGCTCCGTATGGCCCCGAGAAGCCGGAAAGCCGTTTGACCAGCCGGTTAACGACTGTCGAAAGCGATAATTTAGCCCCAGAATGGGCATTGTCACAAAGACAACAAGCCGGCCACGCCCCGCCCACATCCCACCTGCGCACCGCGCCCGCTTGCCAGCATTGGCGGCACTGCGCGCATGGCACCGTTCTTGCACCGGAAGCAGGGATACGTTCTCGCACCTCTCTCCGGCCATCGCCCTACAGGACACGCCCATGGATGCCAAGCTCGCCGAAATCCGCACCGCCCTCGCCAGCGGCACCGTCGCACCCTTCATCGGCGCCGACGCCCTCGCCACCGTCACCCACGGCGCCGACGGCCGCAAGATCCCGGCCACCAGCGACGAACTCATCCTCGCCCTCAACAACGGCCAGCCGATGGCACCGCGGTTGATGTACGAATTCCCGCGTGCGGCGATGAACGTCGAGCTCAAGCGTGGGCGCAGCGCGGTCAACCGCTTCATGGAGCAGACCTACGGCGACACCGCCTGGCAGGAAGCACCGCTGCACCGCTGGCTGGCCGGGCTGGAACTGCCCTACCTCATCGACCTCAACCGCGATACCGGCCTGCAGAAACTCTACGCCAGCCGCCCGCACACCCTCATCGTCGGCACCGCGCGCATCGCCAGCGGCCTGCGCTACAAACTCTACCGCCACGACGGCCAGGCCTACGGTCCCGCCGTCGCCGACGACGCCATCGATCCCGCCGCCGCGGTGCTCTTCAAGCCCTGTGGCACGCCGTGGCCGGAACCAAGCTGGATCGCCTCCGACGCCGACTACGTCGATTACATCACCGAGCTGATGGGCGGCTTTGCCATCCCCCCCTTCCTCAAGGAGCGCCGCAAGGGGCTGCGCTACCTGGTTGCCGGCACCCGCCTCAACCGCGACACCGTGCGCATGATCCTCGCCGAGTTCATCTTCGGCGCCGCCCAGCCCGCCGGCTGGGTGATGATCGCCGAACCCAACGACAAGGAGCGCCGCTTCTGTGCCCGCCTCGGGCTCGAACTGGTCGAGGCCGACGTGCACGAGCTCGCCGGGCTGGCGGAAGCCGCTGCGGCGTGAAACCCGCCGCAATCGCCTTCGATGACGCCCGCCACACCCTCGGTGTGGCGGAGATGGACGCCACCCACCGCGCCTTCGTCACCCTCGCCGCTGCCCTTGCCGAGGCCGACAACGCCACCTTCCCGACACTCTACGGCGAACTGCTTGCCCACACCCGCGAGCACTTCGCCGCCGAGGACGCGCGCATGCGCGCCACCCGCTTCCCGGCCATCGGCGAACACCTCAACGAACACCAGCGCGTGATCGGCGAACTCACCGCCTTCAACCGCTCCGTACAGGCCGGCCGCCTGCAACTGGCGCGCGCCTACGTGCGCGAAAGCCTGCCGGGCTGGTTCGATCTCCATCTGGCGACCATGGACGCCGCGCTGGCGGCACATCTGAGGCGGACCGGCGCCTGAGACCTGTGCGCACGCAACGGCGCAGCGCATTGATAGGCCCTTCGGCGTAACCGTTTGCGGCGCCTGAGGCATCGCCCTGCCGCCCGTCGACAGACACGCGTTCATCGCAAACCTCCCAAAATGGGCAGTCTCGTACCGCATACGGCCTCAACAGAGCGCCCTGCAGGCGACATCAGGTAGGCGAGTTGCACTATCATTCGTCGTAAATACGACTACATCCTCCGCACCCCGCTTCCTTGCCGCTCGCAGCCCCTGAATCTCACCCCGCCCACTCCGGCAGCAGCACGCGCAAGGCACTGCTGCAGGTTGCCCTTGCCTGGGTAGCGCTGCTGCTCGGCATGGCGCTGTACTGGGCACTCCTCCACCAGTCCCAGCTCGGCCAGCTCGCCAACGCCGAGGCCCAGACCCGCCTGCGCGCCGCTCAGGCCGCCCATGCACTGGCGCTGCAGACCGGCACCCAGTTCCACAAGCTCGACTACCTCGCCCGCCATCTCGGCGAACACTGGCTGGAACCCGACAGCCACGGCTTCGCGCATGCCATCGCGGTCGCGCGCACGGCCCTGCCCGACGGTGCGCTGGTGCAGGTCGCCATTGCCGACCGCGACGGCCAGATCGTCTATTCCAACCTCGCCACCGAGCCGCCGGCCAATGGCGCGCCGATGCGCATCAGCATTGCCGACCGCGAGCACTTCCGCGCCCACCTCGACGGCGCCCCGCCGCGGCTGTTCATCAGCCAGCCGGTGTTCGGACGCATCTCGCAGCAATGGACGGTGCAGTTCTCCCGCCCGCTGCACGATTCGGGCGATTTCTGCGGCGTCATCGTGCTGTCAATGTCCGCGCACTACCTCTCCGCAGCACTGCGCGACATCTTCCCCGGCAGCGGCGACGTCGCCTTTGTCGTTCGTGACGACGGCGCCTATCTCGCACGCTCGCACCTCCTCGCCCAGGTACTCGGCAGCGCCGTGCCGCCCTCGCGCCCCTTCGTCGTCGATCCCGCCGCGCGCTCCGGCTTCTACGAAGCACGCGCCAGCATCGACGAGACCGAGCGCCACTACGCCTGGCATCGCGTTGCCGACTACCCGGTAGTGGTCAGCCTCGGCCTCGACCGCGAACGCGCCCTCGGCCCGGTGCGCAGCGCCCTGCAGGACGGGCGCCAGCAAAGCCTCATCGGCAGCGCCCTGCTGCTCCTCGCCGCAGGCGCCATCACCTGGTTGTGGCTGGTGCAGGTGCGTCAGGCCGCCGTCCTCTCCACCACCAGCGAGCGCCTCGACCTCGCCCTGCGCGGCGGCAACCTCGGCACCTGGGACTGGGACTGCGTCACCAACGCCTGCCGCTTCAACCAGCGCTGGGCCGACATGCTCGCCTACCGCGACGCCCCGCCGCCCAACCTCGAAACCTGGGTCCGGCACGTCCATCCCGACGACTTCCCGCGCGTGCGCGCCCTCCTGCAGGCCCACATCGACGGCGCCGTTGACCAGTACGAAGCCGAGTACCGCATGCAGCGCTGCGACGGCAGCCAGATCTGGGTACTTGACCGCGGCCGCGCCATGCAGCGCCGTCCCGACGGCAGCGTGCTGCGCATGGTCGGCACCCTCCTCGACGTCAGCGCACGGGTCGCCGAAACCCAACTGCGCCGCGCCCTGCTCGACCAGAGCGCAGCGGCCATCGCCGTGGTCAGCCGCGACCGCAAGGTACTTGAAGTCAACCAGCGCGCCCGCGAGATCTTCCTGCGCCCCGGCGAGGACGCCGCCGCCCTCGACATGCGCCGCCTGCACCTCAGCGACGCCCACTACGGGACCATGCTGCAGCACTACCGCAGCCTCTACGCCAACGGCAGTGTGCGCTTCGAGTACCCCCTGGTAGATGTTCACGGCAGCCAGCGCTGGTTCGATCTCCACGCCGTGCTGCGTGATCCCGACAGCCCCGCCAGCGAGATCGTGTGGACCCTGGTCGACATCTCCGAGAAGCACCACGCAGAGGCCGCCCTCGCCACCGAACGCCTGCGCCTCACCGCCCTCATCGAACGCTTCCCCGGCGGCGTGCTGATGGAAGACGCCAGTGGTGTCGTCGCCATGGCCAACCAGCGCCTGTGCGAGCTGCTCGACCTCCCCGACACCCCGGAAACCCTCGTCGGCCTCGACCACCGCGCCTTCAGCGCGCGTCTCGGCGGCGACAGCCGCAGCACCTGGCTGCAGCTGAGCGCCGACGGCAAGGGCGCCGAAAAACGCCGCAGCGTGGAGATCCGCCACAGCAACGGGCGCGAACTGGAGATCGACTGGCTCACCATCGAACGCAACGGCACCGCGCTCGGCCACGTCTGGCTGCTGCGCGACATCACCGAGCGCAAACAGCACGAAGCCCACCTCGCCACCCTCGCGGCCACCGACGCCCTCACCGGCCTGCCCAACCGGCGCAGCTTCATGGCCGGCCTCGACGCCGTCATCGCCGACAGCCATCACCACCGCGGGCGCAGCAGCGCCCTGCTGATGCTCGACATCGACCACTTCAAGCGCGTCAACGACACCTACGGCCACGCCATCGGCGACTTCGTGCTCCAGCATGTCGCCCAGGTCATCCGCCACGAACTGCGCCACCACGACAGCGCCGGCCGCCTCGGCGGCGAAGAGTTCGCCATCCTGCTGCGCGGCGTCGACGCCGACGGCGCCCTCGCCCTGGCCGAACGCCTGCGCACCACCCTTGCGCAGACCCCGGCGATCAGCAACGCCGGCGCCATCCGCGTGACCACCAGCATCGGCCTCGCGATGCTCGACGGCGACAACGCCGCCCGCCTGCTCCGCCACGCCGACGAAGCCCTCTACGAAGCCAAGGGCCAGGGCCGCAACCGCGTCTGCGTCTGGCCGCTGTGAAACACCGGCAATAGCAGTGCAGGCGCGAGGCGCTAAACTGCCCCGCTTCCACCAGCGAGGACTCCCGTCATGCATCCCCTCCTGCCGGCCTACGGCGTTCTCGGCGCTGCCATCGTCCTGGAGGTGATCGGCACCTCCTTCCTGCACAAGTCCGAACAGTTCACCCGCCTTGCCCCCACCCTCGCCATGGCGGTGTGCTACCTCGGCTCCTTCTACTTCCTCTCCCTCGCCCTGCGCACCATCCCGGTCGGCATCGCCTACGCGATCTGGAGCGGCCTCGGCATCGTCCTCATCTCCACCATCGGCTGGCTCATCTTCCGTCAGACCCTCGACCTCGCCGCCCTCATCGGTCTCGGCTTCATCATCACCGGCGTCATCGTCATCAACGTCTTCTCGAAGTCCATCGGACACTGATCGGCGCATTGCGAGGGCAAGCCTCCTTCATGCAGAATGCGTGGCGCAACTGAGTATCCGGCATACCAACCAGGCATCACCGGCAGTGCCCGCAGCACCTGACTGGACGCCTCGCCAGCCACCCCTCCTCATCTCAAGCGCGGGACCACTGAAGGACCTGATGAACGCTCTGACCATTCTCGGCGTTGGTGTTTTCTTCATCGGCGGCCTCGGCATATTGATCGCCGCATTCAGGACGAACATCTGGTGGGGACTCGGCTGCTTGCTGCTTGCGCCGCTGTCACTGCTCTTCCTGGTGCTCCACTGGGATGCTGCAAAGAACCCCTTCTTGCTGCAACTGGCCGGGTTGGCCCTGCTGCTCTTGGGCAGCAGCGATGGCTGACTGTCCGGGCGAGCGCCAACAGCCCGCGGCGGCCCGCAAACCATCTGACACGGAGTCAATCCTCACAATGCGAATTTGCGCAGGAATCCTCAGCCTTGGACTCGCCCTCTTCCACCCGCCCGCGTCAGCGCAGTGTGCTGTGGACACAAGCACCGCAAGGAATGCCGATGGCTCGGAGATGCTGCTGGCGGTCGGGCACTGTGACGGCGACAGCACGCGGACCATTTCCGTGCACTACCGTGGCAGCGCCCTGGAGCCATACCGGCGCGTGCTGGAGATCGGCCAGGACACCGCTGAGGCCCCGCTGGGCGGCGCTGCACTGCTCGACGTGGACGGCGACGGGGAGCACGAGATGGAGTTGCGCGGGATGTGCGGAGCGGGTCCGAACTGCGAAGGTTCGATATACCGGCTCAACCGGGACCGGGCAGACATGTTCCTGTTCTTCTCCGGCGGCTACGCCCGACTCGCCTACATCGACGGCCATCTTGTCGAGTCCGGACGCTCAAGCTGCTGTTCATGGGAGCATCATGTCTTCCGCCCGCACTCCGCTTTCGAGCCCGTAGAGGAGTCGGAGATGGAGTACCGCGTCATTGTCGGGATGTCGATACGTGCTGACGCCGATGACGATACCACCTGCACATTCCTGGACCGCCAGGGGCGCATCGTCCTTCCGCAGAGTCAGGATCTCCTGCAGCTATGCGAGATCTACGGTGCCGACTACGTCCTTGCCCAGCCCGATGCGCTGCCCCGCTAGGCCGGCAAGCCTGCGTCGACGCCGCGCGGGCGAGCACGCTCCGCGGGCATATGCTATACAGCTGAACCGTCACCACTGCCAGGACCCGTCAGATGACCTGGGACCGCTTCCATTTCGCCTGCCGCCGCCAGTTGCGCGCCCCGCAGGCCGACTTCGCCGACACCCTGCGCTACTTCCGTTCCGATCAGGACGCCGACCTGATCGGTCCGCCGCCGTCGCCCAAGGCGCTGCCCGAGCGGATCATGGCGCGCCTCGCGGCCTTGCCGGATGAACAGCGCAACCGTGCCATCGCACTCTATGCGCAGATGGATTTCACCGGCGCCGCGCCCCTGCCGCGCAAGGTGCTGCGCTCGGTCGCCTACCTGATCATCCTGAGCCTGGTCTTCGGGGGGATGACTTCGGTGTACGCGCTGTACGTGATGCCCAGCATCGCTCCCCTGTTTACCGACCTTGGCGCCACGCCACCGGGATACGGCGCCTTCGGCCTGCCCACGCTGCCGCTGTTGCTGACGGTGGCGATTGCGCCCATTGCCGGTCTCACCCTCTACACCCTGCACCGCTGCTGCACACTCGACCTCTCCGATCCCGGCAGCGGGCTGATCCGGGTGCTGCCGCCGTTCATCCGGCGGCGCTACGCCAATATCGTCCATCTCGCCACCTACCCGGTCAGCCTCAGCCCTGCGGACAACCCGCTGGCGAGCCGCCTGGATGCGCTCGCGGGCGAGGGTATCGACCTCGCCGACGAACTCCCGCGCATGATCCAGCACCAGTGGACCGGCTTTGCCCAGGGCGCCCAGCGCTACCTCAACGTACTGCTCGCCGCTGCCGCCGTGATCATCCTGCTGACCATCTCCTTCTATGTCAGCAGCGCCTATGCCCCGCTCTTCATCATGGAGTCCCTGGTATGAACCGCTCCGCAGGCTTCACCCTGATCGAACTGATGGTCGTCGTCTCCATCATCGGCATCCTCGCCTCCATCGCCCTGCCCAACTATCAGCAGTACATGCGCCGCGCCGAGGTCGTCGAAGCCCTCTCCCTGGGCGAGGAGGCCCGCGCCCGGGTCACCCACTACCAGCGCGAACAACTCGCCTTTCCGGCGGACAACCTGCAGGCCGGGTTGCCGCGGCCGGAGCAGCTGATCGGCAACCGGGTGACCGGCATCGCCGTCGAGGGCGGGGCGGTGCATGTCACCCTCGGCAACAAGGTTCCCGTCCCCCTGCAGGGCAAGATCCTCAGCTTCCGCCCGGCTACGGTGGACGGCAGCCCGAGCAGCCCCATTTCCTGGCTGTGCGGCTACGACGAGCCGGTCAGCGGCATGTCCGCGGTCGGTGACAACAAGACCGACGTTCCAGCCGAGTTCCTCCCCAGCAGCTGCCGCGCACACAGCCGCCCGGGCTGAGGCGCGCTCCGGCCCGGGGAACGACCCGGAGCGCGCTGGCATGATCCCTGCGACACCCGGGCATCTCCCGAGGCCGCCATCATGCAGATCAGTGCCCTGTCCAGCCTTTACGTTCCGCCGTCCAAGCCCGCCGCGAGCCACGCCAGCACAGGGAACGAGACTGTTCAGGACGCCTCTGCCCCCGCCACCGCGCCCATCGAGTTGCCGCCGCTGCGCCTGCTGCAGGGGGCGGAATTGCCGCGCGCGACGGCGGAATTTGCCGCCGAGGCAGGCAGACAGTTCCGCGCCGCGGGCATCGCCATCCCGCCGGAGCCGGTGCTGGGCATGGATCGCATGGGCAAGGTGGTGGTCGCCAACGAACACCCCGACAAGGCGCGCATCGAGCAGTTGTTCCAGGACACACCGGCCTTGCGCGACCGCTTTGCCGAACTGTCCGCCGCGCATCAGTTGCAGCGTGCGGTGACGGGTTACGACGAGTTCGTCGGTGCTTACGAGCGCCTGCAGGGCAACCCGGCGGCGCAGGCGGCCCTGGTGCGTGAGCGCATCGCCCATAACAACGCGCAGTTCTTCATGCGCATGGACGGCGACGGCGGCGAGCCGTTCTTTGCCGGCCTGGGGCGAATTTCGGCCTGACCGGGGACACGGGGCCTTGCATGGATGGCGGCAGTGTCCATACCATGACCCCACATCGACCCCGCTGCCCGCACCTGCGGCACGGCGGCTCCCCCATCACTGGAGAGATCCCATGAAGGCTCCTGCGCTGCTGCTCGGCATTTCCCTGCTTGCCCTCCCGCCTCTGGCCACGGCTCAGGAGGTCGACCCCGGCCTGTGGGAATTCAAGTCGAAGATGAACATGCCGGGCATGGGCGACATGGCGGCGCAGATGGCTGAGATGCAGCGCCAGCTCGACAGCCTGCCGCCGGAGGCGCGGGCGATGCTGCAGGAGCAGATGGCAGCGATGGGGATGGGGCTTGGCCCCGGCGGCGCCATCCGGGTGTGCATCACCCCCGAGGACGCCAGATCCGAGGCCGTGCTTTCCGGCCAGACCGAGGGCGACTGTACCTATAGCGACGTAGTGAGCACCGCAACCACGATCAAGGGCCGCATCAGCTGCACCGAACCGCGCGCCCAGGGCAGCTTCGAAACCCGTCTGCAAGGGCGCCGTGCGTTTACCTCGAAGATGACGATGAGCTCTGCCGAAGGCCAGATCAGCGGCGAGACCGAGGCACGCTGGGTGGCTGCCGATTGCGGCGCACTGCGGCGCTGAGCGGCCTGCGGCTACCTCGACATCCGCGCCAAGCGCATCCGCTACCTCGGCCCGCAAGTCACCCCGGCCACCCGCGACGACCTGCACACCCGCATGACCCTGCTCGGCCGGGGCTGGGATCTGCCGCGTCTGCGCGACGAGACCGGCGTGGACAGCGGCGCCGTCGCATGAACCTGGTTTTTGGCATACCATGCGGTCATGCCGCGCAAGGCCCCACCGCCCGCACCCACCATGCCGACAGCCTGACATGGCGAAGATCATCCCCAGCCTCAACCGCCACACCCTGGCCCGCATGACGTCGGGTGAGAAACGGCTTGCCGAGGCATTGGGGAAGTTGCTGGAGGACGACTACCTCGTCTGGTACGACATCCCGGTCGGCAAGCATCGCCGCTACCCCGACTTCATCATCCTGCATCCCGCGCGCGGCCTGCTGTTCCTGGAAGTGAAGGACTGGAAGCCGACCACCCTCAAGCGCATCACCAAGAGCGAAGTCACGCTGCACACCGAGCGCGGCCAGGTCATCGAGGTCCACCCGCTGGAGCAGGCCCGCCAGTACGCCTACGCAGTCATCGAGCGCCTGTCGCGCGACCCGCAGCTCTGCCATCAGTCCGGCCCCTACCAGGGCAAGCTGGTCATGCCCTACGGCTGGGGCGTGGTGCTCACCAACATCGGCCGCGAACAGTTCGCCGCCGCCATGCCGGATGAGGGCCGCGAAATCCTGCTGCCCGACCACCTGACCCTCTACAAGGGCGAGTTCAGCGCCAGCACGGACGCAGAGGAATTCCAGCAGCGGCTGTGGAACATGTTCAACTACCGCTTCGGCCAGCCGCTGAGCCTGCCGCAGATCGACCGCATCCGCTGGCACCTCTTCCCGGAACTGCGCATCGACGCGCCGGAACAGACCGAGCTCTTCGCCGACCCGCTGCAAACGGACACCAAGGCGGAAGACCCCCTGCCCGACGTCATCCGCATCATGGACATCCAGCAGGAACAGCTCGCGCGCAGCCTGGGCGAAGGGCATCGCGTGATCCACGGCGTGGCCGGCTCCGGCAAGACCATGATCCTGGGCTACCGCTGCCTGTATCTGGCGCAAACCCTGCAGAAACCCATCCTGGTGCTGTGCTTCAACATCACCCTGGCCGCCCGCCTGCGCGCCTTCATCTCGGCCAAGGGCATCGGTGCGCAGGTGCAGGTCTATCACTTCCACGACTGGTGCAGCCAGCAACTCAAGACCTACAACGTCGAACCCCAACCCGGCGACGCGCCGCTCTTCGAGCGCCAGGTGGAAACCGTCATCCACGCCGCCGACCGCGGCCTCATCCCGCGCGCGCAGTACGGCGCCGTGCTCATCGACGAAGGCCACGACATGCAGGCAGACTGGCTCAAGCTGGTCGTGCAGATGGTCGATCCGGAAACCAACGCCCTGCTGCTGCTCTACGACGACGCCCAGTCCATCTACAAGAAAAAGGCCGGCCTGGGCTTCACCCTGTCGAGCGTCGGCATCCAGGCCCAGGGCCGCACCACCATCCTGCGCCTCAACTACCGCAACACCCGCGAGATCCTCGCCTTCGCCTACAGCTTCGCCCGCCAGTACCTGAACCCGCAGGCCACCGACGAAGACCACATCCCCCTGGTCGAACCCGAAGCCGCCGGCATCAGCGGCCCGCCCCCGGTGGTCAAGCAACTCGGCTCCTTCGACGAAGAGCTCGAATACACCGTCGCCTGCATCCGCAAGTGGCGCGCGAACAAGGTGTCCATGAAGGACATCGCCGTCCTCTACGCCACCAACGCCCAGGGCGCCAAACTCAGCCGCCGCCTGCAGAAGGAAGGCATCCCCCACCAGTGGCTCGGCACCCGGCAGCACAAGATGAGCTACGACAGCGAAGCCGACAGCATGGCGCTGATGACCATCCACAGCAGCAAGGGGCTGGAATTCGAGCGCGTGGTGATGATAGGCATCGGGCAGATGGACGACAGCGAGGAGGAGCGCGCGCAGTCTGCACGGATCATCTACGTGGGCATGACGCGGGCGCGGAAGTATCTGGTGATGGCTAGTTCTGGGGAGAACGCGTTTGTTGGACAGATCATCAGCCAGCGCGCAGTGCACAGCTCACAGGTCGGTTGCTAGACGGTCAAAGAACATGGCGCTCGCCCACCTTCGATGCAGCGTAGACCGACTGCCTTCGGCCAAGAGCTGCCACTCGACTTTGCCGACTGAATATCAGGAACAGCCTGATTGCTGCCTGCTGACAAACAGATATCCCGTGGCGGGTTCGCTTTGAAAGCTACCAGATAGTCAAGCCGAGAGCCTCGGCCTGAACGGCAGCTCAGCTTCGCCGACTTAGCGACAGCAGTGCGGTAGCCATTTGGCCACTCAGTGCCTGTCTGGCCAAATGGCGGCGTCTCTCGTCAGACCGTCATCCAGATTGTGGCTTGTCACTCGCTCCACCCGGATCTTGCGAATGTCACAGACACAGGGCTTGGCTTGGACAGAGTACACCGTCCAAAGGACCGCGTGTCAGGCCAACTCGATGCGGAGGTTTTTGCCAAGCGCCTTCGCCGCACTGGAGAGCGTTGTCAGCGTCAAGCTGGTGTCAGCCTCATCGAGCAGACGATTGAGTGCGGCCCGGCTCGTGTGCATCTTTGCGGCTAGAGCGGTCTTGGTCAGATGCTGCGCTTTCATTTCCTGCGCGATCTGCCAGGCCACAACACGCTTGATAGCCACAGCAGTGGTTTCCTCAAGCACGGCTTCTTCAGCCAGGAAGTCATCAAAACTACTGCCAATGTGGGTGTTCATGCGCTACTCCTGAGTTGTTGCAAACGACGCTTGCCCACTTCCAGTTCATCGGCTGGTGTGGCCTGTGATTTCTTGATGAAGGCATGAAGCAACATCATCGTGTGCCCGACCACAGTAAACAGCACCCGTGCAATCCTGTCCGCGAGATGAATTCGGACTTCCCATAGATCCTTTGCCAGTTTGCGCACCAATGGCATTCCGAGCGGCCAGCCGAACTGCACCGTCTTGATGTCTTCGCCAATCTTGCGGCGCTCGGAGGCAGGTAGCGCTTTCAGCCAATCTCGTACAGGCTCGTTACCACTTTCTGTGGCGAAAAAACGCACGTCCAGGATCGGGGTCTTCATGATTTGAACTGTACCGTTATTGGTACGTTAGAGCAAACTACCTTGGCGCCACCGGAGACGACTTCGGTATTGAGGCGCCACGCCACCTTCGCATGCTGCTCGCTAATCGGCAAAACCTGGCCGTCAACTCGGGCCGATTCGCGGGTATGACGTGGGCGGTTCGTATGACCGTTTGAACACATTAAGCCATCGATCAGCGCTCCACCAATTCATGCTGTCAAACGGCTTCAACCGCTGCACTGCCGACGTTGGCTGAAAAAACCTGAGCGGCTCTTTAGGGTCGGCAGCGGCAACTCAACTGCAACGCCTGGGGCAGGGCTTGCTTCTCTCATGGCAAGCGGTATTTGCTTGCCGGGCTTCCCCAGTCGCCCTGCTCAGCGCCGCTCGCCACGCAGCGCGGCGACCTGTTCCTGCAGCCCTTCGGGCGTCACCGCTGCGGGGGGCACCGGCGCCGCGGCGACCAGTTCGATGCGGTTGAAGGCGCCGCGACGGAAGGGGCGGCTCATCGCCGGGCCGTCCTTGCGGCTGAAGAAGCTGCCCCACAGGCCGCGCAGCGCCAGCGGCACCACGGGTACCGGGGTGCGCTCGACGATCCGCGCGATGCCGGGACGGAAGGGGTAGAGCTCGCCGCTGTCGGTGATCCGCCCTTCCGGGAAGATGCCGACCAGCTCGCCGGCTTCCAGGGCGCGCGCGACCTCGTCGAAGGCGCGCTCCATCATTGCCGGGTCTTCCTTTGCCGAGGCGATGGGAATCGCCCGGCTGGTGCGGAACACGAAGGACAGGATGGGCCAGCGGAAGATGCGGTGGTCCATGACGAAGCGCACCGGGCGGCGCGAGGCGGCCATGATGATCAGCGCATCGACGAAGCTGACGTGGTTGGCGACGATCACCGCGCCGCCTTCCTCCGGCACATGCTCCATGCCTTGCACACGCAGGCGGTACACGGTGTGCACCAGCAGCCAGACGATGAAGCGCAGCAGGAACTCCGGCACCAGGGTGTAGATGTAGATCGCCACCACGGCGTTGAGCAGCGCGGTGATCAGGAAGAGCTGCTGGACGCTGGCACCGGCGGCGAGCAGCCCGGCACCCATGGCCGCGGCCACCACCATGAAGGCGGCGTTGAGGATGTTGTTGGCGGCGATGATGCGCGAGCGGTGCGAGGGCGCGGAGCGGCTCTGCACCAGGGCGTACAGCGGCACGATGTAGAAGCCGCCGCACAGCGCGATCATCACCAGATCGAAGAGGATGCGCCAGGTCACCGGCTCGGCCAGCAGTTCGGAAAGCGGGCGCATCGCCGCACCGGCCTCCAGCGCGCTGCTCGCCCACCACAGATCGAGGCCGAAGACGGTGAGGCCGATGGAGCCGAAGGGCACCAGGCCGATCTCCACATGCTTGCCGGAGAGGCGCTCGCACAGCAGCGAGCCGATCGCGATGCCCACCGAGAACACCGCCAGCAGCAGGGTCACCGCCTTCTCGTCGCCGCCCAGCACCTCGGAGGCGAAGCCGGGGAACTGCGACAGGAACACCGCGCCGTAGAACCAGAACCACGAGATGCCGAGGATGGAGAGGAACACCGTGCGGTTCTCGCGCGCGAAACCGACCATCTGCCAGGTCTGGACGAACGGATTCCAGGCGACCTTCATCGCCGGATCGGCGGCGGCCACCGGCGGGATCGAACGGCTGGCGAGATAGCCCAGCAGCGCGGTGGCCACCACTCCGGCCGACACCCACACGCTGCCGGCCGGCACCACGATCAACAGGCCACCGACGAGGGTACCGAGGAGGATGGCGACGAAGGTGCCCGACTCCACCAGCGCGTTGCCGCCCACCAGTTCGGTCTCGTCCAGCACCTGGGGGAGAATGGCGTACTTCACCGGGCCGAAGATGGCCGACTGGGTGCCCATCAGGAACAGGGTGGCGAGCATCAGCTTGACCGAGGAGAGCGCAAAGGCCACCGTGGCCAGCACCATGATGGCGATTTCCAGCAGCTTGGTGAAACGGATCAGCCGGCTCTTCTCGAACTTGTCGGCAAACTGCCCGGCGGTGGCGGAGAAGAGGAAGAAGGGCAGGATGAACAGCCCCGCGGCGATGTTCACCAGCACGCCGGGCGACAAGTCCGTAAGCCGCGCGGCCTGGAAGGTGACCAGCACCACCAGCGCGTTCTTGTAGAAGTTGTCGTTGAAGGCGCCGAGGAACTGGGTCAGGAAGAAGGGCAGGAAGCGGCGTTCCTGCAGCAGTTTGAACTGGGAGCTCATGCGGTCGTCCGGTCGAAGAAGCGGCGGGTCTCGAACACGGTCGCCGGCAGGCGGCGGCCGTTGCTCGTCAGGTGGCGTTTGAGCACGAAGGTAAACAGCAGCGGATTATGCGCGCGGATGGCCTCCAGCACCGCCACCGCCGATTCGTCCAGCATCTGCGCGCGCGCCAGCGCGGCCGGCGAGATCAGCGGCAGGATGCCGGGCAGCGGGTAGTCGGTGCCGTAGAGCAGGCGCGGATGCCAGTCGCTGCGCTCGATCACGGTGCGCAGCACGTCCAGGCGGCGGTTGCGCAGGATGATGGCGGAAATGTCGCCAAAGAGCAGCTTCTTGTGCCTTTCTTCGCCCATCATGCGGTCGAACAGGGTGAAGCTGGGCACCCGCGGACCGGCCTCGCCCTGATCGGTGTCAACGTCTTCGCCGATGGTCGCGCAATGCGCCATCACCACCCGCACGCCCTGGTCGAGCGCGCGCCGCAGGCGCAGCGGGTTGCCCCACTCGGGCCGCCCGGCGCCGTGCATCGCGCGCTCCTCGCCGACATGGGTGATCAGCGGCAGGTCGAGTTCGGCCAGCTTGCGGTAGTAGCGCTCGCAGGCCGGGGTGTCGGGGTCGATGCCCTGCGCCGGCGGCAGCCACTTCACCGCCCGCGCGCCCTCGGCGGCGGCCTGCGCCAGCGCGTCGAGCGCGTCGGCACGCCAGGGGTGGATGGAGCACACCCACTCGAAGCGTTCGGGCGCCGCACGCGCCACATCGCGAGCATAGGCATCCGGCACGTATAGCGCGCTGTGCTCGGGCAGGGGCGTACCATCCTCCGCATGGGCGCGGTCAAAGGCGAACAGCATGGTCTTGTAGCCCGGCGCCATGCCCGCGCTGAGGTTGTGCAGGCGCTCCACATAGCTGTCATCGACCCGCCCCGGCGCCTCGTGCACACAACCGGCGTTGAGGTAGAACAGACGCTGCAGGTACTGCAGCGGATTGAGCGGGCTGAGCATCTCCGGCGACATCTCGATGCCATGCCCGCCATCGCCGGTGCCGGCCAGATGGGCATGGCAATCCCACACCAGGGCCGGGTCCAGCTCCGCCCACGCGGCGGCCACCAGCGGGTGATGCGCCAGCTCGTCGGGCAGATCGGACAGGCAGGGATTGAAGAGCCTGGGCTGGGCGAACAGCATCGCCGCACTGCCGCCCGCCACCAGAGTGCCGGCGGCCAGCCCGGCACGCAGCCAGCGGCGGCGGGCGGGGGAGAAATTGCCGGCACGGATGTTCATCAGGCAGCCTCCGCACGTTGCTTGAGCGTGACATGGTCGATCTTGCCGGTGCCGAGCAGCGGCAGCGCATCCAGACGTACGATGATCCTTGGCACTGCAAGTTCTGGCGCACCGGCGGATTGCACTGCAGCCAACAAGGCGTCGCGGCTCAGGGCGCCATCGGTGGTGAACAGCACCAGTGCCTCACCCTTGGCCGCATCCGCGCGGCTGCTGGCGGCATGCTGGCCGGCCGGCGACGCCGCCGCGGCGATCTTCTCCACCACCTCCAGGCTGACCATCTCGCCGGCAATCTTGGCGAAACGCTTCACCCGCCCGACGATGCGCACGAAGCCGTCGTCGTCGATCTCCACCACGTCGCCGGTTTCGTACCAGCCTTCGCCCATGCCGGAGACCGGCGCCTGCAGCACGCCCGGCTGATCGACCTTGAGATAGCCGCTCATCAGGTTGGGGCCACTCACGTGCAGCATGCCGCAGTGCCCGCCCTTGTCATCGATGCCCGGCACCGCCTCCAGGCGGGCGTGCAGACCGGGCAGCACCTGGCCGACGGTGCCGCGGCGGAAGGCCATCGGAGTGTTCACCGCAATCACCGGAGCAGTTTCGGTGGCGCCGTAGCCTTCGAAGATGCGGATGCCGAACTTGTCGAACCACAGCTCGCGCACCGGCTCGGCGAGCTTCTCGGCCCCGGCGATGACGTAGCGCAGGCGGTGGAAGTCGTAGGGGTGGGCGTGTTTGGCGTAGTTGCCGAGGAAGGTCGAGGTGCCGAACAGCACGGTGCAGCCGCGGTCGTAGGCCAGCTCCGGGATCACCCGGTAGTGCAGCGGGCTGGGGTAGAGGAAGACGTTGGCGCCGCACAGTACCGGCAGCAGACCGCCGGCGGTGAGGCCGAAGGAGTGGAACAGCGGCAGCGCATTGAGCACCTTGTCATCGACGGAGAAATCCACCACCGCGCGGATCTGCGCAATGTTGGCGAGCAGCGCACGGTGCGAGAGCACCACGCCCTTGGGCTTGCCCTCGGAGCCGGAGGTGAACAGGATCACCGCCGGGTCTTCGGCGTGGCCGATGTGGGTGGCCGCCCGCGGGAAGCGCGCCGCCCACAGCACCAGCCACAGCTTGTCGGCCAGCGTCATGGCTGCGCGAAGGTCTTCCAGGTAGAGCAGTTCGACACCCTCCAGCGCGGCGAGCTTGCCCGCCAGCTTGGCCTGTTCGACGAAGGCACGCGAAGTCAGCACGGTACGGATCTGCGCCGCGGTGCACGCGGCCTGCAGGCCATCGACGCCGGCGGTGTAGTTGAGCATCGCCGGCACCCGGCGCTGCGCGCTGAGGCCGAACACCAGCGCCAGCGTCGGCGCCAGATTGGGCAACATCACGCCGACGTTCTCCCCCACCCGGGTGTGGCGCGACACCAGGCGGCCGAGGCCGAGCGCCATGCGCAGCAGCTCACCGTAGGAATACTCCTGCTGCTTGAGGTCCTCCACCAGGCGGCGCTGGGTGCCGTGGATGGCGGCGGCGTCGAGCAGGGCCTCGAACAGGGTCTGCTGCGGGCGGGTGGCAAAGATCATTTCCTGCATCACCCGGCGCATCGCCTCCCCCGCCTTGCGGCGGCGCTCACGCGCGGTAGGCGCAGCGGGCATGGCGATGTGCGTGGTGGGCTGGATGAAGAGGCTGATCTGCGGCAGCAGATGGCGCGGATAGCGCCCGCCGAGGCGCGAGAAGTAGGTACGCGCGGCGCCATCGATGCGCACCGGCAGCAGCGTCGCCCCGGTGCGCGCGGCGACGAAGGCCGGACCGTCGTAGGTCTTCATCAGGCTGCCGGTGGTGGTGATGCGCCCTTCCGGGAAGATCACCACCGGGCGGCCGGATTCGATCAGGCGCACGACGCGCTTCATCGCCATCGGGCTGGTGGGGTCGACCGCGAGGTGGTCAACCAGCATCAGCACCAGACGGAACCAGAAGTTCTTCACCACCGTGGTATGCACGACGAACACCGGATTGAGCGGCAGGAAGAGGCCCAGCAGCAGGCCGTCGAGAAAGGACTCGTGGTTGGCGATGACCAGCAGTCGCCCGGTGGGCGCCGGCATGCGGCCTTCGAGGCGCACGCGGAAGAGCACGCGGGCGACGCCGCGCAGGAGGGATTTGATGAGGGTGCGGAACATATGGGGCTCCGGGTCAGATTCGTAGGTATTCGTAAGAAGTTCGACTTCGATTCAGACAGGCAAGGCCCGCCCCCTCCCCTTCAAGGGGGCGGAGGCGGGGTTTCGCAGAGCACTGCTCTGCGCCGCCGGAGCGGCGGAGCGAAGCGGAGACTCCCGGGCTGGGGTGGGGATGGGTCCATCTCAGCGCTGAACCGAAACCCATCCCCCTCCTAACCTCCCCCTTGAAGGGGGAGGAACCCGCCCTAAGACGCATCCGGCCACGCCACTTCCTCACGTTTCATGTCCCGAAACGCCGCCATCAGCCACGACCGCATGGCGATCACCAGCGTGTAGGGCCGCCGCTGTGTGGCAGGCAGCTTCTGATCCACGATGTGCTGGCGCGCAAAATCTTCCCCCACCCGCGCCAGCCGCTCGCGAAAGCTGTTCGCCAGCCCGGCACCGATCTGCCCGTGTACTACGGTGAGCATCTCCGCCTCACCGTCGAAGCCGCCGGCGAAGTAGTCATCCAGCACCTCCGTGCGGAAGTAGCTCATCACCGGTCCGTTTGCGCGCCAGCGGAAACCCTTGGCCACGCGCAGGCGGTAGCGGTTGAGCGGGCGCAGTTCGATGATGCCGAGTCGGTCCAGGCGCAGCAGATGGCCGGTGCATTCGGCCGCATCCATGCGGTAGGTGGCGACGATCTGTTCCGCGCTCCACTGGCTCATGCAGCAGATCGCCACCAGCAGCAGGCGGCGGTCGGCCACCACCGCCTGCTCCTGCTCCAGCGTCAGCTCGGCGAGCAGCGGCTGGCGGTCGGCAACGCGGCGGGCGAGGTCGACGAAATCCAGCCCGAGCACGCGGCAGATTTCATCGACGCGCGACAGCGGCATGTCGCCATCGCGGGCGAACATGCGCTTCACGGAGGATTCGGCAAGGCCAATGCGGCCGGCCAGTTCGGCGTAGGTAATGCGGGCGTCGCGCAATTCGGACTTGAGAACGGCAACGAGATCGGCGGATGTGCTCATGATGGCGGGGCTGCGTATTGAAGATGCATGCAGGATATTGCATCCATAACTTATTTACAGCCGATTATGCGTGAGTATCGTCAGACGGTACCCCCTGTCGCTCGGCTCGCGACGCACCTGCCGAGGTGCGTCGGGCGACCTGCCTTCACAGCTTGACGGCAGCGCCGTCCGTCACCGCGGCGGGCCCGTTCGATAAATGCAAATTGCAAGGCGCCCCCTAATCAGACAAGATAATGCCTCAGGCATTGTGCAGCACAAGCTGGTCTTCAGATCCCTGCAAGCCTGCCTTCACATTTCAACGTCAACCACAACACGCGGAAGAATCGATGAAAGCAAAGAACTGGCTGACCGCCGCCACCGTCGCCCTGAGTTGCGCTGCCGCGCCTGTCAGCGCCATGGCCTCCGATGTTTACGTCATCTACTCCAATCCCGCCCCAGGCGACTGGGACGTCGTCGCCTCAGGCTACCCACACCATGCTGTGACCGAACTGGGTGATGGCTACCAGTCCAACTGGGTCCATCCATACTACGAGCCATTCTGGAGCAACTACGCCACCACGCCCCTGGGTACTGACTTCTACCACGCGGACACGATCGTCTGGTCAGCCGACGGCAGCCACTTTGATCTTCTCAGCGCCACAATGGTTGAGTTCAACCCTTGGGGGGAGACCACCGAACCAGTCTGGGACAACTTCGCTACTGCCACTGGCTATCGCGGCAACATCGCTGTTTACTTCCTTGAGTTTTCGGTGCAGTTCGGCGTGCCCGTCACCGTAGATCTCGATTTCCTGGGCGTCGACACGGTCGTCTTCAATTCAGGTGGATACACTGACGGCACCTACCTGCAGGCCTACAACTTCAGCGGCGTGGATGTGATTCCCGCGGTACCCGAACCCGGCACCTACGCGATGATGCTCGCCGGCCTCGGCGTACTGGGCGCGGTGGCGCGCCGGCGCAAGGCGGCAATGGCCTGAGACCGGCCTCTTCCTGAACGGGGCCGTGCGTTCCAACCGCAGCGCACTGCCCCGCCGCCTTGCAGCAACTGAGGATCAGCTCTCAGCGCTGGCGATATCCCGCATTGGCCATGCCTGACGCCTATCCATCCCGCCGGACGCGAAGCCTTGGCATGACAGAACCCTCAAACCGCTTCATGCGCTTGAGGTCAGGCTGTCGGCCTCGCCCATGCATTGATGACACAGTTGTCGATTTCCTAAGATCTTCCAGTCACCACCAGCTGGTCATGTCGGCTCGTCTAAGTGACTCATCAAGAACGCGGCCTCAAGCAGCGGTTTCGCCCACTCCGGCGTAGCACGCAGATCACCCGGTGTACTCGGCCACAGGATGCGTCCCTCGCCCATCTCCAGCACCCGGACGGGATCGGGGATGGTGCCGTCGGCAGCGGCGTCCGCACTGTTGTCGAAGACGCACAGGCCGGCAAGGTGGGGCATCAGCGCGATCAGGTTGGCGCGCGAGGTGTTCCAGCGTTCCCGGATACGGGCTTCTGCAATGTCGTGACCGCCTGCAGCAACGCGCGCCCTGACCCGGGCGAGATGCAGTTCGGGCGAACTCAGACCGCAGTACCAGACGATCAGGTCATGGGTTGCGGCCGCTGCCCGCAGGCGTGCGGGAACGGTGTTGCCGCCGAGGGTGGTCTCGAAAGCGTATGCCTGCCCACGGGCCAGGGCTTCGTCGAGGCGGCGCATGCCCTCCTGCCAGGCATCCGCATTGGCCTGGGTCTGTGGGCAGTTCGTCGCAGCGCGCAATTCGCGGGCGTACTGGTCGGGGTTGAACCAGTTCAGACCGGCCTGCGCCAGCAGGTAGCCGCCGACCGAGCTCTTGCCGGCACCGTTGACGCCGGCCAGCACGAAGACGACCGGACGCGCCATCAGCAGTCGCTGCCGGCCTTGAGCTTGCCTTGCAGTTTGGCGGGGCTGCGGATCAGCGCACGCAGCCGGTCGCTGGCATCGTCGGTATGCAGGGCGCTGAGGCGTTCGTCGAAGCGTCGGCGCAGCACTTCCAGCGCCTGGGCATCGTCGGGTGTCGTCTGTGCGTTGGCCAGCGCGGTGTACTCGGCGATCGACAGGATCACCGCTTCAGGTTCGTTGTGGTTGGTGACGACGATCTTGCCCTTGCTGCCCACCGCCTTCATTACGCCGCGCCAGCCGAGGCGCTTGACGTCCGAAGCCGGGGTGCGGGACAGGCTGTCGATCGCATCCGTTTTGTGGGCTTGAGTCATGTACGCAGCTCCGCGAGAGGATTGGGGGAAATATACCCAAATTTCCCCTTTCTTGCCAGATTCCGCCACGACAGGCCCAAAGAAGAGGTGACGGCGGAACGACGCAGTTCCCGGGCGACCCGCAAGGGAGGAAGGGTTGCGGCTATTATTAACCCGGCAACGAAATACCCTATTCCGTTCGCCCTGAGCCCTTCGGCTACGCTCAGGAGAGCCTTGTCGAAGGGCGTTCGTGCCGACTGGGCTTCGACAGGCTCAGCCCGAACGGTATTTGATTGCCGGGTTAATAGCCGGACGCCTCGTGCAACGCATTTGCGATGCAATATGGCGCCAGTTCGATCAGCCCGCAGGCCAGCCGCACCGCTTCCCGCCGTACTTCCACCTTCACCGCCCGCCGCCAGTCGACCGGCAGGCCGGACTCCCCCACCAGTGCGCCCATCACCATGCCGGCGATGGCGCCGGTGGTGTCGGCGTCGCCGCCGCGGTTGACGACGTCGGTGAGCACCGCGGCGAAGCCGTCGTTGTCATCGATGGCCTGCATGACTGCGCACATCGTGTCGACGATGTAGCCGGTGGGGTTGTCACAGCGTTTGCCCCGGAAGGCGAAGTCGGGATGTTCGTCGGCCAGGGCGTGGGCGATGTTGAGTACGCCGCCAAGGCCGCGGCCGGCGAGTGCGGCGTGCACCATGCGCACCAGGGCGACGGTGGCGGCGTCGGTGAGGGGGTTGTGGTGGGTGACACGGGCCTGGGTGAGCGCCGCGCTGGCGATGTCCTCGTCCGCGCAACCGAAGGTGGCCAGCGCGACGGCCGCGCAGCGCATGGCGCCGCCGTTGCCGGCATCACTGGAAAGCGGAGCCTCGACGCTGCCGTGCAGACGCCAGCGGATGATGCCGCGGCGCACGGTGTTGCCGATATCCACCGGCTTGGCGCGCATCCAGGCGTCGAAGGCGGCGGCGCACTGTGCTGCGCTCGGAGCGCCGGCAGCGCCGAGCCAGGCCTGGGCGAGGGCGAAAGTCATGGTGGTGTCGTCGGTCACCTCGCCGGCGGGCAGGCGCAGCCAGCCACCGCCGCGGATGCGGTCGTGCACCCCGTACTGGGCGACGATCTCGCGCGGGGTCATGAACTCGACGGTAGCACCCAGCGCATCGCCGATGGCCAGACCGAGCATGGCGCCGCAGGCGCGGTCGAGGACGCGCGCAGGGTCTGGCGGCAGGCCGTCGTCGGCGCTCATCAGGCGCTCCCGAGGTCGGCCGGCGCGGACCCGGCGCAGCGGTTGCTCACTCAGACCTCGGGGCCGAAGCAGAGCTTGAAGTCGCTGCAGGCCTCGCAGCTGGGCGAGCTGCAGACGTAGATGCCGTCACGCTGGCAGAGCTCGCGATAGAGAAACTTCTTCCACTTCATGTCGCGGTCGTTGGCACGCGCGAGGGCGGGAAAGCCGAGCGCGAAGAGCTGCGAGAGCTCACGCCGCGATGGCAGGCCGAGGTCCTGCCAGAGGTGCTCGGCGCCCATGCAGCCGGTGGCGACGATCAGCGCCAGATCGCCGGCACCGGGAACGGCGGGGTCGGCCTCGGCGGCGAGGAAGCGCAGCAGGTCGTCGAACTCCGGAAACAGTTCCGGGCGCGGCGCCAGGTCGGCACTGGGGCGCCAGGTGAGGCCGGGGAAGTGGCGGGCCATGAGTGCGGCAAAGCGCTCCGCACCAAGGCCGAGGTCGGCGGGAAGCATGCCTTCGCCCAGCGTCCAGCCGGCGACCAGATGAGCAAGCAATTCGTCACTGGGAGTGCCGGCGGCATGCGCCATGAGATGCGCGTGCAGGGCCACGCGGGCCGGAGACGGGCGGTGGGTGAGTGGTGCAAGCATGGCGGTGACTCCCATGACGTTCCAGTTGCGGCTGCGCCGTCGCGGATGCCTGCCTCCCGGCAGGCGCCCTGGCTGCATCCGGACTGCGGCAGAACGCCGGGCCGTCCGGATGCAGCGCGACGCAATGCGGGTGAATCAGTATTCGACCAGCAGGTCTTCGTCGCGCAGGATGAGCTGACAGGCCAGCCGCCAGGGGGTGTGCACGACGTCGTCGACGCGCATGGCTTCGATCTGCTCGGCGCTGATCTTCTTGTGCTCCTTGAGGACGAGAACTTCCTTGTCGGTCAGCGGGCCGGCCATGGCGCCCTTCTTCGACAGCACGGTGACCTTGACCATGCAGGTGGCGCATTCGCCGTCCTCACAGGAGAAATCGATCGGGATATGGTTGTCCTTGGCGATCTTGAGGATGGTCTGGGTGTGCGAACCGGCCACGGCATAGACGGTCTTGTCCTTGTGGATCGGGCTGGAGAATGTGACGTTGGGCATTGCGAGCTCCGCAGATGGATGGATGGATGAAAAAGTGCGTTCCGGCTCAGCCGGGGCGCACCACGACGTGCCCGCCAAGCACCTGCGCCTGACAGGCCAGACGATTCGAGGCGCCGGCATAGATGTCCTTCAGCACCTGGTCTTCGAGCACCGAGGGGGCGGCGAGGTGTTCGCTGCCGGAGACGATCTTCATCATGCAGGTGCCGCATTCGCCTTCGCGGCAGCCGTAGGTGAGACCGGCGCCGACCTTTTCCGAGACCTCGATGAGGCGGGTGCCGGCGGGCACGGTGACGGTGACGCCGATGTCTTCGAAGGTGACCTGGGCCTTGGGCATGGTGGATTCCTCTTACGCAACGAGCGCGCCAGGCGCAGTGAAGTCGATGTGACGGGGGGCGGCGCGGCCGACCAGGTGTTCGGCCAGTTCGCGGCCCAGGGTGGTGCAGGCGGCCAGTTCCTCGTCGGTGGGGATGAGCTTGACCTTCACGCCGGGGCGCGGCACGCGCAGCTTGAGCCCGCGCAGGCGGTCCTCGATGAGGCCGACGGCCTCGCCGCTCCAGCCGTAGGAACCGAAGGCGGCGCCGAACTTGCCCTTGACCTTGACCAGGGTGAGCGAGGAGAGCAGCTCCCACACCGGCTTGACGGCGTCGCCGTTGATGGTGGGTGAGCCGAACACTAGGCCGTCGGCCTCTTCGATGAGGTCGACGAAGGGCGCGGCATCCCCCCCGGCGAGGTCGTACAGCGACACCCGCACGCCGTCCACGCCTTCGGCGCCGTCACGCACCGCCTGGGCCATGCGCGCGGTGTTGCCGTAGGCGCTGATGTAGAACACCAGCAGGGTCTTCTCGCGTTCGCCGGCCTCGTTGGCCAGTTGCGGGGTGGCGAGCTGACGGTAGCGGCGCACATAGCTCAGCGGCGCATCGCGCAGCACCGGGCCGTGGGCCGGGGCGACAAGGCGGATGGGCAGCGGCTCGATCTGGTCGAGGGCGGAGAGCACATGCTCGCGGAAGGGCCGCATGATGTGCTGGTAGTAGTAATCGAAGGAGAAGCGGAAGTCGCCGACGCGGTCGTTGAACAGGCGTGCATCGCAGAAGTGGCAGCCGAACACGTCGCCGGAGAACAGCAGGCCGTCTTCCTCCACCCAGGTGCATTGGGTGTCCGGCCAGTGCAGATAGGGGGTGTACAGGAAGCGCAGGCTGCGCCCGCCGAGATCCACCCGGGTGTCCTCATCCACGACCACCAGGCGGGATTCATCCACGCCGTCCTTGACGATGCCCTTGAGCATCTTGAGCGCCGCGGCGGACAGATAGACCCGCGCCTGCGGTGCGGCGAGCAGCAGCTCGGGCAGCGCGCCGGTGTGATCCGGTTCGAGGTGGTTGAGGACGATGGCGCGGATCTCGTCCGGCCGGCAGCACGCCCACAAGCGGGCGAAAAAGTCGGCGGCGAACTCGGCCTTGACGGTGTCGATGACCGCCACGCCGGCGCTGCCGCGCACCGCATAGGCGTTGTAGCTGGTGCCGTTGGCGGTGCGCAGGATGATGTCGAACTGGCGCAGGTCGGGGTCGAGCGCACCCACCCAGTGCACATCGGCGGCGATGGCAACGGGCTGGCCGGGCACGACCGCGACCGGGGCGCTCATCCCGGCGCCTTATCGGATTCCGTTCGGGCTGAGCCTGTCGAAGCCCGTTCGGAACCAATGCCCTTCGACAAGCTCAGGGCGAACGGTGTCGCGTGCTCGGCTGCCGGATGAGTAGCCGCCACTGCAGCGGGCGGCGGGCAGGAGGCCGTATGGGCATGTTCGCCATGACTGCAGCCTTGCGGCACCTCGGCGTCGGTCAGCACCACGCCGCGCAGCGCCAGCCAGCCGGGGTCGAAGCCGGCGCGGCGCAGGCCGCCGACCTCGATCAGCGGGCGGCGGATCAGCAGCGGCTCTTCCACCATGCGCAGCAGTGCCGCCTCAGGGCTGAAGGCACCCGGCACCACGGCGCCGGACTTCACCGCCGGGGCGGCCGGGTTGAACCACTGCGCCACCGGCAGCGCGCCGAAGAAGCCGGCCAGGCGCTCCGGCGTCCACACCTCGCTGAGCAGATCGCGCACCGTCACCGTGCAGCCGGCCGCTTCCAGCAGGCGGATCTGGCGGGTGTTGGTGGCGCAGCCGGGCTTCCACCAGAAGGTCACATGCGACATTCGCCTTCTCGCGCGAGATCCAGCAAGTGCAGCGGGATGCCGGTGAGCGAGCCGGGCGGATTCAGCGGCTCGCCGTACTCGTCGATGATCGCCCCTTCGATCGGGCAGATTTCGGCGCACTGCGGCAGGTCGTGGTCGCCCAGGCACTCGGTACACTTGTCCGGGTTGATGAAGAACACCGGACGGCCACGCTCCAGCGGGGCACTGATGGCCTTGTTGGGGCACAGCGGTTCGCAGGCGTAGCAGCCCACGCAGAGGTCGTTGATGACGAGGCTCATGGCGGGGCTCCTCAGGCTGCGGCGCGGGCGCCGGCGGTGACAGGGGCGGCGGCAAGCTTGCCGGCAGCGGCCAGCTCGTCGTACACCGCGCGCAGGGCTTCGTCGATCGGCTCCATGGCGTGTTCACCATTGGGCTGGATGCCGGCCTTCTCCAGATCACCCCAGGGTTCGAAGCCGATCTTGCTGGCGAGCAGCACTTCGACGCCTTCGAGCGAGCGGATGATGCCGGCGAGCACGGTTTCGCCGTCGCCACAGGAGGTGTCGCCCATGCAGTAGGGCGTGCACTTGCGGTGGCCGAGGAAGCGCGCCGACTGCGGGCCGACTTCATACACCAGGAACTCGTGGGCGTGGCCGAAGTGCTCGTTGATCACTCCGCCACCCTTGGTGGCAACGGCGATGCGCACGTTGCGCAACGCCGGCGCGGCGGCTTCGATGGCGACCAGCTCGGGCTGGAAGCGCGGCGCGGCGCGCAACTGGCGCTTCATCTCCAGCTCGGCGCTGATCTGCTCATGAACCTTGGCACGCTCGACCATCGCCGTGGCGTAGTCGACCTCCATGGTGTCGATCTTGTCGAGGGTGAATTCGTCGCCGCGGTCCTCGCCCAGCATGCCGACCGCGTCGGCACGGCACTGGCGGCAGTGGCGCATCATCGACATGTCGCCGGCACAGGCGTCCTGCAGGGCTTCCAGCTCCAGCGCGGTGGGTTCGCGCTGGCCCATGATGCCGTAGTAGGTGCCGTGCTCGGCCTCGGCGATCAGCGGCATGACGTTGTGCAGGAAGGCGCCCTTGGCCTTGACGATCTTCGACACCTCCTGGAGGTGCTGGTCGTTCACGCCGGGGATCATCACCGAGTTGACCTTCACCAGGATGCCGCGCGCGGTGAGCATCTCGAGGCCCTTCTGCTGCTGCTCGATGAGGATGCGCGCACCTTCCACGCCACGGATGCGGCGGTTGTTCCAGAAGATCCACGGATAGATCTGCGCGCCGATCTCGGGATCGACGCAGTTGATGGTGATGGTGACGTGGTCGATGTTGTGCTTGGCGAGTTCATCGACGCAGTCCGGCAACGACAGGCCGTTGGTGGACACGCACAGCTTGATGTCCGGGGCCTGCTCCGAGAGCATGCGGAAGGTCTCGAAGGTGCGCTCCGGGTTGGCCAGGGGGTCCCCGGGGCCGGCAATGCCCAGCACGCTCATCTGCGGGATGGCGGCAGCCACCGCGAGCGTCTTCTTCACCGCCTGCGTGGGCGTCATCAACTCCGACACCACCCCCGGGCGCGACTCGTTGGAACAGTCGTACTTGCGGTTGCAGTAGTTGCACTGGATGTTGCAGGCCGGCGCCACCGCCACGTGCATGCGGGCAAAGTGGTGGTGGGCCTCCTCCGAATAACAGGGATGGTCCTGCACCTTGGCGCGGATGTGGTCGGGCAGATGCGCGAGCGCATCCGGCGCGCTGCCACAGCCACTGGAACTACAGCCGCTGGCGGCGGCGGGCGCGGCGTTGCTGATGACCGGGAGTTCCATCGTGCTTCCCCTTGCGTGCTCTGATGCTTCAGCATCGCAAGGGGCATGCCAGCCCGCTCAGTGCTTCAAGTCATTGAATCCACAGCATCCAGGGCACACACGGAGGGGGCATTGTCGGATATGTCACAGTGCCCGGCGAGGCCTGTGTGGCACTCGCAACAAGCGCTCCGCAGGGTCAGAGGGTACGGCGCGGAGGCACCCATACCGGCTCAGCCCCCGGCCAGGCGCATCTCCACGAAGGCCACCGCCAGCCACACCAGGCTGCCGATCTGGCTGACCAGCTTGGGCGAAACCTTGAAGTTCTTCTCGAAGTGCGCCACCGGCAGCAACTGCGCGCCGAGCAACAGCGCGGCAACGATGGCGGAAACGTTCCAGCCGGCGAGGGCAACGACGACATACTGCACCAGATGCAGCACGATGAAGGCAATACGGACCAGCGTGGGCGACATTGCGGGCGGTTCCATCTGCAGTTGCGACGGACGGCATTTTGACATGGTTCAGTGCCGGACCGCGGTCCCCATGCTCCTGCCGCCGCCCGCGCAGAGCTGCCTCAAGTCTGCGTGCGCACGGTACCGGAGCCATGCGCTGCGGCGCGAAAGGCGGGCAGGCTTTCGGCCTGGGCGGAAAGCGCCCCCAACGCCGGATAGTCCGCCGCCGGCACCGCATCGGGCACCATGTCCTGGATGAAATACCACGCTACCGCACTGGCGACGTCGCCACGGCTCAGCCTGTCCTCCGCCACGGTCACCGGCTGCGCCGCATAGGCCGCCTCCAGCCCGGCGCAGGCGGCGCGCAACTGACCGCTGACGCGTTCCACCCACGGCGCATGCACCTTCTCGGCCGGACGCAACTGGCGCTCATAGACGATCTGCACGCTCTTCTCGCAGGCCGCCAGGGCCAGTCCGACCCGCTGCAGATCGCGCTGCAGGCCCGCGCCGTCGGCGGGCACCAGGCTGCGCCGGCGGGTGGGGAAACTCTCGGCGTACTCAAGGATCAGCGAGGAATCCATCAGCACCATGCCGTCATCGCAGATCAGCGAAGGCGCCTTGACGGTCGGATTGATGCGGCGGAACTCGTCAAAATGGCGGAACACCGATACCGGACGGTGTTCGAAGGGCAGACCAAGGAGCTGGAGCGATACCGCCACACGGCGGACATAGGGCGAATCGAGCATGCCGATGAGCTGCACGGGGGCCTCCTGAGGTGGGTTGTCCGGACCTCAGTATGCACGCTTCGGCCCGGCAGGAGGCGCTCGGTCAGGCGATCCGGCTCGCGGTGCGGGCTGCACGCCGGAGGGCACAGTCAATCATCCGCGCGTTCGGAGAGCACGGCGCCGCTGCGGGGATCCACCTTCAGTTCGACCTTGCGGCCCTCGCGGTAGGCCTCGACCTCCCAGCGGCCGTCGTCCAGATCGACCTCGACGATGGGGGCGTAGCCCTGGCGCTCCAGCTCGGCGACGATCTGCGACAGCGGGCGGGCGTCGGACGGCAGGCGCTCGCTGGCGCCCAGCGGGGCGGCGAAAAAGGCGGCGCTGGCCAGCAGAAAGCTGGCGATGGTGTTCTTGTTGCTCATTTCGAAGTCTCCACTGCTGTCCGGGGTCACGGGAGCAGTGAGTGTGCCCGCGCGCTGCGAGTTCCGCGCCGCGGGGGCAGCTTTACACGCCGAAACACCTCGTCTGCGCTCAGATCTGGCGCACCTTGATGTTCAGCGTCTGGATGCGGTAAGCGATCTGTCGCGGCGTCATGTTGAGCAGGCGAGCGGCCTTGGCCTGCACCCAGCCGGCCTGCTCGAGCGCGGCGATGACGCGTTCGCGTTCGTCGAGCTCGGGATCGTTGAGATCGATCGCCGCGGCACCGCCACGCAGCGGGGTGACGCGCTCCTCGATCCCGGAGATGAGGATGAGATCGCGGTCGATGGTGCCGTTGTCGCTCATTACCGCCGCACGTTCGATGCAGTTCTCCAGTTCGCGCACATTGCCCGGCCAGGCATGGTGGAGGAGCACGCGCAGGGCGGCGTCGGTGATGTTCAGCGGACGCCCCTGACTGGCGCCGATCTTGTCCACCAGGTGGCGGGCGATCTCGGGAATGTCCTCGACGCGCTCGCGCAGCGGCGGCAGCATGATGGGCATGACGTTGAGGCGGTAGTAGAGATCCTCGCGGAACTTGCCCTGCTCGACCTCGTTTTCCAGGTCGCGGTTGGTGGCGGCGATCACCCTCACGTCCACCTTCAGCGTGCGCACGCCGCCGACCCGCTCCAGCTCGCCCTCCTGCAGCACGCGCAGCAGCTTGGCCTGGAAGGAGGCGGAGATCTCGCCGATCTCGTCGAGGAACAGGGTGCCGCCATCGGCCATCTCGAAGCGCCCCTTGCGCTGCGCCATGGCGCCGGTGAACGCGCCCTTCTCATGGCCGAAGAGTTCGGATTCGAGCAGGTTCTCCGGCAGCGCCGCACAGTTGAGCTTGACGAAGGGCCCGGCGGCGCGCGGCGAGTTGTAGTGGATGGACTGGGCGATGAGCTCCTTGCCGGTGCCGGTCTCGCCGCGCACCAGCACAGTGGTGTTCCACTTCGCGACCTGACGCACCTGCTCGAAGATCTGCTTCATCTTCATGGTATGGCCGACGACATTGTCGAAGCCGTAGCGGTTGCGCACCGCGCGGCGCAGGGTATCGCGCTCCTCGGCGAGGTCGCGGCGCTCCTGGCGCACCTGCTGGGCGAGGCGGACGGTCTGGCCGATCAGGTTGGCGACCATCTCGGCGAGGTGGGCGTCATCTTCCAGGCGTTCGCGCGCCACTGGCGGCGGCTGCAGGGCGAGCACGCCGACGGTTTCGTGGCCGACGCGGATGGGTACGCCGATGAACGGCGCCTCACCGTCGAAGAGGCCGCGCTGGGCAAGGTAGCGTGGGTCGTCGGCAAGACGTTCGAGCACCTGCGCACGACCGCGCTGCAGGACCAGGCCGATCACGCCTTCGCCGGAACGCCAGCGCAGATCCGGGCTACAGGGCGCATCGACGCCATGCAGCGCCGACAGCGCCATGACCTCGCCGTCGGGTTCGGCAAGGGTCACCAGGGCACGGTTGAAGCCGCATTCCTCGTCGAGCACCCGCAACACCTCGGCCAGGGTCTCGCGCAGCTCCAGCGAACGCGACAGCACGCGGCTGACGCGGTAGAGCGATTCGAGGGCGGACTCCAGCCAGGCCGCACGGGCCTCACCGGCATCGGGGGGCAGGGCCGCAGTCATCCGCGTCCCTCCGCGCCATTGGCCGCCACCCGCGAGGCCGGGAAGCTGACCAGCAGGCGACAGCCGCCGAGATGGCGGGGGTCGATCTCCAGCACGCCGCGGTGGCGGCTGACGATTTCCTGCGCCAGCGACAGGCCGACGCCGCGCGCACCGCCGCGCGAGGGCTTGGTGGAGAAGAAAGGCTCGAAGATCTTCAGGCGCAGCGCCTCGGGAATGCCGGGGCCGGTATCGACGATCTCGACCTCGACCTGGCCGTCGCGCGCGACGGTGCCGAGGAACAGGCCACGCTCGTTCCAGCCACGCACGTTCATCGCCTCGACGGCATTGCTGACGAGCTGGCGGAAGAGGTTGCGCAGCGCCGCGGGATCGCCCTGCACCGAAGGCAACACATGGGCCGGCCGCCAATCGACGGTGATCCCGGCACTGAGCAGGGCTTCGGTTTCCAGCATCAGCACGTCGCGCAGGACTTCGTTGAGGTTGACCGGGCCGCTGGGCTCCTCGGGGGCCGGCGGCATCGCCGCCTGCAGCGTGGCGATGGCCTGTTCGCCGGCATTCTGGGCGTCGGCGAGTGCCTGCGCCAGCGGGTCGAAAGCAGCGGACTGGCCGGCCCGGCGACGCTGCAGCGTGGCTGCGGCAGCGATCAGGTTGACCGGGCCCTGGAGCTGGAACACCGCACCGGCGAGGGTCTCGCGCAGACTCTGGTTGAGCTCCCCTTCGGAGAGCATGGCGCGCATCGCCGCCAGGCGCAGGGCCTCCTCCTGGCGCTTCGATGCACTGATATCGTGCATCACCAGCAACTGGTAGTCGGTGCAGTCGTCGCCGTAGAAGGCATCCGGGAGCGTCGAGCGCTCCTCGAACCAGGTCAGCGAACAGGAGTACCAGCGCGCCTCGCCGCCGCCGGCGCGCTCGAAGCGCAGTTCGTGGTTGCTCAGCGCACGGCGATGGGTGACGGCATGGTGGAAGGCCTCGCCGAGGCTCTGCTGCAGCGCGGTCATGACCTCATGGGCCGGCTCGACGACGCGCATCTCCTCCGAGATGCGCCGGTAGGCGGGGTTGTCGAGAACCACCTGACCGTCGCTGTTGAGCAGTGCCACTGCCACCGGCGCCACCGAAATCACCGACTCGATGAGCTGCTTGTGGTTGGCAAGCTGGCGCGCCAGGCGGTGCTCCTCGGTGGCATCCCAGTGCATGCCGAGGTAATGACTGCCCCCTTCCGCACCAGATTGGGGCGCCAGTGGCGTGACGGTGAGTTCGGCCACATACGGCCGGCCGTCCTTGCGGCGGTTGAGCAGGCGCCCGCTCCACGGCCGCCCGGCGGTCAGCGCCCGCCATAGCTCCTGATACACCGCCCTGGGCGTGGAGCGGTAGGACAGCAGCGACTGGTTGCGCCCCACCACTTCCGCGGCGCTGTAGCCGGTGATCGCACAGAAGGCCTGATTGACGTACAGGATGTTGGCAGCGGAATCGGTGATCGACACCGCGATCGCGGACTGGTCGATGGCATGGTGAAACAGCGCATCGGTGATGTGGGCCGGAAAGGGGCCCGGCTGTGCGGGGGCGGAAGCGGGTATGGCCATCATGATTGTCTCGCGGCGTAGTCGGACAAAGCAAAGCAAGCGATGTGCCACGGAGGTGCCGGGCAGGACCCCGGCTAGCGCCGCGCACCGACTGTCGCGTTCATGACAATCCCTTTGCGGATGGCGCAATCGAAACAGCGCAACACCCTCGTCGCGGCGCACCAATCCATAAAAATCATCTGCTTAGACGCAGCACACGGCGTGGCACGGGTTCTGCTGCCGGTAGCCCGTACGCGTGGAGAACGATGCAATGAACGAATGGGTGATGCTGCTGCTGGGCACCGCGCTGGTCAATAACGTGGTGCTGGTCAAGTTCCTTGGCCTGTGTCCCTTCATGGGCGTGTCGCGCAAGGTCGACAGCGCGGTGGGCATGGGGCTGGCCACCACCTTCGTGCTGGTGCTGACCAGCGCGCTGACCTGGATGCTGGAACACTGGCTGCTGGTGCCGCTGGAGCTCGGCTACCTGCGCATCCTCGGCTTCATCCTGGTGATCGCCGCCACGGTGCAGTTCGTCGAGATGGCGGTAAAGAAGAACGCCCCCGAGCTCTACCAGGTACTGGGCATCTATCTGCCGCTGATCACCACCAACTGCGCGGTGCTCGGTGTCGCCCTGCTCAACATCCAGGAAGGCGCCGGCTTCGTCACCAGCGTGCTCTACGCGCTCGGCTCGGCGGCCGGCTTCACCCTCGTGCTGATCATGTTTGCCGGCCTGCGCGAACGCCTCGCGCTGGCCCGCGTGCCGGCCGCCTTCGCCGGCGCGCCCATCGGTTTCGTCACCGCCGGCCTGCTGTCGCTCGCCTTCATGGGCTTCGCCGGCCTCACCAACCACTGACGGAGGACAACCCCATGGTCAGCGCCATCCTCAGTCTCGCCCTGCTGGGCGTATGTTTCGGGCTCATCCTCGGCGTCGCCGCGCGCGCCTTCCGCGTCGAGGCCAGCGGCATCGAGGCCGAGCTGGAAGCCATGCTGCCGGGCACCAACTGCGGCCAGTGCGGCTACCCCGGCTGTGCCGGCGCCGCCGCCGCACTGGCGCGCGGCGAAGCCGCCGCCACCTGCTGCCCGCCGGGCGGCAAGGCGCTCGCCGAGGCGCTCGCCGCGCGCCTGGGGCTGAGCCTGGACGCCAGCGCGGTGGCCGACGAGGTGCCGCTGGTCGCCGGCGTGCGCGAGGAAATCTGCATCGGCTGCACGAAGTGCTTCCGCGCCTGCCCCACCGATGCGGTGATGGGGGCGATGAAGCAGATCCACGCGGTGATCCGCGAAGCCTGTACCGGGTGCGCGAAGTGCGAGCCGCTGTGCCCCACCGGGGCGATCACCCTCACCCCGGTGCCGATGACCCTGCAGACCTGGGTATGGCCCAAGCCGGCCGCCCAGCCCTACCCCGCGGCAGTGCCGGCCACGGCCGCCGCAAAAGCAGCCTGAGAACGCAAGCATGGGCGCCGCCGACACCTCCCTGCTGTTGAAGCTCACCCGCGCGCTGAAGCGCTGGGGCGCACACCCTGATGGCCGCAAGCAGCCCGCCGCGGGCACTGCAATCGCCCCCATCCCGCTGCCGCCGCTGTTCACCCTGCCGCTCACCCAGCACATCGGCGCTCCCGCGCGCCCGCTGGTGCAGGCCGGCGAGCGCGTGCTGCGCGGACAGTTGCTCGCCGAGGCGGCGGGTCCGGTCTCCGCCCCCATCCACGCCCCGACCTCCGGCATCATCGCCGGCATCGGCGAGGTGCAGGTACCGCACCCCTCCGGACTCGGCGGCCCGGCGATCATGCTGGAGAGCGACGGCGCCGACGAGGCAGTGGAATTCGACGGCGCCGACCCCTTCACCCTCGAACCGGCGGAGATCGCCCGCCGCGTCTCCGCCGCCGGCATCGTCGGCATGGGGGGCGCCACCTTCCCTGCGGCGGTCAAGCTCGGCCTCGGCGTGCGTGCGCCGATCCCGACCCTGATCCTCAACGGCGGCGAGTGCGAACCCTATCTGTGCTGTGACGACCGCCTGATGCAGGAGCGCGCTGCCGAGGTGGTGGATGGCGCACGCATCATCCTGCGGGCGATCGGCGGCGAACGCGCGCTGATCGGCGTCGAAACCAACAAGCCCGAAGCCATCGCCGCGCTGCGTGCGGCCGCCGCCGCGCACGACGAGGTCGCCGTCGTCGCGGTCCCCAGCCGCTACCCCATGGGTTCGGAAAAGCAGCTCATCGCCTGGCTCACCGGCCGCGAGGTGCCCTCGCAAGGGCGCTCCGCCGACATCGGCGTGATGGTGCACAACGTCGCCACCGCGGCCGCCATCCACCGCGCCATCCGCCATGGCGAACCGCTCACCCGGCGCATCGTCACCGTCGCCGGCGGTGCCGTGCGCACCCCGCGCAATCTCGAAGTCCGCATCGGCACCCCGGCCAGCGCGCTGGTCGAGTTCTGCGGCGGCCTCACCGCCACCCCGGCACGCCTGGTGATGGGCGGGCCGATGATGGGAATGGCGGTCAATACCCTCGAACTGCCGATCATGAAGGGCTCCGGCGGCGTGCTCGCGCTCACCGCCGCGGAGATCGGCGCCAGCCAGCCCAGCGAAGGGCCGTGCATCCGCTGCGCGTCCTGCGTCGGCGCCTGTCCGATCGGACTGTTGCCGCTGGAGATGGCCGCGCGCATCCGTGCCGGCGACCTCGCCGCCTCGGTGGACCTGGGCCTCAAGGACTGCATCGGCTGCGGCACCTGTTCCTTCGTCTGTCCGTCGAAGATCCCCCTGGTGCAGTACTTCAACCACGCCAAGGGCGAACTGGCCGCGCGCGACCGCAACAAGCTCAAGCAGGATGCCATCCGCGAACTGGTCGAAGCCCGCAACGCCCGCATGGAACGCGAAGCGCGTGAAAAGGCCGAAGCCGCCGCGCGCCGCAAGGCCGAGCGCGAACGCGCCAAGGCCGAGGCCGCCGCCAAAGCCGCCGCACAACCCGCCAGCGAGGAAAGCGCGGCATGAACATCGTCTCCTCCCCCCACGCCCACGGCGCCCGCCCGGTCGGGCAGGTGATGCTGCTGGTGATGGTCGCGCTGCTGCCCGCCACCCTGGCCGGCTTCTGGCGCTTCGGCTGGCCGGCGATCTACCTCTGGCTGGTCACCGTGCTCGCCTGTGCGCTCACCGAGGTGCTCTGCGTGCGCCTCGCCGGCCGCCCCGCCCGCCCGGCACTGGCCGACGGCTCGGCGGTGCTCACCGGCTGGCTGCTGGCGCTGTCCCTGCCGCCGTGGGCACCGTGGTGGGTCGGCGTGGTCGGCGGCGCCTTTGCGATGGTGGTGTGCAAGCATGCCTTCGGCGGCCTCGGCCAGAACCTCTTCAACCCGGCGATGGCCGCACGGGTGATGCTGCTGATCTCCTTCCCGGTGGAGATGACGCAGTGGCTGGCCCCGCTGCCGCTGGGCTCGGCCGGCGCGCCGGACGCCCTCGGGGCGCTGGCGATCACCTTCGGCGCCGGCCTGCCCGACGGCATGACCAGCGCCTCGCTGCTCGATCACGTGCGTGCCGAAGCCACCCAGGGGGTGCCGCTGTCGGCCAGCCTCACCGGCCAGTTCGATCCGCTCGCCCTGGGCGCCGGCGACCGTGCCGGCAGTCTGGGCGAAACCACCGCGCTCCTGCTCGCCGCCGGCGGAGTGTTCCTGATCTTCATGCGCGTCATCGGCATGCGCATCCCGCTCGCCTTCATCCTCGGCATCGCCATACCGGCCGCGATCGCCCACTTCATCGCCCCCGACCGCTACCTGCCGCCGCTCGCCCACCTGCTCGCCGGCGGGGTGATGCTGGGCGCCTTCTTCATAGCCACCGACTACGTCACCTCGCCGTCGACCCCGCTCGGGCAGTGGCTGTTCGGCATCGGCTGCGGGCTGCTGACCTGGATCATCCGCACCTGGGGCGCCTACCCCGAGGGCGTGGCCTTCGCCATCCTGCTGATGAACGCTGCCACCCCGCTGATCGACCACTACACCCGCCCGCGCATCTTCGGCCGCACCCGCGCCGGCCGCAGCATGGTCCCGGCCGCACCGAAGGGCAACTGAGCGATGAGCACGTCAGCCGCCAAACACCTCGACGCCCTGTGGTACCAGACCGTCTCGCTGGGAACGGTCACCCTGCTCGCCGGCGCCGCCCTCGCCCTCGCCCACACCGCCACCGGCCCGGCCATTGCCGCCGCCGAGGCGCGCGACGTCGCCGCCTCGCTGGCCCAGGTGCTGCCGGAGAACTTCCACGACAACGATCTCCTCGCCGACACCGTCAGCATCGCCGGACCCGATGGCCGCCCGCTCACCGTGCACCGCGCCCGCCAGGGCGAAGCCGTGGTGGCGGTGATCTACCAGATGACCGGCAAGGGCTACGCCGGGCCGATCCGCCTGGTGATGGGGGTGGACCGCAGCGGCACGGTCACCGGCGTGCGCGTCACCGGCCATGGCGAAACCCCCGGACTGGGCGACAAGATCGAAGTCGCCCGCCACCCCTGGGTGCTCGCCTTCGCCGGCAAGTCGCTCGAAGAGCCGCTGCCCGCGCGCTGGGCAGTGAAGAAGGACGGCGGCGAGTTCGACCAGTTCGCCGGCGCCACCATCACCCCGCGCGCGGTGGTCGCCGCCGTCAGGCAGGGGCTGGAACTGTACGCCACGCAACGCAGCGCGATGCTCGGCGACGACGCACCGGCGGCGCCAGCTCGCGCAGCATCGGCCGCCACCACCGAGGAAGCCGCCCAATGAGCACCGCCGCCGACGCCACCCTGCCCGCCGACAGCGCCCCCGCCGCGCCGCCGCCGGCCATCGACTACCGCGGCATCGTCGGCCGCGGGCTGTGGTCGGAGAACATGGTGTTCGCCCAGATGCTGGCCTTGTGCCCGCTGCTGGCGGTCACCGGTACCGCCACCAACGGCCTCGGCATGGGGCTGGCCTCCACCGCCGTGCTGCTGCTGGCCAACGTTGGCGTGGCGCTGATTCGCAACTGGGTCAGCCCCAGCGTGCGCATCCCGGTATTCGTGGTGCTGATCGCCTCGCTGGTGACTCTGGTGGACATGAGCATCAACGCCTGGCTGCACGACCTCTACAAGGTGCTGGGCCTGTTCATCGCCCTCATCGTCTGCAACTGCGGCATCCTCGGGCGCGCCGAGGCCTTCGCGTCGAAGAACCCGGTCGGCGCCGCGGCGGTCGATGGCCTGGCAATGGGCCTGGGCTTCACCATCGCCCTGGTGGTGCTCGGCGCGGTGCGCGAGATCCTCGGCGCCGGCACCCTGTTCGCCGGCGCCAGCCTGCTCCTCGGCGAACCCTTCCACTTCATGGAACTGACCCTGATCCGCGACTACAAGGGTTTCCTGTTGATGATCCTGCCCCCTGGCGGCTTCCTCGCCCTGGGTTTCCTGATCGCCGGCAAGCGCGTCTGGGACACCCGCCAGAGCGCCCGCCAGCGCAGCGCGGCGGCGGGCGCGGGGGCATCGGCATGACACCGCGGAGGACGCTGCAATGAGAGTGGGTGTGGCCTACGCCGACGGCGGTCGTCAGGTCTGGCTGCGCGTGGACGTCGCCGACGGCGCCACCGCGCTGGACGCCATCGAACGCTCCGGCCTGCTCGACATGTACCCGACGATAGACCTCGAAACACAGAAGGTGGGCGTGTTCGGCAAGGTGGTTCAGCTCGACACCGCACTGCAGCCCGGCGATCGCGTGGAGGTCTATCGCGCGATCATCTGCGACCCCACCCAGGTGCCCCGGCGTGACAGTGACGACGAAGACTGAGCCGGCCGCGGAGCTCCCGCCGACGCCAGCGCCCAACCCCTGTACCCAGTGTGCGCTGCGCAACGACACCCTCGCGCGCGGCACCTGCGCTCCCGGCGACGCCTGTCTGGTGGCCCACAGCGGCCGCCAGATCGACCGCTTCATGGCGCGCAACCGCGAGTGGGCCGAACGCTGCCTCGACGACCCGTTCTGGGAACGCCGCGCCATCGCCGTCAAGTGGGCGCCCGCCGAACGCGTTGGCCGCCTCGCCCGCGATGCCGACGAGACAGTGCGCCGTTCGGTGGCCACCCGCCTCGATGGCGAAGCCCTGCTCGGCATGGCCCGCGACGAGGACCGCGAGGTGCGCATCACCGTTGCCAGCCGCCTGCCGCCGGAACTGCTCGAACGCATGATGCGCGACGCCGATTACGCCGTCCGCCTGCAGGTCGCCCGCCGCCTGCCCCATGGCCGCCTGCCGCGCATGGCTGATGACCCCGACGCCGTAGTGCGCAAGGAAGTCGCCCGCCGCCTGCCGGCCTTCGCGCTCGCCCGCATGGCCACCGACCCCGACCCTCAGGTGCGCGCCATCGCAGCCGCCCGCATGCTGCCCGAGGCCGCCGCAGCCCTGCTCGCCGACCCCGAATGGACAGTACGCGCCGCCGCCGTCGCGCAGGCGCCACTGGAAGCCCTGCACGCCGTGCTCGACGACCCCGAACCCGACGTGCGCGCACTCGCCGCCGAACGCCTGGGTATCGCCGCCCCTCCGCCGCCAAGGACGCCCTGATGACCCTGCTCAGCCCCGCCGACCTCGCCGAACTGGCCTTCCGCCTCTGCGTGTCCACCGCGCCGGTGCCCGGCCATGCGCCCCTCCTCGACGCCCTGCGTCGCGAAGGCGGGCCGGACTTCGCCCCGCGCCTGTCGCGCGGCGGCTGGTTCCGCCCGGGGCGCATCATCGACCGCGACGGCCGCTGCGTGGCCGAAGACGCCCTCGGCTGGCTCGAGGCCGCCTGGGAAGAGGCCGGGGAAGACGGCGAAGTGCTTGCCGAGCGCCTCTGCGCGTGCGGCTACAGCCTCACCCGCGAGCAGGGCATCACCCACTACCTGGTCGCCATCCGCGGCAAGGCCCCGGCCGACTACCTGCAACTGGAAGTGGAAGAACTGCAGGAGGTGATCAGCCACCCGCTGGGCTGCCGCAACATGTCCGCCGAATCCGTCGAAGCCCTGCTCGAACGCCCCGAAGGCCTGCCGCCGCCGCAGCGCCTGGGCAAACCGCGCTACAGCTGCCGCCGCCTCACCGACGTCTCCGCCCACATCGCCCGCATCGCCAACCAGGCCGGCAACCCCGCCCCGGTGATGCGCTTCCTCGACGACTGGGCGCGTTCCAGCGCCGGCCAGCACCGCCACTTCAGCGACCACTGGGTGCTGGCGCTCTCCGAGCATCTCGACCGCTACCGCCAGACCCGCTACGGCGCCGTGCCGGTGGCGGCCCACGCACCGACCTGGCAAGGCAGCGAGGACGCCCGCGGCACCGACCTGGCGCAGCAGCTGCACGACTTCGACCGCGCCGCCGGCTACGGCTTTGCGTGGTACTTCCACATGGTCAGCGGCCGCCGCGTCCCGCGCACCCTCCCGGGCAAGGTCTACGCCGACCTCCAGGAAGACCTCGCCTACCTGCCGCAGCGCGACATCGAACTGGTCAAGGCCTGGGTGGAAACGCCCTACAGCATCTGACCATTAACCCGGCAACAAATACAAATACCGTTCGGGCTGAGCGAAGTACGCTCGCCGTGGCACGCCGTGCTCGCTCGCGCCGCCAGCTGTGAGTTCAGTCAGCAATACGAAAAGTGCCCCTTCAGGTACCTGTCATCCTTTTACCCACCGATCCAATCCTGCTTGTCGTAGCACATGCATGCTAGCGTCGTTGCGAGGATTGAGTTACTTGCGCGCGAAGGCAAGAAGTGGCGCGATGTCGCCTTGGTCAGCTGCTCGCAGGGCGGCCAGGTATTCAGCACGCAGCTCGCTCTGACTCAGGAGGGAAGCGTATCCCCCGCCGCCCCATGAAAATGGCTCCTGGCCCATCTTCCTGAGCATGAGGTCGGTTATCAAGCGACAGCACCTCCCATTGCCGTTCGGAAACGGGTGGATGAGCACCAGCTGGTGGTGAAACCGTGCCGCCAGCTCATCCGGGGGCATGACCTGGAGTTCGACCTGATACCTGGTGTTCTCCAGTAAGTTCCGGACGCGCGTGGAAACCTGACGCCAATCGCAGCCGATATTCTTGTCACTCTTGCGGTACGTGCCGGCCCATGTCCATGTTTCGCTGAACATCCGCTTGTGCAACTCGCGCAGGAACACATCATCCAGGATGTCGTGCTTGAGCTGGCGCTGAGCCCACCGGGCGCCCTTGATGATGTTGAGCTGTTCCCACTCATTGAGCTCGCCCTGCGTCGACACGTGCTTGGGCTTCAGGCCCTCTTTTTCATCCGGGTCGAGCGGTGTCTGCCCGGGCTGGTACGTGAACTCCATCACCACAATTCGCGCCAGTTGCCGTCGAGCAGCTCTTTCGCTATGAGCTCCAATTGGGCCTGCTGCGCCTTGCTGCCAACGGCCTGATCCTCAAGCGACATGGTATGCACCACGGGGAGCATGTGCTTCCGAGCCACGGCCTTGGCCTGGTCCTTCAGCTTGGTCTCCAGGGGCGTCTTCGGCACGAGGACATAGTGCAGTTCGCAGTCGAGCGCCGCGGCAACCTTGCGCAGAGAGGCCAGTGAGATGCCGTCGTCGGCCTCGCTCTTCTCAAGCTTATGCACCGTGGAGTTCCTCACGTGCAGGCGCTGAGCGAGCGACACAGCAGTCATGCCAAGGGCTTCCCGGATGGTCCGTATCCAGCCGCAGGACGGCCGCGGCGGGAAGGTCTTCTTGATCCAGGGCTTCAGCTGCTTATCGGCTTGGTGCAGTTGCAGCCAGCGGTAGGACTTGTCCATCATAATCTCCCTGCAGGGCGACATATCTGGCTATATATTATCCCTGCAGGGTTAATAATACAACACTGAATACGCCACACAGGGATATTTCTGAGAACTCAAATTATCCATAAATGGCTATATGCAGATATTTATAATATCCCGGTAGGGATAAAAGTTGCGTAGACAAATAACCCTGCAGGGAGACTTGTTGAAGCGGTAAAGTCTCGGCTACTGCCGATGTCTGGATTGGCCGACGACTTGCCGGTGAGCAGTCGCCATGAACGACCGCACCGCCAACTTTAGACAGACCGCAGCAATACCGCCTCAATGCCGCGCAAACAGATCCCGCACGCTGCACACCAGGCGCAACGGGTCGAAGCGCACGCCGTCGAGCGCCTCGCCGGCAACGAGCTTCTCCACCGCGACGCGCGCCTCACGCTCGCCGGTGAGCAGCACCTCGGCGCCGCGCTTGCCCATATGGCGACGGAAACCGTCGCCGGCGCTGGCGGCGATGATCAAGGCCACACCGTCGAGCGGATGCGGCCCGCCATCGTCAAAGTAGTGAAAGATCTGGTCCTTTTCCAGACGCACGCTTTGCGGCGCGGTCAGCGGCCGGTCGGGATCGTTCTCATCCCACTCGAACACCAGCCAGTGCGCCGCCTTGCCGGCATGGCCGTCAAGGCAGCAGCCGTCGCGGGAGGCCACGGCGATCTTCATGCACGCGGCGCCGGGGTGTATTCCTGGGTGAGCTCGTCGGTGAGGCAACCCACCGGCGGGCCGAGCACGTCATCCGCGCCTTCGAAGCGCACCGCGAAGATCTCCATCTGCGGCTGACCATCAAGGTGGCCAGCCTTCACCACCACCCCGCGCGTGCCCGCCGCCGCCACCAGCGCACCGTCCTCGATTTCGGGCAGGCTGCCGTCGTTGTACAGGTCCTCACTGGCAAAGACCACTTCGCCCAGACCGTAAGTTGCACCGTCCATGGTCTTCTCCTGCTTACCAGAGATCCGCGGGCGCCTTGAGGCGCTCCACGGGCGTATCGCCGATCAGGTGCTCGTCGATGATGGCGCTCACGTCGGCCGCCGCAACGCCGGTGTACATGATCCCTTCCGGGTACACCAGCACGCTGGGGCCGGCCGAACAGGGGCCAAGACAGCCGGTATTGGTCACCGCGTAGTCGTTCCACAGGTTGCGTGCCTGAAAGGCTTCCAGGAAACCCTGGTAGACCTCGTTGCAACCTTTCTGCTGACAGGAACCGCGCGGATGGCCGGGCGGGCGGCCCTGTACGCAGACGAGAACGTGTTTCTTCGGCTTGAGCATGTCGCACTCCAGGAAGGGAATTGTCGGAAGCACTGATCAGCGCGTGATCGCTGCAGGCTTCCAAGCAAACACGATGCCAACCTGCTGGCGCCAAATTTGCTATGCCTCATCCATTGCTCACCAGGCTTGACGACCATGTCCGACCATCGCCAGACGCCCGACTTCTCCATCGACGCCTTCGGATTCAATCCCGGTGCCAGCGCCGCCCCTGCAACCCCGCCCGCCCCCGACCCGGCGGCCGACGGCATGAGCGCGGCACTGGACTGGTCCGCCTACGCCAGCTATGGCCAAGGCGACGCCTACGCCGGCATCCCGGCGCGCGGCGGGCATTACGCCCGCGCGGTGGCGGTGTGCATCGGCAATCGCCAGTGCCAGCGCACCGAGCGCAAGGGCGTGATGTGCCCGAGCTTCCGCCTCACCGGCGAGGCCCAGCATTCGACCCGCGGGCGCGTGGAAGCGCTCAAGGCGGTGCTCAACGCCGACGGCACCGAGATCGATTTCGACAGCCCCGAGCTGGCCGCCGCCATGGCGCTGTGCGTGGGCTGCAAGGGCTGCAAGCGCGAGTGCCCCAACGGCGTGGACATGGCCCTGCTGCGCACCGAATGGCTGGCCCAGCGCGCGCAGAAACACGGTCTCGCGCCGCGCGAGCGCGTGTTCGCCCGCAGCACGCGCTGGCTGGCGCGCTGGCCGTGGCTGGGCCGCCTGATCCGCCTGCGCAACCGCCTGCCGCTGGCCGCCGCGCTCGGCGAGCGCTGGCTGGGACTGGCCGCTGCACGCCGCCTGCCGGAACCCGCAGCGCAGCCGTTCACCGCGCCGCCGGCACCAGCCGCCGAGACCGAGCGTCCGCGCGTCGCCCTGCTGGTGGACAGCTTCACCCGCCACTTCGAGCCGGGCAACGCCACCGCCGCCATCGAGGTGCTGACCGCCGCCGGCTACGCGGTCGATGTCATCGCACCGGTTGCGGACGATGCCACGCCGCAGCGCGCGCTGTGCTGCGGGCGCAGCCTGCTGTCCAACGGACTGATCGACGAGGCCCGCGCCGAGGCGCAACGCCTGGTGGCCGCGCTCGCCCCGGCGATTGTCGCCGGCATCCCGGTGGTCGGCCTGGAGCCCTCCTGTCTCTACATGCTCAAGGACGAGTACTACAGCCTCGGGCTGGGCGCGGAGGTGGACAAGCTTGCCAAACAGGCCTTCCTGTTCGAGGAATTCGTCGCCAGGGAGCACGCCGCCGACCGCTTCAAGCTCGCCTTCGGGCCGCTAGCGGGCGAGAAAGTGCTGGTCCACGGCCACTGCCACCAGAAGGCCTATGGCGGCATGAAACCGCTCAAGAAGGCGCTGGCGCTGATCCCGCAGCTCGACCTGGAGATCATCGAAGCCGGCTGTTGCGGCATGGCCGGCAGCTTCGGCCACGAGGCCGAACACCACGCGCTGAGCCTGCAGATGGCCGAATCCGAGCTACTGCCGGCGCTGCGCGCGGCACCGGAAGCCACGGTGGTGGCCGACGGGTTCTCGTGCCGGCAGCAGATCCACGACGGCGTGGGGCGGCACGCGGTGCATGCCGCGGTGCTGATGCGGCGGGCGATGAAGTTGTAGGAGCGGGCTTGCCCGCGATACGTCCGCAAGCTTTCCGTACGCCGCATCGCGGCCAAGGCCGCTCCTACACACGCGAAACCGGCGCCCATGGGCGCGCGACAAACCCCACATCACTGCCGCACATTGTCGGTTTCCGTACATAGGCGCGACGCTTGGAAACCGCGGCGCACGGCGCTTCCAGGCCGACCCTCCCCGCTGGCACAACCCTTGCACCACCCCCAGCGAACCGTCCCTGGAGCCCCACCGTGAAAGCCTCCGACATCGCCGCCCTGCTGGACGAGCCGGCCTGTGCGCACAACAAGAAGGAAAAGTCCGGCTGCGCGCGCCCCAAGCCCGGCGCCTCGGCCGGCGGCTGTGCCTTCGACGGCGCGCAGATCGCCCTGCTGCCGATCGCCGACGTCGCCCACATCGTGCATGGGCCGATCGCCTGTGCGGGCAACTCCTGGGACAACCGCGGCACCCGCTCCTCGGGGCCCACGCTGTACAAGATCGGCATGACCACCGACCTCTCCGAGCAGGACGTGATCATGGGGCGCGGCGAGAAGCGCCTGTTCCACGGCATCAAGCAGGCCATTGACCGCTACAACCCGGCCGCCGTGTTCGTCTACAACACCTGCGTGCCCGCACTGATCGGCGACGACGTCGATGCGGTGTGCAAGGCCGCCGCCGAACGCTGGGGCGTGCCGGTGGTGCCGGTGGATTCGGCCGGCTTCTACGGCACCAAGAACCTCGGCAACCGCATCGCCGGCGAGGCGATGTTCAAGCACGTCATCGGCACCCGCGAGCCGGACCCGCTGCCCGCCGACGCGGTGCCGCCGGGCATCACCGTGCACAGCATCAACCTGATCGGCGAATACAACATCGCCGGCGAGCTCTGGCACATCATGCCGCTGTTCGACGAGCTGGGCATCCGCGTGCTGTGTACGCTGTCCGGCGACGCGCGCTTTCACGAAGTGCAGACTATGCACCGCGCCGAAGTGAGCATGCTGGTGTGCGCCAAGGCGATGATCAACGTGGCGCGCAAGATCGAGGAGCGCTGGGGCGTGCCCTGGTTCGAAGGCAGCTTCTACGGCATCACCGACACCAGCCAGGCGCTGCGCGACATCGCCCGCATCATCGGCGACGCCGACCTCATCGCACGCACCGAGGCCCTCATCGCCCGCGAGGAAGCGCGCGTGCGCGCCGAGCTGGAAGTGTGGCGCCCGCGCCTGGAAGGCAAGCGCGTGCTGCTGTTCACCGGCGGCGTGAAGAGCTGGTCGGTCGTCTCCGCGCTGCAGGACCTGGGCATGAACGTGGTCGCCAGCGGCACCAAGAAATCCACCGAGGAAGACAAGGCGCGCATCCTCGAACTGATGGGCGACAAGGCCATCATGCTGAAGAGCGAAGGCGCGCGCGACCTGCTCAACGCGGTGTATGAGCTCAAGGCGGACCTGCTGATTGCCGGCGGGCGCAACCTGTACACCGCGCTCAAGGCGCGCCTGCCCTTCCTCGACATCAACCAGGAACGCGAATTCGCCTACGCCGGCTACGAGGGCATGAAGGAGCTGGTCCGCCAGCTCGCGCTGACCCTCGAATCGCCGGTATGGGAGGCGGTGCGCCGCCCGGCGCCGTGGTCGGCCAAGGCCATGGTGGTGGCCGGTCCCGAGATGGGCGACAGCCCGGACGCGGAAGACGACGAGCCGGCCGCCCCCACCGTAGGCGATTCATCCTTCGACCCGCTGGCCGCAGCCTGAGGAGCGCGAACATGGCTGAGATCATCCGTCACCCCAAGGCTCTCGCGGTCAATCCGCTGAAATCCTCGGCGCCCGCCGGCGCCGCACTGGCCTGCCTGGGCATCAACCGCGGCATGCCCGTGTTCCACGGCTCGCAGGGCTGCACCGCCTTCGCCAAGGTGTTCTTCGTGCGCCACTTCCGCGAGCCCATCCCGCTGCAGACCACGGCGATGGACCAGGTCGCCACGGTGATGAGCGCGGACGAGAACGTCATCCAGGCGCTTGCCACGGTATGCGGCAAGAGCAAGCCCGCGCTGGTGACGCTCGCCACCACCGCGCTGGCCGAGACCCAGGGCACCGACATCGCCCGCCTGCTGCGCGAATTCCGCGCCCAGCACCCGGAGTTCGACCACATCCCGGTCGCCGCGGTGAACACCCCGGACTTTTCCGGCTGCCTGGAAAGCGGTTACGCCGCCACGGTGAAGGGCATCCTGGAGGCCACCGTGCCGCACACCCGCCACGCCGGGCGGCGCAAGAAGCAGGTCAATCTGCTGCTCGGCAGCCACCTCACCCCGGGCGACGTGGAAGCGATCAAGGAATGGGTCGAGGCCTTCGGCCTGCGCCCGGTCGCGGTGCCGGACCTGGCCGACTCGCTGGACGGCCACATCGTTGCCGAAGACTTCCTGCCGGTCACCCTGGGCGGCACCCCGGTGGGCGAACTGGCGACCTTGGGCGAAGCCGCCGCCACTGTCGTCATCGGGCGTGCGCTGAATGGCGCCGCCGACCTGCTCGCCGAACGTACCGCCGTGCCCGAGTGGCGCTTCGACGGCCTGATGGGCCTGGAGGCCTGCGACCGCTTCACCGCCTTGCTCGCCGAACTCTCCGGGCAGAAGGTGCCGGAGAAGATCGAACGCCACCGCGCCCAGTTGCAGGACGCCATGGTGGACACCCACTTCATGACCGGCCTGCGCCGCGTCGGCATTGCCGGCGACCCCGACCTGCTGCACCAGCTGGCGAGCTGGCTGGCCGGCATGGGCAGCGAAATCGTCGCCGCGGTGGCGCCGGTGAAGGCCGCGGTGCTGGCCGACATCCCCGCCGCCAGCGTACACGTGGGCGACCTCGAAGACCTCGAAGACCTCGCCCGCGCGGCCGGCGCCGAGCTGCTGCTCGGCAACTCGCACCTTGCCGCCTCCGCCGCGCGCCTGGGCGTGCCCCTGCTGCGCGCCGGCATGCCGCAGTACGACCTCATCGGCGGCCACTGCAAGACCTGGGTGGGCTACCGCGGAACCCGGCAAGCCCTGTTCGATCTGGCCAACCTGGTGGTGCACAACCATGAGCACATCGCCCCCTATCGCTCACGCCTCGTCGTGCGCGAAGACGCCGCGCAGCCGCAGGCTGCGGCTGGTGGCCGGCACTGACGGCACGGAGAGCCCCATGGAAAGCGTGCGCATCGCCTTCGCCAGCACCGACCGCAGCACGGTGAACCAGCACTTCGGCGCCACCGAGGCCTTTGCCATCTTCGAGGTCGGCGCCCAATCCTCGCAGCTCGTCGAAGTATGCGAATTCATCGACACCGCCCAGGACGGCAACGAGAACAAGCTGCCCGGCAAGATCGCCACCCTGGCCGGTTGCGGCGCGGTGTATTGCCTGGCGGTGGGCGCCTCGGCGGTCAAGCAGCTGCTCGCCGCCGGAGTGCAGCCGGTACGGGTGGAAGAAGGCGCCTGCATCGAGGCGCTGATCGCCGACATCCAGGCCGAACTCGCCTCCGGCCCCGGCGGCTGGCTGGCCAAGGCCATCCGCAGCAAGGCCTCTGCCGACAACACGCGCTTCGACGCCATGGAAGCCGAGGGCTGGCAGGAATGAACACCGCCACCCCGATGATTGCGCGCAGCGGACGCATCGTGAAGGTGGACGACAACCACCTCACCATACGTTTCGAGCGCCAGTCCGCCTGCAGCGCCTGCCGCGCCGCCAAGGCCTGCGCCGGCAACACACCGTCTGCCGAACTGGTGCTCGCCCACCCGCCCGGAACGCGCTACTGCACCGGCGACCTCGTCGAAGTCGGCGTCGCCGAAGACGCCGCCTTGCGCGCCACCCTGGTCACCTACCTGATTCCGCTCGCCGGCTTCGTCCTCGCCATGCTCGCCGCCGCCGCCGCCGGGCTTGCCGACGGCGCCATCGTCCTCGCCAGCCTTGCCGGCCTGGGTGGCGGCTTCGTGGCCCTGCGCCACATCGCCCGCCGCCCCGGCCTTCAACTCCAGCCCGCGCTGCTTGAGCCGGGCACCTCCATACCTGACCAGGAGACCCACCCATGAGCACCACCGCCATCGTCCCCGAGATCAGCCCCGAGCTGGCCGGCACCGAATTCATCAAGGAAATGGTGCGCCAGACCCGCGCCGTGGACAGCTACGGCAACTACGACGGCTGGCCCACCGACCGCCTGCTCGCGCCCTACATCGTCACCAAGGAACAGCGCCGCGAGATCCCGGTGATCGGCGACCCCGACGACATCATCCTCGCGCGCGTCAAGGCCTACCACAACGCCATCGCCGCGCTCATCGAGAAGGAATGCGGGCTGATGGCCGTGCCGCTGATCAACATCACCCACGAAGGCTTCGGCCGCGCACTGATCACCGTCGGCAAGCTGGTGGTGATGGACCGCACCCTGCGCGACGTGCATCGCTTCGGCTTCGACAGCTACTCGAAGATGAAGGACGACTGCGACAAGCACCTCGCCGTGGCCCTGGAAATCATCGGCAAGTACCCGGAAGTCGCCGGCCTGTAACGCCCCTCCGTTCGGGCTGAGCCTGTCGAAGCCCGGTCCGCACAATCGCCCTTCGACAGGCTCAGGGCGAACGGTGAGCCAAGGAACACGACCATGACCGAAGAAGAACTCAAGGCGCTCGAGAAGGAAGTCAGGAAACTCAAGCGCATCTCCAGCGAATGGGCCTCGCAGCTGCACGACCTGGTGGAAGACCGCCTGCCTGCCGGCTACGAGGAAATCCCCGCCATCGCCCAGTCCACCTACGACGCCTGCAAGGCATGGGCGGACGCCAACAAGCGCTTCAACGAACTCTCCGCATCCGTAAACAGTTAAGGAACGCATCATGAGCAACATCACCGGCCTGACCCGCGGCGGCGCCACCTGGGAACCACAGTTCGTCCTCGCACTCGACGCCAAGAAGTGCATCGGCTGCGGGCGCTGCTACAAGGTCTGTCCGCGCAATGTCTTCGACCTCGTCGAGCGCGACGAAGACGAGCTGGACGACGACCTCGACGACGACAACATGATGGTCATGACCCTCGCCGACGCGCTGGACTGTATCGGCTGCGGCGCCTGTGCGCGGGTGTGCCCGAAGAGCTGCCACACCCACGGCGCCGCCCCGGTCGCCGCCTGAGGCGCAGTGCGCGCATGAACGACCTCGCGCTGATCCTGTACCACAAGCAGTCCACCAGCGGCATGGTGCGCTTCGCGCGCTTCGGCAACACCGTCCTCGCCGCCCGGCTCGCAGCCGGCGACGGCGGGGACGTGCTGCCCCACCCCGGCCCGCTCGCCACCCAGGCCACTGCCCGCCTCGGCCTGCCGGCCGGCGCGGTGCGCGTGGACGGTGAATTCCACGCCGACCTGCTCGCCCCCGGCGGCACACTGGACGTCCGCCTGGGCGAGTTCACCACCATCGACCCGCCCTTCGACGCCGTCGCTGCGGCCGACGGACGCTTCGTCACCCTCACCGAGATCCGCGGACTCCCCGACACCGAGCGCGACGTGCTGCGCCTGGTGTATGAGCATGTGCTGGGGTGAGGCTGGGTAGCGGGGCCTGAAGGCAGGCGCGCTACTGGACTTACGGTCGCCGGAGACAACACAATGCGTAACGCATTTCCATGCATTGATCCGGCGCCCTCATGCACGGCCAAACCACCCCCGACACCAAGGTCTTCGCCACCCACCTGCGCAAGAACCCTGACCGACGCCGAACGCAAGCTCTGGCAGCGCCTCCGTGGGCGGCAGCTGGGCATCAAGTTCCGCCGGCAGCATCCATTCCAGGGCTATGTGCTCGACTTCGTGTGCCTGGAACAGCGCCTCGTAGTGGAAGTGGATGGTTCGCAGCATGCTGAAGCTATGCAGCAAGATGCAGCGCGCACCGAGGTTCTGACGCGGGCGGGGTTTCGCGTGCTGCGGTTCTGGAATAACGAAGTGCTGATGGAGACGGATGCGGTGGTCGAAGCGATTGTCGGGGCTTTGAACCCATCCTCACCCCCACATCGCACGCCCCCCGGGAACTTCTCTCCATTCCCCAGTCGAAGCCCTCGACCCGCCCCAACACCCTCGGAGCCCCGCATGAACCCCGACCACACCCGCGCCCTGCTCACCATCGCCCTCATGGCCGCCTTTGCCGACGGCCACCAGGACGCGCGCGAGCGCGAACACGTGCGCCGCATTGCCGAATCACTGTCGAGCGCCGCCGGCGCCGACTTCATCACCCTCTACCAGGACGTGCTGCTGCGCCGGGTGAAGCTGGAAGACGCCGCCGCCGCGCTGGATGCGCCCGAACTGCGCCAGCTCGCTTTTGAGACCGCGGTGGGCGTGTGCGACGCCGACGGCCATCACAGCGCGGACGAGACCGCCTTCCTGGAGCGCCTTGCCGCCCTGCTCGGCCTGGATGCCGGGCGCGCGCATGCGCTCGTCGATGAAGCCGACGCGCTCGCCGACGCGCCGGTCGACGGCGCCCTGCCGCCGCTGCCAGCCGATCCGGCGGCACCGCCCCCTGCTGCCAGTGCGGCTACCACGCCGGGACCCGACCAGGCCGAGCTCGACCGCATGATCCTCAACGCATCCATCCTCAACGGCGCGCTGGAACTGCTGCCGCAGTCGCTCGCCTCGTGGGCCATCATCCCGCTGCAGACCCGGCTGGTGTATCGCGTCGGCAAGGCCCACGGCTTTGAGCTGGACCGCGGCCACATCACCGACTTCCTCGCCACCATCGGCGTCGGCCTCACCTCGCAGTACGTCGAACAGTTCGGCCGCAAGCTGGTGGGTGGCCTGCTCGGCAAGGTGCTGGGCAAGACCGGACGCGCCCTCGGCAGTGCAGCCACCGGCTCGGCCTTCTCCTTCGCCACCACCTGGGCGCTCGGACAGGTCGCCAAGCGCTACTACAGCGGCGGTCGCAAGCTCGATTCAGCCGCCCTCAAGCAGATGTTCGCCGGCCTCACCGACGAAGCGCGCGGCCTGCAGTCGCGCTACCAGCCGCAGATCGCCGAACGCGCACGGACCCTGGATCTCAAGCAGCTCACCGCCCAACTGCGGGGGTGACGCCCTTCCCGGCCACCCCGCCAGCGCACCGGCGGGGTGGCCTACAATGCGCACATTCCCGCCAACCCGGCGCGGCACCGCATCAAATGGAGTGCGCATGAAGCAGTTGTTGCCCGCATGGGCCGAACCCTGGCTGGACGACATCACGGTCGCCCTGCAGGTGCTGGTGATCCTGATCTGCGCGGCCCTGTTGCATGCGCTGCTGCGCCGCGTCCTGCGGCGGGTGGGCGTGCGCTACGGACTGCCGCCGGACCTGGCCTTCATGGTTCAGCGCCTGGGCAGCATCCTGCTCTTTGCGGGCGCCGCACTGCTGGTGCTGGACCGCGTCGGCGTTTCTGCGACGGTGCTATGGACCGCCTTCACCGGCTTCGCCGCCGTCGCCGCGGTGGCCTTCTTCGCCGCATGGAGCGTGCTCTCCAACATCTTCTGCAGCCTGCTGATCTTCACCACCCGCCCGTTCCGCCTGCACGACCACATTGAAGTACTGGAAGGCGGCGACAAACCCGGCCTCAAGGGCCAGGTGGTCGACATCAACCTGATCTACACCACCCTGCAGGAACACTCCCCCTACGGCGGCAACACCGTGCTGCAGATCCCCAACAGCCTGTTCTTCCAGCGCGCCATCCGCTGCTGGCGCGATACGCCGGCGGCCTGATCCGGGGAAGCTGCACGTCGGCTCGGCGTAAAGCGGCCCACACCTTGTTGCCAATCCCGCGCACGCTGCCCATTCGGCGGTGATGAGTCACTCAGCACATCGGCTCATGACGATGCTGTGCTGAGTGAATCGCTCGTGTCCGACCCCTTCGGTCCTCCTGCCCGCCTGACCAGCGCTGTGTAGCGCTCAAGCATTCCGTCCGAGCTCAGCAGATGCGCAGGCAGCGCCTCCGCCTGCGCCACCAGCAGGCGGTCGAAGGGGTCGCGGTGATGCCACGGCAGACGACGCACGCGATGGCAGTGCGCCGTCCGCACCGGCAGTTCAGCAAAGTCGGTCTGCAGGGCCAGAGCCTCGAGGTCCTCCGGGCTCGAAGTCAAAATCGTCGCGCTGCAGGGAGCGCTTGATGGCAATCTCCCAGATGCTCTCGGCACTGAACAGGATGCTGTTCGCAGGGGATTCGAGGTCAGTGCGCACGGCGGCCGGCAGCCGCTCCGGCGCAATCAGTGCGGCCAGCAGGATGCTGGTATCGAGCAGGAGGACCGCACCGGATGACTTGTCAGCGCTCATCTGCGGGGCTGCCTTCGAACATGGCGCAAATCTCCTGCGCAGCCAGTGCATTGAAGCAGCGGGCAAGCTAAAGCGCCCTTTGCCCAGGCCAAGCTGGCGCGGGGCATCTTCGGGCGCCTACAGCGCGACCAGACGCGCGACCGGCTTGCCGGCGCGCGCAATGATGATCACCTCGCCCGCCGCGGCGAGATCGACGAAACGCGACAGATGCGTCTTCGCTTCATGGATGTTTACGGATTGCATTGCGCACCTTCATTGAATCACTGAGGTCGGGTCAAACTTAATCCGGCCAACGGCGTCTATCCATCCACGACGAATCGGGGACCGATTACGGTCTAATGAAAGCCGTGGTCTGTCCCCGACAGTTGGTCCAATTGTTGATTTAACGCAAGGCCCCTCGTGCTTCAACCTTGAAGCCGGTCTCGCATTGGCGTACGCAGGAGACACCCCGGCTACCTACAAGCCGCTCACATCCTTGGCGCATAGTATCCGAAGCCATAAGGCCAACGCCGGCGGCCTGCCTGAAGTTAGCCAGATAGACTATGGCGAGGGTTGCACCTGCGTTGCCACATCGTTCTTCGCAGGATCCATCTGCTTCGCAGCGAGCCCACTTTTGGTTCTCTTCACGCTCTAGAGCACGCATGCGCTCCTCATCTTCCCTCCTCTGCTGCGCGATCCGCTCAAGCCTGCGCGTGTCCCTGTCATCAATAGTTCTTTCTACTCCGTCGAAACATGGGGTGCCTTGATAAACGACTTTGCCATTCGAAAGCGTGCATCGAAAAACATCGGCTTGGATCGCCGTTGAGAGCGTGACCAAAGGCAGGAGCACTAGAGAATGGATCAACCACTTGATCATAGCGTCGATCCACATTTTGAACAGTTAAGGGGACCGCGACGCAACACAAGCGGGAGCCAGACAATGATCCAAAAACCTGCTGTGACGACGGCAAGAACAAGGTGCAAGACGTGATTCGGCCTCTTCCCAACTGCCATGACTTGATCCCGGCATTTGTGGCAATAGGCGGGTACGTATTTGGGCGCGCTCATGATGTGACCGTTGGCAATCTAAGTTGAAGCGAACTTTTCTGAGATCATACCCATTTTGCCTTCCATGCAAAATGACGAAAGTAGGGAGCGATTGGAAGCAAGCCACCATTTCCATGACTGAAAGAGGCGGCGCGGCTATACCCGGCGCGAGCGACCCGAGCCCCATGTAGCAAACCCGACAACGCCCCATCCGCGTCCCGCTTCCGACAACGACAACAACCCGACAACACAACTAAATCAAGGCCTTACGCTACCGCAGCACGTGGCACGCACCTTGCAACTTGTCTCCCGAACCCCCGATTTCCCCAGGAGACAAGATCATGATCATCCTCACCCCCACCGCACTGCAGGCCGTTGGCCGTTTCATCAGTGGTTCCGCCGATCCGGTTGCCGGGCTGCGCATTCATGTGCAGGGCGGCGGCTGTTCCGGGCTGCAGTACGGCATGAAGCTGGAAGCCGAGAAGGCCGAGGACGACGTTGCGGTTGAAGTCGACGGCGTGACCATCCTGGTCGATCCGTTCTCCGCGCCGCTGCTCTCGGGCGTGACCGTGGATTACGTCGAGTCGCTCACTGGTTCGGGCTTCAAGTTCGAGAATCCGAATGCCTCCGGCGGCTGCGCCTGTGGCCAGTCCTTTACTGCCTGAGCGGGGAGAACAGCCATGTGGGATTACTCAGAAACCGTCAAGGAACACTTCTACAACCCGCGTAACGCCGGCCCGATGCCTGAGGCCAACGCGATCGGCGAGGTGGGTTCGATTTCCTGTGGCGATGCGCTGCGCCTGATGCTGAAGGTGGAGCCGGAGACCGAGAAGATCGTCGATGCGAGCTTCCAGACCTTCGGCTGCGGCTCGGCGATCGCGTCGAGCTCGGCACTGACCGAGATGATCAAGGGCAAGACCCTGGAAGAGGCGCTGGCGGTGAGCAACCAGGATATCGCCGACTTCCTCGGCGGCCTGCCGCCGGAAAAGATGCACTGTTCGGTGATGGGGCGCGAGGCGCTGCAGAGCGCGGTGGCCAACTTCCGTGGCGAGGAATGGAAGGACGACCACGAGGAAGGCGCGCTGATCTGCAAGTGTTTCGCCATCGACTCGGTGATGATCGAGGACACCATCCGCGCCAACAATCTGTGCAGCGTCGAGCAGGTGACCAACTACACCAAGGCCGGCGGCGGCTGTTCTTCGTGCCATGAAGGCATCGAGGAAATCCTCGCCAAGGTGATGGCCGAGCGCGGCGAGACCTTCTCGCCGGCGCCGCCGCCGGAGAAGACCCGCCCCGGCAAGCTGTCCACGCTGGAGCGCATCCGCCGCATCGAGCAGGTCATCGAGCGCGCCCGCCCCAACCTGCAGCGCGACCACGGCGACATTGAGCTGGTCGACGTCGAGGGCAAGACCATCTACGTGGCCATGAAGGGGGCCTGCGCCGGCTGCCAGATGGAAGCGCTGACCCTGGGCGGCATCCAGCAGCAGATGATCGAAGCCCTGGGCGAACTGGTGAAGCTGGTGCCGGTGAAGCTGAAGAGCCCGCAGGGGCTGGTGAACCCGAGCTGAGCAAACACGTAGCACTGCGACTCCGGTCGCGCAGCCCGGATGCCCTGGTCAGTGGCCGGCATCCGGGAACGATGGAACACCGCTAGCGCTGGAGAACTGCGATGAGCACCCCGAATTCCCTGCTGAAGCCGATCTATCTCGACAACAACGCCACCACGCGCTGCGCCCCCGAAGCGGTCGCGGCAATGCTGCCGTATTTCACCGAGCAGTTCGGCAACCCCTCGTCGATGCACAGCTTCGGAGCCAAGGTCGGTCACGAAGTGAAGGCCGCACGCGCGGCGCTGCAGAAGCTGATCGGCGCCGAGTACGACTCCGAGATCGTGTATACCGCCGGCGGCACCGAAGCCGACAACACCGCCATCCTCTCGGCGCTGAAGGCATCGCCGGACCGCAAGGAGATCATCACCAGCGCGGTCGAACACCACGCCGTGCTGCACCTCTGTGACCAGCTCGAGAAGGACGGCTACACCATCCACCGCCTCAAGGTGGACGGCAGGGGCCGCATCGATCTCGACGAATACCGCAAGCTGCTCACCGACAAGGTGGCGATCGTCTCGGTGATGTGGGCCAACAACGAGACCGGCACCTTCTTCCCGGTCGAAGAGATGGCGCGCATGGCGCGTGACGCCAACATCCTCTTTCATACCGACGCGGTGCAGGTGGTCGGCAAGGTGCCGATCAACATGGCCGAATCGGCCATCGACATGCTCTCCCTCTCCGGCCACAAGCTGCACGGCCCCAAGGGCATCGGCGCGCTCTACCTGCGCCGCGGCTCGCGCTTCCGCCCGCTGCTGCGCGGCGGCGGCCAGGAACGCGGGCGCCGCGCCGGCACCGAGAACGTCCCCGGCATCATCGGCCTCGGCGTTGCCGCCCGCCTTGCGCTGGAGCACATGTCCTTCGAGAACACTCACGTGCGTGCGCTGCGCGACAAGCTGCAGGCCGGCATCCTCGCCGCGGTGCCCAACGCCTTCGCCACCGGCGACCTCGACAACCGCCTGCCCAACACGCTCAACATCGCCTTCGAGTACGTCGAGGGCGAGGCCATCCTGATGCTGCTCAACAAGCAGGGCATCGCCGCCTCCTCCGGATCGGCATGCACCTCCGGTTCGCTGGAACCCTCGCACGTGATGCGCGCCATGGGCATTCCCTACACCGCCGCCCACGGCACCATCCGCTTCTCGCTGTCGCGCGAGAACACCGAGGAAGAAATCGACCGCGTCATCGCCGCGGTGCCGCCGATCATCGCCCAGCTGCGCAAGCTCTCGCCCTACTGGGACGGCGATGGCCCGGTGGCCGACCCCGAAAAGGCCTTCGCCCCCACCTACGCCTGACGCGCCGCGCCCGCCATGAACGCCTCCGTGATCATCGACGACACCACCCTGCGCGACGGCGAACAGTCCGCCGGGGTGGCCTTCAGCCGCGCCGAAAAGTGCGCCATCGCCGCCACCCTGGCGCAGATCGGCGTACGCGAGCTGGAGATCGGCATCCCGGCGATGGGCGAGGAGGAGCGTGGCGACATCCGCGCCATTGCCGACAGCGTGCCCGAGGCCACCCGCCTGATCGTCTGGGGGCGCCTCGGCGCAGCCGACATCGACGCCTGTCGCAGCCTGCCGGTGCACATGCTGGAACTGTCGGTGCCGGTCTCCGACCAGCAGATCCGCCACAAGCTCGGCAGCGACCGCGACGCCGTGCTGGAACGCATCGCACGCTGGGTGCCGGTGGCGCTGGAGGCCGGCTTCGACGTCGGTGTCGGCGGCGAGGACGCCTCGCGCGCCGATCCGGCCTTTCTCATCGAAGTCGTGCAGGCCGCCGCCGCTGCCGGTGCGCGCCGCTTCCGCTTTGCCGACACCCTCGGCGTGCTCGACCCCTTTGCCACCTTCGAAGCCATCTCCCGCCTGCGCGCCGCCACCACGCTGGAACTGGAGATGCACGCCCACGACGACCTCGGCCTCGCCACCGCCAACACCCTGGCCGCCGTGCGTGCCGGCGCCAGCCACGTCAACACCACCGTCAACGGCCTGGGCGAACGCGCCGGCAATGCCGCGCTGGAAGAAGTCGCCCTCGGTCTGCGGCAGTTTCACGGCATGAGCGGAATCGTCGATTTCAGCCGTCTGCTGGCCGCCTCCGAACAGGTCGCGCTGGCCTCCGGGCGGCCGGTGGGCTGGCACAAGAGCGTGGTCGGCGAAGGCGTATTCACCCACGAAGCCGGCATCCACGTCGATGGCCTGCTCAAGGACCCGCGCAACTATCAGGGCATCGACCCCGCCCTGCTCGGCCGCAGCCACCGCATGATCCTCGGCAAGCACTCCGGCGCGCGCGCGGTGAGCAGCGCCTACGCAGCACTTGGCATCACCCTCGAACCGGCCCAGGCCGCCTGTCTGCTGGCGCGCGTGCGCGACTTTGCCACGCGCACCAAGCGCAGCCCGCAGGCCGCCGAACTGCGCCGCTTCCACGACGAACTGCTGGCCAGCAGCTCACACTGCAACGCCCTGCTCGACACCCTCGCGCTCTCCGCCCACGGAGCCTGACCATGACTGCCGACAGCCTGCCCATGACCGCCGACACCGCCCCCCCCGGCCTGTTCGCGCTGCTGCGCGAGGACGTGCGCTGCGTGTTCGGACGCGACCCCGCCGCACGCACCACCTGGGAGGTGCTGACCACCTACCCCGGCGTGCACGCCATCATCCTCTACCGTCTCGCCCACGCCCTGTGGCGCCGCGGCTGGCGCTACGCCGCCCGCCTGCTGAGCTTTGTCGCCCGCGTGGTGAGCAATGTCGACATCCACCCGGGGGCACGCATCGGCCGGCGCTTCTTCATCGACCACGGCGCCGGCGTGGTGATCGGCGAAACCGCCGAGATCGGCAACGACGTCACCCTCTACCACGGCGTCACCCTCGGCGGCACCACCTGGAACCCCGGCAAGCGCCACCCCACCCTTGGCGACCACGTCGTCGTCGGCGCCGGCGCCAAGATCCTCGGCGCCATCACCATCGGCGCGCGGGTGCGCGTCGGCGCCAACTCCGTGGTGGTCAAGAACGTCCCCGCCGACCGCACCGTGGTCGGCATCCCGGCGCGCGTGGTGCGGCGCAACGCCCCCATCCTCGCCGCCACCGACGAGCTCAACCTCGACCACCACCTGCTCCCCGACCCCGTCGGCCACACCCTCAACTGCCTGGTCGAACGCATCAAGAGCCTGGAGACCGAACTCGGCGAACTGCGCCGCGGCGCCGCCGCCCGGCCTGCCATCGTGATCACCGAAGCAGTCGACTGCCAGGCCAACACCGAGCTCGCCTGTACCGAATGCGCCTGTCAGGGCGAAGACGGCAAGACGCGCTGATGGACCTCCTGCACTTCGATCCCCAGCCGCTGTACTTCGACGACGCGCTACCCGAGGGCGTACAGGCGCTCATCGAAGGCGCCGGCGAGTGCTTTGCCGAACCCGAGGCCGAAACCCTCCTCGAACGCGCCCATGCCCTCGCCCCCGAACACCTCGTCGTCCTCGTCGCGCGCTACCGCTTCTACTTCTACCGCCACCGCCTCACCGAAGCGCAGGCCGTGGTGTGGGAAGCCGTCGCCAGCGCCGGCCGCCGCCTCGGCCTGCCCGCCGACGGCCGCGCCCTTGACGCCGCCGCCGTGGCCGCGGCCGCCGCCCAGTCGATGACCCTCACGCGCTTCTACCTCTCCGCACTCAAGGCCGCCGCCTACGTCCGCCTGCGCATCGGCGACATCAGCGGCGCCGTGTGCCTGCTCGAAGACCTCGTGCGCATCGACGAAGCCGACCGCCTCGGCGGCCAGGCCCTGCTCGACATCGCCCACGCCCGCCAGCACGACACCCAGCCCACCTGAACAACCACCGGGAGCACCCATCATGGAAGACCTGAGCCTTGAAGAAGCGCTGGAAGAACTGAGCACCGCCGAGGACTTCCTCGACTATTTCGGCATTGCCTACGACCCCGCGGTGGTCCACGTCAATCGCCTGCACATCCTCCAGCGCTACCACGACTACCTCGCCAACAACCCCGCCCCGCAGGGTGACGACGCCGCCGCGCGCGCCCACTACCAGCGCTTTCTCGAACTCGCCTACCGCGACTTCACCGTCTCCGACGCCGTCACCGAGAAAGTCTTCGCAGTGTTCCGCAAGGCCAGCGGCACGGCCTTCGTGCCACTGAGCTCGATCCAGCGCTGAGGCCGCCGGGCGCACCACGCATCGACAAGGCAGGACGATCATGATCCATCAATTCGAATACGGCGACAGCGTGCGGGTGATCCGCAACGTACGCAACGACGGCACCTACCCCGGCATGGAAATCGGCGAACTGCTGATGCGCCGTGGCAGCGTCGGCACGGTGATCGAGATCGGCACCTTCCTGCAGGACCAGATCATCTACACCGTGCATTTTCTCGACGCCGGACGCATCGTCGGCTGTCGCGAGGAAGAACTCATCGGTGCCGACGAACCCTGGCAACCGAGCCGCTTCGAATCCCGTGAGAAGGTCCGCGCACTGCGCAGCTTCGCCATCGGCGGCGAAGTGGTGGCAGAAGCCGGCAGCAACGGCGAGGTGCTCAAGGTAATGCGCGACATGCCCGGCGGCGTGCACTACCACGTCATCTTCGGCGACCGCGTGCTGTGCGTACCCGAAGCCTCGCTGATCTCGCTCAACCCGCTGCCCTGCGGCGAGGAAGCGCAGCCATGAACACCCGCGCCTACTACGAACTGCAGGCCGCCCAGGCCCTCTTCGAAAAGCCCTGCAGCGCCCTCGACGAAGCCCAGACGCGCAAGATGCGCGCCGTTGCCCAACGCTACCTGAGCATCGAAACCGCCGTCCTCGGCAGCAGCGAAGCCAGCGGCGTATGCCTGCCGCCGGGCGCCGTAGACGAAGCCTTTGGCGAAATCGCCGCGCGCTACGACAGCACCACCGCCTTCGAAGACGCCCTCGACGAAGCCGGCCTCAACCCCACCAGCCTGCGCGACGCCCTCGCCCGCAAACTGCGCGTGGACGCCGTAATGGCACGGGTCGGCGCACGCGTACCGGCCGTCGACGCGACCGCGGCGGAAATCTTCTACTACACCCACCTCGAACGCTTCCGCACCCCCGAGCGGCGCACCGCGCGCCACATCCTGGTGACCATCAACGAAGACTTCCCCGACAACCACCGCGACGCCGCCAGCGCCCGCATCAACGCCATCGCCGCGCGCATCGCGCAACGCCCCGAGCGCTTCGCCGAACAGGCCATGAAACACTCGGAATGCCCCACCGCAATGAACGGCGGCCTGCTCGGCGAAGTCGCCCGCGGCCAGCTCTACCCCGAACTGGAAGCCGCCCTCTTTGCACTGCCCGAAGGCGGGCGCAGCGCCGTGGTGGAGTCCGAGCTCGGCCTCCACCTGCTGTGGTGCGAACAGATCCACCCCGAACGCACCGTACCCTGGGCGGAAGTGCGCGAATCGCTGTGCAAGCGCCTCACCGAAGAGCGCGCCCGCCGCGAAACCCGCCAATGGCTCGAAGACCTGCTCGCCTGTGCGCAGGCGGGCAGCTGAACCCGCCGATCAGCGGAACCAGGCCCCCAGCAACCCGCGGTCCACCGAACCGGCACCGGAAATCGCAAGAAAGAGAATCACCGCCACCAGCGCCGCAAACACCACCCAGGTCACCCCGTAGCGCTCCTCCGCATACAGCGCGGAGCGCAGCAGCTCCAGGCGCAGGCGACAGTGCGCGCACAAGCCGTCCTCACCATCCGCCCGCAGGCGCCCGCAATCCATGCAGCGCCCAAGGCTGGCACCACCTGCCTCACCGATTTCCATGATCTGCCCCCCGCAGTCAAAGCTCCAGCAAAGGGTGGCAGAAGACCATTACACCAGTATGGACACTGACAGACGGTGGCGTACCAGTGCCGCACCGAATACCGCCACCGCGTGAGATAGCGCACACCGGCGGCCGCGCCCGCAGCCCTATCATCGCGGGCAAATCCAAACCGACCGGCCGCCATGTACATCACCCCCAACGCGCTCCGCCGCCTCACCGGCGCCCTCGCCTGCATGGCCTGCGTCGTCAACGCACACGCCGCCCCGCTGAGCGCCAGCGAAATCCTCCAGCAATTCAACCTGGTCGCCTTCGGCAACGTCGTCTCCACCTCCGACGTCGATGGGCGCGCCTACATCGGCGGCAACGTCAGCGGCGGCGACTACGCCCAGCACCCCCACCGCCTGCTCGACTCCGACTACGCCGGGCTGGTGGTCGGCGGCAATGCCACCCGGGTCAACGTCAACGGTGGCGGCGTCAGCATCGGCGGCAACCTCGCCAACGCCAACATCAACCAGGGCAGCGCCCACGTCGCCGGCAATGCCAGCAACGTCAATTTCAACGGCGGCCCCGCCTACGTCGGCGGCGCGGCAGGCGCCAGCAACTTCAACGGCGGACGCACCACCACCGCCACCGCACAGCCCGACACCGCCGCCTTCGAATCCACCCTGCGCGCCTTCTCCAGCCAACTCGCCGGCCTCGCCGACAGCGGCAGCAGCGTTGCCATCAGCGGCAACAGGGCCAGCTTCACCGCCATCCCCGGCGCCAACGGCATCGCCGTATTCGACCTCCACAACCTCGACACCCTGGTGCTGGCCGCCAGCGAATTCGACTTCAACCTCGGCGGCGCCCAGATCGTCATCATCAACATCGACGACCCCATCATCAACATCGCCGCCAACTTCCTCGGCGGCAGCGCACTGAGCATCGCCACCCAGGTGATCTGGAACTTCCACCAGGCCACCGCCATCACCCTCCACACCCAGTTCGGCGGCACCGTCCTCGCCCCCAACGCCCACCTCACCAACTACAACAACATCGAAGGCAGCGTAGTCGTCACCAGCCTGCAACAGCACGGCGAGATCCACCTCCAGCCGCCCACAACCCTGCCCCCGCTCGACCCACCCACCGGCATCCCCGCACCAGGCACCCTCGCCCTGCTGCTCGGCAGCCTCACCCTGCTCGGCCTGCACACCCGCCGCCGCGCCGTGGTCTGAGGCACAAGGCGCGCACGGGGAACACGCGACCACCGGCTTCGGGACCTTGGGACCCATCAACTCATCCCCCGCGTGATCGACGAACACGATGCCGGGATCGAAACGCAACTGACCAGGCTTGCCAGCATGCCGCTGGTAAGCTGCGACCGGCACGGTCGATTCGTCGGGTACAGAGCCGTACTGCTCGGCCTATCCCAACGAGCACGTGGGGGACGAACGGCAGCAGCGTCTATGTGAGCACAGCGGACGTGCCCCGATGTTTTCATTTTCTGAGCTGCCTGTCCGGCAGTGAGCACGTCACCGTCCCCAAGTTCGCCGCGGAATCGTTTCTGAGCTGCCTGTCCGGCAGTGAGCCGGAGGCTGGAGCATTCAGCGCGCCGATGGCTTTTCTGAGCTGCCTGTCCGGCAGTGAGCGGGTGCGGGGACGTGCTGGAGGGCGCTGTGATTTTCTGAGCTGCCTGTCCGGCAGTGAGCAGCGCCTGGCGCGCGGGGGCGAGCAGCTTTACTTTCTGAGCTGCCTGTCCGGCAGTGAGCTTGGACGAGAACGGATGCCGTGCGGTGCTCAATTTCTGAGCTGCCTGTCCGGCAGTGAGCTGCGCGGGTGTCGCTTTTCGTTCGATGGTTTCATTTCTGAGCTGCCTGTCCGGCAGTGAGCGGCAAAACGACGTTTTCAGACCGCCCGTGCGATTTCTGAGCTGCCTGTCCGGCAGTGAGCAAGCTCACCGACGGAGGTGGGCTTTTTCTTGATTTCTGAGCTGCCTGTCCGGCAGTGAGCGTCCGACAATACCCCTCGTTGGTTTCCTGAATTTTCTGAGCTGCCTGTCCGGCAGTGAGCACCTTCTGCCGGCGATAGAGCGGCAATTCGTCTTTCTGAGCTGCCTGTCCGGCAGTGAGCCGCACCGGGTCATAGTTCACAACGTTGCCCATTTCTGAGCTGCCTGTCCGGCAGTGAGCGCCGGCGCGGACGATGATCTCGCGGCGCTCCATTTCTGAGCTGCCTGTCCGGCAGTGAGCGTTCATGCGGGCGTGCCGCGCGGCAGGCAGTTTTTCTGAGCTGCCTGTCCGGCAGTGAGCGCCCATCTCTCGCGGCGAGCGTTTGCCGTGGTTTTCTGAGCTGCCTGTCCGGCAGTGAGCTGAGCGATGACGATTGCACAGATTTTGGGTTTTTTCTGAGCTGCCTGTCCGGCAGTGAGCATTGGAGTTAGGTTTCATTTCCGCGGCTTCCTTTTCTGAGCTGCCTGTCCGGCAGTGAGCCGCAACACCCTGGGCAGCAAGGCGACCCACATTTTCTGAGCTGCCTGTCCGGCAGTGAGCTGTTCCACAGGTCAGGCTCGCCTTCTCTGCATTTTCTGAGCTGCCTGTCCGGCAGTGAGCGGCGTGTGGGAGTACCCATGGCGGGTATTCCATTTCTGAGCTGCCTGTCCGGCAGTGAGCACCATGAAGCCCGTCGACATGATCGAGTACCATTTCTGAGCTGCCTGTCCGGCAGTGAGCGTGGGTGGCCGCCGGCCGCCCGCGATAACCAGTTTCTGAGCTGCCTGTCCGGCAGTGAGCGGGCGCCCGCCCACGCGTTCGGCGCGGCTCTTTTTCTGAGCTGCCTGTCCGGCAGTGAGCGGGCTGCGCGGGATGGTCACGCAGTCGGCCAGTTTCTGAGCTGCCTGTCCGGCAGTGAGCGCCGGCGCGGACGATGATCTCGCGGCGCTCCATTTCTGAGCTGCCTGTCCGGCAGTGAGCTTCAAGCATTGCGCGGGTCTCCGGGCGATGGCTTTCTGAGCTGCCTGTCCGGCAGTGAGCCTGGACGTGTCCGCTTGAAGCCTGCGCGAGCTTTTCTGAGCTGCCTGTCCGGCAGTGAGCCTGGTGACATGGACGCCAACCCTGCGCGCCGTTTTCTGAGCTGCCTGTCCGGCAGTGAGCTCTTGTCGCCGTTGGCGGTCTCGATGGCGAAGTTTCTGAGCTGCCTGTCCGGCAGTGAGCGTTCTGCGACATGCTGGCCGAGGCGGATGCGTTTTCTGAGCTGCCTGTCCGGCAGTGAGCTTTTACGTCCCCTGCCCCCGTGCCGGGGATGATTTCTGAGCTGCCTGTCCGGCAGTGAGCGCTGCGTTGGCTTTTGCCTGCCATGCGGCTTTTTTCTGAGCTGCCTGTCCGGCAGTGAGCGGGCCAACTGGCCTCCCATCCGTCATGGTTGTTTTCTGAGCTGCCTGTCCGGCAGTGAGCACGGTGTGGCGGCTGGGGGTCATGCGGCCTCCTTTTCTGAGCTGCCTGTCCGGCAGTGAGCCCTGCGGTCCTGCGTGCGTTCCGGGTGGTTTATTTCTGAGCTGCCTGTCCGGCAGTGAGCCGAGTACCTGCGCCGACCATGGCGGGGCACTGTTTCTGAGCTGCCTGTCCGGCAGTAAGCCCGGCCAGTCCGGCGCGCTTGGCGTCCTCGATTTTCTGAGCTGCCTGTCCGGCAGTGAGCGATACCTTCTTCGCTGGTACGCCGCTGCCCAATTTCTGAGCTGCCTGTCCGGCAGTGAGCGGCACAGGTGGAGGCGAGGGGCGCGAGGCAGTTTTCTGAGCTGCCTGTCCGGCAGTGAGCATGTAAGCCTCGCCGTGCGCCCGGTTGATCTCTTTCTGAGCTGCCTGTCCGGCAGTGAGCCATGACATGCCGCGCTGGGGGCAGTTTGCGGATTTCTGAGCTGCCTGTCCGGCAGTGAGCGAACACGCGCCCACGGTGCACACATTCCTCCATTTCTGAGCTGCCTGTCCGGCAGTGAGCGTTCTTCGACGCCAACCTGCACCAGGTCATGTTTTCTGAGCTGCCTGTCCGGCAGTGAGCGCAGGAGTACATCGTCGAAACGTGGATCGAAGTTTCTGAGCTGCCTGTCCGGCAGTGAGCGTGGCTGCACGCAAGGCTGGCATCTGCAAGTTTTTCTGAGCTGCCTGTCCGGCAGTGAGCAAACTTTTGGCGTTGGGCCAGGTGGGGTCCATTTTCTGAGCTGCCTGTCCGGCAGTGAGCGTGACGAAAACCCATTACTCAGCGGCCGAACTTTTCTGAGCTGCCTGTCCGGCAGTGAGCAACGGGGATGCGTTCGGGGCCGAGATGGACCATTTCTGAGCTGCCTGTCCGGCAGTGAGCGACCGTGCTGTTGCGCACGATCTGCCGGACGTTTTCTGAGCTGCCTGTCCGGCAGTGAGCATCTTCTTCTCCTTGCCCCCTCATTCCGGGGATTTCTGAGCTGCCTGTCCGGCAGTGAGCTTTGTGGCGACGTGCCAATGCGGCGTGATTGTTTTCTGAGCTGCCTGTCCGGCAGTGAGCGTTGAGCTTGCGCTTGCCGAGCTGGATTTTCTTTTCTGAGCTGCCTGTCCGGCAGTGAGCGGTACCAGCGGATTCACAACGCCCATGACATTTTTCTGAGCTGCCTGTCCGGCAGTGAGCGACCATCGCCAGCAGCGACGGCCTGTTCACCTTTTCTGAGCTGCCTGTCCGGCAGTGAGCTATTTCGAACGGGCAGGCTATCGACGAGCTGATTTCTGAGCTGCCTGTCCGGCAGTGAGCCCCGAAACCCGCCGCCCGATCGGTGGCATTCCTTTCTGAGCTGCCTGTCCGGCAGTGAGCGGGAACGTTCCCGTCGCGCGCTGGTTGCGCACTTTCTGAGCTGCCTGTCCGGCAGTGAGCACCGCCTGCACCTTCTTCGCCGCCTCGATCTCTTTCTGAGCTGCCTGTCCGGCAGTGAGCACTCCGGGGGCTACCTATGACTGGATGGACGATTTCTGAGCTGCCTGTCCGGCAGTGAGCGTCAAGCCTAGAGTATTTAGGGCGACTTTCGGTTTCTGAGCTGCCTGTCCGGCAGTGAGCAAGGCGCGTGCGCGCATCTGCAGCATGCGCTTTTTCTGAGCTGCCTGTCCGGCAGTGAGCCCCGGTCGCCGCACATTCGCTGACGCCGAGTGTTTCTGAGCTGCCTGTCCGGCAGTGAGCCGTGGCATTCGCCGACATCCCCGCCGGCGACTTTTCTGAGCTGCCTGTCCGGCAGTGAGCAGGGTGGCGCGGCCATGCCCGGCTTTGCATCATTTCTGAGCTGCCTGTCCGGCAGTGAGCCGTCGGCAACTGGAAACGCCCTGACGGCTCAGTTTCTGAGCTGCCTGTCCGGCAGTGAGCCACGTTGCGCACCCGTAGGCGGTCGATGGCCTTTTCTGAGCTGCCTGTCCGGCAGTGAGCGAGCTGCGCGCCGCCAGGTAGCCGCCGCGTGCTTTCTGAGCTGCCTGTCCGGCAGTGAGCAGTGCAAGGCCCAGATCACCGGGGCTCATGTATTTCTGAGCTGCCTGTCCGGCAGTGAGCGATCGGCTGCCCGGCCAGCGAGCCCTTGATGTTTTCTGAGCTGCCTGTCCGGCAGTGAGCTCCCTGGGCCGTGCCGCCAAGCGCACCATTGATTTCTGAGCTGCCTGTCCGGCAGTGAGCGCGTCGTGCTGGCGCAGCAAGTCCTTGGTGATTTTCTGAGCTGCCTGTCCGGCAGTGAGCATGATCATCTGCCCCTCGTAGCCGTTCGAGCCTTTCTGAGCTGCCTGTCCGGCAGTGAGCCCTGCCCATCCGGGCAAGTGCGCAACGATCAGTTTCTGAGCTGCCTGTCCGGCAGTGAGCTTATTCCGCTGCGGATGTCGTCTAACTCAGATTTTCTGAGCTGCCTGTCCGGCAGTGAGCGGCCGGCTCGCCGTCTTCCGCAACCACAGCAATTTCTGAGCTGCCTGTCCGGCAGTGAGCCGATGGATTTGCGGCGGGGCCTTTCGGCCCCCTTTCTGAGCTGCCTGTCCGGCAGTGAGCGCGTTCCCGCGGCAGGGGCTGACGCTGGATCGTTTCTGAGCTGCCTGTCCGGCAGTGAGCACCGGGGCTTTCAGCGCGCGACCCTTCGGAGCGCTTCTGAGCTGCCTGTCCGGCAGTGAGCGAGATCACGGTCAAAGACGGGCGAATCATCAATTTCTGAGCTGCCTGTCCGGCAGTGAGCGGCTTCGGGCACCGAATGCCTGTCGGCTTTCTTTTCTGAGCTGCCTGTCCGGCAGTGAGCCCACCCTCCAAGCATGGCGCCAGTCTCGGCGATTTCTGAGCTGCCTGTCCGGCAGTGAGCGGCTTATCCCCAGAATCTGTGGGCGAGACTGTTTTCTGAGCTGCCTGTCCGGCAGTGAGCCTTCGCAAGAGCATCGCGGGCGCGGTCGCGCTTTTCTGAGCTGCCTGTCCGGCAGTGAGCGACACGTCCACGCCGTCGGCCATGGCCTGCGTTTTCTGAGCTGCCTGTCCGGCAGTGAGCACCAAGGCGGCCTACAACCACGCGCGCTACATTTTCTGAGCTGCCTGTCCGGCAGTGAGCAGGAAGGATGGTTTCAACGTTCGTTCCATGTATTTCTGAGCTGCCTGTCCGGCAGTGAGCGAGTGGCACTGCACGGTGGCGCTTGATCCGGCTTTCTGAGCTGCCTGTCCGGCAGTGAGCACTGGGGAGGTTGTGCTGCTGTTGGGGGTGATTTTCTGAGCTGCCTGTCCGGCAGTGAGCGTGCCAGGACCTGCATCAGGCAGACTGGACGCTTTCTGAGCTGCCTGTCCGGCAGTGAGCTGGGGGCATATGGATGGTGATCTGCGCGTCTTTTTCTGAGCTGCCTGTCCGGCAGTGAGCAAGTTCGCCGGCTACGCCGATGGCGCCGGCAATTTCTGAGCTGCCTGTCCGGCAGTGAGCAGCATCGTCACCCTGCGCATCCCCGAAGAACATTTCTGAGCTGCCTGTCCGGCAGTGAGCCCGCGCACCGGGGTCTATCGCCGGCACCATGTTTTCTGAGCTGCCTGTCCGGCAGTGAGCAACGCCGCGAGATCATCATCCGCGCCGGGAAATTTCTGAGCTGCCTGTCCGGCAGTGAGCCCTGCCAACGCCTGAGGTCAGGCGGGCCCAACTTTCTGAGCTGCCTGTCCGGCAGTGAGCAGCGCGAGGAGTTGGGGGGATTGTCTGATAACTTTCTGAGCTGCCTGTCCGGCAGTGAGCGTCGCCCGGCGGTTGCTGTGGCGCTGAGGACTTTTCTGAGCTGCCTGTCCGGCAGTGAGCTTCAGGATAAAGTCGGCGATTTCCTCGCAACATTTCTGAGCTGCCTGTCCGGCAGTGAGCCAGCGCTGTTGCATCGCTGGCGATGGCCTCCATTTCTGAGCTGCCTGTCCGGCAGTGAGCGCGCTGGGCAGGCATGTGCGCACATCGCGCAGCTTTCTGAGCTGCCTGTCCGGCAGTGAGCCGCCTGATGGACCGCGTGCGCGAGTCTCTCCGTTTCTGAGCTGCCTGTCCGGCAGTGAGCGATTCGGATGGATTCACCAAGCCGAAGTTGCTTTTCTGAGCTGCCTGTCCGGCAGTGAGCACCAAGGCGGCCTACAACCACGCGCGCTACATTTTCTGAGCTGCCTGTCCGGCAGTGAGCTTCAAGCATGGCGCGGGTCTCCGGGCGATGGCTTTCTGAGCTGCCTGTCCGGCAGTGAGCATGCGGGCCTTACCGGCTTCCCAGTCCTGCCATTTCTGAGCTGCCTGTCCGGCAGTGAGCACGATGTGCGGCCGGCGGCGCTTCATGTTGCCTTTCTGAGCTGCCTGTCCGGCAGTGAGCGCATCAGCATCACCGTAACCCTCACCAGATTCTTTCTGAGCTGCCTGTCCGGCAGTGAGCGAGCAGCATCTGCAGCGCAATGCGCGTGGTCGTTTCTGAGCTGCCTGTCCGGCAGTGAGCCTGGATCTACATCGACCCCGCCGGCACACGCTTTTCTGAGCTGCCTGTCCGGCAGTGAGCATTCGACATTGCGCCACCCGCCGGCACCGTTTTTTCTGAGCTGCCTGTCCGGCAGTGAGCCGACACCGCCGGATACTCGCCGATGGCGTAGATTTCTGAGCTGCCTGTCCGGCAGTGAGCCCCGATGCAGCGGCCGCGAGCAACGTCGGTGATTTCTGAGCTGCCTGTCCGGCAGTGAGCCCGGCACCCCAGCAACCCTGCCGCCGCTCACATTTCTGAGCTGCCTGTCCGGCAGTGAGCGGCATGCGGCTCAAGGAAGGCCTGCGCCTGCGTTTCTGAGCTGCCTGTCCGGCAGTGAGCGCTACCCCACGCCATCGAGCGCAAATACCCCATTTCTGAGCTGCCTGTCCGGCAGTGAGCGCGCTCATCACCAAATGTCCCTCGCACCGGTATTTCTGAGCTGCCTGTCCGGCAGTGAGCCTCGAGCAGGGTTCCGACATTCGCACCGTGCATTTCTGAGCTGCCTGTCCGGCAGTGAGCCACGACGCCAGCCGCAGCACCGCATGGGCGGTTTTCTGAGCTGCCTGTCCGGCAGTGAGCCTGCGCCTGCTCCAATGGCTCACCGTCGACATTTTCTGAGCTGCCTGTCCGGCAGTGAGCGCCCAGCGCCTGCATGGCCGCTGCCCATGCTGTTTCTGAGCTGCCTGTCCGGCAGTGAGCGTCGTGATGCTCCTGCGGCCGCAGTAGTTGATTTTCTGAGCTGCCTGTCCGGCAGTGAGCAGTCCGCCTGCATCATAGCCATTTGGCCGAATTTTCTGAGCTGCCTGTCCGGCAGTGAGCGAGGTGCGCCGCCTGCGCGAGTGGGAGCGAGCTTTCTGAGCTGCCTGTCCGGCAGTGAGCTCACAGCATACGCGGAGGTCGTTGCGACGTCCTTTCTGAGCTGCCTGTCCGGCAGTGAGCGGGGGGGCATCGCTGCGGCGGGCGGCGGGGATTTTCTGAGCTGCCTGTCCGGCAGTGAGCCCGTACAGGGCGGGCAAATGACCCTCCCCAATTTTCTGAGCTGCCTGTCCGGCAGTGAGCGGCGGGGTCGATGTAGATCCAGCTGCCGCCGATTTCTGAGCTGCCTGTCCGGCAGTGAGCATCTCCGCATCCGACGCGAGGCGGCGGTAGAATTTCTGAGCTGCCTGTCCGGCAGTGAGCGCGAGCAGGCCGCGGAGAGTGTCCAGGTGCGCTTTCTGAGCTGCCTGTCCGGCAGTGAGCCCATCCCGCAATACAGGCTGCGCACAACCCGCTTTCTGAGCTGCCTGTCCGGCAGTGAGCCACCGTCCCCCGCAGCATCGCGCTCGACCCCTTTTCTGAGCTGCCTGTCCGGCAGTGAGCGGTCTGATGGCGCACGTGCGCGAGACGCTCCGTTTCTGAGCTGCCTGTCCGGCAGTGAGCGATCAGTAGCCGTTCCTCGGCCTGCATTCGCTTTTCTGAGCTGCCTGTCCGGCAGTGAGCCGATACTTGATCTTTACGCGTGGTTCGCGAATTTTCTGAGCTGCCTGTCCGGCAGTGAGCGCCCAGCGCCTGCATGGCCGCTGCCCATGCTGTTTCTGAGCTGCCTGTCCGGCAGTGAGCTACACGATTTGGCGCCTAAGATCCTAATTGTTAAAGAGTTCGGGCGCAAACGCGCCCGAATACCCAACTCACACGACAGCTCGTAACGCGCTGATTTTCAACCGTTCGTAACGGGCGCCGAGAAAAGGGTCTAGAACCACGGAACGGTCGCGTTCGTGCCGAGGCCGTAGGTTCCGAACGGGCCGGCCGTAGCGGTTGATACCGGCTTCAGGTGCTCGATGAACAGCTTGAATCGTTGGCCGGTGCTGCGACTCGCGATCTCGACGTAGGGAAGTTCCAGCATCTCCGCCGCACTGTCGGGAATCGCCGTTCGAGCCGTTTCAGCATCGATCGATTTGCGGGCTATCAGGCGACGGCGCAGTCGCTCAGGGCTGCTCTTGGCTTGAACGCGGCGCACGACGCGATGCTGCACTTCGGCCGGTATTGGCTGAACCGGTGTGACGGTGACGTGGTCGCGCATGCCTTGCATCCACCCGATCGCCATGAGCCGATCGAGACTCGAACTGTCGCCATGGAGGCGCAGCCGCGGTCCGAGCGTTCGCTTGCCCTGCACGACTTCGGGGAAGCTGACGCCGATGTCTCGCCCGCCGTGATCGACCAGCCCGCGGTGCAGCTTGGCGAACAGGGCGTTCATCAGCGTCGTTACCGGGAACTCCGGGTCTGGCAGCACGGTGATGTCGATGTAGTGGTCCATGCTCAGCCCGCCTCGCCAAAGACCCCGCCGCGCACCAGAGTGGCGATTACAAAGTGCTGTTGCTCCACGGGTGGGGTCTGGTCCTTGATGATCCAGTTGTCGAGCAGGTTGTAGAAGTCGAGCTTCTGCTTGGGCTGGCGGTAGGCCTTGCCCTGGGTGGTGACGGAGCCGTAGGGTTCGACGGCGATCGGCCCCATTTCGTCGGCGCCTTCGTACCAGGTGTCGATGGTGCGCAGGGCGTTGCCGATCTTCTGGGAGTGGATGCCGGCGATGTTGTTGACGTGGTAGAGCGTCTTGCTCTTGTCGCCACGGTTCCTTTCATCTTTGAGGATGAGCTCCTGCGACGGGAAGACTTCCTGCCCGGCGCCGATGCGGACGAAGGCGGTGACTTGCAGCAGCACGTGCTGTTGCCCGGCCAGGCCATCGGTGATCAGGCGGGCGAGGCTATCGAGCGCGTCTGCGGCTTCTGAGGGAGCTTCGAAGCTACGCAGCGGGAGCGCCAGGGCGTCGAAGGTCCAGGTTTCCTGCGCGGCTCCGCTCACCAGATGGGCGATCCGCACTTCCACCTGCTCCGCACCGATGCGGTTGCGCCACAGGAAGCGGCCGTTGGCGAGGTTGAAGGCGTAGCGCCGGCCGAGTTCGCCGAAGCCCTGCGTGTCTGCGTAGCCGCGCACGGTGTCGAGCAGCTTGTTCAGGTAGTCCGCGTCATTGCACGCGGACGGCTTGCCGGTGCCGCCCAGTACGCGCAGCGTGAACACCACCTTCAAGGTGTCTGCTTCGTTGGGAAGGGTGGCAACGTCTACGAGTTGCGGGTTCGGTGACTCGAATTTCATGTCTTGCTTGATGGAGTCGGCGCCGCCTTTCACCTTCATACGATGGGAAGCTGTGCCTCGCACGGACTTCTCGCGGATCGGTACGGCTTGCCAGTCGTCGGCGGTGTCGCGTTGATCCCAGTTGCCGGCGTAGAACAGGGCATCGGACGGGTCGAGTTTGCGTTCGAAGGCGAGTACGGAAGCGGTCTTGAGCGTCATGATCTGGATTCCTTGAAGTGAGTGGTTCGGTCGGTTCAGGCGGATAGCCGGGATGCGAAGTCGTTGCGGCAGCGGTACAGGCCGGCGGCCGGGTCGGTGCTGGCGTACCAGAGGAGTTGCGCGGCGTTGTCCAGGCGGTGTGGGCTGATCCACTGGCCGATGGAGTACACGCTTTCGACGAAACGGAACGGCGTGTTGCGGTCGCGTGCGCTTTGTACTTCGCCCGCGGGCATTAGCTCGGACAGTGCGCCGAAGCCGACCGGGATGGGCACGATCCAGCCCGGCCGTGGCTCCGGTTTCCACTCGACCTTTGCCGTTGTGGCGGATGCGCCATCGGATTCAGCGTCTGGCCCAACCGGCCGCCAGTTGAAGCGCGACAGATCGAGCAGGGCATCCAGCGCGGTGGTCTCCGGTGCGGCTTCGCGCAGTTGATCGAGGCGCGCGTGCAGCAGATCGTCCCGGCACACCAGCGCGAAGCCCGGCAGCCAGTGGCGGCGCAGATGGCGGAAGCGGCGGCGAACGTCTTCGGCATCGTCGCCGAAGCGCAGCACCGCCGGGCGACTGCGCCAGTCGCTGCTGGGCAGCACGCTGCCGCCCGCGATGCGCATGCCGGCCAGTTCATGGGCGACGGTTTGGGCGATGGCGTCGTGCGCGCGGTCGTCGAGTTCGACGAAGCCGCCGCTGATGCCGAAGATCAGCGTGATCTCCATGTGCATGCGGCCTTCCTCGACGATGGCTGCGCTGCCGCCGTCCTTGCCCACCGGGTTGCGCGTCAGGCGAAAGGCCTTTACATAGCCGCCCTCGGTGACCTGTTCATCGAAGTCATGGCAGATCACGCCGACACTGTCGAAGGCAAGCGGCAAGTCGTGCGCTTCCAGCTTGCGGGCGAGCGCCCACATCAGGCCAAGGAAGGCCGTCATCGAGGGGAAACCGTGAGTCAGCGGGCTGGAGATGGCGTTGGCGTTCTGCACGCGCAGGCGCGGCAGGATCAGCAGGCCATCGCTATTGGGCAAGGTATTCATTGCACGGCCTCCCGAACCGGAATGTAGGTCGGCGCATCGCCCTGGATCCGCAGTGCGTGCAACTTGCCAGCCCATGTCGTGTGGTGCAGCAGTTCGTCGCGCCAGAAGCGGCTCTCGATGTCGCCCAAGGGCAAGATCTGCCCGAGTTCGTGGTTTAGCCAGTTGCCAAAGCGGCGACCGATTTCGGCGGGCCAGTCCATGCGTTGCCAGGTTGCGCCAAATTCCGTGTCAGCCTCGTCGTCGGCTTCTGCCCGCCTGGGATCCAGCCAGAGCCGTTCGGCTTCGACCAGGCGGCAATCCGCATCGCGCGTCCAACCGGCCGGAAGGGTGGCTTGCAGGGGATGGGCGAAGGCGACCAGTTCGTCGATCAGCCGATCGAGCAGGGCGTCCCGGCGGTTGCGGGTTTCCATGGTGGAGGGCGGGTCGCTCTCGAGGAAATCACGCAGGACGCGCACCGTGGCCCGCACCTCCCGAATCCCGCCGAACCGGGGGAAAACCGATTCGGCTAACAGCGGCGCCTTCAAGGCTCGCGACTTCCACTTGGGCGGACGCGAGGCCAGCAGGTAATTGTTGCCCCCGCGCTCGCTGTTCAACTGGCTGATGTTCTGCGGCTTGGTGCCGCCGAACTTCTGCACGGCGAGATCGGGATACTCGCGGTAGCCGGTGTCGTGGTCCCGTTGCGCGTAGCGTGCCTGTCGCGCGAGCATGCCGGCTTCGCCGAAACGGTCCTCGTTGATGGTCTGGAAGACGGCGTGGGCCAGCGCGCTCGAATACAGCGGCGCGAGCAGGTGATAATGAGCGTCGTCGGCGGGGTCTTCACCCGCCAGCCAGTAGAGCTGCTTGGCCAGGGCGTGCGAACTCGGCGTGGCGCTGCGCGGGGCGGTGATGCCGGTGAACGCGGCCAGCCATTCGCTTGCCTGATCGGCGTCGTCACTGAGTGCCCCGAGCATGTCGGGATCGCCGTCCTGCATCCAGGCGAGCAGGGGGCGTCCGTCGACCGGTAGCTTCAACAGTTTGAAGACGTCGAGTGCCTTCGCGTCGCCGACCACGTCGCTACTGAAGTTCTGTCCCAGGACGTGGCTGCCGACTTCCCGGTGTGCAGGCAACTCTTGGGGGGCACGGAAGAGGTTGGTGCCGCGGGCGTCGGGGTGGATGGGCTTGAGGGTATGCGTGGCGATCTGGATCCACGTTACTCGTCGAGCGGCGTTGGCCAGCCACGTATCACGCTCGTGTCGGGCGATCAGTTCGACGCGCTTTGGATTGTCGTCAGCGAGCCCTTTGAGTTTTTCGTCGAGGCGCTCCTTGAGGAAGTGCTCGATGGCGTTTCGGAAAGCGGTCCGGCGTTCGGGGGATGTACTCATGAAGAACCCCCCGTATCGTCGTTTCGGATACTTGAACGTGATTGCATTCCAGTCCTCCCCTTGGTCAAATGCGATTGCTGGTCCAATTCATAGGTGACTCATGAAGCCTTCAGACGCACTTCAGCATCGCGAGCAGTCGATCCGCGAGGCAGTCGCACGTTTTCGTGTGCGCAATCCGCGTGTGTTTGGCTCGGTGCTGCATGGGACCGACACAGACGGTAGTGATCTCGACCTGCTGGTCGATCCGCAACCCGGAACGACCTTGTTTGACCTGGGCGGTCTGCAGGTGGAGCTTGAAGACATGCTGGGCGTGCGCGTTGATGTGGTCACCCCCGGCGATCTGCCCGCACGGATCCGCGCGCAAGTCGTTGGTGAAGCCCGTCCGCTATGAAGCGCGCGGAGCGTCTGACGCTTTGGGTTGAGCAGATGCAGGCGGCTGCGGGGGATGCATGCGGCTATGTCGATGGGCTTGACTTCGCGGCCTTCGAGCGCGACAAGCGGACCCAGCAGGCAGTCGTCCTGAATCTGTTGTTGATCGGCGAGGTGGCGTCGAGAATCGCCGAGGGTGCTCCGGGCTTCATTGCTGCCCACCCGGAGATTCCGTGGGCTGCGATGCGGGGCATGCGCAACCGGATTGCCCACGGCTACTTCGAGCTTGATATCGAGGTGGTGTGGGACACGGTGCGTGACGCAGTGCCGGAACTTGCCGTGAAGCTGCCAGGACTCTTGCAAGCTGCGGGTGAGTTCGATGCCGAATAGGCAAAGGCCACGGGTAGTCGCGCTCATCACCGCTTCCTCGTGAAACCGAGCGCAGGATGAAACCGCCAACCCTGCGGGTTCTCGGGTAGCGTCACCGTGCCGTAGCGCTCGGCGCATGCTTCCAGCGTCATGTCCCGTTCCTCGGCCAGCGCGGCCAGTTCCGTCATGTAGTCGGTAACGCCCCAAGGCGTCATGCGTGTGCCGGTCACCTGCGCATCGGCGATGCGGTGGTTCAGGCCGTCCTCGATCCTCACGTACAGCTTGCGATAGCGCTCCTCCGCGGGCGCGACGCGGTGAAGGGCGTAGTCCTCGCCTTCCTCTTCGGGCAGCAGGACGACGTCCACCTTGGGTTGGGGGTCGTAGCGGAAGGGCTGTTGCTGGGGCAGAACCGCGGTCAGTGAGACACCGGGCCGCAGCCAGTGAGTGGTGGCGTTGATCGACGGAGCCGGGCGGCGGCCCTTGCGCCGTTGATAGTCGCTGAGTTCGGCCTCGCCGGTTTGCGGGCGCATCTGGAACTGGATGCGGGCGTGCTCGAGGTCCACCAGTCTCGCCGTTGGCTGCAGCGCTTCGTCCGGCTTGGGCAGAATGCGCGGGCGGGCGTCGATGACCTCGCGTTGTTCGGACTCGAGCAAGTCCGCGAGCGAATGGGACTGCAGCTTGAAGGGTGGGGCGGGCATCTCGAAGCCGGGCTTGCAGTAGGCCGGTTCACCGGGGTGCTCGAAATGGCGCAGGTTGCTGTCCAGCACCATCATGTTGGGCGTGTCTACTGCACCTGGCCGGTGGCGGCGGATGCGCCCGGCGAGTTGGATCAGCGAGCGCATCGAGGAGGGTTCAACCACCGCCCAGTCGTAATCGTGGTCGCGCCCGACCTCAGTAACCGGGCTGCCGAGCACGATGAAGAGGTGGTCCGCCTCCGGGTTGGTGTCGAGCCGGCTGCGGATCTCCGGTAGCGCGAAGACGGCGTCAGCCTTGCGGCGGTTGAGCGCGGCATCCAGGCGGTGCTCGATGGCGGAGCGGATGAGCAGCGGAAATTGCGAGTGGTAGGTGCAGAGGTGTATCCGGGTGTCTTCCGGCGCGCCGAGGGCGTAGAGGGCCAGCGCGACGTCGACCAGCGGGTCGATGTTGGCCATGCGGATCAGGCCGAAGCTGACGCGCTTGCCTGATTGGGGGTCGATGGCATGATGCGCGGCGTGCAGGCTCAAGCCCGCCTCGCGCATGCTCGCCGCCATGGTGGGGCGCAGGACATCGTGCGCCTTGCCTGCGAGCGGAAGGGGCAAGAGTTCGGCGCGTCGCCGTGCGGCCTCCTTGGCGAGGCGCGCATGGCGGCGCTGGGCGAACGCCAGCTGTTGGGTGGCAAACGCATCGCCCTCGCCACAGTCATGCCGGGTCTGGTCGAACTCATCCACCCACATGCAGCACACCTCGGGCGCGGTGCCGGGCCGCTCGCCGCGATTGCGCTGGAACCAGCGCCGCCCGTCGAGATAGGCTTCGAACAGCCCTTGCACCAGTGCCGGCGGCAGGGTGGCGGAGGACAGCAGCACGCGGCTGCCGAGCAGGCCGGCCCAATGCACCAGGCGGGCCAGTGCGGGCAGGTCGTCGATGTCGAAGTCGTCCGGTTCGTCCAGCACCAGGTCGCCGCTCATCAGGCGCAGCATCGGTGCGATCTGGCCGCCGCCGCGCTGGCTCTCAGTGGCCGGGGTGAGGTGGTCGATGGTGCAGACGAGCAATGGCGCGGCGATCAGCGCGTGGATGCGCGGGTCGTGGAACAGGCGCCGCAGCAAGGGGTGAGTAGTGTTGCCCTCGAACACCACACCCGCGTCCTCGGGCACCAAGGATTGGGTGGAAGCCGATCCGCTCTGCTCCGCGAGTTGCTCGTAGTGCTCGAACAGTTCGCGGTTGGCGGCACCTCCGACGCGGATTGCCAGCGCGTTGTCCGATAGCTGCAGTTCGTCGCGGAAGGCGCGGCCGGTCTGCAGCGTGAGGGTGCGCAGGCCGAGCGCGAAGGCGCAGCGCAGCCCGCGCGACGGGTCGGCGAGAGCGTTCATGATGCGGGCGTTGGCCAGCGTCTTGCCGCAGCCGGTGGAGGCCATGTTGACGATGAATGCGCCATGGCGGGCGGCGGCCTCGCGCATTGCCCCGGCGAGGTCGGCCGCGCGGTCCTGCCAGCGAAAGCGGGCGTCGGCGCTACGTTTGCGCAAGCCCTTGTGGCGGACAAGCCGTGGCAGGTGATGCTCGAAGCCGGGGAGCGCATGGGCGACCATGCCAGCGTGCCGGGCGACGCCGAGCAGGTGTTCGTCTAGCGTCTGATTGAAGGTGCCGGTCTTGCGGTTGGTATTGGCGAACAGTGGATAGGCCGGATTGAGGTCGCTGCGCGCGGTCGGGTCGGTGAGGCTGGAGTAGTGGTGATCCGCCAGCATCAGGCCGAGACGGCCGAGGTGCATCACGTGGGGATCCTGTAACCAGTCGCGCGCATCGGCGCTTTGCACGATTGCCAGCAGCCGGCGTGCCACGCGTGCGCTGCGCTTGCGCCAGGCATCGATTGTGACCGGAAGTCCGTGGGGGAACGTCCAGTACGGCTTGATCTCGTCCTTGTTCGCTCCATTAGAAAGTTCGTTCCAGTTCGCTTCCACCTTCTCCAACAGGTTGTCCAGTTGGGCTGCGCTCAGATCGGTTACACGTGCCCCCAGCCACTTCCATTGCCCATTGGCATCCTTAGTCGGCATGAGCGGCAGACGGTGATGGGTCAGCACCAGCCACGCGACCGTCCGCGCGAGCGGCGGTAGCACGGTGAACGGCTTGCTGTCGCGCGCATTGGAGTCGATCCCGTCCCGCAGCACGCGATCGATCCAGCTGGTGTCATCTTCCGCAGACGGGGCGATGAGCCGCTCCAGCCATTCGGTGTCGGTGCTGTTGCCGACGAAAGCCTGGAACAGACGCAGTGATACCCACTCGTGGCGATACAGGTTGCGTGCGACAGGTCCCTTTGCTGCGAGTCTTTGCTGAAACGCGAGGCAGGCCTTGCCGAGGTCGTGCAGCAGCGCCGCGAGCGAGGCCAGCTGATGGATGAGGGTGAGGCTGTGCCAGTCGTTCTCCGATTCCGCGCGCAGCACGTTACGCCGTGTCATGTTGGTCGGCGTCGCCCCCCGCTCGTTGAACTGCCGCGCATCGCCGACGATCCACAGCAGCTCGCTATGGTCCTTGCCGCGGATCCAGTGGCAGGCCACGGCGGTGTTTTTGCGCGCGGTCTTGCGCAGCAGGCGGTAGAGGGTTTCCAGGCCGGCCTGGGTGATGGGCGTCTGCCAGGTGCGATCGCCACGGCGTTCGGCGAACTGGTCGAGGATGCGCCGGGTTTCGGTGAGCGCGTTCTTGCTGCATTGGGAGATGAGCAGCACGTTCATGCGGCGCATTTCCCGGTTTCGGTGGCGATGGCCTTGATGGTGTCGATCATGAAGTCCAGCGACTCAGTCTGGACCAGGGTCTCGATGCAGTTGTCTCGAAACTCCTGTTCGCTGTCGCCGCGCATCGCGGAGACGAAGGCCTGCGGCAGGATCACCGCGTCCTTGACCAGGTCGGCGACGTCGAACACCAGCCCGCCGCGGCGCGTCTTGCCGTGCAACACCGCCAGGCCGTGTGGCAGGCCGAGCACCCAGGTGGCGGTGGCGCCCAGCCCGTAGGCGAGATAGTTGCCGTGGTCGAGAAAGCGGTTGGCCGGGTCGCCGCCGCTGCCGCCCTTGGCGCGGGTGAACTCGCCGTAGTCGGTGGCGTCGCAGGCGAGTTTGAAGAGGGTCTTGGTGAGGCGGGCTTCTTCAGTGAGCAGGGCGGTGTTGTCCGGTGCCGTGGTGATGGCGCGCCGGGAGGCTTCCAGTGCGGCTTCGAGCCGTTCGCGGGGTACGGCGAAATCGGCTTCCGCGAGTCGCCGGTTGTTGGTCCAGTGCGCGGCGATGCGAGTGAGCCGGGCCTGCTGGATGGCTTTGGCGGCGCTCAGCCTCAGCGCGTCGTCGAACCAGAAGCGCACCCAGGACTGCAGGTATTCGGTCGGGCGGTATTCGCTCTGGGGCGAAAACCACGCGACTTCGAAGTCGACCTCGTTGGCGGTGAACAGCGGTGTGCCGCCTCCGCCGCAGAAACCGACCAGCACCCCGGCCTTGGCCAGTTCGCGCATCGCCGCCTGGGTGACCGAGGTTCCGGTGCCCAGCAGCAGGGTGGTGGTGTTGGCGATGGGGATGTTCCAGTACAGCGACTGCTTGCCTTCGTCGGTGACGTACTCGACGCGGCCGCCGTTCACCAGGATACGGCAATGCTCCAGGTAATAAAGGTTTGCCCGCTTGGAGTGGAGGATGGTCTTGAGGTCCGAGGACGTGAGCGCATCCATGCCGTTCGCCTTGGCGTGAAGTGATACGGCATTATTCCATAGCTATGCGCTCGTATAGTGAGCCTGCCGAGACAGCCGGCACAGGCGACATTTCGCCGATTATCTCCACTACGCAAAGCCGCGAAGTCCGGCCATTCAGTCCCTTAAGCTACCCCGCCCTACTCCCCAGCCGCTGTGAAACTGCCGCGGCACACGCCCGCACCTTGTGCGCGGTCTCGCCTTCCCAACTGGGGTCGAAGGCGTCCGCCGGCCCCATGGCGGTGATCGCCAGGGCGAGGTTGCCGCTGCTGTCGAACACCGGGGCGGAGAAGGCGTTGATGCCGGGGATGGGGTTGCCGACGGCGCGCGCCATGCCGTGCTGGCGCACTTCGGCGACGATCTCGTCTACATGGCGGCGCGACAGGCGCAGCGCGGCCTGCGGCGAGGCGGCGAACTGGGCAACTTCCTTTTCCAGGATGGGGCGGGTGATGCGCGCCGGCAGCAGGGCGGCGAAGACGCGGCCGGTGGCGGAGAGCAGCAGCGGGGTCATGACCGTGCCGGGGCGCATGTTGACGTGGATCTGCTTGCTGCTTTCCTCGATGCGCACGATGGTGGGGCCGTGGTTGCCCCACACCGCGATGGCGACGTTGAGTTCGATCTCGTCGGCGAGGCCGGCGGCCTCGATGGTGGCGGCCTTCAGCGGGTCCAGCCCGTGCAGGGCGGTGAGGCCCATCTGCAGGGAGAACGGCCCCAGGCCGTAGCGCCCGGTGAGCGGGTCCTGTTCGATGAGGCCGAGCTTGCCGAAGCTCACCAGATAGGGGTGGGCCTTGGCCGGCGGCATGCCGGCCTCGCGGGCGAGGTCCTTGAGCATCATCGGTGCGCCCTGGCGCACCAGCGCCTGCAGCAGCGCGCCGCCCACCTCGATGGACTGGATGCCGCGGCGGTCCGCGCCGCGACTGCCGTTGCGTTCTTCTTCCAAACCGTTCCCCTCATGCCTCCGCTAGCCCTGCAGGGCGGCATCTTAGCAGTTGCAATGGATCGTATTCCGCTTGTCGTAATTTAACAATAGCGAACGTATTGACCATTAACAAACTGTGAACTAGGATTCGTCCATCCACGGAAGCGACAAGAGGAGAGACATCCGATGAATACCAAGGCCTTTGCCTCACAGGCAGACCTGGAAGAGAAGCAGATCAGCTGGGACAAGCTGTCCGACAACGCCTACGCCTACACGGCGGAAGGCGACCCCAACACCGGGGTGATCATCGGCGACGACGCGGTGATGATCATCGACGCCACCGCCACGCCGGTGATGGCGCAGGCGGTGATCGCCAAGGTGCGCGAGATCACCGACAAGCCGATCAAGTACGTGGTGCTCACCCACTACCACGCGGTGCGCGTGCTCGGCGCCTCCGGCTACAAGAACGAGGGCCTGGAACAGATCATCGCCAGCCAGGACACCTGGGACCTGATCGTCGAGCGCGGCCAGCAGGACATGGATTCCGAGATCGGCCGCTTCCCGCGTCTGTTCAACGCGGTGGAGAGCGTGCCCGGGCTGACCTGGCCGACGCTCACCTTCCAGGGCGAGATGACGCTGTGGCTGGGCAAGCTGGAAGTGAAGATCAAGCAGGTGGGGCGCGGCCACACCAAGGGCGACACCATCGTGTACCTGCCCGCGCAGTCGATCTGCTTCTCCGGCGACCTGGTGGAAGCCGACGCCGCCTGCTACACCGGCGACGCCTACCTGGCCGACTGGCCGCAGACCCTCGACAATCTGGCGGCGATGAACTTCCAGAAGCTCGTCCCGGGGCGCGGCCCGGCGCTGATGACGCCGGAACGCGTGCAGGCCGGCCTGGCCTACACCCGCGACTTCGTCTCCACGCTGTTCACCAGCGCGCAGGAAGCGGTGGCGCAGGGCATGGACCTGAAGGCCACCATGGCGCACACGCGCAGGAACATGGACCCGAAGTTCGGCCAGGTCTTCATCTACGAACACTGCCTGCCCTTCGACGTGACGCGCGCTCACGACGAAGCCAGCGGCATCCGCGACCCGCGCATCTGGACGGCGGAACGCGACCAGCAGATGTGGCACGCGCTGCAGGAGTAAGCAACCACTGTTCGAGCTGAGCGAAGTAAGCCCCGCCGCGGGCGTGGCAAAGCAGACGCAGGAAACGGGTACTCCGTTCGCCCTGAGCCTGTCGAAGGGCACTTGATGGCAGTGCCTTCGAACGGGCTTCGACAGGCCCGTCCTGAGCGCAGCCGAAGGGCGAACGGTGGTTGATCACCCGAACGCTATCGAACCAACAGGGTTTCACAGACGTACCCGGTGACACGCCCGACAAAAGGCGGCCCGGCAAAACGAGCACACAGGAGGAGACACCGTGCTGAGCACGTATCAATACCCGAAGTACGCCTACCGGCGCCCGCCGGAACTGGCCGAGGCCCGCGACGGGCATTACCCGGTGGTGGTGGTGGGTGCCGGTCCGGTGGGGCTGGCCGCGGCCATCGACCTGGCACAGCAGGGCACCCCGGTGCTGCTGCTCGATGACGACGACATCGTCTCGATCGGCTCGCGCGGCGTGTGCTACGCCAAGCGCGCGCTGGAGGTGCTGGACCGCCTCGGCTGCGGCGACGAGATGGTGGAGAAGGGCGTGTCGTGGAATGTGGGGCGCACCTTCTTCCGCGAGCAGGAAGTGTTCAACTTCAACCTCTGCCCGGAGCCGGACCACCACCGCCCGGGCATGATCAACCTGCAGCAGTACTATCTGGAAGAGTACATGGTGCGGCGCGCCGAGGCGGTGGGCAACATCGACCTGCGCTGGAAGAACAAGGTGATCGCGGTCACTCCGGGCGAGGACAAGGTCACGCTGCGGGTGGAAACACCGGACGGCGCCTACACCCTGACCTGCGACTGGCTGATCGTCGGCGACGGCGCGCGCAGCCCGATCCGCCACATGCTGGGCCTGGAGGTGGAAGGCAAGATCTTCATGGACCGCTTCCTGATCGCCGACGTGGTGATGAAGGCCGACTATCCGGCCGAGCGCTGGTTCTGGTTCGACCCGCCCTTCCACCCCGGCCAATCGGTGCTGCTGCACAAGCAGGCCGACAACGTCTGGCGCATCGACTTCCAGCTTGGCTGGAACGTGGACCCGGAAGAAGAGAAGAAGCCCGAGAAGGTGCTCCCGCGCATCAAGGCCATGCTCGGCGACGAACGCGAGTTCGACCTGGAATGGGTGAGCATCTACACCTTCCAGTGCCGCCGCATGAACGACTTCCGCCACGGCCGCGTGCTCTTCGTCGGCGACGCCGCGCACCAGGTTTCGCCCTTCGGCGCGCGCGGGGCCAACTCCGGCATCCAGGACACCGACAACCTGGTGTGGAAGCTCAAGCTGGTGATGGAGGGCAAGGCGCCGTCCACCCTGCTCGACACCTATTCGGCAGAGCGCACCTTCGGCGCGGACGAGAACATCATGAACTCGACCCGCTCCACCGACTTCATCACCCCCAAGAGCGCGGTCAGCAAGACCTTCCGCAACGCGGTGCTGGGCCTGGCGGAGCACTACCCCTTTGCCCGCGCGCTGGTCAATTCCGGCCGCCTGTCGGTGCCCTGCTTCCTCACCGGCTCGCCGCTCAACACGCCGGACAGCGCCCCCTTTGCCGGTCAGATGGTGCCCGGCGCGCCGATGGAAGACGCCCCGGTGCGCACTGCCGACGGCGATGACTGGCTGCTGCAGGTGCTGGGCAACCGCTTCCAGCTGCTCTACTACGTGGAAGACGCCGCCACGCTGGACGCCGCCACCGCCGCCACACTGGCCGGCCTGGCCGACGGGCCGATTCCGGTGCAGGCGCTGGTGGTGGCCGCCCGCGGCAGTGCGCCGATGGGGCTGGCCACGGTGACCGACACCAAGGGCCGCATCCGCGAACGCTACGACCTGCAGCCGGGCACGGCCTACCTGGCCCGCCCCGACCAGCATGTGGCCGCGCGCTGGCGCACGCTCGATGCCGCCGCGGTGCGCGCCGCCGTCGCCCGCGCCACCTGCAACGCCTGAAGGAGCCCGCATCCATGGCACTCAACACCCAACCCAACTTCTTCGAGCCGGGCACGCATTACTTCCGCACCTTCAGCCCGGGCGACGACTTCTACGAACTGCTGATCGACACCCACCGCGAGCTGACCGACGAGCAGAGCGCGCAGGTCAACGCCCGCCTGATCCTGCTGCTCGCCAACCACATCGGCGACATCGCGGTGCTGCGCGAGGCGATGCGGATCGCGCGTGGAGGCGTCTGACGCAGTATCGCCAAAAGAAGCCCCCTCCCCTTCAAGGGGAGGGCTGGGGTGGGGATGGGTTGCCACGGCACAACGAAACCCATCCCCCTCCTGTCCTCCACCTTGAAGGGGGAGGGGCGCACCACGAACACCCGGAGGTAACCCCATGCTGGTCAACAAGATCCACCACGTCGCCTACCGCTGCAAGGACGCGCTGGAAACCGCGCGCTGGTACGAAAAGCACCTGGACATGAAGCTGGTGCTGTCAATCGCAGAAGACGCCGTGCCGTCCACCGGCGAGCCGGACCCCTACATGCACATCTTCCTCGACGCAGGCGGCGGCAACATCCTCGCCTTTTTCGAACTGCCGACCCGCGCGCCGATGGGCCGCGACGAGAACACTCCGGCGTGGACCCAGCACCTGGCGCTGGAAGTCGAATCGATGGAGGTACTGCTCGCCACCAAGGCCCGCCTGGAGGCCGAAGGCATCGAGGTGGTCGGCCCCACCGACCACGCGCTGTTCCAGTCCATCTACTTCTTCGACCCCAACGGCCACCGCCTGGAACTGGCCGCCAACACCCTGCGCCCGGGCATGCTGGACGCGCTCGACAAGGTGAAGTGGGAGATGCTGGAAGAGTGGGCCAGGACGAAGAAGGCACCCAAGCACGCGGCGTGGATGCACGACGGCAGGTACAAGACGATGTTCAACTGAGCGCCGTCCCGGATTACGCTACGCTGCATCCGGGCGACGGACGCTGGTTCGCTCCCTCCCCTTCAAGGGGGGCGTAGGCGGGGTTTCGTGAAGCACTGCTTCGCGCCGCCGGAGCGGGCTGGCTGTGCAAAGCCAGCCCTCCAGACAGGAGGGGGATGGGTTTCTAAATACGCTTGTACAAACCCATCCCCGGCCCAGGAGTCTCCGCTTTGCTCCGCCGCTCCGGCGGCGCAGAGCGAAGCTCCGCGAAACCCCGCCTACGCCCCCTTGAAGGGGAGGGAGCGGATCAGCACCCCCCCCCCCACACACGCCCCCAACAAGGAGACCCCACCCGTGAAACTCGCCACCATCAAGCACGGCGGCCGCGACGGTACGCTGGTCGTGGTCAGCCGCGATCTCAGCCGCTGCCAGGCCGTGGCCGGCATCGCGCGCACGCTGCAGGCCGCGCTGGATGACTGGGACGACGTCGCCCCGCAGCTGGAGCTGGTCTACGACATGCTCAACGGCGGACACGCCCGCCACGCCATGCCCTTCGACCCGGCGATGTGCCATTCGCCGCTGCCGCGTGCCTACCAGTGGGCGGACGGCTCGGCCTACATCAACCATGTGGAGCTGGTGCGCCGCGCGCGTGGCGCCGAGCTGCCGCCGGAATTCCACACCGACCCGCTGATGTACCAGGGCGGCTCGGACAGCTTCGTCGGCCCGCGCGACGACATCGTCGCCGCCAGCGAGGACTGGGGCATCGACTTCGAGGCCGAGGTGGCAGTGGTCACCGGCGACGTACCGATGAGCGCCACGCCGGAACAATGCGCCGGCGCGATCCGCCTGCTGATGCTGGTCAATGACGTGTCCTTGCGTAACCTGATCCCGGCCGAGCTCGCCAAGGGCTTCGGCTTCTTCCAGTCCAAGCCGGCCTCGGCCTTCAGCCCGGTGGCGGTAACCCCGGACGAGCTGGGCGCGGCCTGGCGCGACGGCAAGCTGCACCGCGCGCTGGAAGTCGAACTCAACGGCCAGCCCTTCGGCAAGCCCGATGCCGGCGTGGACATGACCTTCTCCTTCCCGCAGTTGGTCGCCCATGTGGCGAAGACGCGCGAACTGGAAGCCGGCTCCATCATCGGCTCGGGCACCGTCTCCAACAAGCAGGGCGGGCTGTACGGCTCCAGCATCGCCAACGGCGGGGTGGGTTACTGCTGCCTGGCCGAGGTGCGCATGTACGAGACCATCGAGGGCGGCAAGCCGGCCACCCCCTTCATGCGCTTCGGCGACCGGGTGAAGATCGACATGCGCGACGAGCGCGGGCAGAGCATCTTCGGCGCCATCGAGCAGAAGGTGGCGCCACTGGCGCGCTGAACAGACCGTACAGCAGCCAACACCGTTCGGGCTGAGCGAAGTAAGCCCCGCGGTGGGCGTGGCAAGGCGAGTCTTTGAAACAACCACAACCGTTCGCCCCTGTCGAAGGGCACTTGATGGCGGTGCCTTTGAGCGGGCTTCGACAGGCTCAGCCCGAACGGATTTGGACTCTGCGCCCGTTTCAGGCGATGACTTAGAAAGCTGTTTCTTGATAGCTTGTCGAAGCCCGGGCAGTGTTGGAAGACCTGCGTAATCCGGATGATGAAACCATGAAGCTCTACACCTACTTCCGCTCTTCCGCCGCCTACCGGGTGCGCATCGCCCTCAACCTGAAGGGCCTGCCCTATGAGGCGGTGCCGGTGCATCTGCTGCGCAACGGCGGCGAACAGCGCCAGGCGGACTACCTGGCGCTCAACCCGGCCGGGCTGGTGCCGGCGCTGGAAGACGGCGGCGCGGTGCTCACCCAGTCGCTGGCGATCATCGAGTACCTCGACGAAACCCACCCGCAGCCGCCCCTGCTGCCGGGCGATGCGCTCGGGCGCGCGCGCATCCGCGCGCTGGCCCAGGCCATCGCCTGCGACATCCACCCGATCAACAACCTGCGCGTGCTGCAGTACCTGAGCCGCGAACTGGGCGCCAGCGAGGAGCAGAAAACCGCCTGGTACCGCCACTGGGTGGAAGAAGGCCTCGCCGCGGTGGAGGCCATGCTGGCCCAAGCGCCGCGCAGCGGACGCTTCTGCTTTGGCGACACGCCCACCCTGGCCGATATCTGCCTGGTGCCGCAGGTCTTCAACGCGCAGCGCTTCAAGTGCAACACCGCGCACATCCCCACGGTGCTGCGCATCGCCGAGGCCTGCGAGGCGCTGGAGGCCTTCCGCCTGGCGGCGCCGGCAAACCAGCCGGACGCCGAGTGAGGAGCGGGCTCAGACGCCCCAGACCACCGGCACTTCTTCCTTGATCGAGTAGTCGAGCATCTCCAGCAGCGGCCAGGCGCGCTGGGCGAGGTTGACCGGCGCAGCCATCCCGGTGTGTCCGGCCTCGCGGGCGGCCTCGTCATCCTCGGCGACGGCCTGGGCAGCGGCGCGGGCCTTTTCTTCCTCGATCAGCACGCGCAGGCGGGCGGCCGCTTCGGGGAGCTGCTCGACGGTGACGATGCCCTTGGCGTCCGCGGGGTCCTTGCCCATCGCAGCGATGAGTTTCTTCGCCACCTCGCCGAACATGATCACGTCGGCGGCGGCGGCGGATTTGAATACGACCAGCATGCTCTCTGCCCTCCCTGTTTACAGGCCCTTGACGGCATAGATGCCGGGCGCGTTGCGCCAGTAGCCCTTGTAGTCCATGCCGCAACCGAACAGGAAGCGGTCGGCGATGTCGAGGCCGGTGAAATCGGCGCGCATGCCGGGATAGGCCTTGCGCTCGTGGAGCTTGTGCACCAGCACCGCGGAGAGCACCTCGCGCGCGCCCTCTTCACGCAGGTGCTCGATGATGGCGGCCAGGGTGTGGCCTTCGTCAAGGATGTCGTCGAGCACCAGCACGCTGCGGTTGCGCAGGTCCTGGGTGGGGCGCACCCGCCAGTCGAGCAGCGTGCCGCGGGTGGCGAGGCCATAGCGGGTGGCGTGCAGGTAGGCGGTTTCGAGCGGGAAGTCGAGCCGCGGAATGAGCTGCCCGGCAAGGATCAGGCCGCCATTCATCACCGTATACACCAGCGGGTTGCTGTCGCGCAGGCGGGCGCTGATGTCGGCTGCCATGCGCCCCAGCGCGGCCTCGACGGCGGCGGCGTCGGCGAGGCAGTCGGCCTCTTCACGGGTACGGATGATTTCCTGCAGATCTACCACCATCTCTGTTCCTGAATGTCTGGGGCGGTCCAACACCCTGCCAAACCGGCAAGTGTCCCGCACAACGGATGATAGCCGTCTATGCCGCGAAGGTCATGGCTGCAAGGCGGGCAGGACGAGTTACGGACGAATTACCCGTCGATGTGAAAAAAGTCGCACCAAGCCTGTTGTGCCCCCCGCCGCCACGCCTTTCTCTCACGTTTCTCTCACGATCGCTGGATATCGTCGGCACAACTACGGACAGAGTAGCTCGTGCGGCGACTCGCCGGGCTGACGGCATGAACCATTCAGAAGGTGAGAACAGATGAACAGACAGTCGAACAGGGCATCGCAGGGCGGCTTCACTTTGGTGGAAATGGCGGTTGTGCTGGTGATCATCGGCCTGATCCTGGGCGCAGTGATGATCGGCAAGGACGTCCAGCGCAATGCAGAGTACGCCAAGATCAAGCAGAAGTTCATTGATCAGTGGGTAGTGGCCTACAACACCCACGTCCAGCGCACCGGGGTAGCGCCGGGTGATAACCAGACCGCGCCGCAGCTGATGGTCAACGGCGCCAACTATGCTACGGCCTCTGGTGGCGACATGACCACGGCAACCGCCCCTGCAGCGATCTGCCGCGGTGGATCCGCGCGCATCGCTCGCGGCGCGCAGGAGACTACGGGCGGCGGCGGTGAGTTCGACCTGCGCGGCATCATGCAGCGCGCCGGCGTGCGCATGCCGCCAGGACGCGCCGAGGGCTCCGAAGACCGCTACGTCTATCTCGACAGCAACGGCAATCCGCAGGAACTCCAGGTGTGCTTTCAGTGGAACAACCCCGGGACGGCATCGGGCTCCGGCAACGTGATGGTCATCGCCGGCCTGACTCCCGACCTGGCACGCACACTCGACCAGATGATCGACGGCCAGGCCGACGAATGCGAAGGCCAGTTCCGCCGCGAAGGCGCGGCATGCGCCACCAGTGGCACCCCGAGCGCGCAGTGGGCCTTCAACAACACCATGGAAGCGGGCTTTACCGGCATCGACCCCAGCGGGAATCCGGTCAATGCGCGTAACCGCGACGAGGACCAGATCGTCACCGTCGTCGCCCACTACAAGATGAATCAGTAAGCGGGATTCAGCACAGGAGCATGAGCATGAACACGTCCATCCGTCGCACGGGCCGCACGCAAGGGGGCTTCACCCTCATCGAAATGGCCATCGTGCTGGTCATCATCGGCTTGATCCTGGGTGCGGTGGCAATCGGCAAGGATGTCCAGCGCAACGCCGAGTACCAGAAGGTCGCCAACAAGTTCGCCATGGGCTGGAAGAAGGCATACGACGAGCATTTTCAACGCGCTGGCGTGGTGCTGGGTGATGTACAGACCTCGCCCACCTACATGGTGAACGGAGGGGCGGCCACCATCGGTGGTGCCACCACCGGCGCTGGCGGCAACCTCGACGGCGCCCTGCCGGGCATCCCGGAGAGCTTCGCCAATACCGGCCTGCGTATCTGCAACGGCCAGGGTTATGCCCTCAGCACCGTGGGCGCCGGTGATCCCGCTCTCTCTCAACAGAACCTGCGTGCATTGATGCAGCGCATCGGGGTCCGCATGCCCCCCGGCCGCGGCGAGGGGCGTGAAGACCGCTACCTTTACCAGGACAGCAACGGCAACGCGGTGGAACTGCAGGTGTGCTTCCAGTGGAATCCGCCGGGAACCATCTCCGGTGCTGGCAACGTGCTGGTACTGCGCGGCCTGACTCCGGACCTGGCACGCTATCTCGACCAGCTCATCGACGGCAAGCCCGACGCACTCGAAGGTCGCTTCCGTCAGCAGAACAGCGCCGGCAACGACGCCGAGAACACTCGCCAGCGCCCTGGCTCGGAATGGCTGGGCAACAACACCTACGCCCAGGCCGAGGCCGCCGCCAACGCCACCGGGACGGGCAGCGGGCGCAACCGCGATGAGGATCGCGTGCAATTGCTGACCGCGCACTGGGTGATGGACCAGTAATGATGCCCGCCGATACTTCACCGCTGCCGAGTTCCGCCGGGCTGGCCGTCCGGCGCCGTACCCGCCTGGCCGGCTGCGCGTTGGCCGCACTGGTGCTGGGCGGCGGACTGCTGACCTTTGCGGACGGCCGCAACCGTGCCCAGCATGCCGAGCGCGCCCACATCGAAGCCGAGGCCGCCCTGGCCCAGGCGCAGGACCGTCTGCAACTGGCAGAGCGCCAGGTGATGCTGGCCGAGACAGGTTCCGCACTGCGCATCCGCATGCAGTCGCTGGGCCTCACCCCGGCGCACTGGGCCGAGCGGCGGATGGCGATCCGCGACCAGAGCCTGCCACGCGAGGATGCCAACGAGGTACTGCTCGGCACCAGCCAGGGGCGCGGACGCCTGTTCGTCGCGGAAGCCTTCGAACTGTCGGTGACGCGCTTCGACGAAGGCCTGTTCCACGCTCCGGAGAGCGGCGCCAACCCACTGCGCATGTCGCTGCGCGGCACCGTGCTGTTCCGCGCAGGAGAGCCACAATGAAGACCGCCCTGCCCGTATTCCACCTCGACAACCGCTGGCTGATGCTCGACGGCGGGGCCTTGCGCGAACTCGGCGCATTTCCTGAGCCCGCTGCGCCAGCTGTCGTGATCAGTGATTTTGGCGCAGCGCATAGTGGCGCCCTGGCCCTGGAGGGGCAGCCCGCCGCAGCCGAAGCCCTGATCGAGAAGCGCCTGCGCACCGAAGGTATTGTGGACGGCGAGAACAAGGTCGTGCTGTGCCACCGCCTAGCCCTCGGGCGCGGCTTCAAGGCCTTGTATACGGCGGTGCCAATGAACGAGTGGCAACGGCTGCTGGCCTGGAGTGAGCGCCAGCCCGATCACTGTCTGGTTCTCCCCCTGCTGGCGGTGATGCGCCGCCTGGGCAGCGAAAAGCAGGCGGTGGCCATTCGTCACGGTCTCCTTTTTCGCTATGTGCACTGCGGGCGCGACTCGATCATCCATGCGGAGACGCGGGCCTACAGCGAAAGCGCGGAGGATCTCCAGGCCGCCGCAGCCGCACTGGGGCGCCACGTCAGCGATGCGATGCACACCTCCGGGGAGATCCCCGAGACTCTGTGGTTAAGTACCCTCTGCCGCGACGAGAGCGCCGAGGCCGCGCTGGTTGCGAGCTTTGCGCTGAGCGCGGGGGCTCGCGCCCACCTCGCAGCGCTGCACGCGCTCAGCTCGGACACCGGCAAGCTGCTCTCCGCACTGCCAACGATGGCGGCAGCGGCACGCGTCAGCGACAGCACCTCCTTGTTTGTGCCGCGCCTGCTCGCACACGCCGAGCAACTTCTACCATGGGCTAGCGCCGCCGCCCTGGTGGCCGGCGCGATCCTGCTTGCCAGCGGCATCGGTACCCATCTCCAGGCTCGCAGCGCCAGCGCGCAGGCCGAGTCCCTGCTCGCCCAGGAAGCGGCCCTGGTCCTGCGCGCCGAGCAGGTCGAGCGCCAGTTGCTGACGCTGGGCCCACAGCCGCTGGGCGATCTGCAGTTCCTCGAACGCTTGAGTCGCACCCGCCAGCAGGAGGACGTGGTTGCCTTGCTGCGCGACCTGTCTGCCGCCGCGGGCAGCGGCGTGCGCATTCTGCGCGTGCGTTTCGACGACCCAAGCAGTGGAATCGTCCTGGAAGGCGCCACCGACAACGGCATGCGCGGTGGCGATCAACTGGCCCGCTTCGTCTCCCGCCTGCGTCAAGGCGGCTTTGAGGTCCAGGCTCTGGACCCGGCCAGTGGCAGCCAGGCTTCAGGCGTTTTTTCCTACCGCCTGACCCGGACCGAGCACGCCTATGGAGGACGCACCTGATGAAATACCTGCCTTTGGGGGGGCTGTTCGCGCTCTGCGCCGTCGCGGCGCTCGGCGCTTCCATGATCCCCGCTGCCGCCCCCGCGTTCGCTCCTCCTGCCGCGGCAGAGCTGCACACACGGCTGCGCGCCACCGATGCCGAACTGGCCCGGTTGAGGGCCTTGCAGGCCGAACTTGAGCCGATTGCCGCCAGCCTCAACCGTTACAGTCCGCCGCTGACGACGCTGGTGGCGAGCCGACCGCCTGCAAGCACGGCGTCAACACAGCCTGTGGCAGGCGGTACGCTTGCATTCGGCCCCTCGGACATCCCGCAGGAGCGCCAACTGAGCCTCATCTACGCAGGCGACGGCTTTCTGCGCGCGGTCATAGACGGCAACTACGTGCGCCGCGGCGATACCTTGCCTGACGGCGGGCGCATCACTCACATCGGCCGTAACACCGTAATCGTGCACGATGCACACGGACGCCAGACCTTGAGCGTGCCCGATCCGCGGCCCGCCTCCGCGCCCCGGCAAGGGGGGATGCGCTGATGAACCGCATCACTCCCTGGATCCTCGCCGGAGCGCTGGGTGTCGGTCTTGGCGCGGGCGCGGTCTGGTTCCTGCGCCCTGTGCAGCCCGTTGCCGACACTGCGTCACGCCCGGCGACCGCAACGGTACCGCGCCCTGCGGAGACGGTGACCGCACCGGCTGTGCCACAGCAACAACCTGCGGAAGCGCCGCCACCGTGGATGGCCGGTGCCGGCACAGCCCCCGCATCCGCGAGCGCGAGCGGCACATCTGCATCGGCACCCGCACTTGCCGAGGTTCAGCAAAAGCTCATGACGCTGATCAACAGCGGCAAGCCGCCCGAGATCGCTGAGGTGGATGCCCTGCTTGGCGAGCTGCAGCAAGCCCACGGCGGCACTGTCGTTGGCGGCGTGGACATAAGCGTGTTGCGCGGCAACCTCGCTCTTGCCGGCGAAATGCAGGCGCTTGCCATGGAAATCGAGCAACTCTCCCGTCAGCCGGGCGGAGCCGACAGCGCCGCCCTGCAACGCAAGCTCGACCGCCTGCAGGCGCTGCAGGCGCAGATGCGTTTCGACTTCATGGCGCCGGCCCAGCGATGAAAGCGCTCCGGCACCGGGCTCGCGGCTTCACACTCACCGAACTGGCCATCGTGCTGGTGGTGATTGGCATGCTGGCCGGCGCAACAGCAGGCGCCTTTGCCCTGCGCGCGGATCAGCGCGGTGATGCCACCGCAAGCGCATTGCAGATCGAAGCGGCGGTGGTGGCGTTTGCCCGGCTGCAGCACCGCCTGCCATGCCCGGACACCAGCGCCAATGGACGCGAAGGTGACGCTGCAGGAGATTGCCCTGACGGTGTCGAGACTGGCTGGGTGCCCTACGAAGCGCTGGGACTGGCCAACCCGTCTACACAGTCGCGCGCCCGCTATCTGGTGTATCGCAACGTCGCGGTCGATGCCGACCTCGTCGTTCTGGCGGAGCGCACGGGCGACCTGGCGCCGTCCAACGGGCACCGCTCGCGCAATGACCTGCTCGCCGCACTTGGCAACGCCGCCAACCAGCCCGTCGGCGCGACCCACGTCCACGTCACCGGCAACGACGGTCTGGAAGGTGCCGCCGACTGCGCCTCCAACCGGCGCTACCACCCTGCATTTGCCGTGGTGATTCCGGGCGAGGACCGCAACGGCAACGGCAGCCCCTTCGACGCCAACCACGCCGCCCTGCCCAGCAGCGGGGCATGCATTGCCTCACCGAACCGCGCGGCAAGCACCGCTTACGACGACCATGTGCTTGCACATGGCCTGGCAACCCTGGCCGGTCTCCTGCTCGCAGGCGGTCATTGAACTTTAACGGTCGAGATCGAGATCCTATGAACAACGAAATTCGCTCCCCTGCGCACGGGCACGTCCATCAGGGCGGCATGCGCAAACTGCTGCTTCTCTGCCTGGCAGCCTCGGTGCTCAGCGGCTGCGCGGCCAAGGGACCCAGGCAGAGCGTCCAGAACATGGGCGAGGTCGACCGTGAGACGCTCGAACAAATGAGCCGCCAGGTCGCCGAAGAGTCGCGCAAGCTGGCCGCCAATCACGACCAACTGCGCGAACGCGTCGAACGCGTGCAGCCCTTGCCGGCGCTCGCCCCGCTCCCGCCGGCCTACGATGCCCTGGAAAACCGCGTGGTGTCGATCCGCATGTACGAGGCCGACGTCGGCCAGTTGCTGTGGACCATGGCCGATCAACTGGGCATGAACCTGCTGATGGACCCTCAGGTCGTCGCCATCAACAAGCGCGCCAACCTGCACCTCAACAACGTTTCCGCGCGCGAGGTGTTCCGCAGCATCCTCGATGTCTTCGACCTGCATGGCGAAGTCCGTGGCAGCACCCTCCAGGTCGGGCTGATGCAGGAGCAGGTTTTCGACCTCGATTTCCTCAACACCCGCATGAGCGTCAACATCGCTTCGGGGGGCAACGTCTTCGGCTCCAATCAAAGCAGCGGCGGCGGCGGGGGTGGAGGCGCGGACGCGCTGCGCGGCAACTTCTCCCTGGATGGACGTTCGGGCGACGACACCGGCGTGTTCCAGCAGCTCGAAATAGCGCTTGAACGCATCATCGGCGACGGCAGCGAAGGAAGTACGGGTACGCCTCGCAACCCGGAACTGAGCCCGCGCTACGCCCTCAACCCGACCACCGGCACGCTCTACGTGAGGGCGCGTCCATCACAAGTGCGCTCGGTGGAGCGCATCGTGCAGCGCTACAAGAGCGTCCTTGGCCGGCAGGTGCTGATCGAAGCACAGTTGCTCGACGTCGAGCTCGCCGACGGCTTCGAGTTCGGCGTGGACTGGAACCTGCTGCGCCGCTCGGTTGCCGCGACCTTCGGCAGCGGCTCCATCGAGCTCGGCAACATGACGGCGCCTGCCTTCCCCAACAACTCGCGCCTGCCGCTGCCGCAGCAGATCACCCTGCCCTCGCTATCGGCCGGCGGCAGCAATAGCGGCAGTGCCGGCGGCATCCTGCTGGGCAACGATTCCTTTGCGATGGCCATCAACATGCTGCGCAGCTTCGGTGCGGTGAGGGTGCTCTCCAACCCCAGCATCCGCGCACGCAACGGTACTCCGGCGATGCTCAGCGTAGGTACCAACACGCGCTATGTGTCGCGCTCGACGGTCACCGTCACCAACCCCGGCGGCGGGGCAACGACCGCCTCCGCCGACGTTGAGACCGACGCGCTGTTCGCCGGCGTCGTGGTCGGCGTGGTGCCCTTCATTCGCGAGGACGGCACTGTCGAGCTGCTGGTCCATCCGATGCAGACCGATGTCGAGCCCGGCAGTCTGGCGCTCGTCGAAGTCGCCAAGACCACCGACGGCAGCAGCAAGGTGACCCTCCCGGTGGTCAACTTCAAGGGCATGACCACCACCCTGAGCGTACGCGACGGTGACACGGTGCTGCTTGGCGGACTCATCGATCAGCAAACGAGTGCGCGCAACCGCGGCATTCCCGGGGCAGCCGACGTGCCCGGGCTGGGCAAACTGTTCGGCCAGGAGAGCGATTCGCACAAGAGCCGCGAGATGATCATGATCCTGCGGGTGCATGTGCTATGAGCATGATCTACTCTGCCTTGCGCGAAATCGACAAACCTGCGGGGAAGGTCGATGCAGCAGCCGTCGCCACGCCACCACGGCGACGCTTCGCTGCGCCTGCGCTCTTCGGCGTGGCTCTGGCGGGCGCCGCCGGAGCGGCCGCCTGGGCGCTGCTCGACAATGGCGACGCCGCCGTCACGGCAGCCGTGACACCCCCACCCGCTTTAGCGGCAGGCGCATTTCCGGCATCGGTCGCAGTACCCGCCCCGCTCGACATTGCGGAAGCGCCCGCGACGATGGCCATGGCCCCTGCTGATCAACCGGCAGTCCTGGCACCGCCAGCTGCCGCACTGCCGACACCGGCCATCTCCCCCCTGGTCACTCCGGATGCGGCACCCCCTGCAGCGGAACCGGCGGCACCGGAGGCGCCGCCTCAGCCGGCGGAGGCCAGCCCCCGCGCCAGTATCCCGGCGGTTTTCGTACGGCCGACCGCAGCGGCGCCGACCCCCGCGGCGAGAACGGCAGTGGTCGACAACAGCGCACAGGAAGCGCGCATTGCCGCGGGCGTGGCTGAGTTCAACGCCGCGATGGGGCGTGAGGAGCTCGGCGCCGCTGCCGAGGCACTGGCCCGGCTGGGCCGCGAGCTGCGCCCCGAGAGCATCACCCTGCTGCGCCTGCGCGCCTGGCATGCGATGGCCGCCGGTGACGCCGGGCAGGCCCGCCTGCTGTATGGCGAGATCCTGCACCGCCTGCCCGGCGACGAGAACGCCGGCGTCAATGCGGCCATTCTGGCGTGGGACGCGGGCCGTCACGACGATGCGCGCGCGATCATCGAAGGCTTGCGCGTCCGTAACCCGGACTCCGAGCTGCTCCGTCACTACCGACAGGCGATGCAGAGGCAGTAATGGCGCTGCGACCACCCGCTGCCCACCTCCAGCTGCTGGGGCTGAGCCGCCATCCGTTCCCGACCACTCCGGATGCGGAGGCCTACTTTCACACCGACCTGCTCGAAGGCGAGCTGGCCGAGGCCGTGCATTGCGTGCTCGAACGCAAGGGCTTCGTGGTCGTCACCGGAGAGGTCGGTCTGGGCAAGAGCACATTGGCCAGACGCATGATCGCCACCCTTGAAGCGCAGGGATGTGCCGTTGCACTGGTGCTCAACACCTTCCTGCGCGAACGCGAGTTGCTGCGCGAGATCAACCGCGACCTGGGGCTGCCTGGCAGCGACGACTTCGGCGCCAACCTAGCAGGACTGAATGCCTTCCTGCTGGCGCGCCAGCAGGAAGGCCACACCACGGCCATTCTCATCGACGACGCCCAGAACCTCTGCATGGAAAGCCTGGAGCTGGTGCGCCTGCTGACCAATCTGGAAACAGGCCAGGAGAAGCTCGTGCAGATCGTGTTGATCGCCCAGCCGGAGTTGGTCGACACGCTTGAGCGGCGAGAGATTCGCCAGCTCACCAGCCGTATCGTCAAGCACGTGCGACTGCAACCTCTGGGGCCTCAGGAGGCGATGCGATACGTCGACCACCGCCTCAGCTTTGCCGGCGCTGCGGGGCGCATCACAGTGACCGAGGCCGCGCACCACTGCCTTTTCCAGCACACCCGCGGCAACCCCCGGCGCATGCACATCGTGCTTGACCGCTGCCTGTACGGACTGGTGGCTCGGCACGTACGTACCGTCGATGCCGCACTGGTCAGCGCGGCAGCGCGCGAATCGGGCCTGCAGGAAGGGCATCTGGCCCCCTTGCGCGCGTCCGCGGGCTGGCGACGCAAGGCCGCATATGCCGCACTGGCGGCCTCTGCGGTGACCGCCCTTGGCGCCACGGCGCTCGCGCCCGGGCACGAAATGGCTGCCGACACGCCGCCATCGAGCAGCGCGGCAAGTACGGCCTCTGCACCGGACGAACGCCTGCCGCCCTGCCTGCAGGCCAGGCTCGATCAGTCGTGGCGTAAGGCGGGAGGCCCGCTCGCTGCCGTCGACCTTGCCAGCGCGCTTGCCGCAGCCGATCCAGCCGTCGACCTGCTGGTCTTGCCACCGACGCTGGCAGCAGGTGCGCAGGACGACCCTGCCGTGTGCCTGGTCGACGAACGTCACGCGCTGTGGACGCACGACTGGCCCGAGGATCGGCCCCTCACTTACGGCAAGCGCAGTGATGGGGCGCTGCGCCTGCAGCGCGCACTCGCCACGCTGGGTCATTACCACGGCGAGCTGGACGGCGTCATCGGCATTCAGACCAGCCGCGCCATTGCCAGCTTTCAAACCGCCGACGGCCTGCCGCCGACCGGCTTTGCCGATCCCGCGACGCTTTACATGCTGACCCGTGCGGCAAAACGACATTTCACCAGCAAGCTGGATCAACAGAATGGATAGCCCGACTTCTCCCGCCCCGGCCCTGCGGTCGTCCGCCAACCCGGCCAGCCGTCTCGGCGACCTGTTGCGCGATGCAGGCCTGCTCAGTCCCGTACAGCTGGCCTATGCGCTGCAGAAGCAGGCTGTCGAAGGGCAGCGCCTGGGCAGTCTGCTGGTGCAGCATGGACTGGCCCTGGAGTACGACGTTGCCAAGGTTCTGGCGGAGCAGCGCCACACTGAATTCGTCCATGCGGATGACCTCCCCGCTCCCGATCCGGCAGTGCTCGCGCTGTTCAACAACGAGCTTTGCCTGAGCCGCGGTTTCCTGCCGCTGCAGCGTTCCAGCCGCGGCATTCAGGTGCTGCTCGGCGACGGCGATCCGGTTGCCATCGCCGAGCTCGTCAACCAGCGCTGCGGCCTGCCCTGCCACTTCGTTCAGGGAGAGTTCACCCGCGTCGCACAGCTCACCAGGCAGAGCTATTACTTCGCGCAGAACCCGGTCGAAGATCTGATCCGCCGCGAAGTGAAGGTGCTCGGCGAGGACATCGACCACGCCTACAGTCCGGAACGCCTGCTCGACCTGCTCCTCCACTTGGCGGTGCGCGAACGCGCCACCGATGTCCACATCACGCCGTCGGCCACCAGCCTCCACGTCCTGCTGCGCATCGACGGGGTGTTACGGCCAATGCTGGCCATGCCCGCGATGCTCGCACGCACCATGGTGTTCGTGAAGCTTACCGCTGAGATGGACATCTCCGAGCAGCGCCGCCCGCAGGACGGCAGCTTTCAGACCACCGTGCTCGACATGCCCTATACCGTGCGCGTGTCGACGATCGTCACCGAGCACGGCGAGCGCATGGTGCTGCGCCTGCTGCCCGAGCGCAGCGACCTCACCGGCCTGGCCCAGCTCGGCTTCCGTGTCGAGGACGTGAGCATTCTCAAACGCGTCTTCGATCGTCCGGCGGGCCTGGTGCTGGTCACCGGCCCCACCGGATCGGGCAAGAGCACAACCCTGCACGCCGCGCTGCGCCTGCAGTCACTCATCGAACGCAACGTCCTGACGGTGGAGGACCCGATCGAGTACCGCGTCCCGGGTGCTGGGCAGACGGAGGTCAACAGGCGTGCCGGTTATGAGTTCGGTACCGCTCTGCGCCACTTCCTGCGCCATGACCCGGACGTGATGCTGATCGGCGAGATCCGCGACGGCGAAACTGCTCAGGCGGCAATCGAGTCGGCAGCGACCGGCCACCTGGTGCTGTCCACCCTGCACGTTTCCAGCGTTTTCGGCGTCGTCCCGCGCCTGCGCCCACTCGGACTGGACGCCCAGTCGATTGCCGATAACCTGGTCGCGGTAATCAACCAACGTCTGGTACGGCGCAACTGCCCGGTGTGCAGCACCGCGGCGGCTCCCGACGCGGCGACCGCCGCCTGGCTCGCCGATTACCCCGATGCCACACCGAAACGCGGCCGCGGCTGCGACACCTGCCGCGGCACCGGCTATCTCGGGCGCCTGCCGGCCTACGAGATCCTGCTCGTCGAACAGGCGATGGCACACGCCATCGCCGATGGCTGCGGGCGTGAAGCCATTCATCGCCTTGCCTTCGAAAACGGCTTCCGTCCGATGATCGAGATGGCCAGGTGGATGGTTGCACAGGGCCGCACGACACCCGAAGAAGTGCGCCGGGTAGTGGGCGAGGGACCGCACGGAGAGCATACGTGAACACTTACTACTACCGCGTTCTGAACGATGAAGGTCGTGTGCGCAGCGGCCTTCTGCGCCTGGCGGTGGAGCGCGACTTCTCTGCCCGCCTGTGGCTGGAGCGGCGGCACGGCGGGGTGGTGCTGGCACTCCATCGCCTGCCCGGATTTCTCGGCGACGTGCGCGGCGGCCTCCTTCGCCAACCGCTGCGCCCGGAGGACCTGGGCGGATTCCTGCGCGACCTTGCCATCATGAGCAGGGCTGGCGTGCCAATGCTCGAAGCACTGACGGCAATCACCGAGGAGAGCCGCTTCGCCGGGCAGAAGCGCATTGCCGGCATTGCCCGTGCCCTGCTCGACGACCTCGACGCCGGCGCCTCGGTGAGCGAGGCCTTCAATCGCCATCCCGATCTCTTCCCGGAAACGGTGCGCAACCTCATCACCATCGGCGACGAAACGGGCGCCATGGATCGCATGCTGATGGAAGCCGCCGATCATATCGAGCGCCTCGGTACCATGTCGCGCGATGCCAAACGCGCACTGATCTACCCTGCTTTCGTGTTCTCGGCCATCATCGGCGCCGCGCTGTTCTGGATCCTCTACGTCATTCCGCATCTGAGCGGCCTGTTCCTGCAGATGCGGGTGGAGTTGCCGCCCATCACCGTGGCGGTGATGGCACTCTCGGAGTGGTTGAGCAGCCATCTCTCCCTTGCGCTGTGGTTGACCGTGGGCCTTGCAATCCTGATCTGGCTGGCGATCCGGGAGAGCGGACGCTTCCGCCATAGCCTGTTCGCCCTCGCCCATCGCCTGCCGATAGCCCGGGTGATCGTCCGCTCCTCAGGCATGGCCTTCATCACCGAGCACCTGGCACTGCTGATCGCCGCCGGCCTCGACATGGTGCGCAGCCTGGCGGTACTCGAACGCTCCATCGGTGACGAGTTCTACCGCCGCAAGATCACCGAGGTGAAACGCGTTGTCGAGCGCGGCGAGCGGCTGGCGGCGGCAATGCGCCAGGTGGGTGACTTCCCGGCGATGGCGGTGCGGATGATCTCGGTAGGTGAGGAGACCGGCTCACTGGACGCCCAGTTGCGCCATCTTGCTGGCGAGTACCGTGCCCGCCTCGACCATGTCATCGAATCCCTCGCCGAGATCATCAAGCCAGCGGTGATCCTCTTCGCCGGGGCAATCTTCCTGCTCATGGTGGTCGCCCTGCTGCTGCCGGTGTACGACCTCGTACGCCAGGCGGTCACCGCGCCGATGATGTGAGGGGCAACCCAGATGATCAACGCGACCCACCCCTTAGCACCTCTGTCAGCCAGGAAGCGCCAGAGCGGCCTCACCCTGTGGGACACCCTGCTGCTGCTCGGGGCCGTGGCAGGACTGCTGGTCGCCGGCTTCGTGATCAACGAGGCATCGCAGGCCCTGCGCCGCGCCGACGACAACCGCGCCCTCCTCGAATGGGCAGACCATCGTGTCATCGCCTTTGCCGCCACCCGCGGCCGCCTGCCCTGCCCGGACGTGGACGGTGACGGGGTGGAGGACTGCGCGGGCGGGGCGCAGAAGGGCTGGCTGCCGGTCAGTACCGTCGGATTAGCCGACAGCGCCCCGGTCCTCGGTCCGATCCGGCTGCGTTACGCCGTCTATCGGCAGGGCGGAGAACTCGACCAAGGGGACGGCCCTAGCAACACCTTCGAGCCGATCTCCGGCAATGACACGGGAGCTCTCGTCTCACGGCGCGCGCTGGGCAACATCAGCGGAGTGGATTTCTGCTTCCGTCTTGCCTCGGCACTCAACGCCGACAGCACCGCCGCTGCCGCACATGTGCTGAGCACGGGACAGCCTGCCAATGTTGCCTATGCGCTCGCCGCCAGCGGCGCCGGGCGAGGGCTGAGCGGCAGCTTCGGGGGCAGCAATGCGGACGCCAGCCCTGCCATGGAGCTCCCCGCGCGCACGCCCGACGACGACTATGGCGACACCGTGCGCATACGCACCCTCGGTGAACTGTCCGATGCACTGGGCTGCGCCGCCGCGATGGCGTCACTGAACGGACTGTCGCTGATGGTGGAAGTGGTTGACGAAGTGGATAGCATGAAGGCTGCCACCACCCGGAGCGCTGCCATCGGCGCGGCAATGGCCGGGGTGAAGATTGGCGTGCTGATCGTCAAGGCCGCACTGTCGGGCTATCTGATCGCCACCGCCATTGCCACCCTGGCCACCGCATCGGCAGCGCTCACCGCAGCAATCGCCTCATGCGTGGTGCTGGTCGGCTGCGCCGCCATTCCCGCACTCACGGCTGCCGTCTTCTCGGCAGGTCTGGCAATCGGCTTTGGCGCCACTGCGCTGGCACTCAACCTTGTCGCGATCGTACCGATGACCGTCGCTCTGGGCCTCTCCATTGCGGCCGCGGTTCGTGCGGGCGCAGAAGTCGATTCCACCGGCATCGATCTGGGGGCCGCACTTGACGACCTGCGCGCCCAACGCGACCAGGCCCGTGCGGATGCAACCGCCGCGCGCAACGAGGCCAATGCTGCGAGCGAACAGGCCAACGCCTTGTGGGAAACACAGAATTCCCGTTACAACGAGCTCATTTCATTTGCCAATGGCATTGAAGACGAGGCACTCAGGAACTCCGTCCGCACGCTCATCGACACCTCCACTGCACGGGCACGTGAGTTGGTCGAAGCCGAACTGCAGCAGGGTCTCGCCGAGGGGCGCTACCAAGCGGCAAACAACGAGTACAACAGCAAGAGAGCGTTCGCAGAGGAGGCCCGCGCGCGCGCCAATGACGACCCTGGCGACACCGCCAAGAGCGACGCTGCGAGCCGTCTCGAACGGGAGCGTGACACCGCACTGGAGGCACGCAACATCGCCTACACCAGTTGGCAGAACGCCATCACGGCGACCAACAATGCCCGCGGTGCAACCAATGCCGCGATCACTGCAGCCAACGCTGTCATCCCCAGCCTGGGATCGGTGATTCACAGCCACTACTACGATGCCTACCGCGACGCACGCGGTGCTCAGTACCTGGCCAACGAACGCAGTGCCAACGCGAATGCGCTGGAGCAGGCCGCACAGCAGATGGCAGAGGCCTACGATCAGGTCGCTGCGGCAATAGCCAACCCAGATGGCACCAGCGGCGGCGGCACGGCAATCTGGAGTGGCGCACTGAACGTCCTGCGTGCAGCAGACCAACGTGGTACCGGACCCCTCAGACTCCTTGTCTCACCATGACCCACCATCACCTCCAGACATCATCTGCGCTCCGCAGGCACCCCCATTCCGGTTTCTCGCTGATCGAGATGGCGGTGGTCCTGGCCATCATCGGCACCATCGGCCTCGGCGTATGGCGGTTGTTACCGCTGATCGGCGATGCGGCCGTCAACAGCGGTGCGGCACACACCCAGCTCGAACGCGCCGAACTCGCCCTCACTGGTTTTGCACGGCTGCACGGAAGACTGCCCTGCCCGGATGTCAACGGCGACGGCGTGGAGGAGTGTGGCACTACCGAACAAGTGGGCTGGCTGCCCGTGCGCACCCTGGGCATCGTCCTGCCGGATCGCCTGCGCTATGGAGTCAGTCGCCAGACCGCGGGGGCCGGAGACCTCGCCGCTGCGGTGGCGCGCCACACTCCGCGCTGGCCCGATGGCACCACCGGCACCATCGTCAACGGCCTGGATTTCTGCGCCGGCCTGCGCAGCGCCGCGCGAGAACCGGGCGCAGCGGCAATCAGTTTCAGCAGCGGCGCGCCGCTGGCCTTCGCCGTGGCCCACCCGGGCAGCCTCGATGCCGACAACGACGGCAACCTCTTCGACGGTGACAACCGCAGCGCCTCGACTTTTACCGATCCAACGCTGGCGCACTCGCCCATTTACGATGACCACACCCGTGGCCTCGGTTTCACCACCCTGGCGGCGCGCCTGGGGTGCGTCGAGAAACTCGCCGCCGCGCACGCAGCACATCGCACCGCCTGGGCAGACCACGACCACTACCAGGTGGCGCTGGCATACGAGACGTTTCGCGCCTTCGGTGTGGAGGTTCGCAGCATGAATCGCGAGATGGCAATTGCCGACGTCACCGTCGCGTCCATCGACCTGGTAATGGCTACCGCCACCTCGCTGACCGCTATCTCAGTTTCCATCAGCGCCGTTGGCTCAGCCGCACCTGCGGCGGCTGCCGCTGTGATTGCGGTCGGCGCCGCCACTACCAACACTGTTTTCGCGGGGATCAGCCTGGACAACGCCATCGAAGCGCTGGCAAAAGCCAGCAGCCAGCATAGCGCGGCAACCGCCTATCGCCAGCGGGCGGCCCTGCAGGCCGCTGCCTCGCTGGCGCGCGCGCGCCGACTCGACCATGGAGGGCTGCAATGAAACATCGCCAGAGAGGTTTGACACTCGTTGAGCTGGCAGTAATGCTGGCCGTCATCGGTGTCTTCGCACTTCTGGCCGTGCAGCTCTCTGCCCGGCAGGTGGCCGACCGCGACCGCGAGAGCGCCGAACGCGCGCTCGGCGAGGCCCACGCGGCCGTGCTTGGCTTCATTTTCGCGCATGACCGCCTGCCCTGCCCGGATACCACCGGCGACGGCAATGAGAACTGCGGTACGGAGGTCGGCCGCCTGCCCTGGCGGGCCGTCGGCATGACGGCAGGAAGCGGAGGCGAATTGCGTTACGGTGTTTATCACGGCGCGGTGAGTCTGAGCACACCAACACCGCGGCAGAGCACGTTGACCTTGCATGGCAGCGCACTGCTGGCGAGCTATCTGCCACCCATCGCCAGCGGACGCGGCCTCGATCTCTGCGCGGCCCTGCGCGCGGCCAGCCTGGCGCCCGATGCAAACCGTTTGCGGGTGCGGCACAGCAATGGCAACACCGCGCCGGTGGCCTTCGCACTGGCCCACAGCATGCACCGGGATGGCGACGGCGACGGCAACCCCTTCGACGGCATCCACGGTGCAGCCGATGCCATTTTCGAGGCCCCGACACGCGCCCTCGACGCCAGCTACAGCGACCGCGTGGTGGCGGCGGACTTCGACGTCCTGTGGGGAAGACTGTCCTGCAGCGAAACCGTTGCCAGCGCTGCCCACGCCCACCCCAACCACGCTGCATCGGCGGCGATGCTGGCGCAAAGCTGGGTCGACTACGCTACCCAGCTCGACATCCTGCACGACGTCGCCAAAGCCAAGATGGCCAGCGCAGCGGCCGCCCCGCTGATCGCCGCAGGCGGTGCCGCCAAGAGCTCCGGTGACATGACCAACAAGATCGCCCAGACCCTGATCAGCCTGGGTACCCTGGGCCCAGCGCTGATCACCGCCGCATCCTTGGCGGCGATTTCCAACGCGGCGGCAATTGTGGCTTCGTTCGGCAGCCCGATTGCCGCCGGAATCGCGCTTGCCGAGGCCGAACGCGTCGCAGGTGAAGCGCAGACCTACCTGGCTCCTGCCGCAGCACTGCGCGACAGCATCCGCACCAACGCCACTGCAGTACACGCAGCCGGCCTGTTCGACCAGCCCGTCGGGCTCATTCCCTGATTGCCTTCCTGACTATCGCCCCATGAACTCCAGCCACTTTCGCCGATCTCCCCAGACCACCCGCCATGGCGGCTTCACCCTGGTCGAACTCTCCGTCGTGCTGGTGATCATCGGCATCATTCTCGCAGCGGTCACGATCGGCCGTGACGTGCAGCGTGGAGCTGCCAACCAGCGCCTCGCCACAGAGTTCGTCCAGGGCTGGGCACTGGCCTATGACACCTATTTCAACGGCACCGGCCAGGTACCCGGCGACCCCGCTGCCGATCCCACCGGACTGGTGAATGGTGCCCTCGACACGCCACTGTGCGGACTTGCCCTGCGTGGCGCGATGCAGGCTGCAGGCATCACCCTGCCGAACGGTCGCGCCGAAGGCAGCGAGGATCTCGCCGTCTATCTCGATGCTGCCGGCAATCCCCGGCAGTTGCAGGTTTGCCTGACAGCGCGGCAGTGGTCCGAGCCCGCCGCAACGCCGGGCAGCTACCTCGTGCGCAATCGCAACGTGATGGAGCTCATCGGCCTTACCCCGGCACTGGCCAGCATGCTCGACAACCAGTTCGACGGACGCATCGATGCCCGCTTCGGGCGCCTGCGCGAAGATGCCCATGCAGCCTCCGTGGCGGCGGCAAGCCAGCCCTGGAGCGCCGCTCAGCCGGGCACTGACGAAGCCCAGGCCCCACTGATGACCGGCTATCTGCGCCTGTCGCGCTGATCGATCGACAGGCTGCAGGGCGCGCCTGTACGGGGCATTCGGCTTTCGACGCTTCCTCTGCGCGGATGGGAAGTTCTGCCGGCATGGGTAATGGTTCGCGCTCTGGGCAAAAAACCAGCGGATGGATTGCTTTGCGCTGACCTATAATCGGCAGCCGCTTTGCAGATTTTTACCTTCTCCGCCGCAGTGACGGTCGGGAGCGCACCTTCCCGGCCCAAGGGCCCGATACCTCTCCAGCGACAGATCCCCGCATTCATGAGCCCTGCTGAGCACAACGCCGCACCATCTCAGCAGTTGCGCATCCAGCTCTTGGGGCCCGCCCGCATTCGCCGGGGCGAACACGACCTCGGCCCGACAATGAAGTACCGCCGGACGCTGGCCCTGCTGGCTTACCTGGCTATCGAAAACAGGGCGGCACACAGCCGCGAGCACCTCGCCGATCTCCTCTGGCCGCAGCTGCCAGCAGATGCGGGCAAGGCCAACCTGCGCCAGGTGCTCGGCAATCTGGGCCACTTGCTGTCAACCGCCGGAGTGCGCTCGCCGGGCCTGCAGGTCACCCGCCACAGCGTGGCACTGGACCAGCATCCGGCACTGTGGATCGATGTACATCTCCTCGATGCGGCCCCCGTTCAGATCTGCCGCAAATGCATCGGTTCGCAGTGCTCCCTTAATCCCGACGAGCGCAGTCTCACCGACGGCCTGGGGCAGGAGTTGCTTGCTGGCTTTTCCCTGCCAGGTTGCGAGGCCTTCGCTGAATGGCTCGATCGGCAACGCAGCTTCTTCCGCCAGCGCAGCATCGACGCCCTCCATCGCCTCGCCGACTGCTCACTGGAAGCGGGGCGCATGGACGACGCGCTTGATCTCGGCCGCCGCCTGGAAACTCTGGATCCGCTGGATGAACTCAATCAGCGTCGCCTGATGCGGGCCTATGCACAGCACGGCCTACGCGAACGCGCCCTCCGCCAGTTCGAGACCTTCGCGAGCCTGATGCAGCGTGAACTCGGCGTGCCACCGGACACTGAAACAGCCCTGCTGCAGAAGAGCATAGCCGAAGGCACGCTGAGGGCAGCGCGTGCCGATGAACGCCCTCTTGCATCGGCGCCAAGCCAACACCACCCAGGCACGGATGAATACCGCAGCCTTGCCGTGCTGTGCTGCGAGTGCATTGCGCCGTGTGCGGATCCGGAAGATGGTGTTTTGCACCACCGCAACCTCCGCAGGGATGTGATTGAATGCCTCACCGCGTACGGCGGCCATGCGGTCAGCGCCCCCGGGCAGAGCCTGATCGCCTACTTTGGCTGGCCGGTCGCGCGTGATTCGGCACCCGCCGACGCCGTTCGCGCAGCCCTCGCGTTACACCGCCGCTTTGGCGCGCAGGCGCAGGTGCGGATCGGGCTGCACTGGGGACGGACGATCAGCGGTGAAACGCCGGATGAGCTCGGCGAACTGAGTGAGACAGCCAGTCAGTTGCGCCTCCTTGCCCTTGGCGGCGATACCGTGATCAGCGAGCACATGACCGCAGTCACCGGCGAGCGCTTCTCTTACCAGCCGCTGAACGCCACCCACAGCGGCGCAGTCTATCGCGTGACCGGCATCACACCGTCGCCGGTCAGCGCCGACCGGTCCATCATGCTCGGGCGCGGCGCAGAGATGACCCATCTGCTCGCGCACTGGAGCGAAACCAAGGCCGGCAATGGCCGCACGGTGGTCATCAGCGGCGAAGCCGGAATTGGCAAGTCGACACTGTTGGCGCATTTTTTTCGCCACGCACTCAGCAATGGCGGAGCACTGCGCGCATTCATCTGCCGCCCGGAGTTGCGCCTTTCTCCGCTCGCCCCCCTTGGAGGCATGATCGAGGAACGCAGCGGAATTGGCCCGGATGATCCTCGCGCAGCGCGTCGCCAGAAGTTGCTCGACTACCTTCAGCGCGAGTGGCCCGACAAGGTGGGGACGGCCTTTCCGCTGATTGTCGACCTGATCGACTGCGACGGCGAGGCGATGCACAACAAGGAGGCCTTGTTTCGCCTGCTCATAGAGATGTTCAACGACCTCAGCAGCCAGCAGCCTGTGGTGCTGGCGCTGGAGGATGCACACTGGGCGGATGCAACCACGCTGGAACTGATTGATCGACTGGCGCTCGCCAGACTGCCCATCATGACCCTCGTCGCCACCCGCGAGGAGCTCCCGGTACGTGGACACGTCTCCCAAGCCTCCTGCATCCGCCTTGGCCCGCTCGACGATGGCCTCGCACACACGCTCCTGCAGGCATTGCCGGCGACCGCGGCGCTCGACGCCCAAGCTCGCGATGAGCTGATTCGGCGGGCAGGAGGCATCCCGCTTTACCTGCACGAACTGGCAACACTGGCTGGAGAACGAGGCCATGATGGTGCCTTCGAGGACATTCCATACACCCTTCAGGCCGTCCTGCGCGAACGTATCGACCGCATCGGTGCCGACGCACACGTCCTGCGCGCAGCAGCAGTGCTCGGTCAGCGCTTTGAGATCGACATCCTCGCAGAAGCTCTGGGCAACCACGCCGACCTCTCCCCTGCGCTTGAACGCCTGGAGCACAACCAGCTGCTGGTCGCGGAGGGTGACGGCAATTACCGCTTCACCCACGCGCTGATACGCGACGCCGCCTACCAGTCGATGACCCGCGTTCGCCGCACCGCGTTGCACCTGCGCGTTGCCACTGTGCTCACTGCCGTGTTTCCAGGCGTCGCCGAGAAACGACCAGAAGTTGTGGCCTGGCAAGCCACCTCCGGGGGCGATCTCCGCCAGGGCCTGTTCTGGTGGGACAAGGCCGGACGACTCGCCGCTCGCAGGCAAGCTGCCACCGACGCCGTCGCGCACTATCGTAACGCCTTGCAGATCGCCGAGAGCCACCCGGAACTGACCTCTACCGCAACAACGATGGCGTTGATGTTCGATCTCGGCGACGCCCTCATCCTCTCCGAGGGCTTTGGCTCACTTACCGCCCGCAAGCTCATGGAGCGCGCACTCGACATCGCTGTCCGCAGTGACGACAGCACCGGCCGCTTCATGGCGCTCGCGCGCCTCTACCAGAGCGACAGTTCCCACTGCGAACACGCCCGCGGCCTCGAAACCGCTCAACTACTGCATGACAGTGCCACCAACAACAGCGAGCGCATGTTCGCGCTCTTCGCCCTGGGCAATTCCAACTTCTGGCGGGGCAACTTCGCGACCAGCCGCGACGCCTTGGTCCGCCTGCATCAACTCGCCGAGCGCGCACCCGCAACAGAGCGCAACTGGTTCGGCGGGCGCTCATGGCACGGCGGCGACGACGTCGCCGTGACCGGTCAGTCCTTTCTCGGCCTTACGCTGTGGTTTCTCGGTGAGCAGACGGAGGCCACAAGCACCCTCGCCAACGCACGCCGTCTCGGCGCCGCTTGCGGCAATGAGCATTCGCACTGCTTTGCACTCTCCTTCTCGGCACTCTTCGAGCGCTTTCGCGGTAACCCTACCGGTGCGGAGCGCTATGCGCGGATGGTCCGTTCACTGGCTGAACGCTACGGCTTCACGCTGTGGATCGGCGTCGGCACCTTGATCGAGGCCTGGGCACAGGTCCACCAAGGCGCCCTCGCCGGCAGCGCTCTCGAACAAGGCAGCGCCACCGTCCATGAGGCCTACCGCGGCGGTGGCGTCACCGTGTTGTCGATATGCGCCGAAGCGCAACTTGCCATGGGGCATCCCCAACAAGCCCTGACCCTGATTGAGCGTGCCTTGCTGACTGCCGAAGAGCTCGCCGAGCAGTATTACGTTGCCGAACTCCTGCGTCTGCGTGCAGAAGCGCTGCTGCTGATACATGGCGACAAGCAGTGCGCAACGGCGCGCGCCTGGCTCGACCAGGCCCTGGAACTGGCCAGCCGTCAACACGCCCAGCCGCTCATCGAACGCATCCTCGCCAACCAGCAGCGCCTGAACTGCAATGATGCACAGGGCAGGCTGCAAGACGCACACGACGCCATCGCCGACGCAGGGTAGACTTGCGCCATTTGCGCCGCCATCGGACCGCTCCATCATGCCCATCCAGCAAATCGACCACCCTCTCGTCCGCCACAAGATCGGCCTGATGCGCGAAGGCGAGATCAGCACCAAGAAATTCCGCGAGCTCACCGCCGAACTCGCCCGCCTGCTGGCCTATGAGGCCTGCAAGGATTTCCCGCTCGAAAAGGTCACCATCGCGGGCTGGGCTGGGCCGGTGGAGATCGAGCAGATCAAGGGCAAGAAGGTCACCGTGGTACCCATCCTGCGCGCCGGCCTGGGCATGCTCGACGGCGTGCTGGACATGATCCCGAGCGCCAAGGTGAGCGTGGTGGGCATTGCCCGCAACGAGGAAACCCTGCAGCCGGCGCCCTACTTCGAGAAGTTCGTCGGCGAGCTGAGCGAGCGCATGGCGCTGATCATCGACCCGATGCTGGCCACCGGCGGCTCGCTGGCGGCAACCTGCGACATGCTCAAGCGCAAGGGCTGCGCGCAGATCCGCGCGCTGGTGCTGGTGGCCGCCCCGGAGGGCATCCGCCTGATGGCCGAGCAGCATCCGGACGTGGACATCTTCACCGCCAGCATCGACAGCCACCTCAACGACATTGGCTACATCATCCCCGGCCTCGGCGACGCCGGCGACAAGATCTTCGGCACCAAGCACAACTGAACGCGGCACGCAGTCCCTGCAGCACCCGCAGCACCCGCAGCACCCATAACAGCAAATACATTCCGCCCTGCCGGGCGAACGGAGAACACGCATGCGAGAACTACCGATCCAGGGCGGGGAACCGCCGTGGCGCCAGGCGGTGGCCGGCGGCCAGATCCTTTTCGTGGCCTTCGGGGCGCTGGTGCTGGTGCCCCTGCTCACCGGGCTCAATCCCAGCATGGCGCTGCTCGGTGCCGGCGTCGGCACCCTGCTGTTCCAGCTCGTCACCCGCCGTCAGGTGCCGATCTTCCTCGGCTCCAGCTTCGCCTTCATCGCCCCCATCATCTACAGCATGCACACCTGGGGGATGTCCGCCACGATGGGCGCGCTGGCCTGCGTCAGCCTGGTGTACTTCGCCTTTGCCGGGCTGGTATGGAAACACGGCGCCCAGGTCGTCCACCGCTTCATGCCGCCGGTGGTGATCGGCCCGATCATCATGATCATCGGCCTGTCGCTGGCCTCGGTGGCGGTCAACATGTCGATGGGGCGCAGCGGTGACGGCAGCGTCGAACTGGTGCCCTACGGTACCGCACTGATCGTTGCGGCAATCTCCCTCGGTACTACGGTGGCCGTTGCGGTGCTGGCGCGCGGCTTCCTCAAGCTGGTGCCCATCCTCGCCGGCGTGGCGGCCGGCTACATGGCCGCCGCGGCCTTCGGGCTGGTGGATTTCTCCAAGGTCGGCGCCGCACCCTGGCTGGCCATGCCGAGCTTCGTGGCACCGAGCTTTGAATGGGCAGCGATCCTGTTCATGCTGCCGGTGGCACTGGCCCCGGCCATCGAGCACGTCGGCGACGTGGTCGCCATCGGCGGGGTCACCGGCAAGGACTACACCGAGAGCCCCGGCCTGCACCGCACCCTGGCGGGCGACGGCCTCGGCGTGCTGTTCGCCGGCTCCGTGGGCGGGCCGCCGATCACCACTTACTCGGAAGTCACCGGCGCGGTGACCCTGACCCGCAACTTCAATCCGGCGGTGATGACCTGGGCGGCGGTGTTCGCCATTGCGATGGCCTTCGTCGGCAAGTTCAACGCCTTCCTGCAGTCCATCCCGGTGCCGGTGATGGGCGGCATCATGATGCTGCTGTTCGGCTCGGTGGCCAGCGTGGGGCTGAAGACCCTGATCAAGGGCAAGGTGAACATGGACGAACCGCGCAATCTGGTGATCGTCTCGTGCATCCTGGTGTTCGGCATCGGCGGCCTGGCGCTCAACCTCGATGGCTTCACCCTGCAGGGCGTGAGTCTGTGCGGGATCGCGGCGATCCTGCTGAACTTCATCCTGCCCGCGCAGCGCGCCAGCGACTGAGCAGACCAGCGGCCGCCGCCAGGGCGGGGGCCGCGGCGCGCCCGACCTTGCGGTACAGCATCCAGCCCAGCCAGGCGCGCTTGGCCAGACGCAGCACGAGCCGGGGCTTCCACAACACGAACAGCACCGCCCCGGCCGACAGCGCCGGGGTGTGCTGGCTCGCCCAGCGCAGGTTCTCGCGCACGCCGTCGGCAACATCCAGCGCGGACTCGAAACCCTCCAGCCGCCGCAGCATGTCGGCACGCTGACCTTCGGCCTGAATCTGCAGGCGCTGCTTGCGCAGCGCGAGCTCGATTACCCTGGCGTTCATTTGCGCCGCAGTGCTTCGCGGTCGCGCGCCAGCTCGGCAAGGCTGGCGGCAAAAAGGCGGCTGCCGCGGCGGATTTCGCGGGCGGCATTGGAGGCGGCGAACAGGCCGCCGCCGATCAGCGCCACGGTGGCGAGACCGAGGACCAGCAGGCGGTGCCCTTCCCAGAACAGCACGGTGAGGAAAAGCGCCAGGAAGACCACCCCGAAACCGAGCAGGATGGCGCTCAGGGCAAGGTTGAAGAGCAGCCCGGAGAGGCGCAGCTTCTCTTCCTGGAACTCCACCGCAAGCAGTTCCAGACGGGTCTGCGCGGTGGCCAGCCCGCTATCCAGGAAGCCGCGCAGGCTGTCGGCCAGGCGCGGTTTCCGTTCTTCGCTCATCGCCGCGTTCAGCGCCGGCCGGAGAGCAGGCCGAGGAGGAAGGCGACACCGGCAGCGATGCCGACCGACTGCCAGGGGTGGGCATGCACGTAGTCGTCGGTGGCGTGGGCCACCTTGCGGGCATTTTCGCGCAGCGCGTGCTCGGCGTCGGCAAGGCGCTCCTTGGCGCCGACGAGGCGCTCGGAGAGGCGTCCGCGCACATCGCTGAGCTTGTCACCGGCCTGCCCGGCGGTGAGCTTGAGCAGCTCTTCGGTATCGGCAACCACGGCCTTGAAATCCGCTACCAGCTTTTCCTTTGCGGCGTGGTTCTGTTCGCTTGTTGCAGCCATGATCGACTCCGTTATCGCAGGTTATGACATACGCGCCAGCAGCGCCCGACTCAAGGCTAAACCCATTCGCAGGGGAAGGCAAACGGCGCGCTGACGAGGTTTGCGGGCGTGATATCGTCAACCGCAGCACACTCCAGAGCACCCGCGATGAGCACCCGTTTCCCGCAACCTTTCGAACCCGCCGGATGCGACCAGTGCCGCAATGCCGCGGCCCTGGGTTTCGAGTTCACCATGGCCTTCCAGCCCATCGTCGACCTGCTCGGCGGCGCCCCCTTCGCCTACGAGGCGCTGGTGCGCGGCCCCGCGGGCGAAGGCGCGGCGAGCGTGCTCGCCCAGGTCAATGACGACAACCGCTACCGCTTCGACCAGGCCTGCCGGGTAAAGGCCATCGAGCTCGCCGCCGGGCTGGGCCTGGGCGCGATCAACGGCACGCGGCTGTCGATCAACTTCCTGCCCAATGCCATCTATCGCCCGGAGAGCTGCATCCGCTCCACCCTGGAGGCCTGCGAGCGCTTCGGCTTCCCCTCGCAGCGGCTGATGTTCGAGGTCACCGAGGGCGAACAGGTCAGCGACGGCGAGCACCTGATCCGCATCTTCTCGGACTACCGCAAGCGCGGCTTCATCACCGCCATCGACGACTTCGGCGCCGGCTACGCCGGCCTCAACCTGCTGGCGAAGTTCCAGCCCCACGTGCTGAAACTGGACATGGAGCTGATCCGCGACATCGACGCCAACCCCGCCCGCCAGGCCATCGTCGCCGGCATTGCGCTGACCGCCGAACGCCTCGGCATCACCCTCATCGGCGAGGGGGTGGAGACCACCGACGAACGCGACTGTCTGCTCGACTTCGGCGTCCGCTACCAGCAGGGCTACCTCTTCGCCCGCCCGGCCATCGAGGCCTTGCCGGCGGGGTGACCGGCGTCGTGCAATATTCCGTGCATGGCGCAGCCGTGCCCGCGGTGCATTTGAACTTTTCCGCTAAGATGTGCCGAAAGACATAGCCGCGACAGCTCACGCCGAGGCCTGCGCTCCGCCCACCGGCGCACCCGCGGCCTGCCGCCTTCACAGCACAGGATCGCTCATGGACACAGCTCCACCGCGCGCCAGCAATCCCGACCTGCCCACGCAGCACGGCTCAAGACGGCGGCGGAACCTGGCCGAACGGCTGGTGCTGGGCTTCATCCTGTTCGTCGCGGGGATCGCCGTGACGGCCAGCATCCTCACCGAGCGCGAGCGCGTCCGCAGCGAGGAGAGCGACCGCCTGGCCACCCAGGCGCGGGTCGCTGCGGTCAATATCAGCGCTCAACTTCAGGCCATCGCCAACGTCCTGAGCCATCTGGAGACCGAACACGCCGTCTGGCTCACCGGCAAGGACCCAGGAGGCGAGGCCAACCGGCGGATGGAAGCACTCAATGCGGTCATGCCCGGCGTACGTTCGCTGATGTGGCTGGATGCGCAGGGTTACACGCAGGCGAGCAGTCGCAAGGCATTGCGGGGTGGCGACTTCTCCGGACGCGAGTACTTCACCGCCCCGCAGCACGATGACCGCCCGGCGGTCCTGTTCCTCTCGCGCCCCTTCAAGTCCGCGGTGGAAGACATCTGGATCGTTGCCCTGGCGCGCCGCCTCAATGGCCCGGACGGCGTATTTGCGGGCACTGTGGTGGCCAGTCTGGAGGGACCGTTCTTTACCACCGTGCTGGAGTCGGTGAACTACGCGCCGGACATGTGGAGCGCGCTCGCGCACGGTGACGGCATCCAGGTCATCATGGCTCCGGACCGGCCGGGCATGGGGGGGCTGCGCCTGGACACACCCGACTCCTTCTTCACCCGCCACAAGCTCAGCGGGATGGAGGCCAGCGTCCTCGAAGGGCGGGTCCACGCCACCGGCGAACACCGGATGATGGCGTTGCGCACAGTCTCCCCACCCGGGCTCAGACTCGACTGGCCATTGGTAGTGGCCAGCGGGCGCGATCTCGATGAGATCGACGCTCCATGGCGAGAGTCCGCCCGACTGGGGCTGAGCCTTTATGCAGCGCTGTGCCTTGTCACCATTGGCCCATTGGCCTGGTACCAGCGCCACCGGAGCAGGATCGAAGCCACCAGCGACGGGCTGGCCGCCGAGCTGCGCGCCGAGCGCGACCTGTTTTCCGCCGGCCCGGTGTTCTCGGTGGCCTGGGCCCCCAGCGCAGGCTGGCCGGTGGAACGCATTTCCGCCAACGTCGAGGATGTGCTGGGCTACAAGGCAACGCAGTTCACCACTGGCCACCTGCCCTGGGGGAACCTCATCCACCCCGACGACAGCGACCGGATTGGCACAGAGGTCGCCGCCCATATCGCCAACGGTGTCGACACCTACGAGCAAAGCTACCGCGTACGTGATGTGCACGGCCATTACCGCTGGCTCTACGACTTTACCCGCCTGATCCGCGATGCCAGCGGCGCGCTGGTGCAGATTCGCGGCTATCTGTTCGACCAGAGCCGGCTCAAGGATGTCGAGGCCGCACTCAATGAAGAGCGCGACCGCCTCGCCGGCATCATCGAAGGCACCCATGTGGGCACCTGGGAGTGGCATGTACAGAGCGGCGATACGGTGTTCAACGAGCGCTGGGCAGAGATCGTCGGCCATACGCTCGAGGAACTGCAACCGACCAGCATCGAGACCTGGAAGCACTTCACCCACCCCGACGATCTTGCCGCCAGCGGTGAAGCGCTGCAGCGCTGCTTCGACGGCAGCAGCGAGTATTACGAGTGCGAAGCGCGCATGCGCCACCGCGATGGTCACTGGGTGTGGGTGCTCGACCGCGGCAAGGTGCAGCAGTGGAGCGCCGATGGCAAGCCCTTGCTGATGCGTGGCACTCACCAGGACATCAGCGCGCGCAAGCAGGCGGAGGCCGAACTGGTCGACGCCCGCCAGCGAGCGGAGGAGGCGAGCGCGGCAAAGAGCCGTTTCGTTGCCAACATGAGCCACGAGATCCGCACTCCGATGAACGCCATCCTGGGCCTGCTGCAGTTGCTGGAGCGTACGGCTCTGGACCAGCGCCAGCGCGACTATGCGCAGAAGGCCGAGGTGGCGGCGCGCGGCCTGCTTGGCATCCTCAACGATGTACTCGACTTCTCCCGCGTCGAAGCCGGCCGGATGGAACTCGAGGACGCGGCGTTCAGGCTTGAGGACGTGCTGCGCTATCTCTCCGTGGTGTTCTCCGGGGCAGTCGAGCACCGCGACCTGGAGGTGGTATTCGACGTCGGCCCGGGTCTGCCCGCGGCGCTCCATGGCGATGCCCTGCGGCTGCAGCAGGTGCTGCTCAACCTGGGCAGCAATGCGATCAAGTTCACCGAGCACGGCGCCGTAGTCGTCGCCCTGCACGACGCCGGCAGCGCGCCGCCGGGCAAGGCAAGGATCCGCTTCGAGGTTCGCGACAGCGGCATTGGCATTCCTGCGGACAAGCTCGAAACCATCTTCAGCGGCTTTACCCAGGCCGACTCCTCCACCAGCCGCAAGTATGGCGGCAGCGGCCTCGGGCTTGCCATCAGCCGCAGTCTGGTAACCCTGATGGGGGGCAATCTGGAGGTCGACAGCTCCCCCGGCCAGGGTAGCTGCTTCTCCTTTACGCTGGAGTTCAGGATCGCCGACGAAGGCGCACGCCCGCCGCCAGTAAAGGCGGCCGCACGGCGCGTTCTCGTTGTCGACGACAACGACATTGCCCGCACCACGCTGCGGGCAATGGCCGAGCAGCTCGGCTGGCAGGTGGAGTGTGCGGCCGACGGCGCGGACGCCATCGACAGGGTGCAGGTCGCCGCGCAACGGGGCTTCGCCTTCGACTGCATCCTCCTCGACTGGCAGATGCCACAACTCGATGGACTGCAGACCGCCCACCTCATCAGGACGCTCGACCTGCCCGGCACCTCGCCGCTCATCGTCATGGTCACCGCCCACGGCCGCGAAGCCATCAACGATGCGCTGACGAGCGGCAACTGCCCGCTCGACGGCTACCTGCTCAAGCCGGTTACGCCGACGATGCTGGCCGCCACGGTCGCCCACGCTGCCTGCACCAGCGCCGACGGCGGCGGAGATGCCTTCGCGCCGGCTGGAAACAGGCGGCTGCACGGCACCAACATCCTGCTGGTCGAGGACAACGATATCAACCGTCAGGTTGCCGGAGAACTGCTCGCCGCCGAGGGTGCCGCAGTGGTCATGGCGACGGACGGCTACCAGGCGCTCGAACTGTTGCGTACCGGCAGTGCGCGCTTCGATGCGGTGCTGATGGACATCCAGATGCCCGGCATCGACGGCTTCGAAGCCACCCGGCAACTGCGCGCGCTGCCCGGCTGCGCAACGCTGCCGGTAATTGCCATGACCGCCAATGTCCTGCCTGCTGACCGCCAGGCCGCGCTCGCCGCCGGCATGAACGACCATGTCGGCAAACCGTTCGAGATCGACCGTCTGGTCGATCTGCTGCTGCGCCACTGCACAGGCAGCAGGCATGACGCTCCGCAGCAGGGGACCGTGCCGGCCGGCGCGGAGGCGACTGCCGGCACCGAGGCCGACGCAGTCTTCGACCTTGATATGGCGCTGCGCGCCTGCGGCGGCAAGCGCGACCTTCTCGCGCGGATGGCCGCACAGTTCCTCAGCACGCAGGGCGAGGAGGTCGCGCACCTGGTGCGCGCACTGCGCACACCGGCGGCCGCTCAGGTTCTCCCCGCACTGCACACCCTCAAAGGGCTGGCAGCAACACTGGGGCTGGGGCAGCTTGCCAGCCGTGCGCGTGCCATCGAAGCGGGGCTGAAGAGCACCCCCGCTGCGAGGCCCGCTGCCGACTGGCCCGCTGCACTGGAAGCGGCATGGAACGCCGCCGCCGCCGCACTCGCGGAGGCGGTGGCAGTACCGGCGGGCACGCACGCGGGTGCCCCCGCCACGGTCACGCAGCCCTCACTCGCCGAGGGCGTCGCAGAACTCGTGCGCCTGCTTCAGGATGGCAACCTGCGCGCTGCCGACGCGTTCGCCGCAGTGCAGAACGGACTCCGCGAGGTATCGCCGGAACTCACCGCAAGGCTCGATGAAGCCCTGCAGGCACTGGACTTTGATAGCGCGCTGCAGTTCGCGCAGCAGGCCAGCAGCCACCTCCAGGTACACAACGGCGGACAATCCCGATGAGAGCCGAATACTCCTCGCCGACAGCCATGCCAAAGCTGCTGGTCGTCGACGACCAGCCGCTTTTCATTCAGACCATGCACGAGATCTTTCGCGATCAGTACGAGATCTTCATGGCGCGCAATGGAGAACAGGCGCTCGCGCAAGCCGGACGATTGTGCCCGGATCTCATCCTGCTCGACCTCAACATGCCCGACATCAGCGGCATGGAGGTCTGCCAGCGCCTCAAGCAGAATCCGGCACTTGCGGACATTCCGGTACTCTTCGTCACTGCCGAAGAGGATTTCGAATCGGAATCCCTGGCCCTCGAAGCCGGGGGCGCGGACTACATCACCAAGCCCGTCAATCCGGCAGTGGTCCGGGCCCGCGTCAGGACCCATCTCACCCTCAAGGCACAGGCTGACCAGCTGCGCGCGCTGGCTTACCTTGACGGCCTCACCGGCGTGGCCAACCGGCGTTACTTCGACCAGCACCTCGACGCCGAGTGGGCGCGCAGCCAGCGTCACCACATGCCTTTGAGCCTGATCCTGCTCGACATCGACTTCTTCAAGACCTACAACGACCACCTCGGCCATATCGCCGGCGACCAGTGCCTGAAGGCCGTTGCGGGGGCATTGCAGGCACTGCCGAAGCGGGGGCACGACTTCGTTGCCCGTTACGGCGGTGAGGAGTTTGTCGTCCTGCTCGCCGACTGCGACCTCCCCTGTGCGCTGCGCAAGGCTGCAGCATTGCAGGAGGCGGTCGCGCAGCTCGCGATTCAGCACCCGGCCTCCACCGTCAGTGAACTAGTGACGATCAGCCTCGGGGTGGCCTCAACGGTCGCCGGTGCAGCGCACACTGCCGGCGAACTCCTCGACGCTGCCGACAGGCAGCTGTACGCAGCCAAACAGGCCGGCCGCAACCGCATCTCACCTGCTGCCGATCACGCTGGCACCGCGGGCAGTACGCCGCCCTGAGGGCGAGCTCCACGACGCACCTGACCTCCCCGTTGCGGGGGGCTGTCGAGGGTCAGCCGGCAGGGGGGTGGGCATGCAGCTGCCGTCGCCTGCGCCAGCACCGAGCGCTCCGCGCCAAAGCAAGTCATCCGGCATGCGCCCTGTCGGATTTCTTTACACTCTCGGGCAATCTCCTCTGCAATATGCGCCCAGATCATTGGCGTATGGCGGCCATTGGAAACTGGCAAGACACTTGCTTCCGATCGCATCGACAGGCTTTTTGCGTTTATCGATTCACTTTCGGAGTATTCCATGAAGAAGAAACTGCTTGCGGCGCTTGTCGCCCTTTCCGCATCTGCCCAAGCCGGTGCCGCCACCATCCTCATCACCCAGTTCGACTACACCGGGTACACCGAGATGGCCAGCACGCTCGCCGCGGCCGGCCACACCGTGAATGTCGTCGATACCCGCACCGCGGGCACGCTGGCGAGCACCCTGGGTTCGACCTTCTATGACCAGGTTTTCCTCTTCGACCTCACCGGCACCCGTTATCTCAACAATGACGACGTCGCTGCGCTGGCCGGCTTCTGGAACAATCGTGGCCTGGTCGTCGATACGCGCTCTTACGGCTATCACTTCCAGCCCACCAATGCCTCGGAGCAGGCCCTGCTGCAGAACGTCGCCTCCAACCTGGAAGCGGCCGGCGGCGGCGTCTGGGTGGGTACCGACCACAACCCGGAATGGACGCGCAACGCCAACCCGTTCCTGCAGGAAATCGGCATCAACATCGTCACCGGCAGCTACAGCAACCCGGTCAACTTCGCCGATCCGACCTCGGTGCTGCTTGCCGGCGTGACCCCCACCGAACTCTGGGGCGGCGGCCAGACGGTAGGCATGGCGCCGATCGGCGTTCAGCCCAATGGCGTGGAGATGTTCATCCACTTCGGCCACGAGCGCACGGACGGCAGCATCCTGCCGTACATCTCCGCCAGCTTCCCGCTTACCGGCGTGCCGCCGGTCAACCCGGTGCCGGAACCTGCCATCCTGGGGCTGCTCGGGCTCGGCCTTGCCGGTCTCGCCGCAACCCGCCGGCGCAAGCTCGCCGCCTGATCGCAGGCACAACGCAGCGCTTGAAGGGCAGGGGCTCCCCTGCCCTTTTCATTCCAGCGTCAGGCCGTCAGGGCGAAGCCGTAATCGACCGTCAGCGGCGCGTGGTCGCTGAAGCGCTGGGCCTTGTAGACCGCCGCGACGGTCGCGGTGGCGGCGATGGCGGGAGTGGCGAGGTGGTAGTCGATACGCCAGCCGACGTTCTTTGCCCACGCCTGGCCGCGGTTGGACCACCAGGTGTAGCTGTCGCCGGTGGCATCGGGGTAGAGACGGCGGTAGACGTCGACCCAGCCCAGTTCATCCAGCACCTGGCTCAGCCACGCCCGCTCCTCGGGCAGGAAGCCGGAGTTCTTCTGGTTGCTCTTCCAGTTCCTGAGGTCGATCTCGCGGTGGGCGATGTTCCAGTCGCCACAGATCACCACCTCGCGACCGCTGGCACGCAGTTCGGCAAGATGGGGGAGGAAGCGCGCCATGAAACCGAACTTGGCCTGCTGGCGTTCGTCTGAACTGGAGCCGGACGGCAGGTACAGCGACACCACCGAGACGCCGGGGTAGTCAAGCTGCAGGTAACGCCCTTCGGCATCGATGTCGGCAATGCCGAGCCCCTCGACGACGCGCTCGGGCTCATGCCGGGTGTAGATGCCGACGCCGCTGTAGCCCTTCTTCTCGGCATGATGGAAATAGCCCCTCAGGCCGGCGCAGGCCTTCATGGGTTCGCCAAGGTCGGCGGCCTGGGCCTTGAGCTCCTGGACGCAGACGAAATCGGCCTCCTGGGCAGCCAACCAGTCGAGGAAGCCTTTGCTGGTGGCCGAGCGAATGCCGTTGAGATTGGCGGAGATGATGCGTAACATGCGGAGATTCTCGGAAATTGGTGCTTCGGAAGGCGAACGTGGATTTTAGCCGTGAATTCATCGCACTGGCCTGTCGCAAGGGCGTGCTGCGCTTCGGGTCGTTCATCACCAAGGCGGGGCGCAATTCGCCCTACTTCTTCAACGCCGGCCTGTTCGATGATGGCGCCTCCTTCCGTGAGCTGTGCGGCTTCTACGCCCGCGCCATCCAGGCCTCCGCGGTGCATTGCGACATGCTTTTCGGCCCCGCCTACAAGGGCATTCCGCTGGTCGCCGGTACCGCGGTGCGGCTTGCCGAACACGGCGTAAACCTGCCTTTCGCCTTCAACCGCAAGGAAGCCAAGGACCACGGCGAGGGCGGCACACTGATCGGCGCGCCGCTCGCCGGACGGGTACTGATCCTCGACGACGTCATCTCCGCGGGCACCTCGGTGCGCGAATCGGTGAACATCATCCGCGCCGCAGGAGCAGTGCCGGCCGGCGTGGTGATTGCGCTTGACCGCATGGAGCGCGGCACCGGCAGCCTCTCGGCGGTACAGGAGGTGCGCGAGCAGTTCGGCATTCCGGTGGTGGCGGTGGCCACCCTCGAAGACCTCATCGGCTACCTTGCCGACAGTCCGCAACTGGCGGCCAATCTGGAGGCGGTAAGCGCCTACCGCGACACTTATGGAACCCAGGCTTCTTAGCCACGCCCTGCTCTGCGCGGCGCTGCTGACGCCGCTGGCCGCCGCCGCCCAGGGCGGCGGCCGCACCATCTATTGCTGCGAGGACGACAACGGCCGTCCGGTATGCGGCGACGTGCTTCCCGGCATGTGCTACGGCAAGGCCTACCGCGAGATCAGCCCGCAGGGCACGGTGCGGCGCTTCGTCGCCGCGCCGCTGACCCCGGAAGAGGTCGCCCGCCGTCAGGCGGCGGAGCAGCGCCGCAAGGCCGAAGAGGCCCGCGCGCTGCAGCAGCGCCGCCTGGATGCCGCATTGCTGGAAACCTATCCGACGCTGAGCGAACTCGACGCCCGCCGCGAGCGCGCCCTCGCGGAGGTGGAAACCGGCCTTGGCGATGTCCGCCAGCGCCTCGCCGAGCTCACCCTGCGCCGCGACCGCCTCGCCCAGGAAACCGAGTTCTACCGCAACGGCGAGGTGCCGCGCGAGCTCGCCGACGAACTGCGCACGGTGGAGGGCGAGCTCGCCGCCCAGCGCAGCATCATCGACGCCAAGAACCGCGAGGCCGCCGCCGTGCGCGCGCGCTTCGAAGAGGACCGCCGGCGCTACATCGAGCTCACCCGCGACGACCCGCGGAGGCGCTGAAAGTGAGCGACGCGGCGTCCCACATCGTCAGGGCCGCCTGTCCGCACGACTGCCCCGACAGCTGCGCGATGGAGGTGGAGGTTGCCGACGGGCGCGCACTGAAGGTGCGCGGCGCGGCCGACATGCCCTTCACCCACGGCGCGCTGTGCACCAAGGTGGCGCACTACCTGGAGCGGGTCTACAGCCCGCAGCGCCTGCTCCATCCGATGAAGCGCATCGGCCGCAAGGGCGAGGGACGCTTCGCGCGCATCTCCTGGGACGAGGCCCTGGACACCATCGCCGCGCGCTTTGCCGCCATCGCCGCCGACGATCCGCGGGCCATCCTGCCCTATTCCTACGCCGGCACCATGGGCCTGGTGCACAGTGCGGGGATGGACCGGCGCTTCTTCCACCGTCTTGGCGCCTCGCTGCTCGATCGCACCATCTGCGCCAGCGCCGGCGCGATGGGCTGGAAGGCCACCGTCGGCGCATCGCAGGGCGCCGACCCGGAGGCGGTCGCCAATGCCCGCCTGATCCTGATCTGGGGTGCCAATCCGGTGGTCTCCAACCTCCATGGCTGGCGCCATCTGCTGGAGGCCAAACGGCGCGGCGCGCGGCTGATCTGCATCGACCCCTGGCGCACCGCGACGGCAGAGAAGTGCCACCTCCACATCGCCCCGCTGCCTGGCAGCGACGGTGCGCTGGCGCTGGCGATGATGCAGGTGCTGATCGCCGAGGACCTCCTCGACCACGACTACATCGCCCGCCATACCCTCGGCTATGCCGCGCTCGCCGAGCGCGTGCAAACCCACACGCCGGAATGGGCCGCCCCCCTCTGCGGCGTGGACGCCGCCACCATCCGTGCGCTGGCGCGCGAGTACGGAGCCGCCGGCGGGGATACGCTGATCCGCCTCAACTACGGCCTCAACCGCCATGCCGGCGGCGGCATGGCGGTGCGCAACATTGCCTGCCTGCCCGCCCTCACTGGCGCCTGGCGCAAGCCGGGCTGCGGCGCGCTGCTGTCCACCTCGGGCAACTTCCCGGTAGACCAACACGCCCTCGAACGCCCCGACCTGTATCCCGACCCGGAGCGCTTCCCGCCCCGCACCATCAACATGACGACGATAGGCCGCGACCTGCTCGAAGCCAGCGCTCCGCCGATCCGCGCAATCTACGTCTACAACGCCAATCCGCTTGCGGTGGCGCCAGACGGCAGGCGGGTGCGCGAGGGTTTCGCGCGCGAGGACCTGTTCTGCGTCGTCCATGAACTCTTCCAGACCGACACCGCGGACTACGCCGACATCCTGCTGCCGGCCACCAGCCAGCTCGAACAGCACGACGTGCACACCGCCTACGGGCATTTCTACGCCCTCGCCAACACCCCGGCCATCGCCCCGCTCGGCGAGGCACGCTCGAATGCGGAGGTGTTCCGCCAGCTCGCCGCCCGCCTCGGCTTTACCGACACCGCGCTGTGCGAGGACGACGAGACCGTCGCCGCGGCGGCCTTCGATCACGGCGACCGCCGCGCCCACGGGCTCGATCCGGCGACCCTGCGCGCACGCGGCTGGGCCAGGCTGAACCTGCCGCGGCCCTTCGCCCCCTTTGCCGCAGGCGGTTTCCGCACCCCCTCGGGCAAGTGCGAGTTCCATTCCGCAACCCTCGCCGCGGCCGGCCACGACCCGCTGCCGGCGTGGCATCCACCGCGCGAGTCGGCGGCGGTCAATCCCGCCCTTGCGGCACGCTTCCCGCTCGCGCTGATCTCACCGCCGGCGCGCAACTTCCTCAACAGCAGCTTTGCCAACCTGCCGCGCTTCCTGGCCGACGAGGGCACGCCGAAGCTCGAACTGCATCCCGCCGACGCCGCCGCGCGCGCCATCGCCGACGGCGAGCGCGTGCGCATCCACAACGACCGCGGCAGTTTCAGCGCGCGCGCGGTGATCACCGCGCGGGTGCGCCCCGGGGTGGTGGTCAGCCCGTCGATCTGGTGGCGCAAGCTCTCCGGCGACGGCGAGAACGCCAATGCGGTGACCAGCGACGCGCTCACCGACTTCGGTGGCGGAGCCTGCTTCTACGACTGCCTGGTGGAGGTCAGCCGCACATGAACCACGACACTGCCGTCGACCGCGCCTGCGCGGCGCTGGCCGACGCCCAGCGCATCCTCTTCATCACCGGCGCGGGCATCTCCGCCGACTCCGGCCTGCCCACCTACCGCGGCATCGGCGGGCTTTACCACGAACGCCTGACCGCCGAGGGCCTGACCATCGAGGAAGCGCTCTCCGGCGAGATGATGGCGCAGCGCCCGGACATCGCCTGGCGCTACATCGCCGAGATCGAGGCCAACTGCCGCGATGCCCGCCCCAACGCCGCGCACCGCCTGATTGCCGAGCTGGAGCGCGAACGCAGCGGGGTGTGGGTACTGACGCAGAACGTGGACGGCCTGCACCGCGCCGCCGGCTCGCAGAAGCTCATCGAAGTGCATGGCACGGTGCATCGCCTGCGCTGCACGGAATGCCCGCACAACCGCAACGTGCCGGACTTCTCCGGCCTCAGCCTGCCGCCGGCCTGCCCGTTGTGCGGCGGGGTACTGCGCCCGGACGTGGTGCTGTTCGGCGAGATGCTCCCCACACACGCCCTCGACCGCCTGCAGACCATCCTCGCCGGCGGGCTGGACGCGGTGGTCAGCATCGGCACCACCAGCGTCTTCCCCTACATTGCCGGGCCAGTGTGGTGGGCGCAGCAGCACGGCATCGCGGTGGTGGAAATCAACCCCGGCGACACCGAAGTGAGCCACCTCGCCAGCGTGCGCCTGCGCATGGGCGCGGCGCAGGCAATGCAGGAAATCTGGGGGCGCCTGCATCCGGCCTGAACGGCGCCGCAATGCTCCCGGGCCGCAGCCCGGGAGCGCATGCCCTCCCCTTACAGCAGCACGCGCTCGATGCCGCCGTTATTGGCGCGTGCGACGTATTCAGGCAGCCAGTTCTCGCCGAGCAGGTGGCGGGCGAGTTCGACGACGATGTAGTCCGGCTCCACGCCGCCGCCATCGTTCGCGTAACGGTGCATGCCCTGCAGGCAGGACGGGCAGGAGGTGAGGATCTTCACCCTGGCATCGGTATCGTCGCCGCGCAGCGCCGCCGCGCCCTTCTCGATCTCTTCCTGCTTGCGGAAGCGCACCTGGGTGGAGATGTCCGGGCGAGCCACCGCCAGGGTGCCGGATTCGCCGCAGCAGCGGTCGGAGAGGTCGACGCGCGTGCCCATCAGCTCATTGGCCACCTTGATGCCCTGATACTGCTTCATCGGCGTGTGGCAGGGCTCGTGGTACATGTACTTCACGCCCTGCACACCTTCGAGCCTGACGCCCTTCTCCATCAGGTACTCGTGGATGTCGAGCAGGCGGCAGCCGGGGAAGATCTTCTCGAACTCGTACTTCTGCAGCTGATCCATGCAGGTGCCGCAGGACACGATCACCGTCTTGATGTCGAGATAGTTGAGCGTGTTGGCGACGCGGTGGAAGAGCACGCGGTTGTCGGTGGTGATCTTCTGCCCCTTGGCCTCTTCCCCCGCGGCGGTCTGCGGATAGCCGCAGCACAGGTAGCCGGGGGGCAGCACGGTCTGCGCGCCGACCTGATAGAGCATGGCCTGGGTGGCCAGGCCGACCTGGCTGAACAGCCGCTCCGAGCCGCAGCCGGGGAAGTAGAACACCGCCTCCGATTCGCTGCTGGTCTTGAGCGGGTCGCGAATCACCGGGATGACCTTGTCGTCCTCGATGTCGAGCAGCGCGCGGCTGGTCTTCTTGGGCAGGTTGCCCGGCATGGGCTTGTTGATGAAGTGGATCACCTGCGCCTTCAGCGTCGCCTTGCCGAGGGTGGCCGGCGGAGCCTTGAGCTGGGGCTGCACCAGGCCGAGCGCCTTGCCGACCTTGTGGCCGAGGCGCTGGGCCTTGTAACCCCACTCGATCATGCCCTTGCGGATCAGCTTGATGGTGGCCGGATCGCGGATGGTGAGGAAGGCCATCGCCGCGGCCTTGCCGGGGTTGAAGGACTTCTTGCCCTGCTTCCTGAGCAGGTTGCGCATCTTGATCGACACGTCGCCGAAGTCGATGTCCACCGGGCAGGGCTTCTCGCACTTGTGGCACACCGTGCAGTGATCGGCGACGTCCTCGAACTCCGCCCAGTGGGCGAGCGAGACGCCGCGGCGGGTCTGCTCTTCGTAGAGCATGGCCTCGATCAGCAGCGAGGTGCTGAGGATCTTGTTGCGCGGGCTGTAGAGCAGGTTGGCGCGCGGCACGTGGGTGGAGCACACCGGCTTGCACTTGCCGCAGCGCAGGCAGTCCTTGATGTCATGGGCGATCTCGCCGATCTCGGATTGCTCCATGATCAGCGATTCGTGCCCCATCAGGTTGAAGCTGGGGGTGTAGGCATTGTCGAGATTGCCGCCCTTCATCAGCTTGCCGCGGTTGAAGCGGCCCTCGGGATCGACCTTCTGCTTGTAGGCCCAGAAGCTCGCCATTTCCTCGTCGGTAAGGTAGTCGAGCTTGGTGATGCCGATGCCGTGCTCGCCGGAGATCACCCCGTCGAGGCTGCGCGCCAGCGCCATGATGCGGTCCACCGCGCGGTTGGCGGTCTGCAGCATCTCGTAGTGGTCGGAGTTGACCGGGATGTTGGTATGCACGTTGCCGTCGCCGGCGTGCATGTGGAGGGCGACGAAGACGCGCCCGCGCAACACTTCCTTGTGGATCGCGGCGACGCGTTCGAGCACCGGGGCGAACACCACGCCCTCGAAGATCTTGTCCACGCGCGGCTTGAGCTCGGCCTTCCACGACACGCGGATGGAGTAGTCCTGCAGGCGGTGGAAGAGCCGCGGTTCGGCGGCGCGGTTGGTGAGCTCGCCGGCGACGATGCCGAACTCGGCGAAGCGCGCCTCGGCCTCGGCGAGCGGCAGGTCGAGGCTGTCGAGCAGCCACTGCCAGCGCGCGCGCACGCTGTCCACGTAGGCCAGCGCGGCCTCGCGGCGGTCGCCGATGATGACGTCGCGGTCAATGCCGGCATCACCCTGGTCGAGCGGCAGCGCGCCACGCAGGAACTCCGCCAGCGCGTCACAGAGCTGCAGCTTGTTGTGGATCGACAGCTCGATGTTGATGCGCTCGATGCCGTCGCAGTACTCGCCCATGCGCGGCAGCGGGATGACCACGTCCTCGTTGATCTTGAAGGCGTTGGTGTGGCGCGAGATCGCCGCGGTGCGGCTGCGTTCCATCCAGAAGCGCTTGCGCTGCTCGGGGCTGACCGCGATGAAGCCCTCCGAACCGCGCACGTTGGTCATGCGCACGACCTCGGAGGCGGCCGTCATCACCGCGTCCTCGTCGAAGCCGACGATGTCGCCGATGAGCACCATCTTGGGGCGGCCGTGGCGCTTCGCCTTGGTGGTGTAACCGACCGCGTTCACATAGCGTTCGTCGAGGTGTTCGAGGCCGGCGAGGAGCACACCGGCGCTGTTGCCGGCACCGCCAGGCTTGAAGTAGTCGGTGATCTCGACGATCGCCGGCACCGCCTCGCGCACCTGGCCGAAGAACTCCAGGCACACCGTGCGGGTGACCGGCGGCATCTTGTGCAGCACCCAGCGCGCGGCGACGATGAGGCCGTCGGTGCCTTCCTTCTGCACCCCGGGGATGCCACCGAGGAACTTGTCGGTGACGTCCTTGCCGAGGCCATCCTTGCGGCAGTGCGCGCCCGGCATGGAGAGGACTTCCTCACCCAGCGGGGCGTAGCTGAGGCCGTCGAAGCGGCGCAGGCGGAAGCGCGCGATGTGCTGCTCGTGGATCTTGCCGAAATTGTGGTCGAGGCGTTCGACCTCCAGCCAGTTGCCGTCCGGCGTGACCATCTTCCACCACGCCAGGTTGTCCAGCGCGGTACCCCACAGCACGGCCTTCTTGCCGCCGGCGTTCATGGCGATGTTGCCGCCCACACAGGACGCGCTCGCCGAGGTCGGATCGACGGCGAACACCCGCCCGGCGGCACTGGCCGCTTCGGCGACGCGCTCGGTGACCACGCCGGCACCGGTGCGGATGGTGGCATAGGGCGAGGCCATCGGCTTGCCGTCGGCGTCGGGCAGCACCATCTCTTCGACGCCGCCGATGGCGATCAGCTTCTCGGTGTTGATCACCACCGAGCGCGCATCCAGCGGCACCGCGCCGCCGGTGTAGCCGGTGCCACCGCCACGCGGGATGATGGTCAGGCCCTGCTCGATACAGGCACGCACGAGCGGCGCCATCTCCTCCTCGGTGTCCGGGTAGAGGACGACGAAGGGGTACTCCACCCGCCAGTCGGTGGCGTCGGTGACATGGGAGACGCGCGCGTGGCCGTCGAAGCAGATGTTGTCACGGCGCGTATGGCGCCCCAGCGCGCGTGCCACGGCCTTGCGGCGGCGCGCGGTGTCGGCGAACCAGTGTTCGAAGTCGGCCACCGCCTCGCGGGCACGGGCGATCAGCAGGGCGACGCGCTCGTTGCCCTGGCGGCGTTTCTCGACCTCGCTGACGCGGTGGTTGAGGGCGCCGATGAGCGCCTCGCGGCGCTCGCGACTGGCCAGCAGGTCGTCTTCGAGGTAGGGATTGCGGCGCACCACCCAGATGTCGCCGAGCACCTCGTAGAGCATGCGCGCCGAACGGCCGGTGACGCGCTCGCCGCGCAACTCGTCAAGCACCCCCCAGGCTTCCGCGCCGAGCAGGCGGATGACGATCTCGCGATCCGAGAACGACGTGTAGTTGTAGGGGATTTCTCGCAGGCGTTGGGTCATTGGCGCACCGGGCTTACTGCTGCAGGGGAACCTGTGATTCTAACCAAGCGCAGTGCAACACGCAGCACAAATCAAGACCTTATGACGCGCAGGGACAAATGTGCACCTGCAGCAAACGGACTCAGAGGCGGGCTGCGGTGAGGGCGATCTCCACCCGCCAGCCCGGGCGCGCCAACCCCGCCACCCGTACGCAGGCCCGCGCGGGGGCACAGCCGGGGGGCAGCCAGGCGTCCCAGACCTCGTTCATGCCGTCATAGTCGGCCATGTCGACGAGGTAGATGGTGGCCATCAGGATGCGCGACTTGGCGCTGCCGGCCTCGGCGAGCAGGCGCTCGAGGCCGGCAAGGGTCTCGGCGGTCTGGGTGCGGATGTCGGTGTCCGCGCTCGCCGGCACCTCGACGGTGTACACCACCCCGGCGTGGGTGGTGGAGTCGGCGTAACGGGCGGTCACGCCGCGGCGCTGGATGTCGTCTTCCATGGCAGCAGAAGCGCGCAGGGGCTCAGGGCAGGCTGGAGAGGTATTCCGCCATCAGCTCGATGTTGTCGCGCCCGAGCTGTGACACCGCGGCGGTCATCGGCGGGTAGAAGCGCTCGCCGGACATGGTCAGGTAGCGCCGCAGGCTGATGCGGATGTACTCCGGCTGCTGACCGGCGAGGCGCGGGAAATCCTTGCCGCCGTGGGCATCTTCCTGGTGGCAGCGCGCGCAGTACATTCCGAACAGCTGCGCACCCTGGGCGGTGCGCGGCCCCGGCGCGGTGGCCGGCGGCACGTTCTGGGCGGCGTACATGAGGGCGATGGCGGCCTTCTCACGCTCGTTGAGCACGCGCATCAGGCCTTCCATGAAGGCATCCTTGCGTTCGCCGGAAAGGAAGGCCTCGATCTGGGTGAGGACGTACTGCGGATGCTGGCCGGCCAGGTTGGGCACGTTGCCGAAGCGACTGATGCCGGCCTCGCCGTGGCAGTTGGCGCAGAAGAAGGCAGCCTTGGCGCCTTCGGCGACCAGGGTCTGGCGCAGCGCCGGATCGGCCGCCGCACGGCTGACCAGGTCGGCGGCCTCGCCGGCACCGTGAGCCATGACACTGCCGGCGAGCAGGAACGCCGCCGACAAGGTACGTACACCATTGAACCAGGCCCGGGAGGAATTGATGGGCATCACAAGTTCTCCGCATTGAGTACGGCAAGGCGGCCTGGAGCGCCGCCACATGACCTGCGATCTTAGCATGCCCTATGCGAATACCGGTTCCACTTCCAGCTCTACGCCGAAGCGCGCCGCGACGTCGGCGCGGATCGCCGCCGCCACCCGGCGCACGTCCTCGCCACGGGCGCCGCCATGGTTGACCAGCACCAGCGCCTGCCCGGCATGGCAGCCCACGGCGCCGTCACGGCGCCCCTTCCAGCCGCACTGCTCGATCAGCCAGCCGGCGGCGAGCTTGATCTGGCCGTCGGCCTGCGGGTAGTGCGGCAGGGCCGGCCACTGCGCATGCAGGGCGGCAAAGCGGGCGCCATCGACGAGCGGATTCTTGAAGAAGCTGCCGGCGTTGCCGAGCTGCGCAGGGTCGGGCAGCTTGCGCTGGCGGATGGCGATCACCGCGTCGGAGACCTGGGTCGGCGTCGGCGCCGCCCACCCGCGCGCGGCCACTTCGCGCGCCAGTTCGGGGTAGCCCAGCGCGGGCTGCCAGCACCGCGGCAGACGAAAGCGCACCGCGGTGATCAGCCAGCGCCCGGGCTGGCGGCGGAACACACTGTCGCGGTAGGCGAAGGCGCACTCCTGCGCAGTGAAGCGGCGCAGCGTCGCGCTGTCGAGATCGACCGCTTCCACCGTATCGCAGTGCGCCGCCAGCTCCACTCCGTAGGCGCCGATGTTCTGTACCGGCGCCGCACCGACGGTGCCGGGAATCAGCGACAGGTTCTCCAGCCCCGGCCAGCCCTGCGCCAGCGTCCAGCGCACGAAGTCGTGCCACGGCTCACCCGCAGCCGCCTCCACCCACCAGGCGCCGTCGTCCTCGCCACACAGGCGGCGCCCGCGCAAGGCCACGTGCACCACCAGACCGGGATAGTCGCCCGCGAAGATGAGGTTGCTGCCCCCGCCCAGCACCAGCCGGCGGTCCGCAGCGGGCCACTGCGGGCTGCCGATCAGCGCCTGCAGCGCGGCGATGTCGTCGATCGCCACGTAGCGCTGCGCGCGCGCCGACAGGCCGAAGGTATTGAAGGCGTCGAGAGCGACGTCGCTGTGCACGGCGGGAAGGGCATCAGTCGGCATGGCGGGGATCCGCGGCAATCGGAAAGTAGCGGTCGTAGGTGAGATTGAAGAGGAAGGCATAGGCCACGTAGGCCGCCGCCAGGCCAATGTCGGCGAGCAGCGCCTCCACCCAGCCCATACCGGTCCACCACATGATCACCGGCAGGCTCATCAGCAGCAGGCCGGTCTCGAAACCGAAGGCGTGCAGCACGCGCAGGCGCACCGGGCGGCGATCGGCAGTGCGGCCGGTGAGGCGGCCCTCGAACCAGTCGAAGGCGGTGTTGTAGCTGGCGTTCCACAGCGCCGCGATGAGGGCGATGAGTGCCAGCAGGCCGACCGACTCGGCCAGCGGCACGCCGCTCAGCCACGCAAAGGGCGGGGTGATCAGCAGCAGCCCGCCGAGTTCGAACAGGCTGATCTGGCGCACGCGATCCCAGAACGAACGAAGCTTAGGCGCAGGTGCGGACACGGTCGGAGAAGCAGGAAGGCAATCGCCAACGATAGGAGGGAACGCGCGCCGAAGCAAGCGCTGCGGGAGCCGCCAGCTTGGGCAGGGCGGGCATTGCTGTTACAATATTTGCACCAATATATCAGCCCATGGCCCCGTGGCGATCCTGCGGGGCCTTGCGTTGCACGCGTGATCACGCCGCGGCGCGCGGGCGAGGAGTCCGTCCCCGCATGTTGCCCCTGCTGCTCCCCATCGGTGCCCTGCTCGCCGGCGTCGCCCTGATGCTGCTCGGCACCGGCCTGCTCAACACCCTGCTGGCCCTGCGCGGCAGCATGGAGGGCTACAGCGACCAGACCCTCGGGTTGATCGGTTCGGCGTATTTCCTCGGCTTCTTCGCCGGCACCTTCGTCGCCCCCGCCCTCATCCGCCGCATGGGCCATGTGCGCGCCTTCGGCTTCTTCGCCGCAGCGGCGGCGGCCAGTGTGCTGGGGCACGTGCTGGTCGTCGATGCGCTGGTGTGGATGGTGCTGCGGGTGGTCACCGGCATTGCCCTGGTGGGCTTCTACACGGTGATCGAGAGCTGGCTCAACAGCCAGGCGCCGGGGGCGCGGCGCGGGCAGGTGTTCGCGGTATACATGGCGGTGAACCTGTTCGCGCTGGCCGGCGCCCAGCAGTTTCTCCACCTGGCATCGCCGGCGGCATTCACGCTGTTTGCGGTGGCGGCGATCTTCGTCATCGTCGCGGTGATGCCGGTGATGGCCACCCGCCTGCCTCCGCCGCCGCTGAGCGACACCCCGCGCCTGCCGCTGTCGCGGCTGTGGCAGGCCGCGCCGGTGGCGATCTTCGGCGCCCTCGCCTCGGGGCTGGCGATGGGGGCCTTCTGGGGGCTGGGCGCGGTATATGCGGGGCGTCTGGGGCTGGAGGAAGCCGGCGTGGCCACCTTCATCACCCTCGCCATTCTTGCCGGGGCGCTGCTGCAACTGCCCTTCGGACGCCTCTCCGACAGCATCGACCGCCGCCGCGCGCTGGCGCTGATCTGCGCCGTCGCTGCCACCGGCGGCGTGCTGATGGCCATCCTCGGCGGCTTCGGCAAGGCGGTGCTGGCAGGTGCGGTGGTCTTCGGGGCGGCGGCCTTCGCGGTATATCCGGTGGTGGTCGCCCACCTCATCGACCACCTCCACCAGGAGGACATCCTTTCCGGCAACGCCGCGCTGCTGCTCTTGCACGGTGCCGCGGCGGCGCTCGGCCCGGCTCTGGCCGGGATGCTGATGAGCCTGCTCGGCGCCGCCGCCCTGCCGCTCTACTTCAGCGTCTGCTTCGGCGCCGCAGCGCTCTTTGCCGCGCTCAGCTCGCGCCGCGGCGCCGACGAGATCGTCGACGAGGCCGCGCACTTCATGCCCCTGCTGCGCACCTCGCCGGCGGCGCTGGAGATGATGACCCCGGAGGACAGCGCCGCCACGGAGGCCACCGCCGCGCCCCGTTGATCCCGCTCACCCACGTTGTCGGCATCCGTGTCGGCGTTCACGCATCACAGGAGAAACGCACATGCTGCTCGCAACCGATCTGGACGGTACCTTTCTCGCCGGCGATCCGGAAAACCGCCAGCGCCTCTACCAGCTCATCAACGCCCACCCCGAGATCAGCCTTGCGTTCGTCACCGGACGCGGCCTGGAGGTGGTGCTGCCGCTGCTTTCCGATCCGACCATCCCGGTGCCGGACTACATCATCTGCGACGTCGGTGCCACGGTGGTCGATGGCCACAGCCGCCAGGCCGTGCTGCCGCTGCAGACCGAGATCGAGGCACGCTGGCCCGGCGAACGCGCGGTCGCGGACGCGATGGCGCCTTTCGCCGACCTGGAGCGCCAGGAGGTGCCGCAGCAGCGCCGCTGCTCGTACTTCTGCGCTGCCGAGGCGGTGAGCCCGGAGATCCACCGCGTCGCCGCGCAGCTCGACTGCGAGGTGCTGTTCTCCGCCGGCATGTACCTCGACATCCTGCCGCGCGGCGTCAACAAGGGCAGCACCCTGCGTGCCCTGGTCGCCCACCTCGGCATCGATCCCGGCGAGGTGCTGGTGGCTGGCGACACCCTGAACGACCTGTCGATGTACGAGGTCGGCTTCAAGGGCGTGTGCGTCGGCGAGTCCGAGCCGGCGCTGCTGGAGGCCACCCGCGACCGCGCGCTGGTGCTGCATTCCGTGCATACCGGCTGTGGCGGCATCCTTGAGGCGATCGGCCATTTCGGCTTCCTCGGCCCCCAGGGAGTGGATGCCGAGCTGCGCGCGATGGAGGCGCGCGGGCGCTCCGAGCTGGTCATGGTGTACCACCGCCTGCCCTACGAGGAGGCCTTCGAGGATGGCCGACTGGTGCGCCGGCGGCCGACCTCGCCGAACGGCATCATCCCCACCCTGCTCGGTTTCTTCGGCGACGGCCGGCGTGGCGCCTGGGTGGCGTGGTCGATCCACGACCCCAGGAAGGCGATCCCTTTCGAGATTCACACCGATGTCGATCGCGAGCGCTTCCCCAACCTCGTGGCAGCACGCGTACCGCTCAGCAAGGACGACGTGGACGTGTTCTACAAGCGCTTTTCCAAGGAGGCCTTCTGGCCCACGCTGCATACCTTCTGGGAGCGCGCGGTGTTCCGCGACGAGGACTGGGCGGTGTTCCTCAAGGTCAACCGCCTGTTTGCCGAGCGCACCGCCGCGGAAGCGGCCGAGGGCGCGGTGGTGTGGCTGCACGACTACAACCTGTGGATGACGCCGGCCTTCCTGCGCGAACTGCGCCCGGATCTCAGGATCGCCTTCTTCCACCACACCTACTTCCCCTCCGCAGACGTCTTCAACGTCCTGCCGTGGCGCCGCGAGATCGTCGGCAGCCTGCTGCAGTGCGACTACGTCGGCTTCCACATCCCGCGCCAGGCGGAGAACTTCGTCGACGTGGCGCGCGGCGTGGCGCCGGTGAAGGTGCTGGAGACGCGCAACTGCGCACCGCGCTTTCTCAGCTACGGCTGTGCGGTGGGACTCGACGAGATGACCACCGCCATCGAGGTACACGGCCGCCGCATCGGCCTCGGTGCCCACCCGGTGGGCCTCGACGTCGGCCGCGTGCGCCAGATCCTCGACGACCCCAAGACCGCCGGGCGCATGGCCGCGCTGCGCAGCGAACTCACCGGCCAGCGCGTCATCCTGTCGGTCGAGCGGCTCGACTACACCAAGGGCACGCTGGAGAAGCTGGGCGCTTTCGAGGCCCTGCTCGACAGCCATCCCGAACTGCTCGGCAAGGTCTCCCTGCTCGCCGTGTGTGTGCCGGCGGCGCGCGAGATGACCATTTACGACACCCTGCAGACGCAGATCGAGCAGGCCGTGGGACGCCTCAACGGGCGCTTCTCGCGGGTGGGGTGGACGCCGGTGCAGTTCTTCTTCCGCGCCCTGCCCTTCGAGGAGGTGGTGGCCTGGTACGCAATGGCCGACGTGATGTGGATCACCCCGCTGCGCGACGGCCTCAACCTGGTGGCCAAGGAATATGTCGCCGTGCAGGGGCTGACCGAGGGGCGCGGCGTGCTGGTGCTGTCGGAGTTTGCCGGCGCGGCCGCCGAGCTGCACGGCGCGGTGCTGACCAACCCCCACGATCCGGCGGATCTGCGCGACAAGCTCTATCTGGGCATCGCCATGAACCGCCCCGAGGCCGAAGCGCGCCTGCGCGAGCTCTTCGGCGTCGTCCAGCACAATGACATCCACCGCTGGGGGCAGGATTTCCTCGACGCCGTGGCCGACAGCTGCGCCGCCGCCCGCAGCGCCGAATGCACCCCCGCATGAGGTACCGGGCACTGCGGTAGACCCGGACTTTGCGCCACTTTCGCAATACGGTAATCTGCCTGCCCCAAGTATCGAAACAATCCGCCTGCAGACGGCATCAAGCCGCCGTCCTGCGGGCTCTTGCCGCGTGCCACGAAGCACGGCGGCGACAGGAACAGACATGCTAGAAGTGGACGGCCTGGTCAAGGCGTTCGGGGGCTTTCGCGCGGTGGACGGCTGTACGCTGCGCGTCAACAAGGGCGAGATCCTCGGCCTCATCGGCCCCAACGGCGCCGGCAAGACCACCCTATTCAACCTCATCGCCGGCGCGCTGCAACCGAGCGGCGGCACCATCCGCTTTCTCGGCGAGGACGTCACCCCGCTGTCCACCGACGCCCTGTTCCACAAGGGCCTGGTGCGCACCTTCCAGATCCCGCACGAATTCCATCGCCTCACCGCGCTGGAGAACCTCATGATGGTGCCGCCCGGGCAACCCGGCGAGAACCTCTTTGCCAACTGGCTGGCATGGGGCAAGGTGCAGCGCGTGGAAGACGAGGTACGCCGCAAGGCCGAAGACACCCTGGCCTTCCTGGAACTCAGCCATGTCGCCCACGAGCGTGCCGGCAACCTCTCCGGCGGGCAGAAGAAGCTGCTCGAACTGGGCCGCACGATGATGACCGACGCCAAGCTGGTGCTGCTCGACGAGCCCGCGGCCGGGGTCAACCGCACCCTGCTGCGCAAGCTGGAGGAGAAGATCCTCATCCTCAACCGCGAACGTGGCTACACCTTCATCCTCATCGAACACGACATGGAGATGATCGAGAAGCTCTGCCACCCTGTGGTGTGCATGGCCGAAGGCAAGGTGCTGATCGAAGGCGACTTCCACACCGTGCGCTCCGACCCGCGCGTGCTCGAGGCCTACCTTGGCGAGACCCCTGCGGCAATCGAGCGCAACGAATTCGAGCACGACCCGAAAGTCGAGGAACTGCGCGAGCAGGAACTGCACAAGGAGGACCTCTGATGCCCCTGCTCGACATGAAGGCCGTGCGCGGCGGCTACGGCGACGCCGACATCCTGCAGGGGGTGTCGATCACCGTCGCCGAGAAGGAGATCGTCGTCATCGTCGGCCCCAACGGCGCCGGCAAATCCACCGCCATGAAGGCTGTCTTCGGCCTGCTCAACGTGCGCGGCGGCAGCATCGTCTTCGACGGCGAGGACATCACCGGCTGGGCGCCCAACCGCATCGTGCAGCGCGGCATCTGCTACGTGCCGCAGGTGGACAACGTGTTCCGCGAGATGACGGTGCATGAGAACTTCGAGATGGGCGGCTTCCTGCGCAAGGGCGACCTCTCCGCCGCCTACGAACGCGTCTATGAGCTCTTTCCCGACCTCAAGGCCAAGCGCAGGAACCTCGCCGGCGACCTCTCCGGCGGCCAGCGCCAGATGGTGGCGATGGGGCGCGCGCTGATGCTCGACCCCAAGCTGCTGCTGCTCGACGAACCCACCGCCGGCCTGTCGCCCAAGTACATGGAGCAGATCTTCCAGATCACCCGCGACGTGCGCGATGCCGGCGTCTCCATCCTGCTGGTCGAACAGCACGCCAAGCAGGCACTGGCCTTCTGCGACCGCGGCTACGTGCTGGCCACCGGCGCCAACCGCCACGAAGGCACGGGCCAGGCCCTGCTCGCCGATCGCGAAGTGGCCGAGATGTTCCTCGGCGGCTGAGAGAATCCATCCATGACCCTGCTCGACTTCATCAACTTCTACCTGGTGCCGGGCATCGTGCTCGGCTCCATCTACGCGGTGGGCGCCATCGGCATCACGCTGGTGTTCGGCATCCTGCGCTTCGCCCATTTCGCCCACGGCGACATGGCCACCCTCGGCGCCTTCATCGCGCTCGCCCTGGTCACCGCCGGGATGGACCCATGGACGGCGCTGCCGCTGGCGATGGCGATCACCGCCGGGGTGGCGATCGGCATCGACCGCACTTTCTACGACTACCTCAAGGCGCGTCCCAAGATCGTCACCGTGATGGCCTCGCTGGGCGTGGCGCTGATGCTGCGCTCGGTGGTGCAGATGCTATGGGGAGTGGACCCCACCACCTACGTCACCGGCATCGTCCGCCCCACCGACTACTTCGGCATCCTGCTGCGCCCGCGCGAGCTGTACACCCTTACCGCGGTGGTGCTCATCGTCGTCGGCCTGGAGCTCTTCCTGCGGCGCTCGAAGTGGGGCAAGGCAATGCGCGCGATGTCCGACAACCCCGACCTCGCCCGCCTCTCCGGGGTGGATAACCGCAAGGTCACCATGCTCACCTGGGCCATCGTCGGCGCCCTCACCGCGGCCTCCGGCTTCATGCTCGGCATCAACACCGAAGTCGAATCGATGATGGGCTGGCACCTGCTGCTGCCGATGTTCGCCGCCGCCATCCTCGGCGGCGTCGGCCGCGTGCAGGGCGCGGTGCTCGGCGGCCTGATCGTCGGCATTGCCGAAGAGCTGTCGGTGTTCATCCTGCCGGCGCAGTACAAGGCCGCCACCGCCTTCGCCCTGCTCCTCCTGATCCTGCTGGTCCGCCCGCGCGGCCTGCTCAACGGCAAGGTGCTGTAACCATGGATATCGTCGGCCTCGCCAACTACGCGGTCTTCATGGCCATCCTGATCGGCATCTACGCCCTGCTCGCCCTCGGGCTGAACATTCAGTGGGGCTTCTCCGGCCTGTTCAATGCCGGCATCGCCGGCTTCTTCGCCATCGGCGCCTACACCTCGGCGATCATCACCAGCATCCCTGCCGCGCACCGCCTCGGCGGCTTCGAGCTGCCACTGCTGCTCGGCTGGGCCGGCGCAATGGTGGTGGCCGCGGCCATCGCCTGGCCGATCGGGAAGATCTGTCTGCGCTTCCGCGCCGACTACCTCGCCATCGCCACCATCGGTATCGCCGAGATCATCCGCCTGGTGATCCGCACCGAAGGCTGGCTGACCGGCGGCGTGCGCGGCATCACCGGCGTACCGCGGCCCTTCGGCGACCTGCCCTACATGCAGTCGCAAATCGCCTACCTGGCCATCGTCATCGTCCTCGTGCTGCTCGCCTACCTGCTCGTCGAACGCCAGCTGAAGGCACCGTGGGGGCGCATGATGCGCGCCATCCGCGACAACGAGAACGCCGCCGCCGCAATGGGCAAGCAGATCGCCGCGCGCCGCCTGCAGGCCTTCGTCTTCGGCTCCGCGCTGATGGGCCTGGCGGGCGCGCTGTTCGTGCACTTCAACCGTTCGATCACGCCCGAGGCGATCGACCCGATGATCGCCACCTTCCTGATCTGGATCATGCTCATCCTTGGCGGCTCGGGCAACAACCGCGGCGCCATCCTCGGCGCGGCGGTAATCTGGATAATCTGGTCGGTGTCCGAACTGCTCACCGACCGCCTGCCCACCGAACTGGCCATCCAGGCCAAGTACGTGCGGGTGTTCATCATCGGCCTGACCCTGCAGCTGGTGCTGCGCTTCCGCCCCGAAGGCATACTGCCGGAGCGTCAGCCAGTGCCGCCGCCGCGCACCTGAGCAGGCGCAGGACAGAATCGCCGACGCTTTCCGTTGTGATTTTCTACCACGTGCCCACGGGCACTTTCAGGAGGTGACGATAGTGAACAAGAAGACCCTCGCCAGCCTTGTCGGCGCCGTGCTCGGCGCTGCCGTGCTGACTGCGCCGGCCCACGCGCAGAACGTCAAGGTCGGCCTGCTCGGCGGCATCACCGGCCCCATCGCGGCGATGGCGCCGTCGATGCTCGACGCCTCGCGTCTGGCCTTCAACCAGGTCAATGAACAGGGCGGCATCCTCAACGGCGGCCGCCTCGAAGTAGTCGTCGGCGACAGCGCCTGCAATCCGCAGAACGCCACCGACGCCGCCACCAAGGCGGTCAACATCGATCGTGTCATCGCCACGGTGGGCCCGCACTGCTCGGGCGCCGTGCTTGCCGCCACCAACTCGGTGGCCGTGCCCGCCGGCGTGCTGGTGGTGACCCCGTCGGGCACCTCGCCCGAGATCACCCGCATCAACGACCGCGACCTGGTCTTCCGCACCGTGCCCTCCGACGACTACCAGGGCCGCGCCCTGGCGCGTACCCTGAAGGCCCGCGGCATCACCAAGGTGGCGGTGGCCTACCTCAACAACGACTACGGCAAGGGTCTGGCTGAATCCTTCAAGGCCGAGTTCGAAGCCGGCGGCGGCACCATTGCCGGTTACTCCGGGCATGAGGACGGCAAGGCCTCCTACCGCTCCGACCTCGCCCAGCTCGCCCGTGGCGGCGCCGACACCCTGGTGATCTTCGACTATGGCGACGGCACCGGCCTGACCATCCTGCGCCAGGCGCTGGAGAACAACTTCTTCAAGACCTTCATCGGCGCCGACGGCATGAAGTCCGAAGCGGTGATCCGTTCGCTGGGTGCGGCCAACCTCACCAACTTCTTTGCCTCCGCCCCGGTCGGCGAAGCTTCCGCCTCGCTCGACGCCTTCCGCACGGCCTTCTCGGCTGCCGGCGGCAACCCCGACGCGATCTTCACCACCACCTCCTACGATGCCGCCTTCCTGGTCGCGCTGGCCATCGAGAAGGCTGGCGGCGACCGCAGCAAGCTTGCCGAGGCGCTGCGTGCGGTGGCCTCCGCGCCGGGCGAGCCGATCCTCCCCGGTGAGTGGGCAAAGGCCAAGAAGCTGATCGCCGAAGGCAAGGACATCGACTACAAGGGCGCCGCCGGCGACCACGAGTTCGACAGGGCCGGCGACGTGCCCGGCCAGTACGCCTTCTTCAAGGTCAGCGGCAACACCTACGAAGCCGTCGGCGAGATGAAGTAAGCGGCATCGGCGCTGCCTCAAGCGCACAGGGCCGTACGGGGATACCCGTACGGCCCTTTTTCTTGTGCATTGCGGGAAGCACGATCAGGGACAACCCTGAGGCGCGCATGGCGATGCACCAGCACGCGCTCCGCAACGCCCCACAGTGGGGCGGAAACACTGTCTTTTCTGCATCCGCACCGCTGCCCAGGCCTGTGCCACCGCCGTGCTGGCGCACTGCAGCATGGCTGGCACGCTCCCTGCTCTATGGATGCAAGGTGCTGCGCAGAATGGTGTTGGGGCTTTCCCTAAAGCCATTGCACAGCTTTTTCGCAGGGCCAATACTGCCCCCTCGCGGCCTCGCCGCACACCCTGCCGGGGCACGGCAGGCTCCCACAAGGAGCGCCGCGCCGCGGCGACTCATATCTTTCGGAGGTGTTGCATGAAGATTGTCAAATCCACGCTGGTATCCGCCGTCACCGTCGCCGCACTCGGCCTCTCCGCGCAGGCCAGTGCCGGCACCACGCTCGACGCCGTGGTCAAGAAGGGTTTCGTGCAGTGCGGAGTCAGCGACGGGCTGCCCGGCTTCTCCTATACCGATGCACGCGGCAACTTCCTCGGCATCGACGTCGATGTCTGCCGCGGCGTGGCCGCCGCACTGTTCGGCGATGCCAGCAAGGTGCGCTTCACCCCGCTGACCGCCAAGGAGCGCTTCACCGCGCTGCAGTCCGGCGAGGTCGACATCCTCTCCCGCAACACCACCTGGACCAGCTCGCGCGATGCCGGCATGGGCCTCAACTTCACCGGCGTGACCTATTACGACGGCCAGGGCTTCCTGGTCAGCAAGAAGCTCGGCGTCACCAGCGCCAAGCAGCTCGACGGCGCCGCGGTGTGCATCCAGGCCGGCACCACCACCGAGCTCAACCTCTCCGACTACTTCCGCGCCAACGGCATGAAGTACACCCCGATCACCTACGACAAGTCCGACGAGACCGTGAAGGCGCTCGAAGCCGGGCGCTGTGACGTGCTGACCTCCGACCAGTCGCAGCTCTACGCCCAGCGCATCAAGCTCGCCGACCCCGAGGCCTACATCGTGCTGCCCGAAGTGATCTCCAAGGAGCCGCTCGGCCCGGTGGTGCGCCAGGGTGACGACGAATGGTTCAACATCGTGCGCTGGACGCTGTTCGCGCTGGTGAACGCGGAGGAACTGGGCATTACCTCGGCCAACGTCGAGAACCTCGCGCGCAGCTCGCAGAACCCCGACGTGCGCCGCATGCTGGGCGCCGAAGGCGAGTACGGCAAGGATCTGCGCCTGCCGCGCGACTGGGCCGTGAAGCTGGTCAAGCAGGTCGGCAACTACGGCGAGATGTTCGAGCGCAACGTCGGCATGGGCAGCGAACTGAAGATCCAGCGCGGCCTCAACGCGCTGTGGAACGCCGGCGGCCTGCAGTACGCCCCGCCGATCCGCTGAGCGCCTTCCCCGCCTGAGGGCACCGCCGCGCCCGCGCGGCGGTGCCCTTCCCATCCACCCTTGTTGAAGGGTCTGCCATGCAGAATCCGGCAAGCGGGCCGTCCGTACGCGGCTCGATGATGACCGACCCCAAGGTGCGCGCATGGGCCTTCCAGCTCATCGCCATCGCCGCCGTACTTGCCGCCGGCTGGTACCTGTTCCACAACACGCAGAGCAATCTGGCGCAGCGCGGCATCACCTCGGGCTTCGCCTTCCTGAACAATTCCGCCGGCTTCGGCATCCTGCAATCGCTGATCGACTACACCGAGAGCGACACCTACGGCCGCGTCTTCGTCGTCGGCCTGCTCAACACCCTGCTGGTGTCGGTGCTGGGCATCGCCATCGCCACCGTCATCGGTTTCGTCATCGGCGTCGCCCGGCTGTCGCCGAACTGGCTGATCAGCCGCCTCGCCGCGGTGTACATCGAGATCTTCCGCAACATCCCGCCCTTGCTGCAGATCTTCTTCTGGTACTTCGCCGTGCTGCGCGCCATGCCGCCGCCGCGCCAGAGCCATGAGCTGGGCGAGACCGTCTTCCTCAACATCCGCGGCCTCTACCTGCCCTCGCCGGGTGCCGGCGAAGGGCTGTGGCCCTTCCTCATCGCCCTCGCAGTGGCCCTCGTCGCCAGCGTGGTTCTGGTGCGCTGGGCACGCGCACGCCAAGAAGCCAGCGGCCAGCGCTTCCCGGTCAGCCTCGGCGTCATCGCCCTGCTGGTGGTGCTCCCCGGCATCGCCGCGGCAGTGGCCGGCAACCCCTTCGTGTGGACGGTGCCGGAACTCACCGGCTTCAACTTCCGCGGCGGCTGGGTGGTGATTCCGGAACTGGTGGCACTGACCCTGGCGCTGTCGATCTACACCGCGGCCTTCATCGCCGAGATCGTGCGTTCCGGCATCCAGTCGGTGAGCCACGGGCAGACCGAGGCGGCACGCTCGCTGGGGCTGCGCCCGGGGCACACGCTGCGCCTGGTGATCATCCCGCAGGCGATGCGGGTAATCATCCCGCCGCTCACCAGCCAGTACCTCAACCTGGTCAAGAACTCCTCTCTGGCTGCCGCCATCGGCTACCCCGACCTGGTGTCGGTGTTCGCCGGCACGGTGCTCAACCAGACCGGCCAGGCCATCGAAACCATCGCCATCACCATGTCGGTGTATCTGGCGATCAGTCTGAGCATCTCCTTGCTGATGAACTGGTACAACAAGCGCATCGCGCTGGTGGAGCGCTGAGCCGATGAGCACACATGCCTTCAAACCCGATCTGCCGCCGCCCACGCTGTCGGTGGGCGCGCTGGGCTGGATGCGCGCCAACCTGTTCTCGAACTGGTTCAACACCGCGCTGACCTTCGCCGCGCTCTACCTGATCTGGCTGATCGTGCCGCCGGTGCTGAGCTGGGCGCTGTTCGACGCCACCTGGACGGGCAGCACCCGCGACGACTGCGCCGCCGGCAGCGGCGCCTGCTGGGTGTTCATCCAGAGCCGCTTCGCGCAGTTCATGTACGGCTTCTATCCGCCCGAGCTGCGCTGGCGGGTCGATCTAACCGTGGTGCTGGCCATCGTCGGTGCGGTACCGCTGTTCGTGCGCGCGATGCCGAAGAAGCTGGTGTACGGCGCCGCCTATCTGCTGGTCTATCCGTGGCTGGCGTTCTGGCTGCTGTACGGCGGCCTCGGCCTCGAGATCGTCGAGACCAGCCAGTGGGGCGGCCTGATGCTGACCCTGGTGATCGCCGTCGTCGGCATTGCCGGCGCCATGCCGCTGGGCATCCTGCTGGCCCTCGGGCGGCGCTCGGAGATGCCGGCGATCCGCGTCATCTGCGTCACCTTCATCGAGTTCTGGCGCGGCGTGCCGCTGATCACCGTGCTGTTCATGTCCTCGGTGATGCTGCCGCTGTTCCTGCCCGAACAGGTCACCATCGACAAGCTGCTGCGCGCGCTGATCGCGGTCATCCTCTTCGAGGCCGCCTACATCGCCGAAGTGGTGCGCGGCGGCCTGCAGGCCATCCCCAAGGGCCAGTACGAGGCCGCCCGCGCGCTGGGCCTGGGCTACTGGCGGATGATGGGCCTGGTGATCCTGCCACAGGCGCTGAAAATGGTCATTCCGGGCATCGTGAATACCTTCATCGCGCTCTTCAAGGACACCAGCCTGGTCATCATCATCGGCCTCTTCGACCTCTTCAACAGCATCCACCAGGCCACCGTGGACCCGGCCTGGCTGGGCTTCGCCATCGAAGGCTACGTCTTCGCGGCGCTGGTCTACTGGATCTTCTGCTTCGGCATGTCGCGCTATTCGATGCGCCTCGAACGCCGCCTGCACACCGGGCACAAACGCTAGACAGGAACGCTCTGGAAATGACTGAAAACAGCCACGCCCACACCCTGGGCGAAACCATCATGATCAGGATGGAAGGGGTCAACAAGTGGTACGGCGAGTTCCACGTCCTCAAGGACATCAACCTCGCCGTACGCCAGGGCGAACGCATCGTGCTGTGCGGCCCCTCGGGCTCGGGCAAGTCGACCACCATCCGCTGCCTGAACCGTCTCGAAGAACACCAGGCCGGCACCATCGTCGTCGACGGTGTCGAGCTGACCTCCGACCTCAAGCACATCGAGGCCATCCGCCGCGAGGTCGGCATGGTGTTCCAGCACTTCAACCTCTTCCCCCACCTCACCGTACTGCAGAACTGCACCCTGGCGCCGATGTGGGTGCGCAACATGCCCAAGCGCGAGGCCGAGGAAGTGGCCATGCATTATCTGGAGCGGGTACGCATCCCCGAGCAGGCGCTGAAGTACCCCGGCCAGCTCTCCGGCGGCCAGCAGCAGCGCGTGGCGATCGCCCGCGCGCTGTGCATGAAGCCCAAGATCATGCTGTTCGACGAGCCGACCTCGGCGCTCGATCCGGAGATGGTCAAGGAGGTGCTCGACACCATGATCCAGCTCGCCGACAGTGGCATGACCATGCTCTGCGTCACCCACGAGATGGGCTTTGCGCGCACCGTCGCGGACCGCGTGATCTTCATGGACCGCGGCGAGATCATCGAGCAGGCGCCACCGGAGGAGTTCTTCTCCAATCCGCAGAACGAGCGCACCAAGACCTTCCTCGGCCAGATCCTCAATCACTGAGCAACGCCGGCGCCGCCGGCTGCAAAGCCGGCTATGCCGCCCACCTGCGCGGCATTGGCGTACCGTAGCGTGCGCAACAGGCACTGGCCCGCATTTCTCGCACTCCCCCTGCTGCGGGTGCCGGTACGCACCGTACGCCCTCGCACCGCCGCGCCCCCCTGGTGACGTGCCAGGGTGAGAAATGCGGGCTACCATGTGCGCCTGCGCCCGACCGCCCCCCTGCCGATGCCCGCCCGCCTGCCCGCCTGCCTGTCACTGCAACCCCATCCGGCTAACCCCGCGACAGCCGTCGACGCCGTTGCGGTGAGCGTGGATCTGGGTGCTGACGGCGGCCTGCAGTTGCGCTACACCCTCAGCCACGACGGCCGCCTGCGCATCCCCCCCGCCCGCCCGCCCGGCGCAGCGGACGGGCTGTGGGCGCACACCTGCTGCGAAGTCTTTGTGGCGGTAGCCGGCGACACCGCCTACCGCGAGTTCAATTTCTCGCCCTCCGGCCAGTGGGCGGTCTACGACTTCGCCGACTACCGCCGCCGCGCGCCCGACACCGCGCTGCCACCCCCGCGGGTCGACAGCCACGACGACGGCACGGCTCTGCACCTGAGCGCCACCCTGCCCGCCACCGCCCTGCCGGCGGTGCCGCGCGGCCGCCTGCTGATGCTCGGCCTCAGCGTGGTGAGTGAGGATGCCGATGGCGCCCTGCAGTACTGGGCGCTGCGCCACCCCACCGCCCAAGCCGACTTCCACGACCGTCGCAGCTTTGCGCTGGCCCTTGCGCTGCCCGCCGCAACCACCCGAGAACACGCATGACCCACACCCAGTTCGGCCTCGACCGCCTGCTCGCCGACCCCGCCCTGCGCCGCCCGCTGGCCGGCCGCCGCCTCGCCCTGCTCGCCCATCCGGCCTCGGTCACCGCCGACCTCAGCCACGCCCTCGACGCCCTCGCCGCCCTGCCCGACCTGCGCCTCACCGCCGCCTTCGGCCCGCAGCACGGCCTGCGCGGCGACAAGCAGGACAACATGATCGAGTCGCCGGACTTCGAGGACCCCCTGCACCGCATCCCGGTGTTCAGCCTCTACGGCGAGGTGCGCCGCCCCACCGACGCGATGATGTCCACCTTCGACGTGCTGCTGGTGGACCTGCAGGATCTCGGCTGCCGCATCTACACCTTCATCACCACACTGCGCTACGTGCTGGAAGCCGCCGCGCGCCACGGCAAGTCGGTGTGGGTGCTGGACCGCCCCAACCCGGCCGGCCGCCCGGTGGAAGGCACCACCCTGCGCCCGGGCTGGGAGAGCTTTGTCGGCGCCGGCGCACTGCCGATGCGCCACGGCCTGACGATGGGCGAACTCGCCCACTGGTTCGTCGCCGAGCTCGGGCTCGACGTGGACCTGCAGGTCATCGACATGGCCGGCTGGCAGCCTGATGCCGCGCCCGGCTACGGCTGGCCGCTGGGCGAACGCAGCTGGGTGAATCCCAGCCCCAACGCCGCCAACCTGTGGATGGCGCGCAGCTACGCCGGCACGGTAATGCTGGAAGGCACCACGCTCTCCGAAGGGCGCGGCACCACCCGCCCGCTGGAGCTGTTTGGCGCACCGGACGTCGACGCCCGCGCCCTGCTCGCCGAGATGCACGCCCTCGCCCCCGCCTGGCTGGCCGGCTGCCGGCTGCGCGAATGCTGGTTCGAACCCACCTTCCACAAGCACGCCGGCAAGCTGTGCAACGGCGTGCACATCCATGTCGAAGACGGCGCCTACGCGCACGCCGCTTTCCGCCCCTGGCGCCTGCAGGCACTGGCCTTCAAGGCCCTGCGCCGGCTGCAGCCGGACTACCCGCTGTGGCGCGACTTCGCCTACGAGTACGAACACGACCGCCTCGCCATCGACCTGATCAACGGCGGCCCGGCGCTGCGCGAGTGGGTGGACGACCCCGCCGCCCGGCCCGCCGACCTGGACGCCCTCGCCAGCGCCGACGAAGCCGCCTGGCGCGAACGCAGCGCCCCCTTCCTGCGCTACCGCTGACAGCGGCGCCCAAACGCCCCCTCAGTCCTGCCGCACGCCAAGGAAGCGCGCCGGCGGCATGCCCACCGCGCGGCGCACCATGGCGCTGAAGGCGCTGGGGCTGTCGTAGCCCAGTTCGGCGGCGATCTGGTTGATCGGCCGCCGCCCCGCGGCGAGCGCCACGGCCTTGGCGAGGATCACCTGCTGGCGCCATTGCGAGAAGGTGCTGCCGAGTTCCTGGCGGAACAGGCGGGCCACGGTGCGCGCGCTGGCGCCGCTGTCGCGCGCCCACCCAGCCAGGGTGTCGTGGCGTGTGGGGTCGGCCAGCACCGCTTCGCAGAGGTGGCGCAGGCGCTTGTCGCGCGGCAGGTCCACGCCCAGGCGCACCGCGTGGGCGTTGCGCATCTCTTCCAGGATCAGCGCGCTCAGCAGGGCCTCGCGGCGCAGCACGGCGGGCGACAGCGGCGCCGCGTCGTCCGCCACGCCGGGCATCTCGCGCACCAGCGCGCGCAGCAGCTCGGAGACCTGCAGCACCCGGCACTGGCGCCACGGCTCTTCCTCGTCCGGCGCCACGTCCGGGCCGCAGCGCCCGGGCGGCTGGTAGAAGTACAGCGTGCGCAGGTCGGCATCCTCCACCATGGTCACCGCGTGCTCCACCCCGGGCGGTATCCACAGCGCGCGCGAGGGCGGCACGATGTAGGTGCCGCGCGGCACGCTGAGGCGGATCACCCCGGTGGTGGAGATCGCCATCTGCGCCCAGGCATGGCGGTGCGGCAGCACCTGGGTGGCCGCGCACAACTGGCGCACCTTGGCGCGCACCGGGCGCTCGCGCGTGGGCACGAACAGATGCGGGGTGACCGCGGTCACCGGTGCGGGCGCGGCCTGCGCTGCGGGGGCAGAAGGGGAAGGGCTCGGCATTGGCATGATCGCGACAGAACATGTCCTGCTATCGTAATCCCGCCTGCGCTGCCCTGCCTATGATGGCAATCATGAATCCCGCACACACCGCTTCCGCCCCACTGCAGCAGGATGCCCGCACCATCGGCCTGATCGGCCTGGCGCACGGCACCTCGCACTTCTTCCACATGCTGCTGCCGCCGCTGTTCCCCTTCCTGATCGGCGAGTTCGGCTTCAGCTATTCCGAGCTCGGCCTGCTGGTGTCGGTGTTCTTTGCCATCTCCGGCGTCGGGCAGGCGCTCGCCGGCTTCCTGGTCGATCGCGTCGGCGCGCGCCCGGTGCTGTTCATCGCCCTGGCCTGCTTCGCCGCTGCGGCCTTCAGCGCCGCCGCGGCCGACGGCTACGGCGGCCTGCTCGCCGCCGCGGCGCTGGCCGGACTGGGCAACGCGCCCTTCCATCCGGTGGATTTCACCATCCTCAACAAGCACGTCTCGCCGCAGCGCCTGGGGCATGGCTTTTCGGTGCACGGCATCTCCGGCAACCTCGGCTGGGCCGCCGCGCCCCTGTTCATGGCCGGCATCGCCAGCGCCAGCGGCTCCTGGCGCCTGGCCTGCGTGGCCGCCGGGGTGCTGGCGCTGGCGGTGCTGGCACTCATGCTGTGGCAGCGCGCCGCGCTCGACGACGGCCGCCGCGCCGCCGCCAACGCGCTCGCCGCAGGCGGCGCCAGCCCGCCCGAGCATGCGCTGGCCTTCCTGCGCCTGCCCTCGGTGTGGCTGTGCTTTTCCTTCTTCTTCTGGAGCACCTGCGCGCTCACCGCCATCCAGAGCTTCGCCAGCCCCGCCCTGCACAGCCTCTACGGCCTGCCGCTGTCGCTCACCGCGCTGGTGGTCAGCGGCTACATGCTGTGCGGCGCCGCCGGCATGGTGGCGGGCGGTTTCCTGGTGGCCCGCACGCAGCGCCTGGAGCAGGTCATCACCCCCAGCCTGCTCGCCGCCGCCACACTGCTCGCGCTCGCCGGCAGCGGCTGGCTGCCCGGCAGCGCGGCGCTCGCCGTGGCCGCGCTCGCCGGCCTGGGCAGCGGGCTGGCAGGCCCCTCGCGCGACATGCTGATCAAGCGCGCCGCGCCGCCGGGCGCCACCGGCCGGGTGTATGGCACCGTATATTCTGGCCTCGACCTCGGCTTCTGCCTGGCCGCCCCGGTGTTCGGTGCGATGCTCGACGCCGGCATGACCTCGGGCATCTTCTACGGCTCGGCCGCCGCGCTGGTGCTGGGCGTGGCCTCCGCCGGGCTGGTCGGCATCGGCGTCGCGACGCGTGCCGCGCAGCTACGCGCGGGGCAAGGCGCGCGCGCCTGATTCAGGGCTCGGTATAGTCCGAGCAATCGGGCAGTGGGGCGTCGGGCAGGTAGCCGCGGGCCTCCGGGTCGAACCGGTACAGTCTGTAATAGCTGCACTGCGGATCAGTTGCTTCAACGAGGTCGCCCTTGCGAAGCGGCTTACCGTCCCGTGAATCTCTGGAGCGCGACACCGGCCCCGGGAAGGAGGTCGCCTCGCTGCGGTAGTGCAGCAGCGGCATCCCGCCCGCGACTGCTTCTTCCGGGATGATAGTCGCGTCGAAGCTGTAAAGGTCGTGGCAGGCGCCGGCGCGGTGCTTCAGATCACGCTCGCTGAAACACGCCCGGATCATCACGTTGGCGCTGTAGGCAACGCTGAGAACTTCAAAGGGCAGCTGGCCGGGCAGGAAGGCAATGAGATGCAGGGTCGTCGAGTTGGCGCCGCCGCCCGAATACATCGCTGTTGCGTGAGTTTCCACACCTGCCAGCACACCCCCCTCGAAGCGGATGAGGCTGGGCCACAGACTGAATGAAGGGTCGTAGTCCCCGGAAGCGAGGCCCTCCAGACCATAGGTGGTGTGAGCAGGATCGTTCTGGCTGACAGACAGCCTGAGGGTCCAGCCCCCACGATGCGGCAAGCCGGTCTCGCATGCCTGGCCTTCACAACCAGGAGCCCATGGCGAAACTTCGGCGCAGAGACGGTCGGCCGTACAAGCTTGCATTACCTCGGCCTGGTTGCGAATGACCGTCAGTGCTTCCACAAGCGGCTGTGCAACGCATGCGGGGGACAGTGAGATCAGCACCATCGCTACAACAGGCACGCGCTGCGACATGGTTCACCTTGAGTGATTGAAAGAAACGGTCTGTTCTGTAAAGAAGGCGGGGAGTCGGCCGAATTGAAGCCAGCACTGCACAGGGGTTCATCCCCTGTAGCAGCGCCAGCCCTTGTACTGTTGCGGGCGATAACGCCCATGGCCGCGAAGAGGTAGCGCACCAAGGGACGGCGCATGACTTGCTCCGAGGCTGGCGTTGAAGCAAGCTTCACATATGCATTCCGGAAGCGTGCCAATCATAACATTGGCATGGCGCGCCACGCGCTCCGTTGCTGCTACACGTCCTGCCCAAGGGCGGCAGGTGGGCGTGCCGACGCCAATCACCACAGCCGTGCATCGGGTGCGTAGGACATGCGCCGGGTGGTCACCCTCTTCATGTCGCGGTGGCGCGGATTGAGCAGGTAGTTCCAGCCCACCGGCACCACCACCGAGGGCACGCGCAGCAGCAAGGTCCCCCCTTCCGCGCACCAGGCATCGCCCAGGGCCTGCGTCGCGCAGCGGCCCACGCTCCAGTCGGTGTTGGGCGCATCCCAGCCGGGCGGCGGATCGATGACGCGGGCCGCGGCCAGCACCGGGGCCGGCAGGTCCACCTCCACCAGCACCTGCGCGGCCGGGGGACGGTGGGGTGCATGCACGCGCCGCTCCAGTTGCGCCAGGGCGACGCTGTCGGCGAGATAGATGAGCGCCGAACCGACGCTGTTCCAGCGTCCCCCCACGGCCGCGGCGCCCGCGCCGGCGCAGGAGAAGTCCTCCGCCGCGCACAGCAGCGCGCCGCTGTCCAGGTCCACCCAGTCCTGCGCCAGCCGCCACAAGCTCGCCATCAGGCGGCCGTGCCCGCCATGATCCGCCGCAGCGCGTTCATCACCGCCTGATGGCCCGGCGTGGTCGCCAGCAGGCTGATCGGCACCGCCCCCTCCAGCACGGGCACCGGCGACGCCAGCCATTGCCGCGCCGCGTCCTCGTCGCCGAACACGCGGATCGCCGCACGCTCGGCCTCGATCAGGCGCGCGATGCGGTCCGAATCGTCCTGCGACAGCGGCTTGCCCTCGCGCACACGGCGGTCGTAGGTGGCCGGCGCCACGCCGAGAAGTTGCGCGAGACTGCGCCCGCTGCGGCTGAAGCGGCTGGCGAAGGCATCGAGGGAAGCGGGTTCGAAGCCCCCCCGCACCATGTGGTCCCGTTCGAGCGCGGAGCCCGCATGCAGGTAGGCGAGCACGCTGGCCCCGCCGCCTTCGGCCACGGAATAGGCGGCTGCAGGTTCTTGCACCGAATGGAGGGCTTTGCGAGAGGGCATGATTCGATCAAACGCGCGTTACTGACGAATCAATTGAAGACGGCGTCCCGACGTCTGTCAAGCATGGGCCAAGTCGAGCGCGCGCTCAAAGCGCTCCGAAGCCAGGCGCTTGGTCACCGGGCAGATTCGCCGGCGGCGCGTCTGCCGCATAGATACGGACGGTATTGCGCCCTGCTGCCTTGGCCTGATACATGGCGATGTCGGCGCATTTCAGAATTTCATCCGCGCCGGCTTCATGGTCCAGGAAGACAAACACCCCGACACTCGCCGAGCAATGGTGCGTGACGATGTTCTCGACCTCACCCTCGCGGGCCGCGTTGAGCTGATAGTCGTCGGCCAGCCGGAGGCGAATCTTTTCGGCAACGGCCGCGGCCTGGGCGATGGACTCTTCGTGATCCTTCACCAGTTCACCCAGCATCACCACGAACTCATCGCCGCCAAAGCGCGCCACGGTGTCCATTTCGCGAACACAGCGCTTCAGGCGATCTGCCACTTCAATCAGCAGCAGGTCCCCGACAAAGTGGCCGTATCTGTCGTTCAAGGGCTTGAAGTTATCCAGATCGACAAACATCAGGGCGCCATGGCGCCCGCTGCGCTTGCTGGCGGCCAGCGCATGCAGCAAGCGGTCGCTGAGCAAGCGGCGGTTGGGAAGGTGGGTCAGCGTGTCATAGAACGCCAGTTGCTGAATCTGCTCCTGCATCTGCTTGCGCCTGGTGATCTCCCGCGTGATGCCGTGGAACCCGGTAATCTTCCCGCTCTCGTCCCGTACCGCCTTGGAGAACACCTCGCCCCAGATCACGCTGCCGTCCTTGCACAGGTGGGGCGCATCAAAGCTGACAAAACCAAGGTCCCTGCCTTCCCGCTCAGCCTCCAGGCGCCTGCGCCAGGCTTCCGACACGATGGCAACGCCCTCCTCGTTGAACAGCTCGAAGACATGATGGCCGACCACCTCTTCCGCCTTGAAGCCGCGAAAGCGCTCGTCCGATGGGCTGATGTAGGTGATGCGCAGTTCGCTGTCGGCCCGCCACAGCACGTCCAGGGCGTCTTCGGTGAGGAGCCGATAGAAAACCTCTCTTTCATTCAGCGCCCGGGTGCGCTCCTCAACCAGCGCTTCCAGTGTCCGGTTACGCTCCTGCAGTTCATGAAGCGGATAGACCTCGCCATCCTGCACCAGGTGATAGGGAATCGAGATGCCGCTGTGGACAATCTTCCAGGCCTCGCCCTCAAGACGAAAGATCAACACCAGCCGCGCCATCTCCCGCGACAGCACATGTTCGGGCACCGGCAGGTGGATGTGGAAGAAAGCGGTCACCGCAACGACATGCTCGCTCAAGTCCTGCAAGGCGATGTCGCGCATGTCGATGCGGAGGCGTCCGGGCACCTCGGCAAAATCCTGCCGGGTGATCTTCACCCACTCGTCGCGATCCTTGACCAGAACGCTGCCGCCGCCCGTATAACCGCTGAAATCTTCGCTGAACAGCGCGGTCAAGCGGTCATCGCGCGCGGCGTAGAGCTCGATGTACTCGTCAAACAGTGCGCGAATCTTGTCATGGCGGTCCGCAGGACGCGTCACGGAGGTCATGGGCAGCTCCAGCGTTTGAATTGAGAGACCCGCGCGGCCGACTGCGCAGCCCCCGCTCGGACGATGGATCGGTCACCCGCAGCCCATCGTCCAACGCCGCCACTATACCGTGCGTGCCTCGCCGCCGGCGCGGGTCAAAGCGCCTGGCTTCCTTGCCACCGCCACGGGCGATGGCTGCACCATTACCCCCTGCAGGGGACACCAGTGGGGCAGACCACGGCCTTGATAATCGTGGTCTGTCCCCTATTGCAGTCTGGTTGCATGAATCAGGCGACAACTATCTTGGCTTGTTCCGACTGCCCTGCGCCCCGCTGCAAACGGCGGATATCGCGCCGAATCTTCAGCAGACACCGATGATCACTGGGCGTCTGAGAGATCGTGATGAAGCCCAAACCTGATGGGGGTACAAGCTTGCCATGGCGTCCGCACCGGAAGGTCCAGCCGGCCTGGACCAGCTCCCGGACAAGCTGATTCACATCCTTGTTGCTGCAGTAGCGCATAACCGATCCTCGACGGCAGTTGGGTTGCCGCTGAGGATCGGATTTCATGGGCTCAGTGTCCCAACACTGGAGCGAAAGCTTCCTTCAGAAATACCATCACACGCCCGATGCGAGGCCCTTCTCACGCTCCATCAGGTAAGAAACGATGGCATGGCGACCATGATCTATGGCTACCCACAGCGCGTCGAAGCGCTCAAGGCTGTTTGGCGGCATCAAGGGCAGGTTGGGATCACCACGATTCTCACCGGGGTGCTCAACCAGCATTCTGAACACCTCCAGATCACCCAGCTGTGCGGCGTACAAGATCGGGGTCCAGACTGACAGATGCTGAGGCTCGACGCGATAACCGCGGTTCGCATCGGCACCAGCTGCCATCAGCGCCTGAATGACTTTGCGGCAGTCTTCAGTTGGGTGCCGGAGGTTTGCAAAAACTTCATCCCGGATCTCGCGGTTACGGCGTGAAGATTCCTGTCGCTGCTTTTGCATATAACGTCGAGCAGCCAAATGAATATCAAGCACCGCTCCGTCCTTGGCATCGTAACTCGTGGCCGGAGTCTTGCCCTCGAAGTAAGCGCTCTGCTCCTCTTCACCAAAACCGTGCAGGCTGAACGAGAGCATGTGCATCGCAAAGCAAAGTGCTGATGGCAGGGTATCGCAGGGCGCTTCAACGTCCGCCCCGAGCTCGATCAAGCGAGAGACTGCTTTGGCATCCGCCATCTCGATGGCAATCTTGAGCGGCGTTTCGCGCAAGGTCGAAGCGCGGCGATTTACGGTCTCGGGCGCGAGATCGAGGCTGAGGAGATACTCCATGATGATCGGATCGTGGCGGTCGCAGGCTCTACGCATCGCATAACTCAGAGGCCCCTCGCCAGACTCGGGGAGGAAGTCGTTTGGATCGCCGCCTGAGGCGACCAACTGCTTAACGTCGTCCAAGGACCCTTCCGAAACGGCGTTCATCAACGGCGTTCTGCGGGTACACCCTTCAACGTACTTGGTCTTCTGGTTGGGGTTCTTGAGCTCTTTGCGGCCAGGTGCGTATGCCTCCTCGCGCACGACCAGTTCAGCCTCCGGAGGGATACGGTGTTTGGCCTTCTGGGGATGGAACTTGAGCTCAAACGCGAAAGCGATGCGACGCATCTCCTGAGCATCTAGGGGAGGCTTAGGCCCCCGATTCACGCCGAGCATGAAAGTCTTGTCCCAGTACGTATTGGCGGCATCCTTCGCGCCAACCCCTACCGCATAGGTCAGCGCCTCCTCAAGCATCGGAATCTGGTTCTTCCCCGCACGCCACCAGGCACCGTTCACAGCGCCTTCATACAATTCGAGGGCCGCCTGCTCATCTCCACACGTAGCCGCTGCTCGCGCAGCGAACCAGTCAAGGACCGGCTGGTAGGCCACCTTGAAGGACATCGGAGCACTTTCAAGCACTCGACCGAACTGATCCAGAACCCCTCTAAGGCGCTCAGCGGAAAGCGGGCGCACATTAAATAGGTTTTGTATCTCATCAATCAGGGGCAACACTTCGAGTGCACGGGGCCACCCCTTGGGGGCCATGCTCGCACTGCCCAACGCAACCATGGACTCTCCGAATACCCACGGCTGCTGCTTGCGCAGCATGAAGTCACGACGGACAGCGTCGCGAAGCTCGAGGGGCAAGGACTGAAAAGCGCGGCTCAGCAGTAGCCACCCGGCCAGCAGATGCACTTCAGGCTCCGGAACATCCTCGCCGGTAGCATGAGGATCGCTAGCGAGGAGAGCTTTTACTTTTCGCGCATAGGGCCATGTCAGTTTGGAGATCGGCTCTCCGTTGAGCCAGCGCTCTAGGGAACGGGTGTCGGCGTCCAGCTCTGTCTCGAGACGCTCAAGGAGAGTGCTCTCTGTGACGGAAAGGCGCTTTGCAGCGAATTCGACCCACACCTTGAACGGGCGCAGTAACCATACGGACAAATCCGGAGCTCCTCGAAGGGCGGTCGTTGACTGGATGAAGAGAGACAGTAACGGAACGCCGAAGAGCTTGTTGAAAAGCGCACGACCATCCGACGGCGGCAGTGGGCTTGTCTCGATTTGCAGTGCCACTCCTTGAAGCATGCCGCGTGTCTGAAGCCATCCACGGCGCATCAACTCAGCCCACTGGTTACCGCAATCCTGCGCAACCTCCTTGCTGCATTTGTCCTCAAGCTCCTCAAAGAGCTCAATAAGCGTGCCGCGGCGCCCTTTGCCACCAGCAAGGTCATCGAGATCCTTATCAAGGCCACGCTCGGTGAGAAGCCCCCGATAACCGCCAGCATTAATCAGCGCGCGGAACATCTCCCCAAGCTGGGGAACAGTCGTAGTGGTCATAAGCACGTCCTCGGGCGAGGCTCTTAACCCCGCCCGCTCCTAAAAAGTTAGCGGTTTCCGGACTTGGCGGCTGCACTTTGGGCACGCGCAGCAAAGCTGCCCTTCGACACCCCACCCCCGTTGGCTTTGGCACCTGCGCTCTGGATGCGCGCAGCAGCGGTGGCAGTCATCGGGTTGGACGGAGTCGAGGCTCCAGATGTTGTAGACTTGGCCATCTTGATTCTCCTTTCAGGTCTGTGCCGGGTCGGCACGGAGTGAATCTTCGAGAACCCCGGCAAACAGGTCACGGCACGCCACCGAAGGAATCTCGGATTTTTGTCTCCGGTGGCTCCGTCGCCGCACATGCCTATTCGTAGTGCGACCACATGCGCAGCACCTTCACTGTGTTCTCTGCTGTGAGCACTTCATAAACCGGGCAGTGCCGGATGTTGATACGCCTGGAGTAAACACCTTTCAGATCGCCGACGAGCTTTTCGTCCGGCGGCGGATTCTGGAAGGGTTTCTCCGTGATGCTGGCAAGCAGTTCCTGCGTATTGGCCCTGAGGCCGGCCGCAGCGAGTTTGGGTGCGTCTTTCTGGGCGTACCTGGCGAAGAAGACGCTCCAGCTCACCAGTCGAGCTCCTTGGCGCACGACTCGACGGGTTCGGCCCGCCCTTCCTGGATGGACTCGCGCATGCCGGGCACCGACAGCAGGTACAGGGTTTCCTGGATGGACTGCCAGTCCTCGGCGGAAAGCAGGACGGCATTGTGGCGCTTTCCGGTGATGAGGATGGGCTGATGCGACTCCGCAGCCTGGTCCATGAGACGGTAGAGATTGGCGCGGGCGTCGCTGGCAGAAAGTGTGGACATGGCGTACCTCTTTGAGCGCAACGTACGTGTCGGGTACGTCATGTCAAGGCAGCCCGATCATTTGCCTGCAAGGCTGCCCGATCAGGCGCGTCAATCTCTCCCGCCTTACAACAATGCTCATCTCGCGACCCTCACGGCAACGGAGTTTCGATTGCCCATTCTTCCACCGCCAATCCCGGCACGCGCAGGAATTCGCGAGCATTGTTGGTAATGAGCACGCTGTCCTCCGCCATGGCGTGGGCTGCGATCATGAGGTCCATTCCACCGATGGGCTTGCCGGCTCGCTCAAGGGCCGCACGGGTCTGCGCGTAATGGTGGGTTGCCTCCAGTGACCACGGGCGGAGGTCAAAACCTGCCAGCCAGGCCTCGACGGCCGCGTGAAAACGGGGCGCTGCAAGCTTGGCGGCGCCAAAGCGCAGCTCGGCGGCGACGATCGCTGACAGCCATACGCTCCCCGGATCCAGACTGGCGAAGCGTTCGATCATGGCCGCAGGGTGGCGACGCAGGATGTAGCTGCAGATGTTTGTGTCGAGGGTACGCAACATGTTGGACGCTCGCTCTATCAGGACCAGTCGCGTTCCTGCGCGGGCGGATCGTGGCGCTCGGCAAGGAAGTCTTCCGGCAGCGCTTCATTGTTCGCGTAGAACTGCTGCAGCCACAGCCCCATATCCCGCTCCGGGGGTGTTTCGGGGTGCAGCCATAGATCGCCGCCGATCCGCTCGATGCGGACCGATTTGGCTTCGAGTCGCAGTTTGGCGGGTAGCCGCAGCGCCTGGCTGCGACCGCTCATGAAGACCCGGGCAATGGTGCTCATGGTCGCCCTCCTTAATGTGATATCACGTCGTAGTATTACACCCCGGAGGCGGCCGTGCAAACCACTCCAGAAAACGCAGGGAGACCGAGGCGCTCCCACCGGGCACAAACGGCACGCCAGCCCTGCGCTGGCTGTTCAGCGCAAACGGCGGCGATGCCCCAGCGCCCTACAACAACGGCGCCAGCCAGCGCTCCGCGGCGGCCACGCTCATGCCGGTACGGCGCGCCCAGTCTTCGAGCTGGTCGCGGCCGATCTTTTGAATCGCGAAGTAGTGGCTTTCCGGATGGGCGAAGTAGAAGCCGCTGACGGCCGCGGCGGGGGTCATGGCCATGGACTCGGTGAGGCCCATGCCGGTGTTGGTGGGTACGTCCAGCAGCTGGAACAGCGCGGCCTTGACGGTGTGGTCCGGGCAGGCGGGGTAGCCGGGGGCGGGGCGGATGCCCTGGTACTGTTCCTTGATGAGCGCGGCGTTGTCCAGCGCTTCGGCGGCGGCGTAGCCCCAGTATTCCTTGCGCACGCGCTCGTGCAGCCATTCGGCGGTGGCTTCGGCGAAGCGGTCGGCGAGGCTCTTCAGCATGATGGCGTGGTAGTCGTCGTGCGCGGCCTCGAACTCGGCGAGCTTGTGCTCGATGCCCAGGCCGGCGGTGACGGCGAAGGCGCCGACCCAGTCGCGCACGCCGGAATCCTTGCTGGCGACGTAGTCGGCCAGGCACCAATGCGGCTTGCCGGCCGGGCGTTCGTGCTGCTGGCGCAGGCCGTACCAGGTCATGATGGGGTGGGCGCGGGATTCGTCGTCGAAGAACTCGATGTCGTCGCCGACGCTGTTGGCCGGGAACAGGCCGAACACCGCCTTGGCCTGCACCCATTCGCCGGCGATCAGGTCTTCCAGCATGTTCTGCGCGTCCTGGAAGACGTTGCGCGCTGTTTCGCCGACGATCTCGTCATCGAGGATCTTGGGGAAGCTGCCCGCGAGGTCCCAGGTCTGGAAGAAGGGGCCCCAGTCGATGTAGTCGCGCAGCTCGTTGAGATCGACGTCCAGCGCGATTACGCCGGTGGTGTTGGGTTCGGGCGGCAGGTAGCCCGGCACCGACAGCGCATCAAAGGCGTTGGCGCGCGCCGCTTCCAGGCTGACCAGTTGCACGCCTTTCTTGTTGGCGTGCTGGGCGCGGATCTTGTCGTAGTCGGCGGCCAGTTGGGCCTTGAAGTCGTCCGCGCCGCCTTCGGAGAGCAGCGCGGTGACCACGCCGACCGCGCGCGAGGCATCCGGCACGTAGACCACCGGCTGCTGGTAGTGCGGGGCGATCTTGATGGCGGTGTGGGCGCGGCTGGTGGTGGCGCCGCCGATCAGCAAGGGCACGTCGAAGCCCTGGCGCTGCATTTCGGCCGCGACATGGCTCATCTCTTCCAGCGAGGGGGTGATCAGGCCCGACAGGCCGATGGCCTGCGCGCCGTGTTCGCGCGCGGCGTTGAGGATCTTGTCGGTGGGCACCATCACGCCGAGGTCGATCACTTCGTAGCCGTTGCAGCCCAGCACCACGCCGACGATGTTCTTGCCGATGTCGTGCACGTCGCCCTTCACCGTGGCGATGACGATGCGGCCCTTGCTGGTGGAGCCGGTGCGCAGCTTTTCGGCTTCGATGTAGGGGATCAGGTGGGCCACGGCCTGCTTCATGACGCGGGCGGACTTCACCACCTGGGGCAGGAACATCTTGCCGGCGCCGAAGAGGTCGCCGACCACGTCCATGCCGGCCATCAGCGGGCCTTCGATGACGGCGAGCGGCGGCTTGCCTGCGGCTTCCAGTTTCGCCCGTACCTCTTCGGTGTCGGCCACGACGAAGTCGGTGATGCCCTTCACCAGCGCGTGCTTGAGGCGTTCTTCCACCGCCTGCTCGCGCCAGGAGAGGTCCGGGCCGCTGTCCTTGGCCTTGCCTTCCTTGACCGTCTGGGCGAACTCGACCAGCGCTTCGCCCGCGCCCGGGTGGCGGTTCAGCACCACGCCCTCGACCTTCTCGCGCAGCACGGGGTCGAGTTCGTCATACACGCCGAGCATGCCGGCGTTGACGATGCCCATGCTCATGCCGGCGCGGATGGCGTGGTAGAGGAAGACGGTGTGGATGGCCTCGCGCACCGCGTCGTTGCCGCGGAAGCTGAAGCTGACGTTGGACACCCCGCCGGAGGTCTTGGCGTGCGGCAGGTGGGTGTGGATCCAGCGCACCGCTTCGATGAAGTCGACGGCGTAGTTGTCGTGCTCTTCGATGCCGGTGGCGATGGCGAAGATGTTGGGGTCGAAGATGATGTCTTCGGGCGGGAAGCCGGCGCCGCCCTCGGCCACCGGGCGGGTGAGCAGTTCGTAGGCGCGCTTGCAGATCTCCGTCTTGCGCGCGTAGGTGTCGGCCTGGCCCTTCTCGTCGAAGGCCATCACGATCACCGCGGCGCCGTAGCGCCGGCACAGGCGCGCCTGGCGCAGGAACTCGGCCTCGCCTTCCTTCATGGAGATGGAGTTCACCACGCCCTTGCCCTGGATGCACTTCAGGCCGGCTTCGATTACGCTCCACTTGGAGGAGTCGAGCATGATGGGCACGCGCGAGATGTCCGGCTCGGAGGCGATGAGCTTGAGAAAGCGCTCCATCGCGGCCATGGAGTCGAGCATGGCCTCGTCCATGTTGATGTCGATGATCTGGGCGCCGTTCTCGACCTGCTGGCGCGCGACCGCCAGGGCGTCGTCGAAGCGGCCTTCCAGGATCATCTTCGCGAAGGCGCGCGAGCCGGTGACGTTGGTACGCTCACCGACGTTCACATAGAGGCTGTCCGCGCCGACGTTGAAGGGCTCCAGGCCGGACAGGCGCAGCTTCTTGTCGACCTGCGGCACGGCGCGCGGGGCGATGCCCTCCACCGCGGCGGCGATGGCGGCGATGTGCGCCGGGGTGGTGCCGCAGCAGCCGCCGAGGATGTTCACCAGGCCGGCGCGCGCCCATTCGACCACCGCTTCTGCGAGCTGCTCGGGCGTTTCGTCGTAGCCGGTGGGTGCCAGCGGATTGGGCAGGCCGGCGTTGGGGTGGGCGGAGACGAAGGTGTCGCAGACGTGCGACAGCTCATCGACATAGGCGCGCAGTTCCTTGGCGCCGAGCGCGCAGTTGAGGCCGAAGGAGATCGGCTGCGCATGCGCCAGCGAGTTCCAGAAGGCTTCCGCGGTCTGCCCGGAGAGCGTGCGCCCGGAGGCGTCGGTGATGGTGCCGGAGATCATCACCGGCAGGCGGCGGCCCAGGTCGTCGAACAGCTTCTCGATGGCGAACACCGCCGCCTTGGCGTTGAGGGTGTCGAAGATGGTCTCGATCAGCAGCAGGTCGGCGCCGCCTTCCATCAGGCCGCGCGCGGCGTCGTAGTAGTCGTCGACCAGGGCGTCGAAGCTGATGTTGCGGTAGCCGGGGTCGTTCACGTCCGGGCTGATCGACAGCGTGCGCGAGGTCGGCCCGACCACGCCGGCGCAGTAGCGCGGCTTGGCGGGGTTCTGCGCGGTGAATTCGTCGCACAGCTCGCGCACCAGGCGGGCGGAGGCAACATTGAGCTCATAGGCCACCTCGGCGAGGCCGTATTCGGCCTGCGAGACGCGGGTGGCGTTGAAGGAACAGGTCTCGATGATGTCCGCACCGGCGTCGAGGTAGGCGCGGTGGATCTCGCCGATCACGTCCGGGCGGGTGAGCACCAGCAGATCGTTGTTGCCCTTGAGGTCCTTCGGGTGATCGAGGAAACGTGTGCCGCGGTAATCGCCTTCCGCCAGCTTGTATTGCTGGATCATGGTGCCCATGGCGCCGTCCAGGATCAGGATGCGGCGGGCGAGGTGCTGGCGGAGTTCGGAACTGCGGTCGGCTTGCATCGGGTGGCCTCTTCGATCGGGTCATTGCCCCGGCACGCGGCGCCACAAAAGCGAACGGCGCGGCAAACCCGGGGTGGTCTGCGAGCGCCGTTGTTCGGTTGCCGAGCCTGGCCCGTGTGGCGGGTCGCAGCGCTCCTCGGCAAGGGCGTGATTTTACTGGCGAAAGTGGCAGGTGTCGAGGCAGGCCTGCTACCACCCCCACCACGGATCCCAGTACGGATAGCGCCAGCCGAAACCCCAGTGCGGATTCACCCCACGACCGATGCCGAAACCGAACATCCAGCGTTCGCGCGGGTACTCGTGGCTGTAGCTGGTGCGCTTGACCTTGCCGTCGACGAAGTGCACGTTGAAGCGCGTGGCGACGAGATCCGGCCATTCCTTGCGTACGTTCCAGTCCCACACCTCTTCCTGCGACAGCGGGAAACGCTGCACGGAGCGATACTGGCCGAGCAGGCGGCGGATCTCGTCCTGGGTCATGCCCGGGCGGGCGCGGGCGAGGTTGTCCGCGGCAAGCGCATCCCACTGGCGCAGCACGACGCCGGTGGCGTCCACTTCCACCATCAGGCAGGAGGTGCCATGGGGCTGGGTAGCGAATTCGAGCACGGTGGTGCCGTCGTCGGCAGGCCAGCGCGCGGTGGGCTCGCCGCGTGCGGCGAGGGCTTCGTCGGCGGTGGTGAAGGGGCGGGGCGGAGCGAAGGCGGCGCAGCCGCCGAGGGCGAGGGCCAGCACGCCGACGGCGACGAGGTGCAGCCAGCGCGCCGGTCCATGCTGCAGGATTGAGGAGTTCATCGCTTCACGGCCTCGGTTGGGTGTAACGGCCGGTAGCCACCACCCGGCCTGCGGTATCGAAGGAAACGGTGAAGAAGGTGGGCTCGACGATGGTGCTGCCACGCTCGATGCGCCACGACCACACCCTTTCCTGCTTGAGGGCAAAGAACTCGTTGCGCGCCGGACGGCCCAGCAGGCGACTGACCGCTTCTTCGTCCATACCGGGTTGGATGCGCGCAAAGCGCGCTTCGTTCAGCACCTGGTCTACCGCGATCAGCACTCCATCGGCAGCGAAGGTGAGCATGTAACACTCCGCCCCTTCGGGCTGGTGCGAGTATTCCCAGGTGGTGGTGCCCTCCTGCGCATCGGGCCATTCGCGCTGCGGCGGCCCCAGGCGCGCGCGCACCTCTTCGGCAGTGGAGCTGCCGGGACGCAGCGCGCGGTAGGGATCGAGCTCCTCGCAGGCGGCGAGGCCGAGGGCCGAGAGGGCGGCGCAGATCAGGGCAAGCAGTCTTTTCATCCGGGCACCGTGCCGGGGCTGGGGTGTGGTCTAGAATCTCACCCGTACCGGCAGCGCGCAAGCCCGCTGCGGTGAGCTTTTGCAACATTTTCCCCCTCCGGATGAGCGCTCCCCGAACCAGCCCACCTTCTCCCAGCCCCTGCGCAGCGACAGCCGCGGCTCGCGTGCCGCTGCTGCAGGCGCGCGAGCTGTGCAAGCGCCATGGCGGCATCGTGGCGCTCGACACCTTCTCGGTGGACATCCATGAAGGAGAGATCTTCGGCCTGATCGGCCCCAATGGCGCTGGCAAATCGACCTTTTTCGACATTCTCACCGGGTTCTGCGCTGCCGACAGCGGCGGCATCGTCTTCGACCGCGTGGTGCTGCCAACACTGCAGGCCCACCGCAGCGCAGCGCGCGGCATTGCGCGCACCTTCCAGAACATCCGCCTGTTCGGCGAACTGAGCGTGCTGGAGAACGTCCTCATCGGCGGCCACCGCCACGACGGCGGCAGCGTCCTCGGCACGCTGCTGGGGCTGGGCGGCGCACGCGAGAACGAGCGCCTGGCCCACGAGCGCGCGCTGGAGTGGCTGCGCTACGTGGGCATCGAGCACTACGCCGAACGCCCGGCCGCCACCCTGCCTTACGGCGACCAGCGCCGTCTGGAGATCGCCCGTGCGCTCGCCGCGCGCCCCGTGCTGCTCGCCCTCGACGAACCCGCCGCGGGCATGAATGCCACCGAATCGGCAGCCCTCGGCAAGCTCCTGCGGCGCATCCGGGCCGACGGCGTCACCGTGCTGCTGGTCGATCACGACGTGCCACTGGTGATGGACTTGTGCGACCGCATCGCCGTACTCGATGCCGGGCGCAAGATTGCCGAAGGTACACCGGCGGCGGTGCAGCGCAATCCGGCGGTGATCGACGCCTACCTTGGCAGCGCTGAAAATGGGCACTGACTTCCGCCCCGTGCTGCTCGACGTCGACGCGGTGCATGTCCATCACGGCGCCATTGCAGCCTTGCGCGGGGTCAGCCTGAACGTGCGCGAAGGCGAGGTGCTGAGCATCATCGGCAGCAACGGCGCGGGCAAATCCACCCTGCTGAAGGCCATCGCCGGCCTTCTGCCGCTCAGCGGCGGAAGCATCCGCTACTGTGGCGAGGCGCTCCACGACCAGCCCCCCCATCTGCGCGTGCGCCGCGGCATCGCCCTGGTGCCCGAGGGGCGCGGCCTGTTCGCCAGCCTCAGCGTCGCCGACAACCTGCGCCTGGGCGCCTACAGCCGCCACAATGCCGCCGCGGTGGCCAGCGACCTGGAGCAGGTGCTGAGCCTGCTGCCGCGCCTGCGCGAGCGCCTGACGCAGAGTGCGGGCACGCTTTCCGGCGGCGAACAGCAGATGCTCGCCATCGGCCGCGCGCTGCTGGCCCGTCCCCGCCTGCTGCTGCTCGACGAACCGTCGATGGGGCTGGCGCCGCGGCTTGTGGACGACATCTTCGCCAGCATCGCCGAGATCGCCCGCAACGGCGTCAGCATCGTGCTGGTGGAGCAGAATGCGCGGCGTGCAATGAGCTTGTCGATGCGCACCTGCGTGCTCGCCAGCGGCGAGGTGGCGATGCAAGGGGACAGCGCGCAGTTGCGCGACGATCCGGCCGTCGCCGCGGCCTATCTGGGCGGCCTGTGATCCGGCGGCCTGCCGGACTTATACTCCGCACTTCCCCGACCCCGATCCTCGCCCGCAATGAAACACATCACGCCGCGCGAAGCGCACCAGTACCTGCAAGCCAACCCCGACGCGCTGCTCATCGACGTGCGCAGCGAGATCGAGTATCTCTTCGTCGGCCATCCGGTGGGGGCGATTCACGTGTCGTGGAATGACGGCCCCGACTGGGAGATCAATCCGCACTTCGTCGGCGAGGTCAAGAAGCTCGCCGGCCACGGCGGCGAACGCCCGCTGCTGCTGATCTGCCGCAGCGGCAACCGCTCGGTCTCCGCCGGCGAGGCGCTGGAAGCGGCCGGTTTCAGCAAGGTCTTCAACATCACCGAAGGCTTCGAGGGCGAACTCGACGACAACCACCACCGCAACTCGGTCAACGGCTGGCGCCATGCCGGCCTGCCCTGGGAGCAGTGCTGATCAGCCTGCCGGCTGCCGCCTCGCCCACAGCACGAAGGCAAGCAGGCCGAGCGCGCAGAAGGCGCTCATGGCCAGCGCCAGGGTCACCGGCAGGGGCCACACCAGCGGCGCAATGAAGGCGGCGGTGAGCGCATTGGTACCGACCTGCAGGAAGCTCTGGCAACTCGCCGCCATGCCACGGCGCTGCGGAAAGAGATCGAGGGCGAGCAGGGTCAGGCTGGGCATCGCCAGCCCCATGCCGAAGGTGTACAACGCGATCGGCAGCACCGAGCCCGGCACCGTGGCCGGCATCAGCCCGGCATGGACGACGTTGAGCAGCGCCGCACCGAGCATCAGGGCAAAGCCGGCGCAGATGGAGCGGCGCGCGCTCCAGTGCCCGGCCACCCGCCCCGACACCCAGGCCCCCATCATCATCCCGGCGACCGCGGGCACGAACAGCCAGCCAAAGTCCAGTTCGCCGAGACCGAGGTGGTCCATGACGAACACCGGCGCGGAGAGCACGTACACGAAGAAGCCGTTGAAGTTCAGCGCAAGCGCCATGCCAAGCAGCAGGAAAGCGCCGGAACCCAGCACGGCGCGGTAGCCGCGTGCGAGGCTGGCGGCATTGAGCGGCTGGCGGGCGGCGGGCGGCAGGGTTTCGGGCAGGTAGCGCCACGACAGCCAGCCCAGCGCGCCACCGAAGGCGGCAAGGAAGAAGAACACCGCACGCCAGCCCGCCACCGCGAGCAGCACGCCACCGACCAGCGGTGCCACCGCCGGTGCCAGCGCGAAGATCAGCATCACCCGCGACATCAGGCGCTGGGCCTGGGCGCCGTCGTAGAGATCGCGCACCATCGCCCGCCCCACCACCATGCCGGCACCGGCGCTCATGCCCTGCAGCGCGCGCCCTGCCCACAGCCACTCGATGCTGGGCGCGAAGGCGCACAGCAGGGAGGCAAAGGCGAACAGCCCCATCGCCAGCACGAGCGGCCCGCGCCGCCCGTAGCGGTCGGAAAGCGCCCCGTGCCAGAGGGTCATGAAGGCGAAGGTGAGCATGTAGGCGGTGAGGGTCTGCTGCACCTGCAGGGGGCTGGCGCCCAGTGCCGCGCCCATGGCCGGAAAGGCCGGCAGGTAGGTGTCGATGGAGAACGGGCCGATGGCGGAGAGGGCTGCCAGCAAGGTGGCCAGCCATCTGGAGTGCTGAGGCATGGGTATCCCGGAAGTTGGCGCCGCCAACGCCGCGGGCTGCCGTCAGCGCGCGTCGAAGGGGCGGCGGTACTGGATGGCTTCGGCAACGTGGGCCGCGGCGATGGCCGGCGCACCGGCCAGGTCGGCGATCGTGCGCGCCACCCGCAAGACGCGATGATACGCCCGTGCCGACAGGCCGAGACGGGAAACGGCGTTGCCTAGCAGCGCCGCGGCGTCGGCCGCGGTGGTGCAATGGTGCTCCACTGCGGCCTCGTCGAGACGGCTGTTGGGCACCCCCTGGCGCGCGTGCTGGCGCGCCCAGGCCGCCGCGACCCGCTCACGCACGCAGGCACTCGATTCACCCGCGGGGCGCGCAGCGAGTACCTCGGGCGGCACCAGTGGCACTTCGACGAGGAGGTCGATGCGGTCGAGCAGCGGCCCCGAAAGACGGCCGCGGTAGCGCGCGACCTGGTCCGGAGTGCACTTGCAGGCGCGCGTGGGATGACCGAGATAGCCACAGGGGCAGGGATTCATTGCCGCCACCAGCTGGAAGCGCGCTGGAAACTCGCTGCGCCGCTGCGCCCGCGCCACCACCACCGAGCCGGTTTCCAGCGGCTCGCGGAGGGATTCGAGCACGCGGCGGTCGAACTCCGGCAGTTCGTCGAGGAACAGCACGCCGTGGTGGGCGAGGGAGATCTCGCCCGGACGCGGCACGCTGCCGCCGCCGATCAGGGCCGCGGCGGAGGCAGAGTGATGGGGCGCACGCAGCGGGCGGCGGGCCCACTGCGCGCAGTCGAAACTGCCGTCGAGGGAATGCACCGCCGCACACTCCAGCGCCTCGGCCTCGCCGAGCGCCGGCAGCAGGCCGGGCAGGCGGCGCGCCAGCATGGACTTGCCGGTACCGGGCGGACCGTACATGAGCAGGGCGTGCTGCCCGGCGGCCGCCACCTCCAGCGCGCGGCGCGCCTGTTGCTGGCCCTTGACGTCGGCAAGGTCGGGGCCGCCCGCGGCGGCGGCGGTGGGCGCCGGGGGCGCTTCGCGGAGCAGGGCCTGGTGGCCGTTGAGATGGGCCGCCACAGCCAGCAGATCACTGGCCGGCAGCACGGTGGCCGTGCGGGCCAGCGCCCCTTCGGCGGCGTTGGCGGCAGGCAGCACCAGCGCGCGCTCGGCGGCGGTCGCCTTCAGCGCCGCCGCAAGGGCGCCGCGCACCGCGCGCAGCTCGCCCGACAGCGACAGTTCGCCGATGAACTCGTGGGCCGCCAGCGCTGTGCCGTCGATCTGCCCGGAGGCGGCGAGGATGCCCACCGCGATGGGCAGATCGAAGCGTCCGCCTTCCTTGGGCAGGTCGGCAGGGGCGAGATTGACGGTGATGCGGCGCTGGGGGAACTCGAACTGCGCGGTGGCGATCGCCGCACGGACGCGCTCGCGCGCCTCACGTACCTCGGTATCGGGCAGGCCGACGAGGTTGAAGGCCGGCAGGCCGTTGGCCAGATGCACCTCGACGGTGACCGCCGGGGCGTGCATGCCATCGAGGGCACGCGCATGGACAAGGGCAAGGGACATCTGCGGACTCCACGCTGGGGAGTCCGCAGTTTATCTCAAATGCATAGCCGCGCCGCCATCCCGGCGGCAGTCTTCAGTCGCCGCCGCTGCGCGCGCCGAGGCGGGCTTCCAGCTCGGCGACGCGCGCTTCGAGCTGGGCGAGGCGCTGGCGGCTGTGGGCAAGCACCTCGCGCTGCACCTCGAACTCCTCGCGGGTGACCAGTTCAAGGCGGGAGAAGGCGCTGCCGAGCATGGCGCGGACGTTCTTCTCGAGGTCACGGGCAGGGCTGGCGGCGGCCAGTTCGGAAAGCCGCGCGCCGATCTCGTCAAGGATGCGTGGGGTGCTCATGGCGGGCTCCGCAAGGCAGTGTGGATGGCGCGCAGTCTAGCACGGCGCTGCGGCGCAGCGCCCCTGCACCGCATTGATGCACCACAACGGTGCATCTGCACCCAAGTGGCGCCAGCCCCGCCTCGCTGCGCCGCAGCAGCGCCCGGAAATTGCGCCCGGATCCTTGTGCTGACTGGCTTTTTGCGATCTGGCACGGAATGCGCTAGAGGATGCTCGCTGCGATACCTACCCGGGAGATAACCCATGCCTCACGACCGTGCTGTTCTGCCCCTGCGGGGCCAAAGGAGATTCTCATGAAGTTCATCACCGCCATCATCAAGCCCTTCAAGCTCGACGAAGTGCGCGAAGCCCTCTCCGCCATCGGCGTGCAGGGCATCACCGTCACCGAAGTGAAGGGCTTCGGCCGCCAGAAGGGCCACACCGAGCTCTACCGCGGCGCCGAGTACGTCGTCGATTTCCTGCCCAAGGTGAAGATCGAGGCCGCCATCTCGGCCGACATCCTCGACCAGGCCATCGAGGCCATCGAGAAGGCAGCATCCACCGGCAAGATCGGTGACGGAAAGATCTTCGTATTCGATCTGGAACAGGCCATCCGCATCCGCACCGGCGAGACCGGCGGCGATGCGCTGTAAGGGAGCAACAGCATGAAAAAGATCCTCACCCCCCTGCTCGCGGCAGCTGCCGCCGGCCTCGCCGGCCCCGCGCTGGCCGATGAAGGCGAAGTGCTCAAGCACGTCTTCGAACTGCAGTACGCCATCGACACCTTCTACTTCCTGGTGTGCGGCGCACTGGTGATGTGGATGGCCGCCGGCTTCTCGATGCTCGAGGCCGGTCTGGTGCGCTCCAAGAACACCGCCGAGATCCTCACCAAGAACGTCGCGCTGTTTTCCATCTCGTGCATCATGTACCTGATATGCGGCTACGCCATCATGTACGGCGGCGGCATCTTCCTTTCCGGCATCGACGGCGGTGAAGCGCTCGTTGATGAGGCTTTTGCGGCCTTCGGCGAGCGCGAATCGTTCGACGGTGATTCGGTGTATTCGAGCGCCTCGGACTTCTTCTTCCAGGTGGTGTTCGTCGCCACCGCCATGTCCATCGTCTCCGGTGCCGTGGCAGAGCGCATGAAGCTGTGGGCCTTCCTGGCCTTCGCCATCGTCATGACCGGCTTCATCTACCCGATGGAAGGTTCTTGGACCTGGGGCGGCGAAGACGTCTTCGGCATGTTCAACCTCGGCGATCTGGGCTTCTCCGACTTCGCCGGCTCCGGCATCGTCCATATGGCCGGCGCGGCCGCGGCACTCGCCGGGGTGATGCTGCTCGGCGCCCGCAAGGGCAAGTACGGCCCCAACGGCGAGGTGCGCGCGATTCCGGGCGCCAACCTGCCGCTGGCCACGCTCGGCACCCTGATCCTGTGGATGGGCTGGTTCGGCTTCAACGGTGGTTCGGTGCTGAAGCTCGGCGACATCGCCAGCGCCAACTCGGTGGCGATGGTGTTCCTCAACACCAACACCGCCGCTGCCGGTGGTGCGGTGGCTGCACTGATCCTCTCCAAGCTGATGTTCGGCAAGGCTGACTTGACCATGCTGCTCAACGGTGCGCTGGCCGGCCTGGTGGTGATCACCGCCGAGCCCTCCACCCCGACTCCGCTGCTGGCCACGGTGTTCGGTGCCGCCGGCGGCGTACTGGTGGTGCTGTCGATCACCTTCCTCGACAAGCTCAAGATCGATGACCCGGTCGGCGCCATCTCGGTGCACGGCAGCTGCGGCCTGCTCGGCCTGCTGCTGGTGCCGGTGACCAACGGCGACTCCACCTTCTCCGGCCAGATCATCGGCGCGATCACCATCTTCACCTGGGTGTTCGTGTGCAGCCTGATCGTCTGGGGCGCGCTGAAGGCGGTGATGGGCATCCGCGTCTCCGAGGAAGAGGAGTACGAAGGGGTCGACCTCACCGAATGCGGCCAGGAAGCCTATCCGGAGTTCGTCTCCAAGTAAGCCGGCAACCGAAGGCCCGCGGAAAGGGGTGCTGCGGCACCCCTTTTTAGTGCCCCGGACCGCCACCAGGCCATGCACAGGCTCAGTGCATGCCAGCGCAAACACGCACCGATACTGCACTGCAACCAAAGCAGATCGGCACCCATGGCGCCCGTAACGGCGCAGAAACAAAGCAGATCAGCACATTCCACGAACTGGCACGGAGTGTGCATTTAGTGCACCGCGTAATAACGCTTTACCCTAGGAGATGACCATGCAGAAACGTATCCTCGCCGCCCTTCTCGCCGCCCCCATGCTCGGCTCGGGCGCCGCCCTCGCCGAAGACATCCCGTTCTCGGCCAATGTCAGCATCGTGTCCGACTATGCCTTCCGCGGCGTCAGTCAGACTGATCAGCGTCCGGCCATCCAGGGCGGCTTCGACTATGCCCACGACAGCGGCCTCTACGTCGGCGTGTGGGCCTCCAACGTGTCCTGGCTGAGCGATCTGGACGCGCGCGGCAGCAGCCTGGAAACCAACCTGTACGCTGGCTACGCCGCCGAGATCGGCCCCATCGGCCTCGACGTCGGCCTGCTGCAGTACTACTACCCGGGCGATTTCGACTCCGCGTGGAAGGCCGCCAACGGCATGAAGAGCCCGAACACTCTGGAAGGCTACGTCGGTGTCAGTTGGGCGTTCCTCTCCTTCAAGTACTCGCACTCATTCACCAACCTGTTCGGCACCGCCGACTCCAAGGGCAGTGACTACTATGACCTCTCGCTTTCGTACGAGGTCATGGACGGCCTCACCCTCGACGCCCATTACGGCTACTCCGACATCCACAATGCCGATAACTACGAGGACTGGAAACTCGGTGCGACCTATTCCTACGGCGGCTTTGATTTCGGTCTGCATTACGTCGACACCGACATCAAGAACTCGCGCATTGCCGACGAACGCGTGATCCTCTCAGTCAGTCGCAGCTTCTGAGCACCACCGCCGCGCCAGGCGCGGCGTGCAGCAGACCGTGCGCGGGCCACTCCTCCCCACGCACGGGAAACGGGCGCCTCCCCAGGGGGCGCCCGTTTCACTTCGAGGGCGCCGTGATGGATATCACCAAAGTTTAAACATTCGGCTTTGCCGGCGGCAACGGCACAGGGACAATGCGTCCAACGACCATTCATTGTGCGCCGCCACATCCAGCCCTCATGAAACTGCGCCCGCTCCTCCTCTGCTGCGCCCTCGCCGCAGCCTTTTCCCCTGCCGCCCAGGCCGGGGTGATCAGCCTCGACAGCTACCAGCTCGCCAGCAGCAAGCAGAGCGGCTCATTCACCTACAACGGCAGCACGCAAAGCACCTGGGCCGGCGAGATCAGCTTCAACTACTCGCAGGGCAGCAGCTACGGATTCGGCGCCGGCATCCTTGACGCCTTCTGCATCGAACCCTCGCAGACCCTCAGCACGCCGGCGGTGTACGTCATCGAAAACGGCCTGTCGCTGTTCGGCAGCGCCCAGCAGAGCCTGATCGCCGGGCTCTACGACAATTTCTACGCCCGCGCGGTGAGCAATGCCCAGACCGCCGCCTTCCAGCTCGTGCTGTGGGAGATCGTTGCCGACGGCGCCGGCATGCTGAATCTGGGCAATGGCAGCTTCCGCACCAGCCATGCCTTCGGCGGCCAGCGCAGCATCGCCAGCGACTGGCTCGGCGAACTCAACACCTGGTACGCCGGGCTTACCAGCCCCTATCAGTCGAACAGCTACGAATTCTTTACCCTGCGCAGCGCAGCCTCGCAGAACCAGCTCAGCGTTCGCGAACGCCTGCAGGTCCCGGAACCCGGCATCCTTGCCCTGCTCGGCATCGGCCTGATCGCCGGGGGGCTGGCGCGCCGCCGCCGGGGCTGAGCCTCCCCCCGGAATAGCGCGCATTCAGCGCAACCACTGGGTGCCGCTCAGCGTGCGCAGGATGCGCGGCTGGCCGTCGATGAGGCCAACTTCCTCGACGACCCGCGAACTTTCCTCGTGGTTCATGCGCTGGCGCCGGTTCTCGCCGACGATGCGCACGCTGTAGCCAACCCTCACCGACCCATCGGACGAGCTCGCCAGTACCTGAAAGCCGCTGATGCGGTACTGGATGCGCTCGAAGACCCTGAACGAGTTGCTCAGGTAGTCCTCGACATCGCGCAGATCGGCGCCGTCGCCGCCTTGCCAGTCGGGGGCAAGGAGGCCAAGCAGGGCACGCACGTCGCCACGCGCATAGGCGTCGATGAAGGACTGGTAGAGCATGCGCACCTGTTCGTCGCTGATGCGCGGAGCACCCTGCGGAGAACGGCTGTGGGCGAGGTGCTGTTCCAGCAATGGTTCGATGCGGCCGACCAGCGCAGCGAGGTCGCGGGCGTCTCCGGGCGCCAGACGGTTGCCCTGGCTGCTGGCCGCAGCGAGACTGTCGAACTCTGCCTGCATGGCCGCCAGCCCTGCACGGTAGGCCTCGTCGTAGCCCATCGCAAGCCCCTCCAGACGTTGCATCAGTCCTTGCGCGGCGGCGATCAGGGCGCTGGCATCGGCGTAGGTCGCCTTGCCCGCGAGGCGCTCGGTCAGCGTCTTCAGCTGCCCCAGCCTGTCGATGATCTCGCCATTGGCGAGAAAGTCGTCGCCCAGGCAACTCAGCTCGCTCTCGTACAGTGCGGTCAGGCGTTTCAGCTGCTCACGCATCGCCGGCACGGCATCCGCCGGAATGCGCTCATCGGCGGCCAGACGCCCGGCATGGGCGATGTTGATGGCGAGCGCAGATGCGATACGGTTCTGGCTCTCGCTCATGCCGCGGATGATGTCATTGAAGTGCTCCATCATCACCACGCCGCCAAGCAGGCCCTGCAGGAAAGGCGAGATCGGGTCACGGGGGTACACCCGCGCGTCGGCGCGGCCGGCACGCGCTTCATCGACCCCCCTGGCGATCTCGGTAACCCGCGCATGGAGCAGGGGTTCATTGAGTTCGCTCCAGCGTGACAAGGGTGCACTGCCAAGGCCATGGACGGTTGCCTGAGAGGCCGAATTGACGCGCGCAAGGAGACGCTGCGACTCCTCGGCGAGCGGCAGCAGGAGGCCATGCACGGCCTCGACCGCGGCGCAGTTGCGCGCCAGGCCGGCAGTGGCGGTGCTGATCCACGTCCGGCTGACATTGAACATCGGCGCCTCGTGAGCACCCGTCGACGACGACTCGCTCAACACCCCCTGCGCCACCAGGCGCCTGAAGAAGGCCAGCAAGGCAGCCTTCTCGGTCGTCTCACGGTCGAGCGCGGCACGGTGGTCCTGCGCCTGGGCGATGTAGTCCTGCGCCGCCAGCCGGTAGCCCTCCCGTTGGGCAGCGATCTCGCGCTCGATGGCGCGAATGCGCTCGGGCAATGCCGCACGCTCGTGGTCGATCTCGGCTTCGGCGGCCGCCACTGCGTTGTGCAGACCGGCCACGGCCCTGCGCTGGCGCTCGAGGATCTGGCGCCCCTGCACGCCCAGGGCGCCATTGGCCCCGTAAGCTGGCGCCGGCTCTGATGCATGGAGGGCGGCGAGCTCGCGCTCGCGCTCGACGACGCGCTGCAACTGGCGCTGCAGGGCATCGCGCTGGGAGTACAGGACGGCGCGCAGTTCACGCTCGAGGCGAAGGCGCTCGCGGGTGAGCAATTGCGCCGCACCGTTGCGCGCCGCGCTCAACTCGGCAAGCACGATCCCTTCACTGGAGGCGTCAAATGGCGCGCGTACCAGCAACTCGCCGATGCGGTCGTACTCCGTGGCAACTGCATCGACACTCGAGCGCCGCTCGGGCAGTTGCGTCTCGCGCAACCTGAGCATGGCGCGGTGATAGTCCTCATAAGCGGCGAGTTTGTCGCTGTCGGCTACGTCGCCGTATGGGTAGATGGGTCGCCCGACGCTGTCCCTGACCCGTTCGTCGCGCGCCTGAAGGTGGCGTGCAGATGTTTCCGCAAACGCGGTCAGCGCGGCCTCCAGAGCGTCCATGGCGGCACGCAGACGCTGCGCCTGCTCGGCGAAACCCGGGTGGTCGCGCTGCCAGTTGGTCAGCAGGCTGCGATAGCGGTTCATCTGCGCATCAATGTCGGCAAGCGGCTCCGGCGCAGCGACGGGAGCCGCGCGCAAGGCCTCCAGGCGCTGACGCAAGGCGGCGAGCCTGGCATCGATGGCCGCATGCTCCGCGGCGACACGCTCCTGCTCGATCCTCGCGGCTTCGATCAGCTGGGCCGCCTCGGCAGCGCCCTGCTCCAGCGCCCTGGCTACTCCGATCAGTTCGGCGATGCGGTTGTGGCGCCGCTCGATCTCTTCCTCGGCACCTCTGGCCGTGTCTTCGAGCTCCTTGTCGAGCGCTTCGAGGCGGGTTGCCGCGCGCGCGGCAAGATCGAGCAGGATGCGCCCCTTGGCGAGGATCGTGGCGTTGCTGCCGGAGATGTCCTTGTCCTCGCGCACACGCAGGTAGGACTGCCAGAACTCGATGGTCTGTCCGGACAGGCGGCCAAGCTCCTCCAGCTCCGGCACCACTGCCTGGGTGCTGGCAGAGAGGCGCTGCAGACGACGGGTGTAGTACTCGTCGCCGCCGCTCAGCGCCTTCTTGACCGCCTCGCCGGCGATCTTCTCGGCCACCCAGGCGCCAATCTCGTGGATCTTGCCGCTGGTGGTGGCAAAGGCCATCACTTCCTGCGCCGTCGCCAGCCCGAGGGTGATCGCCGTCTTGGCCACATTCTGGCGCTGCACCAGGGCCAGTTGCTCGGTATAGCGCTGCAGCTCCTCACGGGCCCGGCGCACATCGTCGCGACGCAGCGCGGCATACTCGGCGAGCTGGCGCAGATCAACCATCTGCTCGGTAAGGCGCTCGCGCTCGGCCTGCATCTCGGCCGTCAGGCGCGCGACGTCCTCCGCAGACTGGTTTCCGCGCGCGCCCCTCCCATCGTGAAAGGCGCGCTCGTGGCCAAGCTGCGCGGCAAGCCTTTCAAGGCCGGCAATCTCCAGTTCCAGTGCGGCAATCTCATGCTGGCGTTGCAAGGCCTCGCTGGCCAACGCCGGCACGGCGGCGAGCCACGACACCAGCACGGCAAGCGCTGCGGTGCGTAGGATGGACATGAATCTCTCCTGCCCCTGGCTTCACGCACAAGGGGATGCCGGGCGCCGCCCGCCGCGACGGGCGCGCCGATCTTCGGATTCCGCCGGAATCAGCGGAAGTTGGGCGTACCGTTGAGCTGGTGGCGATACTCGATGGTGATCGGACCGGTGCTCAGGCTGCCGCCTGCAATGCGGAAGATCACGTAGGTGCCATCTACCAGCTTGAGCGCGTACACCCTGCCGATCACCGCCGTCGTGTCGCCCCACCATTCGGGCATGTCCGCCGGCACCGAAGTGACCGCGTCGAGGCTGGTCACACCGCTGAGCGTCTGCCCGCCTTCGGTTTCTCCACCGAAATTGCTCAAGCTATCGCTGCCATCGAACGCGAAGGCGGTGGTCGACATGTGTGCCAATACCTGGCGACTCAGGAAGGAGTAGCCGAAACCGGGGTTCAGCGCGAAGCTGCCGGTGCGCACATTCGACGGGGTGCCCTCCGTAGCCTGCCCTTGCGGCTGGGTGACGACATTGCCGTCGCGGTCAAGCACCAGTACATCGGTGCCGATCGATTCGTCGGTGACGAAGGAAGCGAGGTTGCCCGGATCCGACACCCCGAAGATCAGTGGCGCGGCAAGTTCGTGCAGTTTGTAGCCATCGCCCTCACGAACCAGGGTCACCGAAGTGTTGGCCTGGTCCTGCAGCAACTGGCCGGTGCGCACCGACCTGACCTGGCGGTTGAAGAGGAAGTAGATGGTCCAGCGGTCGTCGGCAGCCGCCATGCGCTGGATGGTGGGGCGGATGCGGATGGCGTCGAAGAAGCGGAAATCGTTGCTGAGGGCGCTGTCGAGCGCGGTCTCGTTGCCGATGAAGTCGCGTGACACCATGGCCATGAAGCCGGCGCGGTCGCGCGCCATGTAGCGCTCCAGCAACTGCTCGAAGGCAGCCTCCGCGAGCGCGCGGCTGTCGTCGCGCACGAGCCTGAATTCAAAGGCGTGTTCGCTGTCGTTGCTGGCCTGCCCGGTGGTGCTCAGGGCGCGCAGCTTGAAGCGATAGGGCTGCTCGAACTGGGGCGCGAACTCGAAGGCAAACATGCCGCGATCGCTGAAGGGTACCTCGACCCAGCTCAAGCCGTCGTCGAGGCTGGCTTCGACGCGCCCGATGGCGCCCTGCGCGACTTCCGCACGGCCGCGCACGATGACCTTGCCACCATCGAGATCGCCGGGCGAGAACTGCAGGCTGCGCTCGACGCGCAGGGCATTGACCTGGTTGAAGAGCAGGTCGGTGAACACCGGTTCGCCGGCATCGGCGCCGAAGCGCCACCACTGCGCCGCCGCAAACTGACTGAACAGCATGCAGGCGAGGCCAAGGAGCAGGGCGACCAGGCTGCGGTTGAAGTGTGCGTGGGTGGCCATCGGTTCAGTTCCCGAAATTGAAGGGGATGTCCGTCAGCACGCGGACGTAGCGTTCACGATAGTTCTTTGCGGCGTCGCCGAAACGGTACTCGGCATGGCCGATCTCGGCGCGCAGGGTTCCTCCGCGCAGCAAGGCCGGCTGGCTGTCGAGGTTGAGAGCATAGCGCCGCAGGCGGGTATCCTCCGCGCCCGGGACACGATTCTCGGTACTGCGGTGCTCGAGGTTGAGTCCGTAGGACAGATGTCCCTGGGTAAGCAGGCGCAGATCGAAGCGCGCGCCGTCGGTGCGCACCATGCGCCCGCTGCCCGGGTCCTCGACCTCCTGGTGCTCGAGACTCAGGTAAGGACGCAGGTCGTAGCGGCCGCCGGCAATCAGGTGGCGGGAGTCGATCACCAGGCGGTAGAGCAGGTCGTCATTGCTCTGCCGTGGGGAAGTGTCCTTGCGGGTATTCAGCAGGGCCTCGACCTCGCCGCGCACCGATACCTGGTCGAAGCGGTCGGCCAGACTGACGTAGAGGCGCTCGGAGACCTGCTCGCGGCGCTGCGGCGCGCCAGTATCCACGCGGCGCTGGCGCAGGCTGGTGGCAAAGGTGAGGCTGCGGCGGTCGAACAGGCCGCGGGCATTGACGCCGACCTCGGGAATGCTGGTGCGCGTAGTGGCAGCAAGCTGGCCGTCGAGGTTGTTGCGGAACCAGTCGTAGGCCCCGTAGACGCTCCACACCGTGCCGAGGCGGTAATCGCCGCGCACATAGGTGCGCAGGCGGTCGAGCGCCGCGCCGCCACCCATGGTGTAGAAGTCGGGGGAGACGCGCTCGGCGCGGCCGCGCAGGCGCAGCTTGCCGAGCGTGCCATCCATGTTCAGGCGGTGGGCCGAGCCGCTGAGGTTCTCGCGCACCCCGGCGGCAGTCTGCCGCCGCGTCTTGGCCTGGGCGTGCTCGCCGCTGAGACGCAGGCCACTGTCGGCACGATATTCCCAGTCGAAGGCGGGCAGGATCTGGCGGTAGGTATCCTCGGTGGTGCGCGCCGGATCGTTGTCACGATCCCAGGCCGAAACGAGGTTGATGCCAATGCGGTAGTTGTCCCCCGCGGTCTGCGCGCGGAGGCCGGTGACGTGTCGGTCTATGGGCTCGTCCTCGACCTGGTTGAGGAGATGGTTCCAGCGCGCGTCAAAGGCACCGGCGACAAAACGTACGTAGCTCGCCTCGCCGATGTTGCGCTGATAGCCGATGCCCTTGATGGCGCGGTTCAGCGAGTACTGCGAGAGGGTGGCGTAGTAATCGCCAAGGGTAAGGTGGTTGACCTGGTCGGAGGCGACAAGCTGCAGGCGCTGCAGCGACTTGGTCTGCGGGTCGTGGCGGCGGGAATCGGTATAGCGCAGGATGGCGTTGAACTCGGTGGTCCAGTTGTCGCCTAGGCTGTGCCTGGCGTTGAGCTCGAGGTCGTGCAGCCAGTGGCGACCCGGTTCGAGAATGCTCGCGGCGCGCCCCGGGCCCGAGATGTGGTGGCTCTCGAACATGCTGCGCAGGGTGACCTCCAGGGAGCTCTCGGTTTCCTCAGTGGTAAAGCTGAATTCACCGAACGCCGGTCCTTTTGGCGCTACCGGCGCACTCAGGGTATCCGGCGGGGTGAGGGGCACGATCAGCCCTGTCCGCGGCGGCACCGTTTCCGCGGTGGCTGCCGTCTCGGCGGGCTGCGCGCCGGCACCGCCGCTGAGGGCGGCCAGAAGTACGGCAAAGGTGCGAGGTCTGAGCTTCATCTGCGCGATCCGTTCGGCGGGTTAAATCTTGTAACACCTGCATACAAAGATACACCGGCGCCGCAGCGGATCGACAGTCGGCGCCCTGTCATCCGCACCGATTCATGTCATCCCTGCTGTAAACCCTGTGATTCTGTTCTCGTTTCGCCGTCCTCCTGTCATCACTGCCCAGCTTGGGGAGCATGCGCCCGGCACTTGCCAAGGCAGCTCAGCCCATCGGCGTAGCGCTGAGTTAGACTCTTCTTCCCTGCATTCTTGTGGTCGTTGCCGTGGTCGCTCTGCCAGGCGAGTTGATTCGTGCCGGAGGCTTCACGCTGTATGTCCTCTGGCTTACGGCCTTGCCGATGTCCGGCCCTTTGCTGGGTGAGACGGGCGACATGGCGTGGTTCCTGTGGCCGCAGTGCGCAATGCTCCTGCTGTGCGCGCGCTTTGCCAGCGCGCGGATCTTCCAGCCCTTGCTGTTCGCCAGCGTTCTGCTGACCGCAGTACTGACGATCGCCTTCATCCCGCTTCAGGGGTCACTCACCAACCCCGTCCTCGCCAGCCTCGGTGTGGTCTCAGCTCCCCTTTCGATCTACATGGGCGTGCTGCTCAAGGGCGGAGAACGCCCTGTCATCCTGGCGGCACTTGGCCTCGCGGGCGGCAACCTGCTCAACCTGGCACTGGGCCTGCTGCCGCTGAGCGATGCCAGCAAGCTGGGGCTGCTGGCGGGCGCCCTGCCGGGAATCCTGCTTGCGCCCGGTGCGCGGGCCGAGCATCTCTCCGGACCCTGTGCAGGACTCCCCCGCTATCTGCCATTCGTGATGTTTTTCCAGTTGGTCAGCGGGCTGATGTACGGGCAGATGCTGCCGGCCTACCATGCCATCGCCGTCCTGCCCGGCAGCGAACTGCTGCTCTACATCGGTGGCGCTTTTGCAGTGATCGGCCTGAGCGTGCGCAACCGCGAACTGACCGTACTGCTGGGCGTGGGCGTGGCGATGCTGGCCTTCGCGTGCTGGCAGTTGTTGCCCGCAACTGCAGCGAAGCACGCCGGCGTGCACGCGATGATGGCCGCCGCGGGAATCGTCGATCTGTTCCTGCTCGCCTACGTGCTGTCCTTCACCAATCAGCTGCGCGCCTATGGCTACGGCGTCGCCGCACTGGTCGGCGGCATCGCCGCAGGCCACTGGCTCTCGGGGCTGACCGCCGCGCATACGGACTCCGTGAGCCTGGTCGCGCTGATTCTGCTCAACCTGTCCGTCCTGGCGCTGTTCGTCCAGCGCGCGCGGCAAACGCCTCAGCTTGCGGAGAACCTGCCCCCTTCAGCCACCGCCGTCTCCTCGGTGCTGCCACCAACGCTGGAGAAGTCGCTCTCGGTGCAGGAGCGTCAGGTCCTGCTTGCGGTACTCAGCCACCGCACCTATCGTGAGGTGGGCGCGACCCTGGGCATTTCGGAATCGTCGGTAAAGACCTACATGCAGCGCATCTATCGCAAGACCGGCGTGTTCCGCCGTGATCAGCTCATCGGCCTGCTGGCCGAATCGACGGCAACTGCGCCGGGCAGCGCTATCGACGGACAGGCCTGAGGGACGTTCAGCGGAAGACGATGGTCTTGTTGCCGTGGACCAGCACGCGGTCTTCGAGGTGGTAGCGCAGGCCGCGCGCGAGCACGGTCTTCTCGATGTCCTTGCCGTAGCGCACCATGTCCTCGACGGCGTCGGAGTGGTCGATGCGGATCACGTCCTGCTCGATGATCGGCCCCTGGTCGAGATCCGCGGTGACGTAATGGCAGGTTGCACCAATCAGCTTGACGCCCTTGGTCCACGCCTGGTGGTAGGGCTTGGCGCCGACGAAGCTGGGCAGGAAGCTGTGGTGGATGTTGATGATGCGCCCCGGGTAGGCGGCGCACAGCTCGGGCGAGAGGATCTGCATGTAGCGCGCCAGCACCATGGTGTCGCCGCGCACTTCCTCGAAGATGCGCTGCACCTCGGCATAGGCGGCAGCCTTGTTGTCGGCGCCGACCGGCACGTGGTGGAAGGCAATGCCGTGCCACTCGACAAAGCCGCGGAAGTCGTCGTGGTTGGAGATCACGCAGGGGATCTCGATGTCGAGCTCCTTCGACTGCCAGCGCGCGAGCAGGTCGTAGAGGCAGTGTTCCTGCTTGCTGACCAGCACCACCACGCGCTTCTTCACCGCCGAATCGGTGATCTTCCACTCCATCTCCAGTTCTTCGGCGATGGGGCGGAAGCGCTCGCGGAATTCGGCAAGATGGAAGGGCAGCGAATCGGCGCGGATCTCGATGCGCATGAAGTAGCGCCCGACGGCCTCGCCTTCGCGCGGCGGTTCGGCGTGCAGCGAGGTTTCGAGGATCCAGCCCTGGTGTTCGGCAATGAAGCCGGAGACCCGGGCGACGATGCCGCTGCGGTCCGGGCAGGACGCCGACAGGGTGTAGAAGCGCGTGCGGTGCATGGCGGCGGTCAGGCGCTGCGGGCGAAGGCGCGATCGATCTCTGCGCGCAGGGCGGCGTAGTCGCGCACCACCGGGTACTGCGGGAATTCGCGCACGACGTTCTCGGGCGGATGGAAGAGGATGCCGCCGTGGGCTTCACCCAGCATCGCGGTATCGTTGTACGAGTCGCCCGCGGCCACCACCTTGAAGTTCAGTTCCTTGAAGCGCCTGACGGCCTCGCGCTTCTGGTCGGCCATGCGCAGGTGGTAGTTCACCAGCACGCCGCTGGTGTCGGCTTCCAGGCTGTGGCAGAACAGCGTCGGCCAGCCGAGCTGGCGCATCAGCGGGTGGGCGAACTCGTAGAAGGTGTCGGAGAGGATCACCACCTGATAGCTCTCGCGCAGATCGTCGAGGAAGTCGCGCGCGCCGTCCATCGGCCCCATGCTGGCGATCACTTCCTGGATGTCGGGCAGGCCCAGCTTTTTCTGCGCCAGGATGTCCAGGCGGTACTTCATCAGGGTGTCGTAGTTGGGTTCGTCGCGGGTGGTGCGGCGCAGTTCCGGGATGCCGGTGCGCTCGGCGAATTCGATCCAGATTTCCGGGACGAGCACGCCTTCGAGGTCGAGACAGACGATCTGCACGGTGGGGCCTTTGGGTTGGATGGCGGGAACAGCGGGCGATTCTACCATCGCCGGCAGGGTCTCTCAGTCGCCGTCCACCGCCAGCGCTTCGAGCGCTTCGGCGAGTTCCAGCCAGCGCAGTTCGGCGTCCTCGATCAGCGCGCCGAGTTCGGCCTGGCGGCGGTTGAGCGCCTGCAGTTCGGCGGGGTCGGGGTTGGCGTAGAAGGCGGGGTCGGCGAGACGGGTGTCGAGTTGCTGCCTCTCGGCCTGCCAGCCGGCGAGCTTGCGCTCCAGTTGCTCGCTTTCCTTGACCAGCGGGCGGCGGGCGGCCAGGCGGGCCTGACGGTCGGCCGCGGCCTGGGCGCGGTCGGCCTTGCGCGCGGCCTTGTCGGCGACGCGGTCGGGGCACTGCGCGGCGGCTGCCGCCTGCACGCGGCGTTCGGCCAGCCAGTCGCGGTAGTCGTCGAGGTCGCCGTCGAAGGGCTGTACGCGGCCGCCATCGACCAGCAGGAAGCGGTCGCAGGTGGCGCGCAGCAGCGCGCGGTCGTGGGAGACCAGCACCATGCCGCCCTCGTAGTCCTGCAGCGCCAGCGTCAATGCGTGGCGCATCTCGAGGTCGAGGTGGTTGGTGGGCTCATCCAGCAGCAGCAGGTTGGGGCGGCGCCAGATCAGCAGCGCCAGCGCCAGACGTGACTTCTCGCCGCCGGAGAAGCTGCCGCAGGGCCCGGTGGCCGGGGTGGAGGTGCCGCCCACGCCGTCGCCGCGGAAGTCGAAACCGCCCAGATAGTCGCGCAGGTCCTGCTCGCGCGCCGCCGGGTCGAGGCGCACCATGTGCTGCAGGGGCGATTCGTCCGGGCGCAGGGTTTCCAGCTGATGCTGGGCGAAGTAGCCGGTGGCCAGGCCCTTGCCTTCGCTGCGGCTGCCGGCCGCGAGGGCGAGTTCGCCGGCGAGCAGCTTGATCAGCGTGGACTTGCCGGCGCCGTTGCGTCCCAGCAGGCCGATGCGCTCGCCGGGGCGCAGGGTGAGCTTGAAGCCCGACAGGATGGGCGTGTCGCCATAGCCCACGGCGCCGTCCTCGATGGCGAGCAGCGGGTCGGGCGCCGGGGGGGCATCGCGGAAGCTGAAGGAGAACGGGGTATCCACATGCGCCGCGGCGATGCGCTCCATGCGTTCCAGCGCCTTGATGCGGCTCTGCGCCTGGCGCGCCTTGGTGGCCTTGGCGCGGAAGCGGCGGATGTAGTCCTCGATGTGGGCAATCTCGCGCTGCTGCTTGTCGAAGAGCTGCTGCTGCTGGGACAGGCGTTCGGCGCGCTGGCGCTCGAAGTCCGAATAGCCGCCGGAGTACAGCGTCAGGCGGCGGTTCTCCACATGGGCGACATGGCTCACGCAGGCGTCGAGGAATTCGCGGTCGTGCGAGATCAGCAGCAGGGTGCCGCGGTAGTCGCGCAGCCACTGCTCGAGCCAGATCACCGCGTCGAGGTCGAGGTGGTTGGTGGGTTCGTCGAGCAGCAGCAGGTCGGAGCGGCACATCAGCGCCTGGGCGAGGTTCAGGCGCATCCGCCAGCCGCCGGAGAAGTCCGCCACCGGGCGCTCCAGGTCGGCGGGCAGGAAGCCCAGGCCGTCCAGCAGCGCCGCGGCGCGCGCACGTGCGGCATAGCCGCCGATCTCGTGCAGGCGGGCGTGCAGTTCGCCGATATGGGCGCCGTCCGCGGGGTCGTGATGGGCTTCCAGGCGGGCGAGCTCGTCCTCGATGCGGCGCAGTTCGGCGTCGCCGTCGAGCGCGTAGTCCAGCGCCGAACGTTGCAGGGCGGGGGTTTCCTGCGCCACATGGGCGATCACCCAGGCGGCCGGCATCTCCAGGTCACCGCGCTCGGGGTGCAGTTCGCCGCGCAGCAGGGCGAACAGGCTGGACTTGCCGCTGCCGTTGGCGCCGGTCAGGCCGACCCGCCAGCCAGGGTGGATCTGCAGCGTGGCCTCTTCGACCAGCACGCGGGCGCCGCGCGCCAATGACATATTTCGAAACTGGATCACGTCATCGCTTCGGAGTACAAAGGCGTTATTCTACGCGTCCGCTGCCTCCACCCGGTGCCCGCATGACCCGACCTGCCCTGCTCTCCGCACCCGCCGCCGTGTTTGCCGTACTGCTGGCCATCAGCCCGGCAGCGATCGCCGAAACCGATCTGCAGCGCAGCACCCGCCTGCAGGACGAGGCCAAGACCATCCGCGACGCTGCGGAGGCGCGCTTCGCCGCCGAGGAGCCGCAGTGTTACGAGCGCTTCCAGGTCAACCGGTGCATCCAGCAGGCCAAGGACGCACGCCTGGCGGAGATCCGCCGCGCCCGCGAACTGGAAGCCGAGGCGCGCCGCCTCGACCTTGCCGAGCGCCAGCGCCGCGCCGCGGCCCTGGGGGCCGTGCCGCCGCCGGAAGGCGCCGCCGCACCGACCGCGATCACCCTCCCCGACCCCACCCCCAGCCCCGAGGCAGCACAGCGCCAGCAGGAGCGTGAGGCTGCCGCCGCGCGGCGCCAGGCCGAAGCGCAACAGACACGCAGCGCACGCGATGCCGAACGCGACGAACGTCGCAGCCGTGCCGAAACTGCTGCCGCACAGCGCGCCGATCAGGCCGCACGCGACCGCGCACGCTACGAAGAGCGCATCCGCAAGCGCGAAGCCGAACGGCAGTAAGATCCCCCCGGCTCAAGGTCCGGCGCGTGCCCAGGCCAGGGCATCCTCCAGTCGGTCGTTGCCCCAGAACAGCTCCTCGCCGACACGAAAGCTGGGTGCGCCGAACAGGCCGATCTCGGCCGCGCGTTCGGTCTGCGCGCGCAAGGCCTGCTTGTTTTCCGCCGCCTGCGCGCGCGCCAGCACCTCCGGCGCCGGCAAGCCGAGCGCAGCGAGGAGCTCACCGATCACTGCGTCGTCGGCAATGTCACGATCCTCGGCGAAGCTCGCCAACATGGCGGCGCGGGAGAATGCCGCCACCCAGCCCTCGGCAACCCCAACCAGCGCCACCCGCGCAGCGAGCAGACCGTTGCGCGGAAACTGGCTGGGCATGCGGAAGGGCAGGCCATACCTGGCCGCCAGACGGGCGAGATCGCGCCACATGTAGCGCCCCTTGGGCGGATAGATGTTGAACGGCGAATCGTTCCAGCCCAGCGACAGGAACACCGGGCCGAGCAGGAAGGGCTTCCACACCACGTCCACCCCGGCGGCCTGCGCAGCCGCCTCGATGCGCATCACCGCGAGATAGGAATAGGTGCTGGCAAACTCGAACCAGAACTCGATCTGCGGATTGCCCTCCGCGGCGGTGATGGCAGACATCGGCGCTCCCGGCGGCTTGCTCACGCTGCCACTATAGCGGACGCATGTCGCGTCCGCCGGTGGCATCCTGCCAGTGGCGCAGACGGCCGCTCAGCTCACGCGCCGCCGCGCTGCCATTGCGCGGATCGAGCCAGCCGAGCAGGCTGCGCCAGGCCCGGCGGCGCGGCACTGTCTGGCGCAGTTCGATGCGCGCCCCGCGATGGGCACTGAGCACCACCGCGGTGGGCAGGGTCAGCACGAAGGATTGCCCGGCGGTGACAATGATGTCGCGGTGGTCACCGTACTGGGTGATCCACACGCAGCCGCTGCGACAGAACACCTCGGTGCCGGCGGCGCCGCTCAGCACCTCGGTGGCGTGGGCACGCAGCGTCAGGGCACGCGTGTCGTCGAGCCTGTCCATGATCATCTCCTGGCGGGCCGCCGCCGCGGATCGGGATGACCCCGGACCAGACGCCCTTGCATGCAGTATCGACATCCACTAGCCTCCATACAAACGGCCAATTCGCATCACAAGGATGCGTTTTATTCATGCATGAGAATACCTTCAGACGACTGCCGCTGGATCCACTGCGCGGCTTCGTTGCCGCTGCCCGTCACCTCTCCTTCACCCTCGCGGCGGACGAACTCCATCTCACCCAGTCGGCGATCAGCCGTCAGGTGCAGACGCTGGAGGCCGCCCTCGGCGTGACGCTCTTCCACCGCGGTGTGCGCAGCCTGCAACTCACCGCCGACGGCAGCCGTCTGGCCGCCGCCGCCGCTGGCTGGCTCGACGAGTACGCCCGCCTGGCCGCGGCGATACGCCCATCCGGCGCGCGCCCGGTGACCGTAACGGCCTCCATCGGCATTGCCGCGCTGTGGCTGGTGCCACGGCTGCGCGACTTCCAGCAGCGTCACCCCGAGACCGAGGTGCGCATTGCCGCCGGCAACCGGGTAATCGACCTGGCGCGCGAGGATGTCGACCTCGCCCTGCGCTACTGCGCCGACCGCGACACACCGGCGGAGGCGGTAAAGCTGTTCAGCGAAACGGTGATGCCCGTCGGCCACCCGGCACTGGCTGCCGGGCTGGAGCTGAACGCTGCCACCCTGCCCGGACTCACCCTGCTCGACTATGGCGAGCCGGGCTTTCCCTGGCTGGGCTGGGAACACTGGCTGCAGGCCGCTGGACTGGAGGGTGTGCGGCCCCGCACGCGCATCGTCTTTTCGCACTACGACCAGCTCATCCACGCTGCGGCTGCCGGCCAGGGGCTGGCAATCGGGCGCAGCGTGCTGATCGATCCGCTGATCGAGGACGGCCGCCTGCAGGTGATCGGCAGCCAGCGCCTGCCTATACCCGGACGCGGCTTCTGGCTGATTCCCGCACCGCGGACGATGCGCAGCGAGGTGCAGCGCTTTGCCGACTGGGTGGTGGAAGCCGCCAGAGACGGCAGCGCGGGCTGACGGGACAACGTAAAGCGCGCCCGTTCACACCTCTTCAGCGTCGACGCGGGGGACGGTTGGCGATCCAGATGCCGCTGCCGACCAGCCCGAGGGCGGCGAACACTGCCGGCGTGAGCGGCTCACCGAGCAGCACGCCACCGGCCAGCACCCCCATCACCGGGGTCAGGAAGGAGAACGACGACAGCCGCGTCGCCGGATACTGGCGTACCAGCCAGAACCAGCCCAGATAGCTCGCCGAGGCGACCACCACGATCTGAAAGGCGAGGCTCGCCCACACCAGCGGCGAGGGCGCGAAGATGCCCGGCTCGCCCATCAGCAGCGCCAGCGGCGGCAGGATCAGCGCGGAGACGACAAGCTGGTAGAGCAAGGTCTTCTCGGCGCTGACGCGGTTGAGCGCCGACGCCTTCACCGTAAGGGTGGTTGCCGCCCAGAAGAAGGCGGAACAGAAGATCAGCAGATCGCCTTTCCAGGCCTCCCCGGCGGCGCCGAGGAGGTTCTCGCCGAACAGCACCAGCACCCCGCAGAACGCCAGCGCCATGCCCGCCCACTGGGTGCGGCGCATGTGCTCGTGGGGCAGCAGCCACACCGCCCCGAGGGCAACGAAGAAGGGCGCGGTGTACAGGAAGATGACCCCGCGCGAGGCGCTGGTGTACTGCAGGCCGATGAAGATCAGCGCAAATTCAGCGGCAAACAGCAGGCCGGCGAGCACCCCGCCGGGCAGGCTGCCATCGGCCTCGAAAAGTCTCACCCGCCGACCGACGGCCCACGCCAGCACCAGCAGCGCCGCGCCGATGGAACGCAGGCCGGCCTGCCAGACCGGGGAGATGCCGGCATTGGCAAGCTTGATGGCGACCTGCTGCACCCCCCATATGGTGCAGAACAGCACCATCATGCCGATGGCGAGGCGGTCGAGCTGGGTCTTGGGAGGCATGGGCGGTTCTCGGGCACGGTGGTGGTATCGCCATGCGGCAGGCGAGCGTCGATGCTACACCGCCGCGATGGGAAACGCCGGGTGCAGCGCCGGGGCGAATCGTCGGCCGACTGTATCCGCCCCGCCTCAGGCCGGGGCGGGCAGCGACGGAGCGCAAGCCAGGCGTTCGAACTGGCTGGCCAGCTTGTCGAGCTCGGCGCGCAGGCGCAGGCGCTGGCGCGGTGTCGCGGCGTTGACGAGATCGGCCAACAGGCTCAGGGTAAGGGCGCGGTTGTGCGTCACGCGGGCGCGGTAAGCGGCGTCCCAGTGCGCCTGCGGAGTGCGCAACAGGGGCTCCAGCTCGCCCGCCGGCAGGGTGCCGCCGGCACGCCGGCCGAGGAGGTCGAGAAGAGCGCGCTGCCAGGCCGCGCGGTGCGCCAGCCAATCCTCGGCGGTGGGCTGCAGGGCGCGGCTCCACGCCGCCACCTGCTCGCGCTGAGGGTCTTCGAGACGGCCGAACCAGTCGCGCAGGCGTTTCTCCATGCGCTCGACGCGACCGGCGTGGAGGTGCTCGGCAGAACCTTCGAGATGCTCCTTGCGCGCCTTGGCATTGCGGCGCTCGAAGGCCGCTGCCAGCTCAGCCACCTGGGCGTCGTCGAGGCTGGCCAGCAATGCCTCTGCATCGTCCACCACGGCCGTCATCAGCACGTCCCACAAGCCCTCGCCACGGGCCAGCAGGGCATCGAGACGCTGCGCATCCAGCGCGCCTTCGTCCACTGCCGTCCGGGTGTCGCGCAGCAAGGCAGCGTAATCCGGCAGCTGCTCACGGCAGTGCCAGTCCAGCAGTCTGTCCAGACGCTGATCCAGTGCACTGCGCTGCTCACCCTGCAGGGTGACGAAATCGCGCAGATACCAGGGCAGCAGCCAGTCGAGCTGGGTGTATGCGAAGCGCACGCCGCAACCGGCCAGCAGCAGCGTGGCCAGACCCATCAGGCAGAGGCGGAAGAGAGTACGCATGCGCTTGAGAGCGCTGCGGGGGGGCAAAGTTCTTCAGTCCACGACGAGGTCGGCCTGACTGCCCGGCACCCACTGCAGGCGCGCGCGCAGCGCACGGGTGACCTCCACGCGGCCGTCGGCGGCCACCCGCAGGGCGTGGTCGATGCCGTAGCGCCGAGTGTATTCGCGCCACGCGTCACCGGCGATGAAGGCCGGTTTGCTGGGGCCGTCGGACAGCGTGCCGGCGTGCTCGCGGCCGGTGATCAGCACGGTGAGCGCCTGAGTGCCGCGTGCCGGGTAGCCGGTGCGCGGGTCGAGGAGATGGGAAAAGCGTTCGCCGCCGGATTCGAAATAGCGCTGGTAATCCCCGGAGGTGCCGATGGCCTCGCCGTCGTACAGCGGCATGGTGGCCAGCGGGCGCGGTTCGCGCGGGTGCTGGATGCCGATGCGCCAGGGCTGGTCGCCCTTGGCGCCAAGTGCGATGACGTTGCCGCCGATGTTCACCAGCGCGTTGGTGGAACCCTTTTCGCGCAGGATGGCGGCGGCGCGCTCAAGCGCGTAGCCCTTGGCGTAACCACCGAGGTCGATCTGCACCATCGGGTTGCGGCTGGAGACCTGGCGCCCGACGATGCTCAGGTCGGCCATGCGCGGACGGGCGTCGAGCAGCGCCTGCAGCGCCTCGGGTTCGGGCTGCACCGGCACGAACTCGTCGGTATGGAAGCCCCACAGTGCGACCAGGCGGCCCAGCGCGGGGTCGAAGAGTTCGCCGCCGGTCGCCGCCATGGCCTGCGCATCGCGCAGCAGCATGGCGAGCTCCTCGGAGACCTCCACCGTCTCGCCGCGCGCCAGGGCCTCGTTGAGGCGGGTCAGTTCGGACGGTTTCCAGGCGTGATAGGCGGCGTGCAGGCGGTCGAACTCGCGCAGCACTGCGTCCATCGCGCGGCGCGCCTCGGCGGGGTCGCTGCCATACACCGAGACATCCACCCGGGTGCCGAACACATAGGCCTCCTGGCGGTGCACCTCGGCGCGCGAGCAGGCCCCGAACAGGGCTGCGCAGGCCAGCAGCAGGCCAAGCAGGGCAACGCGGCGGCCCCATGAACGCAGGTCGGTCATGCGCCGCCCCGCGCCTGCGCGCAGGCCGCCTCAAGCTTGTCGACGAACAGCGCTGCGACGTCGAAGCCGCTCTGCGCGGCGATCTCGACGAAGCAGGTGGGGCTGGTGACGTTGACCTCGGTAAGGTGGCCACCGATGACGTCAAGGCCGACCACCATCAGGCCGCGCGCCCACAGCACGGGGGCGAGGGTCTCGGCGATCTCGCGTTCGCGCCCGGTGAGCGGCATCGCCACGCCGCGTCCGCCGGCGGCGAGGTTGCCGCGCGTCTCGCCGGCCTTGGGGATGCGCGCCAGGGCATAGGGCACCACCTCGCCGCCGATGATCAGCACCCGCTTGTCGCCCGCGCTGATGGCCGGCAGGTAGCGCTGCGCCATGATGGTGCGCGCGCCCTCGTGGGTGAGGGTTTCCAGGATCACGTTGCGGTTGGGGTCGTCGGCACGGACGCGGAAGATCTGGCTGCCGCCCATGCCGTCGAGCGGCTTCAGCACCACCTCGCCGAGCTCGTCGATGAAGGCGTTGATCTCGCCCACATCGCGCGCCACCAGGGTGGTGGCGGTGAACTGCGCGAACTCGGTGATGGCGAGCTTCTCGGAATGGTCGCGGATCGCCCGCGGCGCGTTGAACACCCGCGCGCCGCGGGCCGCCGCACGCTCCAGCAGCCAGGTGGCGGTGACGTATTCGAAGTCGAAGGGCGGATCCTGGCGCATCACCACGGCGTCGAACTGCGCCAGCGGCACCACGGCGGCTTCGCCGGCCTCGTACCAGGGCTGATCGCCGGTCAGCGGGCGGACGCGCAGGGCGCGCGCATGCACGGCGCTGTCGCGCCAGGCCAGGGCCTCGCGCTGGATGGTCCAGATTTCGTGGCCACGCGCCGCGGCCGCGCGCATCATGGCGATGCTGGAATCCTTGTAGGGCTTCAGTGCGGCGAGCGGGTCGAGGATGAAGGCCAGGCGCAGGGTCGTGCTCATCGTCTCACCCCAGCGCCGCCAGCTCGGCGAGGTCGGCGGCCGGTGCGGTTTCCTCGATCTCCACCGAAGCTGCCAGCAGTGCCAGACGCGCCACCACGCCATAGGCGTAGAAACGGTTGGGCGGCGCATCCGGGCCCTGGGCGGTATCGGGCAGCGTGCAGCAGGTCTCGAAGGCCAGCGGCTTGAAGTGCATGCCCGGGGCGTTGAGGTTCTCGTCGCGCCCGCGCTCGGTGTGCACGCGGTAGAAACCGCCCACGACGTAGTGGTCCATCATGTACACCACCGGCTCGGCGACCGCGCCTTCGACGGTTTCGAAGGTGTGCACGCCTTCCTGGATGATGACCTCGTGCACCTCCAGGCCCTCCTTGACCACCGCCATCTTGTTGCGCTGGCGGCGGTTGAGGCCGACCACCTCGGAGGCATCCCTGACCGTCATCACCCCCATGCCGTAGGTGCCGGCATCGGCCTTGACCACCACGAAGGGCTCGTCGGTGACGCCGTACTCCTTGTACTTCTCGCGGATGCGGGCAAGCAGGCTGTCCACCTGCGCGGCCAGGCATTCCTCGCCGGTACGCTCCTGGAAGTTGATCTGCCCGCAGACGCCGAATTCCGGGTTGATGCGCCAGGGATCGATGCCGATGGCGGTGGCGAACTCGCGCGCCACGCGGTCATAGCATTCGGCATGTCTGGACTTGCGGCGCACATGCCAGCCGGCGTGCAACGGCGGGATCAGCCACTGGTCCTCAAGTCCGCGCAACACTTCCGGCACGCCGCCGGACAGGTCGTTGTTGAGCAGCACCGCGCAGGGCTCGAAGCCGTCCAGACCAAGGCGTCCGTTGCTGTGCCGCAGGGGTTCCAGAGTCAGCGTCGAACCGTTGGCCAGTTCCAGCACGGTGGGCTCGGCGATCTCCGGCAGCAGCGAGCCGATGCGCACCTTGAGCCCGGTGAGGCGCAGGATGGACACCAGCTTGGCAACGTTCTGCAGGTAGAACTGGTTGCGGGTGTGGTTCTCCGGGATCAGCAGCAGGCTGCGCGCATCCGGGCAGATGCGCTCGATGGCCGACTGCGCGGCCTGCACGCACAAGGGCATGAAGGCGTCGTTGAGGTTGTTGAAGCCGCCGGGGAAGAGGTTGAGGTCCACCGGCGCGAGCTTGAAGCCGGAATTGCGCAGGTCGGTGGAACCGTAGAACGGTGGCAGGTGGTCCTGCCACTGCACGCGCATCCAGCGTTCGATCTCGGTGGCCTTGTCGAGAAAGGTCTTTTCCAGCTCCAGCAGGGGGCCGGTCAGTGCGGTGGTGAGATGGGGAACCATGGAGGCTGTTCTCGCGAAGAACGCCGCAGGCGGATGCGCTGCGGCGATTGTTTGCGGGCAATGTTACACCAAGGGCTGCAGGCCACTTTCACCCCTTTTCGGGCAGAAAGCGGCGGAAGTGCTCCGGCAGCGGCGCGTGGGCCAGGCTGCGCTGGGTGAACAGGAAACGGCCGTCGCAGACGAAGCCGAGATCGGCCCAGTCTACGGCGTTGAGCGCGTCGCGGAAGGCGGCGAGGTCGATGTCCTCGCAGTGCGGGAAGATCGCCAGCACGGCGCCGTCGTAGTGCGTGCAGGGGTGCAGGAAGAAGGGCGCGGGCTGGCGGGTGCGGCCGTTCACGTAGACCCGCGGGCGCTCGGACTGGTAGTAGCCGCGCCCCCACTGCCACCAGTTGCGTTCGTCGAACTTCTGCACCTTGCGCGCGATGAGGCGCGCCTTGTAGGGCAACAGGGCGTGCGGCGGCGGGTCGCCGGGGTCTACCCAGATCATGCGGCGGGTGCGCCCGGTGGCCACGGTGGAGGAGCAGACGAAGTCGCGATTGCCCTGCAGGATGTCTTCGTATACCTCGTCGGCACCGGACACCGCGCCGACCTTGACCATCGCCACGTCGCCCAGGTGCAGCGGATAGTCGCCGCGGGCGAACATCAGGTGGCCGCCGGCCTCGACGAAGTGGCGTTCCTGCCAGGGCGGATCGGCGAGCAGCGCCGCGACGTCGTCACCGCTGCCCAGTTCGGCAACCTGCATGCGGCGCTCGCCGCAGTCCTTCTCGAAGCGCCAGATCAGGCAGTTGGGCAGCGCGCCGTCGAACACCCGCGCGTCACCCAGTTCGATGGCGTGGGTGATGCTGCCCTGCTGGTAGAGCAGGCGGTTCAGGCGCACCGCGGAGGTGGCCTTGAGGAAGTCGCGCGGGGTAATGAAGATCAGCTCGCCCCCCGGGGCGAGGTGGCGCAGGCACTTCTCGATGAAGAAAAGGTAGAGGTTGGAGCGCCCGTCGAAATGCGCCGAGGCCAGCCGCCGACGGGTCTCCGGCAGGATGTCCTGGAAGCGCACGTAGGGCGGATTGCCGATGATGGTGTCGAACTTCTCGCTGTCCGGATAGGCGAAGAAGTCGATGTTGAGCGCGCCCGCGGGGCAGTGGCCGGCGTCCAGCTCGATGCCCACCGCACCCGGCAAGCGGCCCAGGAAGGCGCCATCGCCGCACGACGGTTCCAGCACGCGGCCGGCGCGCTGGCGCAGGGCGAGCATCGCGCCCACCACCGCTTCCGGGGTGAACACCTGCCCGAAAGTGGCAACGTCCATGAGGCCAAGGCCGGATTGTTGTGCGGGTTCGGGCATGAGATGAAGCTGACAGGGGAAAGCGCGCACGATAAGTCGCCCTCCGGCGCAGCACAAGCGCCGGCGCAGCAAAGCCCTCAAGTTCTGTGCCGCGCTGCCGTTAACGCTGCAACGCGGCCGTGTATGCCGACCGCCAAGGAGAGTCGCCATGCCCGCACTGCCCATCAGCCCCGCCGGCGAAGCCCGCCCCGCCTCCGCCGACAAGTCCGCTGCTCCTGCCGCCGCACGCCCGGCCGACACCCGCGCCGCCGCGCAGCAGACGCTCAACACGCAGATCCTGCAATCCTCGCTGGAAGTCTCCATCAAGGCCGGCGACGACGCCCTCGCCCTGCTCTACCGCAGCGCCATCGACAGCCTCAACGAAACACTGGAAGCCGAACTCGGCCCCAATGCCATCGAGAATGCCGCCGCCAACCAGGACAACTCCCCGGAAGCCACGGCAGAACGCATCCTCAGCTTCGCCACCGGCTTCTTCGAGGCCTTTGCCGCACAGCGCCCCGATGGCGACGCCGAGCAGGTCGCGCGCGACTTCGTCGATCTCATCCGCGGCGGCTTCGAGAAAGGCTTCAACGAGGCCCGCGACATCCTCGACGGCCTCGGCGTGCTCGGCGGCGAGGTCGAGAGCGCGATCATGAAGACCTTCGAGCTGGTGCACAAGGGCCTCGACGACTTTCTCGCCAGCAAACTGCCGCCCAAGCCCGAAGCCGCAGGCAATGAAGTTGTCTGAAGAGCGCTGAGCTCTGGCGCTATCATCGCGGGCTCATCCCAACCCGCGGTTCACTGCCGCCCGACACCATGGCCCGCATCCACATCGACCTGCCCGACCGCTTCGTCTTTGCCACCGAGATCCCGCTCTATCTGAGCCACATGAACTACGGCGGCCATCTGGACAACGCCCTGCTGCTCACCGTGGTCTCGGAGGCGCGGGTGCGCTGGCTGAAGTCCATGGGCTACGGCGAACTGGACGTCGAAGGCCTGGGCATCATCGTCGCCGACGCCGCGCTGCAGTACAAGTCCGAAGCCTTTCACGGCGAGGTCATGCAGGTGGAGATGGACGCCCGCGAGTTCGGCAAGTACGGCTGCGACCTGGTGTGGCGCATGCGCGAGCGCGACAGCGGCCGCGAAGTGGCGCGCGGCAAGACCGGCATCGTCTTCTTCGACTATGGCGCACGCAAGATTGCCGGCGTACCGGACGGCTTTCGCCGCCGCTTTGAGCAGGCCTGAGGCGCGGGCGCGGTAGAATCGCGCCCCACCCCGCCTTCCCCCGCCCGTCTCCATTCTCATGAAACGCCCCGAACTGCTCGCCCCCGCCGGCTCGCTGGCGATGATGCGCACCGCCTTCGCCTATGGCGCGGACGCGGTGTATGCCGGCCAGCCGCGCTACTCGCTGCGCGTGCGCAACAACGACTTCGGCCGCGTCGATACCCTGGCCACCGGCATCCACGAGGCTCACGCCGCCGGCAAGCAGTTCTACCTGGTCAGCAACATCGTCCCGCACAACGCCAAGCTGCGCACCTACCTGGAAGACATGGCCGAGGTAGTCGAGCTGCGCCCGGACGCGCTGATCATGGCCGACCCCGGGCTGATCATGATGGTGCGCGAGCGCTGGCCGGAACTGCCGGTGCATCTGTCGGTGCAGGCCAACACCACCAACTGGGCATCGGTGCGCTTCTGGCAGTCGGTGGGGGTGAAACGCATCATCCTGTCGCGCGAGCTGTCGCTCGACGAAGTGGCCGAGATCCGCGACGCCTGCCCGGACATGGAGCTGGAAGTCTTCGTGCACGGCGCGCTGTGCATCGCCTATTCCGGGCGCTGCCTGCTCTCCGGCTACTTCAACCACCGCGACCCCAACCAGGGCAGCTGCACCAATTCCTGCCGCTGGGACTACAAGCTGCATGAAGCCGACGAGAACGCCGCCGGCGACGTGCACGCCTGCGGCAGCGCGCCGCTCGGCAATCCCACCGACTTCGGCACCGTCGGTACCGCCACCCGCAGCGGCGCGGCGCTGGGCGGCGGGCCGCGCCACCTGGGCGGCAGCAAGGTCTGGCTGCTGGAAGAAGGCAGCCGGCCAGGCGAGCTGATGCCGGCCGAAGAGGACGAGCACGGCACCTACATCCTCAACTCGCGCGATCTGCGCGCCATCGAGCACGTCCAGCGCCTGGTCGAGATCGGCGTCGATTCGCTGAAGATCGAAGGCCGCACCAAGAGCCCCTACTACGTCGCACGCACCGCGCAGGCCTACCGCCGCGCCATAGCCGACGCGCTTGCCGGCCGCCCCTTCGACCCCACGCTGCTGGGCGAACTGGAAGGCCTGGCCAACCGTGGCTACACCGACGGCTTCTACCAGCGCCACCACACCCCGGACCACCAGAACTACCTGCGCGGCCATTCGGAGTCCGGACGCAGCCTGTATGTGGGCGACCTGGCGGGCTTCGACGCGGCACGCGGACGCATCGAGATCGAGGCCAGGAACGCCTTCGGGCGCGGCGACCGGCTGGAGTTCGTACAGCCCGGCGGCAATGTCGAAACCGTGGTCGACCGCCTGGAGGACGCCGACGGCAACCCCATCGAGCGCCTGCCCGGCAGCGGCCACCGCGCCTGGCTGGCCCTGCCCGCCGGGGTCGACCCGGCCGCGCCCTGCTTCATCGCCCGTTTTCTGGCACCCTAATGCGACACTGGTAAAGCCCGTATTTGCAGGTTCCTTCCCCTTCAAGGGGAGGGCGCTTCGTTGTTCCACTTTAGGTGCTCCGCCGCGTAACCCGCTTCGGTGGAAGCCGCCGTCCATCACCCATGCCCCTGCCCATCTTCGACCCCGCCCACTACGACGCCCAGCTCGCCGACAAGCTCGCCCGCTTCAAGGCCGACTTCGCCCCGCTCGGCCTGCCCGAGCCGCAGGTGTTCAGCTCGGAGCCGCTCCACTACCGCATGCGCGCCGAGTTCCGCCTGTGGCACCACGGCGGACGCGTCGACTACGCGATGTTCGACGCCGACAACCCCAAGCAACCCATCCTGCTCGACGACTTCCCGCCCGCCGCCGCGCCGATCGCGCGCGCCATGCCGCGCCTGCGCGAGGCGCTGATCGCCAGCGAGGAACTCAAGCGGCGCATCTTCCAGGTCGAGTTCCTCGCCACGCTCTCCGGCGAGCTGATGGTGAGCCTGGTCTACCACCGCAAGCTGGGCCCGGAATGGGAGACCGCCGCGCGCGAACTGGCCGCCGCACTGGGCGCGCAGATCATCGGCCGCAGCCGCGGGCAGAAGATCGTGCTGGAGCGCGACTGGCTGCTGGAAGAATTCGAACTCGACGGCCGCCGGCTGCGCTACCAGCAGATCGAAGGCAGCTTTACCCAGCCCAATGGCGAAGTGAACCGCAAGATGCTGGGCTGGGCGCGCGCGCAGGCCGCAGATGCGGGCGGCGACCTGCTGGAGCTTTACTGCGGCAACGGCAACTTCACCATCGCGCTGGCGCCGCTGTTCGGGCGGGTGCTGGCCACCGAGCTGTCGAAGTCCTCGGTGCGCGCGGCGCTCTACAACATCGAGGCCAACGGCGCCGACAACATCACCATGGTGCGCATGTCGAGCGAGGAACTCTCCGACGCCATGGCCGGCGGGCGCGAGTACCGCCGCATGCAGGGCGTGGACCTGACCGGCTACCGCTTCTCGACGCTGTTCGTGGACCCGCCGCGCAGCGGCCTGGACCCGGCCACGGTGGCGCTCGCCGCCGGCTTCGAGCACATCCTCTACATCTCCTGCAACCCACAGACCTTGCGCGACAACGCCGAAGCGCTCGCCGCCACCCATCGCATCGCCGCAGCCGCCGCCTTCGACCAGTTTCCCTACACCCACCATCTGGAGTGCGGACTGCTGCTGGTGCGCCAGCGCTGAACAGGACGCCCGGCAAGCGCCGCGGCTTCGTGGGAGAATGTGCGGCCACCCCCCCAACACCGCGCCTACCCCATGCACACCAACAACCTGCCGCTCAGCGGCACCATGGAAGCCGACTGGATCAGCCTCTTCGACAGCGTGCCGGAGAGCACCCGCAACGCCCTCCGCAAGGTCGTCGACGAGCACTGCGAAGACATGGCGGTAGCGTTCTACGCCCGCATGATGGGCGATGTCGACGCGCGCCCCTTCCTTACCCATGACGCGGTGGAAAAGCGCCTCCGGCACTCCATGCAGCGCTGGCTGAGCACGCTGTTTTCCTGTGCCGACCGCGACCAGTTCGCCGCCGCCATGGCCATGCAGCGCCACGTCGGCGAAGTGCACGCGCGCGTGGAACTGCCGGTCAATATCGTTGCCCGCGGCGCCCGTGTGCTGAAGGGCGAGATCGCCCACCGCCTGCTGCAGGGCGGGCTGGACGGCGAAGCGCTGGTGGACGCGGTACTGTACGCCGACAACCTCATCGACATCGCCTTCGAGGAGATGAGCTCGGCCTACGTCGCCTCGCACGAACGCGCCGCGCGCATCGATGAAGCCTACCGGGTGTTCTCCTACGGCCAGAACATGTCGCTGGAGCGCGAACGCCAGCGCGCCGCCCTGCTCGACTGGGAAAACCGCTTCCTGCAGGAAATGATGGCCGGTGCCGCCGGTGACGAACTGCAGACCCTGGGCGACTCCTCCTTCGGCCTGTGGCTGCACCACAAAGCCACGGCGATCTTCGAAGGCTCTTCCGAGCTGCCGGCGATCCGCCTCGCCATCCACAGCGTCGACGACAACCTCCTGCCGCTGTGCGCCGGCCAGCTCGAAAACGGCGAGCGCGAGGAGACCCGCCGCCTGATCAAGGCCGTGCAGGCCGAACTGGGGCAGCTCAAGTTCCTCGTCGGGGCAATGTTCGAACGCTTCGTCGATCTCGAATCGGGCAAGGATGCCCTCACCCAGTTGCTCAACCGCCGCTTCCTGCCCGCCATCCTCAGCCGCGAGACCGAGATCAGCCGCAACCAGGGCAAGCCCTTCGCCCTGCTGCTGGTCGACGTCGACCACTTCAAGCACATCAACGACCGCCACGGCCACGAAGCCGGCGACCGCGTGCTGCAGCAGATGGCCAGCCTGCTGCTGAACACCGTGCGCTCGGGCGACTTCCTGTTCCGTTACGGCGGCGAGGAGTTTCTGGTGCTGCTGGTAGAGGTGGACGAGGCGCACGCCCGCCGGGTGGCAGAAAAGATCCGCAGCCGTGTCGAACAGGAGAGCTTCCTGCTCGCCGACGGTCGCTCATTGCGCGTCACCACCAGCATCGGCCTGGCCATGCACGACGGCCACCCCGACTACCAGCGCCTGGTCAACCGCGCCGACGACGCGCTCTACCGCGCCAAACACGACGGCCGCAACCGCGTCGTCATTGCTACCGAGTGAGCCCCGCCATGCTCCGCATCGAAGCAACCGACCTGCGTCGCCGCCCCCACGCGGCTGCCTTCGTCGCCCTCCTCGACCACTACGCGCGCGACCCCATGGGCGGCGGCGAAGGGCTCGCCGAAGCGGTCAAGGACGAACTGCCGGCGCGGCTCGCCGACCATCCCGGCTTCGTCTCCTTCCTCGCCTTCGCCGCCGACGAGGCCGTCGGCCTGATCAACTGCTTCGAGGGTTTTTCCACCTTCAAGGCGCGGCCGCTGCTCAACATCCACGACATCGCCGTGCATGCCGGCCACCGCGGCCGCGGCGTAGGCGCCGCCCTGCTCGCCGCCGCCGAGGGTGCCGCGCGCGCACGCGGCTGCTGCAAGCTCACCCTGGAAGTACTGTCCAACAATCGACCCGCGCTGGCCGCCTACGCGCGTGCCGGCTTCGCCCCCTACCAGCTCGACCCCGCAGCCGGCCAGGCGCTGTTCCTGCAGAAGTGGCTGTAAGCTTGCCGCAGCGCACAATGCGCGGCAGCCAAACACGCCTTGCGCTATAATGCAAGGCTTTGTTTTATCTGAATATCAGGATCTTCCGTGCTCGTCGCCGCCAACATCACCATGCAGTTCGGGGCCAAGCCCCTGTTCGAGAACGTCTCCGTCAAGTTCGGCGAGGGCAACCGCTACGGCCTGATCGGCGCCAACGGCGCCGGCAAGTCGACCTTCATGAAGATCCTCTGCGGCATCCTCGAGCCCTCCGCAGGCAACGTCTCCAAGGATACCCACGAGCGCATGGCCTATCTGCGCCAGGACCAGTTCGCCTATGAAGAGCAGCGCGTGCTCGACGTGGTGATGATGGGCCACGAGGAGCTGTGGGCGGCGATCCAGGAGCGCGACGCCATCTACGCCAACCCTGAGGCCAGCGAAGACGACTACATGCACGCCGCCGAGCTCGAAGGCAAGGTCGGCGAGTACGACGGCTACACCGCCGAGGCGCGCGCCGGCGAGCTGCTGCTGGGCGTGGGCATCGGCACCGAACTGCACAACGGGCCGATGAAGAACGTCGCCCCGGGCTGGAAGCTGCGCGTGCTGCTGTGCCAGGCGCTGTTCGCCAACCCGGACATCCTGCTCCTCGACGAGCCGACCAACAACCTCGACATCAACACCATCCGCTGGCTGGAAGAGGTGCTCAACGAGCGCAATTCCACCATGGTGATCATCTCCCACGACCGTCACTTCCTCAACCAGGTGTGCACCCACATGGCGGACCTGGACTACGGCACCATCACCGTGTACGCCGGCAACTACGACGACTACATGGAAGCGTCCACCATGGCGCGCGAGCGCCAGTCAGCCGCCAATGCGCGCGCCAAGGACAAGATCCAGGAGCTGCAGGCCTTCGTGCGGCGCTTCTCGGCCAACAAGTCGAAGGCCAAGCAGGCCACCAGCCGCCTGAAGCTGATCGACAAGCTGAAGCCCGAGGACGTCAAGCCGTCTTCCCGCCAGTACCCGTGGATCCGCTTCGACTACGACGAGAAGGACAAGCTGCACCGCCTCGCCTGCGAGATCGACAGCCTCGGCTTCGCCTACGAGGGCATGGAGAAGCCGCTGATCAGCAAGTTCAGCATGGCCATCGACGCCGGCGACAAGGTGGCGATCATCGGTGAGAACGGCGTCGGCAAGACCACGCTGATGAAGCTGCTGATGGGCGAACTGACGCCGCAAAAGGGCCACGTGAAGTGGGCCGAAAAGGCCAAGCTGGGCTACTACGCGCAGGACCACTCTGCCGACTTCGCGCAGGACGTCAGCCTCACGGAGTGGATCGCCGAGTACTCGCGCATCACCGCCGCGGCCACCGGCGAGGACAACGAGACCCTGCTACGCGGTACCCTGGGCCGCCTGCTGTTCTCCGGCGACGAGGTCAAGAAGTCGGTGAAGGTGATCTCCGGTGGCGAGCAGGGCCGCATGCTGTTCGGCAAGCTGATGCTGTCGCGCCCCAACGTGCTGCTGATGGACGAGCCCACCAACCACCTCGACATGGAATCCATCGAGTCGCTCAACAGCGGCCTGGAGAAATTCCCCGGCACCCTGGTGTTCGTCTCGCACGACCGCGAGTTCGTCAGCTCGCTGGCCACCCGCATCATCGAGATCAAGCTCGACGGCAGCATCGTCGACTACCGCGGCAGCTACGAGGAATACCTCGCCAGCCAGGGCCTGGAGTAAGGCAGACGCCGCCAGCCCCGGCTGGCGGCGAATCGACACCTATCTCGACTGACGGCGCCATTCGTCCAGCAGGAGGCGGGCCGAGGCGGCCTTGCTGTCGTCGTGGAGATACCGGTACACCGCGCTGTTGCGCCCGGGCAGGGAAACAACGTAGCTCGGGTAGCCACGCCGGTCGCGTCTGACCACGGTGACGAAGCGCTGGCCCTGGTGCTCGGTCCACAAGCTGGAACCCTGAAGCCCGCGGCTGTCCTCCCGGTGCAGGAGGACGCGCCCTTCCCAGTCCCCGCCTGCCCCGCTCAGCTTGACGAGGTAGAGGCCTTCCGCCTGCAGGGCAGCGAACTGCAGCACCGCGCCCTCCGGCCCCCCAAGCACCGTGACCGGACCGACGACATCCTGCGCCGCAGGGTCGAGCTCCGGCAGGGTTTCCACCACCGCTGCGGCCACGGCAGCACCATCCTGCGCGCCACCGCGGCAGGCAGGCGGGACACGGCCGTGCTGCTGCAGGGTGGGGCAGGCGGCATTGACCAGATAGCTGCTCGCCGAACTCTGCTGCAGCGCGCCCTCGATCACCGGCAGGACATCGGTGAAGCAACGCCCGGGCAGCAGTGCGCGCGCCATCTGCTGCTCCGCATGGTCCGCCGGGAGCTCCAGGGCGGCCAGCATGGCGAGGGCAAAATCCTCGTCCGCACAAACCTGGTCGGCCTGCTCGCCCTGCAGTGCGCGATCGAAGAAGCGCAGCGCCGCCCAGTGCCTGAAGTGCAGCCTGACGGCCTTGCCCGCCGGATAGGCCTGTTCGGGATGACTGCCAACATAGGCATCGAGAGAGGCCAGGCAGCGTTCCGCGGTGCGCACCTGCAGGCAGGGCGCCAGATCCTCGAGGCGCTGCAGTTCGTAGTCCGCCGAACGGCCCTGGGCGATGACGGTGGCGGGGAGGGCGAGCAGCAGCAGAGTGAGGATCTTGTTGTTCATGGACATACTCATTATGGGTTCCGTGAAATCGACGTTGTCATTCTACGCAAGCCCCCGGCATTGATCCATCAGGCCTGAGCTCATGGCAGCGGCAGTGACAGCGGGAGGCATGCGGGCTAGAGTGAACCGTGGCGGCCGTGGCCGCCGCGTGTTTTTCCGGCGTGCCTCATGCGCGCGTCACTCCTGGCGACGACACCCCCGTCGCCACCGGCAACAGGCCCACCGGCCTTCTTCCACGGAGAAGACTGCATGACCGAACAGCCCCCCGCCCGCGCCGCCCGCCCGCGCGTCCTCATCAACCCCCCGGTGTTCTACACCTCCAGCATCCTGGCGCTGGCCTTCGTGCTCTTCGGCGTCTTGGCGCCGGAGTCCGCCGAGCGCGTGTTCGGCGTCATGCGCGACTGGACCATCGCCTCCGCGGGCTGGTTCTACGTGCTGGCGGTAGCCGGTTTCCTGACCTTCGTGGTGATCCTCGCGGTATCCGGCTTCGGCCAGATCCGCCTCGGCCCCGAGCACAGCAGCCCGGACTACAGCAACACCTCGTGGTTCGCCATGCTGTTCTCCGCCGGCATGGGCATCGGCCTGATGTTCTTCGGCGTCGCCGAGCCGATCATGCACTACGTCACCCCGCCGGTAGGCGACGCCCAGACTGCCGAGGCCGCGCGCCAGGCGATGCGCATCACCTTCTTCCACTGGGGCGTGCACGCCTGGGCGATCTACGCCGTGGTGGCGCTCTCGCTGGCCTACTTCGCCTACCGCCACGGCCTGCCGCTGGCCATCCGCTCGGCGCTCTATCCGCTGATCGGCGAGCGCATCCACGGCCCGCTGGGCCACGCGGTGGACATCTTCGCGGTGCTCGGCACCATCTTCGGCGTCGCCACCTCGCTGGGTTTCGGCGTCATCCAGGTCAATGCCGGGCTCAACCACCTCTTCGACGTCCCCACCACGCTCACCGTGCAGGTGGTGCTGATCGCCGTGATCACCGCCATCGCCACGCTGTCGGTGGCGCTCGGCCTGGACGGCGGCATCCGCCGCATCTCCGAGCTCAACATGCTGCTCGCAGTCCTGCTGCTGGCCTTCGTTCTGGTCGCCGGACCAACGGTGTTCCTGCTGCAGACCCTGGTGCAGAACACCGGCATGTACCTGTCCAGCCTGTTCGAGATGACCTTCAACCTCTACGCCTACGAGCCCACCGGCTGGATCGGGGGGTGGACGCTGTTCTACTGGGCATGGTGGATCGCCTGGTCGCCCTTCGTCGGCCTGTTCATCGCGCGCGTGTCGCGCGGACGCACCATCCGCGAATTCGTCGTCGGCGTGCTGCTGGTGCCGGTGGGCTTCACCTTCATGTGGATGACCTTCTTCGGCGACACCGCCATCCACATGGTGATGATCCAGGGCCTCGGTCAGCTCGCCGACGCGGTAGCCGCCGACACCGCGGTGGCACTGTTCCGCTTCTTCGAGGAGATGCCGCTGTCGGCGATCACCTCGCTACTCGCCACGCTGCTGGTGGTGACCTTCTTCGTCACCTCGTCGGACTCCGGTTCGCTGGTGGTGGACATGCTCACCAACGGCGGCCATGACGATTCGCCGGTATGGCAGCGGGTGTTCTGGGCGGTGGTGGAAGGCGTGGTGGCCGCGGCGCTACTCGCCGCCGGGGGGCTGGGGGCGCTGCAGACCGCCACCATCGCCGCGGCACTGCCCTTCACCCTGGTGATGATCCTGATGTGCTGGGGCATGGTGCGCGCGCTGCGCATCGAACTACTCAAGCGCAGCGCGCTGCGCGACGCCCGCGTGATGCCGCATGGCCCGCACGCCGCACTGAACTGGCAGCGCCGCCTGCGCAACATCATCCACCAGCCCAAACGCCACGAGGTGGTGCGCTTCCTCCGCGAGGTGGCGCTGCCGGCACTCGACGAAGTCGCCGCGGAACTGGGCCGCCAGGGCCTCACCGTGCGCACCGGGGGTGGGGACGAAGAGGGCGGCGACGGCCGCGTGTGGGTCGAGGTAGGCCACGGCGAGGAGATCGACTTCTTCTACTCGGTGCGCCCGCGCGCCTACGAGCCGCCCTCCTTCGTCATCGCCGACACCGTGCGCGAACGCGCCGAAGCGCTCAAGTACTACCGCGCCGAGGTGCACCTGCGCGAGGGCGGCCAGGACTACGACATCATGGGCTGGGCCAAGGCCGACATCATCAACGACGTGCTCGACCAGTACGAGCGCCACATGCACTTCCTCAACGCAGTGCGCTGAGGTCTCGCGAGGCAGCCCTGCTCAGCAGCTCTTGACGACGATGTCGTGCAGGGTGTTGGCGCCGTGGGCCATGCGGTCGGCGGCGTTGGAGAGGTGGCGGTAGATCTCGCGGCGCTTGAACATGTTGAGGTAGTCCTCGCCCTGGAAGAGCTCGGCGAGCGCGCGGCGGTAGAGCTTCTCCACCCGGCGCTCGGCCTTGCGGGCGATGTCGGCGTCGCCGGCGGCAGCTTCGGGGGTGGTCCTGAGGCGCGCGAAGCCGGCCGCCAGGGCCATCACACCCTCGTGCAGGCAGCGCGCCATGTCGTGCATGAAGACGTCGGGGCCAACGCCGAGCACGTCCATCTCATTCACTGTGCTCTTGCAGTAATTCACCACCTCGTCGAGGTCCATGATGGCGCGATAGATGTCCTCGCGGTCGAAGGGGGTGGAGAAGGCTTCGTTGAGGGTGTGGATGTTGCGCACCTTGATGGTGTCGGCGGTGTGTTCGTCCTTCTTGATCTGCTTGGCGGTAGCCGGGTCGGCGGTTTCCATGAAGCGCACCAGCAGGGTCACGGTATGCACCACCTGGTCGGCCTGTTCGGCAAGCAGGCGGTGAAAGTCCGGGGCCTTGGGAAAGACGCGGTCGAGGATGCGGTGGACGATGGATGGCGGGGTATCGCTCATGATGCGGCTCTCATTCGAACAGGGGGCGCAGCAGCAGCAGCAACAGGGCGCCGGCGGCAGCCGACGCGGGGATGGTGATCGCCCAGGTGGCGGCGATCTCGCCGGCCTTGCCCCAGCGCACCCGGCGCGGGTGCTCGGAGGCGCCGATGCCCATGATGGAGCTGGCCACGACATGGCTGGTGGATACCGGGGCGCCGGCGATGGAGGCGGAGAGGATGACCGCCGCCGAGGTCAGCTGCGAGTCCAGCGCGTGCAGCGGACGCACCTTGTACACCGCGAAGCCCAGCGTGCGCACGATGCGCCAGCCGCCGGAGAGGATGCCCAGGGTCATTGCCGTGGCGCAGGCCAGCACCACCCAGAAGGGGACTTCGAAAGCGGGGATGAAGCCGCCGAGCAGCAGCACCAGGGTGAGGATGCCCATGCTCTTCTGGGCGTCGTTGGCGCCGTGCGAGAAGGCCAGTCCGGCAGTGGTGAAGTACTGCGCCGCACGCAGGCGGCGGTTGAACGCCGGACGCGCGGCGCGCAGCAGGAAGGACAGCAGGCGGTGGATGAGATAGCCGACGGCAAAGCCGAGCAGGGGCGACAGCACCAGCGCCAGCAGCACCTTGCTGACCCCGCTGGGCGAGCCGCCGGCGAGCCACGCCTCGAAGCCCCAGACCACGTGGCCGGCGCCCACGGCAGCGACCACCGCGCCGATCAGGCCGCCCACCAGGGCGTGCGAGGACGACGACGGAATGCCCCACCACCAGGTCAGCAGGTTCCAGCCGATGGCGCCGAGGAGCCCGCACAGCAGCACCCCCAGCGACAGCTCGGCGGGCAGTTCGCCAAGATCGACGAAGCCGCCGATGGTATTGGCCACCGCGGTACCGGCAAGCAAGGGGCCAAGAAACTCGAAGGTGGCCACCAGCACCACCGCGCGCGCCGGCGTCATCGCCCGCGAAGCGATCACCGTGGCAACGACGTTGGCGGCATCGTGAAAACCGTTGGTGTAGTCGAACAGCAGCACCACACAGACGGCAAGCACGGCGATGACGAGCAGGGGTTCCAAGTTCGGGCTCCGCACGGCCGGCGCGACAGGCGCACGGCAGAGGAGGATCATAGCCCCCGGCAGGCGCAAAAAGCATGGCGCAGTGCGGCATGAGCAGCTCGCTGTGCTTCGGCTACAATCGGGCGACGCGTACAGACCACTCTCATGATCGGCATCTTCCTCATCACCCACGGCACCCTCGGCGAAGCGCTGCTGCAGTGTGCCTGCCACGTCCTCAACAAGCGTCCGCAGCAGGTGCTGCAACTGGGCGTCTCGGCGCAGGACGACCCGCTCGACCTGCTGCCCTCGGCACGACAGATGGTGGCGTGGGCCGACAGCGGCCGCGGAGTGCTGGTGCTGACCGACATCTACGGCGCCACTCCCTCCAACATTGCCACCAAGCTGCTCGATCCGGGGCGCGTGGAAGGCATCACCGGGGTGAACCTGCCCATGCTGCTGCGCGTGCTGACCTATCGTGACAAGGACATGAACACACTCGTCCAGCGCGCCATCTCCGGCGGCTGCGACGGCGTGCTGCATCTCAAGTGAGCCCCCGACCATGCCCACCGCGGACGCCCCCATCATCAACAAGCTCGGCCTGCATGCACGCGCCTCGGCCAAACTCACCCAGACCGCCAGCGCCTTCACTGCCGAAGTGTGGCTGGAGCGCAACGGCCGCCGCGTCAACGCCAAGAGCATCATGGGGGTGATGATGCTGGCCGCGGCGCGCGGCTCCACGGTCACCGTCGAGACCGCCGGACCCGATGCCGACGAGGCGCTGGCCGCCGTCGTCGCGCTGATCGCCGACCGCTTCGGCGAAGAGGAATAGGGTCATGGCCTTCACCATCCACGGCCTCGCCGTCTCCCAGGGCATTGCCATCGGCCATGTGCACCTGATCTCCCATGCCCTGCTGGAGGTCAACCATTACCACGTGGCGCAGAAGTACATCGCCGAGGAGCTCTACCGCCTCGACGACGCCGTCGCCACCGTGCACGGCGAGCTCATCGGCCTCAAGGCGGCGGCCAGCGGCGGTCAGGCGCACAGCGAACTGGGCGCCTTCGTCGATCTGCAGATCATGCTGCTCGCCGACCCGATGCTCGTCGACGCCGCCCGCGAGCTGGTCAGCACCCGCCGCTGCAACGCCGAATGGGCGCTGGTGCAGCAGATGGAGCATCTCGTCGAACAGTTCCAGCAGATCGAGGATCCCTACCTGCGCGAGCGCCAGGCCGACGTCGTGCAGGTCGTCGAGCGTCTGGTGAAGGTGCTGCTCGGCCACCCCGGGCGCCTGCCGGCGAAGCGCCGTGACGGGCTTGGCACCATCGTCGTCGCCCACGACCTCTCGCCGGCCGACACCATCGGCTTCCGCGACCACAACATCGCCGGTTTCGTCACCGACGTCGGCGGCCCCACCAGCCACACCGCCATCGTCGCACGCAGCCTGGGCATCCCTGCGGTAGTCGGCCTGCATCACATCCGTGACGTGCTCGAAGACGACGAACTGGTCATCGTCGACGGCACCCGCGGGGTGGTGATCGTCGCCCCCGACGAGCACATCGTCGAGGAGTACCGCCTGCGCCGCACCGAGCTGGAGCTCGAGCGCTCGAAGCTGAAACGCCTCAAGGACACCCCGGCGAACACGCTGTGCGGCGAGCACATCGACCTGCTGGTCAACATCGAAGGCCCCAAGGACATCGCCGCAGCGCGTGCGGTCAACGCTGACGGTGTCGGCCTGTACCGTACCGAATTCCTCTTCATCGGCCGCGACAGCCTGCCCGACGAGGATGAACAGTACGAAGCCTACCGCAGCGTGCTGAAGACCATGGGCAAGCGCCCGGTGACCATCCGTACCTTCGACGTCGGCGCCGACAAGGCCCTCAACGGCAACACCCGGGTCGAGCCGAATCCGGCCCTCGGGCTGCGCGCGGTGCGCTATTCGCTCGCCGAGCCGAAGATGTTCCGCACCCAGCTGCGCGCCCTGCTGCGCGCCTCGGCGCACGGCAAGCTGCGCATCATGGTGCCGATGCTGGCCCATGCCCACGAGATCGACCAGACCCTGGCGCTGGTCGACCGCGCCAAGGCCGAGCTGCGTGCCGAGCGGGTCAGGTTCGACGAGAGCGTGGAGATCGGCGGCATGGTCGAGGTCCCCGCGGCGGCGCTGGCGCTGGGCATGTTCGTCCGCCGGCTGTCCTTCCTGTCGATCGGCACCAACGACCTCATCCAGTACACGCTGGCCATCGACCGCGCCAACGAAGCCGTCGTGCACCTCTACGATCCCCTCCATCCAGCGGTGCTCAAGCTCATCGGCGCGACCATCCAGACCGGCGCGCGCTACGGCCTGCCGGTATCGGTGTGCGGCGAGATGGCCGGCGATCCGGCCTACACCCTGCTGCTGCTGGGCATGGGTCTGCGCCACTTCTCCATGCACCCGGCCAACGTGCTGGAAATCAAGCAGCAGGTGCTGCGCGCCGACGTCGGCGAACTGGCCCCGAAGGTACAGCGCATCCTCAGGATGGACGAACCGATGCGCGTGCGCGAGGCCGTCGAACGTCTCGCCGGCTGAAGCGCCCTGGCGCAAGTGGAATTTGACTTTTCCCCCCCGCGGGGATAACTTTCGCCTCCTATAGCGCCGATTTGATTCACAGCTTGCGGGCGCTCAACAAATCCGGCTAAAGCGAGGGCAGCCCAGTCCGCGTTTTCCAGCCGGCTGGGCTTTTCGTTTTTCAACGGCAGATCATGATCCAACCCCAATCCGTCGGCATCGTCGTGCCGCAGCGTGCGCGCTTCCAGGAAGCGCTGGCACTGCGCAGCGGCGGCTGCCTGGAAGACTACGAACTGGTCTACGAGACCTACGGCGAACTCAACGCCGCGCGCGACAACGCCGTGCTGGTATGCCACGCGCTGTCCGGCTCGCACCACGTCGCCGGCACCTATGACGGCGACCCCGCCACAACCGGCTGGTGGGACAACCTCGTCGGCCCTGGCAAACCCGTCGATACGCGCAAGTTCTTCGTCATCGGCGTCAACAACCTCGGCGGCTGCTACGGCAGCAGCGGCCCCAACGCCATCAACCCGGCCACCGGGCGGCGCTGGGGGGCGGACTTCCCCTTCGTCACCGTGGAAGACTGGGTGGATGCCCAGGCGCGGCTGATGGACCGCCTCGGCATCGAGCGCCTCGCCGCAGTGATCGGCGGCAGCCTCGGCGGCATGCAGGCGCTGTCGTGGACCCTGCAATACCCCGAGCGCGTGCGCCACGCCGCGGTAATTGCCTCGGCGCCGAAGCTCACCGCGCAGAACATCGCCTTCAACGAGGTCGCCCGCCAGGCCATCCTCAGCGATCCCGACTTCCACGGCGGCCACTACTACGACCACGGCGTGGTGCCGGCGCGCGGCCTCAAGCTGGCGCGCATGGTCGGCCACATCACCTATCTCTCCGATGACGCCATGGCGGAGAAGTTCGGCCGCAGCCTGCGCCACGGCAAGGCGGTATACAGCTACGACGTCGAGTTCGAGATCGAGTCCTACCTGCGCTACCAGGGCGACAAGTTCGCCGGCTACTTCGACGCCAACACCTACCTGCTCACCACCAAGGCGCTCGACTACTACGACCCCGCCTTCGCCCATGGCGGCAAGCTGCCGGCGGCGCTGGCCGCGGCGCGCGCGGAGTTCCTCGTGGTGTCCTTCACCACCGACTGGCGCTTTGCCCCCGCGCGCTCGCGCGAGATCGTCTACGCCCTGCTGCACAACCGGCGCCGGGTGAGCTACGCAGAGATCGACTGCGCCGCCGGGCACGATTCCTTCCTGCTCGACGAACCGCAATACCACGCCGTGCTCGGGCGCTGGTTCGACCGCATCGAGGTGCACGCATGAGCTATCGCTACGACTACGAGGTCATCGCCCAGTGGATCGAACCCGGCGAGAAGGTGCTCGACCTGGGCTGCGGCGACGGCAGCCTGTTGCGCCACCTGATCGAGGTGCGCCAGGTGCTCGGTTACGGTGTCGAGAACGACCCCGAGAAGCTGCTGGCGTGCATGGAAAACGGTGTGGATGTCATCCAGATCGACATGGACAAGGGCCTCGCCGGCTTCGAGGACGGCTTCTTCGACCACGTCATCATGAGCCTGTCGCTGCAGGCCATGCACAACACCCAGGGCATCCTCGCGGAGATGCTGCGGGTAGGCCGCGAGGCGGTGGTGAGCTTCCCCAACTTCGGCTACTGGCGTCACCGCCAGAGCATCCTCAACGGCCACATGCCGGTTTCGGAGAGTCTGCCACACCAGTGGTTCGACACCCCCAACGTGCGCTTCTTCACCATCGCCGACTTCGAAGCCCTGTGCGAACGCGACGGCATCGCCATCCGCGAACGCCTGGCCTTCGACGACGGCAAGCTGGTGCTGGAGGAGCCCAACTTCCTCGCCAGCATGGCGGTCTACCGCCTCGGCCGGCACTGAACAAAGACAAGCGGGGGCCCGCAGGCCCCCGCATTCACTGCTGCCCGACCGTGCTTCAGCCGACCAGGAAGCCGGCGACGTCGACGCGGATCGCCGGACGCTCCAGCGCCACCGCCACCGCACTGGCAAACTGCTGTGCCCACTGTCCGGGGGTCTTGAAGCGCTCCTCGCCGGCGTACTTGGCGACGTTGAGGATCATGTCCAGCACCAGCACCTTGCCCATCGGGTTGGATGGCGTGCATTCGAGCACCTCGAATTCCTTGGCCAGCCAGGCGCGCGCCTGGTCCTTGGCCATGCCGGCGGTGTCGGCGTCGTGCACGACCAGTTCGTACTCACGATTGGCACCGAAGGATACGGTGATGTGATGGGTCATTGATGGATCTCCTCGCATTGGGTGTGGTTTTCTTGAACCCGCATTTTCGACCCCCTTGGGCGCGCAGGCAAGCCCGTACGGAGCCGTATCGTTGCGACGCACTATTGTAAGCAGCACAGGCGACTGTCAGAATCGGGCGCAAGCGCTTTCATCCATCATGAAGGGCCAGCGGCCGGGGCCGTAGCCCGACGAACCCGGGCGAGGCATGTTCACACGCAAGGCAGACCCCTTCACCCTGCAGTTCGTCGCCGTCTTCCTGATTGTGGCGAGCGCCATCGCGCTCGCCTACGTCGCCTATTATCAGCAGCAACTCGCCGTGGTAAAGGCGAGCACGCATTCCGAACTGCAGTCGATGGCCCGCCTGCTCGCCCAGGACGTCGGCCGCTGGCGCAACGAACGCCTCGGCGACGGCGAAGTCCTGCGCCGCAACCGCGCCGCCCTGCTGCGCCTCGACGCCAGCGTCAGCGGCCAGGTCAGCAACGGCGTGGTGAATGCCGAACTGCGCTACTGGCTGCACAGCTACCTCGACGCCTTCGACTACACCGCCGTACAGGTCCTCAGCCGCAGCGGCGGGTCGGTGATGGCGCTCGGCACCGCCCACAGCATTTCTCCCCACACCACCAGCGTCATCGAACACACCCGCATCACCGGCGCCCCTGCGCTCACCGCCCTGCAACGCGACGCCGACGGCGCGATTTACCTCGACCTGGTGGTCCCGGTACCGCTGGTCGGCGAATCCTGGCACATCGACACGGTGGTGCTGCGCGTCGACCCCTCACGCTACCTGATACCGCTGCTGCATGGCTGGCCGCGACGCAGCTACAGCGGCGAGAACCTGCTCTTTGAGGAACAGCGCGACAGCCTCGTGCTGCAACTGCCCAGCCGCCTCGCCCCCATGATGGAGTTGCCGCAGGTCTTCGCATCCGGCAACGCCGGCAAGGTCTGGGCCCACGCCTTCGACAACCGCTTCAGCGGCGAGGGCGGTGACCAGCGCCCCGGCTCGCAGGTCTTCGGCGCACTCGCACGCGTCGACGGCAGCAACTGGGTACTGCTCAGCAAGATCGACGTCGACGAAGTGCTCGAACAGCCGCGGCGGCACATCTTTGGCGCCGCCGCGGCCAGCCTGCTGCTGCTGCTCGGCACCGCCGTCGCCCTCGGGCGCATCTGGCGGCAGCAGCGCCGCAGCACCCGCGAGCGCCTCAACCAGGAGTTGGGCTCGCGGCGCGAACTCGAACAACTGCGCAACGATCTCCTCGAAACCCTGGAAGTCGCCGAACTCGGCGGCTGGGAACGCAATCTCGAAACCGGCGAACTGTGGTGGTCGGAGCGCACCCGCATGCTCCTCGGCCTGCCATCCGATGCCGAACCCTCGCGCGAGCTGTTCCTCGAACGCGTCCACCCCGAAGACCGCCAGCAGGTCGCCGACACCCTCGCCAGCGCCTATCTCAACACCCGTGGCGGCGAGTTCGCCTATCGTGCGGTGTCCGGCGACGGCAAGGTGCGCCACTTCCACAACCGCTACCGTGTCGAGCTCAGCGTCGACGGCCGTCCCCTGCGCGTGGTCGGCACCGTGCAGGATGTCACCAACCAGCAGCAGATCGCCCGCGATCTCGAACGCCAGCGCGCCTACCTTGCCGCGGTAGTCAATCACCTGCCGCAGGGCATCAGCGTGTTCGACGAAACCCTTCACCTGCAGTACTGGAACCAGGGCTTCGGCGAGGTCCTCGGCCTGCCGCCGACGCTGCTCTACCGCGGGGTGAGCTTCGACGACCTCATCATGGTGCCGGCCCAGGCCGGCGAGTACGGCCCCGGCGACCCCAGGGAGCACGTCCGCGTGCGCCGCGAGCTGGCACTGCAGTTCAAGCCCCACCGCCTCGAACGCACCCGTCCCAACGGCCGCACTCATCTGGTCTCCGGCGAACCGCTGTTCGTCGATGGCCGCGTCGCCGGCTTCATCACCACCTATACCGACATCACCGAGCACCGTCAGGCGCAGGAAGAGCTGGCACGCAAGAACGCCACCCTGCAGACCATCATCGACAACATCCCCGGCGGGGTCTCGCTGTTCGACCGCGACCTGCGCCTGGTGGCCTGCAACGAAGCGCTCAAGCGCCTGCTCGAATTCCCCGACGAACTCTTCGCCGACGGCCTCCCCACCCTCGAAACGCTGATGCGCTACAACGCCGAGCGCGGCGAATACGGCCCCGGCGACACCGAACAGATCGTCGCCCAGCTGCTCGACCGCGCCCGCCATCCCGAATCCCACCAGTTCGAGCGCACCCGCCCCGACGGCACCGTGCTGCACATCCAGGGTCAGCCGCTGCCCGACGGCGGTTTCGTCACCATCTACACCGACGTCACCGAACACAAGCGCGCCGCCGCGGAGATCGAACACCTCGCCCACCACGACATGCTCACCGGGCTGGCCAACCGCCTCTGGCTCGACGCCCGCCTCGAACAGTCGCTTGCCGACTCGCGGCGCAACCACCACGGCCTCGCCGTGCTCTTCCTCGACCTCGACCGCTTCAAGCACATCAACGACTCCCTCGGCCATCACGTCGGCGACGCGCTGCTGGTCGACGTCGCCAACCGCCTGCGCGGCAATGTCCGCGAAGTAGACATCGTCGCCCGTCAGGGCGGCGACGAGTTCGTCGTCGTCGTCCAGGCCATTGGTGGCAGCAGCGACGCCGCCCACGTCGCCGTGAAGATCCTCGAAGCGCTCTCCGCCCCCTACCTCATCGGCGGCAGCGAGCTGCACACCACCCCCTCCATCGGCATCGCCCTGTTCCCAGAAGACGGCGAGGACGCCGCCACCCTGCTGCGCAATGCCGACACCGCGATGTACCACGCCAAGGCACTGGGACGCGCCAACTACCAGTTCTACGCCGAGGAGATGAACCTCAGCGCCACCGCCCGCCTGGATCTCGAACGCAAGCTGCGCCGCGCCCTCCAGCTCGAACAGTTCGAACTCTGGTACCAACCGCAGATTGAAGCCGCCAGCGGCCAGGTGTGCGGCGTCGAAGCGCTGATTCGCTGGCGCCACCCCGACGACGGCCTGATCTCCCCGGCGCGCTTCATCCCCCTCGCCGAGGAAACCGGCCTGATCGTCGAACTCGGCTACTGGGTGCTGCGCGCCGCCTGCCGGCAGGCCCGCCACTGGCGCGACGCCGGCCTGCCGGCGCTGCGCATGTCGGTCAACCTGTCTACCCGCCAGCTCATGCACAGGGGCCTCGCCGAAGGCGTCAGCAGCGCCCTCGCAGCCGCCGACATCCCTGCCGGGCTGCTGGAACTGGAGATCACCGAAAGCGCTGTGATGGAGGAACCCGAGAACGCCATCGCCGTGCTCGCCAACCTCAAGCGCCTTGGCGTCAACCTGGCCATCGACGACTTCGGCACCGGCTACTCCTCACTGTCCTACCTCAAGCTCTTCCCCCTCGACCGCCTGAAGATCGACCGCTCCTTCGTCTCCGACATCGAACACGACGCCAACGACGCCGCCATCGTCACCGCCGCCGTATCGCTGGCCCACAACCTCGGCCTCTCGGTGGTCGCCGAAGGCGTCGAAACCGCCGTCCAGGTCGCCCGCCTCGCCGAACTCGGCTGCGACGAACTGCAGGGCTACCATTTCAGCCGTCCCCTCCCCGCCCACGAAGCCACTGCCTGGCTGCGTGCCCGCTGCAAGAGCTGAAGCGAAGCGCGGTAGCCACCCGGACAAGTGGTTCAACGACGCAACCGAGCAACCGAGGTAGTCGCAGGCGATCGGCCGGCTCTGTGCGCCCGGTCCGCGCACAATTGCTTGTCCGGATGAATGGCGCACGCTACGCTTATGCCGAATGCTTCGAACAAGCCGGCGACCGCCGGCATTTTCAAACTCAGGTGGAGAACGCAAGATGCGCGAAAGCAGGGATTACCTGGAGATGTCGTTTCGCTCCATTCAGTGTTTCAGCAACGACGGCAAACTGGACGCCGAGGAGCTGGGCAAGATCATGGCGATTGCAGAGCGCGATGGCGTCATCGACCCGAACGAAATCCGCGTCCTGCGCAGCATCATTTCCAAGATCCAGCCTGCCGAGGTCGACGAGGCCATGAAGCAGCGGCTGGCCGAGATCTCCCGGAAGATCAGCTGAACAGGATGCGTTCATTGGGTGATGGAGCAGTGCCGGAGCCGGAGCAGCGATGGCCGATGACGTGAAGACGATGCTGCACTCCACCCCCGGGCGGCGCGTGCCCGGTGCGCTGGACGCAAAGGTGCCGGCACCGGTGCTCACGGCCATCGTCGGCGCGGCGATGCAGGCCTATGCCTGGCAGGCCGGAGTGATCATGGATGCGAGCAGCGCGCACATGGTGGCCGGCGTTGCCCTGTCGCTGCTCAGCGCCGCGCTGGCGCTGGCGGCGATGGCGGTGTTCTACCGCGCGCGCACCACCATCAACCCGCTCGATCCACGGCGCGCGCGCCTGCTGGTGACCGGCGGGGTGTACCGCTGGTCGCGCAACCCCATGTATCTCAGCCTGCTGTTGCTGCTGGTGGCCTTCGCCATCCGCCTCGATGCCGTCCTGGTGTGGCTCGGCCCCTGCGCGTTCTGGGCCTACGTGACGCGCTTCCAGATCCTTCCCGAGGAGCGTGCGCTGGCGGAGAAGTTCGGCGCTGCCTATCTTGCCTACCGCCGCCGCACGCCGCGCTGGCTGTAGAAGCGCACCGGGCTGCTGGCGGCCGCAGCGGAGGACAGGCGCTCAACGAACAGGTGACCCCCCCTCCTGGCGGCGCGCATTACGATGCCGAATTGCCCGGGCACATCACCACCCCCTTTACTGAAACGAGCCCCGCATGAACGACCACCCTGCCTCCACCCCACTGCGCAGCCTGTGCGTGTACTGCGGTTCCGCCAGCGGGCGCCAGCCCGTCTACGCCGATGCGGCGCGCGCCCTCGCGCAGGCGATGGTGGCGCGCGGCATCCGCCTGGTGTACGGCGGTGCCAGCGTGGGCATCATGGGAACGGTCGCCGACGAGATCCTGCGCCTCGGCGGCGAGGCGGTGGGGGTGATCCCGCAGGCGCTGATGCGCAAGGAGCTCGCTCACGCCGGGCTCACCGAGCTGCACGTCACACCATCGATGCATGCACGCAAGATGCTGATGGCCGAGCTGGCCGACGGTTTCGTCGCCCTGCCGGGCGGCATCGGCACCTTCGAGGAGATCTTCGAGGTGTGGACCTGGGCGCAGCTCGGCTTCCACGGCAAACCCTGCGGCCTGCTCAATGCCGCAGGCTATTACGATCGCCTGGTCGGCTTCCTCGACCATGCGGCAGCGGAGGAGTTCGTCCGTCCGGTACACCGCGAGATGGTCATCGTGGACAGCGATCCGGTGGCACTGCTGCAGCGTTTTGCCGCCTACCGGCCGCCGGCGGTGCCGAAATGGGTGGGCGGCGACGAGACCTGAGCAGCGCGCATCCTCAGATCTCCAGCGCGGCGATGGTGAGGTCGTCGCGAAAACGGTCGTGGCCCTGGTAGCCGACCAGGGCGGCAACGAAGGCGTCGGGATCGCCGCCGCATTGCTGCAGCATCCTTGCCGCAGCCTCCTCACCCAGAGCCTCACCGGCAGCGTTGGTGATTTCGCTGACACCGTCGGAGAACAGGCACAGCCGGTCGCCCGCGGCCAGCTCGACGAACACGCCCTCGTCTGCTGCCGGACCGGCCGCCTGCAGGCCGAGCGGCAGCGAGCGCGAGCCCAGATGCACGGGCGGCGCCTGCGGGCGCAGCACGACGCAGCCGGGCAGGCCACCGTTCCACACCGTGGCGTGGCGGCGCCCGGCAGCGATCTCGACGAGCGCAAAGACCAGGAAGATCTGTGCCGGCAGGCGGCGGAAGAGCACGCTGCCCAGGGTATCAAGGAGGGCGCGGGCGCTGTGCCCCTCCGCGCACGCGGTGTAGAAGAGGTGGCCGAGCAGCGGCGCGCAGGCGGCGGCGGCGGGGCCGTGCCCGGCGATGTCGCCGGCGAGCAGGCGCTGGCCGCCGTCGGGCGTGAACGCGGCAAGCAGGATGTCACCGTTGCTGCGATCCACCGAGGAGAGGTGGTAGCGCAGCTGACGGGCGTCGAAGCTCTCGGTCTCGCGCAGGCGGGTAAGGACATCCTCGATCAGCTCACGCTCGGCGAGGAGGCGGGCATTGGCCGCCTGCAGGCGGCGGCGGGCCTGCTGCAGGGCGAGCTGGGTGCGCACGCGGGCGAGCACCACCGGGGGGCTGAAGGGTTTGGTGATGTAGTCTGCGGCACCCAGCGCGAGGGCGCGGCTTTCGTCGCTGAAATGTGTCAGCGCGGTGATGAAGATCACCGGTATGTCGGCAGTCTCGGGGTCGGCACGGAGGCGTCGGAGGACTTCGTAGCCGTCCATCTCCGGCATCATGACGTCGAGCAGGATGAGATCGGGGGCGGTGTTGCCGCGCGCCAGACGCAGGGCGATCTCGCCATTCAGGGCGGGACGCACGGTGTACTCGTCGCGCAGCAGCTCGGTGAGGGTGTCGAGGTTGAACGGCGTGTCGTCGACGGCGAGGATGACCGCGCGGCGCGGCGCGGCCTCAGTCGGCATGTTCGCGGAACTGCTCGATGATGCGGCAGATGGCGTCCTTGCGGGCGACGAAGGCGTGGGCAAGCCGGGGGTCGAGGGCCTTGCCGGCCTCGCCGGCGATGTGATCGAGCGCCCGCTCCACCGGCCAGGCGTCCTTGTACGGCCGCTTCGAGGTGAGGGCATCGAAGATGTCGGCCACGGCGGTGATGCGTCCGGCCAGCGGGATGTGCTCGGCGGCCAGCCCGGCGGGATAGCCGCCGCCGTCCCAGCGCTCGTGATGGGTGAGGGCGATCTGCGCAGCGAGCTGGAGCAGCGCGCAATCCTGCGTACCGATGATGTCGGCACCGATGCGGCAATGGGTCTTCATGAGGGCGAATTCCTCGGCGCTCAGCCGTCCGGGTTTGAGCAGGATGTCGTCGGGAATACCGATCTTGCCGATGTCATGCAGCATGGAAGCGTACATCAGCTGCTCGGCCTCGATGCTGCCCATGCCCTGGGTTTCGGCGAGCAGGCGGGCAAACTGGCTGAGGCGGATGACGTGCATGCCGGTTTCGTAGTCGCGGTACTCACCGGCGCGGCCGAGGCGGCGGAGGATCTCCAGGCGGGTGTGTTCAAGCTCGCGGCTGCGGGCGAGGAGCTTCTCGGTACGCTCGGCGACCAGCTCTTCGAGATGGCGGCTGCGGTCGGCGAGCGCCAGGTGGGTGCGCACGCGGGCAAGGACCACCGGCGGGCTGACCGGCTTGATGATGTAGTCGGCGGCGCCGATGGAGAAGCCGTAGGCCTCGTCCTGCGGACTGGAGCGTGCGGTAACGAAGATCACCGGCACGTGGCGGCTGTGTTCGTCGGCCTTGAGCTGGCGGCAGACTTCATAGCCATCCATGCCGGCCATCATGACATCGAGCAGGATCAGGTCCGGACGGCGGCCGGCGCGTGCTGCCTTCAGGGCGGTCTCACCGCTGGTCGCCGCGCGCACGCTGAAATAGGGGCCGAGGATGCCCTTCAGGATATCGATGTTCTCGGGGGTATCGTCCACCACCAGGACGGTCTTGGTGTCGTCTTCGGCAAGCATGATTCAGGGGCCTTTCGCATCCGTATCGTCCTGCACCAGCTCCGCCATCCAGTCGGCGAGGTGACGCAGGGCGGCTTCGTAGTCATAGCTGCGCACGCACTTTTCCAGCGCCTGGCAGTGCCCGGCCCATGCCGCCTGACCGGCAACCAGGGGCTGCAGGCGGGCGACGACCTCGTCGACGCGCGAGTCGTACTCTTCCAGACAACTGCGCGCGACATCGAGCAGGGCAAGCAGCTCGGCACGCGTGGCCGTCCGCGACGGGCCGCCGGCGGCCACTGCGGCCTCCGGCGGGGGCGCCGTGACGGTGCGCGCGATCTCGCCGAGAAAGGCCTGCAGTTCGCTGTCCACGGCACCGATGAGAGCATCCAGGGCGAGATCGCGCGCACCGGCGCGCAGGGCTTCCTCGAGCGCGGCCGCCTTCTCCTGCAGGGCAACAGCGCCCAGGCTGCCAGCCAGGCCCTTGAGGGAATGCACGCGACGGATGGCATCGTCGTGGCGGTGGCTGGCAAGTTCGTCACACAGCGCAGCGATGAACTGCTGGTAGTTGCCGCGGAAGCGGCCGAGCAGGGTAAGGTACTGATGCACCGTGCCGCCGGTCTGCCAGATGCCACGCTCGACATCGATGCCGGCGAGATGGGGCAGGGGCTCGGCTGGCTGGGCCTGCACGGGGCTGCGCACGCTGCCGCCGGGGAGATCGGGGGCGAGCCAGCGCAGCATGCAGCGGGTCAGGTTGTCGGGATCGATGGGCTTGGGAATGTGGTCGCTCATGCCCGCATGCAGGCAGCGCTCGCGATCCTGCAGCATGGCGTTGGCGGTCATGGCGATCACCGGCAGGGTGCGCAGCGCGGGCTGGGCGCGGATTGCGCGGGTGGCGCCGTAGCCGTCGAGCACAGGCATGTGTACGTCCATCAGCACGGCGTCGTAGCGCTGCTGCTGCAGGCGTTCGAGAGCTTGCTGGCCGTTGCCGGCGAGGTCGACCTCGAGGCCGATGGCGGCGAGCAGATGCACGGCCACTTCCTGGTTGAGCTCGTCGTCTTCCACCAGCAATACGCGCTTGCCGCGCAGGTGGCTGCGCACCGTGTCGTCATCGATGCGGGGCGCGGCACTGCCGATCAGCGCCTGGATACCAAACAGACGGGCCACGGTGTTGAACAGGCGGCTCTGCGTGTAAGGCTTGAGCAATATCGCATCGACACCCGCCGGGATACCGCCGGGATCGCCATCGGCAATGTTGGCGAGTACCACCAGCCGTGCTGCGGAGCCCTCCGCACAGGCGGCGCCGAGGCGCGCGGCAAGCTCGCCGGCCGTGCACCCGGCAGCACGCAGGTCGGCAAAGATGAGGTCGTAGGGCGTCCCGGCGGCCGCAGCACCGGCGAGAACGGTGCACGCCTCGTCGACACTGCCGGCTTCGGCGACACGGAAGCGGAAGGCATGCAGATAGGCCAGCAGCACCTCGCGGCCGGCTCCTCCGCTTTCCAGCACCAGTACGCGCAGGCCGTGCAGGCTGGTGAGCTGGGGACGTTCGGCGGGGAGATCGGCAGGAATGCGGAAAGGCAGGCGGATGCGGAAGGTGGTGCCCTTTCCGGGCGCGCTGTCGACGTCGATCTCGCCGCCCATCATGTCCACCAGGCGGCGGCTGATCGACAAGCCCAGGCCGGTGCCACCGTAGCGCCGGGTGATCGAGCGGTCGCCCTGCTCGAAGGGCTGGAAGATGCGCGTGAGCTGATCGGCGGACATGCCGATGCCACTGTCGCGGATGGTGAACTGCAGGCGCACGCGCTCGCCATCGCGGTGCACCACCTCGGTGTCCACGCCAACGCCACCGGCGGGTGTGAACTTGACCGCGTTGCCGGTGAGATTGATGAGGATCTGCTCCAGCCGCGTGGGGTCGCCGATGAGCGCCGGCGGCACGTCCATGGCAGTGTGCAGGGTGAACTCCAGGCCTTTCTCCTGGGCCTTCACCGAGACCACCGTACACAGGCGTTCGAGAACGTCGTCGATGTGGAAGCCGATCTGTTCCAGTGCCAGCTTGCCGGCCTCGATCTTGGAGAAGTCGAGGATGTCGTTGAGCAGCTGCAGCAGGTTGCGCGCCGAGCCATAGACCTTGGTGAGATAGTCGTGCTGGCGGGTGTCGAGCTCGGTCTGCAGGCACAGGTAGGTGAGGCCCATCACCGCGTTCATCGGCGTGCGGATCTCGTGGCTGACGGTGGCGAGGAAGTCGCTCTTGGCGCGGTTGGCCGCATCGGCGGCCTCGCGGGCGCGCAGCACGTGGGGGACGACGCCCTGCAGCACCGCCAGCGACAGCAGCTTGACGGCGTCAAGCTCGGCATGCTGCCAGGGCCGGGCGCGGTTGCGCGCGGTCTCGATCCAGCGTGCAAAGGAGGTCCGCGGCTCGATGCGCGGACCGCTGTCGTCATGTACGAGCTGCTTGTGCGGGTTGCCGGCCCAATGGATCTCGCGCAGTTCCTGGGGGCGGAACCAGCAGATGTAGCTGCGCAACTCGCTGTCGAGGGCGATCGCCAGCAGCCCGGAGGCGATTCCGGCATGTTCGGCAGCGACCGGCAGCAGGCTGGCAAGCTGTTCGGTATGGAGGATGCCGTCGTCGGAAAGATGCGATTTCAGCCATGCCGTCAGGGTGTCAAGGAAGGCGGGCGGTGGCACCTGGCCGATGGTGACGACATGACCGTCGAAGGCCACCACGCAGCCACAGGCATCGGCCAGTCCGAGGTAGTCGCCCTGCACGCGGCGCAGGCCTTCGCCGAGGTCACCGGCATCGCGCACGGCGTGGGTAACGCTGAGCAGCACCTGGCGGGCGCGGCTCTGGTAGCGCTTGCTGGCGAGGTGTTCGAGACTGGCCAGCTTGAGCGAGATGGTCTTGCCGACGAAGCCGAGCAGGTCGCGCTGCTCAAAGGGCACGACGCGGGGGCTGGCACTGTGGCAGGCGATCAGGCCCCACAACCGGCCACCCTGCTTGAGCGACAGGGTGATGCTGGCACGTACCCCCATGTTGCGCATGTAGCTCACGTGGACCGGCGCCATCGCCCGCAGCGCAGAGTGGCTGAGGTCCAGGGGGCGCCCATTGAGCGGGTTGCGCGCCGGCAGCAGGGCGGCGGGTTCGGCTTCGGTATCCTCCATCACCCGCACGAGGTTCTTCTGGTAAAGCAGACGGGCCTGCGGGGGGATGTCGGAGGCGGGGAAATGGTTGCCGAGCAGGCCGGGCAGGGCCTCATTACGGCTCTCGGCGATGACCTCGCCGTCCCAGTGGTCATCGAAGCAGTACGCCAGGACGCGGTCGAAGCCGGTCAGGCGGCGGATCTCACCGACGATGAAACGGCAATAGGCAACCACATCGTCGTCGCGGTCGAAGTGCCAGAGCGCCTCGCGCAGCGGCAGATACATCGATGCGAAGTTCAGGTGCGCGGCGTCGGCAGCGGGGCGCAGCTCGACCACGCGCAGGCCGTCGCTTGCATGGACGAGGGCACTGAGCGCGCACCCCCCTGCGGTGGCAATGGCGAAGGGAATGGACGGATTGCCGATGTCGCGGTGCAGGTGGCGTTCGATCTCATCGCACGCCGCCGCACCGAGCACCTCCGGCAAGGAGCGGCCAAGCACGGTTGCAGCGTCGTCGCCGGTAAGCTGCGCCAGATTGGCGCTGGCCATGCGCACCGTGCCGGCACCGTCACAGGCCAGCAGGGCGCCATGCGGCTGCACGGCGCCAGCCAGATGGATGGGTTCGCTGGCACAACGCTCCAGGGCGGCGGCCAGCAGGCGGTCGGCGTCGACGGCGTCGTCTGCCTGTATAGGGGGCTGGGGCAACATGCACGGGCTCCCGCGCCGCCACGCACCCGGCCGGGTGCGTGGCGCGACGGTCAGACGATGTGGAAGAGGCGGTGGAGGTTGAGCAGGCGCAGGACCTTCATGATGTCGCCGCTGCAGTTGCACAGCGACATCCGCCAGCCCTCGTCCCGGGCACGGTTGTGCATCACCACCAGGGCACCGATGCCCGAGCTGTCGATGTAGCTGAGACGCTCCAGATCGAGCTGCAGGGCGCTGCCGCCGAGGTCCTTGATGACCGGCTGGCATGCCTTGTGGAAATCCAGCGTGTCACCAACTTCAAGGCGGCCGGAAAGTCCCAGCCGCACCACGTCCCCCCCCGAGGACAAGACTGCCAATTCAAAGCCCATCTGCCACCTCTTCGCGGTGAGCACCGTCCCTTGCGGCGCCCGAAACTTTCATCTCTATTACTTTCGTCACGCTAGCACAGGGCCCCAGGCGAGTCACGGCAATTCCTCCAGCGACCGTCGGCCACTTCACGGTACCGCTTACCGTCGCTTACCGCTCAACCATGGCCGGTGGCTCATACTCCAACCAGCAAGTTCGATGGAGGCACAACGATGGTGACGAGCAATATCATTGCGCGGCCTGCACTGACGCTTTGCAGCGTGTTCGCCTTGCTTGCCGTGCTCCCCGTCACCGCCACGGCCGACAACAGTCCGCCGCCCTCTTCCACCGCCGCGCAGAGCGCTCACGCCGTCGGCAGCGCCGCACGCGAGATCGGCGAAGGGGCGGTCGCGCTCGGCAAGGGCATTGGCAGCACGGTGGTCGGCAGCGGACGCAGCATTGGCCACATTGCCCGCGACGCCGGCGTGAAGGTCGGCCAGGGCGCCGCCACCGTCGGCCGCGAGATCGGCCACGGCGTGCGCGACGGTGCCCGCGGAGTGGCCAGGGGCATCAAGGGCGAGGACTGAGCTCCACCGCCGGCAACCGCCGCAGCCACAGCGCCACCGCCAGGGCGGCCGCGCTGCAGCCGGCCAGCAGGGCGACCACGCCGGGCCATTGCGCGGCACTCCACGCCAGCCCCCCCACGGTGCCCAGCACGCTACTGCCGAAGTAGTAGCTGCACAGGTACAGCGCGGCGGCCAGTGCGCGGTGTTCCTGCGCACGCTTGCCGACCCAGCTGCTGGCCGCGGTGTGGGCAGCGAAATAGCCGAAGGTGAACACCCCGACGCCGACGATCAGCACCGCCAGCCGCTCGCTGACCGTCAGCGCCAGCCCGCCGGCCATCACCAGCAGCATCATCCACAGCACGTTGCGGCGGCCGAAGCGGTCGGCGAGTTGGCCGGCCCAGGCCGAGGCGAAGGTGCCCAGCAGATAGAGCAGGAAGACCGCCCCCACGGCACTCTGGCCGAGGTGGAAGGGTTCATCCTGGAGGCGGAAACCGAGGTAGTTGTAGAGCCCGACGAAGGCCCCCATGATCAGGAAGGCGGTGAGGAACAGCCACGGCAGGCCGGGATCGCGGTAGATCGCGCAGACGTCGCGCAGTACGCGGCGTGGGGTGGCGGGGCGGGCGCTGAAATGGCGCGAGGCCGGCAGCCAGCGCCAGAAGGCCAGCGCGGCGAGCGCGCCGAGCACACCCAGCAGGCCCAGCGCGATGCGCCAGGAGAAGAAATCGGTGAGCAGCGCGGAGATGAAACGCCCGCTCATCCCGCCCAGCGCGTTGCCGGCAATATACAGGCCCATCGCGCGGCCCTGCGCAGCCGGCGAAATCTCCTCGCCGAGCCAGGCCATGGCTGCCGCCGGCAGGCCGGCCAGCGCCAGGCCGAGCAGGGCGCGCAGCACCAGCAACTGGTCGAAGCTGGTAACGAAGGCCGAGGCCAGCGCCAGCAGTGCGGCCAGCGCCAGGGCGACGTTCATCACCTGGCGGCGCCCGTAGCGGTCGGACAGGATGCTGGCCGGAATCAGTGCCGCGGCCAGCGCGCCGGTGCCGGCGGATACCGACAGGCTGGCCTGCGCCGGGCTGACCGCGAAGGTGGTCGACAGCAGCGGCAGGATGGGCTGGGTGCCGTAGAGCATGGCGAAGGTGGCGAAGCCACCGAGGAAGAGCGCCTGGTTGGCGCGCCGGAAGGCCGGTGAGCCGGCTTCCAGGCGGGCGGCGGGCGGAGGAGGAGGTGGCAAAGCTGTCATGAGGTGATGCTATTTGCCCTACAAGAGACAGTCCAATATATTCTTCAGACGCCATTGATACATCTGGTATATATATGGAATTGCGCCACCTGCGCTACTTCGTCGCCGTTGCCGAAACGCTGAGCTTCACCCGCGCGGCCGAGCGCCTGCACATCGGCCAGCCGCCGCTGTCGATGCAGATCCGCGATCTGGAGGCCGAAATCGGCGCGCAGCTTTTCGAGCGCAGCCGCCGCAAGGTGGAACTGACCGAGGCCGGGCGGCGCTTCCTGGCGCATGCGCAGGCCATCCTGGCGCGTGCCGGCCATGCCGCCGACGAGGCGCGCCGTGCGGCGCAGGGGGAGATCGGCGAACTGCGCGTGGGCTTCACCTCATCGCTGCCCTTCAGCGAGATGCTGCCGGACCTGCTCTCCGCCTTCCGCCGCGCCCATCCCCAGGTCGACCTGCAACTGCACGAGCTGTTCACCGTGGCGCAGTTCCGCGCGCTGGCCGCAGGCGAACTGGATGTGGGCCTGGTACGCGTCGAGGAAAGTGCCGCACCGCCCGGCATCGCGCTGCGCGAGATCGGCCGCGACCCGCTCAACCTGGTGATCCACGCCGCGCACGCGCTGGCCGGGCGCGAACGCGTCAGCATGGCCGAGCTGGCCGGCGAGGGCTTCATCACCTTTCCGCCGGGCACCGGCACCGGCCTGCCCGACAAGCTGCGCGAACTGGCACAGGCCGCCGGTTACGAGCCGCGCATCGTGCAGACCGCGCGCGAGGCCACCACGCAGATCGGCCTGGTGGCTGCCGGCCTCGGTCTGGCGCTGCTGCCTGCGCAACTTTCCTGCGTGCGCATCGCGCGCGTGCGCTACCTGCCGGTGGCCGATGCCGGGGCCGACTTCCCCGTCGCGGTGGCGTGGCGCGAACCGGCTCCGGCAGCAGTCACCGTGCGTTTTCTTGCCGTGCTCGACGAAGTCTGCGCGATGCGCCGGGCATGACGCCGTCCGCCACGCTGGGTTAGCATGGGCGCTCACCCCCACACGGAGCCGCACATGGCCAGCATCGAGATCACCTCCGAGAACTTCGAAAGCGTCATCGACAACAACCCCATCGTCTTCCTCGACTTCTGGGCGACCTGGTGCGGGCCGTGCAAGAGCTTCGGCCCGGTGTTCGAAGCGACCGCGGAGGCGCATCCGGACATCGTCTTCGGCAAGATCGACACCGACGCCCAGCAGGAACTGGCCTCGGTGTTCGGCATCCGCTCGGTGCCCACCCTGGCGGTGATCCGCGAGCGCGTCATGGTATTCCGCGAGTCCGGTGCGCTGCCGGCCAGCGCGCTGGAGCAGATCGTCGACGGTGTGCGCAAGCTCGACATGGACCAGGTACGCGCCGAGATCGCCGCCGGACAGGACGGCAAACAGGAAGACTGAGCCCCGCGCCGCTTGCATGCGGCGCACTTTTCCCGCATCTTCCGGGACTTGCGACAAAAAACATAACAAGGCGGGAGGAGACAGCGTCCCGGAACATCGGCCACCACCCGCCCGGCCGGTGAGCAGTCGTGGGGAGGCTAGATGGAGTATTCGTTCGGCAAGGCCGGGCTGCGCGGCGACCTGTTCGGCGGCCTGACCGCCGGCGTGGTGGCGCTGCCGCTGGCGCTGGCCTTTGGTGTGGCGTCCGGCGCAGGTGCTGCCGCCGGCCTGTACGGGGCGATCGCGCTGGGCCTGCTGGCGGCGCTGCTGGGCGGCACGCGGATGCAGATCTCCGGCCCCACCGGGCCGATGACCGTAGTCTTCGCCTCCACCCTGGTGGCGGTGGGCGGCAACCTCGCGCTGGCGATGGCCGCGGTGCTGGTCGGCGGCCTGTGCCAGATCCTGCTCGGCATGGTGAAGGCCGGCGGGCTGGTGCGCTTCATCCCCTATCCAGTGGTGTCGGGCTTCATGAGCGGCATCGGCATCATCATCATCCTGCTGCAGATCGCCCCTCTGCTCGGTGCACCGCCGCTGTCCGCACCCCTGAAGGCCCTGCTGGCCTTGCCTGCAACACTGGCTGCGATCAACGGCCAGGCCTTCCTGCTCGCCTTCCTCACCCTGGTGATCGTGTTCCGCACGCCGATGCGGGTCAGCCGCATCGTGCCGGCGCCACTGGTGGCGCTGATCGCCATGACCGTGCTGTCGGTATATGCCGGGTTCGATGTGCCGGTGATCGGCGCAATCCCCATGGGCGTGCCGGAGTTCGTGCTGCCGCAATTCTCCATCGAAACCTGGACCACCGTGCTGGTACTGGGCTTCACCCTGGCCATGCTGGGCAGCATCGACAGCCTGCTGACCTCGCTGGTGGCGGACTCCATCACCCGCACGCGGCACGACTCCAACCGCGAGCTGATCGGTCAGGGCGTGGGCAACATGCTGTGCGCCTTCGTCGGCGGCCTGCCCGGCGCCGGCGCCACCATGCGCACCGTGGTCAACATCAAGGCCGGCGGCAGCGGCCGGCTCTCCGGCGTGACCCACGCGCTGTTCCTGCTCGCCCTGCTGCTCGGCGCCGCACCGCTGGCCACGCAGATCCCCCTGGCGGTGCTGGCCGGCATCCTCATCAAGGTCGGCATGGACATCCTCGACTACCGCATGCTGAAGCTCATCCGCACCGCACCGCGCACCGACGTGGCGGTGATGGCGACGGTGTTCGGCCTCACCGTGTTCGTGGACCTGATCGTCGCCGTCGGCGCCGGGGTGGTGCTGTCGATGGGACTGATCATCCACCAGCTCATCGGCCAGTCCAGCTTCAAGGTGTGGCCGGCTGACGAGGACGCACCTGCCGGCACCCCCGGCTCCACCATGCGCGGCGGGGTGCGGGTGCTGGAAGTCGGCGGCCCCTTCTTCTTCGGCTCCACCAGCCGCCTGATCGACCGCGTCGACCAGGTGCTGGGCACCCGCGCGGTGGTGTTCGACTGCAGCCGGGTGCCATTCATGGACCTCTCCGCGGTGTTCACCCTGGAGGAGATGGTCGAGGGCCTGAAGGCGCAGGACATCGCCGCCTTCGTGGTCGTGCCGCCGCCCATCCGCAGCCAGCTCGCCGCGCTCCGCGCTCCCAGCCTGCCGGAGAGCATCCTCTACGACGACTACGCCACCGCCAAGGCAGCAGCGCGCCTGGTGGCCGACGCACCGCTGCCCGCCGCCAGCGGCTAAGGCGCAAGGCCCGCAGCACGCGCGATGGGGGATAATCGGCGCTTTCCGCTCAGCGCCTCGCCCTACGCATGCCCAATCCCGCCACCCGCCTCATCGACGCCGCCCGCCAGCTTGGCGACGCGCTCGACGGCCTGCGCTTCGCCGCGCCGGTCAGCCATGTCTACAACCCGCTCGACTACGCCTGGGCGATACACCGCGACTATCTGCAGCGCTACGGCGACGGCCGCCGCCGGGTGGTCTTTCTGGGGATGAATCCGGGCCCCTTCGGCATGGTGCAGACCGGTGTGCCCTTCGGCGAAATCGCCACGGTGAGGGACTGGCTGGGACTGGCCGGCGAGGTCGGCCAACCCGCCACACCGAATCCGCAGCGCGCCGTGGAAGGCTTCGCATGCACCCGCAGCGAGGTCAGCGGGCAGCGCCTGTGGGGGCTGTTCCGTACCCGCTTCGGCACCCCCGAAGCCTTCTTTGCCGGCCACTTCGTCGCCAACTACTGCCCGCTGGCCTTTTTCGACCATGGCCGCAACCTCACCCCCGACAAGCTCCCGGCCTCCGAAGCCCGCCCCCTGCTGGCGGCCTGCGACGCACACCTGCGCAGCGTCGTGGAGGCGGTGCAGGCGGAGTGGGTGATCGGCATCGGCGCGTGGGCGGAGAAGCGTGCCGCAGCAGCGCTGACCGGCATGGACGTGCGCCTGGGGCGCATTCTTCACCCCAGCCCGGCCAGCCCCGCGGCCAACCGCGGCTGGGCCGAGGCGGCCAGCGCGCAACTCCATGCGCTGGGAATCTGGCAGAAGTGAGCGGGGAGGCGCGCACGGCTTTCCCCCCGGCGCTCAATAATTCATAATTACGGATATCCCGAACTCTGCGGCCATCCCTGGCCCGATATTCCCATGCGCGACATCGAGCAGCTCTTCGCCGCCAACAAGGCGTGGTCCGAACGCATCCACAGCGAGGACCCGGGGTTCTTCTCGGGCCTCGTTCATCAGCAGTCTCCGGAGTATCTGTGGATCGGCTGCTCGGACAGCCGCGTCCCGGCCAACCAGATCGTCGGCCTGGCGCCGGGCGAGGTCTTCGTCCATCGCAACATCGCCAATCAGGTGGTGCACACCGATCTCAACGCCCTCTCGGTGATCCAGTACGCCGTCGACGTGCTGCACGTCAAGCACATCCTGGTGGTCGGCCACTATGGCTGCGGCGGCGTCAGCGCCGCACTCAACAACAACCGCGTCGGCCTCACCGACAACTGGCTGCGCCACGTCCAGGACGTGCGCGACCGCTTCCAGCACGCGCTCGACGAGGTGGATGATCCGGTGCTCAAGCTCGATCGCCTGTGCGAATTCAACGTCATGCAACAGGTGGTCAACGTCAGCCAGACCTCGGTGCTGCGCGAAGCCTGGCAGCGCGGCCAGAAGGTCACCGTGCACGGCTGGTGCTATGCCCTCACCGACGGCATCATCCGCGACCTCAAGGTCAGCACTTGCTGCCGCGAGCAGGCCATCGAAGTACACCGCGACGCCGTCGACCGTCTGCGCCGCGCCTGAGTCCGGGACCATGCGCATCGGCGTCGACCTGGGCGGCAGCAAGATCGAGCTGATCGCCATCGACGAAGCTGGCGGCGAACGCCTGCGGCGGCGCATCGCCACCCCGCAGGGCGACTACGCGGCCACCGTCGAAGCCGTCGCCACGCTCGTCGAGGATGCCGAGCGCTCCCTCGCCTGCGGCCCCTGCGCGCTCGGCATCGGCACCCCGGGCTCGCTGTCGCGCCTTGGCGGTGTGATGCGCAACGCCAACTCCACCTGTCTCAACGGCCGCGCGCTGCTCGCCGACCTCCAGCTGCGTCTCCGCCGCCCGCTGCAGATGGCCAACGATGCCAACTGCTTTGCCATCTCCGAAGCCACCGACGGCGCTGGCGCAGGCGCGGCAACGGTGTTCGGGGTCATCCTCGGCACCGGCGTGGGCGGCGGCCTGGTAGTCAATGGCCGCCTGCTCGAAGGCGCCAACGCCATCGCCGGGGAATGGGGGCACAACCCGCTGCCCGCACCCGCCGGCGCAGACCTGCCGCTGCCGCCATGCTACTGCGGACGCCATGGCTGCGTGGAGACCTACCTCAGCGGCCCCGCGCTGAGCGCCGATCATCGCCGCCATGGCGGCACCGCAACCGACCCCGCCGCCATCGCCCATGCCGCTGCGCACGGCGATGCCGCCTGCAATGCCACCCTGGCACGCTACGAGGAACGCCTGGCTCGCGCGCTGGCAACGGTGATCAACATCTTCGACCCGGAGGTGATCGTGCTTGGCGGCGGCCTCTCGCGTATCGACCGCCTCTATGCCCGGGTGCCGCGCCTGTGGGGCGCGCACGTGTTCTCCGACCACATCGCCACCCGCCTGCTCCCTGCCCACCATGGCGACGCCTCCGGCGTGCGCGGGGCAGCATGGCTCAACCCCTGACCATGCTCGAACCAGCCACCCTCCCCCTCCTCGGCCTGTACGCCGGCGGGCTGCGCCCGCTCCCCCCCGAAGGCCAGCTCACCGGCATCTACAAGAGCGCGCTGAGCGGCGCCGTGCGACTCGGCGCCGAGGGCTTGGAGGGCGACCGCCAGGCCGACCGGCGCTATCACGGCGGCGTGCACAAGGCCCTCCATCACTATCCGGCCGAGCACTACGCCGGTCTGGCCGCACGCCTGCCCGCGCTGGCCGCCGCCCTGGGCCCCGGCCTCTTCGGCGAGAACCTGTCCACCCGTGGCTGGGACGAGGAAGCAGTGTGCGTCGGCGACATCTTCCGCCTCGGCACGGCGCGCATCCAGGTCTCCGAGCCACGCAGCCCATGCTGGAAGCTCGATTGCCGCGCCGAACACCCCGGACTGTCGCGCCTCATCGCCGCCGAGGGTCTCACCGGCTGGTACTACCGCGTCCTCGAAGAAGGTCTGGTGAGCGCAGGCGACGAACTCCGGCTGCTCGACCGCCCTGCCCCCGGCATCACCCTCGCACGGGTCTGGCGCGCCCGCCTCGCACACCGCCCGGATCCCGCCGAACTCGCCATCCTCGCCGCTGCCAGCGGCCTCTCACCGGTATGGCAGCAGCGCTTCAGCGAACGCCACGACTGGCTGCTGCGCAACGGCTGAGCACGGCTCCTAGACCTCCAGCGGATCGACGTCCACGTTCCAGCGCAGTGTACGTGGCGTGCGCAGTCCGCGCAGGGCGCCCAGCCAGGCGCCGAGAAAGCTCTGCAGGGCGCCGCGTTCGGCGGCTTCGACCAGCAGCTGGGCGCGCTCGCGGCGCGACAGACGGGTCAGGCGCATCGGCACCGGATCGTAGATATGCACCTGCGCAGGGGCCAGCCCGGCGGCGACGGCGGCGGCCTCGCGCAGGAAGGCCACGGCATCCTGCAGCAGGGGGGCATCGGCGCGCAGCATGGCCTGGAAGGTGTGCGGCGGAAAGCCCGCACTGCGGCGCTCGTCTAGGGCCATGGCGGCGAAGGCGTCGAAATCGTGGGTGGCCAGGCAACGGTAGAGGGGGTGTTCGGGGTATTCGGTCTGGATCAGCACCTCGCCGGCGAGATGGGCCCGCCCGGCACGGCCGCCGACCTGCATGAGCTGCTGGAAGAGGCGCTCCGGAGCGCGGAAATCGGCGGCATGCAGGGAGGCGTCGGCACCGACCACGCCGACCAGGGTGAGGCGCGGGAAGTCGTGCCCCTTGGCCATCATCTGGGTGCCGACGAGGATGTCCGCCTCACCCGCGGCGATGGTCGCCAGCAGGGCTTCCCACTGCGCCCGCGTGCGCGCCGAATCGCGGTCCACGCGCAGCACCCGGGCGCGCGGAAAGAGCTCCGCAAGGCGCGCCTCGATGCGCTGTGTGCCGCGTCCGAAGGGCTGGATGTCGTGGTTGCCGCAGCTTGGGCAGGTGCGCGGGATGGGGCCGTCGCATCCACAGTGGTGGCAACGCAGGCGGCGGTCGGCGAGGTGCACGACGAGATTCGCCGAACAGTGCGGGCAGGTGCTCACCCAGCCGCAGGCCGGGCACGACAGCACCGGCGCGTAGCCGCGCCGGTTGAGGAACACCAGGCTTTGCTCGCCGGCCTCGAGGCGTGCGGCGATGGCGCTCTGCAGCGCTGCGCTGAGCCCTTCGTCGAGCTTCAGGCGGCGGGTGTCGATGCACCGTACCTCGGGCAGCGCACTGGCCAATGCACGCTGGCTCAGCACCTGGTAGCGGTAGCGCCCGCTGCGCGCATGCTGCCAGCTCTCCAGCGACGGCGTCGCCGAACCCAGCACCACCGTCACGGCACGCTGGCGGGCGCGCCAGACGGCAAGATCGCGGGCGGAATAGCGCACGCCTTCCTGCTGTTTGTAGGAGGCATCGTGTTCCTCGTCGATGAGGATGAGACCGAGGCGCGGCAGCGGCGCGAAAACCGCCAGGCGGGTGCCGAGGACGATGTCGGCGTGCCCCTCCAGAGCGCGCACGAAACCGCGCGAGCGCGCGCCCTCGGCGAGGCCGGAATGCAGGGCAACGATCTCGGCGCCGGCAAAGCGCGCTGCCACCCGTGCTTCGAGCTGCGGGGTAAGGGCGATCTCCGGCACCAGCATCAACACCTGGCGACCCGCAGCCAGGGCGTTGGCGGCGAGGCGCAGATAGACCTCGGTCTTGCCGCTCCCGGTAACCCCGTGCAGCAGCCACGCGGCGTAACCTGTGGCCGTGGCGGCGATGGCGTCCACCGCGGCGTGCTGCTCGGCGGTCAGGATCGGCAGTGTGCCGCTGACCAGTGGCGCGCCTTCGCGTACCACCTCGGCCCAACCCTTGCGCAGCAGCTCGCCCACCGCCTCGCCATCGGCATGGGCGCGCAGGGCGCTGCGCCGTTGCGGCGCCTGCGCGGCGAGGTGCTGCAGCAGGCGCAGGGCGCGGCTGGCGCGCCGCGGCGCAGCGAGGACTGCCGCCCCCGCCGCGCTCGGCGCCAGCAAGGGATCGGCGGCAAGATCGCGCACCGCGTCGGCGCGGCGCAACCCGGGTGGCAAGGCCAGCGCCACCACTTCGCCAAGCGCGGCATGGTAGTAACGCGCGGTGAAGGCCGCCAGTTCCAGCCAGTCTGCGGGCAGCGGCGAGACTTCGCGCTGGATGTGGCGCACCGCCTTCAGGCGTGTCGCATCGACGTCGGCATCGACGGGCAGGTCGACGATCAGGCCGCTTTTCTCACCGCCGCCGAACGGTACCCGCACGCAGCGGCCGATATCCTCATGACTTGCATCTTCTGCCGTGTAATCAAACAGTTGCGGAATCGGCACGGGCAGCGCTATGCGGACGATGGGCACGCCTGACGCTCCTCGATATCAACTAGTATTGAATAAACAGCAGCTTGCGGCACTTTCTTGACAACCGACATGGGAAAAGGGGCTAAGTCCTTGCCGCCAAAACGGCCCCCGGGCTTGTCCACAAAAGCTGTGGATAACTTTGTGGGAAAAGTGGGTGAAAGCGCTGCAAGCCTGCGTCGCGTAAGCATTTTTGCTGCTTTGCCCCAACAATAGGCAGATTAAAACTTGTTGTTTTTCAATGACCTATGTTTTTATCCGCATAAACAGCGGGTTTCCGGCGTGAAAACACGGCAGAACCCTTTGTTGTGTATAAGTCAAGCCTGAATCTGAATTTTTGTGCTTGACAGGGCGCGGAAATCTTCGTGCAAAAATGACTCCGCGCCCTGCTGCAGCGCACCACTCCTCAGCCCTGCGCGCGCAGGACCCGGCTGTGGCTGTGTACGGTGTCGACGAGCACGGAAACGTTCTCCGGCGGGGTGAACTGCGAGATGCCGTGACCGAGGTTGAAAACGTGGCCGGGGTGGGGGCCGAAGGCATCGAGTACCCGGCGGGCTTCGGTGGCAACCACCTCAGGCGGCGCGAACAGCACCGAGGGGTCGATATTGCCCTGCAGGGCAACGCGGTCGCCGACCAGCTCACGGGCGCGGCCGATGTCCAGCGTCCAGTCGAGGCCGACGGCGTCGGAACCGATGTCGGCAATCTGTTCGATCCACACCCCACCGCCCTTGGTGAACACGATGCTGGGCACGCGCTCGCCGTCACGCTCACGCACCAGGCCGTCGACAACGCGCTTCAGGTAGGCCAGGGAGAACTCGCGGTAGGCGTTCTCGGCGAGCACCCCGCCCCAGGAGTCGAACACCATCACGGCCTGCGCGCCGGCTTCGATCTGCGCGTTGAGATAGGCCACCACGGCATCCGCGGTCACCGCGAGGATGTGGTGCAGCAGATCGGGACGGCTGTAGGCCATGGTCTTGATGCGGCGGTAGTCGGTGGGCGCGCCGGAGCCGCCTTCGACCATGTAGCAGGCCAGCGTCCACGGGCTGCCGGAGAAGCCGATCAGCGGCACCGAGCCGTCGAGCGCACGGCGGATTTCCGCCACCGCGTCGATGACGTAGCGCAGCTCGACGCCGGGATCGGGTGCGGCGAGGTTGCGGATCTCCCATTCCTCGCGCAGCGGGCGCTCGAAACGGGGGCCCTCGCCTTCGGCGAAGTACAGACCCAGCCCCATCGCATCGGGCACGGTGAGGATGTCGGAGAACAGGATGGCGGCGTCGAGATCGTAGCGAGCGAGCGGCTGCAGGGTGACCTCGCAGGCCATCGCCGGGCTCTTGCACAGCTGCAGGAAGCTGCCGGCGCGCTTGCGCGTCTCGCAGTACTCCGGAAGGTAGCGGCCGGCCTGGCGCATCAGCCAGACGGGGGTGTATTCGGTGGGCTGGCGCAGCAGGGCGCGGAGGAAGGTATCGTTCTTGAGACGGCTCACGGTGTGACGTTCCTGGTTTCGTCCGGGCGTTCCGGCCGCACCCGCATCGAAGGGCTGCGCCGGGGCAAGGGGGAATTATCCCGCGTTTTGCGCCTGCCCGCCTAACGGCGCCAGAACATAGGCGTCAGCACGACGAGGAAGGTGAAGATCTCCAGGCGTCCGAGAATCATCGTGAACGCCAGCACCCAGCTCTGGAAGACGTCCATCCCGGCGTAGTTGTCCGCCGGCCCCACCGCGCCGAGCCCGGGGCCGGTGTTGTTGATGCACGCCACCACCGCCGAGAAGGCGGTGACGATGTCCAGCCCGGAGGCCGACAGCACCAGGGTGAGGGTGACGATGGAAACCATGTACATGAAGGAGAAGCCGAGCACCGCGTGGAGGATGCCCTCGGACACCGGCTGGCTGCCCAGGCGCACCGGACGCACGGCGTTGGGGTGCAGGGAGCGCACGATCTCGCGGAAGAACTGCTTGTAGAGGATCATCGCGCGCATCATCTTGATGCCACCGCCGGTGGACCCCGAACAGGCGATGAAGCTGCCGAGGAAGAGGATCCACAGCTGCGCGAACATCGGCCACAGGGTGTAATCGTAGGTCGCCAGCCCCAGCGAGGTGGCAATCGAGACGACGTGGAAGGAGACGTAGCGCAGCGTGCTGCCCAGATCGCTGTGGGCGTGGAACTGGCTGAGGTAGATGGTCAGGCCAAGCACGCTGAGCAGCAGCACGCCGAGGAAGAAGGGGATCTCCGGATCATTGAAGTAGGGCATCAGGCTGCGCCGCACCAGCGCCAGGTAATGGGTGGCGTAGTTGAGGCCGGCGAGCAGGGCGAAGACGATGACGACGATTTCGATCTCGATGCTGTGGAAGTGGCCGAGCGAGGCATCCTTGCTCGAGAAACCGCCCAAGCCGGCGACCGTGAAGGCATGGATGAGCGCATCCCAGGGCTCCATCCCCACCCACCACAGGCTGAGGCCGCAGGCCACGGTGAGGAGGATGTAGCTCACCCACAGGCCCTTGGCGGTTTCGGTAATGCGCGGGGTGAGACTGCTCTCCTTCATCGGCGTCGGCACTTCGGCCTTGAACATCTGCCGTCCGCCGATGCCGAGCAGCGGCAGGATCGCCACCACCAGCACGATCACCCCCATGCCGCCGATCCAGTGCATGAAGGTGCGCCACAGGTTGATCGAGACGGGCAGGTCGTCGAGCCCGCTGAGCACGGTGGCGCCAGTGGCGGTGAGGCCGGAGACGGCCTCGAAATAGGCGTGGGTGAAGCTCAGTCCGGGGAGGTAGGCGAGCAGCGGCAGGGCGCCGAACACCGGCAGCACCACCCAGGCGGCGACCACCAGCAGGAAGCCGTCATGCACGCGCAGGTCGCGGCGCGGCTGGCGGGTGAACATCCACAGCAGCGCGCCGCAGGCAAAGGTCACCATCAGCGCCTGGTCATAGGCCAGGGTAGCGCCGTCGCCCAGCCACGCCGATACCGCGAGCGGAAAGCCCATCAGCAGGCCGAAGATCATGATGATCAGGCCGAGGGCGTTGAGGGCCGGATGATAGGCGCGCATTCGCTGGGCAGCGGCTCAGAGGAAGGTGAAGCCGACCTGGAAGAGCTTTTCCACCTTCCGCACCAGATTCTTGTGGGTACAGAAGACGATGACGTGGTCGCCAGGCTCGATCACCGTGTCGTGGTGGGGAATGATCACCATGCGGCGCAGCACCTTGCCGTCGATGCGGCGCTCGTCGCGCACGATGGCGCTGATGGTGGCGCCCTTGGGCAGCTGCACCTCCTCGATCTGGCGCCCCACCACCTTGGAGTCCTTGGGGTTGCCGTGGGCGATGATCTCCAGCGCCTCGGCGGCGCCGCGGCGCAGGCTATGCACCGCCACCACGTCGCCACGGCGGACGTGGGCGAGCAGCGAGCCGATGGAGGTATGCGCCGGCGAAATGGCGATGTCGATCGGCCCGCCCTGCACCAGGTCGACGTAGCTCTTGCGGTTGATCAGCGCCAGGGTGCGGCGCGCGCCCATGCGCTTGGCCAGCGACGCGGCCATGATGTTGTCTTCCTCGTCGTTGGTCAGCGCCACGAAGAGGTCGGTCTCGTCGATGCCCTCGTTCTCCAGCAGCTTCTCGTCGGTGGCATCGCCGCGCAGCACGAGGGCCTTGCCAAGCTGGGTGGCGAGCTGCTCGGCGCGCGTCTGGCTGACCTCGAGGATCTTGACGTGGTAGTCGGCCTCGATGGAGCGCGCGAGGCGGAAGCCGATGTTGCCGCCGCCGGCGATCATGATCCGCCGCATCGGCTTGTCGGTACGGCGCAGTTCGCGCATCACCTGGCGGATGTGCACGGTGGCGGCAAGGCAGAAGACCTCGTCGCCGGGCACGATGACGGTGTCGCCCTCCGGGATGATGGGCTCGCCGTTACGGTAGATGGCGGCGATGCGCACCTCGACGTTGGGCAGGTGAAAGCGCAGGGTCTTCAGCGGATGGCCGACCAGCGGTCCGCCCTCAAAGGCCTTGACGCCGATCAGGCTGACCACCCCGTCGGCGAATTCGAGCACCTGCAGGGCCTCGGGGAAGGCGATCAGGCGCTTGATGTAGTCGGTGACGATCTGCTCCGGACAGATGGAGAAGTCCACCGCGAAGTTGTTGGCGTCGAGCAGTTCGGGATAGTCGACGAAGTCGGTCGAGCGCAGGCGGGCAATGCGCGTGGGCAGGTTGAAGATGGCCTTGGCGACACGGCAGGCGCACAGGTTGGTCTGGTCGGACTGGGTGACGGCGATGAGCAGGTCGGCGTCGTCGGCGCCGGCATCGCGCAGCACCGAGGGTGAGGCGGCATTGCCGCACACCGTGCGCACCTCGAGGCGGTCGCGCAGCACCGCGAGCTGCTCGGCACTGGTGTCGACCAGGGTGATGTCGTTGGCTTCGGAGACGAGGTTTTCCGCCACCGAGGCGCCGACCTGGCCGGCGCCGAGGATGATGATCTTCACCGCATACGCCCGTGCGCTTCACAAGCGGGCGATTCTACGCCTGCGGAAGTGATTGTTGAAATACTTTGTTGCAACGCAGCAACAGGGGTTTACCCGTCCTCGCTCTTGCGCCCGGCCTGCAGGCCGAGCTGCTTGAGCTTGCGGTACAGGTGGGTGCGTTCGAGGCCGGTCTTTTCCGCCAGGCGGGTCATGTTGCCGCCTTCCAGGCGCAGGTGATGCTCGAAATAGAGACGCTCGAAAGCCTCGCGCGCCTCGCGCAGGGGCTGATCGAGAGGCAGGCCGTAGGCTGCGGCATCCGCCGGCGGGGCGATCATGCGGCGTACGTCGGTGAGGGCGATTTCCTCTTCCAGGGTGCCAAGCGCGATCGACTTCACCGCCGCGCGCAGCTCTGCGTATCCACCCGGCCAGCTCTGCGTGCGCAGGGCGTTGAGCGCCGCGGTGGAGAAGTGATGGCGCGGCACCTCGCCCGCTTCGACGAGGTGAAGGAGGATCTGCGCGGCGAGCTCGGGTACCTCGTCGCGCAGTTCGCCCAACGAAGGCGGCGCCAGGCTGACCTCGAACAGGCGGCTGAGCAGGCTGTCGTCCCAACCCAGGCGCTGCAGGCCCTCCTGGCTGTGGTCGGTGGCCAGCACCATGCGCAGGTCGTAGCGCTCCAGGCGCTCCAGGGTGAAAGCAAGATTCTTCTGCTGCGGGCGGCTGAGGCGGGCCAGTTCGGCGACGAACACCACCCCGCCGCCGGCGCCCTGCAGCTGCGCGATGTCGATCGGTGCATGCAGTGCGGCAAGATCGAGCCACGGCGCATTGGCGGCCTGCACGCTGCGCGCGGCGAGCTCGGCGATGCTGCCCGCACCGACCTTGAGCAGCAGCACGCGGGAGCTGTCGCCAATCTGTTCGATGCGGCGGCGCAGTTCACGCAGCGGCACCGAGCGCGTGAACGCCGCCAGGCTGAGCGCCGCCGGCGCGCCGGGAGTGGCCGGACGCTGCAGGCCGCGCTTCACCGCGGCGAGCAGCTTCTGCAGCGCGATGGGCTTTTCCAGGTAGTCGATGGCGCCGATGCGGGTGGCCTCGACGGCGGTATCGATGGTGCCATGGCCGGACATCATCACCACCGGCATGGTGAGCTGGCCGTTGGCCGACCACTCCTTGAGCAGGGTGATGCCGTCGGTGTCGGGCATCCAGATGTCGAGCAGCACCAGATCGGGACGCGCGCTGTTGCGTGCACTGCGGGCCTCGGCAGCATTGGCGGCGAGCTCCACGTCATGGCCCTCGTCGCTGAGGATCTCCGAGAGCAGCTCGCGGATGCCCATCTCGTCATCAACAATCAATACCTTTGCCATGTTTCTCCGGGTCCAGCGTCAACTTCAGTCGGCGACGCGCAGGCGGATGCGGATCTCCGCCCCGCCGCCGTCGCAATTGGTCAGCCGCACGTCGCCACCGTGCTCATCGACGATCTTCTTGACCATCGCCAGCCCCAGCCCGGTGCCACGCGACTTGGTGGTGAAATAGGGCTCGAAGGCATGGGCGAGGATCTCCGCGGGAAAGCCCGGGCCGTTGTCGCGCACCGTCAGCCTGACGCGGTCGCCGCGGCAGCGCGTGGCGATGTGAAGCTCGCCACCTGGCCGTCCGGCCAGCGCATCCTCGGCATTCTGCAGCAGATTGTGAATGATCTGGCGCAACTGCGCCGGGTCTCCGCGAACCACCGCACGGGCGCTGTCAAAATCCGTATGGATGGCGAGCGGGGTGCTCTCGTAGAGCCCCAGCACCTCGACGATGAGGGCCTGCAGATCGACCGCGGTGAATTGCGGCGCCGGCAGGCGGGCATAGTCGCGGAAGGCGTTGACGAGGTTCTTCATTGCCTCGACCTGATTGACGATGGTACGCGTGGCACGCTCCAGCATCGCCTGCCCCTCGTCGTCGAGGCGGTCGTGCAGCTTCAGCGCCAGGCGCTCGGCGGAGAGCTGGATGGGGGTCAGCGGGTTCTTGATCTCGTGGGCGAGGCGGCGCGCCACCTCGGCCCACGCGGCAGTGCGCTGCGCGGCAATGAGGCTGCTGATGTCGTCGAACACCACTACCGAGCCGCCGCCGGAGTTTTCCGGCAGGCGCGCACCGTGGATCAGCAGCACCTGCGGCGGGGCGTCGTCGTGCTGCAGCTCGAGCTCGCAGTGCCAGTCCTCCTCGTGCTCGGCAAAGCCCTTCAGCAGCGCGTCGCGCAGGGGGGCGAGGCGCGGCCAGTCGGTCAGCGGAATGTCCTCGAAGCCGCCCAGTTCGTCGGCAAGAATGGTTATCGCGCCACGGTTGGCCGCGCGCAGCGTGCCATCGGCGGCGAAGGCCAGCACACCGGCGGAGAGGTTGGCGAGCACGCCTTCGAGGTAGGCACGCGCGGATTCCACCGCGGCGCGGTTGCGCTCCGCCGCCGCACGGGCGTCGTCGAGCTGGCGGGTCATGCGGTTGAAGGACTGGGTGAGGACGCCGAGCTCGTCGCGCGCCGGCAACGCCTGGCGCGGCGAGTAGTCGCCCTGGGCGACGGCCTGGGTGCCTTCGGCAAGGATCAGCAACGGCGCCACCAGGCGGCGGGCAAGGACAAAGGCGAAGGCGACGGCGCCGAGCAGGGCGAGGAGCAGGGCAAGGGTCAGGGTAAGGGTGTAGATGCGCGTCAGGCCGGCGCGCCCGAGGGAGAGCTGCTGGTAGTCGCGGTAGGCCTCCTGCACCGCATCGGCATGGCGGGCGAAGGACTCCGGCACCGGCTGGCCGAGGACCAGGTAGGGTGGTTCGGCAACCAGCGACCGGGTGGTCAGCGGCACCGCGACGCGGATCATCAACGAACCGTCGGCGAGCGCGTCGACCTGGGTGAAGCGGCGCGACTGGCGGGCCTGGCGCAGTTGCGCGGGGGTGGGCAGATCGGGGAACAGACCGGCACTGCCGTCGGATGCGGTGGCCAGCACCTGCTGACCGTTGGCGGCGACCACGGTGACCGTGGCCACCCCGGCCTGCTCGCGCAGGCGGTTCAGGCGGGTCGGCGACAGCGCACTCTGGTCATCGAGTTCGAGGGCCATGTCCGCGGCCTTGTCGCCGACCTGGCCGACGAGATAGTCGAGCGCACTCTGACCGAGGGCAATGCCGCCTTCCAGCGCGGCATCGACGCGCACGTCGAACCACGACTCGATGCTGCGCACGACGAACTGCAGCGACACCGCATACACCACCACCCCGGGCAGCAGGGCCATCAGCGCGAACATCAGCATCAGGCGGTACTTCAGCCGCGAGCCGAACTGGCGGCCGCGGTACTCGCGCCAGAGGCGGCGCAGCTGCACCGCCACCACCCCGGCAAGGGTCACCGCCACCGCGCCGTTGAGGGCGATCAGGTAGGGATAGGCGCCGGCCAGCAGGTCGGTGTTGGCACTCGCCGAAGCCAGCAGGAACAGCGAGATGCCGGCCAGTGCTGCGGTCACCAGCAGGATGATGCGCTTCATTCGCCCTCCGCCTCCCCGCCATGGAAGGTCCATTCGGACCACTCCGTGCTCAGCTGCCAGTCACGGCTGCCGATCGCGGTAACCTGGAAGGGGCGCGGCAGCTGCGCGGTGTCGAGGCGGAAGCGCAGCGCGGCCTTGTAGGTCTGCCCGGCAACGAGCTGCTCATGATCGGCCACCGACCAGTTGCGCACGCGCTGCATGGTGCGCAGGGCGCCTTCCATGGAATCGAAGCTCTGGTGGAAGGCGCCGATCGAGAGACGGTAGCTGCGCGTGATGGCGTGGTAGCTGAGGCGGTAGTTGAGGCGGCGCTCGACCACCACCTCGTCGAACCAGTACCAACGCGGACGGTGGACGACGAACTCGGTGACGAAGTGCAGGGCCACGCCGCGATTGACGGCTTCGGCAAGGCGGCTGTTGAGCTCGAAATCGAATTCGGCGTTGAGCACATAGCCATCCTCGCCCGCCACCACTTCCGCATGGCGCACGCCGGCGCCATCCTCGGCCAGGGCAATAGCCGGCACCCAGCAGCACAGCAGCAGGACGAGCAGCGCGCGCAGGATGCGCTCAGGGACGCTTGCGCAGCAGGGCGTAGTAGAAGCCGTCATGGTCGGCGGTGGGCAGCAGCTGTTGCTCGGGACGGCCTTCGATCAGCAGGCGCTCGGCGTCGTCGTGGCGGCGGCAGAAGGCGGCGATCTGTGCGCGGTTTTCCTCGTCGAACACCGAACAGGTGACATAGAGCATTGTGCCACCGCGCGCCAGGGTCTGCCAAAGCGCATCGATGATCTCGGCCTGCAGGGCTGCGAAGCGGGCGAGGTCGGGGGCGCGGCGCAGCCACTTGATGTCCGGGTTGCGGCGCGCCACACCGGAGGCCGAACAGGGCACGTCGGCGAGAATGCGCTGGAAGGGGCGGCCGTCCCACCAGCGTGCCGGCTGACGGGCGTCATCGATCACCACCCGGCCGGTGACGCCCAGGCGGGTGAAGTTCTCGTCGATGCGCCGCGCGCGGCGCGGGTCGAGCTCCAGCGCGGTCAGTTCGACATCGGCCAGTTCCAGCACATGGGCGGCCTTGCCGCCGGGCGCGGCGCAGGCGTCGAGCACACGATCACCGGCCTGCGCACCCAGCCAGCGCGCGGCGTGCTGGGCACCGGCGTCCTGTACCGAGACCACGCCTTCGGCAAAGCCAGGTACCCGCGCCACCGCCAGCGGACGGTCGAGCAGAACACCGTCCTCGCCGACGACGCGGGCAGCGATACCCGCCGCGGCAAACTCCGCCACCACGGCCGCCGGCGTGCTGCGCCGGCGGTTGACCCGCAGGCACATCGGCGGGTGGCTGTTGCCGGCGGCCACAGCCGCCTCCCACTGCGCCGGCCAGGCCTTGCGCAGGCGCTCCACCCACCAGCGCGGATGGCGGTGCAGCGCCTCTTCGTCCTGACGTCGCCATGCGTCCACTTCGTCGGCACGACGAACGACGTTGCGCAGCACGGCATTGACCACGCCACGCAGGCCCGGGGCGGTCGCGCCGACCGCCTGAACGGCCTGGTCGACCACGGTATGGACCTGGTCGGGGCGGGTCTCCATGCGCTGCACGGCGACCAGCAGCAAGGCGTGGTAAGGCGCCGCGAGCGGCTTGTCGAGCAGGCGCTTGAGTACGGCATCGCCGCGGCCGTAGTCGCGCAGGGTGCCCCAACTGAGGTCGCGCACCGCACCGCGGGTGGCGTCACTCCATTCGGGGTTGGCGCCAAGCAGCGCCTCCCAGTGTTCGTTCAGGTTGCCGCCGGCGAGTACTGCATCGACCAGCACGGCGGCCTGCTGCAGGGCATAGGCCAGGCTGTCGGAGGGCGGCGGCGGCGGGGGTGGACGATGCGCGGTGTGCGCGCGCGGGGCACGGGATCTGCTGGCGGTCACGGATACACGAAGGCTGGCGGGCGCGGCCGCCGGCTGGGGATCAGCCGAGCAGCTCGCGCAGATGGTTGGGCAGTGCGAACTGCGCACTGTGCACTGCGCCATTGTAGTGCCGAAGCCGGCTCAGACGGCGTTCGGCAATGCGCGCATCGATCTCCCCGGGGCTCAGCTCCTGCGGGGCGAGGGTGTCCGATGCGCAGGCCATGCCCCACAGGCTGCCGTACAGCGGAATGTAGAGGAAGTACGGTGACACGCGCGCATACACCCGGCGCAACCCGTCAACCAGGCCACGCACGCGTGCGGGCTGGAAGATCGGCGCACCGATGTGCAAGGTCAAGGCGCCGCCGGGATTCAGCAGGGCCTTGCACTGGCGGAGGAATGCCTCGCCGTAGAGTTCCTCGGCTGGACCAATGGGATCAGTGAGATCGAGGACGATGAGGTCGAAACGCTGGCCGCAGGCCGGCGCCACTTCGCGCACGTAGCGCAGGCCGTCCTCGATGCGCAGCTCCAGGCGGGGGTCGTCGAGGGCGCCGTGGTGAACCGCCTGGAGATGCTCGCGGGCAATATCGACCACCTTGCCATCGAGCTCGACCAGCACCACCTTCTCCATCGACGGGTGCTTGAAGAGCTCTTCGGCAGAACCGCCATCGCCACCGCCAATGACCAGTGCGCTGCGGGGTTCAGGATGGGTGAGCGCGCCGACGTGGATGAGGTTCTCGTGGTAGAAGAACTCGTCGCGCTCCGAGGTCATGAAGTAGCCGTCGAGTCGGAAGAGCTTGCCGAACTGCGGCGTCTCCCACACCTCGTAGCGCTGGAAGGCCGTCTGGCCCTCTTCCAGCAGGCGCCCCCGACGATAGAAGAAACCCGCGTCGTCGTTGAGCCACTCGCTGAGTAGCTCTTCATCCGGCACCACCCTGCCCTCCTCCATGCTCAGGCCTCGGCAGGAATCTTGCCGCGCAGCACTTCGTGACAGGCCGAGTCGCGCGGTTTGAGAGTATCGAGCACGCGCTGGAAGACCTGCCGCGCGCGGTCGCTGTTGTCGCGGGAGAAGTTGCAGACGTAGACGTCGAGGGTGACGTCGCCGCTTTCCGGCCAGGTGTGGATGGCGAGATGGGACTCGGCCAGGACCACGGTGCCGGTGACGCCGGCCTTCTGGCCGTCGTCGTGCATGAACTGGTAGAAGTAGGCGCCAAGGGGCGTCAGCCCGGCGTCACGGCACTCATCCACACAAAGCCGTTCGAGTACTGCACGGTCCTCAAGGACTGCCGGTGTGCACTGGCAGTCGTAGAGGTCCGCAATCAGATGAAGTCCGTTCATGGTGCGCTTCGATCCAACTACAGAAAGCTGGCGATTTTAGCACGTAAGGAAATCGCAATATTGGCGCGAATACAGTTTCTACCAATCACGCCGTATGCTGTTTCACGTGAAACCTCAGAGAAGGTCCCAGGCAAGCTTGGCTATCAGCACACACACCACCCCGAGAAACATGCGCCGCACAAAGGCGCTGCCGTGGCGCAGTGCCATACGGGAGCCAAGGACCGCGCCGCTGAGATTGCACACTGCCATCAGCGCCGCCAGCTTCCAGAGGATCTCGACATTGAGCGCAAAGTAACCGATGGCTGCAAAGTTGGTCGCCACATTGACGATCTTCGCGGTCACCGAGGCGCGCAGGAAATCCATGCCCAGCGTACGCACGAACAGGAAGATCAGGAAACTCCCGGTTCCAGGCCCGAAGAAACCATCGTAGAAGCCGATTACCAGCCCGATGCCGGCGGCGATTGCGACTGTGCGTCCGCGGCGGTTGTCCTCGCTGGATCCGGTACCAAGATCCTTGCGGATAAAGGTGTACGTGGCGACGAAGATCAACAGGATGAGAATCAGCGGCCGCAGGACTTCGGGGGACAGGTAGGCCACCGCCTTGGCCCCATACCAGGAGCCAAGCAGTGCCGCCGCCGCGCCCGGAAGTGCCGCCGCCCATGGTATGCGTACCCTGCGGGCGTACTGCCAGGCCGCGGAACTGGTGCCAACGATACTGGCCACCTTGTTGGTGCCGAACAGGGTGGCAGGAGTCGTAGTCGGATAGGCGGCGAACAAGGCCGGGATCTGGATCAGACCGCCGCCGCCGACGACTGCGTCGACAAAACCCGCAAAGAAGGCTGCGGGGCCCAGCACCAGGAAGAGCTGATCGATATCCATCTGTTCCACGTGAAACAATCAGCCCACTGGCGTGCAGGCAACAACGAACGGCAAGACCTTACTTGCCGATGCAGAAGCGCGAAAAAATCACCCCGAGCAGGTCATCGGCACTGAACTCTCCGGTAATGCTGCCCAGCGCGTCCTGTGCCGCGCGCAACTCCTCCGCGAGCAACTCGAGCGCGTCGCCGCACTCCCCTGCACGCACGATCGCTGCAGCAGTGTCGCGCAAGGCCTCGAGATGGCGTTCACGGGCAAGCACTACGTCCTCGCCGTGCGCATGCCAGCCGGCGACCCGCAACAGTTCGGCGCGCAACAGATCGATGCCGGCACCCTCCCGTGCAGACAGGTGTACATGCACGGTGCCATCACGGAGCTCGCGCCGCGCTGCCTCCCCACGCAGGTCGATCTTGTTGTGGACGACGATGCGCTCAACCCCGCCAGGCAGGCGTGCGTCAATGCCCTCTTCCGCGCCCGTTTCGCCGCAGCGATCCACCAGGCGCAGGATGACGTCGGCGCGTTCGATCTCGCGCCAGGTGCGGGCGATACCGATGCGCTCGACCTCGTCGGCGGTATCACGCAGGCCGGCGGTGTCAATGATGTGCAAGGGGATGCCTTCGATCTGTACCGTTTCGCGCAAGGCATCGCGTGTCGTGCCGGCCACCGCCGTGACGATGGCGCGCTCCTCACCGGCAAGCTGGTTAAGCAGACTGGACTTGCCGACATTGGGCTGGCCGACCAGTACCACGTTCACCCCGCTGCGCAACAGCGCGCCCTGGGCAGCACGGTCGAGCAGGTCATCAACACGCGCGCGCAAGCCATCGAGACGCTCGAAGGCATGTGCTGCATGCAGGAAATCGAGCTCTTCCTCAGGGAAATCGAGCGTCGCCTCAACGAGCATGCGCAGATCGATCAAGCCGTCGCGGATGCCCTCGACCTCGCGCGAGAATACGCCGGACAGCGAGCGCAGCGCCGAGCGTGCCGCCGCAGCAGTAGACGCCTCGATGAGATCGGCAACCCCCTCGGCCTGCGCAAGATCGAGCTTGCCGTTGAGGAAGGCGCGCTTGGTGAACTCACCCGGCTCCGCCAGCCGTGCGCCCAGCTCCAGGCAGCGTGCGAGCAGCATCTGCATGACCACCGGACCGCCATGCCCTTGGAGCTCGATGACGTCCTCACCGGTGAAGGAATACGGCGCGGGGAAAAACAGCAACAGGCCCTCGTCGAGGGCCTGTTGCCGGGCATCCATGAAGCGGGCGAAACGGGCAATGCGGGGCTGCGGGACGAAACCGCACAGCTCCCGGGCAAAGGCTTCCAGCCCCCGCCCCGACACCCTTACCACGCCGATGCCACCACGCCCGGGCGCGGTGGCGATCGCCGCGATGGTGTCAGACGGGCTTTCCGGCCTTCTTGGCACCCTCGATCATCCGCGTGATCTGCCATTGCTGGGCAATGGAGAGCAGGTTGTTGACCACCCAGTACAGCACCAGGCCGGACGGGAACCACAGGAACATGATGGTGAAGATGAACGGCAGCGCCATCATGATCTTCGCCTGCATGGGATCGGGCGGCGCCGGGTTGAGCTTCATCTGCACCAGCATCGACAGGCCCATGATGACCGGCAGGATGAAGTAGGGATCCTTCGTCGACAGATCCTGGATCCAGCCCAGCCACGGTGCGTGACGCATCTCCACGCTGCCGAGCAGCACCCAGTAAAGCGCGATGAACACCGGGATCTGGATCAGGATGGGGAGGCAGCCGCCGAGCGGGTTGATCTTCTCGGTGCGGTAGAGATTCATCATCTCCTGCTGCATCTTGGCCTTGTCGTTGCCGTAGAGCTCCTTCAGGCGCTGCATGCGCGGGCCCAGCACGCGCATCTTGGCCATCGACTTGTAGCTCGCCGCCGACAGCGGGAAGAACACCAGCTTGATCGCGACGGTCACCAGGATGATCGCCCAGCCCCAGTTGCCGGTCAGGCTGTGGAACCACGACAGCACCCAGAACAGCGGCGCAGCAATGACCGTGAGGAAGCCGTAATCGACCACCAGATCAAGACCTGCTGCGATGTCCTTGAGCTTGTCCTGCTCCTGCGGCCCGGCATACAGGCGCACCGCCACGCTGCCCTCCTGACCGGCTTCGATCTGCGCCACCGGCAGGATCACCCCCGCGGAGAACAGACCGCCACCAACCTGGCGGGCAAAGTTCTCGCGCGCCACGCCCTCGACCGGCAGCCACGCGCCAACGAAGTAATGCTGCACCATCGCCGCCCAGCCATCGCTGGCATTGCGCGCGAACTTGGCCTTGCCGCGCTCGATGTCCTCGAACTGCACCTTCTGGAAGCGCTCCGCATCGGTGTAGAACGCCGGCCCGGTGAAGGTATTGACCCCGAACACCTCGACCGCCTCGGCGGGCTTGCCGTCGCGGGTGAACTGGAAGTAGGCATCGGCACGCACGGCGCGTTCGCCGCTGTTGCGGATCTCGTAGGCGACGTCCATGACGTAGCTGCCGCGGTGGAAGGTCATCACCTTGGTCACCGCCACGCCGTTCTCTTCCGGCGCCTGCAGCCGCACCACCACGCTGTTCTCACCCTCGGCAAGGACCACCTCGTCGGCGGGCAGCGCGAACATCGTCTTGTGATTGGGCAGGCCCTCGCCGATCAGCCCGGACTGCGCGGCATAGATGTGACGACCGCCGTCATCGAAGAGCACGAAGTTGCGCTCGCGATCCTCGTTGGACTTGTGCGCCGGCAGCTCCATGCGGACGATGTCGCCACCCTGAGCGGAGATCTCCACCACCATGGTATCGGTACGCACCACCATGCGTGGCACCGTCGCTGCAGCCATCGTGGCCTCGCCGCCCGGCGGCGCCACCGCGGTCAGCGAACTGCCCGGCGACGGTGTCGGCACCTCGCCCACCACGCCGCTGTCGGCGCCGGCGGCAACTGCAGGCTGGGGCGCCTGCGGACGGTTGTACTCCAGCCAGTTATCCCACAGCATGACCAGGGCAAAGGCGAAGACCAGAAAGAGAATGAGGCGACGTTGATCCATGGGGACTTCTATTCAGTAAGCGGACGATACGCGGAGCGGGCAATGATAAACCCGCCGCCGCGCCCTTGCAGGGCGACACGATACACTCTCGGCACTCCCCTTGCGCGGACTCATCGCGGCAGCCGCGCCAGCAGGCGGGCGATGTCCTCGTTGAGCGCCGCACGTGTGGCCTCGTCGGCACGCGCATGGAGGCGAACCACCACATCATGCGCCGGCAGGGTTGCACGCGTCTTGCGAAAGTTCTCGCGCACGATGCGCTTGATCAGATTGCGCAGACTGGCCCGGCGTGCCAGCTTCTTGGCAACCACCACCCCGAGCCGGGCCGTGGCCCCCTCGTTGGGTCGGTAGTGGGCGATGAACCAGCGCCCCTTGATGGCCCGCCGAAAAGCAAAAACGGATGAATACTCATCCGTTTTGCGTAGTCTGTAGGCGTCGCGGAAGCAGACATCGACGCCTGAAAGCTCAGTCACCTCAGACGGCGAGGCGATGACGGCCCTTGGCACGACGGGCACGGATCACCGCACGACCGCCACGGGTCTTCATGCGGACCAGGAAGCCGTGGGTGCGCTTGCGACGGACGACGGAAGGTTGGTAGGTGCGTTTCATTTTCAGCTTGCCTGAAGAAAGGTCAAACGCAGGATTTAATTGGATAATCCCATGTTTGTCAAGAACAATTTTTCCCCCCTGCTGTGGATAAGTCGGGCGCTGAAGGGTAGAATCCCCCGATGCGTCCCGCCGGCTCAAGGAGGGGCCGGCAGCGCCCGTCACGCGCCCCGGCCTGCCGGCATGGGCATCCCGATATAACAAGCACTCAGGCCGCCACTGCCCCCTGCGCCACGCGCAATTTCCCGGGGCCGGGCGCGTTTTGACCGCCGTGTCACAAGCTCAGACCACACGTTCCGTGAACCAAGACTTCTGGTCCTTCTGCCTGTCGCGCCTTGAAAACGAACTGCCCCCACAGCAGTTCAACACCTGGATCAAGACGCTCAGCGCGCGGACCGAGGACGAACAGGGCGAAGCCCGCCTGCAGCTCGTCGCCCCCAACAGATTCGTCCTGCAATGGGTGCGCGAGCGCTATCTGCGCCGCATCGAGGAACTCGCCGAAGCCTTCTTCCACGCCCCGGTGGCGGTTGAACTGTCGCTGCCGCCGGCCGCTGCGGCACGCGCGCCGGCCGCGCAGAAGCCCGTCGCCGTGGCAGTTCACGCCAGCACTGAGGCAGGCGCGGCGCACGCCGGCGGCCCCGCTGACATCAGCGTCGCCGAGGTCGAACCCGAAGCCGCCATCCCCAGCGCCGACCTGGCCTACGAGAAGACCCGGCTGAATCCCGACTTCACCTTCGACACCCTGGTCACCGGGCGCGCCAACGACCTCGCCCGCGCCGCCGCCATGCAGGTGGCGCAGAACCCCGGCACCTCCTACAACCCGCTGTTCGTCTACGGCGGCGTCGGCCTCGGCAAGACCCACCTCATCCACGCCATCGGCAACGCGGTATACAAGCACAACCCGCGCGCGGTGATCCGCTACGTGCACGTCGAGGACTACTACGCCGACGTGGTGCGCGCCTACCAGCAGAAGAGCTTCGACGCCTTCAAGCGCTACTACCGTTCGCTCGACCTGCTGCTGATCGACGACATCCAGTTCTTCAACAACAAGAACCGCACCCAGGAAGAGTTCTTCCACGCCTTCAACGCCCTCACCGAGGCGCGCAAGCAGATCGTCATCACCTGCGACACCTACCCGAAGGACATCCAGGGCCTCGAGGACCGCCTCATCTCGCGCTTCGACTGGGGCCTGACCGTGCAGATCGAGCCGCCCGAACTGGAAATGCGCGTCGCCATCCTGAAGAAGAAGGCCGAGGCGCTGCGCGTGGCGGTGGACGACGACGTCGCCTTCCTGATCGCCAAGAACCTGCGCTCCAACGTCCGCGAACTCGAAGGCGCGCTCAACAAGGTGGTCGCCTACGCGCGCTTCCACAACCGCGGCATCTCGCTCGAACTCGCCAAGGAAGCGCTGAAGGACCTCCTCAACGCCCACAACCGCCAGCTCACCATCGAGCACATCCAGAAGACGGTGGCCGACTACTACAAGATCAAGGTCGCCGACATGCACTCCAAGAAACGCACCCGTGTGGTCGCCCGCCCGCGCCAGGTGGCGATGTGGCTGGCCAAGGACCTCACCCCGATGAGCCTGCCGGCGATCGGCGAGGCCTTCGGCGGGCGCGATCACACCACCGTCCTGCACGCCTGCCGCACCATCGCCGACCTGCGCCAGGGCGACCCCCAGCTCAACCACGACGTACACGTGCTCACCCAGGTCCTGCGCGGGTAAGCCCACCGATCAACCTCCACCCAGACCAGACGCCATGCTCCTGCTCAACACCACCCGCGACGCGCTCCTCGCCCCGCTGCAGTCGGTTGCCGGCATCGTCGAGAAGCGCCACACCCTGCCCATCCTCTCCAACGTGCTGATCGAGAAGCAGGGCGATACCCTCACCCTGCTCGCCACCGACATCGAGATCCAGATCCGCACCGCCACCGCCGGCCACCAGGATGGCAGCGATACCGCCATTACCGTCGGCGCGCGCAAGCTGCAGGACATCCTGCGCGCCCTGCCCGACAGCGCCGCGGTGAGCATCAGCCTCGACGACAAGCGTCTCACCGTGAAAGCCGGCAAGAGCCGCTTCGCGCTGCAGACCCTGCCCGCCGCCGACTACCCGCGCATGAACCTGCCCGACGGCGATGTCGTCCGCCTCACCGTCGCCCAGCGCACCTTCAAGCGCCAGCTCGCCCAGGTGGCCTACTCGATGGCCCAGCAGGACATCCGCTACTACCTCAACGGCCTGCTGATCATCGCCGACGGCGGCGAACTGCGCATGGTCGCCACCGACGGCCACCGCCTCGCCTACGCCGCCAGCACGCTCGACAACGCCGTCGCACAACGCACCGAAGCCATCCTGCCGCGCAAGACCGTGCTCGAGCTCTCCCGCCAGCTCGCCGACAACGACGACCCGCTGGAGGTGGTACTGGCCGGCAACCAGGTGGTGTTCCGCTTCGGCGCCGTGGAGCTGATCTCCAAGCTCATCGATGGCAAGTTCCCCGACTACGAGCGCGTCATCCCGCAGAACCACCCCAACATGATCACTTTCGACCGCCTGCCGCTGCTCGCCGCCCTGCAGCGCGCCGCCATCCTCACCACCGACAAGTTCCGTGGTGTGCGCCTGGTGCTCGGCGACGGCAGCCTGAAGCTGATCAGCACCAACGCCGAACAGGAAGAGGCCGTCGAAGAGCTCGAAGTGGACTACCACGGCGCTGCCCTCGACATCGGCTTCAACGTCACCTACCTGCTCGACGTGCTCAACAACCTGTCGTCCGAACACGTCGAATGGCGCTTCAACGACGGCAATTCCAGCGCCCTGATCACCCTGCCCGGCAACGAGCAGTTCAAGTACGTCGTGATGCCGATGCGAATTTAAGGCCTCCGCCGGATGACCGGCGGCACCAGACGCCTCCCCCTTCAAGGGGGGCGTAGCCGGGGTTTCAGCGAGCACTGCTCGCTGCCGGCGGAGCGGCGAGGCGCTGCCGAGACTACCGGTCGGGAGGGGGATGGGTTTCCGCTCAGGCAGCAACCAGCACCCGTCGAAACCCGTCCCCACCCTGGCCCTCCCCTTGAAGGGGAGGGAATCCTGTTCTTTGAATCACCCGAGATGACCATGTCCGAACCGCAGAACACGCCCGCGCCTTCCGGCAACGAATACGACGAATCCAGCATCCAGCAGCTCGAGGGCCTGGAAGCCGTGCGCAAGCGCCCGGGCATGTACATCGGCGACACCTCCGACGGCACCGGCCTGCACCACATGGTGTTCGAGGTCGTCGACAACGCCATCGACGAGGCCCTCGCCGGTCATTGCGACGACATCGTCGTCACCATCCACGCCGACAACTCCATCTCGGTCACCGACAACGGCCGCGGCATCCCGGTCGGCGTCAAGATGGACGACAAGCACGAGCCCAAGCGCTCCGCCGCCGAAATCGTCATGTGCGTGCTGCACGCCGGCGGCAAGTTCAACCAGAACAGCTACAAGGTCTCCGGCGGCCTGCACGGCGTCGGCGTGTCCTGCGTCAATGCGCTCTCCAAGTGGCTGCACCTGACCATCGCGCGCGACGGCAAGAAGCACCTCATCGAATTCGAGCGTGGCGCCGCACAGAACCGCATCATCGAAATCGTCGACGGCGTCGAGGTCAGCCCGGCGCGCGTGGTCGGCGAAACCACCAAGCGCGGCACCAAGGTGCACTTCCTCGCCGACGAGGAAATCTTCGGCACCGTGGAATTCCACTACGAAATCCTCGCCAAGCGGCTGCGCGAACTCTCCTTCCTCAACAACGGCGTCAAGATCCGCCTCCTCGACCAGCGCACCGGCAAGGAAGAAGACTTCGCCTTCGCCGGCGGCGTGCGCGGCTTTGTTGAATTCATCAACCGCACCAAGACCGTGCTGCACCCCACCGTGTTCCACGCCGAAGGCACCACCCGCATCCCCACCGGCGCCGGCCACGACGCCGAGCTCGCGGTGGAAGTCGCCATGCAGTGGAACGACAGCTACCAGGAACAGGTGCTGTGCTTCACCAACAACATCCCGCAGTCCGACGGCGGCACCCACCTCACCGGCCTGCGTGCGGCGATGACCCGCGTCATCAACAAGTACATCGAAGAAAACGAGATCGCCAAGAAGGCCAAGGTCGACATCACCGGCGACGACATGCGCGAAGGCCTCGCCTGCGTGCTCTCGGTGAAGATGCCGGACCCCAAGTTCGCCAGCCAGACCAAGATGAAGCTGGTGTCCTCCGAAGCGCGCCCGGCGGTGGAAGAAGTGGTCGCCGGCAAGCTCACCGACTTCCTGCTCGAAAACCCCATCGACGCCAGGACCATCTGCAACAAGATCGTCGAAGCCGCTCGCGCCCGCGACGCCGCCCGCAAGGCGCGCGAAATGACCCGCCGCAAGGGCCTGCTCGACGGCGTCGGCCTGCCCGGCAAGCTTGCCGACTGCCAGGAAAAAGACCCCGCCCTGTGCGAGATCTACCTCGTCGAGGGTGACTCCGCCGGCGGCTCCGCCAAGCAGGGCCGCGACCGCAAGTTCCAGGCCATCCTGCCGCTCAAGGGCAAGATCCTCAACGTGGAAAAAGCCCGCTTCGACAAGCTGCTGCAAAGCCAGGAGATCGCCACCATGATCACCGCGCTCGGCACCGGCATCGGCAAGGACGACTACAAGCCCGAGAAGCTGCGTTATCACCGCATCATCATCATGACCGACGCCGACGTCGACGGCGCCCACATCCGCACCCTGCTGCTGACCTTCTTCTACCGCCAGATGCCCGAGCTCGTCGAACGCGGCCACATCTACATCGCCCAGCCGCCGCTCTACAAGATCAAGCACGGCAAGAGCGAGCTCTACATCAAGGACGACCACGAGCTCAACAACCACCTCCTCAAGCTCGCCATGGACGGCGCCGCCCTGCTGCCGCGCGAAGGCGCCACGCCGATCGCCGACGAAGCCCTGGGCGGCCTCGCGCGCAGCTACCTGCTCGCCGAAGCGGTCACCCGCCGCCTCTCCAGCCTGATCGACCCCGAAGTGCTGCAGGTCATGCTGGCGCACAACCTCGAAGTGAGCCTCGCCGACCAGGCCGCGGCCGAAGCCTCCGCCGCCCGCATCGCCCAGTACCTGCCCGCCGAGCTCAGCATCCGCGCCGAATTCCACGACGAATCCGACGCCTGGCGCCTCACCATCGAGCGCATGCACCACGGCAACCGCAAGTTCGGCTGGATCGAAGAGGAATTCCTCGTCTCCGGCGACTACCGCAGCATCCGCACCGCCGCGGAAGCCATCGCCGACCTCATCGGTCCCGGCGCCGAGGTCCGCCGCGGCGAAAAGCGCCAGCCGGTCACCCGCTTCGCCGACGCCATCGCCTGGCTGCTCAACGAAGTCGAACGCGGCCTCACCAAGCAGCGCTACAAGGGCCTCGGCGAAATGAACCCCGAGCAGCTCTGGGAAACCACCATGGACCCCATGGTGCGCCGCCTGCTGCGCGTGCAGATCGACGACGCCATCGCCGCCGACGAGATCTTCACCACGCTGATGGGCGACAACGTCGAACCGCGCCGCGCCTTTATCGAAGGGAATGCGCTGTATGCGCAGAACATCGACGTGTGAGCGCCGCCAAGGGAACACCGATCAAATCCGTTCGGGCTGTGGTATAGCAGTGCTTCCCTGAGACACCAGTTTGAGCACCGCGCAGAAGGGCCGGCCGGACTACCGGGTGGCCCTGCTGCTTTTCTGCCCCGCCGCTGCCAGCTGCAGGCGACGCACACAATTCATCAAGAAAGCCCGCTGCCGCCCTGTCGCGGTGCACTCACCCCGCTGTGCAATGTCTCGCTTCGTCGGCAGGGGTGCGCCGCGAGGACTGCCTGCCCAGCCATCCCGTACGTTGGAGTTGCAGCCAGGCCGCCTGCACATGGCCTGCGGACATCAACGACTTCTTGCGCCCATTCCACTCGCCGATGCGGCACAAGGCTTCATCCGCGCTGCCTGCGCCTTCACGCGAACATACCCAGTGGACCGTTGCCAACAACTCCATCCCATACGGCGACTGAAAGCCGTCAATCAGCACGGCGATACGCTCGACGCGTTCATTCAGGGCTTCATTACCCTCTTCGGCAATGCAACGTTCTGCCTCGACCAGGGCTTCGTTCAGCGGTGCAATCTCTGATTCCACCACACCGTCGCCAACACCGCGGATAAAGTGGCCTTCCATGCGCTGCAGCGCATGGCGCAAGGCATCCGAATACGGTCCGTAATGGTGCTTCACGAACTTCAGTTCCAGCTGCTGGCCACACTCCTGAAGAAAGTAAGCAAGCTTCTGCACCTCGATGCGGGACAGCCCATAATCCAGCGCGCGGTAGGTCTCGATCAACTTGAGTATCGCCGCACGGCCAGGCGTCATCCTTGGGCGCGCGGTGTTGACCTCCATGGACCTCGGATCGGGTGCCTCTCCGGGCTCGAACAGCCGTACATCGACGTCGGGCAGTGCGGCAAATGCGTTCTCGATCAACGGGCGCACCCGGGACCACTCCAGGCCGCCATTGCCACAGCCAAGGGGCGGAATCGCGATCGAACGGATGCCTAGCCTGCGAACCTGAGTCACCAGATCGGCGAGCCCATCGCGGATGAACTCGATGCGCGACCCTCCGCGCCAGTGGTCCTTGGTCGGAAAGTTGATGATGTAGTTGGGCTTCATCAACCCGCCCGAGTCGTGCACGAACATGCGCCCCGGGCGCACCTCGCCGGCCTTGCAGGCAGCCGCGTAGTCGCGGAAGTTGGCCGGCCACTTGTTCTTGAACTGCAGCGCGATACCCTTGCCCATCACGCCCACACAGTTCACGGTGTTCACGATGGCGTCCACGTCGTCCTGCCTGAGCAAGTCGCCCTGCATGATCTGGATCGTCATCTCATTACTCCAGAAAATACCAGTCTTTCACAACCATCACCGGCAGCTTCACGCCCGTTGCCTCAAGTATGGTCGATACTTCGGCCTGCCGCGCGGTGTCGAATACGCCGATGCGGGTGCACGCCTCCAGCGCCACACGGTCGCTCACAAGGAACTCGGCCATTCTGCGCTCCATCCGGTCCACATGGCGCGGATCCGCGTGCCGATTGTGCCAGTACTGGCAGAAGCCATCGAGCTGCGGAGGCTCGGTCAGCAGATCCCAGGCGACGGCATCGTCGATGTCGTTCAAGTCCGTATACGGTTGGCTGTAGGCAAGGGTCGCATTGCGGTCAAAGAACACGAAAGCCGCCCCGGTCGCGGTAACCGCTTCAACGGTCGTTTCGATGTGGACAATGTCGGCCTGCCGAAGTGCGCATCCCGCTACCTTGCCGCCGTTGACCGCAAAGAGCATCGGTGAGCGCGGCGCGAAGTAGAACGGCACGAAGTCATGCACGCCTCCGCCCGGTGGGTCCGGCAGGTGCCGCACTGCCCGCGCGCCCTGAGCGCCGCTGTGGGCGATGTTCTGGTAGGCGATTCCGTTCGCCGCACCGCGGTTCTTCGACAGCAAGGCGCCCGCCGCACAGATTGCCGGCAGGTTGGCGATGGCGGTGATGTGGAACAAACGGATCGGGCGCGGCGCGGTCATGGCTCAGGCCGCCTCCAGCGCCGCCTGCACCAGCGTGTCGGCCAGGTGGGCGCGGGCGGCGGCGAGGTCGATCTGCAGGCGGTCACACAGCGCCATCAGTTCATCGCCCCTGGCGAGGATGCGGTGTTGTTCGGAGAGGTGGGCCTCTTCACTCACCTGGGTGTGCACATCCCAACCGGCGGCACTCAGTGCCGGGGTGACGTATCTGGTGCAGATGTCGCGTTCGGAGAGGTTCTTCTTGTTCATTGAGCACACCAGCCATGTGTCATCGGAAGATAGCACGCTGGCCTGCGGCGTGAAACGCGCGCGTCTGCGCTGCGTCGTATACTGGCCACCGCCCTTCAACGACCGCTGCAAGGCCCGTCAAGCGCAAACCTCATGCTCCCCATCCGCTACGTCGAACCCGTCTTCCGCCCGCCCAGCGAGGCCGAGTCGCTGATCCTGCCGGTCACCGATGGCTGCTCGTGGAACAAGTGCTCCTTCTGCGAGATGTACACCGCAGCGCAGAAGGCTTTTCGCGCGCGCGGCGAGGATGAGATGCTGGAATCGATCCGTCGTACCGGCGAACGCTACGGCGCGCAGGTGCGCCGCGTCTTTCTTGCCGACGGCGATGCGCTGGTGCTGCCCACCCGCCGCCTGCTGGTCTATCTGGAAGCGATCCGCACCCATCTGCCGGCGGTGCATCGGGTGTCGAGCTACTGCCTGGCGCGCAATCTGGCGAAGAAGAGCGTGGCCGAGCTGCGCACGCTGGCCGAGGCCGGGCTCAAGCTCGCCTATCTGGGCGCGGAGTCCGGCGACGACGAGGTGCTCGCGCGGGTGAACAAGGGCGAGAGCTTCGAGACCACGCGCAGCGCGCTCGACAAGCTGGGCGAGGCCGGCATCGCGCGTTCGGTGATGATCCTCAACGGCCTCGGCGGGCAGGCGCTGAGTGCGCAGCACGCCGACAACTCGGCGCGGCTGGCCAACGCCACCCAGCCTGAGTACCTGTCCACTCTGGTAGTTACCCTGCACGACCACGGCCGGCGCTTCATGGAGGCTTGGCCAGAATGGCAGGCGCTCGACCAGCACGGCCTGTTCGTCGAGATGGAACGCTTCCTTGCGGCGCTGGAACTGCGCCGCACGGTGTTCCGTTCCGACCACGCATCGAACTGGCTGGTGCTCAAGGGCACGCTGGGGGCGGACAAGGCGCGCCTGCTTGCCGAGGTGCGTGCGGCCATCGAGCGCCCGGAAGGGGCGGCGCTGCGCCCGGCCTGGCTGCGCGGGCTGTAGGCGGCAATACGGATCACCGGCGCGGTTTCAGCGCCATTCGCCCCCTGCCGTCACCAGCCCTCGGCCAACCCTGAGCAGCACCCACATCACCAGCAGCGGCAGCACCAGGGTCTGCAGCACGAAGACGACGATGATGCGCACGACGTCGTCGACGATGCGGTCGGCGGTGTCCTTGAGCTGCGCGATGGCACCCTTCAGGCGGTCGACCTGGCGGCCCAGTTCCCACACCCCGCCGCTGCCTTCGCTGCCCTGCACGCTGAGCAGGCCCTGGTCGACCTGCTCCAGACTGGCCTGGCGGGCCTGGTATTCGTCAGCCATGAAAAGGTGATAGGCGGCTTCGCTGCCGAGCGAGGCCAGCGGCACGATGAAGCGCACCAGCAGCAGGGCGACGAAGCCGCGCAGCAGCCAGCGCGGCGGCGGCCGGGCGCACAGTACCAGCCACGCCAGCCATGCCGCAGCGGCACTGAGGACGAGGCTGATGGCCCACGAGGCGCCGATCTTCATCAGCAGCAACTGCATGCCGAAGGCCACGCTGGCGGCCAGCATGAGCGTGGAAAACTGTTCGACGAGCTGGTTGAGCGGATCCAGCACCTGCCCGGGGGTCAGCGTGATGCCGACCACCAGGCTGCCGCTCACCTCGGTGCCCTGCACCACCGAAATCACCGCGTTGAGCGCCCGCGCGGTGGCAAAGCTGGCCACTGCACGCTTCATTCCGGCTTCGGCGTAGCGCTCGGCGAGCTGGTCGAGCGGCTTCAGCCAGGCCAGCGCGGCGAGCGCAAGCAGTGCGGCGACGAGGGCGACGCGGCGGGCAGACAGGGGGGTGGCGATGGCCATCGCTTGCGGGCGGGTCAGCGCGGCGGCGCGGCGTCTTCTTCACGCACCTCGCGGATCACCTCACCCTCGATCACCAGCCCGCCGCCCGGGCGCGCTCCCGGCGGCGGCGCACTGGCAGCGGCGGCACGCATCTGCCGGCGCACCGCGCGGGTCTTCCACCACAGCCAGGCCCACGCCACCACGCCGACAGTAAGCACGACGGCGAACAGCACCACCGAGAACATCAGCGCGAGCACGAACATCGCCCCGCCGACGAGCACGGCGGCAAGCTTCTTCCACGGACTGAGCGGGGCGCCGGCCTGCAGCGGGATGCGCGCAAAGGGCGGCGACTGACGGTATCTCGACGGCATGACAAATCCTTGTGCGGGGGCGCGCCCGTCGATCAGGCAGGACAGCGGCGCGGCCGGGAAAGCTGTGTGATGCCGCCGGTGCGGAAAGATTCCCGCGCCGGCGGCCGTGCACTCGTTAACATACCCGCCGTCACCCATTCCTGCCGCACATTCTTTGCAACACACCTGACATGAATCTTGAAATGCTGTGGGTCTTCGTCCTGCTCGGGGCCTGTGTTGCGGCCTTCATCGCCAACCGTCCGCGCATGGACGTGGTGGCGCTGAGCGCCATGCTCGCCCTGGTGGTCAGCGGCACGCTGGAGGTGCATGAGGCGCTGGCCGGCTTCAGCGAACCGAGCGTGATCATGATCGCGGCCTTTTTCATCATCGGCGAAGGCCTGGTGCGCACCGGCGTCGCCTACCGCGTCGGCGACTGGCTGGTGCGCACCGCCGGGCGCAGCGAGACCCGCCTGCTGGTGCTGCTGATGCTGGCGGTGGCCGGCCTCGGTTCGGTGATGAGCTCGACCGGTGTGGTGGCGATCTTCATCCCGGTGGCGCTCAGCATCGCCCGCCGCATCGGCGCCAGTCCGGCGCGCCTGATGATGCCGCTGGCCTTCGCCGCACTGATGTCGGGCATGCTCACGCTGGTCGGCACTCCGCCCAACCTGGTGGTCAGCAGCGAACTGGAGCGCGCCGGCTACGACGGCTTCGCCTTCTTCGACTTCACTCCCGCCGGCATCGTGGTGCTCGCCGCCGGCGTGCTCTACATGCTGTTCGCGCGCCGCTGGCTGGCCGACAAGCCCGAAGCGCAGCCGGAGCGCAACCAGCGCCGCCGCCGGCTGCGCGAACTGGCCGAGGATTACCGCCTGCTCAGCCGGGTGCGCCGCATGATGGTCGCCCAGAGTTCGCCAATGATCGGCCGCACCCTTGGCGAGCTGCAGTTGCGCGCCAGCCACGGCGCCAACGTCATCGCCATCGAACGCCAACGCCAGTTCGGCCGCGTCATGCTGAGCACTTCGGCGAACCGCGAGATCCTCGCCGGTGACATCCTGCTGGTGGATTTTTCCTGCGCCGAAGCGGGCATCGAGCGCTTCATCGCCGACATGCGTCTGCAGGACCGTGTCTTCCGCAACGACTACTTCACCGACATGTCGCGCGAGCTGGGGCTGGCCGAAGTCACGCTGCCGCCGGGCTCCACGCTTATCGGTCACTCCATCCTCGAACTGCGCATGCGCTCGCAGCGCGGCATCAACGTGATGGGCCTGCGGCGCAACGGCCAGCCACTGGAAGAAGGGCTGCTCAACGAAAAACTGAAGATGGGCGACACCCTGCTGATCGCCGGCACCTGGAAGGCCATCCGCCTGCTCCACACCCAGCCGCAGAACTTCCTCGTTCTCAGCCTGCCGGCAGAGATCGACGAGGCTGCGCCGGCAGCCAGCCGCGCACCGCTGGCCCTGCTGGCGCTTGCCGTCACCGTTGGGCTGATGGTCAGCGGCGCCCTGCCCAACGTCATCGCCGCACTGATCGGCTGCCTGCTGATGGGCGCGCTGCGCTGCATCGACCTCAACAGCGCCTACCGCGCCATCCACTGGCAGAGCCTGATCCTCATCATCGGCATGCTGCCCTTCGCCACCGCGCTGCAGAAGACCGGCGGCATCGACCTGATCGTCTCCTCCCTGCTCGGCCTAACCGGCGAGGCTTCGCCGCGCGTGGTGATGGCGATGCTCTTCGCCCTCACCGCGGTGGTCGGCCTGTTCATCTCCAACACCGCCACCGCCGTGCTGATGGCCCCCATCGGCATCGCTCTCGCGCAACAGCTCGGCGTCTCGCCTTATCCCTTTGCGATGACGGTGGCGCTGGCGGCCTCGGCAGCCTTCATGACGCCGGTGTCCTCACCGGTGAACACCCTCGTGCTCGGCCCCGGACACTACCGCTTCACCGATTTCGTCCGCATCGGCGTGCCCTTCACCGTCGTCGTGATGGTGATCTGCGTGGTACTGCTGCCGGTGCTCTTTCCGCCCTGAGCAACGGCTTCAACCGCGCACCGCGAGGCGGGCGGCAGCCAGATCCCAGCCTGCCCAGCCGCAGCTCTTGAACAGCACCGGGCCCGGCGGACGCACCGGCTCGCCGGCGAGCACCGCGGCGAGCGCGGGCAGGGCGGCAACGTCGATGCCGGCCTGCAGCAGATCGCCGGCTTCGTGTCCGGCATCGCCCGTATCCACCACCACGGTGCCGCGGGCGTGCAGCTCACGGCACATCTGCGCACCCAGCTCCACCATGCGCGGAGTGAACGCACCGACCGCGGCGATGAAGGCATCGCTACGCGGCGCGGCATCGAGCACCACCGCGCTCGCTGGCGTCGCGGTGACCACCAGCGGGCAGTGCGCCAGAGCCGCGGCAGGATCGTCCACCACCCGTGCGGCAAGCCCCAGGCTGCGCGCATGGGCGGCGAGCCCCTGCGCACTGGCGGCGCTGCGCGAGCAGATCCACGCCTCCTTCACCCCCAGTCCGGCGGCAAAGGCTTCCAGGTGCGCCCGCCCCTGCACCCCCGCACCGACGATCAGCAGCGCACCATCGGGCCGCGGCGCCAGACGCTGGGCGGCCAGCAGCGACACCGCCGCCGTGCGCCGCGCCGTCACCGTCGGGCCATCGAGCACCAGCCGGCGCGTGCCGGTGGCAATGTCGAACACCACCACGTCACCCTGTATGGTCGCCCGCGCACTGCCGGCATTGGCCGGCGTAAAGGTGATCAGCTTGGTGATCGCCACCGTCGCATCGTGCGCCGGCATCACGAACAGGCTGCCACCGCCGGGCAGCGGCTGCACCAGGCGGGGCGGCACCACCACCGTGTCATCGGCGAGCAGCGCGGCAATCTCCGCGGCGAGTTCGGGATAGGGCAGGCGGGCGGCGGTCGCGGCGGCGGAGAGCAGGGTATCGGCCATGGTACTTGGGGGCGGCAAAGCGTCCATCTTATCGCCTTACATCAGCTCCAGTGCGCGCAGCAGGGTAATACCGGCGCTGGTGGTGAGCAGCGAACCCAGCGTGGTGAGGGCGATGATGTTGGCCGCCAGCGGCGCATTGCCACCCATCGCGCGCACCATCACATAGCTCGCCGCCGCGGTGGGCGCCGAGGACATCAACAGCAGCACGCCCAGCTCGATGCCGCGGAACCCCAGCGCCACCCCGCCACTTACGAAGAGCAGCGGAATCGCCACCAGCTTGGCGGCGCTGGCAAACACCGTGCTGCCCATCTCGTCGCGCAGGCTGCGGAAGTTGAGCGAAGCGCCGGTACACAGCAGCGCCAGCGGCAGGGTCAGATCGGCGAAGTACTGCCCGGACTTGAGGGCAATCTGCGGCAAGGGCAGGCCGGTCCACGACACCGCCAGACCGGCGACGATGCCGATGATCAGCGGATTGGTGGCGATGCCCTTCGCCATCCGCCCGAGGCCGCCACCGCCGCGATGCAGCGAGCGCTGCAGGGTGATCACCGAGAGTATGTTGAAGAGGATGGTGACCAGGCCGAGATACAGCGAGGCGGCCACCAGCCCGGCCTCGCCGTAGGCATTCACGCAGTAGGCCAGGCCGACGATGCCCATGTTGGAGCGGAACGCGCCCTGCACCACCACGCCGCGGTCGCGTTCGGGCTGCACGAACAGCTTCGCCACCCATTCGAGGACCACGAAAGCCGCCAGCGTGGCGCCGAGGCCGAAGCCGACGAGGGCGAAGTTGGCGGTCTCCTCGATACGGGTCTGGCTGATGCTGATGAACAGCAGCGCCGGCAGGGCGATGTTGAACACCAGCCGCGAGCCGGCGTCGACGAAGGCATCGGTAAGCATGCCGGTGCGCAGCAGCACCACGCCCAGCGCCAGGATGACGAAGATCGGTCCGGTGACCGAAAAGGAGAAGGCAAGGATGTTGAGGAAGTCGGACATCGTGGCACGCTATTGCGGTGCAACAGAAACGCCGACTGTACGCCCGCTGGTGGACCGCCGGCAATGCGGGATGTCACCAGCGCGCAGCCGCCAGCGGCTTTAATCCCATGATTTCCTGATAAAATCGCCCCTTTCGCACCGCCTGACCGCAAGCGCCCCGCCTGCGGCCGGCGGTTTCGCTTTTCCTGCGCCCTCATGACCGACACCCACACCCCCTATCCGCCCGAGCTGATGCGCGACGTCGCCAAGCGCCGCACCTTCGCCATCATTTCCCACCCCGACGCCGGCAAGACCACGCTGACCGAGAAGCTGCTGCTGTTCGGCGGCGCCATCCAGCTTGCCGGCACCGTCAAGGCGCGCAAGAGCGCGCGCCACGCCACCTCGGACTGGATGGAAGTGGAAAAGCAGCGCGGCATCTCGGTGACCAGCTCGGTGATGCAGTTCGACTACCAGGGCCACACCATCAACCTGCTCGACACCCCCGGCCACGAGGACTTCTCCGAAGACACCTACCGCGTGCTCACCGCGGTCGATGCCGCGGTGATGGTGATCGACGCCGCCAAGGGCGTGGAAGCGCAGACCATCAAGCTGCTTGACGTGTGCCGCCTGCGCGACACGCCCATCATCACCTTCGTGAACAAGCTCGACCGCGAGGTGCGCGAACCTTTCGACCTGCTCGCCGAGATCGAGGATGTGCTGAAGATCCAGTGCGCCCCGGTGACCTGGCCGCTGGGCATGGGCAAGGCCTTCCGCGGCGTCTATCACCTGCAGCAGGACCAGGTGCTGCGCTTCACCGCCGGCGAGGAAAAGCGCAGCGAGGCGGAAGTCATCAAGGGCATTGCCAACGCCCAGCTCGATACCCTGTTCCCGATGGAGATCGGCCAGCTGCGCGATGACGTCGAGCTGATCCAGGGCGCCTCCAACCCCTTCATGATCGGCGAATTCCTTGCCGGCAAGCAAAGTCCGGTGTTCTTCGGTTCGGGTATCAACAACTTCGGCGTACAGGAAATCCTCCAGGCGCTGATCGACTGGGCGCCCCCGCCGCAGCCGCGCGAGGCAGCCGTCAATTCGACCGGCACGCGCATGGTGCAGCCGGCGGAAGAGAAATTCTCCGGCTTCGTGTTCAAGATCCAGGCCAACATGGATCCCAAGCACCGCGACCGCATCGCCTTTTTCCGCATCTGTTCGGGACGCTACAGCGCCGGCATGAAGGTACGCCACGTGCGTGCCGGGCGCGAGATGAAGCTCGCCAACGCGCTTACCTTCATGGCCAACGAACGTGTGCTGATGGACGACGGCGTGGCCGGCGACATCATCGGCATCCACAACCACGGCCAGCTGCAGATCGGCGATACCCTCACCGAGGGCGAAAACCTCGGCTTCAAGGGCATCCCCTACTTCTCCCCGGAACTGTTCCGCGCCGCGCGCCTGCGCGACCCGCTGAAGTCCAAGCAGCTGCAGAAGGGCCTGCAGGAACTCGGCGAGGAAGGGGCGATCCAGGTCTTTGAACTGGAAGGCGGCAACATGCTGCTGGGCGCGGTCGGCGTGCTGCAGTTCGAGGTCGTCGCGCAACGCCTGAAGGACGAGTACAAGGTGGATGCGATCTTCGAATCCGCCGACATCCACACCGCGCGCTGGCTGACCTTCCCGGACGAACTGACGCGGCGTAATTTCGAGCGCGAACAGGTGATGCGCCTGGGCAAGGACGTGGACGGCAACCCGGTGTATCTGGCCAGCAGCCGCTACAACCTGGAGGTGACCATGGAAAAGTGGCCCAAGGTGGGCTTCCACGCCACCCGCGAGCACGGCCAGGTGCTGGGCTGAACGGCAGCAACCGCCAATGAACGCGCCGCCACCCGATCCCACCCGCCGCCTCGGCCGGGCAATGAGCTGGCTGGCGGCGCTGGCCATCCTCGGTCTGCTGTGGCTGTTCTTCAGCGAACAGCTGGAACGGCGCTACAACCCAAACCGCGACCTCGCGGTAATGCCCGGCGGCAGTGGAGAACTGGTCCTGCAGCGCAACCGCATGGGCCACTACGTCGCGCCGGGCACCATCAACGGCCAGCCGGTGGTCTTCCTGCTCGACACCGGCGCCACCCAGGTTTCAGTGCCCGCCCACCTGGGCCCCGCGCTGGGCCTCAGCCCGGGTGCCGCTGCCCAGGTGATGACCGCCAACGGTGCGGTCACCGTGCGCACCACCACCATCGCCGAACTCGGCCTCGGCCCCTTCCTGGCGCGCAACGTGCGCAGCCATCTCAACCCCGGCATGCGCGACGACCAGGTGCTGCTGGGCATGAGCGTGCTCAAGCACCTGGAATTCCACCAGCGCGGCGACACGCTGATCCTGCGCGCGCACGGCAGTTGAACGCACTGCTGCCGCGGGTATCGGCGCCGATACCCGCGGCAAACAGGCCGCTCAGAAGGGCGGATCGCCCGCCGCCGCGGCCATGCCGGTGGCCGGCGTGTCCACCGCCGCCTTCAGCTCACCGCCGAGCACCTCGACCAGCGCCGGCAGCAGCAGGCGCAGCTCGCCGGTCATCAACGCAAAACCGGCATCGAAGAGCGCCTGCGCATCGGTTTCCTTGTCGTCGATCTGTTCCTTGACCACATCGAGAAAGTCGAGGCGCTTGATTTCGGTCTTTTCGGTAAGCACGAAGCTCACGCGGTCGTCGAAGGTCAGTGCCAGGCGGGTGGGCAGTTTTCCGCCCACCAGATGGGCGCGCACGTCGTCACCATCCAGCGCATGACGCACGTAGCGCACTGCGGCCTTCTCGTCGGCGACCGAGCGCAGCTCGCAGTCCTGGTCGATGGTGAAGTTGCCCGGCGCCTCGCCCCCTGCCAGCCAGTCGGCCATCGCCGCCACCGGGCTGCGCTCGGTGCGCACCAGTGCCAGCGGCAGGGTGTCGAGGGTCTGGCGCAGCACTTCGAGCAGATCTTCGGCGCGGGTCTGGCTGGGGGCATCGATGCCCAGCCAGCCGCCTTCCGGATCGATCCACGCGTACATCTTGCGGCGACGGGTGAAGGCGCGCGGCATCAGTTCCTGCTGCACGGCCTCGCGCAGATCCTTCATCTGCTTGCGGCCGAGCTTGTAACCCTGCTGCGCGGCGATCTCCTCCGCACGCTCGTCGGCCACCTGACGCACCACCGAGGCCGGCAGCAGGCGCTGCTCGATGCCCAGCGCGATCAGCCACTGCCCACCGATGGAATGCACCAGCGGACCGTCGCCGCCAAGCGGCGCGATCCACCCCCGCGATTCCGCTTCCTGGCTGCCGCAGGGCAGGAAACGCCGGCGTGCGAGTTGATCGTCAAGCTCGGTGAGGGTGATCGCCCACGGCGCGGGAAGGCGGTAGATCTGCAGATTCTTGAACCACATGGTCTGGATGTCCTGATTCACTGTCAAACAAGAGCCCGGGCAGCACAGCGTGGCGCCGGAGGGGAAACAAGGGAATGTCGCCGGCCTACTGCAGGCGGCCCGAGGCGGCGATGGCGCGGATTACCCTGACGGTGTCGAGATCCGACTCGTGATAGGCCGAACGCACAAAGGCCGCCAGCTGCTCGTCCTGCGTCGATGCTTCGGGCAGCGAGGTGTGGTAGCGGAAACGCAGGAACAGCTCATCCGCAGCGGGCTCCTCGATGAGGATGGTCAGGCTGCCGCCGGCATGCTCGGCAGTCGCCGCGGAATCGAAGCGCACCCACTGCAGCTCGGCCAGCACCACGCTGTCGCGCACCACCGCAGCGCCGAAATGCAGCTCGCGCTCGAGGCGTTCACCTGCACGCTCGACGATCACGCAGCGCTCCAGTCCGGGCAGGAAGGGCCGCGGATCCTCGGCCCTGCACAGCAGGCCGAACCACAGCTCCTCGCGGGTCAGACGGGGCTGCGCCGGATCGGCGAGGTCGTTGACCTGGACCAGATGTTCGAATTTCACCCACACGCTCCCTTGCTTTGCGGGCGACAGTTTACCCTGTGCGGGATAAGATCGAGCCATGAAACTAGAACGCCTCCTCCAGTCCCAGGGTTTCGGCTCCCGCAAGGAATGCCGTGCCCTCATCCGTGCCGAACGCGTCAGCGTTGCCGGCGACATCATTGACGACCCGTTTGCCGAAGTTGTGCCGGAAAACCTCGAGTTTTCCGTCAACGGCGAAACCTGGCGCTATCGCCCGCAGGTCTATCTGGTGTTGCACAAGCCCACCGACCACGAGTGCTCGCACAAACCGCAGTTCCACCCCAGTGTGTTCAGCCTGTTGCCGGCGGCGCTGGTGACCCGCGGAGTGCAGGCCGTTGGCCGCCTGGATCACGACAGCACCGGACTGCTGCTGTTTTCAGACGACGGCCAGTTCATCCACTTCTGGAGCTCGGGCAAGAAGCGCGTGCCCAAGGTGTATGAAGTGATCTGCGCCGAGACTGTTACCGCCGAACAGGTTGCCGCGCTGTTGCGCGGCGTGCAACTGCATGACGAACCGCTGCCCATCGCTGCCGCGGCCTGCGAGCAAACCGGCGAACGGGCCTTGCGGCTGACCGTCACCGAGGGCAAGTACCACCAGGTGAAGCGCATGGTGGCGGCTGCCGGCAACCACGTCGAACGCCTGCATCGCAGCCGTATCGGCGGCTTCACCCTGCCCGCCGATCTCGCCCCGGGACAGTGGCGCTGGCTCGAAGAAGCCGACCTCACCCAGCTCGCCAACTATCCACCCCAAGCCTGATGGCTGGCAGCGACCCCCTGCTGCTGGCGGTCGCCTTCGTCGCCATCACCCTCTTCGGCATCTCCAAGGCCGGCTTCGGGGGCGCCTTCGGCGTGCTGTCGGTGCCCCTCATCGCCCTTGTCACCTCACCGGCACACGCTGCCGCGCTGATGCTGCCGTCACTGCTGGTGATGGATCTGATCGGTCTGGCGGTATTCCGCAAGCGCTTCGACCTTGCCCTGCTGAAACTGCTGCTGCCCGCCGGCCTGGTGGGCATCCTCATCGGCACCCTTGTATTCCGCTACCTCGACGTTGCCGGGCTGAAGCTGATCATTGGCAGCATCGCCATCCTCTTCGTCGTTCAACGCTGGTTCGGGCCACCCCGTCGCCTCCTTGCCGGCGGCAGGGCAGACCGCTGGCTTGGGCGCCTGTGGGGGATGACCTCGGGCTTCACCAGCTTCGTCGCCCATGCCGGCGGTCCGCCGATGTCGATGTACCTGCTGCCGAAGAACCTCGACCGCGTCATCTACGTCGGCACCAGCGCAATGTTCTTTGCTGCCATCAACGCCGCCAAATGGGTCCCCTACGGCTTTCTCGGCCTCTTCCCTATGGCCACCCTGCAGACCGGCTTCGTGCTCGCCCTGGCGGCCCCGCTGGGCTACTGGATGGGCCTGCGCCTGCTCGGCAGGCTGGATGGTCCGCTGTTCTACCGCATCCTCTATGGTGCCTTGCTGCTGACCGGGGTTCGGCTGGTCTGGGATGGTCTGGCGGGTGCTGCGTAGGGTGAGTGTTTTCTTCTGTTTTTAAGGTTTATATAAACAACAAAGATGTTAACAGTGCCTGATTTTCTGTGGATAACTAATATAAAGTTATGTTTTTAAATGGCTTTAAGCTGATGAAAAGCGCTTGGCAGGATTGCCATACGGCTGTGGAGAAAATGTAGACCGTTTTCGCTCCCCCACGCTTTTGCCCACTTACCCACAAGTCCTCCCCAGCTTCCTCCGTCACTTGCCCACTGCCATGCCTGCCAGCGTCCGTCCGGACTTCGAGATCTTCTGCCGTGTTGTGGATAACTATGGCGACATCGGCGTGTGCTGGCGGCTGGCGCGCGATCTGGCTGCCCGCGGCCTGCGCCCGCGGCTGTGGGTGGATGACTGGGCGACCCTGCTGCGCCTGTGCCCACAGGCCGGCAGCTCAGGCGCATGGGTCAGCGGAGTCGAGCTGTGCCACTGGGAGGACGACTTCCGCGCCCTGCAGCCCGGCATGGTGGTCATCGAAGCCTTTGCCTGCGAGTTGCCCGCCGCGCAACTGGAGGCCATGGCGGCCTTGCCGGTGGCACCGGCATGGCTGAACCTCGAATACCTCTCTGCCGAGAGCTGGGTCGCCGACTGCCATCTGCTCGCTTCACCACACCCGCGCCTGGCCTTGCAGAAGCGTTTCTGTTTTCCCGGCTTCGAGCCGCGCACCGGCGGCCTGCTCCGTGAGCCCGGCCTGCTTGCCGCGCGCACGGCCTTTCAAGGGGATGCCAGGGCGCGCGAAGAATGGCTGGCGGCACAGGGCATTGCACTGATCCCCGGAGCGCTGGCGGTATCGCTGTTCGCGTATGGCCATCCACAACTGAGCAGCCTGCTGGGGTGCTGGGCCGACGGCGAACGGGCGGTCGAACTGCTGATTCCCGCAGGCAGGATGGCGGTCGACGCCGCTGCCGCGCTCGGCAGCGTGCTGCAGCCCGGCGTGCCGCTGCAGCGCAAGGCCTTGCGGGTGCAGGTGCTGCCCTTTCTATCCCAGGACGACTATGACCGTCTGCTGTGGTCCTGCGACCTCAACTTCGTTCGCGGCGAGGACTCCTTCGTGCGCGCGCAATGGGCGGCGCGTCCCTTCGTCTGGCAGATCTACGCGCAGCAGGCAGATGCCCACCGCGTCAAGCTGGAAGCCTTCCTGCAGCGTTACACGGCGATGCTCGACGACGACGCGGCGGCCGCCTTGCGCGCCTTCGCACTGGCCTGGAACGGCCTTCCGGACAAGGCCACCGCAATGCCGCAATCACCGGCCGTGGCGTGGCCCGGACTTGCTCCGGCACTGCCGCGTGCAAGTGCCCATGCGGCGCTGTGGTGCGAGCATCTGGCGACCCTTCCGGATCTTTGCGCGACACTGGCGCAAATTCACAAAGCAGCGGTAAAATCCTGAGTTTTTAATGATTTGCAGCGGCGCTGCCGCGGCTGAAAGACTCCAGGAAACAGCATGAAAACCGCACAGGAACTCCGCTCCGGCAACGTCATCATGGTTGGCAGCGACCCGCTGGTGGTCCAGAAGACCGAATACAACAAGTCCGGGCGCAACGCCGCGGTCGTGAAGATGAAGCTGAAGAACCTGCTCACCGGCGCGCCGTCCGAGTCGGTGTACAAGGCCGACGACAAGTTCGAAGTCGTCCAGCTCGACCGCAAGGAAGTGACCTATTCCTACTTTGCCGATCCGATGTACGTGTTCATGGACGCCGACTACGAGCAGTACGAAGTCGAAGCCGAGAACATGACCGACGCGCTCAAGTACCTCGAAGACGGCCTGGCCTGCGAAGTGGTGTTCTACAACGGCAAGGCAATCTCGGTCGAACTGCCGAACTCGGTGGTGCGCGAAGTCACCTACACCGAACCCGCGGTGAAGGGCGACACCTCCGGCAAGGTGCTCAAGCCCGCCACCATCGGCACCGGCTTCGAGCTGATGGTGCCGGCCTTCGTCGAGATCGGCGACAAGATCGAGATCGATACCCGTACCGACGAGTACAAGAACCGCGTCAAGTAAGCGCGTTCCAGCATCACGCAAGAGGCCCGCAACTGCGGGCCTCTTGCGTTGGTGGCGGGCAGAAATGCAAAAAATTGCGCATTCGCCGTGCAAAAGAGGATCTTGCGCATTGCATTCGCAGTCAGAACAGGTAGTTTTGCACCAACAATACGCTGTGCCATTCACCCCCTTCAGGAGTCGATCATGAAACCCCTCGCGACGTGCCTCGTGGCCGTCATCGTCGTCGGCCTCGCCGCCTGTTCCGGCGAATCCACCGAACCCGCAGCATCCACTCCGGCCCCTGTGCCGACCCAAGCCCCGGCGCCGGTCGAGGAGCGCCAGATTCCCGCGCCGCCGCAGGACGAGGCAGCAGCGCAGGATGATGTGGAGGATGAGGCAGGCGGTGTGGACAAGGTCGTCGAAGGGGTGCAGGAAGTCATCGAGGAGGTGGGCGAGAAGGCCGTCGAAGCCGGTGCTGCCGCGGGCAGCGGCGGGCGCGATGCCAAGGAGGCCACCGAGGAAGCCGCGCGGCGCATTTTCGATGCCACCCGCGATGCGGCGATGAAGATCCGTGAAGCCGGGCGGGGCGCCGTGCAGGCGGTGCGCGAGCCGGCACAGGATGGCGCACCGGTCGAGGAAGCCGGCGAGGACGCTGCCGGTCGCTGATCCGCCGCGGCCGGGTTGGTGCCGCACACTGTCTCAAGTCAGGGCGTCTGACGGTAACGGTTTCCGGGATAATCGACGCCTGATCCCTTCCCGCGTCGCCCATCGCCCCATGTCCACCCCGCCGTCCGACCGCATCCGCATCCGCGGCGCCAGTCAGAACAACCTGCGCCAGCTCGATCTCGACATCCCGCTCAACCAGTTGCTGGTGGTTACCGGGGTGTCGGGCTCGGGCAAGTCTTCGCTGGTCTTCGACACCCTCTATGCCGAGGGCCAGCGCCGCTACGTCGAGACCTTCTCGCCCTACGCGCGCCAGTTCCTCGACCGCCAGGACCGCCCGCGGGTGGACCGCATCGAAGGCGTGCCGCCGGCGATCGCCATCGACCAGACCAACCCGGTGCGCACCTCGCGCTCCACGGTCGGCACCATGACCGAGCTGGCTGACCACTTCAAGCTGCTCTACGCTCGTGCCGCGCACCTGCACTGCCGCGGCTGCGGCGCACGGGTGGCGCGCGATACCCCGGAGAGCATCGCCGACAGCCTGGCCGCGCGCGCCGCCGCGGCCGGCGATCCGCGCCTGGTGATCAGCTTCCCGGTGACGGTGCCCGAGAACTACAGCGAGGCCGAGATCACCGCCCTGCTCGAACAGCAGGGCTATACCCGCATCCACGCCCATGAGGGCAACACCCTGCGGGTGGTGCAGGACCGCCTGCGCGCCTCCAGCGCCGAACGCAGCCGTCTGCTCGAAGCCCTGGAAACCGCGCTGCGCCACGGCCACGGGCGCCTGTCGGTGCATGCGCTGGCGGAGTCAGGCGAAATCGAATGGCGTTATTCCAGCGACCTGCACTGCGCCGACTGCGACATCCACTATGCCGAGCCCACCCCCGGCCTGTTCTCCTTCAACTCGCCGATCGGCGCCTGCGACACCTGCCGCGGCTTCGGCCGGGTGATCGGGGTGGATTTCAGCCTGGTGATCCCGGACGAATCCAAGACCCTGGCCGAAGGCGCGGTGAAGCCCTGGCAGAGCCCGTCCTTCCGCGAATGCCAGGACGACATGGCCAAGATGGCGAAGAAGTACGGCGTGGCCATGGACGTGCCCTTTCGCGAGCTGCCCGAGGAGCACCGCCAGTGGGTGCTGGAAGGCGACGCCGCCTGGAAGAGCTGGGAATCGTCCTGGCCGCGCAAGTGGTACGGGGTGCGCCACTTCTTCGACTGGCTGGAGAGCAAGGCCTACAAGATGCACATCCGGGTGCTGCTGTCGCGCTACCGCAGCTACACCGAATGCCCGGCCTGCCACGGCGCCCGCCTGAAGCCGGAAGCCCTGCTGTGGCGCCTGCCGCTGGGCGAGAGCAATGGCCTGCCCATCCACGAACTGTTCGCGCTGCCCATCGACCGCGTGCGGGCGGCGGTGGAGGAACTCGCCCAGCCCGGCCGCGCAGTGCGCAGCGGTGCGGACGAAGCCACCGAGCTGGTGCTCGGCGAGATCCGCAGCCGCCTGCAGTACCTGGCCGACGTCGGCCTCGGCTACCTGACCCTGGACCGCCAGTCGCGCACGCTCTCCGGCGGCGAGGTGCAGCGCATCAACCTCACCACCGCGCTCGGCACCTCGCTGGTGAACACCCTGTTCGTGCTGGATGAACCCTCCATCGGCCTGCATCCGCGCGACATCGGCCGCATCCTCGGGGTGATGACCCGGCTGCGCGACGCCGGCAACACCCTGGTGGTGGTCGAGCACGACCCGCAGGTCATGCTGGCCGCCGACGAGTTGCTGGAGATCGGCCCCGGCCCCGGCGAGCGCGGCGGCAACATCGTCGCGCGCGGCACCCCGGCGGCCATCGCCGCCGACCCGGCCTCGGTCACCGGCCCGTGGCTGGCCGGCCACAAGCACCTGGGTAGCCGTGCCACCCGGCCGGTCGGCAGCGCCACCCCGCGACTCACCCTGCGCGGCGCACGCCAGCACAACCTTGCCGGCATCGACATCGCCTTTCCGCTGCAGCGCCTGGTCTGCCTCACCGGGGTGTCCGGTTCGGGCAAGTCCACGCTGATCCAGGACATCCTTCATCCGGCGCTGGCCAAGCACTTCGGCGAGGGCACCGAGGCGCCCGGCGCCTTTGATGCCATCGACGGCCTGCAGCACATCGCCGGGGTGGTGATGGTTGACCAGTCGCCAATCGGCAAGAGCTCGCGCTCCAACCCGGTGAGCTATGTCGGCGCCTGGGACCCGATCCGCAACCTGTTCGCCGCGCTGCCGGAGGCCAAGCAGCGCGGCTATTCGCCCGGCACCTTCAGCTTCAACTCCGGCAACGGACGCTGCCCGACCTGCACCGGCTCCGGTTTCGAGCATGTCGAGATGCAGTTCCTCTCCGACGTCTGGCTGCGTTGCCCGGACTGCGACGGCAAACGCTACCGCCCGCAGGTGCTGGAGCTGCAATGGCGCGGCAAGTCGGTGGCGGACGTGCTTGAAATGACCGTGCGCGAGGCGCTCGCCTTCTTCGCCGACCAGCCCAAGGTGCATGCCGCGCTCGCCCCGCTGGTCGAGGTCGGCCTCGACTACCTGCGCCTCGGCCAGCCGGTGCCCACGCTGTCCGGGGGCGAGGCCCAGCGCCTCAAGCTCGCCGGCCACCTGGCCGCGGCGGCGCAGAAGAAGGGCGCCAGGCGCAAGGCCGCCGAGGCCGGCGCCCCCGGCCTGCTCTTCCTGTTCGACGAACCCACCACCGGCCTGCACTTCGAGGATGTCGCCACCCTGCTCGGCGCCTTCGACACCCTGCTGGCCGCGGGCCATTCGCTGGTGGTCATCGAGCACAACCTCGACGTCATCGCCGCCGCCGACTGGCTGATCGACCTCGGCCCGGAAGGCGGCGAAGGCGGCGGGCATGTGGTCGCCGAAGGCGCGCCGGACACGCTGCGCGCGCATCATTCTTCGCATACCGCCGCCGCCTTGCGTGACTATGCCGCGGCGCTGGCGGAGACCCGCGCGCTGGCCGCTCCCGGCGTCGCCGAGGCGCCGGCCCGCTACCGTCTCGTGGCTGCGCCGGCCATCGACATCCGCCACGCGCGCGAGCACAACCTCAAGAACATCAGCCTGCAGATCCCGCGCGACCGCTTTACCGTGGTCACCGGGCTGTCCGGCTCGGGCAAGTCCACGCTGGCCTTCGACATCGTCTTCGGCGAAGGCCAGCGCCGCTATCTGGAGTCGCTCAACGCCTACGCCCGCCAGTTCGTCCAGCCGTCCAGCCGGCCTGACGTGGACGGCCTGTTCGGCATCCCGCCCACGGTGGCCATCGAACAGCGCACCAGCCGCGGCGGGCGCAAGAGCACGGTGGCCACGCTGACCGAGATCCACCCCTTCCTGCGCCTGCTGTATACCAAGCTCGGCACCCAGTACTGCCCGACCTGCGAGGTGCCGGTCACCCCGCAGAGCTTCGAGGCCATCGCCGCGCAGATCCTGCGCGACTTCGACGGCCGCTCGGTGGAACTGCTCGCCCCGCTGGTGGTGAACCGCAAGGGCCTGTACACCGAGCTGGCGCGCTGGGCCAAGGGCAAGGGCTACACCCAGCTGCGGGTGGATGGCGACTACCTGCCGACCACCAAGTGGCCGCGCCTGGACCGCTACAAGGAGCACGACATCGACCTCCCAGTGGGCATGGTGGTGGTCGGCGCCGCGCAGGAAGCCACGCTGCGCGCCCAGCTTGCCGAAGCCCTGGAGCACGGCAAGGGGGTCATGAAGGTGCTGGAGCTCGGCAAGCTCGGCGCTGCACCGGTCACCTTCTCCACGCTGCGCGCCTGCCCGTGCTGCGGCACCAGCTTCCCGGAGCCCGACCCACGCCTGTTCTCCTACAACGCCAAGCACGGCTGGTGCCCGGACTGCTACGGCACCGGGCTGAAGCTGGCGGGCAAGGTGGACGACCCGGATGCGCTCGACTTGGGCGAGGCCGACGCCGCCACCGACGAACCCTGCCCGAGCTGCGCGGGCGCCCGCCTGAACCCGGTGGCGCGCGCGGTGCGTTTCCGTGAGCGTGGTCTGCACCAGCTCGCCGCGCTGTCGGTGGATGCCGCGGCCGAGGTCTTCGGCGGACTGGGACTCGCCCACCGCGAGGCCGAGATCGCCCGCGATCTGGTCAGCGAGATACGCGGCCGGCTCGACTTCCTGCGCCAGGTCGGCCTCGGTTACCTGGCGCTTGACCGCGCCGCGCCCACGCTGTCCGGCGGCGAGGCGCAGCGCATCCGCCTGGCCGCCCAGCTCGGTTCCAACCTGCGCGGGGTGTGCTACATCCTCGACGAGCCCACCATCGGCCTGCACCCGCGCGACAACCAGATGCTGCTCGACACCCTGGAGGCGCTGCGCGACCGCGGCAACACCCTGCTGGTGGTCGAGCACGACGAGGACACCATCCGTCGCGCCGACCACGTCATCGACCTCGGCCCCGGCGCCGGCGTGCGCGGCGGCCGCGTGGTGGCCGAAGGCCGCCTGGCGGAGCTGATGGCCGCGCCGGAGTCGGCCACCGGACGCTACCTGCGCGCGCCGCTGGCGCATCCAATGGGCGTGCGCCGCGCGGTGGCGCCCGACCATCCGGCCATCGAGGTGCTCGGCGCCAGCCTGCACAATCTGCACGATGTCGCGGTGCGCCTGCCGCTCGGCCGCCTGGTGGTGGTCACCGGGGTGTCCGGCTCGGGCAAGTCCTCACTGGCGCGTGACGTGGTGCATGCCAATCTGGTGCGCCTGCTCGGCGACGCCAGCCCGGCGGGCAAGGCCAAGGCGAAGAAGGCCGGCAAGGACGCAGCGCCGGCGCCTGCAGCGGCGCTCGCCGGTTGCCGCGAGATCCGCGGCTGGCGGCAGGTCGGCCGCGTGCTGGAGGTGGACCAGACCCCGATCGGCAAGACGCCGCGCTCCTGCCCGGCCACCTATGTCGGCTTCTGGGACGCCATCCGCAAGCTCTTTGCCGACACCTTCGACGCCCGCACGCGCGGCTGGAACGCCTCGCGCTTCTCCTTCAACACCGGCGCCGGGCGCTGCCCGGCCTGCGAGGGTCAGGGGCAGATCACCGTCGAGATGAATTTCCTGCCCGACGTGAAGACGCCTTGCGAAGTGTGCAGCGGGGCGCGCTTCAACCCCGAGACGCTGGCGGTGCGCTGGCGCGACAAGACGGTGGCCGAGGTGCTGGCGATGCCGGTGGACGAGGCGGTGGAGTTCTTCGCCGCCCACCCGTCCATCGCCCATCCGCTGCAACTGCTGCAGGACGTCGGCCTCGGCTACCTGACCCTCGGCCAGCCCAGCCCGACGCTGTCCGGCGGCGAGGCGCAGCGCATCAAGCTGGTCACCGAACTGGCCAAGGTGCGCGGCCGCGCCGGGGAATCCGCGTCCACCGGCGGGCGCCCGCTGCCGGCGGAGAAGCACACCCTGTACGTGCTCGACGAGCCCACCGTGGGCCTGCACATGGCCGACGTGGAGAAGCTCATCCAGGTGCTGCAGCGCCTGGCCGATGCCGGCCACACGGTGCTGGTGATCGAGCACGACCTCGACCTGATGGCCGAGGCCGACTGGATCGTGGACATGGGGCCGGAAGGCGGCGAGGGCGGCGGCCGGGTGGTCGCCGAGGGCCCGCCGGAGACCATCGTCGCCGCCACCGACTCGCACACCGGGCGCCACCTGCGCGCGTTTCTCGGTGCGCGTGCGGGAACCGCTGCCGCAGCGCAGCACTCCATGCATGACAAATGATGACAGCAGAGGATAGAACAATGACGAAGAAGCGCATCCGCGTTTGGGATCTGCCGGTACGCCTGTTTCACTGGCTGACCGTGGTGGTCGTGGCCGCGGCCATCTTCACCGGCCTCAACGGCGGCAACATGATGGTCCACCACGAGCGCCTCGGCCTCATTCTCGTTGGCCTGATCAGCTTCCGCCTGGCCTGGGGGGTACTCGGCTCGGACACCGCCCGCTTCACCCGCTTCGTGCGCGGGCCTGCCGCCATCGTTGCCTACCTGCGCGGCCACTGGCGCGGCATCGGCCACAATCCGCTCGGCGCGCTGTCGGTGCTCGCCCTCCTTGGCCTGTTCGGCTTCCAGGCGCTTAGCGGCCTCTTCGCCACCGACGACATCGCCTTCAGCGGCCCCCTGCGCAGCCTCGTCGATGCCTCCTTCAGCTCCTGGATCACCAGCATCCATCGCGACATGCTGTGGGTGATGGCGGCGCTGGTGGCGGTGCATGTGGGTGCCATCCTGTTCTACGCCCGGGTCAAGAAGGACAACCTGGTGAAGCCGATGATCACCGGCTGGAAGGACGTCGACGATGGCGAGGCCCAATCCACCCATGGTGGTGGCTGGCTGGCCTTCGTGGTGGCGCTGGCCGTGGCGCTGTTCGCGGTGTGGGTGGCCAGCGGCGGCCTGTTGCCGCCACCGCCGCCCCCGGCGCCGGTACCGGCCTGGTAAACGACAGAACGGCCACCCGCGGGTGGCCGTTCTGTCGTCCGGTGCTGCGCAATACCTGCTTACTTGGCGCGGTACTTGTCGTGACAGGCCTTGCAGGTCTCGCCGACCTTGCCGAAGGCGGCGCGGATCGCGCCCTGATCGCCAGTGGCGGCAGCAGCGGCCAGTTCATTGGCGGCGGTGTTGAAGCTGCCGGCGAGTTGGCCGACGTCAGGCATGTTCTGGAAGAACTCCGGCTTCACCTTGGTGGCGCGGAAACCGGTGCCGGTGTCGCTGCCGGCGGGATACAGCGCGCCCATGCCGGAGTTGGCGATGGCGGCGATGGCGTTGGCAGCGGCGGCAACCTGATCCTGGTTGTAGGGCTGGCCGTCGATGACCTGGGCCTTGATCTTGCCCATGTTCCAGCTCATGAAGGCATAGCCGGCCTGGCGGAACTTGATGGCGTCCTCGACGCTGACCTGGGCGGCGGCGGAGGTGGCGATGGAAAGGGCGGCAATGCCGAATGCGGCGCCAGCGATGATTTTCTTCATGTGTGACCTCTTGGCTTGGCTGTTTTTAAGGAATACGGGTGGAGGATACGCGTCCGGACCCCACTGCGACAATCATCGCAGCGTTTTGTTTCAGGGAATATGTTTTTTCTTTCATATTCCGATCGTATGAAGAGGTGGCGGCCGTTTTTCCCCGAAAACTAAAGACCTTAGTTCTGAGGTCGTAGATAATGGCGACATTCACTGCGCACCCACTCGACTTGCGCTCAGGGAGAGAACACCATGCGTCGTCTGGCCGACATGCCGATCTGGTTCCGTCTTACCGGCGCGATCTGGCTGATGCTGATCCTGGCCTGGAACACCATGATCATCTGGGAGACGCGGGTCAGCCGCAACACCGCCATCGAGCAGGCCAAGGACTTTGCCAGCACCATCAACGAGATGACCATGGCGGGGCTGACCGGGATGATGATCACCGGCACCGTGGACCAGCGCGACGTCTTCCTCGACCAGATCAAGGAACTCTCCTCGGTGCGTGATCTGAAGGTGCTGCGCGGTGAAGGCACGACCCGTATCTATGGTCCCGGCAGTGCTGCCGAGACCGCCACCGACGAGGCCGAACGCGGCGTGCTCGCCGGCGGCGAGGCGGTGATCCGCGTCGAGCGCGATGAGCACTACGGCGAGCATCTGCGCGTGGTGATGCCTTCACGCGCCTCGGCCAACTATCTCGGCAAGGACTGTCTGCTCTGCCACATGGTCCCCGAAGGCACCGTCCTCGGCGCGGTGAGCATGCGCATCTCGCTCGATCAGGTGAACGAGGCGGTGGACAGTTTCCGCAACCAGATCTTCCTCTTTGCGATACTGGTATCCATCCCGCTGCTCGGTTTCGTCGTCCTCTTCGTACGTTCCTTCGTCAGCCGGCCGCTTTCCAACATGTCCGACAGCCTTGCCGAGATCGCCCGCGGCGAAGGCGATCTGTCGCGCCGCCTGACGATCAAGGGGCACGACGAGATCGGCTCCACCGCGGGTACCTTCAACCAGATGATGAGCACCATCGCCGGACTGGTGAAGCAGGTCAGCGAATCCGCCGCGGCGGTCAATGGTTCGGCACATGGCCTGTCGGAGAGTGCCGGCCGTCTGGCCGAGAGTTCGCGGCGCCAGAACGAGCAGTCGGTGAGCGCGGCCGCCGCGGTCGACGAGATGCTCGGCAACATCACCCACATCGCCTCCAGCACCGAGGACGTCCGCGAACGCTCGCGCGAGAGCCTGGCGCGCTCGCAGGAGGGCCAGCGCAGCCTGGCGCAACTGG
>NZ_PZKC01000019.1 GCF_003034845.1 Pseudothauera lacus | reverse complement strand
GGTCAGCGGCCCCGCTGCCGATGCCAGTCGATGTCCCTCCACCCCGGCTCCTCGCCTTCCTCCTACGAAGTAAAAGAGCCGGTATAGACCATACAAGCCTGTCGAAGGGCACTTGATGGCAGTGCCTGCGAACGGGCTTCGACAGGCTCAGCCCGAACGGTATTTGATTGCCGGGTTAATAATCAAGCTTGGCGCCCATGCCGGTTGCTATCGCGCCGGAGTGCCGTGTGCCCTCTGTGCCGCAATCCCACCTTCAGTCGCCACAGGCGCCTGTCCCTCAGCGTGATTGGCGGCAAGTCGTCTGCGGACTCAATATATCCACTCCACGCCGACCTTGACGTTGCGTCCGCTCTCCCAGTTGCTGATCTCGCTGCCGGCATAGTAGGCGCGCACGGAGGAATGGGCGGCGTAGCGGCGGTCGAAGAGGTTGTCGACGGCAAGGGTCAGGGTCAGCTTCTCGCGACTGAGAGGCTGCCAGTTCATCCGCAGGCCGTGCACCGCATAGCCGGGTTTCTCCGGGCGGCCCGGGCGGACGTCCTTCAGCCGGGCAACGGCTTCGAGGCTGTATCCCAGTCTGACCGCCGTTGCCACTTGCCAATCGACGTCGACCAGCAGGCGGTCACCCACCGACGCGCCGATGCGCGCCGAGTCGCCGGTGGTGTCGAGTGGCTGACCGTCGTAGTCGCGGCTCTTGCTGTGGCTGTAGGCCGCGTTGATGAGGAAGGTCGGCGTGCCCCAGTGCGCACGGATCTCATAGCCGCGTGTGCGGATGTCGCCGGAGGCGTTGGTGATGCGGTCGGTGATGCCGCCAACGCCCTCGCCGGGAATGATCTGGTAATCGCGCAGGGTGGTCCGGAACACGGCGAGGTCCACGCCGGCATGGTCGTCGGCGCGCAGCAGCCCATGCGTGTGCCACTTGATGCCGGCCTCGCGCTGGATGCCGCGTTCGGGGTCGAGCTTGCCATTGTCGCCGAGCGTGAACGGGCGTGGCGTGCGGAAGTCCGGCGGCAGGAAGTACTTGTCCAGCCAGCCGGCCTGATTGAGCTTGCCACCGCGGATCGATTCGCCGTAACCGGCATACAGCGTCAGGTCGTGGCCGCTGTCTGCCCCCAGCAGGTCCCACTCCGCGCTGAGGTTCGGCGAGGTGGCGGTGCCCGAGGTGCCGTAGCCGTTGGCGTAGTCGGTGTCGTAGCGGTCGACGCGCAGGCCGCCGGAAACCCGGAAAGCGCCGAACTCCATGCGCTCCTGGGCATACAGGCCGACATTGCGGGCGCGCTCGTCCCAACTGCGGGTGGCGTCGCGCCGGATGCCGCGGTCGCTGAAGTAGTCGATGCCCACGGTCAGTTGATGGAGAACCGCGCCGCTGCGCAAGCGCAGCGTGTTGCGCAGATCCATGCCGTGGCTGCGGGTCAGCCACTCGGTGGGGTCGCCGGCGACGGTGGTGGTCATCGGGTTGTCAGCGAGGCGGATGCCGGTTTCGTTGCCGTACAGCGTGGCCTGCAGGTCGATCAGGCCGTTGTCGGCGGCACGGTAGCCGTAGCGCAGGGTGTAGGTGTCGCGCCAGCTCTCCTGGCGGTCGGAGCGCTGCACTGCGTTGCTGGTCAGCCACGGCCAGTTGGCGCGCAGCGGGCCACCGGTATTGGTGTTGCGTTCGGCAGAGCCGGTCACGCTGTGTCCGTTGACATCGAGCAGGCTGGCCTTGAGCAGGTAGCTGCCGCGTTTGCCATCGGTTGCCGGCAGGCGTTCGCCGCCGCCCACGCGCAATTCGTCGGCGAGGTCCCGGCGCACGTGGGCGAGGACGCCGAGCGCATCCCCCAGCAGGCCATAGACGGTGGCCAAACCCCCGATGCTGCGGTCGGCGCTCTCATACTGGGCGCCCAGGCGCATGCCCGCCGTTTGCCGGGGGCCGAGCAGATCCTGGGCATCGACGCTCTCGAAACGCACGCTGCCACCGAGGGCGCCGGGGCCGCCGTCGGCCGGCGCGGCGCCGGTGTTGACGGTGACCGCGCGCAGCAGAAAGGGGTCGACAGCCAGGCGGCCCTGGTGGTGAAAGTTGTTGGCGCCCTGGCGCGCACCGTCGATCTGCACGTTGAGGTTGAGGTCCTCGATGCCGCGCAGGAAGATCTTCTGCCCGTTGCGCGCGCCGGTGCCGACCACCACCGACGGCTCCGCGGCGAACACGTCCTGCAGGTCGCGGCCCAGCCCGGCGCGGACGGCCTCGACATCAATGTGCTGTTCGCTGGCGCCGCCGATGGCATCGGCGTTGACCACCACCGGCTGCAGGGTGACGGTGGTCTGGGCCAGTGCCGGCGAGGCACCGAGCAGCGTGGCGAGAAGCAGCGGGTTGGGGCGGCGGGGGTGTCGGCGGGTCATCGAAAGGGTTCCGGTTTGCATGAAAGAGCGGGGAGGGGGCGGTGGCCTTGCATCATCAGCATCAGCGATCAATGATATGAGAACGATAACGCATTATCAATAAGTGTCGCAGCCCGGCACATCGATCGATGCCGGCAAGCAGGCAGTGGCGCACGCCCGGCGCAGCGCGTTAAGCTGTGCCCCGAGCAGCCCGCGCCCCCGGGTTGCGGCACATCGACACACCTCCCGAGGCTTGCACCATGGCCCTCCAGCTTGAACGCGCCACGCAGCAGCGTGCAGCAATCCTTGCCGCCTTTCGCGAGCACCCCCATCCGCTGCTGCCCGCAGACGTCCATGCCCTGGCGAGCGTGCACTGTCCTGGCCTGGGTATCGCCACGGTCTATCGCACCATCAAGGTACTACTCGCCGAGGCGGTGCTGGAAACGGTCAACCTGCCCGGCGAAAGCGCGCGCTACGAACTCAAGGACCGGCCTCACCACCACCATTTCCAGTGCCGGGCCTGTGGGCGCGTCTTCGACGTGCCGGGCTGTCCGCCCAGCCTGGCCGCCTATGCACCGCCCGGTTTTGCGGTGGACGGCCATGAGCTGACCCTTTACGGGCGTTGCGCGGAGTGTCTGCGCGGATAGGGCGGGGCAGTGTTGCATGTTGTCACTGGAGATGAGAACCGTTATCGATTAACATGCAGGATGTTTATCTCGCCCGCACGGAGCCACGATGAAGACCGTCCTGCTCGACCCCGTCGCCGACGAATACCGCATCCTCGTCGCCCAGTTTGCCGGCGTGCAACGCCGTTGCTCCGAACTCTTCAGCGCCCAGCAGAGCGAGATCGACCGCCTGCAGGCCGAAGTGATGCGCCTGCGCGGTGAGCTCATCGCCCGCGACACCGCCCTGGCCCTGGCGCGCGAAGAACGTGCGGCACTGGAAGCGGCGCTTCCCGGTCTGCCCCGCCGGGTAGCGCTTGCCCGCCGCGTGGACAGCCTGATGGAGAAGGTCCATGCGCTGATGGGCGAACTGCGCGCCCACACGCGTCCCGAAGCCAGGGTGGTGGTGGGGCGCCTGCACCGCAAGGCGGTGCTCTGCGTCGGCAACGAGGTCGCGGAGATCAGGGCAGCGCAGAAGATGGTCGAGCGCGCGGGGGGTGAGTTCGTCCTCCAGCCGGTCTCCGACGAGCACGACCTTGACGCCCTCGAAGCCAGTCTGGCCGCCGCCGACCTGGTGATCTGCCAGACCGGCTGCATCGGCCACGACGCCTACTGGCGTGTGCAGGACCACTGCCGCCGCACCGGCAAGCAATGCGTGCTGGTCGATGCCGCGCAGCGCGCGGAGGTGGAAACGCTCACGGCAGAGGGGCGTGCCGGCAGCCGCTGAGCGCAGCACCCCCGGCGGCGCGCCCCTCGTCCCGCTGCCGCCTCAGTGGGCCAGGTCCGGGTAGGCCTGACGCAGGCGGTAGTCGGCGTAGAAGGCGCCCAGCGGGAGCAGGGCGCCGACGAACAGCAGGGCTGCCAGAGCGGGGCGCAGTGCCCCGCGGGCCACGGCAGCCAGGCTCGCCACCATCAGCGACAGGAACAGCGTGCCGTGAAGCGGGCCGAGTACCTTCACGCCCAGCGGAAGGTCGAGCAGGTACTTCACCGGTACGGCAATGAAGACCAGCAGCAGCAGGGCGATGCCGTCGAGAAAGGCGAGTCGGTAAATGATCTTGCGATGGGTGTGCATCGGGTTTCCGTGGTTGAACCGTGCCTGTGTCCGGGCCGTGAAGGCGGCGGCGCGGAGTAATTATCAGTACATATGGAAATGCTGATAGTAACGGCCTTTCCCCGCCAGGGCAAACACGCCCAAGCCCGCATTTCTCACACCCTCACGTCGCGAGGGGGTCGAGGCGCCGCCGTGGTGCGCCGCACGGACCGATCGACGCCGCAGGCGTAGCTGACACTACGTCAAGGCGGCGTGAGGGAGTACGGCGTGCCACGGCGAGTGCATCGGCACCCGCAGCAGGGGTGGTGTGAGAAATGCGGGCTAGGCAAGTTGAGGGGACACTACCAGGCAGCGCAGCGTCGAAATCAGTTGACGAATTGAGAAGCATTTGCAGATACTCATGAAAACCATGAGATCAAAATGGTTTTGGCGACGCCCGTAGCGGTGGCTGCCCGACCCCTCAGACTGCCCACTCGACAAAGGAGTACCCATGGCCCGCATCGGACTGTTCTTCGGCTCCAACACCGGCAACACCCGCAAAGTCGCGAAAATGATCAAGAAGCGTTTCGACGACGACACCATGGCCGACCCGCTGAACGTCAATCGCGCCAGCGCGGAGGATTTCGCCGCCTATGACTACCTCATCCTCGGTACGCCCACCCTCGGCGAAGGCGCCTTGCCCGGCCTGTCGGTGGAAACCGATGCAGAGAGCTGGGAAGAGTTTCTGCCCAAGATCGACGACCTCAACTTCGCCGGCAAGACCATCGCGCTGTTCGGCCTCGGCGATCAGGCCGGCTACCCCAACGAGTTCGTCGATGCGCTGATCGAACTGCACGACTTCTTCTCCGCGCGCGGTGCGCGCATCGTTGGCGCATGGCCCATCGCGGGCTACGACTTCAACACCTCGCAGGCCGTGGTCGACGACCAGTTCGTCGGACTGGCGCTCGATCTCGACAACCAGGCCGACCAGACCGCCCAGCGCCTCGACGCCTGGCTGAAGCTGATCGCGGCCGATTTCCAGCTGCCGCTCTGAGCGCGGAGGCCTGCCATGTCCAAGCACGGCGGGCCGCCCGCGGGCGGCATCGAACAGCACCCCGGCAACGCCGACCCCGGCTTGATCACCGCGCGCACCCTGCATCTGCTCTCGCAGGCCGCCATCATCGGCGTGTGCCGCGGGCGCATGCGCAACCTCATCCGCCACCTCGACATGCTGGCCACCAACCCGGCCGTGCACGCCGAAGTGCGTTCGGCCTGCGAGGCCCTGCTGCGCCAGTGGCGGGACGCCCAGCGGATGCACTTCGGCTCGGGCAGCGGCAGCAAGGCCGGGGCGCCCTAAGCGGCTGGCTGCCAGGGCGAGAACTGCGGCTTCAGGCCGGCGCAAGGCCACAGGCCGGCGCAGCCCAGGGCGCCGCTGTATCACATCTCCGTATCGCCCAGTGCTCCGGGTTCGGAGGCAGGCCAAGTCCGGCAGCATGCGCAGACGCATGGGTCCGGCCGAGAAAACCCTGCGGGCGCATGTCGAACAACCACCACGGCAACCCGTCGCTGTGGCGCGTCAAGCCATCGGCCTGCACCATGACGAACCCTGCCGGGCAAACAGGTACGAGCAAGCCCAGGTCCTCAATCCGCCCCGCCTCACTGACACGGTAAACCGGAGCCGACGCAAAGCCGCGGGAGGCATCCCGCAGGGCATAGTGAATAGATGGGCCTGAGCCAATGCGGATGATCTCATCCCCCAGCGCCGCCAGTGCACGCGAAACCGTCGGCTGGCTGATCCCCGCCTTTTCAACGAGTTGGCGCGCGCTTGGCGCCTGCCTGCCGAGCAGCAGGCGGATCGAGCCGGAATGGCGGCTCACTGATTTGAATAGCTTTGTGAATAGCTTTTGGCTGGCGGAGGGCTGGGCGCGTGGGCGTCGGGATCATACAAACGGCTGGTGAATAGAGAGGTGAACAGGGGGTTGTCTGCCGGAGCGCTCGTTTGCGCCGACGTGACGAATCGTCAGCTACGGCCAGTAAGAGGCATTGAAACAGGGGAAATTGGATTGGCACGAACGGCCGGTAACTGATCCTGAAGTGGTCGCCGATGGGTCCCTGAGTCATGCTGGTCTTTGGGCGTCTATCTAAGTCAGTGTCTTCGTTTCGTCCGCCGTTGGGTTGCCGAATCCCCTTGCGCTGCATAGCGGTCCGCAGTGAGCACGGAAGCGCGTGGGGTTTCTGAATGGGTGTAAATGGGTGTAATATTGGCGCCCATGATCCGATCGGATGCCGTTCATATAACCCCGGAGATCCTTGCCCTCATCGCCGGTATCGATGAGTTCAAGGGTGCTTGGCGTGCCCTGGGCACGCTGGCACCGGACAGGCTGTCTGCTCTACGGCGGGTTGCAACCATCGAGAGCATCGGCTCATCCACGCGCATCGAGGGTAGCCGACTGTCCGATCGCGATGTCGAGCGCCTGCTGTCCAATCTGCAGATCAAGTCGTTCACCACCCGCGACGAACAAGAGGTCGCCGGCTACGCCGGGGTCATGGAACTGGTGTTCTCGTCCTGGCAGGACATTGCGCTGACCGAGAATCACGTCAAGCAACTGCACCGCGATCTGCTCACCTACAGCGAGAAGGATGCCTGGCACCGGGGCAATTACAAGACCTCCACCAACAGCGTGGTGGCCTTCGACGAGGATGGCAATCAACTGGGTGTCGTCTTCGCCACCGCAACGCCATTCGACACGCAGCCCCTGATGACCGAATTGATCACCTGGTTCAATGAGGAACGCGCTGCGGAACGACTTCACCCGCTGCTGCTGATCGGCATCTGGGTCGTGGTCTTCCTTGAGATCCATCCTTTCCAGGACGGCAATGGCCGACTGAGCCGCGTCCTCACCACTTTGCTGTTGCTGCAAGCCGGTTACGCCTATGTCCCCTACAGTTCGCTGGAGAGCGTGATCGAGCAGAGCAAGGAAGCCTACTACCTCGCGTTACGGCAAACGCAGGGCACGATTCGCAGCGACGCCCCAAATTGGCAGCCCTGGCTGACCTTCTTCCTGCGCGCTCTGGCCGAGCAAGTGCGCCGTCTCAACCGCAAGGTCGAGCGCGAAAGGCTGGTCCTGGCTGCACTGCCGGAATTGTCGTTGCAGATCGTCGAGTTCACCCGCGAACACGGCCGCATTACCATGGGCGACGCGATCCGCCTGACCGGGAGTAGTCGCAACACGCTCAAACAGCACTTTCGTGCCCTGGTCGAACGTGGTCACCTCGAACAGCAGGGTAGTGGTCGTGGCGTCTGGTACGAGTTGAAGTAACGTGCATTTCGTCAATTGCCATCCGAAGAACAACAAGGAAGCTCCGGGCCCATGAAAGAAGCCACCGCCCGTATCAAGATCAACAAGCTGCTCGAAGCAGCAGGTTGGCGCTTCCTTGCGGATAGTGACGGCCCCGCCAACATCCGCCTCGAACCCAGTGTCACCATCAAGTCGACCGATCTCGATGGTCTCGGAGAGAACTTCGAGAAGTCAGGAAAAGGGTTTGTCGACTTCCTCCTCCTCGACGAGAGGAGCTTTCCCCTGCTCGTCCTCGAAGCCAAGGCCGCAGACAAGAATCCACTCGTCGGCAAGGAACAGGCGCGCAAGTATGCCCGTTCGCAGAACTGCCGCTCCGACCAAGCACCCGCCGCCCCCGACCAGGACGAGACTCAGCCCGCCAGTCTGGCCCGTGCCGTGTGCAGCTTGCGGTAGCTGTCGATCAGGCGCTGGTGCCGGTCCAGCCCTTCCAGCTTCATGCTGGTCGGCGTCAGGCCGTAGAAGCGCACGCTGCCGTCTACTGAGCCGAGCACTGCATCCATGCGCGGGTTGCCGAACATGCGGCGGAAGTTGGGCTCGTAGTCGGCGAGTTCCAGTTCGTCGTCCAGCATGACCTCCAGCACTACGTTGAGGGCCTGATAGAACAGGGCGCGCTCGACGGTGTTTTCGTTGTATTGCAGGAAGGTCTCGACCCGTTCCTTGGCGGCTTCGAACTGGCGCAGGGCGAGGTGGATGAGCAGCTTCAGCTCCAGGATGGTGAGCTGGCCCCAGACGGTGTTTTCGTCGAACTCGATGCCGATCAGGGTAATGATGTCGGTGTAGTCATCGAGTTCGCTGTCTTCGAGCCGTGCCAGCAGGGCTGCGAGGGCGGCGTTGTCGAGGCGGTGCAGGTTGAGGATGTCGGCGCGGAACTGCAGTGCCTTGTTGGTGTTGTCCCAGATCAGGTCTTCGACCGGATAGATCTCGGAATAGCCGGGTACGAGGATGCGGCAGGCGATGGCGCCGAGCTGGTCGTACACGGCCATGTACACCTCCTTGCCCATGTCCTGGAGGATGCCGAGCAGGCTGGCGGCTTCGTCGGCGTTGGAGTTTTCGCCGTGGCCGGAGAAATCCCATTCGACGAATTCGTGATCGGCCCTGGCGCTGAAGAAGCGCCACGATACGACGCCGCTGGAATCGATGAAGTGTTCGACGAAGTTGTTCGGCTCGGTTACCGCATTGCTTTCGAAGGTGGGCTGGGGCAGGTCGTTGAGGCCTTCGAAGCTGCGCCCCTGCAGCAGTTCGGTGAGGCTGCGTTCCAGCGCCACCTCAAGGCTCGGGTGGGCGCCGAAGGAGGCGAAGACGCCGCCGGTGCGCGGGTTCATCAGCGTCACGCACATCACCGGATACACGCCGCCGAGCGAGGCATCCTTGACCAGCACCGGAAAACCCTGCTGCTCCAGCGCCTCGATGCCGGCGACGATGCCCGGGTACTTTGCCAGCACTGCGGGCGGTACGTCGGGCAGGGCGAGCTCGTGTTCGAGAATCTCGCGCTTCACCGCGCGCTCGAAGATTTCCGACAGGCACTGCACCTGCGCTTCGGCCAGGGTATTGCCGGCACTCATGCCGTTGCTCAGGTAGAGGTTGTCGATCAGGTTGGAGGGGAAGTACACCGTCTCGCCGTCTGACTGGCGCACATAGGGCAGCGCGCAGATGCCGCGTGCGGTGTTGCCGGAGTTGGTGTCGTAGAGGTGCGAGGCGCGCAGTTCGCCGTCGGGGTCGTAGATCGGCAGGCAGTAGTCGTCGAGGAGGCCGGCGGGCAGGGCGTCGTCCGCGCCGGGCTGGAACCAGCGCTCATCGGGGTAATGCACGAAGGGGGCGCTGGCGATGTCCTCGCCCCAGAACTGGTCGTTGTAGAAATGGTTGCAGTTCAGGCGCTCGATATATTCGCCCAGCGCCGAGGCGAGGGCGCTTTCCTTGGTCGCCCCCTTGCCGTTGGTGAAGCACATCGGCGAGTGCGCATCGCGGATGTGCAGTGACCACACATTGGGTACCAGGTTGCGCCACGAGGCGATCTCGATCTTGATGCCGAGGTCGGCCAGCACCCGCGACATGTTGGCGATGGTCTGCTCCAGCGGCAGATCCTTGCCGGCGATCCAGGTGCTGGCCTGCGCATCCGGCTGCAGCGCCAGCAGGGCCTGGGCGTCGGCATCGAGGTTGGCGACTTCCTCGATCACGAACTCGGGCCCGGTCTGCACCACCTTCTTCACCGTGCACCGCTCGATCGAGCGCAGGATGCCCTGGCGGTCCGCGGCGGAGATATCCTCCGGCAGCTCGACCTGGATCTTGAAGACCTGCTTGTAGCGGTTTTCCGGGTCGACGATATTGTTCTGCGACAGGCGGATGTTGTCGGTCGGGATATTGCGCGTTTCGCAGTACAGCTTGACGAAATAGGCCGCGCACAGCGCCGAAGAGGCGAGGAAGTAATCGAACGGTCCCGGCGCCGAGCCGTCGCCTTTGTAGCGGATGGGCTGATCGGCGATTACCGCGAAATCATCGAAGCGGGCTTCAAGGCGAAGCTTGTCGAGAAAATTGACCTTGATCTCCATGCGGGAATCCTGAAATGGCGCTGAACGCGAAAAATGGCCGCCATTATCACCGTTTTCCACTTCGGAAACCGGTTCCGCCCGCCGCCCCGCGCCGCCCCGGCGTGGGGCGGCGCGGGCGCAGGCGCTGAGAGGTGCCGCGGTTCAGCGCGGCACCGGCACCGGGCGGCCGTCGTAGCCCAGGGCCACCATGGTGAAGCGGCCGCGGGTGCACAGGCGGCGCTGGCCGCTGAGCAGGTCTTCGGCGTGCATGCTCACCTCCACGCACATCGACGCATTGCCCACGCGCACCACCCGCGCATCCAGTTCGACCAGTTCGCCCTCCAGCACCGGCGCGTGAAAGTCGATGCGCTCGGAGGCCGCCATCACCACCGGCATGCGCGCCCGCCGCGAGGCCGCGACAAAGGCCGCCTTGCCCAGCCAGGCCAGCGCCTGGCCGCCGTACAGGGTGCCCAGGTGGTTGGTGTGGCCGGGAAACACCGGCTCTACCATCGTCGTGCGCTCGCCGCCGTCATCCTCCCCGGCTGTTGCCGGTACGGCACGTTGGCGGGGCGCGTCGTCGTCCACCGCCACCAGGGTGAAGCGGCCGTTGAGACTGTGGCTGCGTTCGCCACTGCCCAGATCCTCGGCCACCAGTCCTACCTCCACGTCCAGCGAACGGCGCCCGCGGCGCACCACCCGGCCGCGCAGCTCCACCAGCCGGCCCTGCTGGATCGGCGTGACGAAGTCGATCCCGCCGCTGCAGGCGGTGACCATGCGGCGCCGCGTGCACCGCGTTGCCACCACGAAGGCGAGTTTGTCCATCATCGACAGTGCGGCGCCGCCGAAGAGCGTGCCGTGATGATTGGCACTCTCCGGAAACACCACGTCTATCATCACCGTGGCGGCCTCGTCGGCTGCCGGGTGGCGGAGGTTTTCTACGGAAACGTCAGGAGCCGTCCCCACGACGGCTTGTGTGCTTGCGTGCGACATGCGCATCTCCCATGAGCGACAGGGAGGGGCAGGAGAAGGATGGGGGCGGGCCCCACGGCACGCGCGCACTGCCGGCACTGGCCGGCGATGAGCCACGATTCCTCCACCGGGGACACCCCGCCCCTGTCTGGATTGACGAATTGCTCACGGCAGGTCTCCTGGCTCGCGGGTCATCGCGGCACGTCCGCCTTCCCGGCTTGCGCCAGTGGCTTCGATGGACGTGCAACTCACCGCTTACAGTTGCGGGGGCAGCCCCGGGATCCGCGCAGCGCGCGTCACCGGGTTCCCTTTTAATCGCCGCCGCGCATGCAGCGGACGAACCGTAGGCGGAAGCACTCTATCGCTGCACTGCAGCAGCTGTCAAACCGCGGCCGTGTGCGGTGCCCGGTTGCGTGGGCGCTACAATGACCCCATCCCCATCACGGCAGGCGATGCGCATGCTGTCCATCGAACAGTTTTTCGGCTTCCTGCTGGCCGCCGTGCTGGTCACCGCCGCCCCCGGCCCGGACAATCTCATGGTGCTCGGTACCGGCATGTCCACAGGCCGCCGCCACGGCATTGCCTTCGGGCTCGGCTGCGCGCTGGGTTGCCTCAGCCACACCGCGCTCGCCGTCGCCGGGGTCAGCGCCCTCATCGCCGCCTCGCCGCAGGCTTTTGGCGCGCTCAAGTTGTGCGGCGGTCTCTACCTCCTGTGGCTGGGCTACAAGGTCCTGCGCAACGCCCGCGGCACCACCCTCAGCGCCCGCCCCGGCAGCACCCTGACGCCGGCGGCCCTTTTTGCCAGGGGCATCGTCGCCAACGCCATCAACCCCAAGGTCATCGTCTTCTTCCTCTCCTTCCTGCCTCAGTTCGTTGCCCCCGCGCAGGGCAGCGTCGGCCTGCAGATGGCCCTGCTGGGGCTGCTGTTCACCGCCCAGGCGGCCCTCATCTTCACCCTGCTGGGCTACTTTGCCGGAACCGTCGGCCAGTGGTTGAGCACCCGCCCGGGGGCGGGCATGCTCATGGACCGTCTTGCCGGGGGGCTGTTCATTGCGCTGGGGCTGCGGCTGATCTTCAGTCGTTGAGAGGGCTGGCGGGGCGGGGTGTCGTGCCCCCATCAACCGCGCCCAGGCTCCGCTTCTGATAGAAGCCGCTTGACCTGTCTATTGCTTGATACGCCAGAGTTGCTCGCTGACGGCGTGGTGTCGTCAGTTACCACTACTCAGGAGAGATCACATGGGCGTGTACGGCATGACTCGGGAGCAATGGATAGAGGTGTTTCGAGCCACGGGGCTGGATGACGCGATGATGCACAGATGGCACGTTGAGTTTGAACGCCGTTATCCGGCGCAACATCAAGCATTCCTGCAATGGATCGGCCTGTCCGAAGAGGACCTCCGGAGCGTGAGGGCGGCCTCGCGGGTTGGTTGATGAGTCTGGGGAGGCCCCCGCTTGGGGGCCTTCTCCACCTGGGAGTTGTCGGCATGGGCATGTATACGGTGGGCCAACTTGGCAAGCGTGCAGGGCTGTCTCGCAGTGCGCTGCTCTACTACGACGGAATCGGCCTTCTTTCGCCGTCAATGCGCAGTGCGTGCGGTTACCGCCTGTACTCCGAAGGTGATGTGCGGCGCTTGGAGCGGATAATGCTCTATCGCGAAGCGGGGCTCCCGCTGGATGCCATCGCGAGCCTGCTGCAGGCCGATGAGACTTCTGCTTCCACGGTACTTGAGCGTCATTTGCACAGTGTCAGCGCTGCTATCGCAAGGCTGCGGCAGCAGCAGCACGTCATTGCCAAACTCCTTGGTGATGGGCATGTGCTGCGGGAAAGCCGCTCAATGAACAAGGAACAGTGGATTGCCTTGCTTGCGTCCACCGGGTTGGATGAAGCGGGAATGGACAGATGGCACATGGAGTTCGAGAAGATGTCTCCTGCTGCACATCAGGACTTTCTCGAGTCTCTGGGGATACCGCCTGAGGAGGTCGCGTTGATCCGTCACTTCTCAAGACAGGGGGTTGCCGATCCGGGTACTTGAGTCAGACCAGGTTCCCGTTCCGGCAAGGCTTCGGCAGCAGCGGTGAGTTCACCGTGCAGGTGCAGCTACATCAGGATGTTGCTGTCAGCAACAATCACTCGTGTTCCACACTCCCGCCGCCCTTACCCCGCTGTTCGCACCACCAGCCTCAACGTAGCCTTGAAGCCCTTCTTCGACGACAGCGCGATGGCGTAGCCGCCGTCGGTGGCTTCGGCGAGGGTGCCGGTGTTTTCGCTCCAGTTCTCGTCGCTGCTGAGGTAGCGCAGCCTGAAGCCGTCGGGGTTGCGGGTGAGGCGCAGGGTGAGGGTGTCGCGGAAGAGGTATTCGCCTTCGAGGTGCTGGTCGGGCCAGAGTTTGCGGTCGATGGTGTAGCCGGTGGTGGAGACGGCCAGTTCGAGGGCAAAGACGAGGGTGCGGCCGGTGGTGATGTGGGCGGTGTCGAGGAAGGCGCTGAACAGCACCGGCGAGCGCGGTGCGTCGATGTTGGCGCGGCGGGTGTCGAGCAGTTCGTCGTAGCTGCGCAGGATGGCGCTGTTGGTGTCGCGGCGGCGTTCGCTGAGGCGGAAGCTGAAGGTGCCGCGGGGGACGACGGTGGCTTCGAAATAGTAGGAGGCGCGGATGCTGCGGCCCTGGTCCTTGGCTTTCTGCACGGAGGGGGGCAGGGGCAGGGCGGCGACTTCGAGGTGGCCGTCGACGCGGACGTCGCCGAACAGGAAGCGGACGAGGTTCTGGTAGCCCTCTTCGGAGTTGACCACGCCGTAGGGGCCGCTGTGGCTGCGGTAGGCGAAGGCGCGCGGGGCGCCGCGCACGGTGGCGTTGTCGATCTTGACCAGGCCGTCGCTCATTTCGCCGGCGAGGCGGCGCGAGATGCCGAGGGCAACGTCGTAGTCGCGGTGGTTGGTGCCGACGAAGCAGAAGAAGCGCTGGGGGTCGAACTTGCCGTCGAGGCTGTCGACGCGCGCGGGCTTGCCGCTCAGGCCAAGGTATTCGGCCATCTTGCTGCGGTTGAAGTTGTTGATGTCCCACAGGCCGAGCACTGCGGGGATGTTCATGCCGGCGACTTCGATGCCGTTGTGGGGGGTGGCGTAGGTGAACACCTTGTCGACCAGGGCGCGATCGGCGGCGTTGCTGATGTGGTCGTTCTGCAAAAAGGCGCGCACCACCAGTCCGCCCATGGAGTGGGCGACGAGATGCACCTTGAACTGGGCGCGCAGTCCGGCATCGTCGCCGCAGACCTGTTCGCGGACGCGGTGGATGAGGGTCTTGAGGCCGGCGGCGGCTTCGGGGATGGAGAGCGCCTTGCCGGTGCCGAGATCGGCGTCGGCGGTTTCGTAGTAGCGGTAGATGACGACGCTGCGGGCGGGCAGGCGGGCTTCGCTCTCGCTGCCGTCGGCAAAGGTGTCGCGGTAGCCGTAGTCCTTCATCAGGCGGATCAGCGGCGATTCGAAGACGTGCTTGAGCACCCTGCCGTCCCACGCCTGGCGCAGCTTGGTGGCGCCGAGGTTGAAGCCCATGTAGGGGGTGGAAACGGTTTCGGCGACCTCGCCGGGGGTCATGGCGTAGCCGCGCACGTAGATGATGGGGTAATGGGGGGCGAGCGGGGTGCTCATCGGCTGTCTCCTCTGGGGGGCGCGGGGCGCGCTGTTGTCAGCTCATGGTAGTACATGGGCATGGCGACGCAAGGCGGCGGAGGGGGCGCTTGCCCGGCCCCGCCCGCAGTGATACGGTGAAACTCCCTTGCCGCTGCTCCCAGGACACCTGCCATGGCCCGCATTGCTTCCTCCATTCCCGGCCGTTTGCGCATCCGCGATGCGGCATTGCGCGACCGTGAGCGCCTGCGCGCGCTGGAGGCCGGGGTGGGGGCGCTGGCGGGTGTGGGGGCGATGCGGGCGAATGCCGGCGCGGGCTCGCTGGTGGTGCATTACGACGCTGCGGCGCTTGCTGTGGAGGTTTTCGAGCGTCGCGTGGATGCCTTGGTCGATGAGGTGATTGCGGCGTCGCGCCGGCGCGCGGCACGCTCGCCGGGGGCGCGTGCCAACCGCGCCGCGAAGATCGGCATGCTGGGCAGCCTGGGGGTGTCGCTGGCGTTTGCGGCAGCCGGGGCGAAGCGCTGGCATGTGCTCAGCGGTGGGGTGTTCCTGGCCTGCCTGGCCGTGCACGTCGGTTTGCGGCGCCACGCGCTGCTGCGCTGAGAGGGGAGAAGGGCCGCTGCGGGCGTGCTTTACGCGGAGCTGTCGGAGAGCGCGCCGCTGAGGCGGATGGCGAGGCGGATCAGCCGCCGTGCGAGGTCCACACCCTGTTGCCGCCCGCTGGCCGTGCCGGGGAGGTAGATCTCCATGCCGAGGTAGGCGAAGGCGGGGTTGTTCCACACCGTTTCGGGGATCACCGTGCGTGCGCGCAGACCTGCCGGCGTGCCCAGAGGGATGACGCGCACCTGCGCGGCGCAGGGCTCCGCGGCATTGCCGAGGGCGGCGTTGAGGGCGGCGCGCAGGCGCGGGTCGGCGCACAGCAGGTCGGCGGCGGGGCCGTTGCCGTCGCTGCCGGTGTGCAGGTCGATGAGCAGGCGGTGGGCGGGCTTGAGCTGGGGCAGCAGTTGCAGGTAGAGGGCCTGGTGGAGGACCTCGTGGCGAAAGCGCTCGTCGGGGCGCGGGCGGTGGTTGGAGAGTCCTTCGGGGATCTCCAGCACTTCGGCTTCGTCGGCGGGCAGGGTGAGCGCGACCTCGTGGCCGAAGTCGCGCTCTTCGCGGTGGATGCCGACGACGATGAGGGCTGCGGGCGGTGCCGCGCGGCGCTCTTCAGTCTGCGGCGGCGTCGGCGATCCACTCATAGACGTCCAGCGTCGCCGGGTCGCACTTGCAGCACCCCGAGGAACAGCGCGAGCCGGCGCCGAGGTGGCGGATGCGGCCTTTGCGTTCGAGGGTGGCGAGCATTGGCTGCAACGCCTCCGGGCTGGCATCGACGCCGCGCGCCAGCTCGGCCAGGGTGGCGCGCTGGCGTTCGCGCAGCAGGGTACTGAGGCGGGTGAGGATCATCGCCTGTGCTCAGGCCTGCTGCGGCAGCGGGATGCGCCCGCCGTCGGCGCGGGCGCCCTGGCGGCGCAGGAACCACAGGGTGGCGGCGAGGGCGGCGAGTATGCCGGCTATCCACGCTGCCGAACTCGCCGGGTGCTGGGCCCAGTTGGCGGCCTGGTAGTACATGGTCGCCACGCCGTAGGCGAGGCCGCTGGTCCAGCCCGTCACGAAGAGCGTCCACCGTGCGCCGGATTCCTGATAGACCGCGGCAATGGCGGCGGTGCAGGGGGTGTACAGGAGGATGAACAGCAGGTAGGCGAAGGCGCCGGCGGTACCGCTGAAGCGTGTCGCCATGGCGCCGAAGGTGCCCACCGAGACTTCCTGCTCTTCGGCCACCGCTTCGGCATCGCTGAGGTCGCCGACGTCCAGGCCCATCGGATCGGCCCACGCGCCGAGGGTGTCGATGAGGTTGGCGGGGATGGTGGCGAAGGCTTCGGCCAGCGCTTCACGCAGGCTGAACGCCTCTTCTTCCGCCTCTTCGCCGGCATCCTGCGCGGCGAGCGCGGAGTAGGTGGCGTTGAGCGTGCCGACCACCGCTTCCTTGGCGAGCACGCCGGTGAAGATGCCCACCGCTGCCGGCCAGTTCTCTTCGGTGAGGCCCATCGGCGCGAAGGCCGGGGTGATGCTGCGGCCGATCTCGGCGAGCACGGAGGCGTCGCTGTCCTCGTTGCCGTAGCTGCCGTCGGTGCCGACCGAGTTGAGCACGTTGAGCACCAGTACCATCGGCACGATGACCCGGCCGGCGCGCACGATGAAGGCCTTCAGGCGCTCCCAGGCGAGGCGCAGGACGCCGCGCACGGTGGGCAGGTGGTAGGGCGGCAGCTCCATGATGAAGGGGGTGGGTTCGCCCTTCATGAGGGTGTGGCGCAGGGCGAGGCCGGTGAGTACGGCCACGGCGATGCCGATCAGGTAGAGCGCGAAGACGACGTTCTGTCCGCCGGTGGGGAAGAAGGCCGCGGCGAACAGCACATACACCGGCAGGCGCGCGCCGCAGGACATGAAGGGCGCCATGGCGATGGTCATCAGGCGGTCGCGGCGGTGCTCCAGGGTGCGGGTGGCCATGATCGCCGGGACGTTGCAGCCGAAGCCGACGATGAGCGGTACGAAGGACTTCCCGGGCAGGCCCACCCAGCGCATGAAGCGGTCCATGACGAAGGCGGCGCGCGCCATGTAGCCGGAGTCTTCGAGGATGGAGAGGAAGAGGAAGAGGAAGCCGATGATGGGGATGAAGGTGGCGACCACCTGGATGCCGCCGCCGATGCCCTGGGCGAGGATCACCGTGAGCCATTCCGGCGAGCCCATGGCGGTGAGCACTTCCGCCAGCCCGTCGACCAGCAGGGCGCCGGTGAACAGGTCGAAGAAGTCGATGAAGGCGCCACCGATGTTGATGGTGAACAGGAACATCAGGTACATCATCAGCAGGAAGATCGGCACGCCCAGCGCACGGTTGAGCACCACACGGTCGATGCGGTCGGTGAGGTCGTGGCCGATGCGGGCGCCGGCGCTCACGGTGTTGCCGGCGATGCGGTTGGCGAGCCCGTAGCGCGCATCGGCGACCATGATGTCGATGTCGTCACCGAGCTTGCCGCGCAGGGCGCTGGCCTGTTCTTCGACCGCGCTGCCGGCGATGCGGCGGGCGAGGTCGTCACCTTCGAGCAGGCGCACGGCGAGCCAGCGCGGCGCGCTGCCGGCCTTGCGGGCGGCCTCTTCGAGCTGGGGCATGAGCGCGCCGACGGCATCTTCGAGCTCGCTCTGGTAGGCGACCTCGACATTCGCCGCGGCGGGCGCATCGACGGCCTTGCGGATCACTTCGCGGAGGGTGTCGATGCCCTCGCCGGTCGAGGCCACCACCGGCACCACCGGGCAGCCGAGCTGGCGCGCGAGGGCCTGCGGGTCCACCTGCAGGCCCTTGTTGCCGGCAACGTCCATCATGTTGAGCACCACCACCAGCGGCACGCGCATTTCGGCGAGCTGGGTGGTGAGGTAGAGGTTGCGCTCAAGGTTGGCGGCGTCGACGATGTTGATCACCAGACCGGCTTCGTTGGCGTGCACGTAGTCACGGGCGACGCTCTCGTCGAGCGAGACCTCGCGGTCGACGACGTCGAGCGAGTAGGTGCCGGGCAGGTCCACGACCTCGAAGCGCAGCTTGTCGTAGTGGTATTCACCGCTCTTCTTCTCGACGGTGACGCCGGGCCAGTTGCCGACGCGCTGGCGCGAGCCGGTGAGGGCGTTGAAGAGGGTGGTCTTGCCACAGTTGGGATTGCCCACCAGGGCGATGATGTGTCCGGTGCTCATCAGAGTTTCTCCACCGTCAGGGCGTCGGCCTCGTTCTTGCGCAGGGTGAGGGCGAAACCGCGCACGCGGATCTCCACCGGATCACCCATCGGCGCCACGCGCACCACCTGCAGTTCCGCGCCCGGGGTGAGCCCCATGGACAGCAGCTTGCGGCGATAGGGGCCGCCGGCGGCGGAGAAGCCACAGACCTTGGCGCGGTCTCCGACGGAAAGATTCTTGAGCATCATTCGCATTACCTCTCTCATTTGCGAGTTTGGGCGTATTGTGCCCCACCCTCAGCCCGGATGAAAGGGGCATGTGCGGGTAAACCTCATGCACGGGTGACCAGGATCTTGTGCGCCATGCCGCCGCCGAGGGCAAAGCGGGTCTCACCGCGGCCGATGACCAGGCCGCCGCCCTGGCGCTGGCGCACCACCACTTCGCTGCCGATGTTGAGGCCGAGTTCGGAGACCCGCAGCGTCATGGCCTTGCCGCCGAGGATGGCGACGACACGCACGGTTTCGCCTTCGCTGGCCATGGCGAGGGGAAAGTTGTCGGCTGGGGTGGAGGTGGTCATTGCGTTGTGTGGGTAGTGGTGGGGCGTGGAGGGCGGGAGCGTCGGTTGCGCGGCAGGCCGGCACCGGCAAGTGCGCGCAGCAAAATGGCGATGGTGGTGCCGTTGTGCAGCGCCGAGGCCGCCACCGGCCTCAGCCAGCCGAAGGCGGCGGCGGAGAGGATGGTGGTGTTGAGGCCGACGGTGAGTCTGAAATTGCTGTCGATCAGGTGCTGGGTGGCGATGGCCAGGGCCTTGGCGTCGGCGACGCGGGCGATGTCGTCCTCGAGCAGGGCGACGTCGGCGGCCAGGCGGGCGACGTCGGCGCCGTTGTGCATGGAGATGCCGACGTGCGCGCCACTGAGCGCGGGGGCGTCATTGACGCCGTCGCCGACGAAGGCGATGCGCGCGCCTTCGGCGGCCATGGTTTGCAGGATGCGGGCCTTGTCTTCGGGCAGGAGGCCGGCGTGAAAGCCGTCGAGGCCCAGCGCGGTGGCGGTGGCGCGGGCGCGTTCGGGGTGGTCGCCGGTGAGCATCACGATGCGTCCGACGCCGAGCTTGCGCAGCCGCCGCAGGGTGGCGGCGCTGTTCTCGCGCAGGCTGTCGCGCAGCGCCAGCACGCCCAGCAGCTCGCCGCCGAAGCCGATGAAGAGCAGGGTCTTGCCCTCGCCATGGAGGCGGTCGACGATCTCGTGGTGGGCGGCGATGGAGATGCCTTCGTCGTCTTCGACGAAGTGGCGCGAGCCGACGACGATGCGGCGGCCGTCGATGACGCTGGCGACGCCGTGGGCGACGATGAACTCGACTTCCTTGTGATCGAAGTGGCGTGGATGGTCGAGCCGCCGCGAGGCCTCGACCACCGCCAGGGCGAGGGGGTGGAAGTAGTGCTCTTCCACCGAAGCGGCGAGGTTGATGAGGTCTTCCGGGGTGTAGCCGGGCTTGAAGGCCACCGAGTCGGTGACTTCGAGCTTGCCGGTGCTCAGCGTGCCGGTCTTGTCGAAGACGAAGGTGTCGGCTTCGGCGAGGCGTTCGAGGGCCTTGGCACCCTTGACCAGCATGCCGGACTTGCCGGCTTCGAACATCGCTGCCTTGAAGGCGACCGGCGTGGACAGCTTCAGGGCGCAGGAGTAGTCGGCCTGCAGCACCGCGGCGACGCGCTGCCAGTCGCGCGATACCAGCCAGGTCGCCGCAGCGAGCCCGAGCACCATCGGCACCAGGCGGTCGGCCATGCGCGCGGCTTCGAGCTGGGTGCGGCTCTTTACCGCCAGCGACTGCTCGACGAAGTCGGCGATGCGTGCGGCTGCCGCCTGTGCGCCGACGTGTTCGGCGTAGATGCGCAGACGGCCTTCCTCGACCAGGGTGCCGGACAGTACGCGGTCGCCGCGGCGGCGCTCGACGGCGACGCTCTCGCCGGTCATTGCTGCCTCGTTGACCGTGGCCTCGCCGCCGAGCACCGTGCCGTCCACGGCGATGACACTGCCGGTGGCGGCGATCACGGTGTCGCCGACCCGCAGCTCGGTGGCGTCCACCTGTACCTCGGCGCCGTCGCGCTCCACCCAGACCGCATCGGTGGCAGGCTTCAGCAGGTGCTTGAGGAGGTCGTCGGAGCGGCGTTCGATGGAAGCTTCCAGATACTCGCCGAGGGCGAGCAGGAAGGAGGTGGTGTTGGCTGCCAGGTAGTCCTGGCGGCCGATCGAGATGACCACCGCGAGGGCTTCGAGGACGTGGGAAGTGACGCCCTTCTCGAAGAAGTCGTCGAAGGCCTCGCCGAGCAGCGGGATGGCGGTGCCGAGGGCCACCGGCGCCTGCAGGCGCGCATCGAGGGTGCGCGAGGCCAGCAGGGTTGCGGCGCTCAGCGCCAGCGGCGCGGCGCTGGGCGCCCCGTTGGCGGAGTGCCCGCGCGCCGCTGCCGGCACCATGCGCAGGATGGCGAGTGCGAGCGCATCGGCGTTGTTGCGCTGGGGGTCGAACTCAACCACCAGCGCGCGCGCGGCGGCATTGACGCGCACCTTGCGCACGCCGTCGAGGGTGGCCACGGCGCGCTCGATGAACACCGCCGCGGGCGCCGTACCGCGTTCGCAGCGGTAGCGCCAGCGCACCCGCCCGCGGGTCTGGTGCATGGGTTCGAGGGCGCACAGCCAGGCCGGTGTCATCGCTCTGCTTCGACCTCGGCGCGGATGTCGGCCATCTGTTCCTTCATTTCCTCGACGCCGCCGGCCACGCCGGCATACAGCTTGAGTGCAGACTTGACGATCTTGCCGCGCAGTTCCTCGTCGCTGAGCACCCAGGCCGCCGCTGCGCCGATCAGTGCGCCAAGCAGGAACTGCTCGGTGGTGCGCGAACGCAGGAAGGCCGGCATGCCCTGCAGCAGTCCGGCGTCGATGCCGGCAGCGCCGAGGCCGGCCTGCAGCCCGGCGGGGTCGTAGCCTGCGGCAAAGCTGCCTTCTGCGCCTGGCATGCCGCCCATTGCCGCACCGGGTCCCATGCCGGTGTAGCCATAGTGGCCGTGGTTGATGCCGCCGCACTTGCAGCGTTTCTTGTGTTTCTTAGCCATGGTCGTTCTCCGTGTTGGTCTGCGCAGGCGCGCGCAGCAGGTGTTCGATGAGCATCACCCCGGCGGCACCCGTCGCCACCGCCAGCAGGGCGCTGCCGTAGTCGCGCCGGTGCAGCGCCTGGGCGGCGCGGCTGCCGGCGCTCAGCGCGGTGCCGCCCTGCAGGGCGTGGCGCAGGATGCGCCTGAGGTCGGCGGCGGAGCACGGTGTGGCGCGATCCTGGAAGGCGGATACACAGCCTGCGGCGACGAAGCCCTGGGCAAAGCTGGCGCTGCGCGGCGGAGCAACGACTGCCCTCATGATTCAGCGCCTCCGGGGGTTGCCGGCGTGCGCTTGGGGGCCGCGGTCTTCCTGGCCGCGGGCTTGCTGCTGGTGCGTTTGCGCGTTGCGGCCGCCGCGGTGGTGCTTGCCGGCGCTGCAGCGGCGTCCCCGGCAGGGGCGGGGGCGGCGAGACGCTGGCGTGCACGCGCGGAGGCGTTCTCGATGGCTTCCAGACTGGACACTGTGGCGCTGCGCAGGCTGTCCTGGGCTTTTTCCAGGCTGCCGCGGGTCTTGTCGGTCCTGAGCAGGCGCAGTGCGACCGCGCCGGTGACCACGCCGGCGACGAAGGGCAGTAGCGGGAACATGTCAGATCTCCTTGCGATGACGGCCGAGCCTGCTCTTCAGCAGATAGGCTCCAGCGCCACCCGCGGCCATGCCGGCCAGCATGGCGGGGTGTGCGTGACGCAGAAGCGGACTGAACAGGCCGAGCGGCCCGGCGTGCTGGCCGAGCTGCGCGAAGGCGCGTTCGAGAAAGTCGGATACCGGGCCGTGGCGGGCGTAGGCCTGCTGCGGGGCGATGCCGTGTGCGGCGTGATAGCGCTCCTGGGCCTGCGCTGCGGCAACGGCGCGCTGGAAAGCGGGGAGGTGGTTGTGCAGCGAGGCGGCCTGGAGGTTCTCGAACACCCGGCGCACGTCGGCCTCGCCGATCTGGGCGAGGAGTTCGGCATACAGCCTGACGTTGGCGATCTCGCCGGCGACCCCGCGCTGGCAGTTGGCCAGCCAGCCCGCTTCAATGGTGGTTTCCGCGGGGAAGGGGTCGAGCGGGCGGGGAATGCCGTAGCGCTCGCACAGGCTGTACAGCGCGCCGACGTGCTGTTCCTCGGCGCGCTGGATGTTGGCGAAGGGCGCGCGCGCGCCGTAGGCCTCGGTCACGCGCTGGTAGAAGGCGCGCGCGGCGTATTCGTCGTAGAGCGCAATGCGGACCGCCTGGTGGACGACCGGGTAGGGCGCAGCAGGGTCGATGCGGCGGGTGCGCAGGATGATTTCGTCATGGTTCTGCATGAGCGATCTCCCGGTAGGTGTCGCGCAGGATGTCTTCCAGCAGTGCCGCGGCCGCGCTCGCCGAGCCGCCGAGGAGTTCGCTCCAGGCCTGCTCGGGGATGGTGCCGGGGTCGTAGATGACGGTGCACGAGCGTGCCAGCAGGTTGACCTTGACGTCGACGATGCCGGGGCTGCGATCAAGCACCGTACGCAGTGCGCGCGCCTGTTCGCCGGGCATCTCCATGGCCGGCATCTCGCCGTCGAGCTTGAGGCGGATGCGCCCGCGGATGTGGTGGGCGATGCGGATGTTGCGGAGAAAGGTGCGCAGCTCTTCGAATTCGGGCATGGCGGGGTCCAGCGCAGCCGGTTGTCAGGTACCCGTAGGCCAACGCGCCTGGCGCGATCAGACAAGCCTCCGCACGGTGGAGCGGGGCTCCACACGGGACGGGTTCCTGGCTGACCGAAGCTGGCTACGCGAACCTGCTGCAGCGGACGGCGTGCACTGAGAGCGGCGGACGATGGCGTCCGCAAGGTGCTGCCTACGCGGAAAGCATCATAGCCTGCCGCGCCGGCGCCGTGTCTGACGTTGGTCAAACTTTTGCTGCACCTGCGTCATCCGGCGGCAGCGCCTGGCAGCCCCGCATTGCCGCTTCGGGCGCTGACGGCGTATAGTTCGGCCAGCATCGATCGGGAGCCCCGCGGCGCGTCCGCGCCAGGGGTGAAACGGGAAGTCCGGTGACGCGCGAGTCCATGCTCGCGCCATTCCGGCGCAGCCCCCGCTGCTGTAAGCCTGACGGCGCCGTCAAATCAATACCACTGAAGCGTGTTGCTTCGGGAAGGTGACGGCGACCGGATGACGGTGAGCCAGAAGACCGACCCGCTCGATTTCGTCAGCACAGCTGCCCCGGGGTGTGGGCCGGTTGCCGATGGGTTCTGCGGGCTCCAGATCCCGCCGTGCTTCGGGTGCAGCACCCGCTCCGCAAAGCGCGACCATCGTCTCCCTCTCCATCCCGGCGCACGGAAAACCGTGGAGCCCGCAGGATGGAAGAAGACCGCAAGCAGAACCATAACGAGCGCATGCAGCGCAAGAAGGAAGTCGTCGATGCGGCCATCGGCCGGGCGCAGGAAGAGCGTGGCATCGTCATCCTGATCACCGGCAACGGCAAGGGCAAGACCACCTCCGCCTTCGGTACCCTGTACCGCGCGCTGGGCCACGGCCAGCGCGCCGGTGTGGTGCAGTTCATCAAGGGCACCCAGGCCACCGGCGAGGTGATCTTCCTGCAGCAGCACCCGGCGAGCGCCGCAGTGCGCTACCACGCCATGGCCACCGGCTTCACCTGGAACACGCAGAACTGGGATGCCGACAAGCGCGCCGCGGACGAGGCCTGGGCGCAGGCCGCCGGCATGCTGGCCGATCCGGCGCTCAGCCTGGTGGTGCTCGACGAACTCACCTACATGCTGAAGTACAACTACCTCGACACCGCCGCGGTGCTCGACGCGATCCGCGCCCGTCCGCCGCTGCAGACGGTGATCGTCACCGGCCGCGCGGCAAAGCCGGAACTGGTTGAGCTGGCCGATACGGTAAGCGAGATCGCCGACCGCAAGCACGCCTTCAAGGCAGGGGTGAAGGCCCAGGCAGGCATCGACTTCTGATCGAGGGTCGGGCGGGGTTACTAGATATGGGTGTTCTGTCTGATCTTTGTCCGATATCTTGTATGCTTGCCTTGCGGCAAGCTTGCCTTCGGGACTACACTGCGCCCTGCGACGGTTCCCATCCGGGATGAAAAGGGAATCCGGTCAGGATGCCGCGGTGATGCGCAAGCACCGCCCGCGCGCCGATGCCGGAGCTGCCCCCGCAACTGTAGACGGCGAGTCCGCCACCGATTCGAGCCACTGGAAGACAGCACTTCCGGGAAGGCCGGTGGCGGGCGAGGACCCGTGAGCCAGGAGACCTGCCGACGCCGTGCCGGCCCGTGTGACGGGGCGGTTTTCTGACCTGGGGCGGGGTGTCTCCATGGCGGAGCCTGCGGCCCGTCCGCAGTGCATCCCGTCGTGCCGGCATTGCGCCCCGATGCTAAGGGAGTGCAAGCATGCAGGCAGTCGCCAGCCATACCGAAACCGAATCCTCCGCCCCCCGCAAGGCGCCGCCGCTCTCCGAGTTCGCGCAGGCTGGGCGTGCCTTCGAGGTGATCCGCCGCAATGGCGCCATCGTGTCCTTCAATGCCGAGAAGATCGCGCTGGCGATGACCAAGGCCTTCATCGCCGTGGAAGGTGGGCAGGGCGGCGCCTCGGCGCGGGTGCGCGACCTGGTGGCACGCCTCACCGCCGGCGTGGTGCAGGCGCTCACCCGCCGCCTGCCAGGCGGCGGCACGGTGCACATCGAGGACATCCAGGACCAGGTGGAACTGGCACTGATGCGTTCCGGCGAGCACGACGTGGCGCGCGCCTACGTGCTGTACCGCGAACGCCGTGCGGCCGAGCGTGCCGCCGCCGCGGCGGCCAGCACCGACGGTGTCGCGCTCGAGCCCCTGCTGCACGCCACCGACGGCGAGCGCCGCATTCCGCTGGAGCGCGCCGCGCTGCGCGCGCGCTGCGCGGAGGCTTGCGCCGGCCTCGGCGGCGTGTCCGCCGACACCGTGCTGGAACACGCGCTCGCCAACCTCTACGACGGCGTGCCGCTGGCCGCGGTGCGCCAGGCCCTGGTGCTGGCCGCGCGCACGCTGATCGAGCGCGAGCCGGCCTATGCCAAGGTCGCCGCGCGCCTGCTGCTCGACAGCCTGCGCGTCGAAGTGCTCGGCCGCCCGGTCAGCCATGCGGAGATGACTGCCGGCTACGCCGAGTGCTTTCCCGCGCTGATCGCGCGCGGCATCGAGGCGGGCCTGCTCGACCCCCGCCTGGGCGAGTACGACCTGCCGCGCCTGGCCGCCGCGCTCGATGCCGGCAACGACCTGCGCTTCAACTACCTGGGCCTGCAGACCCTCTACGACCGCTACTTCCTGCACGTAGACGACAGCCGCATCGAGCTGCCGCAGACCTTCTTCATGCGCGTGGCGATGGGCCTGGCGCTGAACGAGATCGACCGCGAAGCGCGCGCCATCGAGTTCTACCGCCTGCTCTCGTCCTTCGACTTCATGAGCAGCACGCCGACGCTGTTCAACAGCGGCACGCGGCACTCGCAGCTCTCGTCGTGCTACCTCACCACGGTGGCCGACGACCTCGAAGGCATCTACCAGGCGATCAAGGAAAACGCCCTGCTGCAGAAGTTCGCCGGCGGCCTGGGCAACGACTGGACCCCGGTGCGTGCGCTGGGCAGCCTGATCCGCGGCACCAACGGCAAGAGCCAGGGGGTGATTCCCTTCCTCAAGGTGGTCAATGACACCGCGGTGGCGGTGAACCAGGGCGGCAAGCGCAAGGGCGCGGTGTGCGCCTACCTGGAGACCTGGCACCTGGACATCGAGGAATTCCTCGAACTGCGCAAGAACACCGGCGACGAGCGCCGCCGCACCCACGACATGAACACCGCCAACTGGATCCCGGATCTGTTCATGAAGCGGGTGATGGAAGGCGGCGAATGGACGCTGTTCTCGCCGGTGGACGTGCCCGACCTGCACGACCGCTTCGGCCGCGACTTCGAGGCCGCCTACGTGGCCTACGAGGATCGCGCCGCGCGCGGCGAGCTGCGGCTGTTCAAGAAGATCCCCGCGCTGCAGCTGTGGCGCAAGATGCTCACCATGCTGTTCGAGACCGGGCACCCGTGGATCACCTTCAAGGACGCCTGCAATGTGTGCTCGCCGCAGCAGCATGCGGGCGTGGTGCACAGCTCCAACCTGTGCACCGAGATCACCCTGAACACCTCGGCCGACGAGACCGCGGTGTGCAACCTCGGTTCGGTGAACCTGCCCGCCCATCTGGTGCAGGGCGCCGACGGCCGCTGGACGTTGGACCACGACAAGCTCGCGCGCACCGTGCGCAGCGCCATGCGCCTGCTCGACAACGTCATCGACATCAACTACTACGCCACGCCGAAGGCGCGCACCGCCAACCTGCGCCACCGCCCGGTGGGCCTGGGGATGATGGGCTTTGCCGACTGCCTGCACCGCATGGGCGTGGCCTACGCGTCGGACGCGGCGGTGCAGTTCGCCGACGCCTCCGCCGAGGCGCTGTGCTACCACGCCTACCTGGCCTCGACGGAACTGGCCGAGGAGCGCGGGCGCTACTCCAGCTACGAGGGCAGCCTGTGGTCGCGGGGCGTGCTGCCGGCCGATACCCTGGAGCTGCTTGCCGAGGCGCGCGGCGGCTTCGTCGAGGTCGAGCGCGGCGGCACGCTGGACTGGGAGGTCCTGCGCGCGCGCATCGCGCGTCACGGTATGCGCAATTCCAACTGCGTGGCCATCGCTCCCACCGCCACCATTGCCAACATCATCGGCGTGTCGGCCTCCATCGAGCCCGACTACCAGAACCTCTACGTCAAATCCAACCTTTCGGGCGAGTTCACCGTGGTCAACGAGTACCTGGTGGAAGAGCTCAAGGCGCTCGACCTGTGGGACGACGTGATGATCGCCGACCTCAAGTACTTCGACGGTTCGCTCGCCCCCATCGACCGCGTGCCCGCCGAGCTCAAGGCGCGCTACGCCACCGCCTTCGAGATCGACCCGTCGTGGCTGGTGGAAGCAGCCGCGCGCCGACAGAAGTGGATCGACCAGGCGCAGTCGCTCAACCTCTACGTCGCCGCCCCGTCCGGGCGCAAGCTCGACGAGCTCTACCGCCTGGCGTGGACGCGCGGCCTGAAGACCACCTACTACCTGCGCACCCTGGGCGCCACGGCGATGGAGAAAGCCAGCGTGTCCACCGCCGGGTCCGCCGCCGAGGCGCAGTTCTGCGCCATCGACAACCCGGACTGCGAGGCCTGCCAATGAGTGCCTTCCGCTTCGACGATTGGGACGACCGACCCGCCACGCCCGTGGCTGCGCCTGCAGCGCCGGCGGTCGCTTCCGCGAGCGCTCCCCAGGCGGCAGCCCCGCGCCCGGCGCTGGCCCCGGTCAACCCGATGGACAAGCGCGTGGTCAACGGCCACGCCGACATCAACCAGCTCGCCCCCTTCCGCTATCCGTGGGCGTGGGAGTTCTTCCTCAACGCCAACAAGAACCACTGGACGCCGCTGGAAATCTCCATGGCGCAGGATGTGCACGACTACCACCACAAGCTCACGCCGGCCGAACGCCACGTGTTCGAGAACGTGCTCGCCTACCTCACCACCTCCGACATCCTCGCCATGCGCAACATCGGCCTGGCGGTGATGGAGAAGATGAGCGCGCCCGAGCTGCAGATCTACCAGGCCCGCCAGGTGTACGAGGAAGCGCTGCACACCTGGACCTACCAGCACTGCATCGAGAGCCTGGGCCTGGACCAGCAGGAGATCTACAACCGCTACCGCGTGGTGCCCGAGATCCACGGCAAGATCGCGCTTGCCAACCGCCGCCTGGAGCGCGTGATGCGCTCGGACTTCGATATGACCAACCGCGACAACCTGCACGAATTCGCGCTCTCCTACCTGTTCTTCGCCGGCATCTTCGAAGGCTGCTGGTTTTACAACGGCTTCACCCCCATCTTCGCGCTGCAGCGCCGCGGGCTGATGAAGGGCGCCGCCGAGCAGCTGCAATACATCATGCGCGACGAGGTGCTGCACTGCGCCTTCGGCATCCGCGTGGTGCGCCAGCTGCTGCAGGAGGAGAATCTCACCCTCGACCCGCTGCGCCTGCGCGAACTGTGGGACGAGGCCGAAGCCGCGGAGGCGGCCTACGCCGGCTACATCCTGCGCGAACCCATCCTCGGCTACTCGGCGGCGCTGCACGTGAACCAGTTCCACTTCATCGCCAACCGCCGCGCCCGCCAGCTGGGGCTGGACGAACCCTTCCCCGGCGCGCAGAACGTGCTGCCCTGGCTGGACGAGCAGGCCAACCTGAGGAAGGAGAAGAACTTCTTCGAGACCCGGGTCACCGAGTACCAGACCGGCGGCGCGCTGAGCTGGGAGTAGGGGCCTGCGGCGGAGGCCGCCGGGCGGCTTGCCCGCCGGCCGCGCCGGCGGCACACTCCGCCCTCCTGCACCACCGGCATGTCGGCCGGTGGTCGATGCCATAGGGAGAACACCGCATGAACCTCAACATCAGTCTCGCCCCGCTGCTCGCGCTGATCGCCGGCATCCTCGTGCTGCTGGTGCCGAAGCTGCTCAACTACATCGTCGCCATCTACCTGATCGTGATCGGCGTGATGGGCCTGCTGGGGATCGGCAGCATCCATCTGCGTTAGCCCGCACTTCTCACACCATCCCTGCTGCGGGTGCCGGTGCACTCGCCGTGGCACGCCGTACTCCCTCACGTCGCCTCGACGTAGTGTCAGCTACGCCTTCGGCGTCGATCGGTCCGTGCGGCGCACCACGGCGGCGCCTCGACCCCCTCGCGACGTGAGGGTGTGAGAAGTGCGGACTAGCCTTGCGGCCGCGATGTTGCGGCGCAGATCGACCGCGCGGCGGCGATCCGTTAGCGTATGCGGATATTCCGATGCGAGGGGGCGGCGATGCGTACTCTGCTGGCGGTAGTGATGGTGTGGTGCGCTGTGCTGGCGGGGGGCGCGGCGCGCGCGGCGGAGATGACCCCGGTGCAGGTGGGGCCGCACAGCTGGTACGTGATGGGGCAGGCGGGGATGGCCTCGGCGGCCAACGAGGGCTTCATGTCGAATGCCGGCTTCGTCATCACCGACGAGGGCGTGGTGGTGTTCGACGCGCTGGGCACGCCGGCGCTGGCCGAGCAGTTGATCGGCGAGATCCGCAAGCTCACCGCGCAGCCGATCCGCCGGGTGATCGTCAGCCACTACCATGCCGACCACTACTACGGCCTGCAGGCCTTCAAGACGATCGGCGCGGAGGTGTGGGCGCATCAGGCCGGGCGTGCCTTGCTCGAGTCCGAGGGCGCGCAGGCGCGCCTGGCGCAACGCCGGGCGGACCTCTTCCCCTTCGTCGATGACACCACCCGCCTGGTGGCGGCCGACCGCTGGCTGGCGGGCGACAGCGAGTTCCGCCTGGGCGGGCTGACGTTTCGCCTGATGCACCTGGGGCCGGCGCATTCGCCGGACGACATGGGCATGGAGGTGCTCGAAGAGCGCGTGTTCTACGCCGGCGACATGCTGTTCCGCGGCCGCGTGCCCTTCGTCGGCGAGGCCGATACCGCGCGCTGGCTGCTGGCGCTGGAGCGCCTGATCGAGGCCAGCCCGGCCGTGCTGGTGCCCGGGCACGGGCCGGCATCCACCAATCCGCGCGCCGATCTGGTGCTGACGCGGGACTACCTGCAGTTCCTGCGCGAGGAGATGGGCCGCGCGGTGGCGGAGCTGAAGTCCTTCGACGAGGCCTACGACGAGGTCGACTGGAGCCGCTGGGCGAAGCTGCCGGCCTTTCGCGAGGCCAATCGCGGCAATGCCTACAACGTCTTCCTGCAGATGGAGCGCGGCTCGCTGCGCTGAGAGCGCGCGCCCGGGTCTGCGGTGTGCAGGCGCTCGTGCGCCGCCAGCCTGGTCAGCGCTCCGCCCGTGGCATTCCCGGCACGCATCCCCGGTACGCGCTGGTCAGCGTTTGTGCTGGCGTGGGCAGCGCTTGCAGGGTTTGCGTTTTTCGCAGCATTTCTTGCTCATTCGAGGTCTCCCTGAGGGGTGATTTCAGTGCTGCTGGAGTTCCTGCAGCAGTTTCTCCCAGTCGCTTGCACCGAGCACGCTTTTCAGGCGGGCGTAGGCACCGGTCTGGACTTCCGTCATGCGCACGCGCAGATCGGCGAAGGTTTCCAGCGCTTCGCGGCTGGGTGCGGCGGCATCGTGGGCGAAGACCGCGGCGTGCAACTGTTCCTGCAGCGGAATGGCCTCGCTCATCAGGGCCAGGTAGCGCGGCTGGATCTCGCTGCGCAAGGCGGCAATGGCCGCCTTTTGTTCGGTGCTGAGGTGCTCCTGCCAGTGAGCACGGTTGAGTACGCGCATCGGGTGGGGGAGGTCGAGGAGGTCGTCCACCGGGTGGTCGTGGGCGTGGGCGAGCGGTTGCGCCAGCAGTGCGGCGGCGCACAGGGCGGTGGCGAAGGCTTGGCGAAGCGTAGTCATGGGGTGAGATTCCTGGGTTCAGAAGCGGTAGCGGATGCCGGCGTAGAGGTAGGGGCCGGGGTCGGAGCCGAGGGCGGTGTCTATTTTTTCGTCGAAGATGTTGTTGATGCCGCCATAGATCTCCAGGCCCGGGGAGGAGGGGGGCAGGTAGCTGGCTTTCAGGTTCACCAGGGTGTAGGCATCGGCGCGCTCGGTGGCCGTGGTGCCGCTGTAGTCCTGGCTGCCGGTGTGGCGCACGATGGCCTGCAGCATCCAGTGCTGGGTGGGGGTGTAGTCCACTGAGAGGTTGGCGAGGGTGTGCGGGGTGGCGAGCAGACGTGCGCCGGTATCGAGGTTTTCGGTGCGCAGGCGGGTGAGGCCGATGCGGGCGCGCAGGTTGTGACGGATGCGCCAGCTGCCCTCGGCTTCGATGCCGCGGATGCGTGCTGCACTGATGTTGCGGAAGGTGTTGTAGGTGAGCGGCGCGCTGCCTTCGCGGACCTGCTCGATGCGTTCCTCGATATCGCTGCGGAACAGGCTGAGGCCGTACTGCCACTGGGTGTTGCCGCCGGCGAGGCCGACCTCCCAGGTTTCGCTGGTTTCCGGCTTCAGTGCGTGGGCGGTGGTCTTGCCGCGTGCGGCGGCGATCACCTCGGCGCCCAGCATGGGCACGCCCTGGGGGTTGGTCTGGTCGACGTAGAGTACGCGGTCGTCAGGGGCCTTGAAGCCCTGGGCGTAGTTGAAGCGCAGGCGGGCCAGCGGCGCGGCCTGCCAGACCGCGCCGGCCTGCAGCGAGACCTGGCTGCCTCCTACCGAGACGTCGTCGTAGCGCGCGCCATAGACGGCGTTGAAGCGTTCGGCGAGTTGCCATTCGTGCTGCAGGAAGGCGGACTTGAAGGTCCTGCCGTCGGCATCGTAGGCGGTGGAGTCGACCTTGTTGCTGCGGTGTTCCATCCCGCCAACAACGGTGTGGGCGGTGTCGGGGCGCCAGGTGGCGGTGAGATCGTGGATGAGGTGGGAGAGCGTGGAGCGGTTGCGCGAGCTGGCCGAGGCTTCGCGGCTGCCGTAACCGAGATCCGCCCACGGCAGGGCATAGACCACGCGGTCCTTGTCGTAACGGCTGTAGTGCAGGCGGTAAGCAAGCGCGAGGGAGTCGGCAGGGCGCCAGTCGGCGCGTGCGGTGAGATCGCGGCGTTCGTTGTCGTCGTACTGACGCGCCGGAATGTTGGCGGCCTGGATGAAGTTGCCGCCACCGCCGGCTACGGTGGTGGCGTAGCGGCTGCTGACGTAGTCGCCTTCGCGGGTTTCCTGCAGGTAGTTGAAGGCCAGGGCGAGGGTGAGGGTGGCGCTCGGGTGGACTTCGATCTCGCCACCGAGGGTGTCGACGGCGGCCTGGTCGCGGTAGTCGACGTCTACCGTGTAGTGGTCCTTGAGTCGGGTGCGGATCAGGGCATTGGGGTGGGTCGAAGGGGGAATCTGCACGCCGGCCTGGGGGGCAGTGACGGTGGTCGTTTCGCGTTCGGCGTAGGGGCGCTGACGCAGGGCACTGGCGTGCAGGGCGTAGCGCAGCACTTCACTGCCGCCGCGGATGGCCACCGCGCCGGTGCGCCGGCTGCCGTCGCCATCGCTGTTGGCCCCGTACTGGGCGTCGAGGGAAATCTCCAGGCCGCTGCGCGGGCGTCGGGTGATGATGTTGATGACGCCGCCGAGGGCATCGGCTCCGTACAGCACGCTGGCTGGCCCGCGGAGGATCTCGATGCGTTCGATCTGGGTGGCGGAGATGCGTTCGAGCTCGTAGGCGTTGCTGAACTCGCCCTTGATGCGGCGGCCATCGAGCAGATAGACGCTATCCGAATGGCCGAGTCCGCGGATCTGCAGGTTGCGTCCGCTGGGGGCGACGTACAGGCCGCTGCTCAGCTCCAGGATGTCGCGCAGGGTGGCAGCGCCCATGGCCTCGATGTCGGCGGCGTCGATGAGCTGGATGGGGGCGGGGGTGGCGGTAATGTCGCGTTCGCTGCGGGTTGCGGTAGTGACGATCACCGCGGACAGTTCCGGCGCCTCCTGGGCGAGAAGTGGTGGCGCGGCGCAGCAGAGGGCAAGCGGCACCAAGGCGGGGATGGCGCGGGGGAGGGGAGACATGGGGGGGTGATCCTTTGTATTAGTTCTCCCTGATATCGTAATGGTAATTCATGCTGAATGTAAACGAGAACAATTAACATTTATTCGGCAGGAGGCATTGTGCACGTCACAGCGCCCGGCGACTCACAACTGCTCTGGTGAGTCGCCGGGCGCTGTGAACTGGCCCGCATTCATTTTCCCGTCCGTGCTGCGGGTGCCGACGCACTTGCCGCAGCACGCCGTACTCTCTCACGCGTTCTCGACACCCGCAGTAGGGACGGGGTGAGAAATGGGGGCTGGGGAAGGCTTCAGTCGAGGGCCAGCGAGGCCTTCACCCACAAGGTGCGACCGGGCTCGTTGACCCGGGTATCGACCTGGTAGCCGGCAGCGGCGAGGTTGGCAAAGCCACCCCTGGACAGGTGTTCGGCGTACTTCTTGTCGAACAGGTTGTCGATGCCGGCGGTGAAGCTCAGCTGCTTGTTCAGGCGGTAGCCGCCGTTTACCGAGAAGACGCCGAAGCCGGCCGTTCTGCCGCCGACGCGCAGGTCCTGGCCGACGATGTTGCCCTTGCCCGGGTCGATGCGCTTCTGCGCGGCGACCACGCGCCACAGGGCGCCGGCCGACCAGATGCCGTTATCCCAGTTGAGGCCGAAGCGCGCTTCGAGCGGCGGCGTCTGGGCCAGCGGCGTGCCGTCCGTGCGGTTGCTTGCGCGCACCCAGGCGAGCGAGGCGTCAGCCTGCCAGTGAGGGGCGAAGCGCCAGGTGGTGCCGGCCTCGAAGCCGTAGCTGCGTGCGTCGATGTTGCGTACGACGTTGGTGGTGGCGGTGGGTCTGCCGAAACGGACATTGGTGTTGAAGCTGTCGGTGAGGATGTAGTCGTCGATGTGGGCATAGAAGGCCGACAGGTTGCCGTTCAGCGTGCCGGCGCGCCAGCTCAGGCCGAGGTCGAGCTGAGTGGTCTTCTCAGGCTTGGTGAGGAAGGCGCTGTTGGTGGTCTCGCTGTGCTTGCCCTGGGCGATGGTCTCCCAGTAGTCGGGGAAGCGCTCGGCATGGCCGATGCCGGCGTAGGCGGTGCCGCCGACGGCGGCGAGCTCGTGTTCCCAGCGTGCAAAGCCGCTGTGCAGGGTGTCGCTGCGGCGCTGTCCGGCGGTCACCGTGGTGCTGCGGTGATCCTTGGCGCTCCAGCGGTCCTGGCGCAGCCCGGCAATCACGCGGTCGGCGTCGCCCAGTTCATGGGTGAACTCGCCGAATACCCCCCAGTTGCGGAAGCTGGCGTCGGTGGTGCGGCGGGCGGCCTTGTAGAGGGCTGCGGCATTCACGCCGGCGCCGGTGCGCACGGTGTGCTCATTGTCCTGAGCGTCGATACCCACCGTCAGCCGGGTGGCAGGGGCCAGGTCCAGATCGGCGGCCACACGTCCGCCGCGGGTCAGGCGGTCGGGGTTGCTGACGCTGCGGGCAGCGGGTGCGGTACCCGAGCGCAGGGTGAAGTTGTCCATCACGTGGTCGATGTAGTTGCGATACACCTGTGCCTCCAGCTTGGCGAGCAGCGGCGAGATGCGGCGCTGTTCGAAGCGCAGGCCGATGTTCTCGCGGTCGAACGCGGAGCCGTCCATCATGCGGTCGGCGTAGGCGGCCTCACCGTCGCTGCGCGCCAGGCTGAGTTCCAGCAGGGTGTCGTCGCCGGGCGTCCAGCCCAGTGCCACGGTACCGCTCCAGCGTTTGTAGGCCGAATGGACCTTGTCACCGTCGCCGTCGCGGTAGTCGCCGGCGCGGGTACGCGTCGCAGTGCCGCGGACATAGAAGTCCGGCGTGGCGTAACGGGCATCGCCCATCAGGTCGAGGCGACCGAAGCTGCCGGCGGTGAGGCTGGCGCCGATGCGTTGGCCGCTTGCATCAACGGTTTCGCGATCACGCTCGAAACGTACCGTGCCGGCCGAACTGCCCGGGCCGTGGATGACGCTCTGCGGCCCCTTGAGGACCACCATGCGGTCGTACGATTCGGGAAACACGTAGGCCGTGGGCGGGTCCATGCGGCCGCCGCAGCCGCCGAGGATGTGTTCGCCGTCGAGGAGGATGTTGAGCCGCGAACCGGCCATCCCCCGGAACACCGGATCGCCGCTGGTGCCGCCCTTGCGGATGACCGTGAAGCCGGGAATGGTCTTCAGGATGTCGGCGCCGTCGAGGGCAGGAATGGGTTGCCGTGGCGAACGCGGATCGGTCACCACGGTGAGGGGCTCGGCTTCGGGGGCGGCGGTTACCACCAGTGGCGCCAGGGTCGTTTCGGCGCCCGCGAGCAGCGGTGCACACAGCGGGGTGAGCAGCAGCGCGGTGGCGAGGCGGGTGAGGACAGGGGTGGAGGGGACGGAAGAGCTGCGCTTGCGCATGAGGACTCCAGGGAAGGTGAGCGGGCTCGTCTCCTTCCCGGCGCTGCGCCAGGGTGCGGGGACGGGCTTGAATCGCGAGGGCGCAAGTTAGCGCCCGGCGCGCAAGCCCGGCAAAGTGCATGACAATGATCAACCTTGAGACGATCGGGATAGGGGCGGTCAGCTTACCTGACCGTTCCCCTCCCACACCACCCGGCGTGCGGGTCCGCACCGGGCGGTTCGAGCAGTTGAGGTCATGAGAGCCGAGGCACACCGAGCCGGTCGAAGTAGGCGATAGGCATCGCACGGTTCAATCGCATGCGGCTGTTGCGCCACCAACACCGAC
>NZ_PZKC01000018.1 GCF_003034845.1 Pseudothauera lacus | reverse complement strand
CTCGGTACCACCCCTTCCCATCCCGAACAGGACCGTGAAACGAGACCGCGCCGATGATAGTGAGGTTCCCCTCGCGAAAGTAGGTCATCGTCAGACTAACCCACATTAACAAAGCCGCAAGATCAAAGCGATCTCGCGGCTTTGTTGCGTCTACGTGCCTCCACGGCACGCGCCGCACACCGCACGCTCGTGGGAGCGAATGGTAAGCGCCCGACAAACCCATCTGTCCGTGGCTCGTTAGTGCGCTGAAGATCGTGCCCACTAATTTTTATGGTGGACACTATGGACGTCGTCATCCCGCGCCGCACCCGGCGCACGCACAGCGAAGCCTTCAAACAGTCGGTCATCTCGGCCTGCAGCGAGCCCGGCGTGTCGGTGGCCGGCGTTGCGCTGGCCAACGGACTGAACGCCAACCAGGTGGCCGCTGGATGCGCGAGCGCAGTGTCGAGCCGCCGAAGGCCGGGAGGTGACGCTTGTGCGTTCTCGCTTCCTTGGCGGCGGTGCGGGTGTGCTGGAGACTTCCGCCGTTGCCGTGGGCAGGCGGAGGGGCGCGCCTGGGCTTGGCCCCGTGCCTGATCAGCGCCGAGGCGCCAGGATTACAGCAGGAAGAGCGTGGCGAGGCCGAGGAAGATGAAGAAGCCACCGGAGTCGGTCAGCGCGGTGATCATCACCGAGCTGCCGATGGCGGGGTCGGCGCCGAGGCGGATGCGGATCATCGGGATCAGCACCCCGGCGGTGGCCGCGAGCAGCAGGTTGAGGGTCATCGCAGCAGTCATCACGATACCGAGCGAGGCGCTGCCGTACAGCCACCAGGCGAGGACGCCGAGCAGACTGCCCCAGACCAGGCCGTTGAACAGTGCGACGCCGAGCTCCTTCTTCAGCAGGCGGTTGCGCGCGTCCTGCTCGACCTGCCCCATGGCGATGGCGCGCACGATCATGGTGATGGTCTGGTTGCCGGAGTTGCCGCCGATGCCGGCGACGATGGGCATCAGTGCGGCGAGGGCAACGAGCTTCTCGATCGAGCCTTCGAAGGCGCCGATGACACGCGAGGCGATGAAGGCAGTGACGAGGTTGATTGCCAGCCAGGCCCAGCGGTTCTTCACCGAATCCCATACCGAGGCGAAGATGTCTTCCTCTTCGCGCAGACCGGCGTGGGCGAGCATCTCGTGCTCGCTCTCCTCGCGGATGTAATCGACCACGTCGGCGACGGTGAGGCGGCCGATGACGCGTTTCTCTCCGTCGATCACCGGCGCGGAGATGAGGTCGTAGCGCTCGAAGGCCTGGGCGGCCTCGTCGGCGTCGTCGTCGGGCTGGAAGCTGATCACGGTGTCGCGGCGCATGACCTCCGCGACTTCACGCTCGGGGTCGCTGATGAGCAGTGATTCGAGGCTGAGGATGCCCTTCAGGTGATCCTCGCGGTCGACGACGAAGAGCTTGTCGGTGTGGTCGGGAAGTTCTTCGAAGCGGCGCAGGTAACGGAGGACCACTTCGAGGCTGACGTCTTCGCGCACGGTGACCATGTCGAAGTCCATCAGCGCGCCGACCGAATCCTCCGGGTAGGACATCGCTGCGCGCAGCTGCTCGCGCCCTTCGCTGTCGAGGGACTGGAAGACGTCCTGGATGACTTCCGGAGGGAGGTCGGGGGCGAGGTCGGCGAGTTCGTCGGCATCGAGCGTCTCGGCAGCGGCCTTGAGCTCGTGCGGATCCATCGTCTCGATGAGCGACTCGCGCACGGCGTCGGAGACTTCGAGGAGGATCTCGCCGTCGCGCTCGGCCTTGACCAGATCCCAGACGAAGAGGCGGTCGTCGCGCGGCAGCGCTTCGAGGATGTAGGCAATGTCGGCCGGATGCAGTTCGTCCAGGCGATGCTGGAGTTCGGCGACATGCTGCTTATGGACGAGGTTTTCGACCAGGTCGTGGCGTGGCATGTCCTGCCGGTGCACGAGTTCCTCGACCACCTTGTGACGTGCGAGCAGATCCTGCACTTCGCGCAGGTGTTGCTGGACGTCGTCGGGGTGGCGTTCTTCGTGCGCGGTCATGAGGGGCTGCCGTTGGTAATGGGCAAGGCGGGCTCGCAGAAGACGAATTTTACGGGCTAAGGCGGGCGGGCGCGACCCCGTGCGGCCTTGCTGGCGAAAAAAGAATCCGCGCTGTGCTCAGGGAATGCGGGTGTGGTGCATGCGCAGGCGCACGCGCTCGGCGTGGGCGGCGAGGCGGGGGCCGAACTGGCGCTCGTAGCGCCGCGGGCTGGGTAGCATGACGGCCAGGCGGGCGGCCTCGGCGGGGCCGAGGCGGGCAGCGGAGAGGCCGAAGTGGTGACGGGCGGCGGCCTCGGCGCCGTAGACACCGTTGCCCCACTCGGCGACGTTGAGATAGACCTCAAGTATGCGGCGCTTGTCCCAGCTCGCTTCAAGCATCACCGTAAGGATGGCTTCCTGGCCTTTGCGCAGGTAGCTGCGCGAGGGTGAGAGGAAGAGGTTCTTGGCGAGCTGCTGGGTGATCGTCGAACCGCCGGCGGCGGCTGTGCCGCGTTGCTGGTTGCGTTCCATGGCGCGCTGGATGCCGCCCCAGTCGAAGCCGCGGTGGTTCATGAAGTGATCGTCCTCGGCGGCGACCACGGCACGTTTGAGGTGGGGGGAAATGCGTTGGTAATCGACCCATTGATGACGCAGTGTGGCCCGGGGGTCTTCCTTGCGCAGTTCGGCGAGGCGCAGGCGCATGAAACGGGTGTCGGCAGGGTCGTTGTGCTTCCACCACAGGATGTGGGCGAAGAACCAGCCCTGGATGAGGATGAAGAGCGCGAGGAGGGCAAGGATGAGCCGAGCCGCCCACCGCAGTGTGCCATTCATCCGCTGTGGCCGTCGATGTGCGCGCGCAGGGTGGCGAGTACCGGGGCGGTGGACGGGCGTACGCCGCGCCAGAGCATGAAGCTCTCGGCAGCCTGCTCGACGAGCATGCCGAGGCCGTCGGCGAGGCGGGGGACGCCAAGGGCACGCAACTGGGCCAGGAAGGCAGTATCGCCGCGGCCGTACATCATGTCGTAGGCCAGCGATAGTTCGCGGTAGGCGCTCGCCGGCACCTCGGGGGCGCTGCCTTCGAGGCTGGCGGCAGTGGCGTTGATGACGAGGTCGAAGCCCTGCCCGTCGAGGGCTGCGAAGGCGCAGGCGCGCAACTCGCACTGCGCCGCGGCTGTGGCAAAGTGGGCGACCAGGGCTTCGGCCTTGGCGGGGCTGCGGTTGGCGATCACCAGACTGGCCGGCGCGCACTCCAGCAGGGGGAGCACGGCACCGCGCGCTGCGCCGCCGGCACCGAGCAGCAGCACCCGTGCGCCATGCAGTGCGAAGCCCAGATTGGCCTGGAGATCGCGGACGAGGCCGGCGCCGTCGGTATTGTCACCGAGGGTGCCGTCGGCGTCGAAGCGCAGGGTGTTGACCGCGCCCGCCGCGCGCGCCCGCGGGGTCAGGTGGTCGGCGAGGGCGTGGGCTTCGAGCTTGAACGGGACGGTGACGTTGGCGCCGCGTCCGCCGGCCTGGCGGAAGGCGTCGAGTGCGCCGGCAAAGCCGTCGACGGGGGCGAGGATGGCTTCGTAACGCAGCGCCTGGCCGGTCTGCGCGGCAAAGGCGGCGTGGATCAAGGGGGACTTGCTGTGGGCAACGGGGTTGCCGAAGACGGCGTAGCGATCCATGGGCCTGTTGCGGTGGTCGGTTACGGGGGGAGGGGGGGGCGGATTCAGTGCGCGCGCACCTGGTCGGCGTTGGTGAAGGTCCAGGTGCGGGTGATCTCGAGGATGTCGGTATCGCGGCGGATATCGGGCGGGAAGGGGGCGAAGGGCGAGGCCATCTGAATGATGCGGCGCGCGGCGTCGTCAAGGACGGGGTGGCCGGAGGAGCGCACGATGTCCACCGACTCGACCTCGCCGTCGGCGCGCAGGGTGACGGTGAGCATCAGGCTGCCGTAGAGCTTGCCGCGTGCCGCCTCGGGGTAGTTGAGCGTCCCTACGCGTTCGACTTTCAGGCGCCAGTCCTCGACGTACTGGGCGAAGCGGTATTCGCGCGCGCGCGCGCCCACCGAGGTGCGCCGCGGGCGCTTGGAGTACTCCTGCATGTCGCGTTCGATCTGCGCTTCGAGGCGCGCCATGGCGGCGGCGCTGTCAAAGAGGTCGAGCCCGCTGGTGGCCGTCTCCACCGGTGGTGCGCTGTCCTGCGGCGGCTCGCTGGGCAAGGCGACGGCGGCACTGGGGGCGGTGAGGGCGCGCTGGCGTGCCGTCTGCTGGGCTTCGCTGCGGCGCTGGGCGGTGACCAGGGCGTCGCCGTCGCGCTGCGCTTCCTGCGGCGGCAGCGGTGAACTCGGGCGCACCTGCTGTTCGGAGGTGCCGCCGCCGTCGAGGTTGGCCTGGGCGAGGACGTCGGCCTGCTCGGGGGCCTGGAGGTGACGGGCGTTGACCAGCACCACTTCGAGACCGCGATCGCGATCGGGGCGCTTGCCGGGGTCGGGGAGGGTGAAGCTGATGGTGAACAACAGCGCGTGGGCCGCCAGCGAGACGGTCATCGCTACCCCCAGCAGGCGGTTGCCGGCGGGCCGTCTGCGGGCCGGGGAGGACTTCGCTACAGGTTGTTCGACCGGGGTCTGCATGCCGTGATTCTACGATTCTTCGAACAGCGGTTCGGCAGAATCTCCGCGCTCGGGTTCCGCAAGGGTGGCGATGTAACGCGCCGAGACCTCGACGTCGAGCAGGTCGCTGCCCTCGATGGCGAGCTTGATGCGGCTGCCCGGGTACTGCAGGGGCAGCGAGGGCACCTTGAAGGCGAGCGGCGCCTTGTCGAGGCGCACCAGGTTGTCGCGCACCACGGTGGCCTCGATCTCGCGGGCGTCGAGCTGGCGCAGCCAGCGGATGCACCAGTAGCGCTCCATGTGGCGCTGGAACTCGGCGTAGGCGGCGTAGGTGAGCTCGAAATCGCGCAGCGCGGCCATCAGGTCGGTGGACTTGGGTGCGAAGGGCGCTTCGGTCCCGTTGAGCACGGCGATGAGCTGCCACTGGTTGACCAGATCGACATAGCGGCGCAGCGGCGAGCTCGACCACGCGTAGCAGTCCACGCCGAGACCTTCGTGAGGGCCGGCAGCGGTGGTCATGCGCACCTTGCCACCGCTCTGCACGCGATACAGGCCGGGTACGCCGACTTCGTCGAGCAGTTTGCCCCAGGTGCTGTTGGCGAGGATCATCAGCTCGGCGACCAGCTTGTCCATCGGGGAACCGCGCCGGCGCTGGCCGATGGTGACGTAACCGGGGCCGTCGGCGGTTTCGGTCTGCCAGTCGACATAGAAGCTGTGGTCGATCTGGTTGTGGTTGTCGGAGGCCTTGCCGCGCCCTGCTTCCAGTACCGTGGCGAGATCCCACAGTACGGTCAGTTCGCGCTTCCACTGGAAGTCGGGGCCGCCCTCGTGCAGGGTGTGTTCGTTGAACACCGGTTCGATGTCGTGGTGGCGCAGGTTGGCGACGATGGGTACGCTTTCAACCCGGCTCTCCTGTGCGGCGACCGAGAGATCGGCATTGACGTCGAGATAGAGCGATATCGCCGGGCAGTCGCGCCCCGCGGCGAGGGTGAAGCATTCCACTACCTCGTCGGGCAGCATGGTGATCTTGTGGCCGGGCATGTAGGCCGTCGACAGGCGGCGGCGGGCGATGGCGTCGAGGGTGGAGCCGCGTTCGAAGCCGAGTGCCGGGGCGGCGATGTGGATGCCGATGCGCCAGCCGCCCCCGGCGCGTGGGGTGACCGAGAAGGCGTCGTCGATCTCGGTGGTGGTGGCGTCGTCGATGGAAAAGGCGGCGACCTCGGCGCGCGGCAGCCCGCTGGGCGCGCAGGGTGCGGCGAAGGGCGGAAAGTCGAGCCCTTCGGGGAAGTGCTCGAAGAGGAAGCGGTTGTGATGGAACTCATGGCTGGATGCGAGCGCGCCGCACTTGAGAAGCAGGCGCGCGGCCGACAGCCCGGCGTCCACGCAGGCCGCTTCGAGGGCCTTGACCTCGGGGCGATTGCGGTCGGGACGGTAGAGCAGCTGCGGGATCATGCCGCGGAAGGCATCGGGGAGCTGGCCGCCGAGCAGCTCGGCACGCATGGCATCGATGGCGGCGGCCTGCTGGCGCTTCTTTTCGAGGCCGGCGAGGGCGGCCTGCAGGATGTCCTGCGGCGCCTTGCGGAAGCGCCCCTTGCCCTTGCGGTGGAAATGGATCGGGGCGGAATGCAGGCGCAGCAGCACGGTTGCCGCTTCCACGGCGCTGGGGCTGTGGCCGTGGTACTCGGCCGCGAAGTCGCCGAAGGCGAATTCGTCGTCGCCGCAGACTTCCCAGAGGAAGTCGATGTCGAGCTGCTCGGCCTCGGCCTCGGCGCGGCTGAGCAGTTCGGCGGGCCCGGGTTCGCGAAAGTTGAGCAGCACGTTGGCGCGCTTGAGCTTCACGCGTTTGCCGTGAGTGGTCTCCACCTGCAGGGTGGCATCGTTATCAGCGAGCACGGTGGCGGCCTTGAAGGCCCCGTCCTCCTCGAACAGCACGAACATCGGCAACCGCCAGAAAGTGAGCAAGCCCGTTAGTTTAGCGGATTCGGCCGGCGCCGTTCCGGCTCATCGGTGCCGCCGGGCGGCGCTCGCCATGTCCAGCGAATAGACCGCCAGCGCCGCCCAGATCAGCCCGAAGCCGATCAGCTGCAGGTTGTCGAAGGGTTCGCGGAAGACGAAGACGGCGAGCACGAAGTTCAGCGTGGGGGCAATGTATTGCAGGAAGCCGATGGTGGACAGGGGCAGGCGTTGTGCGCCGAAGGCAAAGAGCATCAGTGGAACGGCGGTAAGCACCCCGGCCAGTGGCAGCAGCCAGTCGGTGGCCGCGCCATGGCCGAAGTTGAGCTCGCCATGTACGGCCAGCCAGCCCAGCCAGGCGAGGGCGAGCGGCAGGGTGAGCAAGGTTTCGACGAACAGGCCACTGACCGCGTCGATCGGCGCGCGCTTGCGCAGCAGGCCGTAGAAGCCGAAGGTCAGGGCGAGGAAGAGGGCCACCCAGGGCAGGGCGCCGACCTGCAGCATGCGCCACAGCACGCCGGCACAGGCCAGTGCTACCGCGACCTGCTGCAACGGGCGCAGCCGTTCGCCAAGGAAGAGGCGGCCGAGCAGTACGCTGACCAGCGGATTGATGAAGTAGCCCAGGCTGGCTTCCAGCACGCGGTCGGCGGAGATCGCCCACACGAAGACCAGCCAGTTGCTGCCGGTGAGCACGGCCGTGAGTGTCAGCACGGCGAGCAGTCGGGGCTCGGTACGCAGGCGGCGCAGGTGGCCGAAGCCGCGCCACAGCGCGAGCAGGGCGGCGAGCAGGAGCGCCGACCACAACACGCGGTGGGCGACGATCTCGACGGGCGGGACGCTGCCGACGGCCTTGAAGTAGAGCGGCGCCAGCCCCCAGATGGCGAACGCCGTGAACGCCGCGGGCACGGCGTGGCGGGCGCCGCCCGCGTTCATGCTTGCGCGCTGGCGATCAGGCAGAGCGCATCGACGCGATAGCCCGTGCCCTCGCGATGGCTCTCCAGTGCCTCGGCGACCGCGGCGACGAGGGCCTGTTGGCGTTCTCCGGGCAGGCCGGCAAGCGCCTCGCTGACGCCGCCGGCGAGGCTGAGGAAGGCCTGCCAGTAATCCTCCGGCGTGTCGAAGTGGCAGGCGAAGCGGCAGGGCTCGATACGTACGTCGGAGAAGCCGGCCTCGTGCAGGGCGGCGGTGAGCACGGCCTCGTCGCCGAAACGGAACACCGAAGGTCGCTGTACCTTGGGCGGCGGCAGGGTGGCGGCAATGGCATCCTGGGCGCGTGCGATCAGCGCCACCTGGTCGCGCGGACCCCATACCGAGAGCACCAGCCTGCCGCCGCGGCGCAGGACGCGGCGGGCTTCGCCGAGCGCCAGGCCGGGGTGGGGGAACATGAACAGCGCGAGGCCGGCGAGGACACGGTCGAAGCGTGCATCGGGCAGGCACAGGTGCTCGGCGTCGGCGGCTACCCCGGCGAGGCCGTGGCATCCCTCCGCGGCAGCGCGCGCGAGACCTTCGGCGAGCATGCCTTCGGCAATGTCGGTGGCCAGCACCCAGCCGCCGGGGGCGACATGCGCGGCGGCATCGCGGGCCAGCAGGCCGGGGCCGCTGGCGAGGTCGAGGACCTGCTGGCCGGGGCTGAGTCCGGCGTGGGCGAGCAGCGCGCTGGCCAGCTCGGCGCGCAGGTGTGCGGTGTCGGCATAGGCTGCAGCGATGCGGTTGAAGCCGCTGCGTTCCTGAGCCTTGAAGCGGCGGGTGTCGAACTGCGCGGGGGTACTCATTGCAGGCCTGCGAAGTGGATGATGTCGTCGAGGTAGTCGCTCCAGCGCGTGAAGCTGTGGTCGCCGCCGTCGAGCACGGTCTGGCGTGCGCCGGCGTAGCGCGCCACTGCGGCGCGGTAATCGAGCACTTCGTCACCGCGTTCGACGAGCAGCCAGTAGCGCTGCGGATCGCTCAGGGTGGGGACTTCGAGCGCGCGCAGCTCGGCAAGATGGTCGCGGGTGAGTTCGAAACGCTCGCCGGTGTACAGATTGCTCTGCCAGCCCAGCCAGGGCTCCAGCGACAGCGCAGCCACTACCGCCGGGTTCACCAGCACGGCCTGCAGGCCGTGGCGTTCGGCCAGCCAGGTGGCGTAGTAACCGCCCAGCGAACTGCCCACCAGGGTGGGCGGTTGCTGTGGCGCGCGGGTGCGCTGGAGGGCGATGCGGGCCTCGACCAGGGTCATTGCCGCAGCCGGCGAGGGCGGCAGCTGCTCGCACCAGAGCTGCTCGGCGAGGCCGCGCTCGGCCATGCGGGCGGCCAGCGCGCGGACCTTGTGAGAGGCCGGGGCGGAGCGGAATCCGTGCAGGTAGATGATCATCGTTGGCGAATCAGGCAGTGAGTCGTTCGAGCTGTGCCAGCCAGTGCAGGGCGGCGTCGCGATCCTTGCCGCACATCTCCGCAGCGGGCTGCAGGCTGCCGCATACCGCAGGGCGGCGGGGGTCGCCGAAGAGACGGCAGCGCAGTTCGGCGTCGAGCTGTACGCAGGGCACGCCGGCTGCCTTGCCGTCTTCCATGCCCGGAATCGGCGAGGAGATCGACGGCGCGATGCAGCAGGCGGCGCAGGCGGGGCGGCATTCCAAGGCGGTGGTCCTGCTCAGCCGCGGTGGGGCAGTTGCTGCCACCACTCCAGCACGGCGCCCACGTCGGCTGCGAGCAGGGTGGCGCCGTCTCCGGTAAAGGCCAGCCAGTCGGCGACGAAGCGTTCGCCGACGGCGGTGAGCATGGGGGTGCCGGTGCTCGCCGCCAGCCCCATCTCTTCGCGCAGACCGCCGCCGCCCACCTCCTGGGCGCCGAACTTGTTGAACAGCACCAGCTCGGCGCCGCTGTCGATGGCACGTCGTACCGCCACGGCGGCCTCGGCCAGCGCGCCGGGGTCGAGCCGGCAGGCGGTCGAGCCGCTGCCCAGATCCTGGCTGAGGATGAAGCGCGCGCCGCTGGCGAGGTCCTCCAGTTCCATGCTGCAGGGGTCGCCGGGAGTGGTGCGCGCGTCATGCTGCAGTACGCCGCCCAGGCGCACGCCGCTGGCGGCCAGCGCGGCGGCGGCGGCGCGCATGAAGGCGCCGATGTCCAGCGTGGGTGGGTAGACAACGGCGGCGATGGGGAGCTTGGCGGCAGTCATGACGGCGGGCCGGGTGGCGTGAAGGCGCTATTGTCGCACTTGCGCGGCGGGCGGCGCAGCGCTGTGTGCATCCGCCGGCCGGTGCATGCCCCATTCGACCACCTGCCACTGCGCGGGGGCGATCCGCCAGCTGGCGAGGGCGCGCCCTTGCGGCGCCAGCGCGAAGGTGTCGTGATCGCTCACCTCCACCGCCGTGCGCCACAGCGCGCGGGCCAGTGCAGTGGCATCACGGAAGGCGGCGGGATCGAGATCGTCGGCCGGTAGCGGTGCCGTGCCGGCCGACAGCACGTCGTGCCAGCTCGCCCAGTGGTGGAGGCGCAGGGCGTCTGCCAGTGCGCCGCGCCACGCCGGCAGCAGCGCCGGATCGAGCGCCTGGCCGAGGACGTTGGCGAACAGGATCGCCGCCTGCGGATAGGCCGCGGCCAGCGCGCCCGGGCCGCCGCCGTCGTGCAGGCAGTCGAGGCGGTCGAAGTGCCAGGCGATCTGCGCAAAGCGTCGCCTGAGCAGGGTGCGGGCGAGCGGGTCGGGTTCGAGGGCGCGAACGCTGCGAAAGCGGGCGAGGAAGGCCGCGTCGAGGGCATAGCCGGCGGACGGGCCGACCACCACCAGGGTGTCCGTCGGCGGCCGCCAGTCATGCAGCCAGCGCTGCACCGTGGCGATGTAGGGTGCCCACAGGCTGTGCCGGAAGCGCAGCGCCCGCAGGTGGTAGCCCAGCCCGCCAGACGGGTCGTTGAGGTGGGGGCGCAGGAGACGCTGCAGACGCCCCTCCGCCTGCACCCGGCTATCAAGCTCTTCCTCGATCACCAGCAGACCAGGACCAGGATCGGCTTCTGCATCACCGCGCGCATATGAGCCGGACGGCGCGATCTTCTGTGGGCACGCGCTGTTTTCCAGCACCTCTACGGCGGTGGCGCTGGCCTGTTCGGAAACACGCTGGGCACTGCTCATGCGCTGTAGCTTACACCCGACGACAGGGTCAGGGTGCTGTCAGTCGTCGAAGCCTGTAAAAGGCCCCTCTTCCCGAGTGCCCAACTCGCTGACTGACCAGCCGCCGCCCAGTGCGCGGTAGAGCTGGATCACCGATTGGTGAACGTCGCGGGTGAGTTGTGAGAGGGCCAGTTCGCTGTCGAAGAGCTGTCGTTCGGCGTCGAGGACTTCGAAATAGCTGGAGATGCCGGCCAGGAAGCGGGCCTCCACGATGCGCAGCCGGTCACGATTGGCCAGCGCCACACGCTCGCTGGCGATGCGCTGCTGCGACAGGAAGGTGAGGGCGGCGAGGGCGTCCTCGACTTCCCGGAAGGCCTGGCGGACGGCGGCCTTGTATTGTTCGACCAACAGGCGCTGCTGGCTTTCGGCGATGTTCACGCCAGCGCGCAGGCGCCCGCCGTCGAAGATCGATACGCCGACAGCCGGCTCGATCGACCACGCAAAACGGTCGCCCAGCACCAGACGGCCAAGGTCAGGACTGATGAAGCCGGCCAGTGTGGTCAGTGTCAGGCGCGGCAGGTAGGCCTTGCGCGCGGCCGAAATGTCGGCCTGGGCCGCACGCAGTGCAGCCTCTGCGGCAACGATGTCGGGGCGACGCAACAGCAGATCGGACGGCAGGCCGGCCGGCAGGTGCTGCGGCACCGATACTTCGCCCAGGGTCAGCGCACGCTCGACCGACCCGGGGGTGCGCCCGAGCAGAACGGAGAGTGCATGCTCGATCTGACGGCCGCGGCGCTGCTGATCGGCGAGCGACTGCGCGGCCGAGGCGAGCAGGGATTCCGCCTGGCGGACATCGAGCATGGAGGCGATGCCCTCATCGAAGCGCGCCTGGATGAGCCGCAGCGATTGAGCGCGCCCGGACAGGGTTTCTGCGGTGATGGCCTGGCGGGTGTCGAGATCGAGCAGGTCGAAGTACAGGCTGGCCACCTGGGCTGCGACGCTGATCCTTACTGCCGCAGCGGTCGCCTCGGCGGACTCGGCGGTGCTGCGCGCGGCGGTGGTGCGATCGGCGAGACGGCCCCACAGGTCGAGCTCCCAACTGCTGGTCAGCGCCAGGGTGCCGCGTTCGGACAGGCTGTTGGCGTCCGGCAGGAAGCCGGGGGCGCGCTGGCGTATCGCGCTGCCGGCTGCATTCAGTTGCGGCAGCGCGGAGGCGGCCTCCAGGCCGACCTGCAGCCGGGCCAGCGTCACCCGCTCTGCGGCGATACGGGCGTCCGAGCCGGCCGACAAAGCCTCGCTGATCAGGGCATCGAGTTCGGGCACAGGATAGATTGAGGACAAGGTCTGTTTCGTGAGCGCAGCCTCACTGCGGGCGTCGACTGGGGTGCTGCGCCACTGCGCAGGCGTTTCTACAGTCGGTGGCGAAAAGGCGGGCATGCCAAGACAGCCGGTCAGCAGCAGGCTGCTGAGAATCCCTCCCAGCCGTTGTGCGAGGGCCAGTGGCGATGGGCGGGCGAAGCGTCGTGAGACCGCTGGCGCTGTGTGAGGTGCGATGCCCTCGGGTCGACCGCAGGCTTGCCAGCGTGTCAGCAGGGCGCTCATGCCGGACTCCCGTTGGCTGCGATGCCATCGATCGTCCGGGTTTCCGGCTGGGCGCTTGGCGGTGCTGCTGGGTCAGCCTGGCCGCCTGCGCTCGTTTCATCATTGCGGATGCGGAAGATAACCACATACAGCAGTGGCACCACGATCAAGGTCAGGCCGGTGGCGAAGATCAGGCCAAACATGATGGTGATGGCCATGCTGTGGAAGAACGGGTCGACCATCAGCGGCGCGACCCCGAGCACGGTGGTGGCCGCCCCCAGGAAAACCGGGCTTGCCCGGCTCACCGCTGCATCCATCACTGCCCGCAGGCGGGCCTTGCCTTCGCGGATTTCTGCATCGATCTGATCGACCAGTACGATGGCGTTTTTGATCATCATCCCGGTGAGGCTGAGGAAGCCCAGAATGGCCATGAACTCGAACGGTGCCTGGAATATGAGCAGGCCGATAGCGACTCCGACCACCCCTAGTGGCACGGTCAGCCAGATCACCGCGGCCTGGCGCAGTCCATTGAACATCACGATAACGGCGACCACCATCGCCAGAAAACCATAGGGTGCGGTCGCGGTGAGACCGGCATTGGCCTCGGCAGACGCCTTGTGCTCGCCATGCCACTCCAGCACATAGCCAGGTGGTAACGGTATCGCTTCGATCTGTGGTCTAAGGCGCTCGAACAGTGGATTGGACAACTCGCCGGCTGGCGGGTCGCACTGGGCCTTGATCATCGCGAAGCGGTTCTCGCGCCGGATGATGGCGTTCTCCATGCGGGTGTCGAGCGAGATCAAAAACTGTTCGACCGGTACATACAGCCCTGCGGCCGGGCTGAACACCTGGACGTTGCGCAGGTCCTCGACGCCGCCGCGCTCGTCGGCGGGCGGCTGGGCGATGATGGGGATGAGCCGCTCGCGTTCGCGAAAGACGCCGATCTGCTCACCGCTGAAGTTGCGCGCCAGCGCCGCCGAGATGTCGGTGGGTGTTAGCCCGGCGCGTTGCGCCGCCTCGACCGAGATGTGCGGCACCACCACCGCGACCGGCTGACGCCAGTCGTCCTGAATGGCGACTGCGGCCGGGTCGCTGGCCATGATTTCCTTGGCCTGATCCGCCAGCAGGCGTAGCACCGCCGGATCCGGCCCACGGAAAGCCGCTTCGATCTTCTTGCCGCCGCCGCGGCCAAGCATGAACTTCCATACCTTGACGTCCGCATGCGGGTAGGCCTGTTCCAACTCGGGCTGCAGTCGGTCGATCAGGCCGACGATGTCCTCGAAGCGTTCCACGTCCACCAGCAACTGACCGTAGGCGGGGTTGGGATCTTCCGGCACGTAGGTGAGCATGAAGCGCAGTCCGCCCTGTCCGACGAAACTGGTCACATGGGTTACCCCGGGCTGGGTGCGCACCCGTTGTTCCGCATCCTCGATCAGTTTGGCAGTGCTGTGAATGTCGGTGCCTTGCGGAAGATAGAGGTCGACCACGAACTGGGGGCGTGCCGAGTCCGGCATGAAGCCGGGCGGCACATAAGCGAAGGCGATCACGCCGCCAGCGAACAGGCCGACCAGCACTCCGCCGCTCAGCAGGCGGTGGCGAAGTGTGGCCCCGAGCATTGCCCGATAGGTGCGCAGCATGCGGCTCTCGCGCGCCGCATCGGATTCGATGATGCGGGTCTTGAGAAAGTGCGCGCACAGCAGCGGGGTCAGGGTGATGGCGAACACCCACGACAGCAGCATCGAATACAGGATCACCCAGAACAATGAACCCGCGTATTCGCCCATGTCGCTGGGCGACAGGCCGATGGCACTGAAGGCCAGAATGCCGACCAGCGTGCCGCCCAGCAGTGGCCAGATAGTGGCCTGCACTACCGCGGCCGCAGCGCGACTGACGGCTTCGCCACGCCTCATCCGCACCAGAATGCCGTCGGTAACGACGATGGCGTTATCCACCAGCATGCCGAGTGCGATGATCAAGGCCCCGAGCGAGATGCGCTGCATCGCGATGCCATCGAAGTACATCGCAATCAGGGTGCCGGCCACCGTCAGTACCAGCACGAAGCCGATGATCAGACCGCTGCGCAGACCCATGAATACCAGCAGTACCGCCACCACGATAACCACCGCGGCAATCAGGTTGAGCACGAAGTCATTGACCGCGGTGCGTACCGCATCGGACTGGAATGACACCACGTTGAGCGTCATGCCGAGTGGGTGCTGCGAGTCGAGTTGCGCGAGGCGTTGCTTGACCGCATCGCCCATCGCCACCACATTGCCGCCCAGTACGTTGGAGACACCGATGCCGATCGCCGGACGGCCATCATGCCGCATCAGTGCCGTGGGTGGGCTGAGGTAGTCGCGGCGGACCTCGGCCAGATCACCCAGGCGGATCAGTCCGGTTGTCGCATCGCCACCAACCACCAATTCGGCCAGCGCCGCGGCGGAGGGCAGGTCGCCCTCCGGGTGAATCTGCAGCCGGAAAGGGTCGGCTTCGACCACTCCAGCGGGAGTGATGAGGTTCTGCGCCCGCAATGAGGCGTAAATCTGCGACAGAGGAATGCCTATGCGCGCGGCGCGAGCGCGAGAGATCTCGATGTAGATGGCCTCCCGCTGTTCGCCGAGCAGGGTGACCTTGGAGACGCCCGGCACCAGCACCAGTTCGCGCCGCAGCAGGTCGGCGTAGTCGAACAGTTCGCGTGCGGTATGCCCTTCGCCGGTGAGGGCAAAGAACAGCGCATAGACATCGCCGACGTCGCTGCGCACTGCCGGCTGCGCCGCACCGGGCGGCAGACTGCGGGACACGTCCTCGATCTTGGAGCGTAGTTTGTTCCACACCAGGTCGAGTTCGGCCTGGGTGTGCGAGAAAGCGAGCTTGGCCTCGACCTTGACCAGCGATTCACCTGCGCGCGAAATCGAGCGAACTTCCTCGACTTCCTGAAGTTGCTGCACCGCACCTTCGATCAGGTCGGTGATCTCGTCCGCGACCTGAGTGGGAGATGCGCCGGGATACTGGGTCACCACCACCGCCTGGCGGATGATGAACTCCGGGTCCTCGAAGCGCCCCAGTTTTTCGTAGGCGAGGTAACCGCCTGCCAGCACCATAACGGTGATCAGCCAGGCGACAACCGGTCTTTGCAGGGTATAGGCAGCGATATTCATCGGGCAGCGCTCATCGCGCCTCGGTGGGGCGAATGGTCATGCCCTCGCGCAGGGATTGCAGTGCGGCCACTGCGATGCGGTCGCCGCGTTGAAGCCCGGAAGCGATCTGGACCGTGTCCCCCTGGATCTCGCCCAGGGTTACGGTGACCGCGCTGGCCTGGTTGTTGGCGTCGAGGCGCCAGACCCGCGGCAATCCATCCGGAGCGGCGGTGACGGCGCGCAGAGGCACGCGCAGTTGCGCCTCGGCCGGCGAGGTGGCATCACCAAACGGAATCGCCGTTGCCGACATGCCGGGCAGAAGGGTGAGTCCCTCGTATTCCGGCAGGATGCTGAGAACGATCTCGAAGGTCTGCGTCTGGGGGTTGGCCTCGGCGCTGAAGGACTTGAGCCGCAGCGGTACGCTGCGGTCGGCCTGTCCCTCGAACACCGCGATTGCGCCATCCCGCGGGCGCTGAGTGCGGAGAATCCGCTCAGGCACGTTGATCACTAGTTCCAGATGATCCAGGTCCTGAAAGTCCGCTACCGCCTGTCGGCTCTGTACGCTGGCGAAGGTTTCCACCCGGCGGCGGGTGATCATGCCGTCGAAAGGCGCGCGGATCACCGTGTCGGCCAACTCCTGCTCGGCGGCGGCCAACTGGGTGCGCGCAACCTCCAACCGGCTGATGCGTTCATCCACCTCGGCGCGGGCAACCGCCAGTTCGGTTTCCCAGAGTCGACGGTAGCGCTCAAGGTCGATCCCGGCGCGCTCGAACTCCGCCCGTGCAGAAGCCACGCGGGCCTTGTATACCCGGTCGTCGAGTCGCGCCACGACCATCCCGGCGCGAACTCGCTTGCCCTCGGGGACTGCAAATTCGGCCACGAAACCGGGAACATTGAATGCGAGCTCGGCACGCTGTGCAGAGCGGATACGGCCAGGAAAGCGCAGTTTGGTGTCGATGGCGTGAGATTCGACGGTGACAACCGGAACCGGTGGAGGGGCGCTGTCTTCCACCGTCGGTTCGGCCGCCGGTTGGCAACCGGTCAGCACGAACAGCACGGTGAGGCAGATCAGGGGGGTGATCCGGTGTTGACGTCCGCTGATGAGGGGATCATTCATGGAGCATCACACGCGCATGGAGGAAACGGTCACGAAAGTATATGCCATCTACTCTGCGTGCAACTTCGGTGGCCTGTGCCGGGTCGATCGCCATTTCCACCAGTACCCAGGGTTTGTCAGGGTCGCCCTCGGTCACTACCTGGATGTTGATTACCGGGCCGAAGTGGCTCATGCGTTCGCTGAGGAGGTCGCGGTCGAAGTCCCCATGCAGGCCGGTTAACAGGATTTTCATGAATGGCTCCCGGGTGGAGTGTGCGAGTCGGCAGTGCGGGGGGCGTAACGGACCGTTCAGCGACGCGCGGCGCGAAAGCGTAGCCGAAGGATACCGACATCCATCGCTCGCCGTGTCGATCAAGACCCATTTTGGGCCAAGGCGTGCACGCCCGACTGGCGCACCAGCTCAGTCCAGTTCCACGCGGCGCAGCATGTCCTCGATCGTCCGCGCGGTGCTGAGCAGTCGTTTCACCGTCTCACGAGTGAACTCGATTACCGAGTCGTCCACGCCGGAAGCGCACACCTGCCAACGTCCGTCAGCATCCCGTTGGGCCTTGCCTGCGTCACGCAGTCGCTCCAACTTGCGACGAACGGTTTCCTTGGGCAAGCCAGCTACCTGCACGATATCAATGGTCCGGACTGGGTGCTTTGGGCCAAGCAGATAGCCGTTTTCGTCAAGGATGTCTGCCGGGGCGGCGCCCGGGGTAATCGAGCGCGCCACATTCAGATGGGCCAGGATGCCCCATATCATGACGGTTTCCAGGTCCAGCTCCAGGCCCTGGCTGACGCGGCGCATGTGCTCGATCAGGTGCCGGTTGGCTGCAAAGGCAACCATGGAGAAAGCTTTGTCGAAACGGCGATCGAAGTCTTGCATGGTGGAAGCCTCCCGAACGTGCTTGCCCGGGGCTCGGGGGGCAGGCAGAACGCATCGAATTGGTGACAATCTTCTGCCATTTCAGTCCCGCTGCCTATGTCTTGCAGTAGCCAGATTTTCGATATGGTGCGGTAGCTTGATCAAGCTGCTCGGGGCCTGACTTCACCCCGATGTGACTGTAAACGTCCCCAAAGATGCCCTTGCACGGGCACTTCCGCTTCTGCGGCGATTGCCCTGCATGCCATCGTCACTGTCAACTGGCGCCATCGTGGAGGAGTGCGACTGAATCTCTCCGCTTATATGGGAGGGGGCAGGCGAGAAAAACCGGCCCAGACCGGGTGCCTTCGCCGGTGGTAAAGACGAGAGCATCGGCAGATATGCTCAGCAGACGGCGCAGGTTCATGACTTCGTTCGCCCGATCGGCCGCCTCGTCCTTGATCACGAGCAGGGCGAAATCGGCTTCGACCGTTGCGTTGCCACCCTTACTGGCGCCGCAGAGAGCTCATTTTTCGGGTGCGCGTCCTCCGCCAACGCTTGGACGGCGAAGGCGAAGGCGCGGCCGGAGAAACGCGTGGCGGTGCTAATGAGCAAAGCTCACACCTGCCGATACACCTCGGCACCGCTCTTCACGAACTCCACCGCCTTTTCCTGCATGCCCTTCGCCAGCGCGGCCTCCTCGGCTATGCCTTGCTGGGCGGCGAAGTCGCGCACGTCCTGGGTGATCTTCATGGAGCAGAAGTGCGGGCCGCACATCGAGCAGAAGTGGGCGACCTTGGCGGAGTCCTTGGGCAGGGTCTCGTCGTGGAATTCCTTGGCCTTGTCCGGATCGAGGCCGAGGTTGAACTGGTCTTCCCAGCGGAACTCGAAGCGCGCCTTGGAGAGCGCGTTGTCGCGGATCTGCGCGCCCGGGTGGCCCTTGGCGAGGTCGGCGGCGTGGGCGGCGAGCTTGTAGGTGATGATGCCTTCCTTGACGTCCTGCTTGTTGGGCAGGCCGAGGTGCTCCTTCGGCGTCACATAGCACAGCATCGCGGTGCCGTACCAGCCGATGGTGGCCGCGCCGATGCCGCTGGTGATGTGGTCGTAGCCCGGGGCGATGTCGGTGGTGAGCGGCCCCAGGGTGTAGAAGGGCGCTTCCTTGCACTGCTCGAGCTGGAGGTCCATGTTCTCCTTGATCATGTGCAGCGGCACATGGCCCGGGCCTTCGATCATCACCTGCACGTCGTGCTTCCAGGCGATGTCGGTGAGTTCGCCGAGGGTCTTCAGCTCGCCGAGCTGGGCTTCGTCATTGGCGTCGTAGATGGAGCCGGGGCGCAGGCCGTCGCCCAGCGAGAAGGCCACGTCGTAGGCCTTCATGATTTCGCAGATGTCTTCGAAATGGGTGTAGAGGAAGCTTTCCTTGTGATGCGCCAGGCACCACTTGGCCATGATGGAGCCGCCGCGCGAGACGATGCCGGTGAGGCGGTTGGCGGTGAGCGGGACGTAGCGCAGCAGCACGCCGGCGTGAATGGTGAAGTAGTCCACGCCCTGCTCGGCCTGCTCGATCAGGGTGTCGCGGAAGATCTCCCAGGTCAGTTCCTCGGCCTTGCCGTCGACCTTTTCCAGCGCCTGGTAGATGGGTACCGTGCCGATCGGCACCGGCGAGTTGCGGATGATCCACTCGCGCGTCTCATGGATGTTCTTGCCGGTGGACAGGTCCATCACCGTGTCGCCGCCCCAGCGGATGGACCAGGTCATCTTGTCCACTTCCTCGCTGATCGAGGAGCCCAGCGCCGAGTTGCCGATGTTGGCGTTGATCTTCACCAGGAAGTTGCGCCCGATGATCATCGGCTCGGTTTCCGGGTGGTTGATGTTCGCCGGGATGATGGCGCGGCCGCGGGCGACTTCGTCGCGCACGAACTCCGGGGTGATCTCCCCCGGGATGCTGGCACCGAAGTTCTGCCCGGGGTGCTGGCGGCCGAGCACTGCGGCCATCTTCTGCCCGGTGGGGCCGGCGTTCTTCAGCGACTCGATGTACTCCGCACGGCGCAGGTTCTCGCGGATGGCGATGTATTCCATCTCCGGGGTGATGATGCCGCGCCGGGCGTAGTGCATCTGCGTGACATTGGCGCCGGCCTTGGCGCGCAGCGGCTTGCGGTGCAGGCCGGGGAAGCGCAGTTCGTCCAGTGCCGGGTCCGCGGCGCGCTGGCGGCCGTATTCGGAGGACAGGTCGGCGAGCTGTACGGTGTCGCCGCGCTCGGCGATCCAGCCGGCGCGCAGCGCGGGCAGACCTGAGCGGATGTCGATCTTCGCCGCCGGGTCGGTGTAGGGGCCGGAACAGTCATAGACGAAGATCGGCGGGTTGGGCTCGGTGCGAGTGTTGGCAAATGAGGAGACCGGCGTGTCGGCTTGCGAGATCTCGCGCATCGGCACGCGGATGTCCGGGCGCGAGCCTTCGACGTAGATCTTGCGCGAGTTGGGCAGCGGGGCGATGGCGGCTTCGTCCACCTTGGCCTGCGTGGCGATGAATTGTTCCTTGGCGTTCATGGGTTCTCTCCGGGGTGTGCGGGGGCCGTGCGCCGTGGCGTCACGGACCTTCTTATTTGCGCCACAGCGCGTGGAAGTGATGCACCGGGCCGTGGCCGCTGCCCACCGCCAGTTCGCCGGCGCGGGCGATGGCGCCGAGCAGCCACTGGCGGGCGTCGCGCACCGCGGCCTCGACCGGGTGCAGGGCGTGCTGGCGTTGCGGCAGCAGGGCAGCGATGGCGGAACTCAGCGTGCAGCCGGTGCCGTGGGTGTTCTTGGTATCGATGCGCGGCGCAGGCAGTTCGATCATGCGGTCGCCGTCAAAGAGCAGGTCGGTGAGCTCGCTGCCCGGCAGGTGGCCGCCCTTGAGCAGCACCCAGCGTTCCGAGGACAGCGGCAGCAGTTCGCGCAGGCGCTCGGCGGCGCGGTACATTTCCTTCACCGTCTCCGGGGCGCGGCTCTCCAGCAGCACGCCGGCTTCGGGCAGGTTGGGGGTAATCATGAAGGCCTGCGGAAACAGCGCCTCGCGCATCATCGAGATCGCACTTTTCGCCAGCAGGGTGTCGCCGCTCTTGGCCACCATCACCGGGTCCAGCACCACCTTGGCGGCCTGCCAGTGGGCCAGGCGGTCGGCCACCGCGGCGGTGACCTCGGCGCTGCCCAGCATGCCGATCTTGGTGGCGTGGATGGCCACATCGGCGAACAGGGTGTCGATCTGCAGGCGCAGGAAGTCGGTGGGTGGCACATGCACGCCGGCCACGCCTTGCGTATTCTGTGCAGTGAGCGCGGCGACCACGCCGCAGCCGTAGGCGCCGAGCGCGGAAAAGGCCTTCAGGTCGGCGTAGATGCCGGCGCCGCCGGACGGATCGACGCCGGCGATGGTGAGCGCGTTGGGGATGGTGCTGCTCATCGTGCGCCCCATCGCGGGCAGTGCGATATGCGTGCGGCGGCGAGAGCCGGCACAATGGCGGTACGACGGAACTGCGGACGGAATGAAGTCATCTGACGCGTTTCCCTACGCCGGTGCGATCCGGATCAGGTTCCAAGGGACTCTCTCAGCCCGCCGCCAGCCGGCGGGCACCCCCAACGGTAAGCCGGGGACGATACTGCATGGTCCCGGTGAAGGCAAGTTGTGGCGCCCGGCCCTCAAGCTTGCCGCCGGATGGCCGAAGATGTTGTTTATCCGTACTCAGCCAGCGGGCACTCCGATGACACAGCCAGCGCTTCGCCTCCTGCCATCCATTGCGGCCTTGTGTGCCGCACTGCTGCCGCTGCCGGCAGATGCCGACGAGTGGGCGGTGGTGATGCGCGACCGTGACCGCCGCGTGGAGATCGACCGCGCCACCATCATCCAGTCCGACGGCGGTACCAAGGTGGCCTGGGGGCGGGTGGTGATGTCCGCCGCCGAGGCCGCCCGTGTCGGCTACAGCACCGTCAAGGCGCTCAACCGCTACGATTGCCAGAACCGGGGCTTCATCACCATCAAACGGGTCTACCTTGACGCCGACAACCTCATCCTGCGCGAAGAAACGGTGGTCGACCAGAGCGTGGTGATGGTGGCCCGAAACAGTGTCGATGAGCGCATGTGGCGAGAGGTGTGCCGTCCGCCCTCTGCCGCCGATCTCGCCGGGGTGGCCGAGCAGGCCGGACGTGCCGCCGCCGCGGCAACGGCCGCTCCCCGTCAGGCCCCCGCTCCGCGCGCTGCGCCGCCAGTTCCGGCCAGCCCCCCGGCCAGGGCGTCGGCGCCTGCCGCGGCGGTGCCGCCGCCGCAGTTGCGCCCGCCTCCGGCCGTGGTCGCGGTGGCACCGCCGCCGCCGGCGGCGGAACCCGCTGCGCCAGCGGCAGCCGGGACGCCTGGCGTCGTTCTCGCCGTCGTCCCTGAGGGGGCTGCAGTCGAGCCCGTCGCGAGTACCGCCGAGGTCCGCCCGCTGCTGGCGGTTCCCCCGCCTGCGCCGCAGCGCGTCGTCAGCGAGGGCGGTGAGGGCGTCGCACCGGTGCTCGAACGTGTCATCAGCGCGCCTGATCCTGCCCCCGCAGCGGCTGCGCCGGAGCTTGCCCCCGCCCTCGACCTGCCGCCGCTGGACGTATCCGGCGCCCAGCCGCTGCCGGTTGTGCCCCCGCCGGCGGTGGCGGCAACGCCGCCGGCCGCCGAGCTGCCACGCAGCGCGGTCGTCGCCCAGGCTGCGGCAGCACCGCGGCGTGCGCCGCCCCCTGCGCCGGCATCTGCGCCACCCCCCGAAGCACCGCGCCCGGCGCCCGAATGGAGCTACGCGGGCAGCACCGGGCCGGAGTTGTGGGGACGCCTGAGTCCGGAATGGGCGGTGTGCAGCGAAGGGCGCCGGCAGTCGCCGATCGATCTCGCCGACAGCATCGTGGTCGATCTCGAACCGATCCGTTTCGACTACCGCAACACCCGCTTCAGCGTCATCGACACCGGCAGGCAGCTGCGTGTGCGGGTCGGTGAGGGCATGGGCATGGAGGTGCGCGGGCAGCGCTACGAGGTCGAAGCCCTGCTCTTCCACCGCCCCGCCGAGGTCCGTGTGGGCGGCCGTGCAGCGGACATGGCGGTGCATTTCGTACACCGCGGCGCCCAGGGCCAGGTCGCCATCCTGGTCCTGGCGCTGGAGCGTGCCGAGAGTGCCAACCCGGTCATCCAGAGCGTGCTCAACAATCTCCCGCTGGAGCGCGGCGGCGCGTATACGCCGGCCGAAGCCATCGACCTGGCCGCCTTGCTGCCGTCCGAGCCGGGGCACTACCTGTTCATGGGCTCGCTCAGCCAGCCGCCGTGCACCGAGGACGTGCTGTGGGTCGTCATGCGCCAGCCGCTGCAGATCTCCGCCGCGCAACTGGACATCTTTGCACGCCTCTATCCGGACAATGCCCGCCCGGTGCAACCGGCCAACGAGCGCGTGGTGCTGGAGTCGCGCTGAAGGGCGGCCGCCTCAGCCGCCCAGCGCCTCGCCGAGGAAACGCTCCAGCGCCGGGTGATTGGCGAACGCAACGTTCAGGCGCAGCCACGGGCTGGCCTGCATCTGCGGGCGGAACACCTTGCCCGGGGCGAGCATGATGCCGGCGCTGGCGGCGCGTGTCGCCAGCGCGGCGACGTCCTCCACGCCCGGCGGGCGGGCCCACAGGAACACCCCGCCCTTGGGTTCGAGGAAGACTTCCAGGCCGACGCGTTCGAACATCCGCAGGCAGCTCTCGGTGGCCTGCGCCAGCCGCCCCTGCAGGCGCTCGACGTATTTGCGGTAGTGGCCGTCGGTGAGCATCTGGTAGGTGAGCTGTTCGTTGAACTCGGAGGAGCTGACGCTGGTGAGGATCTTCACGTCGGTCAGCTCGGCGGCGAGGTCGGCGCGTGCGGCAAGGTAACCCACGCGCAGGCTGGCCGACAGGGTCTTGGCGAAGCTGCCGATGAAGATCACCCGGTTGAGCTGGTCGAGGTTGGCGAGGCGGGTCGTGGCCTGGGGCTGGAAGTCGGCGTAGACGTCGTCCTCGATGATGTGGAAATCGTGCTTTTCGGCCAGTTGCAGGATACGGAAAGCCTTTGCCGGGGCGAGATTGCTGCCGGTGGGGTTGTGCAGCACCGACTGGGTGAAGAACACCTTGGGGCGATGGTGGGCGAGCAGGGCTTCCATCTCTGCAACGTCAGGGCCGTCGGCATGGCGGGGAACGCCGACGAGCTTGGCGCCCTGCAGGCGCAGATTGCCGAAGAAGTTGAAGTAGCCGGGATCGTCCACCAGCACCGTATCGCCGGGCTTGATGAGATGGCGGGCGACGATGTCGAGCGCCCGTGTCGCCCCCTCGGTGAGGACGATCTGCTCGGGGCGCGCGCCGATGCCGAATTCGGCCAGCTTGACCTGCAACTGCTGGCGCAGCGGCAGATAGCCCTGGGCGGTGCCGTAGCCGGTGAGGCGGGCATCGGTGCGCCGCGACAGCGCGCGCAGGTGGCGGCGCAGGCCGTCACCGTCCAGCCACTCGCAGGGCAGCCAGCCGGCGCCCGCCTTGACCTGGCCGGGACGGTCGTCGAGAGCCTGGCGCATCAGCCAGGCCACGTCGACCGCGCGGTCCACTGGCGCCGGCAGGCGGATTTCGCTGCGCTCCTGGCGTGGTGCGACGTAGAAACCCGAGCCCCGCCGCGAGCGCAGGTAACCCAGCGCGACCAGGCGGTCGTATGCCTCGACGACGGTGAAACGGCTCACCCCCTGGGTTTCCGCCAGCCGGCGAATGGGCGGCACGCGCATTCCCGGGCGCAGGATGCGATCCTCGATCTGGTTGCGAATGCCGCCGACGATCTGTTCCACCAGGGGTGTGGCCTGCCCGTGTTCAAGGCTCAGTTGCAGCATGCGTTGTCCGCTGTGTATCGAAGGATGAGAAATTGTGGCACAGCGGTGTGGCAGAGTGTCTGCAATTGTCTGTTCGGCAGGGCCCAGGCGGAAGAAAGAACGCCGCGCACGACGCGGCATCGCCCCAAGGGCGGGGGGCATGCCGGCTGAGAGATCAAGTGGCACGGTTGATTTCGGTGCCGCCGTCGGCAATGATCCAGCCTCCAGCACGCATTCCTCACTCCGTCCCCGCTGCGGGAGTCGAAGTACTCGCCGTCGCACACCGTACGCCGTCACGCCGCCTCGATGTCGTGTGAGCTACGCCTTCAGCGTCGCTCGGCCCGCACGGCGCACCACGGCAGCGTGGTGACCCTCTCGCAACGTGCCGGGGTGAGAATGCGGGCGCTAACCGCAAACATGTGGGGACAGGCCGTGAGCGATTCGCTTGGAACAGCCGCTTGGATTGGAGGCATCGAGAAGAGGGCTCAGCTATTCAATGCCTGGCGGGCAGATCTGGCGGCCCTGAGGAGGCTCGCTGCGCGCGACTTCTACGTTCGCGTAGGGGGAGCGGGTTATCGCCCCGTCTCGCTTTCCCCTTTCAACCCCTGCGGGCGTCTCTGCCGGAAAGGGAGCGGGGCGGTCATCGGCAGCGCGGTGAGTATGTCCGCAGCACTGAGCAGTGCCGAGGAGGCCGAGGTCGCCGAGTTCTATTGCCCGCGGAACGCCAAGCCCGAACATCAGATGCAAGCAGCCCTGATCCGGCATGCACTCATGAATGACTTGTCCCTGCATGACCTTGCCGACGGTTTCTCAGATGTTATTGACGAACTTGTTTTCGTGACGGACGAACTGGCGGCAGGCCACATCCGGGCAGACATCATCGCGCTCGGGGGAATGCAGGGAAGGTACTTCCCGGTGTTCATTGAGCTTAAGGCGGTCCGGGCTCTCGGGCGCCTCATCAAGCAGCTTGAGGCTGCCAGAAATGCGATGAAGCTTGCCGGCGACAGCTTTCTGCAGTTGCTCGAAAATGCAACGGGCAAGCCGAGGTCGTGCATTTCCTTCGATGACGCGCAGTTGCTGATCATCTGGCCCGAGTCGCCGAGTGGCAGGGAAATGGACATCGTCGCGCAGGCGACAGCGGGCAAATTCCTGGTTGCAACATATGCCGGTGACTCGGGCCGTTTTGAGCGAGCACGAGGGAAATGAGCGGCAGGGTTACGCTGACGATTCATCGGGCTGCTCACGAAATCGGCGGCAACTGCATAGAGGTCGCCACTGCTGACGGCTCGCGGGTTCTGCTCGATGCAGGGCGTCCGCTGGACGCCCCGGAAGGAGCTTGCGAAGGACTGCTTCCCAGTACCCTCGATGTTGGCAGGCCGGTCGCTGGCGTGCTGCTATCTCACCCCCATCAAGATCACTACGGCTTGCTGGATGAGCTTCCTGCATCCTGGCCGGTTTTCTGCGGCAGGGCATCGGAAAAGCTGATCAGGCTGACTTCCGGAATCTTCGGGAGGGCCCCGCGGCAGTCGTTCCACAACTGGGAAAGTGGCAGACCCTTCACTCTGGGCCCATTTACCGTAACGCCGCTTCTCACTGATCACTCGGCGTTCGATGCATACATGCTGCTGATCGAGGTGGCAGGTAAGCGGCTGCTGTATTCAGGGGACTTCCGGCTGCATGGCCGGAAGTCGGCACTGGTCAGGCGCCTGATGGGTTCACCGCCGGCATCGGTCAATGCGCTGGTGATGGAGGGTACGAACCTAGGAAGTAGCAAGCCGTGTTCGAGCGAAACGGATCTGGAGAAACGGTTCCTGGCGTTATTTCAAGCAACGTCAGGGCGTGTGTTCGTCGCTTGGTCAGCCCAGAACATCGACAGGACGGTAACACTCTACCGGGCGTGCAAGGCTGCCGGCAGGACACTGGTCGTCGATCTCTACACTGCCGAGGTGATGGAACTGGTGGCCGATTTCGGGCGATTGCCTCATCCGAGTTGGTCGAACATCAAGGTGGTCATTACGAAGGCGTTTGCCCGGATGTACCGGGACACCGGCCGGGGCGACTTTGTGGATCGGATGGCCATGCATGGAATCTCGGCGGACAAGCTGGCTGAGACGCCATCGAAGTGGGTGGTGATGACCCGCCCGTCGCTGATAAGGGACTTCGAGAAGAAGGGGGTCGCGCCGAACCGGCAGGATGCGTGGTCATGGTCGATGTGGCACGGCTACTTGCGTGGTGGGGACGGCAGCCGGGTTCAGGCCTGGTTCGATCAAGGCCAGTGCCTAGCGAACCACATCCACACGAGCGGCCACGCCTCCCCGGATGACCTTCGCCAGTTCGCTGCCGCCATCAATCCTCAAGCGCTGATTCCAGTCCATGGCGTCGCTTGGGATGCAGAGGCCGAGGGCTTTCCGGCTGTTCGCAGGCTGGCTGATGGGGAGCCGGCAACGCTGTAGTTCGGCGCTCTAGGCGCGGTAGTGGGGGTCTGAACGGACGGCATAGCTGCCCTTCGGGATGCCAAACTCCGCGACAAGGTGCTCAATGAAGGCCGTCGTCTGCAGGCGTCGGTCTGCGTAAATGACGAAGCGCCGCTCCTCGGGCCAATAGACGATCCGCCCACGAGGGAACTCCTCGTACTCATGCCAGGCGGGGGCGGTCGGCAACCCCCTGCCCGCCAGCACGGCAGCACCTAGTCCCGATAGCCCTTCCCAGAACTCATAGTGGCCGGTCGGATGAGTGATGCAATCGCCGTACAACTCACCGCGATCGATCGGCGTCTTGTCTGCCAACAGAGCCATGCCGTGGGATGGGTCACGAATGCCCCAGAAGATGCCTACGCAAGGGGTGGTCATGAAGTTAAGTATTGACCCAGCGAAACCTGCTCAGGTGGTGAAGTGAAAAGGAGCGCCACGCATGAGCACGTTGATGGAAGAGGAGGTCAAGCCTTGGACCGCCAAGCGCAAGAGCGCGCTGGTGATTGATCACTACAGCCGTGAGCTGCACGGCGCTGGTGAAGAGCTACGGCCTCCTTCAGGAGCTCATCACGCCGCACTGCCCGGAACAGAACGGCGTCGGCGAATGGTTCAGATTTCCGTGAACTGTAGTCTGTGCTCAGACGTTGAACAGGAAGTTCAGCACGTCGCCATCCTTGACCACGTATTCCTTGCCTTCGGCGCGCATCTTGCCGGCTTCCTTGGCGCCGGCTTCGCCCTTGAACTGGATGAAGTCGTCGAAGGCGATGGTCTGGGCGCGGATGAAGCCGCGTTCGAAATCGGTGTGGATGACGCCGGCGGCCTGCGGGGCGGTGTCGCCGACGTGGATGGTCCAGGCGCGTACTTCCTTGACCCCGGCGGTGAAGTAGGTCTGCAGGCCGAGCAGCTTGTAGCCGGCGCGGATGAGACGATCCAGTCCGGGTTCTTCGAGGCCCATGGACTCTAGGAAGTCCTTCTTGTCGGCGTCTTCCAGATCGGCGATCTCGGCCTCGATGGCGGCGCACAGGGCGACGACCTGGGCGCCTTCGGCGGCGGCATGGGCGCGCACAGCGTCAAGGTGGTGGTTGTTCTGGAAACCGTCTTCGGCAACGTTGGCGGCGTACAGCACCGGCTTCTGGGTGATCAGGCAGAACTGCTTGATCAGCGCGAGTTCTTCCTTGGCCAGGTCGAGGGCGCGCACGGGCTTGGCCTGGTCGAGCTGGGCGATGCACTTCTCGAGTACCGCGACGAGTGCCTTGGCTTCCTTGTCGCCGGCCGCGGCGGGGCGTTTGTAGCGGTTCAGGGCCTTGTCGACGGTGGCCATGTCGGCGAGCGCGAGTTCGGTGTCGATGACCTCGATGTCGCGGATCGGGTCCACGCTGCCGGAGACGTGCACGACGTTGTCGTCGGCGAAGCAGCGCACCACGTGCACGATGGCGTCGGTCTCGCGGATGTTGGCGAGGAACTGGTTGCCCAGGCCTTCGCCCTTGGAGGCCCCGGCGACCAGGCCGGCGATGTCGACGAACTCGACGATGGCGGGCTGGATCTTCTGCGGCTTGACGATCTCGGCCAGTGCGGCAAGGCGCGGGTCCGGCACTTCGACGATGCCGACGTTGGGCTCGATGGTGCAGAAGGGGTAGTTGGCCGCTTCGATGCCGGCCTTGGTGAGGGCGTTGAACAGGGTCGACTTGCCGACGTTGGGCAGGCCGACGATTCCGCATTTCAGGCTCATGCAGGGGCTCCGTGGAGGCGCGCGCGCCGGGCGGTGCGCGCGCTAAACCGGTAATTCTACCGCGTGCGTGGCCGTGGCCCAAGCCGAAGCGGCGATCGCGGCGTGCGCCCGCCGGGCGCGTCGGCGGCCTACAATCGGCCGGACGGCGGCAGCGGCCGCCGACGCACGGAACACCATGCAAGGGAGAAAAATACGATGGAGACACCATTCATTGAGCAAGTGGACCGGCAGATTGCCGCTGCACTGCAGGCCGGGGCGCTGCAACCGATCCGCGCGGAGGAGGGCCGCGTGCTCGATGCCGGGCTGCCCTTCGCGCTGCGCTGGGTATCTACGCTGGCGGTGAAGGATGCGGCCAAGGTGACGATGCCCGGCGGGCCGCGCGACCCCAGCTTCAATCCCTTCGCCAATCCCGACCCCTTGCTTACCGTGGGGCCGGTCGCTGAGACGCATCTGGCCATCCTCAACAAATTTCCGGTGTGCGAGCGCCATCTGGTGCTCGCCCGCTGCGAGTTCGAGGAGCAGTTGCTGCCGATGGCGCTGTGTGATTTCAACGCGCTCGCTGTGGTCATGGGCGAGGCCGGCGGCCTGGGTTTCTACAATGGCGGCACGGCCGCCGGGGCGAGCCAGCGCCACAAGCATGTGCAGTGGATTCCGGATGCGCCAGGCAATGCCAGCCTGCGTCTGTACGCGCCCGGGCTGCCGGCGGGCAGTGCGCCGGGCTATCTGAGCAGCCACGCGGCCTTGCGCATGCGCCACTGCTTCGTGCGCATCGGCGTGCACGCGGGATGTTCGGTGGATGAGGCCGCGCAGCGCATGCACGGCGCCTTCCTGCGCGCCTGCGGTGCGCTAGGGCTGGAGCCCGGCGAGGACGGCCTGCTGCCACCTTTCAACCTGCTGGTCGATGCGGACTGGATGCTGGTGGTGCCGCGTTCGGCGGAGTGCTTCGAGGGCATCTCGATTGCCGCGATCAATTTCGGCGGTGTGGTTTACGTGCGCCAGCGCGAACAGATGGATGTGGTGCGTCGCGCCGGACCGCTGGCGATGCTGGCCGCGGTGGGGTGCTGAACGGCGCTTGCCGCCAGGGCTTCAGGGCGTGGTCGGGGCGGCGGGCTTGGGCGGGCGGGCGTTGAGGCGCTGGGTGGCGGCGTTCCAGTCGCCGCCGGCGATCTTCGGCCAGGCCGCGAGGGCGCGTTCGATGGCTTCGTCGATCAGCTCCTGCTCTTCGCGCCGCGCGGGCTTGAGGACGTAGTTCACCACCTCGTTGCGATCGCCCGGGTGGCCGATGCCGATGCGCAGGCGCCAGTAGTCGTTGGTGCCGAGATGGGCGGAGCTGTCCTTGAGGCCGTTGTGGCCGCCGAGGCCGCCGCCGAACTTCAGGCGCAACTGGCCGGGGGGGATGTCGAGTTCGTCATGGACGACGAGGATCTCGGCCGGGGCGATGCGGTAGAAGCGCGCCAGCGCGCCGACCGCCTGGCCGGAGCGATTCATGAAGGTCTGCGGCATCAGCAGCCACACGCCGGCTTCGCGGGCGTTGGCCACCAGGCCGTGGAAGCGCGACTCGTGGCTGAAGCGGGCGCCGAGCTTGTCGGCGAGACGCTCACAAAACCAAAACCCGGCATTGTGCCGGGTTTCGCGGTACTGGCTGCCCGGGTTGCCGAGACCGACGATGAGGCGCGGCGCTGCTGCGGTCATCGCTGGAGGGTCTCGGCGGTCCGGGCGGGGCGGGCGATCAGCCCTCGGCGCCTTCTTCGGCCGCCGCTTCGCCCTTGGTCTTCAGCACGGTGACGATGACCGGGTCGGCATCGCCGTGGGTGACCAACTCGACGCCCTTGGGCAGCTTGACCTGCGAGGCGTGGATGGACTGGTCGGCTTCCAGGTTGCCCAGGTCGACCTCGATGAACTCCGGCAGGTCGCCCGGCAGGCACTGCACGTCGAGTTCGTTGATGACGTGGGAGATCATGCCGCCGCCGAGCTTGACGGCCGGGCTGTTCTCGCCGTTCACGAAGTGCAGCGGCACCTTGAGGTGGATCTTGTGGGTGGCATCGACGCGCTGGAAGTCGATGTGCAGCACTTGCGGCTTGTACGCGTGCCACTGGGTGTCACGCAGGACCACGGTCTGCTTCTTGCCGTCGAGTTCGACGGTCAGCACGGAAGCGTGGAAGGCTTCCTTGTTGAGCAGGTGGTACATCTCGTTGTGGTCCATGGTGATCGGCGTTGCGGCGACGTCGCCACCGTAGATGATGCCGGGCACCTGGCCGGCGCGACGCAGGCGGCGGCTCGCACTCGATCCCTGTCCTTCGCGCTGGGTAGCCTTGAATTCGATTTGCATGGTGAAGCTCCTGGGTTGAAAACGCCCCGCCCGCGACCAGGCGGGGCTGATGGTGTCCGCCGGGGGTACCCCGGCGGACGAATGCGGTTGCGCTTACTCCATGAACAGCGAGGAGACCGACTCCTCGTTGCTGATGCGCAGCATGGTGTCGGCGAGCAGCGAGGCAACGGAGACCTGGCGGATGCGGCCGCAGGCCTTGGCGTCGTCGCGCAGCGGAATGGTGTCGGTGACCACCAGCTCGTCGAGCTGGGAATCGTTGATGCGGGAGACTGCAGCGCCGGAGAGTACCGCGTGCGTGCAGTAGGCCAGCACGCGCTTGGCGCCGTTGTCCTTCAGTGCGCTGGCGGCCTTGCACAGCGTGCCGGCGGTGTCGACGATGTCGTCCATGATCACGCAGGTGCGGCCTTCGACCTCACCGATGATGTTCATCACCTCGGAGACGTTGGCCTTCGGGCGGCGCTTGTCGATGATCGCCAGGTCGCATTCCATGCGCTTGGCGAAGGCGCGTGCGCGCACCACGCCACCGACGTCGGGCGAGACCACCAGCAGATCGTCGTACTTCTGCTTGTCGAGGTCGGCGAGCAGTACCGGGGCGGCGTAGACGTTGTCCACCGGGATGTCGAAGAAGCCCTGGATCTGGTCGGCGTGCAGGTCCATGGTGAGCAGGCGCTGCACCCCCACGGCCTGCAGCATGTTGGCCACCACCTTGGCGGTGATCGGCACGCGCGCCGAACGCGGGCGGCGATCCTGGCGGGCGTAGCCGAAGTAGGGGATGGCGGCGGTGATGCGGCCGGCAGAGGCGCGCTTGAGGGCGTCGACCAGAACCAGCATCTCCATCAGGTTCTCGTTGGTCGGCGCACAGGTCGGCTGCAGGATGAAGACGTCCTTGCCGCGGACGTTTTCGAGCAGTTCGACGTTCACCTCGCCGTCGGAGAAGCGGCCCACCGTGGCCGAACCGAGGGAAATCCCCAGGCGGCGCACCACGTCGGTGGCCAGTTTGGGATTGGCGTTGCCGGTGAAGACCATGAGGCTGCCGTAGGGCATGACCGAATCTCCGATGCCGATAGGATGGTTGCAGCAAAAACAACTCGGGCAGGCGCGTGGCCTGCCCGGTTTGTGTGGCTGGGGAGGAAGGATTCGAACCCTCGAATGCCGGAATCAAAATCCGGTGCCTTAACCGACTTGGCGACTCCCCAAGAAACCTTTCCGCGTCAGCCTTCGACCAGGTGAGCGAGCGGATGCTGCGCCAGCGAGCGTGCAGGCCATGCCTGCCACTGTGGCGGACAGCTGGCGACGATGCGCTGGGCTTCGTCCGCGCTGCCGACCTGTGCGAACACACAGGCGCCGGATCCGGTCATTCTCGCCGGCGCATGCTGCGCCAGCCAGTCGATTGCTGCGGCCACTTCCGGGTAGCGTCTGCAGGCTACTGCCTGCAAATCGTTACGGGTAGTGCCCGTTGCGAAGTCCGCAATTTTGAGTGGTTCGGTATTTCTCGTCAAGTCCTGTGAAGAGAAAATTTCCGCGGTGGGGACGCTGACCTGTGGTGACAGCACCACGTACCACCTTGGTGGCAGGGCGAGGGGCTGCAGGCGCTCGCCGATGCCTTCGACGAAGGCGTCGCGGCCGAAGATGAAGAAGGGTACGTCCGCCCCCAGGCGCAGGCCGAGGGTCTGCAGCTGTTCGCGCCCCAGTCCGGTGCCCCACAGGTGGTTGAGGGCGAGCAGGGTGGTGGCGGCGTCGGAGCTGCCGCCGCCGAGGCCGCCACCCATCGGCAGGTGCTTGGTGAGCGTGATGTCGGCGCCCAGTGTACAGCCGGTGCTGGCCTGCAGCAGGCGGGCGGCGCGCACGACGAGATCGTCGGCCTCGGCGACGCCGCTCACCTCGCCGAGACGGCGGACGAGGCCGTCGTCACGTACGCTGAAGCTCAGGCGGTCGCCCCAGTCGAGCAGGCGGAAGGCGCTCTGCAGCAGATGGTAGCCGTCGGCGCGACGGCCGACGACGTGCAGGAAGAGGTTCAGCTTGGCGGGCGCCAGGCAGTTGCCGAGGGTGCGGGGGCGGGCCATGTTCACGGTGCGGGGCGCCACTCGTCGATGACCAGGCGCAGTTGCGCGTCGCCGCGCTGGACCAGTATGCGGCGCGGCGGGGCGTCTGGCGCGGGGCTGGCGTAGGCCGGGTAGTCGATCCGCCAGCCGGAGTCGATGACCACCAGCGGACGTCCGCTGGCGTCGCGCTGGCGGACCTCGGCGGCGGCATGGGGGGTGGCCTGCACCCAGCCGGCGAGGCGGTCGACCGGGACTTCGATGCCGAGGACGGCGGGGAGCAGCTCGGCGGCGCTGGCGGCGTGGTACTGGCGCCCGTCGGCCTGGGTGAGCACGGCGCCGCGGGCGTCCTGGTCGACACGGGCGGCGATCTGGCCGAGCGGGGTGTATACCGTCCACCGCGCGCCGTCGCTGCGCTGTTCCCAGCTCAGCTGGCCGCTTGCGGCGCGTTCGCCAGCGCTTGCCGAAAGGCGGCCGTCGAGCTCGAAGTGGGGTACCTGCAGGCGCTCGGCCGCCGCGACCTCGTCACGCGTGCTCATGCCGGCGCAGGCGGCCAGCGTTGCAGCACACAGGGCGGCGAGCGCACAGCGCTGCGCCAGCTTGTGGAGGAGGGCGGGGTGCATCAGCGGCGCAGGCGGCGGATGGTGTCCTGCAGGGGGCGGTGATCGGGGTGCTCGGCGAGCGCGTCGTCCCAGATCGCGTTGGCCTCGTGATGGCGCTCCAGTGCCCACAGCACTTCGCCGAGGTGGGCGGCGATCTCCGGGTCGGCGCGAATGGCGTAGGCGCGTTCGAGGTGCTCCAGTGCCTCTTCGTTGTCGCCGCGGCGGAACAGCACCCAGCCCAGGCTGTCGAGGATGAAAGGGTCGTCGGGCATCAGCTGCAGCGCGCGCAGGATCAGCGCCTCGGCTTCCTCCAGGCGCAGCCCGCGGTCGGCGAGGGTGTAGCCGAGGGCGTTGTAGGCATGGGCGTGTTCGGGGTCGAGGGCGATGAGCTTGCGCAGGCGTCCCTCCATGACATCGATGCGGTCCAGGCGCTCGGCGACCATGGCCGATTCGTAGAGCAGGTCGTGGTCGTCGACGTGCTCCAGGAGCGCTTCGTCGAGTAGAGCAAAGGCTGCCTCGGGGGCACCGTTGTCGCGCAGCAACTGGGTTTCGGCCAGGATCAGGCGCTTGCGCGTTTCGGTGTCGGCGTCGGGCTCGCGCAGCTGGGCGCGGGCTTCGTCGAGGCGGCCGTTGCGGGCGAGCAACTGGGCGGCACGCACGCGCGCCTGCAGGGCGTGTTCGCTGCCGCCAATGGCGGCGTAGTGGGCGAGCGCGGCGTCGATGTCGTTGCGGCGCTCGGCGATCTGCGCGAGGTTGAGGCGGATTGCGCTGGCGTCCGGGTGCCCGGCTTCGAGTGCGGCGGTGAACAGTCTTTCGGCGTCGTCGAGGTCGTTGAGCTGGGCGGAGAGCAGGGCTACCGCGTAGTTCAGGTCGCGGTCATCGGGGGCGCCGTCGAGCAGGGTGCGGAATTCGCCGCGCGCCTCCTCGAACTGCTGCTGCGCCACCAGCAGGCGCGCACGGGTGAGGCGGGCGTTGCGGCTGTCGGGGTGCTGGCCGAGGAAGGCGTCGATGAGGCGCAGCGCCTCGCGCCCGGAATTGGCCTGCTGCAGCAGCTGGGTCTTCAGCAGCACGGCCGGCTCCCAGTCCGGGTGGAGGGCAAGGGCGCCGTCGATGGCGGCCAGCCCTTCGAGCGGATCCTCCGCCACGGCGGCGGCCTGGGCGCGCGCGAAATGCGCTTCGGGGTGTTGCAGGTAGGGCTCGGTGAGGCGGTTGACGATGCGGACGATGGCGTCCTTGTCGGAGATGCGCTGCAGGGCGCGGTTGAGCTCCATCAGGTGTTCGCCGATGCGCTCCGGGTTGTCGGCGAGGACCCGCGCGAGGTGGCTCTGGATGTCGCCGAGGCGATTGTCGTTGCTGGCCAGCATGCCGGCCAGCAGGCGGCGGGCCTCTTCGGATTCGGGTTCGGCCTCGAGCCAGATGCGGGCGGCCTGGGTGGCGCCTTCGATGTTGCGCGCATAGAGGGCGATCTCGGCAGCGCGGCGGGCGATGCGCGGGTCGCGGGTGCGCTTGGCGACTTCCAGGTAGGCCTGCACCGACAGCCCCAGCTCGCCCCGCGCCCCGGCGATTTCGGCGAGCAGGAACTGATAGAGGGTTTCTGCGGTGAGCTCCTGCGCCGGTCCGGGCGCAGGCTGCGGGGCGCCGCCTTCATGCGCGTGTGCGGCGCTGCCGGCGAGGGCGGCCGAAATGAGCAGGCGGGATGCCAGGCGGGCGAGCTTGCGGGACGACGAGGGCTTCATGAGTACGGTCCGGAGGACTTCGGGGGCTGGCAGTGCGGCGGCGTGGGCGACGGCTGGCGTGCGCGTTGATCGCTTTGATGCCTGAACTAGAATTCGGTTCGCCGCATGTTAACCAGTCATGCCGGTCGAGTCGAGCGGCGGCGCCGCGACCGCCCGGCTGCCGTCCATCGAGGAGAGCCCGAGGATGCCTGAACTGCCCGAGGTCGAGACCACCTGCCGGGGGATCCGTCCGCACGTCGAAGAGCGCTGCCTGAGCGCTGTCGTCGTGCGCAACGGCCGCCTGCGTCAGCCCGTACCCACGGATCTGGCCGCCCGTGCGGCGGGACACCGTCTGCTGGCGGTGCGCCGGCGTGCCAAGTATCTGCTGCTCGATTTCGGTCACGGCTGCATCATCGTGCATCTGGGCATGTCGGGCAGTCTGCGCGTGGTACCGGCCGCGCAGGCGGCGCAACCCCATGACCACGTGGACCTGTGTTTTGGTGAACTCGCCCTGCGCCTGCGCGACCCGCGCCGTTTCGGACTGGTGCTGTGGCACGACGGCGACGGTGAGGATCATCCGCTGCTCTCAGGGCTGGGGCCCGAGCCGCTGGGCGATGCATTCGACGGCGAGGTGCTGTTCCGCACCACGCGCGGCCTGCGCCAGCCGATCAAGCATGCGCTGATGGACGCGCGCCGGGTCGTCGGGGTCGGCAACATCTATGCCGCGGAGAGCCTCTTTCGCGCCCGCATCCACCCGCTCGAACCCGCCGGCCGGCTCGGCCTGCAGCGCTGCCGGCGGCTTGCCGCGACGGTGCGCGAGACCCTTGCCGAGGCGATTGCCGCCGGCGGCAGCACCTTGCGCGACTTTGTCGGTGGCGACGGGCGCGCGGGCTATTTTCAGCAGCAGTATTTCGTCTATGGGCGCGAAGGGTTGCCCTGCCGGGTGTGCGGCAGCGCCGTGCGGCGCTTTGTCAGTGCGCAGCGCTCGTGCTGGTTCTGCCCGCGTTGCCAGCGTGTGCGCGCTGGGCAGGGCGCACACGGGGAGGGCGGCAGGTAGTTCTTTCGGCCAGTCGCAGGGCGTGCATGCGGCGTCGTTCAGGGGTATGCTATCGGGCTGTGAATGTCTGCTGCGGCGCGCATGCGAACTGCTGAGGGTGTGTCAATGAACCTGGTCGATCAGTTTTCCGCCTACGGGCGCTGGCGTAGCAATGCCGCCGAGGCGGTGGGGCGGCTCAGAGCCTGGCTGACCCGCAATGAGGTCGGTGATGCGCAGGGCGACATGCGCCTGCAGTACATCCTCGACCGCCTGCGCGACGACAAGCTCACGGTGGCCTTTGTCGCCGAGTTCTCGCGCGGCAAGTCGGAGCTCATCAACGGCATCTTCTTCTCCGACTTCGGTGACCGCATCCTGCCGTCGAGCGCCGGGCGCACGACGATGTGCCCGACCGAGCTGCAGTGGTCGCAGGGCGACACCCCGCAGATCCGTCTGCTGCCGATTTCCACGCGCGCCGGCCAGGGGACGGTCAGCGAGCTCAAGCGCTATCCCGAAGAGTGGCAGGTGACCGAGCTCGACATCGCTTCGCCGGCGGCGTTGCAGAAGGCGCTGGCGCGCGTCGGCGAGACCCACCGGGTGTCGCAGGACGAGGCCCGCAAGCTCGGCTTCCGCCTTGATCCTAACGGCGACACCGGCCTCAAGCCGGGCGCCGACGGACGGGTGGAGATTCCCAGCTGGCGCCACGCGGTGATCCAGTTTCCCCATCCGCTGCTCGAACAGGGGCTGGTGGTGCTCGACACCCCGGGGCTCAACGCCATCGGTGCGGAGCCCGAGCTCACCCTGTCGCTGCTGCCCAATGCCCATGCGGTGCTGTTCATCCTTGCCGCCGATACCGGAGTGACGCAGAGCGATCGCGCGGTGTGGCGTGAGTACGTCGATGCCGGGCAGAGCCGCCAGAAGGGGCGGATGGTGGTCCTCAACAAGATCGACGGGCTGTGGGACGGCCTGCGCGATGCGGCGCAGATCGATGCCGAGATCGACCGCCAGGTGGTTTCGGTGGCCGACACCCTGGATATCGACACCGCCAAGGTGTTTCCGGTGTCGGCGCAGAAGGGGCTGGTGGCGCGCATTTCCGGCGATGCCGCGCTGCTTGAACGCAGCCGCCTGCCGGTACTCGAACGCGCGCTCACCGAAGATCTCCTGCCCACCAAGCAGGAGATCGTCCGCGACGGCACGCTGGGCGAGACCGAGGATCTCGTCGTCCAGGCCGGTGCCCTGCTCGAAGCCCGCCTGCGCGGCCTGCGCGAGCAGCTCAAGGAACTCACCGACCTGCGTGGCAAGAACCAGAACGTCATCGAATACATGATGCGCAAGATCCGCGCCGAGAAGCAGGAGTTCGAGCAGGGCTTGCAGAAGTACTACGCGGTGCGCTCGGTGTTCACCAACCTGACCAACAACCTGCTCGGCCACCTCGGCCTCGACGCCCTGCGCGACGAGACCCGCCGCACGCGCACGGCGATGCTCGAATCGACCTTCTCGCGCGGCCTGAAGGGCGCGATGGAGAGCTACTTCGAGCGTCTGCGTGCCAACATGCGCCTGTCCTCGGACGAGATCGCCGAGATCACCACCATGCTCAACGCCATGTACAAGCGTTTCACGGTTGAGCATGGTCTCAAGCTGACGCCGCCGGAGCCCTTCTCCACGCTGCGCTACGAGAAGGAACTCGACCGCCTCGAGCGTGCCTTCAACCGCCAGTTCAACAGCACCCTGGTGCTGGTGACGACGGAGAAGCACTCGCTTACCCAGAAGTTCTTCGAAACCGTGGCGGTGCAGGCACGGCGTACCTTCGAACTTGCCAATCGCGACGTCGAGCAGTGGCTGCGGGCGGTGATGTCGCCGCTGGAAACCCAGGTGCGCGAGTACCAGCTCCAGCTCAAGCGCCGTCTGGAGAGCGTGAAGCGCATCCATCAGGCCACCGATACGCTGGAAGAGCGCGTCGAGGAGCTCAAGCAGGCCGAGGAGCAGTTGCTTGGCCAGATCGACGAGCTGGAGAATCTCGCTGGCGACATCCGTCGCGCCCTCGGCGCCGAGGGGCTGGCGAGTGCAGCTGCGGCCGCACCGCCTGCCGAACACGCGGCCTGAGCGCGCTGGCGTCTGCCAGGCAGGCACTGGTTGAATCCGTTCGCCCTGAGCATGCCCCGCCGTGGGCGCGGCAAAGCAGACGCAGGAAACGGGTACTCCGTTCGCCCTGAGCCTGTCGAAGGGCACTTGATGGCAGTGCCTTCGAACGGGCTTCGACAGGCCCGAACGGATGTGGGCTCAGCGCCCGTTTCAGTTTGGTTCATCCCAGGTCACGGTCGGAAGGTGCTTCGGATAGGGCTTTCACAGCCCATTCGCTGCACGCGGCGAGGCCGTCGTGGGATGGGATTATGGCCGTCGATGGGGGCGGTGGTGGCATGAGCGGTCGTGATGAATGCAGCCGCTTACACCACCGCCGTGTCGTCGGGGACCTCGCCGGCGGGGGTGGATCTGGTCAGGCGCAGGTTGCTGGCACCGGCATAGACGCGCCGAAAGCGCAGATAGCCCGCACCGAGGGTGAAGGGTTCGCGTCCCGGT